>NZ_OZ034708.1:0-1214654 GCF_964026905.1 Wolbachia endosymbiont (group B) of Ennomos erosarius
TGGAAAGCAGTAAAACAACAATAGTAGAAGTTATCAAACGAAATGAGCCAAGTGAAAGAGTGCCTATTTGGCTAATGCGTCAGGCTGGCAGGTCTCTTCCTGAGTACCGCAAAGCAGTAGAGAATATGAATAATTTTATGGAGATATGCTACAACACAGATTTAGTGACAGAATTAACATTACAGCCGGTGACAAGATTTGACGTGGATGCGGCGATAATTTTTTCAGACATTTTAGTAATAGCTGATGTTTTGGGTTGTGACGTGAATTTCCTGCGCAATGTGGGCCCGAGAATAAAACCTATAGAAAATCCTAAAGAATTGAAAAGTCCACAAGACATTGAAACTAAAACCTTACCAATTCTAAACGCTATAAAAAAAGTCAGAAGCCAATTACCAAAAGAAAAATCTCTCATAGGATTTGCTGGTGGACCATGGACAGTAGCCTCATACATCATAGAAGGTGGGAGCAGCAAAACTTTTTCCAAAGTATTAAATTTTCATCCTTCGTATTTGAAGGCAATAATTGAACGAATAACGGAAGCAACGATTATTTATCTAATTAAACAGATAGAATTTGGAGCAGATGTTATTCAGATATTTGACAGTAATGCTGGTGCATTATCGGAACCATTGTTTAAAGAATATGTTATCGAACCAACAAAGAGAATTATCTTGGCAATAAAGGATAGATTTTCTGATTTTCCAATAATAGGATTTCCAAGGTCTGCTGGAAATCTTTATAAGGATTACTGCGAACAAACAGGTGTATCTGCAGTAAGTATAGATTATAATGTTCCAATAGAATGGGCAAAAGCGAATCTAAAAATCCCTCTACAAGGAAACCTTGATCCTAATCTTTTAGCCTATAATAAAACGGAAGCAATCAAAGAAGCAAAACGTATAATAGATTGCTTTAGAGATTTACCCTTCATATTTAATCTCGGACATGGAGTACTCCCTGATACTCCAGTTGAAAATATTGCTGCGTTGGTAAACCTGGTAAAAAGCTACTAATACAATACACAAAATTCCTAGCTTTTTTGTTGTACAGGGTTTATCATTTGAATTTAGCTTCAGTAAGATATGTCAGACCTTGCAAAAAGAATGTCCCTAATAAAACCATCACCTACGATTGCTGTAACTGATAAGGCAAATAAGTTGAAAAATGAAGGAAAAAAGATCTGTATTTTAGCTGCAGGAGAACCAGATTTTGATACTCCAGATCATATAAAAAAAGCAGCTATTCAAGCAATAAGTGAA
The DNA here is from genome assembly GCF_964026905.1 of Wolbachia endosymbiont (group B) of Ennomos erosarius. NCBI lineage: Bacteria > Pseudomonadati > Pseudomonadota > Alphaproteobacteria > Rickettsiales > Anaplasmataceae > Wolbachia > Wolbachia endosymbiont (group B) of Ennomos erosarius. The sequence goes on from NZ_OZ034708.1 coordinate 1,263, forward strand.
GGTAAAACTAAATATACTACTGTTGATGGAACGCGTGAGCTGAAAGAAGCAATAATTAATAAGTTAAGAAAGGATAATAACCTCGAGTACATGCTTAACCAAATCTGTGTTGGTACAGGTGCTAAGCAGGTGTTATTCAATTTGTTCATGGCAACAATTAACTCTGGAGATGAAGTTATTATTCCAGCTCCTTATTGGGTTTCATATGTTGATATGGTAAGTCTTTTTGGCGGCTTGCCAGTTGTAGTAGAATGCAAACAAAATTTTAAACTGACAGCGGAATTATTGAAAAGCAAAATAACTAAAAAAACTAAATGGTTAATTCTTAACTCACCGAACAACCCTACAGGAGCTGTGTACATGTATAATGAATTGAAAGACATAGCACAAATATTGCTTGAATATCCACATGTGAATGTCGTTACAGATGATATTTATGAGCATATAATATACGACGAAAAATTTTTTACTATCGCTCAGGTTGAGCCGAAGCTTTATGATAGAGTTTTTGTGGTCAATGGAGTATCAAAAGCCTATGCAATGACAGGCTGGAGAATAGGGTATATTGCAGGTAGAAGTGATGTGGTAAAAGCTATCTCTACGCTGCAGTCTCAAAGCACTTCTAATCCAAATTCGATAGCACAAGCAGCAGCAGCAGCAGCATTAAACGGTGACCATAGTTTTTTGAAAGAAAGAACAAGGATTTTTAAGAGTCGTAGAGATTTTATGGTGAAAGAGCTAAATTCTGCCCCGGGATTATCAGCGTCTGTTCCACAAGGTGCGTTTTATTTATTTGTCTCATGTGAAGGATTGCTTAGTAAAAGCACAAAAAGTGGTAAGATAATAAATAATGATTTAGATTTTACTGAATACTTACTGGAAGACCATTTAGTTGCTGTGGTTCCAGGAATTGCATTTGGTCTAGAAAATTTTATCAGAATTTCTTATGCAACCTCTCAGGAACAATTAGAAATTGGATGTGATAGTATTACTAAAGCGTGCGAGGAGTTGGAATGATCTATTTTACTGTATTAAAAAATATTCATTAAAGTTATCTTGAATGCTCTAACTTGTGTTTTTCTATGGAAGGCATTTTTATTGATTGAGCAAGTGTCTTTCTAATGTTTAACTCTTCGTTTTCCTTGTTTTGTTGAATTAAATTAATATCGTTTATTTTATCTACCAAATCTTTTCCTTCCTCCAGGATTTTTAAATCACTTTTGTTGATATGATATTCATTATTAAATTCTGCAACAATCTCTTTCTTTTTTGGATGAGTGTTTAAAAAATCCGACACCTGATGTTTAGCAACAGCTTGAATAAATTTCTTATTAAATCTTGAATCGTTATATAGATTTTCCAAACTTTTGTCATAATGTTTTGCTTCGTTTATAGTGAGCTTTATTATCTCTTCTATGCCACTTAGAACGCGAATTCTGGATTAAAGGAGAATAGAAAAGGCAAGAAAACAGGGTAAACTCAGCAGTTATAAAAAAACAGATGAGGTTAACCATGGAAGATATAACAAACTGTTTTGTTTGGTCGATGATTTTTGCAGAGATATAGAGAAAAATTTTGCAGGTAAACTACTGCCAAATGGTAAAAAACCCACAAGAACAACGGAAATTGAGCACTCCGAAATCATGACAATAATCCTGCTATATCAACAATCTCCGTGTAAAAATTTCAAAACTTTCTATCTACATTACCTAACGTTGCTCTACAAATCAGAGTTTCCAAAGTTGCCTTCATATACCAGGTTTGTTGCTCTAAAGCCTAGGGTTTTGTGGCATTTAGCAATGTTGTTGCATTGGCTTTGTGGACAGTCAGAAAACACTGGAATTTCATATATAGACACAACTCCCATTGCAGTTTGTCATGCAAAAAGAATATCCAAAACAAAGTTTTTGCTGGAATTGCAAAATTAAGCAAGAGTACTTACGGCTGGTTTTTTGGTTTCAAATTACATATGGTAATCAATGAAAATGGTGAAATTCATTCACTTACGCTAACAAAAGGCAATGTTGATGATAGGATACCTGTGCCAAATCTGACGGAAAAATTAACCGGCCTTTTGTTTGGTGACAAAGGTTATATTGCAAAAGAGCTTTTTCAGAAGCTGTTTGACCGAGGTTTGAAACTTGTTACCAAGGTGAAAAAAGGTATGAAAAATGCATTGATTTCGCTAAATGAGAAGATTTTACTGAGAAAAAGGTCTATCATTGAGACTGTTTTTGGTTACCTAAAAAATAGACTAGAAATTGAACACACTCGCCATAGATCCCCTGTTAATTTTTTGGTTCATATCTTTTCTACTCTCATTTCCTATTCCATCAAATCCAAAAAGCCTTCTATTTCCTATACTTTCTTCCTTCCTTAATCCAGAATTCGCGTTTAAAGTAGGGCTCACATCCTATAAACAATAGATCAGGTTCATTGAGCATCTGGTGAAGCATATTTTCACCGTTGCCAAAGCCTATTTCTACCCATATTCTTTTTTGTGAATTTACAATCTTCTCTATAGATTCCTTGCTGTTTTGAATAGAATATCTTTCCAATATTTCATCAACATCCGGTTTTAGCCTGGACCTTCTGGAGAACGATCTAATCCACTTGCTATTCTTAAATAGCATATTCTTGATACATATATAATTTTCTCACTATATTTTACATAGCTTAAACAATTCTCGAAATGAATTAATGAAAAATTACTTGTCAATAATTATTAATATTATATAATATATGAGTTCTAATAAAGTTTAAATTAAAGGTATGAATAATAATAATCCAGTTGTAAATCTACCGGTTACTATCAGAAAGCTATCATCAAACAAGTTTATAGAAGAGATATGTCAAGGCCAATTTGAGGATCAAGATAATGCCTTGTTTGAAGATTCTTTTGTTAACAAAATTAAAGAAGGAGATGTGGTAGAAGGTGTAATTACAAGAATAAACCCTAACGACGTTGTGGTTGATATTGGTTTAAAGTCTGACGGGAGAATTCTGATCAAGGAACTCGGTTGTAATGATGAGATCATTATTGGCTCGAAAATTAGAGTTTATGTGGAAAGAATTGAAGATTATCATGGTAATGTTGTTCTTAGCCGTGAAAAAGCAATTAGGGACGAAAAATGGAATAAGTTGGAAGAAGATACAGTTACAAGAGCTGAAGTAAACGGAGTTATTAAACGCTCAATTAAATGTGGTTTTATTGTTGATCTTGGTGACGGAATAAGCGCTTTTTTACCGCTGAGTCATGTGGATTTGAAGCAAGTAAAAGACGCGAAGCACCTTATTGAAACTGAACAAAAGTTCATCGTGCTTAAAATGGATAAGAAGCAAGGTAATATTGTAGTATCAAGAAAGCTGGTGTTAGAAAAATTGCACGCTGGTGAAAAAATTAAATTTTTAGAATCTTTAAATGAAGGCGATATAATAGAAGGAAAAATAAAAAGCATCACTCATTACGGTGTATTTGTCGGTATTCATGAATCAGATGCAGTGGGAGTTATAGATGGGTTGCTACATATTACAGATATCTCTTGGAGTAGAGTAAGTCATCCATCTGCAGTTTTTGCTTATGGCCAGGCTATAAAAGTTAAAATTATAAAAATAGATAAGGAAAATGCGAAAGTTTCCTTAGGTGTAAAGCAGCTAGAAGATAGCCCTTGGCAAGATGCAGAGTCAAAATATCCGGTTGATAGTGTGCATAAGGGTCATGTAACAAGTATAGAAGATTATGGATTGTTTGTTGAGCTTAGACCTGGGATTGAAGGTTTAGTGCACTCATCGGAAATAACTTGGGTTAAGAGCAATTTACCAGTTAGTAGTCTCGTAACAAGGGGACAAGAAGTATATGTAAAAATTCTCAGTATTGACATTGCTAAGAATAGGATGAGTTTAAGCATGAAAAGGTGTATAGATAATCCTTGGCAAGTATTTGTCAATAAGTATCCTCCTGGTTCTATTGTTTCTGGTGAGGTTAAGAATAATACCGGCTCATATATATCTGTTGCTTTCAATGGTTCTGAAATAGATGAGAACGTAGAAGGGACAATATATGTGAAAGATTTAAGTTGGTCTAAAAATAGCTCAGATGAGATAAAGAAGTATAATGTAGGTGATAAAATAGAAGCAAAAGTGATAACGGCTAACGTGAATCGGGCAAGAATTTATCTTGGAATAAAACAAATAGAGTATGATCCTCTTGAAGAACTGATAAAGAAAGTTAAGGTAGGCGATAAAATACAGGTTATTGTAGGTAAGAGAGAAGATAATGGACTAGTCGTTGAAGTTGAGAACGATGTAACCCTTCTAATAGATCAAGAACATTTACCGGAAAATAAAAAGTTCTCTATATCAGAAAAAATAGAAGTTGAAGTATTGGGTGTTGAAGAATATAACATAGTATTATCTGCTAAGTGATAAGGTTTACTTATTTTGGCTTCATATAAATGGCAACAAAGTCTGATATAATAGCGAGGGTAGCAAAAAGACATCCTTTTTTAGATAAGATTGTTATAGCAGCTATAGTTGATAGATTTTTTGGGATACTTTCAAACACATTGAAACATCATAATAGAGTTGAAATTAGGGGATTTGGTTCTTTTTCAGTTAGAAGTTATAACTTGAAAGAAACAAGCCATTTAATGTTACAGAAGTTTACAAAGAATCAATACTTTAAAACATATTTTCGTAGCAGTAAAAAATTATCTGATTTGATAAATGAATAAAAATTTATACCATAAATAAGATGAAAGTAGGGGTTTGAGTTTATACTGTACGATAGAAATTTTTAGCATCATATGCAAGTAGTAGAAATAGTTATACGTAATAACACATACAAAATATCTTGCGAAAGTGGGAAGAAGAGCCATTTATTACGCCTTGCTAATAGTTTTGATAAGCTAGTTGGTTCTGTATCTCAAAAAATTGGAGGTAAGGGTTCGGATGCATTAAATTTCTTACTTGCAGCACTAATTCTTGAGGATAAAATTTTAGAATTAACAAAGCGGTTGGATGAAGTAAATCAAGAGCGCGAAAATTATAAAAACGAGAAAAGAATAGAATATACTGAGGTACTAGATAAGGTAAATAAGATTATTGAGTGCATAAAGGATTAGCTTCAATAAAGCAAGCAATTAAATTGACTATCTGACTATTCAAGCCAGGAGGGAGGTTTGTCTTACGAGTTATGTAACAATATAATTCGTAATCATCAAGATCAACTATTTTTTCGTATTCGATTAGTTCGCTTAAGGAAAATTTATCAAGATATTTCAATGCGAAATGCCCTAAAAGTATATCGGTTTCTTTGCAACCCCTATGCCAGCTTCTATACATTAATTTTCTTCTGAGTAGTGAGGTATCTGTCATTACAATTAAACTTTTTTTAATTTAAAAGTTAAACTAAATACTTGTCAAGCAAGGCGCGTTTTAATATACTTAACATTTTGTTAAGATCTAAATATACAGGTGGAGTTAATTTCGAATTTCATTCATCAGTTTGGCGATGGAATATATTATTTTTTATCATTTTCTTTAATAATTTCTGTCATAGTATTCGTGCATGAATATGGGCATTATATTGTTGCTAAAGCATGCAAAGTTAAAATTGAGTCCTTTTCTATAGGCTTTGGTCGTGAAATTTTTGCTTTTAATGATAAGTCTGGTACCAGATGGAAATTGAGTGTTTTTCCGCTTGGTGGCTATGTTAAAATGCTGGGTGACACCAATGCAGCAAGCGTTCCAGCTGATCAACAAAAATTGACTGAAGAAGAAAGATTATATTCGTTTCATACAAAGCCGCGCTATCAAAAAGCAGCGGTGGTTTTTGCAGGACCTTTTGCAAATGTAATACTTACTGTTATTGCTTTTACAATACTTTTTAGTACGGTAGGCTATTATCGCACTCCACCGGTTATCGGAAATGTAATCGAAGGCAGTGCAGCCAAGCAAGCTGGTTTGTTGCCAGGTGACACTATTACGCAAATTAATGAGAATGAAATAAAGTACTTTGAAGATATTTCACGCATTGTAATGTCAAATCCTAAGACAAAAATGGAAATTGATTATATCAGAAATAATGAAGAGCGCAGAACTAGCCTTACCCCATTAACAATTGAGGATAAAGACGTTTTTGGTAATATAATAGAGAGAGAAACTATAGGGATTACTTCAATTAACATGGCAGGGCTCAAGCAGTCATCTTTTCTTGGAGCTGTAAACTTATCAATCAGCGAGACTTACCACACTATGTGCTCAACAATCAAAGCTATTTTTCAAATGATCGTTGGTAAGAGAAGTGTAAGTGAGTTACGCGGACCAATAACAATAGTAAAATATTCAGGTCAATCAGCTAAGAAGGGATTTACTACGGTTTTGTATCTTATGGCAGTTATTTCAGCTAGCTTAGCCGTGTTTAATCTACTTCCAATCCCACTATTGGATGGTGGGCATTTATTTTGCTACGCCATAGAAGCAGTTATACGTAGGGATTTAAGCTTGAAATGTCAAAAATATGCAGCTATTTTTGGTGCTTCCATATTGTTCTTGTTGATGGCAGTTGCAATCTCAAATGATATTAGGCATCTTTTTTAAGATACATATGAAAAAACTATTCCACATACTAATAATAATTTTTATCTCTTTCCCTACTCTACTTGTTGCTTTAGAAAATAAGGAAAAAACGCAGATAAAAGATATCAAATGCATTGGCAATGAGCGAGTAAGCAATCAAACAATAGGGTTTTATATAAAGTTAGAACCTGGTAGCTATGTAGACGACGATGATATAGATTCGATTATAAAAGGTTTATATAAAACAAAGCTATTTGCTAGTGTTAATGCTTACATAGATGATAAAAAAAATTTAGTAATAAAAATTCAAGAAAATCCACTGATTAACAAGATAATATTAAAGGGTAATAAATTATTTAACAGCAAAGAGCTGCTAAATAATGTAATTCAGTCAAAATCGCTAACTATTTTCACTGAAACAAAATTGCAAAACGATTTAATGAATTTAATCACTACTTATAGAAATAACGGTAAGGTTGGTGTGAAAATTGAATATGAGCTGAATAAGCTTGATGGCAATAGGGTTGATCTAATTTTTAAAATAAAAGAAGGTAAAACCTCTAAAATTAAGGATATAAGATTTATAGGCAATAAAAACTTTTCTGAAAATGAGCTAGAGCAAGTTATCAAAAGACATAGTAATGACATATTTAGTAAGTTATTTAGAGCCATTTTTAAAGGCGGAAATCATTATTCACCGCAATATCTATTGATTAACACAGAATTGCTCGATCATTTTTATTCGTCTAAGGGATATATTCAAAATAATATTCAACCAATTGTTGAGGTTGATAATAACAATCAAACAGAGTTAACTTTTTTGATTGACGAAGGACAGCAGTATTTGTTTGGAAATAATGAGGTTAATATTGAAACTGAAATTCAGGATTTGAGCCTAAAAGAAGAAATATTGGATTTTATAACAGAGGAAAACGATAAGATATTTAATAGAGTTAAAATTAATAATACAGTAGAAAAAATAAACAAATATTTAAATGAAAAAGGATATATATTTGCAAAAGTTAATCCAGAGTATGTACAACGTGACAATGTTGTAGACGTGACCTACAGAGTTCTGCCGGGTAAAAAGATTTATATAAATCAAATTACAATTGATGGTAACGATCGCACTTTAGATAAGGTGATCAGAAGTAAGCTAAGTATAGCAGAAGGTGATGCGTACAATATATCTGAGATTCAAAAATCACGTAAAAAACTAATGAGTAGTGATTTTTTTGAAACAGTAAAAGTAAATAGTTACGCAGTTAATGACAATGCAGTAAATCTTGACTTAAATGTTAAAGAAAAAAGAACTGCTTCATTATCTTTAGCAGGAGGTATGTCCTTTCCTGGTGGAGCATTTGTAAAAACTGATTTCACAGATCGTAATTTATTTAGTAGTGGTAAAGAGCTCTCTTTTGCTCTTGAGAAAAATCAATATTCACTTTCTACTAATGTAGAGGTTGTTGAAAATAATTTTAACGATTCTGATACATCACTAGGTGTGGGCGTATTTTATGAAAAACAAGATAAACCACACACTAGCTTCGACAGTTGTGACATGGGATTTTCAACAAAATTATCATACAAAGTTATAGAAAACTTAACTAATTCCATTCGCTACTCTTACAAGTATAACCGTATACATATGGATAATAAGGATGGAAAAGACAATGACATCTCTGATATAATAAAGGGGCAAGAAGGTGAACATCAGATTTCATCAGTAGGATACACATTAGCGTATAATAAACTGGATAACCTCTATACTCCAAAAGAAGGGTATTTACTGCGCTTAAGTCAGGATATTTCAGGATTGGGAGGGAATGTAAACTTCCTAAAATCTGAGTTCTTGTCTTTTTACACGCATCCTATATTAAGTAAAATTGACGATAGCATAATACTACGCTTTAAGATGGCAGCAGGTCATATTTTTTCTTATACCGATGAAGATCTAAACATTGGCCAGCACTTTTTTAAAGGTGGTAATGAAATTAGAGGATTTGACCTTTCCGGTATTGGACCAAGAACAGAAAACAAAAATAAAAGCTCACTAGGAGGCAAAACTTATTTTAATTTAACACAGCAAGTAGATTTTCCACTACCAAAACTATATGACTATGCTGGTATCAAAGGCTCATTATTTGTTGACTATGCAGCACTTTTCGGCTTAGATGATAAAAGTGGGAAATATAAAGATCCATATAATGATAGTAAGCTTATAAGAGTGTCACCAGGTTTTGGCTTTTCAATGCCTTCTCCTTTTGGTAGACTTAGATTAGATTTTGGGTTTCCTTTAGTAAATGAATCTTATGATATAATACCATCACCAAATGTTAAATTTTCTATTGAAGCGGGGATTTGAATGAAATATATACAGTTATTTATATCAGTTATTGCCTTAATTATTTCCTTATTTGTGGGGTATAAGTTTATAGAATATCGGCCTCAGAACACAAAAGCTGCAATTATTGATAGTGACAAAGTCATCAATGAATCTCTTGCTCTGCAAAACATACAACAATAAATAAAGGAGCAGAATTCTAGATTACAACAAGAATTTGAAAGTGAGTTAGAAAAACTTAAGCCATCAAAAGAAGAATTTGAACTTTTGTCAGAAGAAGCAAAAAAGGAAAAGACAGAACAGTTTAATAAGCATACTGTAAATGCTAGAGATGCTTACGCTGAAAAAATGTTGTATTTAGAAGAAAGTTATAGAGATGCAGTAGAGAGTGTTTTTAACAAGATAAAAGAAGTTGCTAAAAAAACGGCAGAAAAAAACAACATAGATTTGGTACTATTTATTTCAAAAAAGAACCAAGTGTTATACTCTATGGATGAAGTTGATTTATCGGATATGGTATTAAACAATATAAACAAGGAAATACCTGAATTTGCTTTAAAAGGCATTGAGTAGGCTTATGCAATTTAATATCAGTGATATTATAAAAATACTACCACATTCTTATCCGTTTCTCTTAGTAGATAGGGTTATAGAGTGTGATCCTGGTAAAAGTATAAAAGCAATCAAAAATGTGACTTTCAATGAGCCATTTTTTATTGGCCATTTCCCTGGTCATCCAATAATGCCCGGAGTCTTGATAATTGAATCTCTAGCTCAAGCATCTGCTATATGTGTTCTTGGTAAAGAAAGTCAAGGTACAATAGAAAACAAAGCTATTTACTTTATGTCTATTGAAAATGCAAAATTCAGAAAGCCAGTCACTCCAGGGGACACACTGATTCTTCAAGCTAATGTTAAAAACGCACGTTTAAGTGCATGTAAATTTGAGTGTATTGCGTATGTTGGTGAAGAAAAGGTTGCAGAGGCAACGATTTTAGCTATGCTACAAAATACGTAATATACAAAAGACAGTGTGCATACTGTATAATGCAGCTTAATATCTCATTTTCTAGTCTATATACTCGCAGTGGATTAATAAAATTGGATGAGACATTTTTGAATTATATTAAATCATGTGATGAAAGCTTGTTTTGTTCATTAATTGAAGCAAGAGAAAATCGCATTGGCGATAGCCAGTTGATTATAGACCTTTCGTACTTACTTGATGAATTTATTGCAAAACTTTTCAATGTTGAAAAAGAAATAGAGGAGCTAAAGAAAAAACACAATGACTTTGCTGTAATATATAAATGCAAAAGGTTATTTGTCCAACGCTATGCATTGAGGAAATACACTAATGTGGCGAATATAGATATTACTAACAAACTAAGTCATTTTCTCACTTTGCCAACAACAGAAAAAAATTTTGCTGAGCAGGTGATGCATTGGTTTGAAAATAAAGAGGATCACAAAGAGGAAATAGAACTTGCAGCACAATATGCAGCGTGGAGAGTGAAAAATAAACAGAGTATACTCTTTAGTATCCATAGGAAAATTGACCATGAAAATCTCATACCATTTTCTAAAAAAGAAGTAGACAAAGTTGAAGTGCTGTATTCAAATGAAGTAAAAAGACGATATGGTTTTGATCTAACAAGCAAAAAGGTGAGTTTGAATAAAGCATTAGATAACGCTCACTACTGCATATTCTGTCATAAGCAAAATAAGGATAGCTGCTCAAAGGGGCTAATTAATAACGACAATACTTTTAAACAATCCCCACTAAAAGTTGAGCTCCATGGCTGCCCACTAGAACAGAAAATATCAGAAATGAATCTGGTGAAAAGCAAAGGCTACAGCATAGCAAGCCTTGCAATTGTGATGATAGATAACCCATTATGTGCGGCTACTGGGCACAGAATATGCAATGACTGCATGAACTCGTGCATATATCAGAAACAAGAACCCGTGAATGTGCCAATGATTGAAACAAGGATTTTGGATGATGTGCTTAGTTTACCGTACGGATTTGAAATATATTCTCTGCTCAGCCGTTGGAATCCTTTAAATTTTCAGCGTTCATTGCCAAGAGAAAACACCGGAAAAAACGTTCTAGTTGTAGGCCTTGGTCCTGCTGGTTTTAATTTAGCTCATCATTTGTTGAATGATGGGCATAACGTTATCGCCATTGATGGACTAAAGATTGAACCTTTGATCGATAATTTCCAGCTAATTAAAGATTTCAAACACGAAAAATTGAGTGAACGCACGGCAGGTGGGTTTGGTGGGGTGGCAGAATATGGCATTACTTCTCGGTGGGATAAAAATTACTTAAAAATTATCAGGTTATTACTAGAAAGACGTGAAAATTTTGCAATTTATGGCGGCATTCGTTTTGGTGGCACAATTACCGTGAAAGATAGCTTCAATCTAGGTTTTGATCACATCGCCTTGGCGCTTGGCTCAGGTAAGCCTCGAATGATAAAAATAAAGAATATGCTAGCTCGTGGGGTGCGCATGGCATCTGACTTTCTTATGTTGTTACAACTGACTGGCGCTCTTAAATTTGATTCTATAGCAAATCTGCAAGTTCGTATGCCGATAGTTGTCATAGGTGCGGGGCTTACTGCGATTGACACTGCCACTGAAGCTTTAGCGTATTATCCAATTCAAGTAGAAAAATTTCTTCTTCGTTACGAGGTATTGGTTGGTAAATATGGAAAAGACTATGTTGAAAAAGATTGGACAGAAGAAGAACATGAAATTGCGAATGAATTTATATCGCACGCAAAGTTGATCCAAGCAGAGCAAGAGTTAGCAAAAAAAGAGAGTAGAGAAATAAAAATATTAGAGTTAATGCAGAGTCTTGGGGGAGTGAAAGTTGTATATAGAAAAGAGCTGAAAGACTCGCCAAGTTATCGATTAAATAGCGAAGAGGTGCAAAACGCATTATCAGAAGGGATTTACTTTATTGAAAACTTAGAACCAGTTGAAGTTGTGACGGATAAATATAACCATGCTGAATCAATAAAACTGATAGACACAAAATCCGGCGAAATCAAATGCATGAAAGCACGTTCTATTTTTATAGCAGCAGGTACTGAGCCAAATACGGTTATTGCAACAGAAGATAAAAAGCATTTTAAATTAAGTAATGGGTATTTTACTCATTTGAATTCATCAGGAAAAGAAATAGATCCAATATTTTCTCCTAAAATGCAAAATAAAGATAGAATATTAGTGTATAAGCAAGGCAATAAAACAATTAGCTTTTTTGGTGATCTTCATCCTTCGTATAGCGGCAGCGTCGTGAAAGCTATGGCAAGTGCTAAGAACGGCTACCCTATTATTTCCCAGCTTTTGAATAGAGTTAATAGCTTCGTTTCTGTCACTCCAGCTAGAATCTCGGAGTCATATGCACAATTGTATGAATGTTGTAATGTAAGAGTAACTTTTACCAAAAAAGATGTCATCCAAGTAGCTGACACTGAGATCCAGAAAAAAAATGCGTGGTCAAGCGTTGAAGATCTGGCTAACAAAGAATTTTTCAATAAAATCAAAGAGCAATTCACTGCAAAGGTTATAAAAGTTCAATATTTAACAGATAAAGTGATAGAAATAGTGATTAAAGCACCTCTTGCGGCAAAGAATTTTAAACCTGGGCAATTCTTTAGATTGCAAAATTTTGAAACCAATGGCAGAAAAACTAACCTAGCTATGGAAGGTATAGCTGTAACTGGCACTGAAGTAGACAAAAAAAAAGGAGTTATTTCCACTATTGTGCTTGAAACCGGCGGCTCCACTAATTTATGTAGACACTTAAGAGAAGGCGAGCAAATAATTCTTATGGGCCCAACTGGATGCCCTACTGAGGTTTACTAAGTCTGGATATTAAAGTGATGCCAAATTTTATTTCAAAAAGTAAATAATTTACTAACGCTCGTGCACAAATTAAAAATAAATTATGCACGAGTGTAGCATTGTGAATTAAGAATGCTATATTAAAGCTTACCTCACTATTAAAGCTATCGGTCAGATTAGATTAAAAACCTAATCTGACCGGTTTCTCTATAACCCTCTAAACTCTGATATAATTATATGATAATTAGTTTAATTAGTGGTTAATATGCAAATTGATTTTATTCATATATTGAGGTAGCATAAACCATATTGGTTTAAATTATTGTGCAACTTTATAAATCGTCACTGTTACTTCTACTGACTGTATTAATAGTTATAGTCCTAAAATTACCTGAAAATTTGAGCATTGCAGTAAATTGGTCTCTCCCAATTCTAGATTTTGATTTATCTTTTCGTACCATACTAATATCTTTTTTATCAGTTGCATTTTTAGCTGTTCTACCAGCACAAAATTTGACTTTTTCAGAAATGCTATCTTTTGCTGCTTACACTATTAGTTCACTTTATGCAGTTTTATCTGAACATATGATATTGGTTATAATATTCTGTGAATTAATGACCGTCAGTGCATTTTTTATTATCGCAGCTAGCTGTAGAGATAGTGGACCTGCAATAAGGTACGCTTGTGTACACTTTTTGGTTGGGGTTATATTGATAATAGGATTGGCACTTCAAAGCACTAACCTGATAATTTTGGGTTTATTGATAAATTGCGCTTGTTTTCCTTTTTCGTTTTGGGTTGTTGATGCATATCCTACTGCATCGCTATATGGCACTACATATCTCTCTTTATTTACCACTAAAGTCTCTTTTTTAGTGATGCTTTTACACACTTATAACCTATGGCAAGATTGTACTGAAATATTAGCGCTTGTAGGCGCCATCACTGCAATTTACAGCATTATATTTGCTTCTCTTGAGCAAAATATTCGTAGATTTTTATGCTATAATATTGTAGGACAAATGGGCTTGCTGATTATTGCAGGAGGTTTACTCAGCCCTTCGGAAAAGGCAATACCAATTTTGATACTGCATATAATCTTCTCTCTTGTTTATCAATCATTATTGTTTGTGGTCAGCAATTCGATTATTTCACGAACAAAAACAATTAGTTTTAATGGAGTAGGCAAACTGATGTCAGTGGAAGGCATGTGTGCTATAATCGCAATACTTACAATGGCTGCATTTCCTGGAACCGCTGGATTTATTAGCAAATCATACATTACAGCCGAGATTGAAGCAAGTGGTGCTAATTTAGAAGTGTATAAAAACTTATACAAGATTCTAAATTTACTGCTTTATTTAAGCGTGGGGCTCAAGTTTCTTTACTACATATTTATTGCAAAAAGTAAGTCGAAACCTTTAGCAGAGAGGGGAGGCAAAATGACTATGATTATTTTAGCATCTATATGCGTAATTGCTGGCAACCCTTACTTACCTATTTACAATAAACCTTCGATTTTCGATTTTGTGTACAACACAAAAAATATTTTGTCGCAATTTAATTTGTTATTATGTACCACTTTATTGTTCATTCTTTTACGCAAGTTATTTTACCCGAGAATAAATTTTAAAATGGATGTTGATTGGATTTTTAGAGCTTTCATACCCTATATTATCTTGCTGTTCAATCAATTGGTCTTTAAAGTGAGAGAAATGTCTGCCAACGTACTGCAAAACTTGACTAATTCACTTACTAGTTTATACTTTGATAATATTACTAAACTTAAGGAAGTGCTGGGTTATAACTCAGTGAGTTTTGTTTCAGCTTCTTCTCTCTTTTTAATGAGTATTCTACTAATGCTATTATGTTTAAGTCGTTAACCGAAAGTTTAAATTCTGTATTTAGTAAACTAAGAGGAAAGTCGATCATTTCTGAAGATGATTTTAATCTTGCCATGCGTGAAATACGTATAGCTTTAATTGAAGCTGACGTTTCACTTGAAGTTGCAAAAAAATTCATCAACGACATTAAAGATAAAGTGATTGGGGAAAAAGTCATAAAAAGTGTTTCTCCAGCACAAATGATAATTAAAATTGTGCAGGATAATTTAGTTGCAGTTCTCGGATCAGAGAAAAGTGACTTAAATCTAGCAGTTAAACCCCCTGCTGTGATTATGATGGTGGGCTTACAAGGTGCAGGTAAAACAACTACCTCAGGAAAGCTTGCTTTCAAGCTAAAAAAGCAAAAGAAAAAAGTGATGCTTGCCTCTTTAGACATTTATAGGCCGGCTGCCCAAAAACAACTTGAGGTGCTGGGTAAACAGATAGACGTACAAACTTTACCTATAGTAATAAATGAGGGGCCTATTGCAATTACAAAAAGGGCACTGGCAGCAGCAAAGAACGATAATTATGATGTATTAATACTAGACACCGCAGGCAGGCTTCATATTGACAATAATATGATGAATGAGTTGAAAGCCGTAAAGGAAATAGCTTCACCTGCAGAAGTTATTTTAGTAGCCGACGCAATGATAGGCCAGGATGCGGTCAACATTGCCAAATCATTCAATGAGGTAATAGGTGTAACCGGCATTATTCTCACCCGTGTTGATGGTGATGCACGTGGTGGTGCTGCTCTTTCTATGAAAATGATCACCGATTGTCCAATTAAATTTATTGCTTGTGGTGAAAAATTAAGTGACCTCGATGATTTTTATCCCGATAGAATTGCAAAAAGGATACTTAGCATGGGTGATGTTGTATCATTGGTTGAAAAAGCTGCTGAGATTGTTGGTCAGGAAGAAATTGATAAGTTACAAAAGAAAGTAAAAAAGGGTAAATTCGACCTAAATGACCTAGTGGGAATGTTAAAAACTCTCAATAAAATGGATGGTATTAGCAACATAATGAAATTCATTCCTAGTTCATTCACAAAAAAGCTAAGCAGCGGTGTGCCAGATGACAATAAAGTGAAAAAATATATAGCCATCATAAACTCAATGACTGAAAAGGAAAGGCAAAATCCAGATATTTTAAATGGCAAAAGAAGACTTAGAATTTCTAAGGGGTCCGGAACAAGTGTAACTGACGTTAATCTTCTAATTAAGCAGTATAATCAAATGAGCTCTATAGTGAATAAGTTCAGTAAAGTTGACCATAGTAAACTCAAAGAATCTGATTTGATGGATATGCTAAGCAGAAAGTAAGTCAGCAGGTAGTGGAATGAGACGATTGTCAGTAAACCTTTAGCTATATCAAAAGCGGCTTAGGTCTCGCAAAAAAAAATTTACAGCTTCTTGCTAGCCAAGAAATTTATTATTAATTTTAAGAAATACTATAGCTGACCCAAGCAACATGTCATACCGCGATTCATTCGCGGTATCTCAGCCGCTAACAAGAGATCCCGCTAACAAGCAGCGGGATGACGAATTACTATCTACACCGTCATACCGCCGCGGTATCTCTAACGCGAATTCTGGATTAAGGAAGGAAGAAAGTATAGGAAATAGAAGGCTTTTTGGATTTGATGGAATAGGAAATGAGAGTAGAAAAGATATGAACCAAAAAATTAACAGGGGATCTATGGCGAGTGTGTTCAATTTCTAGTCTATTTTTTAGGTAACCAAAAACAGTCTCAATGATAGACCTTTTTCTCAGTAAAATCTTCTCATTTAGCGAAATCAATGCATTTTTCATACCTTTTTTCACCTTGGTAACAAGTTTCAAACCTCGGTCAAACAGCTTCTGAAAAAGCTCTTTTGCAATATAACCTTTGTCACCAAACAAAAGGCCGGTTAATTTTTCCGTCAGATTTGGCACAGGTATCCTATCATCAACATTGCCTTTTGTTAGCGTAAGTGAATGAATTTCACCATTTTCATTGATTACCATATGTAATTTGAAACCAAAAACCAGCCGTAAGTACTCTTGCTTAATTTTGCAATTCCAGCAAAAACTTTGTTTTGGATATTCTTTTTGCATGACAAACTGCAATGGGAGTTGTGTCTATATATGAAATTCCAGTGTTTTCTGACTGTCCACAAAGCCAATGCAACAACATTGCTAAATGCCACAAAACCCTAGGCTTTAGAGCAACAAACCTGGTATATGAAGGCAACTTTGGAAACTCTGATTTGTAGAGCAACGTTAGGTAATGTAGATAGAAAGTTTTGAAATTTTTACACGGAGATTGTTGATATAGCAGGATTATTGTCATGATTTCGGAGTGCTCAATTTCCGTTGTTCTTGTGGGTTTTTTACCATTTGGCAGTAGTTTACCTGCAAAATTTTTCTCTATATCTCTGCAAAAATCATCGACCAAACAAAACAGTTTGTTATATCTTCCATGGTTAACCTCATCTATTAATCCAGAATTCGCGTTTTAACCAACCAAAAGAATTTACAAGTTGGACAGTATGGGTAGTGTGATACTGCAAAACGCTATTTCTCAAAAAACCAACAATTGCAATCATTGGTTCTACAGGTATAATCTGTTAAAGTTTACACGAGTCTCATGAATGATAGAAAAAGAAGAGCAGTTTAGTTTTACATCAGAAAACCTCAAGAAAGCAGGAAAGTTTATAGAGATGTATCCTAAAGGCAGAGAAGGTAGTGCTGTCATGCCTTTACTATATCTGGTTCAAGAGCAATGCGGATGGGTTTCTGAACCTGCTATGCGTTATGTTGCTGATATGCTGCATATTCCACATATTCGTGTATATGAAGTGGCAAATTTTTACACCATGTATAATTTAAAACCAGTAGGCAAATATCTAATACAAATTTGTAGAACAACTCCTTGCTGGTTGTGCAATAGTGAAGAAGTTTTAAATACCTTTAAAAAAAAACTTGGAATCAATATCGGTGAGACTACTAAAGATAATTTGTTCACTTTAAAAGAAGTTGAATGCCTAGGTGCATGCGTTAATGCTCCCGTTGTGCAGATCAATAATGACTTCTATGAAAATCTTACTCCTGAGAAAGTAGAAAACATCATAACAGAACTTTCAGGCAAATAGATGAAAGAAGAATTTGCATTTAAGATAATCAAGCAATCAGGTTCTGCAAAAGTTGGAACAATTAAAACTCCAAATGGAAGCGTAGAAACACCAGCTTTTATATTCTGTGCAACAAAAGCTGCAATTAAAGCTGCAGATATCGAGAGAATCAGTGAAGCAGGTACTCAGATAATACTTTCCAACACCTATCACCTAATGCTTCAACCAGGAGAGAATACTGTTGCAAAACTTGGTGGTTTGCACAAGATGATGGGATGGAATGGGTCAATGCTAACTGACTCAGGTGGATATCAGATATTTAGCTTAGGGCACGGATCAGTTTCGGAAGAGATAAAAGGAATAAGAAAAAAACAAAAAACTCTGATCAAAATTAATGAGGATGGGGCAATTTTTCGTTCTTACATTAATGGTAAAACTTATTGCTTGACTCCTGAAAAGTCTATACAAATTCAACAAAAATTAGGTGCAGATTTAATCCTAGTTTTAGATGAATGCACTCCATTTCACGTCAGCAAAGAATACACAGCAAAATCAATGCTCATGAGTCACAGATGGGCTGAACGTTCTTTAAATGAATTTGAAAAAAACAATAATGGCAAGCAGGCACTGTATGGAATTAGTCAAGGCGGAGTGTATCAAGATTTACGTAGAGAAAGTTGTGATTTTATCAACGATCTGCCATTTTTTGGTCAAGCAATAGGTGGATCACTTGGTCAAAGTAAAGAGCAGATGTACGATGTAGTTTCTTTCACTATGGACCACCTAAAAAAAGACAGGCCTACTCATTTGCTTGGTATTGGTGGAATTGTGGACATCTTTCATGGAGTAAGTCTTGGAATTGACACGTTTGATTGTGTGCATCCAACTCGTTTGGCAAGGCATGGTGGTGCGCTTATTAAAGTAAAAAATAGAGATTCTATTTCTTCAAAGTGCAAAGAGCATATTAATTTGCGGAATCAACAATTTGAGCTGGACAATAACCCAATTGAAAGTGACTGTTTATGTTTTACCTGCAGAAAACATTCAAGAGCTTATATACACCATTTACTGAAAGCTAAAGAGCTCCTGGCTTACACGCTCGTTACCATTCATAACGTTTTCTTCATGAATAAGTTAATGGAATCAATAAGACAGGCAATATTAGATGATAGGCTAGATCAAGAGAAAAATAATTGGATTAGTGAAATACCATTGCACTTTGATTTGGCCTCTCTTTAAGTCTTTTCTTTATGCTGTTGATTTTTACTTCTTGTTATATTTACTTTATTTATCACACTATTAAACGCGAATTCTGGATTAAAGGAGAATAGAAAAGGCAAGAAAACAGGGTAAACTCAGCAGTTATAAAAAAACAGATGAGGTTAACCATGGAAGATATAACAAACTGTTTTGTTTGGTCGATGATTTTTGCAGAGATATAGAGAAAAATTTTGCAGGTAAACTACTGCCAAATGGTAAAAAACCCACAAGAACAACGGAAATTGAGCACTCCGAAATCATGACAATAATCCTGCTATATCAACAATCTCCGTGTAAAAATTTCAAAACTTTCTATCTACATTACCTAACGTTGCTCTACAAATCAGAGTTTCCAAAGTTGCCTTCATATACCAGGTTTGTTGCTCTAAAGCCTAGGGTTTTGTGGCATTTAGCAATGTTGTTGCATTGGCTTTGTGGACAGTCAGAAAACACTGGAATTTCATATATAGACACAACTCCCATTGCAGTTTGTCATGCAAAAAGAATATCCAAAACAAAGTTTTTGCTGGAATTGCAAAATTAAGCAAGAGTACTTACGGCTGGTTTTTTGGTTTCAAATTACATATGGTAATCAATGAAAATGGTGAAATTCATTCACTTACGCTAACAAAAGGCAATGTTGATGATAGGATACCTGTGCCAAATCTGACGGAAAAATTAACCGGCCTTTTGTTTGGTGACAAAGGTTATATTGCAAAAGAGCTTTTTCAGAAGCTGTTTGACCGAGGTTTGAAACTTGTTACCAAGGTGAAAAAAGGTATGAAAAATGCATTGATTTCGCTAAATGAGAAGATTTTACTGAGAAAAAGGTCTATCATTGAGACTGTTTTTGGTTACCTAAAAAATAGACTAGAAATTGAACACACTCGCCATAGATCCCCTGTTAATTTTTTGGTTCATATCTTTTCTACTCTCATTTCCTATTCCATCAAATCCAAAAAGCCTTCTATTTCCTATACTTTCTTCCTTCCTTAATCCAGAATTCGCGTTATAACAGCTCTTCAGGAGAAGAAGAACAACTTCCATACACAACCATATTTAGAAATGGCTTGTCCCACCCAGGTGGAGCATCATTTGGTAAAATAGCCTTAGTCTCCAGAACAATTGAAGATTTTAAATTTTTAAAATAGCGCTCCTTCAGTAACTGAGCAGCCTTTTGTAAATGGGAAAAGCGATTTCCCATATTTGAGCCAATAGAAATATAGATCATTAGTTATCTTCCTGTTCTTGCAGTGCATTACAATAGGTAAAAAAGACGCCTCCATGCACATTAGGAACGGGTGGTGCAACTTTGTGAGTAGTCACTCTTATGGAAGAAATAGTATGTTTTTTTGCACCAAAAGATTATTAATGGCTCTGTATATATCATGGGTTAAGTGCTCGATTAAATTGAATTGCTTGCTCTGAACAAGAGATTGAATATTTTGTACTATCTCTAGATAGCAGACAGTATCTTCAAGTCGGTCAGTCATAAGCCCTAAAGGAGGAGATTTAAAAATAAAATCAACATCAATACTAACTAATTGGGAATGAGACTTCTCTTCTGCACTATAGCCTAAATGAACCCAAAGCCGTAAATCAGATATAAGAAGATTACATGTAGACATTGCATTCCAACACCACTAAGTTTTAATTCTTAAGCTACTTACAACTACTAACACACGCTAGCATTCATCATTCCATCAAGAAAACCCCACAAGAGCTTTGCTCCCTTTTGAGCACCCTGCATAACTTTATCTTGCTCTTTTTCATCTAGATCTTCAATAAGATTTGCACACTCCTCAGAATGCCATTCATCAGCATGCATATGGACCGTAAAAAATTGAAGAGAACGCTCATCACTTATTGAATAGTGTTTTTTTAAACCTTCAATTTTAGACTTAGAAACCTCTGGAGTTTGACGTTCGTAAGCATACAAGGCTCCAAGACCTGCCGCAAAACCTGATCTTACAATGTCAAAGTAACCGTCAACTAATTCTTGCGTCTCCTTAATCTGTGCATCTTCAAGAAGTTCAGATCGTGCTACTCCTAGTCCTTCAGCAAAACGCTGCCATAACTCTGGATGATTTTCATCACCTTGTTCTTCTTCTATCAAATTACCAAGCAAAACCTGTCGCATTTTTAGATCTGGGCACAAAAAATGTATACCACTGATATAACGAGGAAACGCAGCAACGTGGTGATAATATTCTTTAGCATAGGTCTGTAAAGCTTGCAAGCTTAAGCTTCCTGTATTCCATGATTGGTAGAATGGATGATTTAGTAAGTGCAACTCATCTAACTTATTATTCAAAGATTTAGTAAATTCCATTATTTCCTCTATTATATCAACATATAGTTCATATATTATAGTTTTCTCATTGTTACGATCATGCTAAGATCAATACAACGGTGGGATTGGTAGGACTCGAACCTACGACCAATTCGTTATGAGCGAACTGCTCTAACCGACTGAGCTACAATCCCTTTTATCAATATTTATAATACACACAAAAGCAAATTTGTCTATTAGCTTATTTCACTATCAACCCAACTTAGCAAATCATTTGTTGCACCAATTTTGCGTGCAATTTCCTTACCATCTTGAAATATGATTAAAGTGGGTATAGATTGCACTCCATACTTACTTGGCACTTCAGTTTCTCCATCTATATCGAATTTGCAGATCTTGATCTTGCCTTTTCTATCCTTAGCCAATTGTTCGATACGTGGCATTAGACTTTTGCATGGCCCGCACCATTCTGCCCAAAAATCTACCAGCACGAACCCTTTATAGTCAATGACTTCAGATTTGAAATTTTGATCATTTACCGATGTAATATCATCACTCATAAAATACCTAAATTTTTGTAAAATATAGCGCATCAATTAGCAACTAATCAACTAAATTCTTACCGCAGAGCCTGAAAAATTGCCCTAAAGTGTTTTGCACAAACAAAAAACTTCTCACAAATGATTACATCTGGTGGTTAAAGATATCCACGTTTTCCCACCCCATTAAATCCAACTCAATACGAGTAGGAAGAAATTCAAAACACTTTTGGGCCAATTCTTTTCTATTTTCACGTTCCAGCATTAAGTCTAGCTTTTCCTTTATCTTATGAAGATACAAAACATCAGATGCAGCATAACTTTTTTGTTTGTCTGTCAAATTTTCATTTCCCCAATCAGAAGATTGCTGCTGCTTATTTAGTTTGGTATCAAGCAGCTCTAAGCATAACTCTTTTAAGCTATGATTATCTGTGTAAGTGCGAACTAACCGTGAAGCTATTTTTGTGCAATAGCACGGAAGTGCCCAAGTTTCCAAGTAATGACGTATTATGCTTACATCAAATCGCGCGAAGTGAAATATTTTAGTTATATTTTTATCCTCTAATATTTTTCTCAAATTTGGCGCTGTATAATCGTTCTTGAGTTGAACTAAGTGAGCGTTGCCATCATTAAAAGAGAGCTGCACAAGGCATAATCTATCTCTGCTATGAAGTAGCCCCATTGCCTCGGTATCAACAGCTATAGACCTTACATCATCTGGTATTGAACTAGCTGGCAAGTCGTCTTTATATAAAAATATTCCCATAAAATTAATACATTTTTTGGCACAATTGAAAACCTATGATAATCAAAAATGAGCCTTAAGTATACGAAAAGATCATAGAAGGAACCACACAAATTTATGGGCTCTCACATTTTTCGTGTACACGGGGTTTACAAATCGCTGTATATGCCTATAATTAAGTAAATTTAGGTTAATTTAATTGCGGGAGTAGCTCAGTTGGTAGAGCGCAACCTTGCCAAGGTTGAGGTCGAGGGTTCGAACCCCTTCTCCCGCTCTTTACTTTCAAAATCATTTCGTCAAAGATTCCTTGACAAACTCCGCCAGCCCCCTTATCATGATACTGAAGGTATTCAGTTATCTTCATCTGTGCAGATTAAACAGCAAAAAAACAACGTAGTTGGCGTCTTATTTTTAATTTTTTGCACTATGTGCGCCTTATGTCTTTATAAAACTTTTAGGTTTCTACCTATACAAGCCGAAACGCGCTTATAAAGCGTTTAAGACAGTATAGTAGGCCAATTTGAAGGATTAGAGAGTGAACACTAATTACCACGGGATTTCTTTGCCTTTTTTTCTGCTTAGTAAATTTCTTAAACATTTATGACTAAAGGTTAGTTGCATTAAAAAGCAGCTGAGTCGCGGTTATTAAACGTTTAAAACATAAAAAAACGCCAATACTGAAAATAGACAATGACCAGGGCTTCTTTTGCCTTTTTTTCGTTTGGTAAATTTCTTAATATTTATAGCTAAACGACAACCGTCATCCCGCTGCTTGTTAGCTGATGAGATACCGCAGCGGTATGAAGGTTCGCGGCGGTATGATGGTTCGTGGCAACATGACGATAACCTCGTCATCCCGCTGCTTGTTAGCGGGATCTAAAGACGCGAATTCTGGATTAAGGAAGGAAGAAAGTATAGGAAATAGAAGGCTTTTTGGATTTGATGGAATAGGAAATGAGAGTAGAAAAGATATGAACCAAAAAATTAACAGGGGATCTATGGCGAGTGTGTTCAATTTCTAGTCTATTTTTTAGGTAACCAAAAACAGTCTCAATGATAGACCTTTTTCTCAGTAAAATCTTCTCATTTAGCGAAATCAATGCATTTTTCATACCTTTTTTCACCTTGGTAACAAGTTTCAAACCTCGGTCAAACAGCTTCTGAAAAAGCTCTTTTGCAATATAACCTTTGTCACCAAACAAAAGGCCGGTTAATTTTTCCGTCAGATTTGGCACAGGTATCCTATCATCAACATTGCCTTTTGTTAGCGTAAGTGAATGAATTTCACCATTTTCATTGATTACCATATGTAATTTGAAACCAAAAAACCAGCCGTAAGTACTCTTGCTTAATTTTGCAATTCCAGCAAAAACTTTGTTTTTGGATATTCTTTTTGCATGACAAACTGCAATGGGAGTTGTGTCTATATATGAAATTCCAGTGTTTTCTGACTGTCCACAAAGCCAATGCAACAACATTGCTAAATGCCACAAAACCCTAGGCTTTAGAGCAACAAACCTGGTATATGAAGGCAACTTTGGAAACTCTGATTTGTAGAGCAACGTTAGGTAATGTAGATAGAAAGTTTTGAAATTTTTACACGGAGATTGTTGATATAGCAGGATTATTGTCATGATTTCGGAGTGCTCAATTTCCGTTGTTCTTGTGGGTTTTTTACCATTTGGCAGTAGTTTACCTGCAAAATTTTTCTCTATATCTCTGCAAAAATCATCGACCAAACAAAACAGTTTGTTATATCTTCCATGGTTAACCTCATCTATTAATCCAGAATTCGCGTTAGGACTGCTGTCATTCCAGCGCGTAACGCTGGAATCCAGGAATTTTATTAAGTTGGTGAGCATAAAAATAGCTGTTTTACGTTAAAATACAACGTTTTGATGATTATGGAAAGGCTGGATTCCAGACTGGAATGACACCAAATGGGATGACATCGTCATAAAGGAACCAGTGTTAGCTACTTTCATGACACCATTCTTTTTTCTGGATCCAAGTAGTCAAGCTACTCGGATGACATTAGAACCTTCTCAAACTACAATGTTTCCATAAAGTATATAATTAACATCCACACCTTTAGTTAGATTCCACTCACGCTTTATCACGTTGTACTCCATGCCAGCCATGTTTTGCAGCGTTACATTATTTTCTCTTAAGTGATTTGCAATTTCTGACGGCTTGAGAAATTTATTCCAGTTATGCGTACCCTTAGGCAGCCAATTTAATATGTACTCTGCACCAATTATTGCAAGGCAGAAGGATTTGATAGTTCTATTTATTGTGGATATAAAGATTAACCCCTCCGGTTTTAGCAGTTCTATTGCTCTTCTCATAAAGAATTCTAAATTATCTACATGCTCAACTACTTCCATCAGCAGAACCACGTCGTACTTCTTGTCATTGCTTAACTCTTCAATGCTGGTGTGCGTGTATTCTATATTTAACCCTACTTTTTTCGCATGTGAATGCGCTACTTTGATGTTTTCTTCACATACATCTATTCCCACAACGTTAATGCCAACGCGTGCCATTGACTCTGACAAAATGCCACCACCGCATCCAACATCAAGCAATGATAATTCTTTTAAATCGCATTTTTTTAACTCTTTTATTTTCTCAATAATGTAAGATACTCTAACAGGATTCATCATGTGCAATGGTTTGAATTTGCCGTTCTCATCCCACCACTGGACTGCTATTTTAGCGAATTTTGATATTTCATCTTCGTTATAAGTTTTTGTTTTTTTTTTCTTAGAGGTTATATTGCTGAGTTTATCAAGGCGTTTTTTATGTCTGCTTTCTTTTGAAAATTCTGTTTCGAGGAATTGTTTGACTATGTCTTTTGCTAATCCACTCGCAGTAAATCCTGCACCAAGACACAGTACATTTGCGTTGCCATGCTCGCGAGCTAATTTTGCGATCTCAACACTGTTACATAAAGCAGCGTAGATTCCTTCAAAACGATTTGCCACAGTACTCATGCCCAAACCTGTACCACAAATTAATATCCCATAATTTGCTTTTTTGTTTGTTATATCTTCTACAACTTTAACAGCATAGTCTGGGTAATCTACACACCTTTGCTTAGCAGTACAGCCTTGATCTACCACTCTATAACCTAGGGTTTCCAGATAGGATTTTATTTCTGATTTTAATTCATAACCAGCATGATCTGAAGCAATTGATACCACATCTAACATATAAAAAATTATGACTCAAGGACATTTTATATGGGTAATTTATTTTGAACTTTCTGTCAAGTCATTCAATGTTCCTGACCTTTTGGGAGTTCTAAAGCTATAGCTAAGGTTTTCCTACATCATACCGCCGCGGCGCTAACACGTAGCGGAATGACTTCCCCATCCTTACCTAAATATTTCATTCAAAATGTATAAACTGGCGGCTTAATATCTGATTTATCGCATAGGATTCCAAATTGCACCTGCCCATTTATCTTCTTGAGCTTCAACATATCTACCTACAAAATGCATACCACCTAATTTATCGTTTGGCTCACCACAAAAAATATGTCCAAACCCTATAAACGCGAATTCTGGATTAAGGAAGGAAGAAAGTATAGGAAATAGAAGGCTTTTTGGATTTGATGGAATAGGAAATGAGAGTAGAAAAGATATGAACCAAAAAATTAACAGGGGATCTATGGCGAGTGTGTTCAATTTCTAGTCTATTTTTTAGGTAACCAAAAACAGTCTCAATGATAGACCTTTTTCTCAGTAAAATCTTCTCATTTAGCGAAATCAATGCATTTTTCATACCTTTTTTCACCTTGGTAACAAGTTTCAAACCTCGGTCAAACAGCTTCTGAAAAAGCTCTTTTGCAATATAACCTTTGTCACCAAACAAAAGGCCGGTTAATTTTTCCGTCAGATTTGGCACAGGTATCCTATCATCAACATTGCCTTTTGTTAGCGTAAGTGAATGAATTTCACCATTTTCATTGATTACCATATGTAATTTGAAACCAAAAAACCAGCCGTAAGTACTCTTGCTTAATTTTGCAATTCCAGCAAAAACTTTGTTTTGGATATTCTTTTTGCATGACAAACTGCAATGGGAGTTGTGTCTATATATGAAATTCCAGTGTTTTCTGACTGTCCACAAAGCCAATGCAACAACATTGCTAAATGCCACAAAACCCTAGGCTTTAGAGCAACAAACCTGGTATATGAAGGCAACTTTGGAAACTCTGATTTGTAGAGCAACGTTAGGTAATGTAGATAGAAAGTTTTGAAATTTTTACACGGAGATTGTTGATATAGCAGGATTATTGTCATGATTTCGGAGTGCTCAATTTCCGTTGTTCTTGTGGGTTTTTTACCATTTGGCAGTAGTTTACCTGCAAAATTTTTCTCTATATCTCTGCAAAAATCATCGACCAAACAAAACAGTTTGTTATATCTTCCATGGTTAACCTCATCTGTTTTTTTATAACTGCTGAGTTTACCCTGTTTTCTTGCCTTTTCTATTCTCCTTTAATCCAGAATTCGCGTCTATAAAGCTCAAATTCCTTTTCCATATCAAAATGAGCAACTTGTCCTAAAGCATGAACCCCTGCATCAGTCCTGCCACCACAGTACAAGGCAATTTTCTCACCACTAAAATTAAATATAGCATTTTCTATCTTCTCCTGGATTGAGTTAGCAGAGTGTTGCTGTTTTTGCCAACCAGAGAAACTACTACCATTATATTCTACCGTTATTTTGTATCGCACTGCAGAGTCTATCTAACTTTCTATCTTAATATAATTTAGGTAGCTAATTTTTCTATGATAACGTTCTTCATTATTAAAAAACCCTTGGCAGGTTACTTGCGTTCGATTATCATAGAGAATTATATAAATTAATAAATGATCTATGGCAAGTAACCCAGAAGAAAGAAATAGTGATAAACAAAAAGCGCTAGATAACGCAATAAGCCAGATTGAAAAAGCATTCGGTAAAGGTGCAATAATGAAGTTGAAGCAAAACCCTGTAGAAAAAATAGACACAATATCCACAGGATCAATTGCGCTTGATTCGGCTCTAGGTGTTGGAGGTCTGCCAAAAGGGCGTATAATTGAAATATTTGGTCCCGAGAGTTCTGGTAAAACCACTCTTGCCTTGCACGTGATTGCTGAAGCACAAAAAAAAGGAGGATCATGCGCATTTATCGATGCAGAACATGCATTGGATGTCTTATATGCTCGTAAACTTGGGGTAAGCACTGATGATTTAGTAATTTCACAACCAGACACTGGAGAGCAGGCGTTGCATATTGTTGAGTATTTAGTGTGTTCCGGTGCGGTTGATGTGATAGTTATTGACTCTGTTGCAGCGTTAACCCCAAGAGCTGAAATTGAGGGTGATATGGGTGATCAACACATGGGGCTGCAAGCAAGGCTTCTAAGTCACGGGCTACGAAAGCTAACCTCTGCCGTTTCAAAAGTGAACTGTATATTGATATTTATTAATCAAATTCGTATGAAAATAGGAGTAGTGTATGGGAATCCTGAAACTACCACGGGTGGAAATGCATTAAAATTCTATACTTCTGTAAGGCTTGATATAAGAAAAGTTGGTGTAATAAAAGACAAAGAAAATATTACAGGCAATGAAACAAGAGTTAAAGTTGTAAAAAATAAAGTTGCTCCTCCATTTAGAGAAGCGAAATTTGATATAATGTACAATGAAGGTATATCAAAACTCGGAGAAATAATAGATATGGGAGCAAAGCTTGGTGTGCTTGAAAAAGCAGGCGCTTACTATTCATATAACAACACACGTCTTGGACAAGGAAGAGAGAATGTAAAAACTTACCTAAAAACAAACAAAGAAGTCGCAAATGAAATAGAAACGAAAATCAGAGATTTACTCAGAAATCATGATAATTCTATCATAATAGACGAAGATAGTGAGCAACTTTTAGAAGAATCAGTTTTCTGATCTAAACTTAGGCATTAGATTTTGTGTTGGATGGGTTGTTACAGTATGATGGTGTGCTAATATAACAATCTGTCTTGTATCAAAAAGACTTTGCTGAAGCAGTTAAAAAAAGCTTTTCATGAGAAATTATAAATGATAAGTTGTTAATAGTAGATTATTGTTAATAAGATTATGTGTTTTGGTTTACCTAATATAAACAGAGAAGGTTATTCATTTATAGTAGTTTCCTTTATAGTAACGTGTATAGCATTCTCTATATCTTGGGGGTTTGGTGTTACGTGCTTGTTTCCGACATTATTGTGTACTTATTTCTTTCGCGATCCAGCAAGAGCTGTGCCAAACAATAAGGATCTTATATTAAGTCCTGCTGATGGTGTGATTTCAAAAATTGAAGAAGTTAATTATCCTTTATCGGCAGAAAATGGAGAAGAGAAGAAGTTCACGCTTGTTAGCATATTTTTAAGCGTTTTGAACGTCCATGTGAACCGTATACCAATATCTGGTACGATAAAGGAAATGAATTATAAAAAAGGCAAGTTTGTATCCGCAATGAGCAATAGGTCTAGTAATGAAAATGAAAAGCAGGTTATTGTGATTGAATACGAAAAGGGAAAAGAAATTATTGTGGAGCAAATAGCTGGATTAATTGCACGTCGTATCGTTTGTAATTTAGGAGTATCCCAGAACGTAAAAGCAGGTGAAAGGTTTGGAATTATAAGATTTGGCAGTAGAGTGAATATTTATGTTCCCGCTGATATAGAAGTAAGAGTTTCAGAAGGGCAAACTGTTATTGGTGGTGAAACAATTATAGCAAACTTAAATAAGGAAAACGTTCAAGAGAAGCTTACTTTTGATGTTATATGAATAACGATGAAAGTAACAGTAGATCCTTACCTATTACTAAATTATTCCCAAATTTTATAACTTTATTGGGTTTATGTTCTGGTCTCACTTCACTTAAATTTACATTTAATGAACAATGGGAATTCTCAGTAATTTTTATCATCATTGCAGCAATACTAGATGGAATGGATGGCAGAATAGCTAGAATTCTAAAATCAACTAGCGATTTTGGAGCCCAGCTTGATTCTTTTGCAGATTTTCTAAACTTTGGTGCAGCGCCTGCATTTCTTTTGTATTTTTGGAAGCTAAACGAAATCAAAGTCATAGGTTGGATTTTAGTAATGATATACGTAATCTGCATATCAATAAGACTTGCAAGATTCAATGTTTCGCTACACTCAGAACAATCACACTGGGAAAAATTTTTCTTTTCTGGTGTTCCAGCTCCAGTGTGTGCTTTACTTTCTTTGTTGCCAATAATTATTACCTTTCAATCTCATGAGAGTGAATACTTACTTCTCATAGAGCGATTTTTTAACACAAGAAACGTGGCTTGTTACTTTCTGGCCATTTCATTTTTTTCGATAAGTCACATTCCAACTTTCTCCGCAAAATATATTTATATTCCCAAAAGCCTATCCTATATATTTGTGTCATTTTTTGGAGTACTTATTGTATTTTTCATCAGTAAGCCCTGGATGACTCTACCAATTTTAGGTATAGTGTATACACTTACTATTCCAATAAGCATCGGGTTTTACATATATTTTACATATAAAACTCGTTAGCTATATCAAAAGTAGTGAGCAGCATGATTGTAAAAGTAACTGATCTATTAAACTCTCTTCTATATATAAAGATATTCAACATTCCATTTATAATTATTTGGGTAATTGCAACTGGAGTTTTTTGTACGGTTCGGTTCAAATTCATTAACTTTAGATTATTCAAGCATGGAGTACAGACGCTATTCAACCTAAAGTGTAATGGTAATAACAATGGTATCATCACTCATATTCAAGCATTTGCAACAGTAATCTCAGGAACAGTTGGCCTTGGAACAATATCAGGAGTTGCAATAGCTATCACAATAGGAGGCCCAAGTGCAGTCTTTTGGATGGTAATTACTGGAATACTTGGTATGTCGATAAAGTTTGCCGAGGTGGTGCTTGCATTCACTTATCGCTCTGAAAATACAACTGGCGGGGCTTTTTATTACATGAAGTACGGGCTTGCAAAAATTGGATTTGCAAAAACTGGTAGATTTCTTGCCTTCACTTATGCGATTATGCTACTTATTGCAATGATTTTGGGCGGTATACCATTTCAAGCAAATCAGATAGCAGCATTGTCAAATAACCTCTTCGAATACAACGCGTCCATTATTATATCCCTGCTTGTCTTTATTGTAATATTGGGAGGAATAAAGCGCATTGCTTTCGTTTCAACAAGCTTAGCACCAATTATGATAGTGCTATATGTGGGTATGTGTATATATTTAATTTATGTAAACGGAAGTAACTTGCTGAATGCTTTATCCATAATATTCCAAGACATCTTTAACAAATCAGCTATAGGAGGCGGAGTATTGAGCGGATTAATAGCCGGAGTGAGAAGATCAGTGTTTGCTAACGAAGCAGGTACCGGAACAGCAGCTATAGCACATTCAACTGTAAAAGAGGTAAATCCAATTAAAGTTGGGTGCGTTGCAATGATTGCACCACTTATAGACACAATATTAATCTCATTTTTGACTGGTATTGTGATAATTATCACTGGTATGCATAGCACTGATAACGTTGGTGATATTACACTAATTAGTTCGGTATTTTTAACAGCTTTGCCTTTGTTCGGCAAGTTAGTTTTTCCACTAATGATGTTTTCCTTTGCATTTTCCACAATAATAGCTTATTGTTACTACTGCGAAGTTGCTCTACTGTATTTATTTGGTAATAAAAAAATACTGATACCGTTCCAAATTCTTATAGTGATTTCAGTGTATATTAGTTGTATGTCAAAAAATATAGAATTTATATCTTACCTAGGTGACAGTTTGTTTATGTGCCTTATGATTCCAAATGCTGTTGCAATATATCTACTAAGAAGGGAAGTTTTGAATACAATAGATTCTTATTACAATTCTAAAAGGTATTAACATGATTTATAGATTGCTTTGTATGGTGTTATTTTGCCTATTGTTTAATGATGTGTACGCTGCTTCAGGTTTTTACGAAAGTTATGACGCTGTGTTGAATGGAATAAATAACTTCATGAATGAAGTACTGTTTTTCAAGATCCTTTACGTGCCATTTATAATCCTTCTACTAGTTTTTGGTTATGTGTTTCTAACATTACGTTTTGGATTTCTCAACATAAGAATGTTTAAGCATGCGTTTGCTATTTTATGTGGAAAATATGACACGAATCACCATGATGGTCATATTACGCATTTTCAGGCATTTATGACTGCACTTTCAAGCACAGTAGGCCTTGGAACTGTTGCTGGAGTCGCAATTGCAGTTTCAATGGGTGGACCAGGAGCGGTGCCTTGGATGATGATTACAGGTTTTTTTGGTATGTCAGCAAAATTTGCTGAGGTAACGTTGGCGTTTAGACATAGAACAGAAGATCAGGACCAATTGTTTAGTGGCCCCTTTCAGTATATAAGGAATGGTCTGGAGGAATTTGGATTTAAAAAACTTGGTATTGTGCTGGCTGCCATGTATGCAGTATTCTTTGTATTATCAGGCCTTGGTGGAAGTGTAGCGTTTCAAACCAACCAAATGGTTTCAATATTATCTGGCTATTCAAGTTGGGTAGATGGTCACTCTTGGTTTCTTTCTTCCATAATCTCTGCGCTGCTTGCTCTAGTGATTATTGGCGGAATTAAAAGGATAGCTAGAGTATCTTCTGCACTAGTGCCTATTATGTCACTCATATATATATGTAGCTGCCTTGTTATTATTGGATTTAATATCCACAATCTTGGTCACACATTTAAGATATTATTTTCCAGCATGATAGATTTTAATGCTGTTGGCGGAGGGATGGTAGGAGCATTTGTTGCTGGAATTCAAAGAGCAATTTTTGCCAGCGAAGCGGGTGTTGGTTCTGCTGCAATTACTCATGCAACAACTAAAGATGAAGAACCAGTAAGAACTGGGCTTGTTGCTATGATAGAACCGTGTTTTGATACAATGCTCATTTGCTGTTTAACTGGAATAACGATAGTAATAACAGGTGCATACCAGACTAGTGTTGGTGAAGGGATATTAATTACTCAAAAGGCATTTGAGACAGTTTCTCCGTGGTTTCCTATACTTCTAACAATAGCTGCACCTTTGTTTGCATTTTCTTCAGTAATTTCGTTTGTATATTGTTGTGAAATGGGGTGGCTATATTTATTCGGTGCAAAAAGTATAGTGATATATCGCATAGCGGTAATAATTGTGGCGTTTTTTTCTGGTCTTTCTAAAGATAGAATGGCTATTGCCAATATTGGTGGAACTTTATTCTCTTGTTTAGCTCTCATCAATATGACAGCGCTTATACTGTTTAGTAATCAGATTAACGATAAAGTTCAGTGCTACCTAAAAAGGCTGAAAAATAATAAAATTAATTGAATCTTCGATATATGCGGAGAGGTATAGCTATAATAAGTAAGACTTCCCTACGTCATACCGCCGCGGTATCTCAGCCGCTAACAAGCAGCGGGATGACGAGGTCTTTCGATAGTAAATTTTACCTGTGTTAGTTATAGTCCTTATACTATCCTATATACTCGGTTCAATACCGTTTAGCTTAATTATTACAAGAATAAAAGGGATAAACTTAAGAGAAATAGGTTCAGGTAATATCGGTGCTACAAACGTTGCAAGAACAGGGAATAAATTTCTTGCTGCTCTGGCATTACTTCTGGATTCCTTGAAAGGATTCATCGCCGTTTATATAGCACAACAATTTTGTGATAATAACGATTTTTATATATATGTATCTGCAATTTTAGCAGTTTTAGGGCACATGTTTCCTATTTGGCTAAAATTTAAAGGAGGCAAAGGAGTTTCAACAACTTTGGGAGTTCTGATAGCACTTAATATGCCAATTGCTTTGATATTTATATTTGCCTGGATAGTGGTATTTTTTATCTTTAGATACTCTTCTCTTGCTTCTTTGACTTCTACTACAGCAGCTGTATTAGCATCTCTCTTTTTTCAAAAAGACTTATTTCTTGCACTACTCACTGTAGCAATATTAATTTTCTTAAAGCACTATAAAAATATCACAAATCTTCTGCAAGGCAAGGAACATAAGTTTTTATAATTCATGTGCTGAACCTGTTCTTCTTATATTATCGATGTTTGGGTCGGTTAATCTTCCTGGATTAATATATTCAAGATTTTCTATTGTATCTATTACATTCTGTTCACTACAATCCAAGCTAAACAAATTTCTCATTAAAGGTATCCTGATCTCTTGAATAAAATTAGAAGTTATTTGGTTACTGCTATCATCTGACTTATCCCAAGCATTGAGGATTTCTTTATGATTCTTCTTTTTTTTCAGCTCTTTCTTAATAAACTCACACGCCTCACCTTCTGCATACGTTCCAATTCTGTCTTCCATAAGGTATTCTACTCTAATATCAGGGTGTATTCCTTCTAATGACTTTATCGCAGCACCAATAATACCGGTAAAGCAAGTTTCAGGAATAAACGTCCCTTGAGCATAATTTATGGCATACATTAAAGACTTTGCCAATTCCCGCCTTTTTGCTGCAACTGATTCACTATCTCCACTATTACAAGCCTTTAGAACTAAGTATAAAATTTGCCCTCCTGTAAGTCCAGAAACATGAACTTGTTCATCATTATTGCACCATCTATTAAGATAGTTAATGAATTCTTGTTCATCACTCTTCCTAAACTCTTTTTCTCCTTTTATATACTGGATAAACTTAACAAACTCATCATTACATATAACATCCTTAGGTTCTGGTACCTTCTCACCATATTTATCTTTTAATATATTAATATTGTTAATAATGCTATCATTCGATAAATGAGGCAATGTGTGTTCAATAGCAGTATTAATAATATACTTCATACCGAATAAGTTTTCTCGTGCACCATCCAAAAGTAAATTCACTGCATTCTTAAACAGGGCAATAGGATTAAGTTTTTTTGGTCTGACTTCAGGTTGCAACAAAATTATTAGCATCGTTAATGGTATCGGTGCTAATAGCCAAGCTAATATGAGAGTCTTAGTAAAGGATAGATATAACGTAAATCCTACTAACGATAAAAAAAACACTGACTTGATTACATTATCTTTAATAAATATTTTCCAATATTCCTTTTTATTTACTTCCTCATTCTTTATTTTTTTATAGGTAAGAAAAGTTTGGATCTCTGATCTGTAAAGAACAGCCACAAAAGAAATTGCTATACTGGTGGGCATAGTTAATATACTTAACGCTTGCACAATACCAAAGTAAACAAAAAACTTTAGCCTGCTAGATTCCTTTGAAGGAAATTGTATTTGAGAGATACCTATCATAGCTTACCTTTAACATCATTACACTCTAGTAATACCATAATAATTTTAAACGTCAATGTTTAAGTATCTTATTATCCGCACACTCATCGTATTCAATTTCAACTGTAGAGTGTGCTATCTCGAACCTATTTAGTAGTATTTTTTTTATCTCATACAAAATATCAGTGTGTTGTGCATCTTGCTTTACT
The DNA here is from genome assembly GCF_964026905.1 of Wolbachia endosymbiont (group B) of Ennomos erosarius. Classification (NCBI taxonomy): domain Bacteria; kingdom Pseudomonadati; phylum Pseudomonadota; class Alphaproteobacteria; order Rickettsiales; family Anaplasmataceae; genus Wolbachia; species Wolbachia endosymbiont (group B) of Ennomos erosarius. The sequence continues at coordinate 36,431 of NZ_OZ034708.1, forward strand.
TTGGCATGCATCGTTATGATAAAGTAATTATCAGACAGCGACCATGCATGTATGTGGTGCACATCTATCACTTCAGGTAGCTTAGATACAATTTTACTTTTTATTTCTTCAGTTGATATACCCTCAGGCGTACCTTCAAGGAGTATGTGGCAAGAATTCTTTAGAATTTTATAGCCACTGTTTAGGATGATTACACTGACAAATACTGACAGAATAGGATCTACTACTTGCCATCCAGTAAGCATGATAATTATGGATGCAAGTATAGCAGCTACAGAACCTAAAATATCTCCAATAACATGCAATACAGCACTTTTTATGTTTATATTGCTCTCGCATTTACTATGTAATATAAAAAAGACTATTATGTTAGAGACAAGACCGAGTGTAGCAATTATTAACATTACTTTCCACTCAACATTGACTGGAAAAATAAACCTCTTTATTGATTCAATTATAATAATTACTGCAATGAGGAATAGAGTTAAACCATTAACAAATGCTGCAATTATCTGCAACCGATGATACCCGTATGATCTCTGCAAATCGGATTTCTTAGCTGAAAACCTATGTGCTAACCAGCTTAAAACTAAGGCAAAGAGGTCAGTGAGCATATGCCCTGCATCTGATAATAGAGCAAGCGAATGTGAAATTATTCCACCTACTATTTCCATAAACATTGTTATCGCAACTATTATTATGGAATAGATTAAGCGCTTGGATTGTGCTGCTGAGTGTTTACCGTTATGCACTGCTGTCATATAAAATCTTTTCATAAACAAAAACGTGGGTAACACTGGGTTCGAACCAGCGACCGCTTGCACGTCAAGCAAGTGCTCTACCAACTGAGCTAATTACCCATCGTGGTTTTAGTATAGTACTTTGGTGGAATGAAAGTCAATTTGCTTTTAAATTCTTACCCTATCCTAATGTAACGTTAGAACCTAGATTTTTTTTGTGGTCAAGCTATAGAGCCTATAGCTAGTGCAGGTCAGGTTTTCCTACGTCATACCGCCGCGGTATCTCAGCATAGATTCCGCTAACACGTAGCGGAATGACGAGTTCATAGCTTACCAAATTATCGGTAAATCTAAATTGCTTTAGTTATAGCTATATCTTATATTGTTCATATTAAATTAATTACTTATATTTCTTCACTAAGATATAGATTATACCAATATGAAAATTCACACTTTTTTAGTAGAGATCACCTTATATTTGAAGAGTTAATAAATTAGAGGTTAAAATTATGACAATCAATCAACAAATAAATAAAAATATAACTAAAGAAGAATACTTCAACAATAACAGCAAAGGGTTTAATTCGCCACATGTTGTAGAAGTTGAAGACTTAAATATTAAAGTAGAAGTTTATTCTCATAATTTAAGAGCAAGTAAAATTGCAACAATTGAAAGTGAGATAAGAGAAACAGCTACTAGTTTTAAAGATACATTCAAGTTAGAACACAGCAACTCAGAACAAACATTTAAAATTTATATGTTTGATGACAAGGATGATTACACCCACCTTGGCGGAAGCGAGCATTTCGGTTCTTACCTTGGAGATGAGGGTGGCAAATGTTACTACAAAGGGGAAGCTGATGTTTTTGCTGAAATGTATGTCTATCAGCAAGGTGGCGTTCATAACCTTCAGCATGAATTTGCACATGGTTTAACTTACTTGGCTACAGGAGGTAAGCACCTACCTACAGTATTAATGGAAGGAATTGCAGATTACTTTGAGCATCATTCAGATCATAAATTTAATTCTCAAGGATCAAGTATCGACAAAACTGAAGCTGCAAATTTGGATTTAGATAAAATTTTAAGTTTAGAATATTCAAAACGCGAATTCTGGATTAAAGGAGAATAGAAAAGGCAAGAAAACAGGGTAAACTCAGCAGTTATAAAAAAACAGATGAGGTTAACCATGGAAGATATAACAAACTGTTTTGTTTGGTCGATGATTTTTGCAGAGATATAGAGAAAAATTTTGCAGGTAAACTACTGCCAAATGGTAAAAAACCCACAAGAACAACGGAAATTGAGCACTCCGAAATCATGACAATAATCCTGCTATATCAACAATCTCCGTGTAAAAATTTCAAAACTTTCTATCTACATTACCTAACGTTGCTCTACAAATCAGAGTTTCCAAAGTTGCCTTCATATACCAGGTTTGTTGCTCTAAAGCCTAGGGTTTTGTGGCATTTAGCAATGTTGTTGCATTGGCTTTGTGGACAGTCAGAAAACACTGGAATTTCATATATAGACACAACTCCCATTGCAGTTTGTCATGCAAAAAGAATATCCAAAAACAAAGTTTTTGCTGGAATTGCAAAATTAAGCAAGAGTACTTACGGCTGGTTTTTTGGTTTCAAATTACATATGGTAATCAATGAAAATGGTGAAATTCATTCACTTACGCTAACAAAAGGCAATGTTGATGATAGGATACCTGTGCCAAATCTGACGGAAAAATTAACCGGCCTTTTGTTTGGTGACAAAGGTTATATTGCAAAAGAGCTTTTTCAGAAGCTGTTTGACCGAGGTTTGAAACTTGTTACCAAGGTGAAAAAAGGTATGAAAAATGCATTGATTTCGCTAAATGAGAAGATTTTACTGAGAAAAAGGTCTATCATTGAGACTGTTTTTGGTTACCTAAAAAATAGACTAGAAATTGAACACACTCGCCATAGATCCCCTGTTAATTTTTTGGTTCATATCTTTTCTACTCTCATTTCCTATTCCATCAAATCCAAAAAGCCTTCTATTTCCTATACTTTCTTCCTTCCTTAATCCAGAATTCGCGTTAGTAAGGTTCGGAGAGGGGCTGTTGGAAAAGTACTTAACAAGTAACTCGCTGGCTGCCCACTCTACCACAAGTCCGGTTTTGAAGTCGAGTGGGGAGAGGTGACTTTCCTCACTTAGACGACTGTGCTTGACACTGGAATGACAAGAAAAGTGGCGCTGAAATGATATCGTTTACTATGTAACATCGTATCATATTAAAATGTTCGTACAGTTAACGGTTTGCACTAGCTATAGCCACCTTATTCTCCGTAATAGTTAAAAAATCAGTAGAAAGTTACTGTAAGTTTATGTATCTTGAGGTTATGATTGTTAAAAATACGTGATGTATGGACAATTTCATCAGAGTTAAGGGCGCAAAGGAACATAATCTGCAAGGTGTAGATGTCAATATACCGAAAAATAAGCTAGTTGTTATAACTGGGCTAAGTGGTTCTGGCAAGTCTAGCCTCGCTTTTGATACAATTTATGCGGAAGGCCAACGCCGGTACGTTGAAAGCCTATCAGCTTACGTGCGTCAATTTCTCAACATTCAGGATAAACCAGATGTTGAGTCGATTACAGGTCTCTCTCCTGCAATATCTATCAACCAGAAATCGATCTCAAAAAATCCAAGGTCAACAGTTGGAACTGTTACCGAAATTTACGATTACTTGCGCTTAGTATATGCACGAATAGGAGTTCCTTATTCACCTGCAACTCAATTGCCAATAACAAAACAAACGGTGTCTCAAATTGTAGATACTATAATTGCGTTACCTTTAGAAACTAAAATATATATACTTGCCCCTGTTGTGCGTGGTAGAAAGGGAGAACATCTCAAAGAGATATTGGAAATTAAAAGACAAGGTTACGTAAGGTTCAAAATAGATGGTGAAGTGTACAATGTAGATGACTTGCCTAAACTCGATAAGAACAAGAAACACGACATTTTTGTGGTTGCAGATAGAATATCAATATTGGGCGATATAGGAAATCGACTGCCAAGTAGTATAGAATCCGCACTAAAACTTGGTAATGGTCTAATGTATGTAGAAGTAGTAAACCTACCTGACAACCATAATTCTGAGTATAACAATGGCCAAATTCTGACTTTTTCAGAGAATTTTGCATGCCCCGAGTCTGGTTTCACTCTTGAGGAAATAGAACCAAGATTATTTTCTTTTAACAGCCCTTACGGTGCATGCGGTTCATGTAATGGGCTTGGTAAAAAGCTGGCTGTTGATGTAAAACTGATAGTGCCAGATGAAACTCTTTCAATATCTGAGGGTGCTTTAAAGCCAGTAGGGCAGGCAGCACGCCAAATGCACACAAGTTATGGATTTCTAAAAAGTGCAATTCTATCACTGGTTGAAAATTGTAAATTTAGCCTTGATGTTCCGTGGAAGAACATAGATCAAGAGGTAAAAGATATGATACTCTTTGGCTCTGATAAATTTCAAGGTTTGGTCAGTATCCTAGAACGTCAGATGGATTATGATGAAACGCTTGTTGAGCGATATTGCTCTGTCACTCACTGTAAGGAATGCACTGGCTATAGATTGAAAAAAGAAGCGCTTACAGTAAAAATTGATAGCAAACATATAGGTGAAATATCAGGGCTCAGCATCGATGAATCCCTTAAGTGGTTTGAAAATTTGCCAGACAAGCTCACAGAACAACAGAAGCAAATCTCAAGTAAAATATTAAATGAAATAATCAAGAGGCTAGCATTTTTAAAGAATGTAGGGTTGAATTACCTAACGCTTGATCGAGAATCTAGCACTCTCTCTGGCGGCGAGAGTCAGAGGATCAGACTTGCTTCACAAATTGGCTCTGGTTTAACAGGAGTGCTGTACGTGCTTGATGAACCTTCGATAGGCCTTCATCAATGCGATAATGATCGGTTAATTGCTACACTGAAAAACTTGAGAGACATGGGTAACACTGTAATCGTTGTTGAGCATGATGAAGATACAATAATGGCTGCTGATTATGCGATTGATATTGGTCCTGGAGCTGGCGTAAATGGTGGAAAAGTTGTTGCAGAAGGAACACCAGACCAGGTGCAAAGAAATTCAGGGAGCATAACAGGGCAATATTTGAGTGGAGAGAAAAAAATTTTAATTCCAAGGAGAAGAAAGCAAGCAACTCAGTTCATAAAAGTAATAAATGCATGTGAAAATAACTTAAAAAATGTGAACGTTAAATTTCCTATAGGGAATCTTATTTGTGTTACTGGAATATCAGGAGGGGGAAAATCAAGTTTAGTCATAGAAACGTTATATAAATATTCAGCACATAAGATACATCATTCGTCTGCAAGGTATGGCCAATGCGATAAGATAGAAGGTCTTGAATATATAGATAAAATTATAGAAGTTGATCAGTCGCCAATTGGTAGAACTCCGGCGTCAAATCCAGCAACATATGTTGGTATGTTCACTCATATAAGAAATTGGTTTGCAGGTCTTTCGGAGTCAAAAGCAAGGGGATATAATATAGGCCGGTTTTCATTTAATACCAGAGGGGGAAGGTGTGAGGCTTGTAAAGGTGATGGGCACTTAAAGATAGAGATGCATTTTCTACCGGACGTTTATGTGAAGTGTGAGCAGTGTAAAGGGCGAAGGTATAATCGAGAAACATTGGAAGTTACTTATAAAGAAAAATCAATCTCTGATGTGCTTGATATGACGATAGATCAGGCTTGTGATTTTTTTGAAAACCTTCCAATGGTAAAAGAAAAGTTGGTTTCTTTGCAGGAAGTAGGGCTTGGCTATATAAAACTCGGACAGTCGTCAACAACGTTGTCTGGGGGTGAAGCACAACGAATAAAGCTGTCCAAAGAGCTATCAAAACGATTTACTGGAAGAACATTGTATATTCTTGATGAGCCAACAACTGGATTACACTTTGAAGATATAAATAACTTACTAAAAATACTCCATAGATTAGTCGATCTGGGAAACACTGTTATAGTTATCGAGCACAATTTGCACGTTATAAAAACTGCAGATTATATAATAGACATCGGACCAGAGGGCGGAATAAAAGGCGGAGAAGTGATTGCTACTGGAACTCCAGAAGAAGTGGCAAAAATTCCAGAAAGTGTTACAGGCAGGTATCTTAAAACGTATTTATTATAAACTAATTCTTAATTATATTAGGCTACGTTGCATATTTATGATTTGGAGATGAGAATGTCAGTATATCAATATTTTAAAAGGTATGCTAAATATGGAATTGTGCCTGCTAAGGAAGTAAAAAATCACACACCAGTTCCAGAGAATAGTTTCTATAAATCTGTACGTTACGTTGATAATGTGCTAGGACCTGTGAAAGATGTAATTTGTGGCGTTGAGAGTAAAGACAATTATAACAAGTATTATCAAGATAATGATAAATGTGAATACGTGGGCCACAGAGCAGAGGGAGTGTATTCATTGTGTACACTGGGTGCTGTTTTAGCAGCCAACATAATATTGCAACCTTTATTTTTGATAGTGGCATGTTTGTCATACTTTCCAGTCAAGTTATTGTCAAAAATAACAGGGGACTATTGTTTTAAAAACGCGAATTCTGGATTAAGGAAGGAAGAAAGTATAGGAAATAGAAGGCTTTTTGGATTTGATGGAATAGGAAATGAGAGTAGAAAAGATATGAACCAAAAAATTAACAGGGGATCTATGGCGAGTGTGTTCAATTTCTAGTCTATTTTTTAGGTAACCAAAAACAGTCTCAATGATAGACCTTTTTCTCAGTAAAATCTTCTCATTTAGCGAAATCAATGCATTTTTCATACCTTTTTTCACCTTGGTAACAAGTTTCAAACCTCGGTCAAACAGCTTCTGAAAAAGCTCTTTTGCAATATAACCTTTGTCACCAAACAAAAGGCCGGTTAATTTTTCCGTCAGATTTGGCACAGGTATCCTATCATCAACATTGCCTTTTGTTAGCGTAAGTGAATGAATTTCACCATTTTCATTGATTACCATATGTAATTTGAAACCAAAAAACCAGCCGTAAGTACTCTTGCTTAATTTTGCAATTCCAGCAAAAACTTTGTTTTTGGATATTCTTTTTGCATGACAAACTGCAATGGGAGTTGTGTCTATATATGAAATTCCAGTGTTTTCTGACTGTCCACAAAGCCAATGCAACAACATTGCTAAATGCCACAAAACCCTAGGCTTTAGAGCAACAAACCTGGTATATGAAGGCAACTTTGGAAACTCTGATTTGTAGAGCAACGTTAGGTAATGTAGATAGAAAGTTTTGAAATTTTTACACGGAGATTGTTGATATAGCAGGATTATTGTCATGATTTCGGAGTGCTCAATTTCCGTTGTTCTTGTGGGTTTTTTACCATTTGGCAGTAGTTTACCTGCAAAATTTTTCTCTATATCTCTGCAAAAATCATCGACCAAACAAAACAGTTTGTTATATCTTCCATGGTTAACCTCATCTATTAATCCAGAATTCGCGTTGTAACTGCTGAGCGCAGCGTGATACTCATTAAATATACCAGCTCCATACCCTGCTTGATTACAATTAGTAACTAGCTCTTCTAAAATGGGGTCACTTGGAACTTTTGCTCCAGCATATTTGAACATTTCCTTAAAAACTTCTTTTGCAAATGGGCGGTGATTTTTATCTCCCTTTTTTGGTAGTAGGTGATTATGCTCCTTTCCTATGTTGTAAAATCTTTCAAACTCTTTTCTATATGAATCAGTTTTCTGATGATCAGTAGTTTCAGGATTATTGAAGTGGTTCTCCCAAATTTTAGGTAATCTATTCTGATTAAGCTCTTTTAACACTGAATCAACAAAAACTCTACCCTGATCTGTATCTATTTCTCTTTCACCAACTAGAGAATCACTATAAATATCATTCTCACTAAAAAGCTTACTCTCATAGTCCTTCGCTCCTTCTTTCAGCGCAATAATAAGACTTTTATCTATTTTTTTTCATTAATAACGAAATTCATCCTGTGGAAATCTAAGTACATTGTTTCGCCAGAGTTTGCTTCTTTATTATCCTCTGCAGCTCTTAATTTACTGAAGTCAAATTCTTTAGCTTGAGCGTTTAATGTAACGATTGGATTTTTCTTTGCTTCTGCCATAATCTTGCTCCCCATTAACATTCTGAAATTAATTGTATTACTGAATTATTAATAATCTAGTAATAGTGCCTGCTATGTAGCTAAAATTTTCCTTTAACTTAAGCTACATGTAGCTAAAATAACTTGGGTTTACCGACGATTTGACAAACGACAAATTCGTCATCCCGCTGCTTGTTAGCGGTATCTAGAGATACCGCGGCGGTATGACGTGGGGAAACCTGACTTGCATTAGCCATGTATAATAAAGGGAATCTATGACGAAAGAATCATTGGTAAAAACTGATATAGTGAAAGTTGAAGACAAAAAAGCGGTAAGGAGCTTTTTTAAAATACTAGGTGGAGTGGCAGATGCTGTAAGATCATGGATTGGTAACATCGGTCCTGATTTAAGTAACAGTCGCGATATCGATAGTTTAGTCTTGAAGATGAACGAGTGCTTAAATCCAAAGGGAGGGGAGGTTTCAGCACGTAAGAATGCTGTATCTCTTGGTAATTTGTACTTAAGCTTATCAGAGAAAGGTAAAATAAAATTTCTGCAAACCCTGGCAGAAAAATTTAATCCGAATAAAGAGGAAATAGACGAGAAAATAAAAGAGTATCAAAAGAATCAAAATCCTGAGTTAGGCTATAAGTTTGAGCAAGATTTGATAAAAATTCTTGAATCACCGCGTTCTAAAATATTGAAGCAATTTATTTCTTTACCAGAAGGCCTTAAGTTTATTGTTGATATGCGTTCTGATGTGCTTAAGCTAAAGAACCAACATAGAAGCTTGAACCCACTAGAGAACGAATTAAAAAATATACTCTATACTTGGGTTGATGTTGATCTACTCGATCTTCGTCAAATCACTTGGGATTCACCTGCATCATTGCTAGAAAAACTTATAAAATATGAAGCTGTGCATAAAATTTCCTCTTGGGATGACTTAAAAAACAGGCTGGGTCTCTGTTTTGCTTTTTTTCATTACAAGATACCAAACGAACCTTTGATTTTTGTAGAAGTTGCATTAATGGATAAGATTGCAGATAGCATTCAACACCTTTTAGATGAGTCGGTACCTTCAAATGATCCAAGTAATGCAAGCACTGCTATATTCTATTCAATATCAAATACTCAAGCAGGGTTATCTGGAATCAGCCTTGGTAATTTTTTGATCAAAAGGGTTGTAGAAAAGCTGTCACAAGAGTTTAAAAGTATAAAAACATACGCAACTCTTTCTCCAATACCTGGCTTTACGAAATGGCTAAAAAACAATCTAAACCAAGATGTCACTTTATTGGGCAAACTAAATATAAAACAATCTAGTGCAGAAATTTTAGAAAGTGCAGAGCAATTAAAAACTAACGTTGAATGTACAAATGAAACTAAACAATGCATGCTTAAACTATGTGCACATTACTTGCTCAAGGTTAAGAGCAATAATGGAAGTGCCTATGATCCAGTGGCGCATTTTCATTTAAGCAATGGTGCATCGATAAAACAATTAAACTGGATGGCGGATACTTCTGAAAAGGGTATTAGTCAGTCGGCTGGGATGATGGTAAATTATCTGTATGAGTTGCCTAAAATAGATAATAATCATGAAAACTATATGGTTAATAAAGTGATTTCCTGCTCGAAAAAAGTGTCGTCTATGTTGAAGGAGTAAATAGTCTCTTAATAAAGAATTGCCCTCACAACACTTAAAATGTAAAATGGTTCTACTTAAATAAAATAGCCATAAATGAACAACATAAGAAATTTTGCAATAATAGCGCATATAGACCACGGTAAGTCAACGCTTGCTGACCGTTTAATAGAGAAATGTAACGGCCTTGAAGCAAGAGAAATGATCAATCAAATACTCGATTCAATGTATATAGAGCGTGAACGTGGCATTACAATTAAAGCACAGACGGTAAAACTCAAGTATACGGCAAACGACGGTAATCAATATTGCCTAAATCTCATGGACACTCCAGGTCATGTTGATTTTTCTTATGAGGTAAGTCGAAGCTTAGCTGCATGTGAAGGTTCGCTTTTAGTGGTAGATAGTAGCCAGGGCGTTGAAGCACAAACCCTTGCAAATGTATATAAAGCTATTGACAACAACCATGAAATAATAGTTGTGCTCAATAAAGTTGATCTTCCTGCTGCAGATCCAGAAAGGGTAAAACTCCAGGTTGAGGAAATAATTGGTATTGACGCAAGTGAGTCAGTTTTAATATCAGCCAAGACTGGTCTTGGAATAAAAGATGTACTGGAAGCAATAGTGGCAAAACTTCCAGCTCCTCAAGGTGATGTAAATGCTCCACTGCAAGCAATTTTAGTTGATAGTTGGTATGACACTTACTTAGGAGTAGTAATTTTAGTGCGAGTTAAAAATGGAGTGCTAAAAAAAGGCATGAGAATTGTTATGATGTCTAATAATGCTACATATCAAGTGGACAATATTGGTATTTTTACCCCTAAAAAAGTTATGACGAGTGAGCTTTCAGCGGGTGAAGTTGGTTTTATAACTGCTTCAATGAAGGAAGTAGCAGACTGCAAGGTAGGGGACACTATCACTGAGGAAAAGAGACCTTGTAGTGAAGCACTTCCTGGATTTAAAGAAGTGCATCCTGTGGTATTTTGTAGCATTTTCCCTCACAAAACGGATGATTTTAAATATCTAAGGGAAGCTCTAGAAAAGTTACATTTAAATGATGCAAGTTTTACCTTTGAAGCTGAAACTTCAAATGCACTAGGCTATGGATTTCGTTGTGGTTTTTTGGGAATGTTGCATCTTGAAGTTATTCAAGAAAGACTCGAAAGAGAGTTTGATTTAGATCTAACAGCAACTGCGCCGAGCGTTATATATAGGGTTACAATACGAAGCGGTGAAATTCTGAATATTCATAATCCAAGTGATATGCCAGATCCAATAAAGATTGAAATGGTAGAGGAACCGTGGATTACTGCAACAATAATGGTCCCCGACCAATACTTGGGAGAGATTCTATCTCTATGTGAAGAAAGGAGGGGAGAACAGGAAGATTTATCTTACATTGGTAACACAACAACAGCATTATTAAGATATAAATTACCACTGTCTGAGGTTGTTTTTGACTTTTATGATCGATTAAAATCAATTTCCAAAGGATATGCAAGCTTGGATTGGGAAATTTCCAGCTATCTGGTAAGTCAAATAGATAAATTAAGCTTTTTAATTAATGGAGAGCCCGTAGATGCATTAGCCTGTATTGTTCACAAAAGTAGGGCAGAAAAAAGGGGGCGTGAAATATGTGCACGCTTGAAGGATCTAATACCACGTCAGCAATATAAAATCGCGATTCAAGCGGCAGTGGGCGGAAAAATTATTGCCAGAGAAACGATTAACCCATACAGAAAAGATGTAACAGCTAAACTCTATGGTGGAGATGTAACGCGAAGAATGAAACTACTTGAAAAGCAAAAAAAGGGTAAAAAAAGGTTACATTCTATAGGGAACGTAAATATTCCACAGAATGCTTTTATTCAAGCCTTGAAGATAAGTGATTGATCTTAAAAGACTTCTTGTATAGTTTTTGGCAACAACCGTTAGAAACAAAAAACTTCCTTGACAAGCTTCGCCAGCTCCCTTATCATGACGTCCAGTACAATGTTGCAAATTAAAAATCTCTCCACCCTGTGCTGGTTCTTCGATTCTAAACGTCACTTCTACCTGGTCATAACCAATCTGAATTCGTTCTACTAATGCTTTAATGATGCCACGCTTAGTTTGCCAATCTAGCTGTTCCAAATTAGATTTTACACTGGAATAAAGACTCTTTATACTGTTGATGATAAGGTTCATTCCCTTCTCTATTGCTTTTTGATCAGCTACCTTTTTCTTCTCTTCTTCTATCCCTCTTAAGCGTTCCCTCATTCTTTTCATCGTCTGTTTAAATTCTTCCTCACTTATATATCCTTTATCTCCTACATTTTCTTGACTATAATAGTCTTCCATTAACTTTTCGATGCCTTGTTTTATTTGATTTTCCCTTCTTGCAAACTTCTTATCTGATGATTCATCATTTTTATTTTCTGCAATTCTACGGTGATACTCATTTTTTATTATCTCTGGGTTTTTTAGTAAATTTTTCACCTTTTCCCATATAGCTGTTTCTAACATATCTGTACGGACCAATTTATTAGTACACTTCTCCCTACCATCAACGCGAATTCTGGATTAAGGAAGGAAGAAAGTATAGGAAATAGAAGGCTTTTTGGATTTGATGGAATAGGAAATGAGAGTAGAAAAGATATGAACCAAAAAATTAACAGGGGATCTATGGCGAGTGTGTTCAATTTCTAGTCTATTTTTTAGGTAACCAAAAACAGTCTCAATGATAGACCTTTTTCTCAGTAAAATCTTCTCATTTAGCGAAATCAATGCATTTTTCATACCTTTTTTCACCTTGGTAACAAGTTTCAAACCTCGGTCAAACAGCTTCTGAAAAAGCTCTTTTGCAATATAACCTTTGTCACCAAACAAAAGGCCGGTTAATTTTTCCGTCAGATTTGGCACAGGTATCCTATCATCAACATTGCCTTTTGTTAGCGTAAGTGAATGAATTTCACCATTTTCATTGATTACCATATGTAATTTGAAACCAAAAAACCAGCCGTAAGTACTCTTGCTTAATTTTGCAATTCCAGCAAAAACTTTGTTTTTGGATATTCTTTTTGCATGACAAACTGCAATGGGAGTTGTGTCTATATATGAAATTCCAGTGTTTTCTGACTGTCCACAAAGCCAATGCAACAACATTGCTAAATGCCACAAAACCCTAGGCTTTAGAGCAACAAACCTGGTATATGAAGGCAACTTTGGAAACTCTGATTTGTAGAGCAACGTTAGGTAATGTAGATAGAAAGTTTTGAAATTTTTACACGGAGATTGTTGATATAGCAGGATTATTGTCATGATTTCGGAGTGCTCAATTTCCATTGTTCTTGTGGGTTTTTTACCATTTGGCAGTAGTTTACCTGCAAAATTTTTCTCTATATCTCTGCAAAAATCATCGACCAAACAAAACAGTTTGTTATATCTTCCATGGTTAACCTCATCTGTTTTTTATAACTGCTGAGTTTACCCTGTTTTCTTGCCTTTTCTATTCTCCTTTAATCCAGAATTCGCGTTTTTAGTTCTTCTTGCTTTTTTGAAACTATGTATTCTATTACCTCGTCATTTTTTGTGATAAATTCAGCATATTTTTCTAGTAATTTTGCATCTAATTTATCTGTTTTTGCAAAGTGGTTGCAGGCTTTTGCAAATGCATATACCCGATTTGGGTGAGCTCTGTGAACAGCTATGTTATGTTCCCGTAACAACTTTATGACAAGTTTTTCATAACCACCTGTTGATTCTACTACACATAACCTAACAAATACGTTAACTATTTTTGACTTTATAAACTCAGATATAGCTCTTTCTACATTTTCTATACGCTGATGTTTATTGTCGATTGAGATATCAAGTGTTTCTTTTGAAACATCAATACCAATGAAAACTGTTCTAGCCATTTTTGTACCTATAGATATAATCAAATAATAATGTAAATGCTGTACAGGATTGTGATTCGATCTTTTAGATCCCCCTACCGTTCGTACTCCATTTTTTAAAGCTAGGAGTGCACTGAGATGCCTACGATTTCTATCAATCAATCCAATTGACAGTATCACTCCTTGCTCATTATAGCCTTGCGGCTTTGATTTAATATACAATCCCAGTACCTTCATCCTGTCACCCTAGTGACCATGTAAGGAGGGCAGTGCCAGCTACTCGGATGACAGGAAAGTAGCACTGGAATGGCTTTGTTGCATAGCAACCGAAAAAATCTGGTGGCTACTGACAAAATTCATTATAAATAACCATTTAACTGTTGAAGAAAAAATATGCCACAGAAAATGAAAGTCAGTAACCAAAACGAATATAACAAATTCCTTGAAAAAAGGGGAAATATTTTTCGTTACATCGATGAAGCTATCGAAAATTGGTATGAAAATAGTCCAAAAATGCAGGGCGGCAACTATATTTACAGTGATAAAGTCGTAATTTTGGTGCATATAATTGTCAATCTTTTTAGAATTGGTTTAAGACAAACGGTGGGGTTTATAAAAGGATATCTGCAACAAATAGGAAAAAATTTGGCAGTTATCAGCTATTCACAAGCATCAAGAAGGTTTAAAAAACTTAATATTAAGATAAATGATTGCAGGGTTGATAAAAGCAACATGGAAAATATTGAAATTATCATAGATAGCACAAGTATCAGCATTTACAGTAACACTCCTGGCCACAGTAAGGAAAACAGTGCAGATAGAAAGTACCGAAGCTACGAGCAAGTAAGAAAGTTACATGTTATGTTAAGTGTAAATAGTAAAAAAGCTATAGCTGCAAGATACAGTAATGGCTTCTACTCTGACCACTATGGAGCTTGCGATTTGCTTGAAGAAGTTAATTTTCAGCACAAAATAAAAGCATTATATGCAGATAGGGCATACGATAGGCACAAACTTTATAAATTGTGTAAGAAATACGATATAAAGACAAAAGTTCTACCAAAAAAGGATGCAGCAGAACATTCAAAAATAGATTATATGTCTGACAGAAATGCTGCTATTAGGTTAATAAAATTATATGGACAAGATGGTGTAAAAGAGTGGAAAAAGGAAGCAATTTATGGAAAGAGATCTTACATAGAAGGATTTTTCTCAAGGTTGAAGCAAGTATTTGGATTTAGCTTTAGGAATAAATCTGAAGTAAATCGTGAAAAAGAATTACTAATTAAGTGCTATTTGCTCAACAAATTCACTGATATTGGTATGGCTAAATTTGAAATCATTACATAAATTTGTCGTAAACCATCACTGCTTAAGACGCGAATTCTGGATTAAAGGAGAATAGAAAAGGCAAGAAAACAGGGTAAACTCAGCAGTTATAAAAAAACAGATGAGGTTAACCATGGAAGATATAACAAACTGTTTTGTTTGGTCGATGATTTTTGCAGAGATATAGAGAAAAATTTTGCAGGTAAACTACTGCCAAATGGTAAAAAACCCACAAGAACAACGGAAATTGAGCACTCCGAAATCATGACAATAATCCTGCTATATCAACAATCTCCGTGTAAAAATTTCAAAACTTTCTATCTACATTACCTAACGTTGCTCTACAAATCAGAGTTTCCAAAGTTGCCTTCATATACCAGGTTTGTTGCTCTAAAGCCTAGGGTTTTGTGGCATTTAGCAATGTTGTTGCATTGGCTTTGTGGACAGTCAGAAAACACTGGAATTTCATATATAGACACAACTCCCATTGCAGTTTGTCATGCAAAAAGAATATCCAAAAACAAAGTTTTTGCTGGAATTGCAAAATTAAGCAAGAGTACTTACGGCTGGTTTTTTGGTTTCAAATTACATATGGTAATCAATGAAAATGGTGAAATTCATTCACTTACGCTAACAAAAGGCAATGTTGATGATAGGATACCTGTGCCAAATCTGACGGAAAAATTAACCGGCCTTTTGTTTGGTGACAAAGGTTATATTGCAAAAGAGCTTTTTCAGAAGCTGTTTGACCGAGGTTTGAAACTTGTTACCAAGGTGAAAAAAGGTATGAAAAATGCATTGATTTCGCTAAATGAGAAGATTTTACTGAGAAAAAGGTCTATCATTGAGACTGTTTTTGGTTACCTAAAAAATAGACTAGAAATTGAACACACTCGCCATAGATCCCCTGTTAATTTTTTGGTTCATATCTTTTCTACTCTCATTTCCTATTCCATCAAATCCAAAAAGCCTTCTATTTCCTATACTTTCTTCCTTCCTTAATCCAGAATTCGCGTTTAAAGTAAAAAATAGTTGACATGTTATACTATTTATGAAATAATTCAGTTAATTTATTATTAATTTAAGGAGTAAAATATGTGGAAAAACATAAAAAAGTTTTTTAAGTGGATTGCTGATCACACAGGGATTTCATGGATTGCAGGAAAAATTTCATCAGGCTAGAATAGCATTAAAAGCTGTTGGTCTGGTAATAAGGCAAATCAAGCAGGTGGGACTAGCCAACCGAGAAGTCAAGTACCAAGTGAATCTCAAGTTAATGGTACTGCTATTAATGATATTGTTATTCCAGAGGGAGCAAACTCACCTGCTGCTTTAGAAGAGGAGTTTTTTGATGCAGAAGAAAATCAACCTTGGTTACCAAATTCAGAAACTACTGAGTCAGAAGTGCAACCACGAACTGCTTGTATTGGTCGTAGAAATAGCATCTAACAGTTACTGTAATAGCTAAATCTTCAAAAAGAGCACCTCAAGAGGTGCTCCTTTTTTCTTTCTTATATACACAAAAATCATATAGAATTGTAAACGCAGTTCTTTTATTCTGATGCTTTTCAATTCTATAGCTCTGGTTGTCTCTCTATTACTATTTTTCTACATTATCGTAAAAAAACTGAGCGAAAAGAAAGCAAACCTTGAGGGTAATTTATGTAAATTAGAGCAAGAACTTCAAGAAACAAAGCAAAGTTTGCTTACGAAGAATGAAGAAATAGTTGATTTAAGGGTCAAAAGAGCAGAACTTGAAGTAACTTTGCAAAAAGAACGTGAGGAAAAGAAAAAGGAAATAGAATTACTAACAAAAGCAGAGGAGAGATTAACAAACACTTTTAAAGCGCTCTCTCTTGATGCTTTGCAAACAAATAACAATAATTTTCTGAACTTAGCAAAGGAAGTAATTGATAGTAAATTAAAAGAAACGGAAAGCGATTTCAAAAAAAGACAAGTAACGATCAACGAAGTTGTAACTCCAATAAAAGAAAAATTAGAAAAATTCGATAATGAAATACGTGAGCTAGAAAAGGAGAGGGTAGGGGCCTATGAAGGTTTAAAGGAGCAAATTGGAGCGCTGATGAACCAAACTTCCAACCTTGCTAATGCCCTGAGGAAACCTCAAATTAGGGGCAAATGGGGTGAAATGCAACTCAAAAGAGTGGTAGAAATGGCAGGAATGATTGAGTATTGCGATTTTTTTACTCAGCCGTCAGTGATTGATAAAAACGAGGATAATTTATTGCGTCCTGATTTAATAATCAAAATGCCATCTGGAAAGCAAATAATAATAGATGCTAAAGTGCCGCTTGATTCTTACATGGATGCTATATCACAAAATGATTTGCAAATACAAAAGGAGAAATTAAAGAACCATTCCCTGGCAATAAAAAAACACATAAATGACTTGGGTAAAAAAGAGTATTGGAATCAATTTGAAAATACGCCAGAACTTGTGGTACTTTTCTTAACAGGGGAGGGGGTTTTTAGCGCAGCACTGGAATATGAGCCCGCTTTGATAGAGATTGGAGTGGAAAAAAAAGTGATCATTGCAACACCGATCACTCTAATTGCGTTGCTGAGAGCAATAGCGTATGGATGGAAGCAAGAGATGATAGCTGAAAACGCAAAGAAAATCAGTGAACTAGGTCATATTTTATATGAGCGCATTTGCACAATGGGTGAAAACTTTGATAATTTGCGCAGGAGCTTAAAAAGCGCTGTTGATCATTACAATAAAACCGCTGGTTCGCTTGAAGCAAGAGTGTTTCCTGCTGCTCGAGAATTCAATAAGCTTGGTATACATGCAAAAAATAAAAGTTTAAGTGCTGCAAAGGAATTAGAGTCCTTACCGCGCAGTTTACATACTGGGGAATTGAAAGTAGATTAGACTTCTATTGCACTAGCAAACAAAGAAAGTATTGTTTGTGGCGGAAAATTATTACTTAAATATTTCTCACTCAAGTTTCACTTTAGACGCGAATTCTGGATTAAAGGAGAATAGAAAAGGCAAGAAAACAGGGTAAACTCAGCAGTTATAAAAAAACAGATGAGGTTAACCATGGAAGATATAACAAACTGTTTTGTTTGGTCGATGATTTTTGCAGAGATATAGAGAAAAATTTTGCAGGTAAACTACTGCCAAATGGTAAAAAACCCACAAGAACAACGGAAATTGAGCACTCCGAAATCATGACAATAATCCTGCTATATCAACAATCTCCGTGTAAAAATTTCAAAACTTTCTATCTACATTACCTAACGTTGCTCTACAAATCAGAGTTTCCAAAGTTGCCTTCATATACCAGGTTTGTTGCTCTAAAGCCTAGGGTTTTGTGGCATTTAGCAATGTTGTTGCATTGGCTTTGTGGACAGTCAGAAAACACTGGAATTTCATATATAGACACAACTCCCATTGCAGTTTGTCATGCAAAAAGAATATCCAAAACAAAGTTTTTGCTGGAATTGCAAAATTAAGCAAGAGTACTTACGGCTGGTTTTTTGGTTTCAAATTACATATGGTAATCAATGAAAATGGTGAAATTCATTCACTTACGCTAACAAAAGGCAATGTTGATGATAGGATACCTGTGCCAAATCTGACGGAAAAATTAACCGGCCTTTTGTTTGGTGACAAAGGTTATATTGCAAAAGAGCTTTTTCAGAAGCTGTTTGACCGAGGTTTGAAACTTGTTACCAAGGTGAAAAAAGGTATGAAAAATGCATTGATTTCGCTAAATGAGAAGATTTTACTGAGAAAAAGGTCTATCATTGAGACTGTTTTTGGTTACCTAAAAAATAGACTAGAAATTGAACACACTCGCCATAGATCCCCTGTTAATTTTTTGGTTCATATCTTTTCTACTCTCATTTCCTATTCCATCAAATCCAAAAAGCCTTCTATTTCCTATACTTTCTTCCTTCCTTAATCCAGAATTCGCGTCTATAAAACTTCTGAGTGAAGTCACTTAATTTTTACACATCTATTGTAGAGTAAGAGGAGCCGAATTTGGGACAAAAATGCTAGCTGATGCTTGGACTTTACTGACACTTACACTACTTGAAACTATACTTAGTGTAGACAATTTAATTTTTATTTCTCTAGCAATAGATAAGGTACCAAATGCGCTGAGAGAAAGAGTGCGCCTTATGGGCCTTGGATTAGCACTATTAATGCGTTTTGTAATACTATTTTTTACATCATCTATATTGTCAATGCAAAAACCCATATTTCACACTGCATCGCTAAATATTTCAGCAAGGGATTTACTTATGATCGCAGGGGGATTATTCCTTATTGTTAAAAGCTCTATGGAGTTATGGGATGACATCTTTGTATGTAAGAAAAATAAAAAGAAAGCAAACGTTAAATCAAAATTTTTTTTAGTTGTGCTACAAATTATATTAATAGATTTAGTTTTTTCAGTTGATTCGATATTAACTGCTATAGCATTAACTTATAACATGGTAATAATTGCTACAGCATTTACATTTTCCATGCTAGCAATGCTGTTTTTATCAAGTTATACCGCCCAGTTAATCAAATCTAACCCAGGCTTAAAAGTAATTGCTATCTTATTTATTTTACTTGTCGGTGTGTACCTCATACTTCATGGATTTCATGTAGAATTACCAAAAGAATATTTGTATTCTTCATTTATGTTTGCACTGCTTGTGGAAGTTATAAGTAAAATAAAGAAAATTAACCGTCATACCGCGATTCATTCGCGGTATCTCAGCCGCTAACACGCAGCGGGATGACAGCAGTCCTACGTCATACTGCCGCGGTATCTCACATAGATCCCGCTAACACGTAGCGGGATGACGAATTACTTAACCGTCATCTACACCGTCATACCGCGATTCATTCGCGGTATCTCAGCCGCTAGCACGTAGGGGAATGACGAATTACTACACCGCCACGGTATCTCTAACGCGAATTCTGGATTAAAGGAGAATAGAAAAGGCAAGAAAACAGGGTAAACTCAGCAGTTATAAAAAAACAGATGAGGTTAACCATGGAAGATATAACAAACTGTTTTGTTTGGTCGATGATTTTTGCAGAGATATAGAGAAAAATTTTGCAGGTAAACTACTGCCAAATGGTAAAAAACCCACAAGAACAACGGAAATTGAACACTCCGAAATCATGACAATAATCCTGCTATATCAACAATCTCCGTGTAAAAATTTCAAAACTTTCTATCTACATTACCTAACGTTGCTCTACAAATCAGAGTTTCCAAAGTTGCCTTCATATACCAGGTTTGTTGCTCTAAAGCCTAGGGTTTTGTGGCATTTAGCAATGTTGTTGCATTGGCTTTGTGGACAGTCAGAAAACACTGGAATTTCATATATAGACACAACTCCCATTGCAGTTTGTCATGCAAAAAGAATATCCAAAAACAAAGTTTTTGCTGGAATTGCAAAATTAAGCAAGAGTACTTACGGCTGGTTTTTTGGTTTCAAATTACATATGGTAATCAATGAAAATGGTGAAATTCATTCACTTACGCTAACAAAAGGCAATGTTGATGATAGGATACCTGTGCCAAATCTGACGGAAAAATTAACCGGCCTTTTGTTTGGTGACAAAGGTTATATTGCAAAAGAGCTTTTTCAGAAGCTGTTTGACCGAGGTTTGAAACTTGTTACCAAGGTGAAAAAAGGTATGAAAAATGCATTGATTTCGCTAAATGAGAAGATTTTACTGAGAAAAAGGTCTATCATTGAGACTGTTTTTGGTTACCTAAAAAATAGACTAGAAATTGAACACACTCGCCATAGATCCCCTGTTAATTTTTTGGTTCATATCTTTTCTACTCTCATTTCCTATTCCATCAAATCCAAAAAGCCTTCTATTTCCTATACTTTCTTCCTTCCTTAATCCAGAATTCGCGTTTAGATCTATAGCTAGTGCAAGTCAGGTTTCCCTACGTCATACCGCCGCGGTATCTCATCCGCTAACTAGTAGCGGAATGACGAATTTGTTGTTTTTCAAATTGTAGGTAAACCTAAGCCACTTTAGCTATAGATCCCGCTAACAAGCAGCGGGATGACGGTTGTCGGTAAATCTAAGTCAGTTTAGCTATACCATGCTGAACGACAGATACGGCATACGGGTACATTTTTTAAAGTAGTCAAGCTACTTTGATGACAGAAATTTAATGATCCAGGATATACTCCTTTGTTAAGGGAGATTGAGCATTTTCGAATATTTCTTGAGTGCTTCCAGATTCAACGATCTTGCCATTATGAAAGAAAATTACACTATCAGATAACTTTTTAGCTTGTTTCATTGAATGATTTACCATAATTATGGTAAATCTTAATTTCAGCTCTTGTATAAGATTTTCAATTGCATTGGTTGCCATTGGATCAAGAGCAGAGCACGGTTCATCCATTAATAAAATAGTTGGCTTCACTGCAATTGCGCGAGCGATGCATAGCCTCTGTTGTTGGCCACCAGATAAATTGAGTGCGCTATCTTGCAATCTGTCTTTTAATTCTTCCCATAAGCCAACTTTAGTTAAACTATTTTCCACCATCTCATTCAATTTTTGCTTATCCTTCACCATACCATGCAGTTTTGGCCCATAAGCAACATTGTCATATATTGATTTTGGAAAAGGATTTGGCTTTTGAAATACCATGCCAACTTTTGCTCTGAGTAGCACAACATCCATATCGCGTGAATATATATCACCCAGCCCATCGATATCTAATTCACCAACAGTTTTGCATCCAGGTACATAGTCATTCATACGATTAAAACAACGCAAAAATGTTGATTTACCGCACCCAGATGGTCCGATAAAAGTAGTAACTTTTCTTTTATAAATATTCAAATTTATATCGAATAAAACTTGTTTAGAGCCATACCAAAGATTTAGATTGTTAACGGAAGCGTGTATATCGCTCATATAACGTCCTGCATTGAATAGAGCCCCGGAATTTCTCTTTTATTTTCGTATAGCCATACTGCTGCTTGAACAGCTCCTCTAGCAAACGTTGTGCGATCAATTGCTTTGTGGTTTAGTTCTATCCGTTCATCAGAATTAACAAACATCACACTGTGATCTCCTATTACTCCACCTCCACGAGATACTGCAAAACCTATTCCCCCCTTTTTTCTTATGTTTGAACCGCTATGTAGATATTGATTGGACTGAAAATCCACTTTTGAAGCGTTAGCAATTGTTTTGCCAAGTTCCATAGCTGTTCCAGATGGTGAGTCCTTTTTTAAGTTGTGATGCATTTCCCAAATTTCAACGTCATATTCATTACCTAAAAGCTCAGCAGCTTTTTTTACCAATTTCAGCAATACATTAACCCCAACACTCATATTTGCTGACCATAATATTGGAACTTCAGCAGCATATTCTTTCAAATCGACACCTTCTATTCCAGTTGTGCCACTAACCAGCGGTGTTTTAAATTTTACAGCTGCTTTAAGGCAGTCTAACATACATTCTTTAGTTGTAAAATCTATTACAACGTCAGATGACTCAAATATGCCACTAATAGAACTTGTAACTTTAATTCCTAGATTGGAACCGCAGCCTATAATTGGTCCAATATCTGAATCTATGTACTTACTGCCTGAACGGGCAACAGCACCTGCTATTTCCACTTCGGCATTTGTAATTAATTCATTGAGTATTTTCTTGCCCATTCTGCCTAAGCAGGCTATTACTCCAACTCTGATTTTCATAAAGCTTTTTACGTTTATTAAGAATGTTATGCCTTTTTTTAAGCTCTGTCACTTCTGATCTATATTCTATAGCTGACCCAAGCAACACGTCATGCCGTCGCGGCGTTAACTAGTAGCGGAATGACGATTGTCGGTGAACCTAAGTTACTTTAGCTATAGCTGACCCAAGCAACACGTCATACCGCCGCGGCGCTAACTAGTAGCGGAATGACGGTTTTTCAAATTGTCGGTAAATCTAAGTCAGTTTAGCTATAGGCAGCAATTTTCTGTATTTACTTTAAATTGAAGAAAGCTCAAATGAAAGATCGTGTTTTGCTAAAAACCACAGAATGCAGTCTGATTACACCTTATTTTTGTTAGCTATAGCAAGTAATTGTATTTGTAATATGACAAATCTCATGTTGAAAAATCATTTTATGATCTAAATCAGTTTTTTTACAGGTAACTTCCAAGCTTATCAATTTTTCCAAGATCTTCTTAAGTTCTGAAAGTTGCAAACTTTTCAAATGAGATTTAAAGCTCTGCAATTGTTTAAAAAACAATGGAGGGCTTAGCTGATCAATCGCAGCCTGCTCACTCATTCCACCTTGCACTGACAGCAAAACGTTTTCAAGGCGTAGGAAATAATTTGATATAATGCGAATTAGCGCTATCGGTGAAAAATTTTCTTGCGATATCAATGCATCAGAAATTCTAATGAAGCGCGACATATCTTTACTTGCTATGGCAGAGCATAGATCATCAAGTGTAGCATAGTCGTTACCAGAAGTTGAAAAGCATAATTCTATATCAGTAAGTTTTAGGTCTTTTCTCTCCCCTAGATACAAAACTAACTTCTCAAGTTCTGAACATATAGGCAGCTTTCTATGGTTAAAGTAAGATTGCAAATGGTAGATTATCTCATTTGTGCATTTTATATCATTTTGTTTTAAGTAACTTGATATAATGTCACAAAGATTGCTGTTGCTGTCTTTATAGCAAGCAATTACACCAAAAATTTTTGAACTCTCCATATAACTTTTAGTCGCAGAATTATATGGAAGATCACTTGCTACCATCATTACATAATGACCACTTGCGTTATAATCCAATACGTTTTTTAACTCTTTGGATATACCTCCACTCACATTTATCAGCTTAATTAATTTTTTGCTGGTAAACATCGAAATGTTTGCCAATTCAGAAAACAGTAAACCGGGTGACTTATTCACTATTGCAAAATCCATCACCTGAACTGAATACTCATCCAAATTAGCAATTATTTCTTGTACATAAAAACCAACCCTACTGTTATCACTTCCATGAATTAACACACCACTTAAAGCATCAGGTTTCTCTAGGAATTTTTTAACTTTGGATGGTGTGACCCTCATGCCATCTATATGATATCATTCTCATTTGACTGTACATGAGCATCCAAAGACTCTGAGTTTTCTTGCGCAATATTGTGCACATCATCTGCCGTACTCTGCACATTATCCGACTCTTCTGTTTTTCCTGTAATATAATTATAAAATTTTTTCACAGGTTGAGATATATATTTGGAAAAAAATCCTTCTTCGCTCATATTGCTTACTCCATAAAATTAACACCTTACCATTAGCACATAAACAATAATATAGCAAAGACTATTTTGTGCTAAGATAGTGATGTTTTATAATGAGTATATTACAAAATTATTAACATTCGAGATTAAAATTAAGCCAACCTGCTTAATACTAGCCTTATAAAATAAGCGATAATTAAATATACAGCTGCAACAAGTATAATTGCAGGTCCAGTTAACAAATCAAAACTTGCAGATAACATCAGACCCGATATCCCAGAAATCACAGAAAAAACTGTTGCAACAATAATCATCTGCATTGGAGTTTTCGAAATGAGCCTTGCAGATGCTGCTGGTATTAGCAAAAATGCAGCAATGAGTAATATTCCTATTAATTGGGCAGCAATTGCTATAAATATAGCAAGAGTGATTAAAAATTCTAGTCTAACAAAATTAACATTAATCTTCTCAACTACTGCTAAATCTTGATTAATTGAAATCATTAACCAATAACGCCATCTAAATATTAATATCAAAGTAACTATTACAGAGGTTAAAAAAATCAATACTATATCACTTTGATCGAGCGTTAATATATCACCAAACAGTGAGCTAATAATACTATTATTGCCCGATGGAAGAAAAGACATAAGTATTAAACTCGATGATAAAACTACATTGGTAACAATGTTCAATATCGTATCAGCAGAATATAATCTGTTAAAATTAAGAGAAAGTAGTATAGCAAATGTAATTGCAATGAGCATTATGCTAAGCGATGGGCTAATCTTAAAAATCAAAGCAAGTGCAACACCAAGTAACGAAGAATGGGACAAACTATCACCAAGATAAGATAACCTTTGCCATATCATAAACGATCCTAAAGCGCCTGTTACTAGGCTAATTACGACTACTGCAACTAGACTGTTGATGAAAAAGTCCTGGGTAAACATTTCAAGCATGCTATATGGCTATTAGATAACTGACAACAAATCTATCTTCGAATATCAAAATGTTATGGGTTCTGCATGCTGCACCGGTTGTCATAAATTCAAAATTTAAACCTTTTTGTTCCATAAGATAGGACTTCACTGAAGAACTTAGTATATTGCGTGTTTTACCAGTACCTATTATCAAAATTTCTATTTCCTCTGTTAAAAAAGATTTAAAATGTTCCTTGCTATTTATATCACTTTCTTTCAATTTAATCACCTTTTCAGGAAAAACTATAATTGAGCCGCAATATTCTCTATTATTCACCAAAAATTTTCCTTCCCTGTAACCATTTATAAGATTTTTATTCTCGGAAATTAAGGGAGTTATATCCATAAAGTCAAACTATTAATTGAGTGTCACATACCCACCATTCTGGTTGCTTTTTTCTGATATTAGCTGCAGCAGCTTTTGCATTTTCCTCACTATCGAATATTCCAAAGCATGATACACCACTGCCTGACATGCGAGAAAGTATAGAGCCTTCTTGTGACTTAAGTGTTGATATCACATCCTTAATTTCAGGTACAAGGCTTATTGCTATTTCTTGAAGATCGTTTCTCGTCTCTTTAAGAAGCTTCAACAAATCCTTTTCAGCGTCATCGCTCCATTTAATTGGCTCAGAAAATTCTCCTTCATGTTTGGAAAATACCTCTGGTGTACTCAAAAACTTTTTTTTCGGTTTCACAAGCACCACATTTGTGGGTAAGGAAAATTTTTGAACATAGCACAATTCTTCGCCAATACCTCTAACAAAAACAGGCTTGCTATCTACACTTGCTGGAACATCAGCACCAACGTTTAAGGCTATTTCATTTAAAATCGTCCTATCAATCTCCCACAGCTTCCCTAGCGTACGTACCACAGCTCCAGCATCTGAGGACCCACTACCAAGTCCTGCAGCAATTGGTATGTTTTTTACAACCCTTACAGTGACTTTAGTGCGTACAGGAGCATGTCTAAGCAGCAGATTAACCGCTTTCATTACAGTGTTATACTGGTTATTTATTCTAGACTCGGAGTTTATAAATTCAACTGTAGAGTTATCGTATCTAGAATCCTTCTCACCTACTTTTATTTCCAAAAAATTAGAGAGATTAGCAAAGACAAACAAACCCTCAATCAAGTGATATCCTGTTTCCTTCTTATTTACAACATGCAAAAAAAGATTGATTTTTGCAGGCGCCTTTACACAAAAACTTTTCATTATATATCTTCACTAACACTATTTTTACATTATATGTATAATGCTATTTTAGTCAACTTTATATAAGGTTTTCGCACTTCTGATGAGATCAAATGCCATAAATCCCAATTTCTCTGTATGGGTAAATGCGTCCGCTGGTACAGGCAAAACAAAAATCTTAATAGACAGAGTATTGAGACTTTTATTAGAAAACAAAAGAAATATTCTTTGCTTAACATTCACCAATGCTGCAGCAAATGAGATGGAAAATCGCATTCACAGCATACTCAGTAAGTGGGCAATATGCTCAGAAAGTGAATTAATAATGGATCTGGAACAACTAGACCTCTTGCATTTAAGTGAGGAATCGGTGTCATTCCAGCGCGTGACGCTGGAATCCAGAAAAAAGGAAGAATGGATCCCAGTGTCAAGCACTGGGATGACAAAGGAGAGTGCTGGGATAACGGAGGGATCCAGAAAAAATGAAGCACTTGATCGTTATTTAACAAGAGCAAGAAGGCTTTTCTCTGAACTGGAAAATCTTGGTCTAACTATACAAACCATACACGCTTTCTGTTACAAATTAATTTCCAACTTTCCCATAGAAGCTGGCATTGCCCCAAATTGTACACTGAGTGAATGTAAAGAATTACATTCCATCATATTCAATAAAGTGCTTCATAATGAGGCTGTGCAAGATAGTATAAACTTCATTGCAACTGAAATTGATGAAAATAAATTACGCGATTTGCTTTATACTTTATGTGTAAAAAGATTTGCGTCAGCAAATGATTCGGAATATATCAAAGATAAACTCAACGCTCCGGGTGAGATTCATGATT
This sequence comes from Wolbachia endosymbiont (group B) of Ennomos erosarius, assembly GCF_964026905.1. Classification (NCBI taxonomy): domain Bacteria; kingdom Pseudomonadati; phylum Pseudomonadota; class Alphaproteobacteria; order Rickettsiales; family Anaplasmataceae; genus Wolbachia; species Wolbachia endosymbiont (group B) of Ennomos erosarius. Next base: position 63,462 of record NZ_OZ034708.1, read on the forward strand.
TACAGAGTGGAACGACTGAGCACATAAAAAAATTAGCCGAGATATTAAGTGAAGGCAGTAAAAGAGATCAGAGTTACAGTGAAATACTTTATGATTGGTGTAATAGCACCAATAAGGAGGATATAGAAAGTCTAGCCAAGGTATTTCTCAAATCAGAATCGCACGAAAAAAAGAGCATATCATCCATTGCAACAAAAAGTATTTTGGAGAAATTCAGAGATGCAGAGCAAATAATAGAGAGCGTTCAGAATGTAGTGTTTACTCATATAAGAGACACGAACTCTTATCAAATATTCAAGAGAACCAGTAGCTTACTTGGTATATTTAAAGTATATGTTGATCTATACAGTAGCAAAAAATCAAAAAATGCACTGCTTGACTACAATGATATAATTGGCTTAGCAACAAATCTTCTCAGCAATCCAAACTATAAAGATTGGATATTGTTTAACTTGGATCAAAAAATAGATCACATCCTTGTTGACGAGGCACAAGACAATAGCATCAGCCAGTGGAAAATTATAACAAATCTCTGCGATGAATTTTTTGCCGGTAATGATGAAAAGCGAACCTTATTTGTAGTTGGTGACGTAAAACAATCCATATACAGATTTCAAGGAGCAAATCCCCATCTATTCAACTATATGCAACAATACTTTCATACGAAAACTGGTGGTAGAGATTGGATATCATGCCAACTTGAAAAGTCATTTCGTTCAACTCCAGAAGTTTTGATGCTTGTAGATAGAATATTTAATAACTTCCGCACAGAAATATCTTTTAATGATAATGAAATAAAACATGTTCCACATAGAGAAAATGACCAAGGATATATTGAAATTTGGCCAGCCTTACCAAGGCACAAAGAGAAAGAACAGCAAGCTTTACAAATTCCTCTGACATGCAGGAAAAATTATATAATAGCAGACCGATTACTTGCTCAGGCAATAGCCCACAAAATTCACAACTGGTTAAATGAAGGGCGAATTTTAGTCGCTAAAGATCGCCATATAGAGCCAAGAGACATTATGGTTCTGGTACGACAACGAAACGTATTAGTTGATTACATAATAAGCGAACTTAAAAAAGCAAACGTGCCAGTTGTAGGCCGGGATTATTTTAGAATTATGGACTATATAGCCGTGCAGGACTTAATAGCTTTGGCCGAATTTTTACTCCTCCAGGCAAATGATTTAGCTCTTGCAAATGCTTTAAAATCACCGTTATTCAATTTTACCGAGGATGATTTATTTAACATTGCATATGATCGTAAAGAGCATTCACTATGGGAAAGAATTCACGATTATTCTGTGGTTATCTATAGTGAATTAAACTATCTCATTAACTTATCTCGCATAGAGTCTCCTCTTGCACTATTTACACATATATTGCGTACAGGTAAGAAGAAATTTGCTGCAAGGCTAGGTCTTGAGTGCTTCGAGGTTCTAGACGAATTTATGAACCTTGTGTTGCAATTTGAGAACCCATCTCTTCAAGCGTTTGTTCAGTGGATCAAGGAGAATAACCCGGAGATTAAGAATGATATGCAATCAGAACGCAATGCTGTGCGAATAATGACAATTCATAAATCAAAAGGTCTGCAAGCTCCCATAGTATTTTTGGTTGATACAAACACAGTGCCAAGAAACAGTGAAAGCATTATCTTTGATGGAACAGAAGTGCCATTTTGGTGTGGAAAAAACAACAACGCTTATTGCGATCAAGTAAAAAGAGAGAAAAAACTAGAGGATTATAATGAATATTTGCGCTTATTATACGTAGCACTCACACGTGCTGAAGATGAGTTATACATCTTAAGTAAAGAGCCAGTACAAAAGGGCTCTTGGTATGATCTAATCACTAAGTATGGAGAACCATATGAAAAGAAACAAAGGAGTTTACGGCTAATATTTAAAGAAAAAGTTGAAGTATTATGCGTGAATGCAAGCTACCCTTACATTTATAAAAAACGTGATTATTTTGACGTTCCAGTCATTTCCCTTCCGCCAAACCTATCAATGTCATTCCAGTGCTTGACACTTGAATCCAGTAAAAAAGAAGGAGAACCAGCATCAGCTACTCACTCTTCGGTGTCATTCCAGCACTTGATGCTTGAATCCAGAGAAAAAGAAGCCTGGATCCCAGTGTCACGCACTGGGATGACAAATAGGGGTACTGGAATGACAGAAAGTAGCGCTGAAACGAAAGACAGTTATACAAGGGGCTTAATAATCCACAGCATATTGCAGTATATGCCCAAGATAGAAAAAGAAAGGAGAAAAAATTGGGTCAGAAAATATCTTGACAATATAAACACCAGTGAAGATAAGGATGAAATTTACAGTAAAATATTAGCCTTTAATGAAAAATATGGCTATTTGTTTGATTTGGAAGGTAAGTCAGAAATTACACTGAGTGGAACAATTGATGGCGAGTCAGTATTAGTACGACTAGATAGGCTATGCATAACGCAAGATAAAGCAATCATAATTGACTATAAATCACACCGTAACGTTTCTGTTTCCTCATTAAATGAAATAAAAAAACAGATGTTGATCTATAAAACCTTAGTACAAGAGATATATCCAAACAAGCAAGTAGAGTGTGTGGTTATTTGGGTAGAAGATTTAACTCTGCAATCTGACTTTTGATGAAACTCGATTGCAAGAAATAGCTACTACGTCATACCACCACTCCTTTCTCGTCATCCCGCTACGTGTTAGCGGGATCTCAGCATAGCTATCTTTAAACGCGAATTCTGGATTAAGGAAGGAAGAAAGTATAGGAAATAGAAGGCTTTTTGGATTTGATGGAATAGGAAATGAGAGTAGAAAAGATATGAACCAAAAAATTAACAGGGGATCTATGGCGAGTGTGTTCAATTTCTAGTCTATTTTTTAGGTAACCAAAAACAGTCTCAATGATAGCCTTTTTCTCAGTAAAATCTTCTCATTTAGCGAAATCAATGCATTTTTCATACCTTTTTTCACCTTGGTAACAAGTTTCAAACCTCGGTCAAACAGCTTCTGAAAAAGCTCTTTTGCAATATAACCTTTGTCACCAAACAAAAGGCCGGTTAATTTTTCCGTCAGATTTGGCACAGGTATCCTATCATCAACATTGCCTTTTGTTAGCGTAAGTGAATGAATTTCACCATTTTCATTGATTACCATATGTAATTTGAAACCAAAAAACCAGCCGTAAGTACTCTTGCTTAATTTTGCAATTCCAGCAAAAACTTTGTTTTTGGATATTCTTTTTGCATGACAAACTGCAATGGGAGTTGTGTCTATATATGAAATTCCAGTGTTTTCTGACTGTCCACAAAGCCAATGCAACAACATTGCTAAATGCCACAAAACCCTAGGCTTTAGAGCAACAAACCTGGTATATGAAGGCAACTTTGGAAACTCTGATTTGTAGAGCAACGTTAGGTAATGTAGATAGAAAGTTTTGAAATTTTTACACGGAGATTGTTGATATAGCAGGATTATTGTCATGATTTCGGAGTGCTCAATTTCCGTTGTTCTTGTGGGTTTTTTACCATTTGGCAGTAGTTTACCTGCAAAATTTTTCTCTATATCTCTGCAAAAATCATCGACCAAACAAAACAGTTTGTTATATCTTCCATGGTTAACCTCATCTGTTTTTTTATAACTGCTGAGTTTACCCTGTTTTCTTGCCTTTTCTATTCTCCTTTAATCCAGAATTCGCGTTAAAAAATAGACTAGAAATTGAACACACTCGCCATAGATCCCCTGTTAATTTTTTGGTTCATATCTTTTCTACTCTCATTTCCTATTCCATCAAATCCAAAAAGCCTTCTATTTCCTATACTTTCTTCCTTCCTTAATCCAGAATTCGCGTTAGAAGTCCAATGGCTCACCACTTATGTGTAAATTAATCGTTAATGTTGTACACGTTCTTTTCTTTTTCTACTCTCTCTTGCTCTTCAATACAATATATAGCAAGCGGATTAGCTTTAAGTCTTTCGACTCCTATTTCTTCTCCTGTTCCATCGCAGTAACCATAAGTGCCTAATTTTATTTTTTCTAACGCCTCCTTAATTTTTTCTTTTCTATCTTTTCGACGCTTGATTAATTCCTCGTTTCCACTATCTCCATCAGAATAGTATGTATCAATACTATTCTCTTCTAGTTCTTGTTTCTCCAATTCAGCGAGTATTGATTGTAACTTTAAGCTGAAGTATTCCAGTTGTTTTACGCTCATATATTCTTCATCCTCTGAAGGAGTGTAATCTTCTGGTGACTTTATTTTTGGTAACTTCTCCATAATTGCATTATCAAAAAAATAATAAAACCTATATAACTTATGAACAAAAAATTATACTACCTCAAAGTAAACACTATAATTTATAATAAACATTTAAAAGTCTAGTATGATCGGCCCAGTAAAAAAATTAGTAATAAATGATAAGAATCTTACCTATATAGTATGTATTTTCATTATAATGTTAAGTTTATCTTCATTTACACTTGAAAACAACAATAAACAAGAAGTTATGTTAACATTAACATGGATATGTGCTACATTTGTTTTGCAGATCTCTACAAATAATTTGTTTACATCTGATTATCATGATGGAATATTAGAGCAAATCTTTGTACAGCCACTCTCTTCTAGGCTTATAGTTGCTTATAAAATTTTCGCTCACTGGTTATTATTTGGGTTACCGATTTCAGTAATTTCTTCCATATTCAGCTTTGCAATTCTAGGCAATAGTATTGAACACTCAATAGCAGTGGGAGTATCTTTATTATTTAATACGCTGATAATCATTAATATTTCAGCTACTGGAAATGCATTGATGATTGGTCGAAACAACTTAGCATCAGGAGTATCGCAAATTCTTGTTTTGCCAATGATAATGCCAACCTTTGTGTATTTTAAAATGCTAACTCAATTTGAAAATTTGTCCTTGAATATTTATACACTACTAATCACCATCTTAGTTTTTGTCATTTTGATTGTCAACAGCACTGTAACTACTCACATGGCACTAAAATTTGCTGTGGAACAGGATTGAAAAATCTTACTGTTATTCAGTAGACTTCTTGCATAACCTAGAAAAAAGGCAAATAGTTATTATAGATTTAGGTTTACCGACAATTTGAAAAACCTTCATTCCAGCACCCTTCCCTATCATCCAAGTAGCCCTTCGTTGTCATCCCAGTGCTTGACACTGGGATGGCTTTGTTGCATCGCTAGCTATGATGGATTAAAGATAAAAAAGATGGAGAATATCAGTAGCTTATTATTCTGGTATTTATAACAAGAACGGTCAGTGAATACCTAAATTTGAGTAAAAGAAATTTCACTACCACTCACTAATCCGGCTAAAATTCAAGAATTTCAATGCTTTAGCTATTTTCAATAGAATTAAGTTTATTAATATAAATAATAAATTACTATTCTTAAATTTGATCAGATTGATTGCAAAAAAACAAGATTTTCAATAGGTTGCTTATAATCCTAACTATAGTTAGCCTTTCATAAACGCGAATTCTGGATTAAGGAAGGAAGAAAGTATAGGAAATAGAAGGCTTTTTGGATTTGATGGAATAGGAAATGAGAGTAGAAAAGATATGAACCAAAAAATTAACAGGGGATCTATGGCGAGTGTGTTCAATTTCTAGTCTATTTTTTAGGTAACCAAAAACAGTCTCAATGATAGACCTTTTTCTCAGTAAAATCTTCTCATTTAGCGAAATCAATGCATTTTTCATACCTTTTTTCACCTTGGTAACAAGTTTCAAACCTCGGTCAAACAGCTTCTGAAAAAGCTCTTTTGCATATAACCTTTGTCACCAAACAAAAGGCCGGTTAATTTTTCCGTCAGATTTGGCACAGGTATCCTATCATCAACATTGCCTTTTGTTAGCGTAAGTGAATGAATTTCACCATTTTCATTGATTACCATATGTAATTTGAAACCAAAAAACCAGCCGTAAGTACTCTTGCTTAATTTTGCAATTCCAGCAAAAACTTTGTTTTGGATATTCTTTTTGCATGACAAACTGCAATGGGAGTTGTGTCTATATATGAAATTCCAGTGTTTTCTGACTGTCCACAAAGCCAATGCAACAACATTGCTAAATGCCACAAAACCCTAGGCTTTAGAGCAACAAACCTGGTATATGAAGGCAACTTTGGAAACTCTGATTTGTAGAGCAACGTTAGGTAATGTAGATAGAAAGTTTTGAAATTTTTACACGGAGATTGTTGATATAGCAGGATTATTGTCATGATTTCGGAGTGCTCAATTTCCGTTGTTCTTGTGGGTTTTTTACCATTTGGCAGTAGTTTACCTGCAAAATTTTTCTCTATATCTCTGCAAAAATCATCGACCAAACAAAACAGTTTGTTATATCTTCCATGGTTAACCTCATCTATTAATCCAGAATTCGCGTTTTAAGTCTTAAACGCTGCAATTTAGCTGCTTTTAAGTGCAACTAACTTTAGCTAAAATGTTTAAGAAATTTACTAAGCAGAAAAAAAGGCAAAAGAAACCCCGTGGTAATTAGTGTTCACTCCCTAATCCTGCAAATTGGCGTACTATACTGTCTTAAACGACTTATAAGCGCGTTTCAGCTTATATAGGTAAAAACCTAGAAGTATTGTGAAGACATAAGGTGCACATAGTGCAAAAAATTAAAAATAAGACGCCAACTACGTTGTTTTCTTGCTGTTTAATCTGCACAGATGAAGATAACTGAATACCTTCATTATCATGATAAAGGGGCTGGCGGAGTTTGTCAAGTAGGTTTTTCGTTTCTAACGATTGTTAACATGCTGCAAAAAACTATGCAAGAGGTCTACCACTTTATTAGGTATTTGTGCAGTTATTGGTGTTATCAAGATACTCCCTAATCTTCTTCAAATCCTCCCAGGCTAAACGTTTTTGTGTCGGTTGGCGAAGTAGGTAAGCTGGATGAAATATAGCGGCTGTGGTGATTGAATTGGACAAATATTGGTTAGTGTACGTATGAAATCTACCACGCAAATTCGATATAGTTTTTGTGCTGTCAAGAAGGCTATAACACGCAATTCCCCCGACCAAAATTAGAATTTGCGGTGAAACCAGTGCAACATGCTTCTCAACAAATGGTCTGCACATATCAAGCTCTAGGTCGGTTGGCTTTCTATTGCCAGGTGGGCGCCAAAATACAGTATTGCTTATGTATACCTTAGTGCGATCAAGATTGATTGCATTTAACATTTTATCGAGCAACATTCCACTTGCACCACAAAATGGTATGCCTTGAAGGTCTTCATTTGCCCCTGGAGCTTCACCAACGAGCATAATTTTTGCGTTTGGATTACCATCGGAAAAAACAGTATTAGCTGCAGTTTTTTTTATCTCACAACCTTCAAATGATTCAACTGCACTTCTTAGTTCATCCACACTACTACATTTACTTGCAAGTTTCCTTGCTTCAATTATCCAGTCACTTGGAAACATGTCTTTTCCATCTTTAGTGTCATTCCAGCGCGTATCTGCATCTTTCTTCTGGGTCCCAGTTTGGATAACAGAGGGTTGCACACCCTCTTTGCTCTCCAACTTTTTTTCCTCTTCATCCTCTGTTAGTGTGCAATCAACGCCCACTTCATGGTAGAATTTTAATAATTCTAGGTCTTCATTGCTCATAATGCTTTTTAACCTTTTGTGCTTTTTTCATGGCCATATCATACTTCAACTTAGATAAATGTCTAATATATAATATGCCGTTTAAGTGATCTAATTCATGCTGAATACACCTTGCAAGCCAACCACTAGCTTTTAGCGTCTGTTCCTCATTATTTAAATCCTTATATTTCACAGTCAAATATTTTGGACGCTTAATTTCATAGCTTTGCTCTGGAATTGAAAGGCACCCTTCTTTGAGAATCACTTGTTCATCGGATAATCCCGTAATTTCTGGATTAATCATGCAAAATTTGCCAGTTGATTCATATCCTGCTGGCTCATTTTCAATTGTTTCTAGCTGAATGTCCATAACAAAAACTCTCTTCAGCACCCCCACTTGCACTGCAGCAAGGCCAAGACCTTCTGCATCGTACACAGTTTCGAACATGTCATTTACTAATTCTTTAATTTTATCGTTTATATCTGTTACTTCACTGGCACGTGTGATTAGTCTTTCATCAGGAGCAATTACAATTGGTAATATGGACATAAAAATTATAATTCTATGTTTTGTTTTTCCTTTTGTCCAGAATTTAGGGTATATTAAAATGTTGCTATATCTATAATAGAAATATAAATTAAAAGAAAGCTACAATTTAAATGAAATTGCGTAATAAGGTTAACTAATGTACTCTGCAGTAATAGCAAAACCAAAGAGAAACGTTTTTGCTGTTTTAGACATAGGTACAACAAAGATTATTTGTCTAATTGTTAAGATAAATGGCAACTTCAGCTATAAAGTAACAGGAACGGGTTATAAGATTGCAGAAGGTGTAAACGGTGGGTCGATAACTAATGTAAAACATGCAAATTACTCCATCTCATCAACTATAGGTTTAGCTGAGCAAGTGTCAGAGGAAACTATAGACCAGATATATGTGAATATTGCTGGATGTGGCATCTCATCTTTCAATGTACATAATGAAATTATTGCAGCTAATCATGAGATTTCTGAGCGTGATATAAGACGTGTAGTTTTTCAAACATTTGAGAAATATATTGAAGACAATGTTATCATTCACAATATACCACTGAAATATCACTTAGATGACATGACTGACATAAAAGAGGTTGGTGGATTGTACGGAAAAAGACTATCTGCTGATGTTAATGTTGTCACTGCTTCGCGTCCAGCGCTTACCAATATTGAAAACTGTATTACCAATAATGGTGGATTAAATATGGCAGGTTGTATTGCTTCTGCATATTCTGCAGGTCTTGCCTGTCTGAGTGGAGATGAAAAAGAGCTCGGGACTGCTATTGTTGATATAGGAGGCGGATGCACTGCAATTGGAATTTTCAAAAGAGGGAAACTTGTGTATGCAAGCAGCGTTCCAATTGGTGGTGTTCATATCACTCGAGATATTGCTTACGGGCTATGCACAAGCATAGAACGTGCAGAGTATATAAAAATACTGTATGGTAGCACTATCGTAACTTCAATAGATGAGAACGAATATATTACAGTCCAAAATAGTGAAAATGATGAACCTACTCAAGTATTCAAATCTGAGCTTATTAACATCATAAGACCAAGAGTTGAAGAAATACTTGAAATGGTAAGAGAGCAATTTCAAGAGCAGAAAGATCCAATCAATAAAGTAGTGATCACAGGCGGAACTAGTCAACTCACAAGCATGAAGGAAATCGCAGGCTATATATTCAATAAACAAGTTCGAATTGGGTGCCCTGAGTCTTGTAGCGGTCTTGATGGCGAATATGATAAAAATCCTGTATTTTCTGCTGCTATAGGTTCTATAAAGCTAATAGTTGACACTTTTTATAAAAATAACTCTGGAATGCTCTGTCAAGATGGTAAAATGAGTAAATTGTATAATTGGGTTAAATCAAAAGTTACAGTTTAATTTTACTGAATGAAATTCTTATATCTATCAAAGGAAACATTATGAATAAAAAACATTGTTTCAAAATTAATAAACTTGTTCGTGATCATACAACTGAAATTATACGTTCCCACGGAATTATTGTTTATGAGAGGGTGATGGAAAAAGATGAATACATTGAATGTCTCAAAGATAAACTTTTAGAAGAAGCAAAGGAGGTTATTGCCTCTAAAACCTCAGATGAAAACCTTGAAGAGTTAGCCGATTTACTTGAGGTCATACATGCATTAGGCAAAGAAAGTGGACTATCTGTAGAACAAATTGAAGAAAAGCGTATCTCTAAAAAACAAGAGAGAGGTGGTTTTGAGAATCGTATCTACAATACTTACATTGAGGTGAATCCTAATAACGCGAATTCTGGATTAAGGAAGGAAGAAAGTATAGGAAATAGAAGGCTTTTTGGATTTGATGGAATAGGAAATGAGAGTAGAAAAGATATGAACCAAAAAATTAACAGGGGATCTATGGCGAGTGTGTTCAATTTCTAGTCTATTTTTTAGGTAACCAAAAACAGTCTCAATGATAGACCTTTTTCTCAGTAAAATCTTCTCATTTAGCGAAATCAATGCATTTTTCATACCTTTTTTCACCTTGGTAACAAGTTTCAAACCTCGGTCAAACAGCTTCTGAAAAAGCTCTTTTGCAATATAACCTTTGTCACCAAACAAAAGGCCGGTTAATTTTTCCGTCAGATTTGGCACAGGTATCCTATCATCAACATTGCCTTTTGTTAGCGTAAGTGAATGAATTTCACCATTTTCATTGATTACCATATGTAATTTGAAACCAAAAAACCAGCCGTAAGTACTCTTGCTTAATTTTGCAATTCCAGCAAAAACTTTGTTTTTGGATATTCTTTTTGCATGACAAACTGCAATGGGAGTTGTGTCTATATATGAAATTCCAGTGTTTTCTGACTGTCCACAAAGCCAATGCAACAACATTGCTAAATGCCACAAAACCCTAGGCTTTAGAGCAACAAACCTGGTATATGAAGGCAACTTTGGAAACTCTGATTTGTAGAGCAACGTTAGGTAATGTAGATAGAAAGTTTTGAAATTTTTACACGGAGATTGTTGATATAGCAGGATTATTGTCATGATTTCGGAGTGCTCAATTTCCGTTGTTCTTGTGGGTTTTTTACCATTTGGCAGTAGCTTACCTGCAAAATTTTTCTCTATATCTCTGCAAAAATCATCGACCAAACAAAACAGTTTTGTTATATCTTCCATGGTTAACCTCATCTGTTTTTTTATAACTGCTGAGTTTACCCTGTTTTCTTGCCTTTTCTATTCTCCTTTAATCCAGAATTCGCGTTAGCAATGTTGTTGCATTGGCTTTGTGGACAGTCAGAAAACACTGGAATTTCATATATAGACACAACCCCATTGCAGTTTGTCATGCAAAAAGAATATCCAAAAACAAAGTTTTTGCTGGAATTGCAAAATTAAGCAAGAGTACTTACGGCTGGTTTTTTGGTTTCAAATTACATATGGTAATCAATGAAAATGGTGAAATTCATTCACTTACGCTAACAAAAGGCAATGTTGATGATAGGATACCTGTGCCAAATCTGACGGAAAAATTAACCGGCCTTTTGTTTGGTGACAAAGGTTATATTGCAAAAGAGCTTTTTCAGAAGCTGTTTGACCGAGGTTTGAAACTTGTTACCAAGGTGAAAAAAGGTATGAAAAATGCATTGATTTCGCTAAATGAGAAGATTTTACTGAGAAAAAGGTCTATCATTGAGACTGTTTTTGGTTACCTAAAAAATAGACTAGAAATTGAACACACTCGCCATAGATCCCCTGTTAATTTTTTGGTTCATATCTTTTCTACTCTCATTTCCTATTCCATCAAATCCAAAAAGCCTTCTATTTCCTATACTTTCTTCCTTCCTTAATCCAGAATTCGCGTTACAAATGTTTAAGAAATTTACTAAGCAGAAAAAAAAGACAAAGAATCCCCGAGTTAGCTAGTCCTTTACTATCTCTGTCAAGTATTGGCATTTTTTGATGTCTTGTAACGCTTTATAAGCGCGTTCAGCTTATTTAGATAAAAATCTAGATGTGGATGAAGTTTTGTAAAGACATACAGTATCTATATACTGCAAAAAATTGAACATAAGACGCCAACTACGTTGTTTTCTTGCTGTTTAATCTGCACAGATGAAGATAACTGAATACCTTCAGTTTCATGATAAGGGGGGTGGCGAGGTTTGTCAAGGAAGTTTCTATATAACATTTTCTAAAATAAATAGACTTCTCGCATCCAATTTCGGCAGCGCGTGACACACAATTGCAATGACAAGGTGTTGCAAGATAAACATCATATTCACACGAAATACTTGACTTCACTTGTACTAAGAAGCATTTTATATATGTTGTGTGCCCGTAGCTCAGCTGGATAGAGCAACAGCCTTCTAAACTGTGGGTCGTAGGTTCGAATCCCACCGGGCACACTCTTCTATCAATACTTTCTATAAATCTTCAAGTATTCTGGCACCACATTTTCAATTGCTAATGGTCGAACCTTCATTGTTTCAAGGTCAGCTGACTTTTCGATTGAGCTATTCATCATAACTTTCACCTGATCTTGAGTAAGCACAGGGTTCGTATCTCCGGTTATTGGTTTTAGCAGCATAGAAATAATTTTATTTTCTAAAAAGAAAGCTATTAACTTTGCCATTGGAAAAGATACATTGATCAACAAACACTTTCTGTTAGTAACATTCAGAATAAACTTCAATAAGCTTTTGAAAGAGTAAACCTTTGGTCCGCCCATGTTATAAATTTTCTTGTCTTGCTTATTAAAACTGATAATACGATATACCACTTCAGCTAAGTCTGTTACACATATGGGCTGAAATTTAGTCGTTCCATTGCCAATTAGTGGTAAGAAAGGAAGAATAGTTGCTAATCTTGCAAATTTATTAAAGAAGTTATCTTCCTTACCAAATACAAGGCTTGGCCTAATTATTATTGCTTCTTGAAATGCTGAAGTTACAGCTTTTTCACCTTCCAATTTACTTTGAGCATATTTTGACAACTTGCTATTTTCTATTCCCATAGCAGAAAAATGTATCATCATAGGTACATTTTTCATTTTTGCAGCTTTTGCTATCCTTTCAGCTATTTTAACGTGAACAGCGTAAAAATTGTGCTTTTTTGCTTCATATAATATTCCCACTAAGTTTATGGCTACATCACATTCTTCCATACCCTCCAGAACTGATTTTTCATCAAAAAAATCGCCTTTAAATATTGATATTTGTCCCAAATTGCCACACAATTTTAAACAAGCAGCTTTTTCCTGATTACGAGTGAATATCTTTATTAAATATCCTTCTGCTGCCAAGCGTCTTACGATGTGTTTCCCTATAAACCCCGTTCCACCAAAAATAATTACACGTTTTGTCACAATTAAAGTTCCTAATAATTTGTTACTGTAAATTAATACAATGATTTTGCTTAATATTCTATTATGAATTCCCGTACAATAAGATCCATTTTCATTCCTTGTGAACCTTTAACTAGAATTGCGTCATTATTCTGAATAATGTTAGCTAAATCACTTTTCAATTGATTAGAATCATTAAAATGTGCGCCTCTTATATTATCTGGCAAAAGCTCATGTAATTCTAACATAGATTTACCAACTGTATAAACTTTATCTATATTATTTTCTGTGATAATCTTAACCAAATCTGTATGGAATTCTATGCTCTTATCACCAAGTTCCAACATATCACCAAGCAAAGCTACTTTTCTCTGATTAGAATATGTACTCAAAGTTTTTATTGCAGTTTTCATCGAAGTAGGGCTGGCGTTATAGGAGTCATCAATTAAATGTATATATTTTTTATTGTATTTGACCTTATGAATATTGCCTCTACCTTTCGTTACACTAAAATTCTTAAGTGCAAGTGGTAATTTTGATAAATCAAGTCCGAGGCTCTGCACAACTGCTGCTGCAACAAGTAGCGAACAAGCAAAATGCTCACCTTGCACACGTAAATTACAGTTTATAGTTTGATTGTCACTCAGCCTGATTTTTAAATTTAGCCCGTCATCATTTCTTATTAGGTCCAACAAACAAACTTCAGCATTTTTATCTTTACCGAAGCTTATTACATTTCTATTGGCATGTGATGAGAGATAATCATAATATTTATTATCTCTGTTCAAAATCAAAGTACCGTTATTTTTCATACCATACAGAATCTCTAACTTCGCTTGTGCAACGTCAAATAGTGATGAAAAATTTTCAGTATGTGCAGGTTCGATGTTGGTAATAACTGCAATATTCGGATTACTAATCTTTGATAATTCTTTTATTTCACCAGCTTTATTCATTCCCATTTCAAGGATTAAGTACTGGCAGTTTTTTGGAGCTTTTAGAATTGTCAAAGGCAATCCTATATTATTATTTAAGTTACCTTCGTTTGCATGGGACACTCCATATTGCAATAAAACAGTGTGCAGCATATCCTTTGTAGTAGTTTTCCCGACACTGCCTGTAATTGCAATAACTTTAGCGTCAACAAGAACATTTCTAATATAGTATGATGCCATATCGTGCAAAGCTTTCAGGGTATCTTGTACAATAACGAGAGGGAAACTTTTATATTTACCCTCACTCACTATTGCAGCGGCAGCCCCTTTTAAAAACGCTTCATGCAAAAAATTATGGCCATCAAAATTCTTTCCCTTGAGTGCAATAAATAAATCATCTTTTTTTATGCTTCTTGTGTCCGTTGAAATATTTGAGCTGTAACAACCTCCCTCTCCTCTTCCGCCAGTTGCATCAATGATATTATTTGTGTTCCATTTAAACATGATTTAGAGAGTACTCTTTAAACGCGAATTCTGGATTAAAGGAGAATAGAAAAGGCAAGAAAACAGGGTAAACTCAGCAGTTATAAAAAAATAGATGAGGTTAACCATGGAAGATATAACAAAACTGTTTTGTTTGGTCGATGATTTTTGCAGAGATATAGAGAAAAATTTTGCAGGTAAACTACTGCCAAATGGTAAAAAACCCACAAGAACAACGGAAATTGAGCACTCCGAAATCATGACAATAATCCTGCTATATCAACAATCTCCGTGTAAAAATTTCAAAACTTTCTATCTACATTACCTAACGTTGCTCTACAAATCAGAGTTTCCAAAGTTGCCTTCATATACCAGGTTTGTTGCTCTAAAGCCTAGGGTTTTGTGGCATTTAGCAATGTTGTTGCATTGGCTTTGTGGACAGTCAGAAAACACTGGAATTTCATATATAGACACAACCCCATTGCAGTTTGTCATGCAAAAAGAATATCCAAAAACAAAGTTTTTGCTGGAATTGCAAAATTAAGCAAGAGTACTTACGGCTGGTTTTTTGGTTTCAAATTACATATGGTAATCAATGAAAATGGTGAAATTCATTCACTTACGCTAACAAAAGGCAATGTTGATGATAGGATACCTGTGCCAAATCTGACGGAAAAATTAACCGGCCTTTTGTTTGGTGACAAAGGTTATATTGCAAAAGAGCTTTTTCAGAAGCTGTTTGACCGAGGTTTGAAACTTGTTACCAAGGTGAAAAAAGGTATGAAAAATGCATTGATTTCGCTAAATGAGAAGATTTTACTGAGAAAAAGGTCTATCATTGAGACTGTTTTTGGTTACCTAAAAAATAGACTAGAAATTGAACACACTCGCCATAGATCCCCTGTTAATTTTTTGGTTCATATCTTTTCTACTCTCATTTCCTATTCCATCAAATCCAAAAAGCCTTCTATTTCCTATACTTTCTTCCTTCCTTAATCCAGAATTCGCGTTTTAAAAGTAGTATCTTTGGAAGCTTGACGAAAATAGAACTGAAACCCATCAATGAAAAGCATATACAAGTTTAAGTTGATAGAGAAAGAAAAATTATTCTTGCTATACCGTAGGTGCGTTCCAAGATTATACTGAAGTTTTTATTGCACTCAAAACCTTCGTTTTTCCTAATCTCTAGAATTATCAATGCATCATCACTTAACCAGCCTGAGTGAGCTAGTCCATTCAACGTTGATTCAACCAGATTGCTATTGTAAGGTGGGTCTATAAAAACTACATCGCACTTTGAAATAGGTTGTGGCAATTTGTTAGCACTACAACAAATTAGCGTGACATTGTCCGTAATTCCAAAATCTTCTGCTGTTTTTTTAGGCAATTGCAAATTGTAATAATCTGAATCTACCATAAATGCATGCTTAGCGCCGCGAGAAAGTGCTTCAAATGAAAAAGAACCACTACCACAGAATAAATCAAGTACATTCAAGTTATAAATAGGTTTTCTTGAGGAAAGTATACTAAATATTGCTTCTCGGACAACACTCATAGTTGGTCGTGCAGCTAAATGCTTGCCTGTAGTTATTTTCCTTCCGCGATATTTGCCTGCAATGATGCGTAGCATATTAAATAAGCTCCAAAATAATTAATTATTTATACTATATGATTAATGTCAATATGGCTTTAGCAGTTTAATAGAGAGAAGCTATCGAGCCGCTTGTAAGAAAAACACAAACACAAGACTCATCCGTTATCTTTTTCTGATTTGTCTGCTGCATTAATTGCTTGACCAATCTCATCTTGTAAATCACCATAACTATTTCCTTCATCGTGATTGATCCCTTCAATTCTGCTTTCTAATTCTAACTTAATTATGGTGTTGATTTTATCTATATCATCTAGGAAGCCTTGACATTCTTCATTACTATATTTCTCACCAGATGCCTTTTTTTCGATAAATAGACTTTTAAACTCTGCTAGATCAGAATTCTGATCGGTATTTAGTACAACATTTCTCTCTATGAAGCTAAGATCCGACAGCAGTAAGCTAACCTCCAACAGATCTTCACTTTTCACGCTTTTAAGGTCTTCAAGGCTTTCTAAAATACTAAACACCTTAAGCCTTTCTTGTGCAATCTCTTTGTCTTCCTTATCAAATTCAGACAATAAACTATGATTATCTACAAATTTCTCACTCAAAGCTTTATTTAACCTAGTGAGGTCGATATTGTTGTCCGGTGTGTTATCTAATAGTAGATCTACTCTCGCCCTACGCGCATTTAAAATGTCGTCGTAGTCATTTAACTTTATGTTGCCATCATCGTCTTGCTGCAATTTATAATAATCAAGGCCTTTGAAATTTTTATTAGTCTTCATCTTCAATCCTCTTCTCCTTTTGCATCTGGTTTCCTCATTGGTTCCGGTAATTTCCTTTTGACCGGTTGATCAAGCTTGTCTTTTTCTGGTTCTCTCTTGCGTCCTATGGTGTAATCATGAAGCTTATTCAAGAAATCTTGCCTATGCGATTTTGCTCTACAGAGCAGATTACCTTGGTAACCATCTTTTTCTCCTGTACGGTGGCTAACTCCTATAGAATCAAGGCCATGCTCCCAAGTAAATTTCATAGCATCTTCTATTGTATAGCCCAAATGTGATCCTACATACCCTTTGTAATATTCTAAATATCTATCAATTCTTCTATGCGCAATATCTTCTTTATCAACTCCAAATGCCCTGTAGATCTTTTCCTCAAGCTTATCGACGTCATTTTTAGGTGATGTTGCAAACTTTGTTGCTTCAATAGTAGCACCTACAAATTTACGTGGCACATCAATAACGTGTTTCAGCACACCTCCGACTCTTGGTATCCTGCCTAGTAGATTAGCTGTACCTCCAGCTAGTTGATTAGGGAGCCCAGTAGCAAATTTACCTAGAGACTCAAGTCCTCCACCAATAGCACCTTGCAACATATGCTTAGGTAGAGAAATTAACCCCATTAAATTAGTTACTCCAGCCTTTTCAAAAAATTTAGGTAACGGTATCTGAGATAATATACCACCTCCCTGATACATACTAGATATATTGTAAACGCTGAATCCACCACCAGCTATACTTGAGCCCATTTGTTGTACGAACTCGCGTAAAGAGAACATTAAAAATGAAAGCAGGAATAATACAAAGATTTCCCCTGCATTGATTAAATAACCTCTCTGTATGTCTTGCACCCTTTGGTAATCGCTATTTTCTTGATAATTTTTGCAATCCTCACAATCTTTACATTTCTGACAGTATTCACTGTTGGGATCCTTATATAACTTATGAAGTTTCAGTATTCTACAACCTTGTTGTTCTACTACTCTCTGCACCAAAGACTTTATCTCTCTTTTTAGATCTGGTCTTATGGTACCTTTTCTGTAGTCATCCACTATTTCCCTATAATTTTTACATTTTTCTTCATCTTGCTGAGATTGACAGTAAAGCTCTGTTATTTTACTATTCATACCACCTATCTTTTTGTCTATATTATTGATCAGTAATATAATGTCAGCCCTCTCTGATGCATGAGATAAACTATTTGTTAAGCGCACTAGATCTTTTTCACTACAGCCATTACTAACTACCATATCACTTTCTGCAATATAGTGGTCTGCTGGATTCTTTTTAGTACCAGGAATTGGGTTAAAGAAAGGATAATCTATATAACGAAACCCTTTTTCAATGTAATCCGGTGGAAGAGGGATATACCCAGCACCGCCAGTAAATTTTATTGTACCACCTTCTCTGCTTATCTTTTCTATACCTTCTATGTTCTTATCTACGTTCAGCGGAGAAGCTTCTCCAAGAGTGTAAGGTACGAAAATTTGCCCTGGGGTCCAACCAAAGTACTGCTTATCAACGATACAAAAACCACCAAACACCCATTTTGGAGCACATAACCTTACCTCAAACCATTTATTGTAGCATACAGTAAAACCTAACTGCCTATAAAAGGCATTCATTATAATGGAAGCCAGTAATGACAAGAGAGTAAATATCATAATCGACTTTAAACAAAAACTGATGCAGAATTTTATCCAACCTTCAAATAGACTTTTCAACGGTGAAAATAAAATAGAAATTAGAAACAGTGGCATGATGGCTATAAGAAAAGCTATACCCATAAAACCAGAGAGGAATATTATGTAAGCATATAAGCACAGCAAGAAATATAAAACTATCCCTATGAAAATTGCCGGTATCATAAGAAGGCTTGCCCACATTTGGTAATGTAAAAACGCTGCAAACTTTTTCCAAACAGAGTAAGCAAAAAACTTGTTGAACATGTTCTCCATAAAACCAAACAACTTATCAGTATTTGAATTAGGAGCAAAGTTAGTAATTATACTTATCAATTGTTCAAGACCTTTGATGAATAAAACAAGAAAATGATCATAGAAAAACTTAAAACTTCCAGGAGATATAAGCACTATCACTAGAGTGATTTTCATCATTCTGATGAGCATATCATGCTTAGTCTCTTGTATCATGCCAAAAAGATAAAGAAGCGATGAAATCATTACAAATAGAACAAGCAAGGAAAGAACAAAATTGTGAAAGCTCGTACTTTTTTCAGCTATATTTTCGAACATAGCTTGTGCAACTGCAGGATCATTGCTATTAAAATGTTTTTTGCAATTTTCGTTAATCAACAATACACATTTTAGATAGTTATAAATGTAATCAAAAAACCCAAAACTACTTGGCTGCTGCACTCCACTTAAGAACTCAAAAGAGTAGCCACCTGCATTATCTAAGTAATATCTATCTAATATTTTTACATATATTTTCCATCCCTTTTTTAATTTCACCGGGTCACAATTTCTGTCCTTTAATTTAGTGCTATCTCTGTCTAAAGTAAAAAATCCATTGTCGCCCTCTGCTGTGGAGTTATAACCTAGATGTACAGTAGGAGATGAAGGATTACGCATAGATTTCAGACTTTCATTAGGATCTGGTTCCATGGTTTTTTTACCATCCTTACCTGTAAAGGTTCTTCTGAATAAAAGGTAAGCACCATGACCATTGGTAAACCAACATGGAGCACCACGTGATACTGTATTTGCGCTATCATCTTCATTAATGCACTTGCACTTTACAGTGCAACTTGCATTAGACTTACTTGAAATTTTCTGTGGCGCACTAGGTTTGTAATCATTACAAACTAAGTGAAAGTCAGGTAGACTATTATCACCTGACTTGCCTTCAAATTTAGTTGCATATTTTAACTGCTCCAAGCTTTGTAAGGTATAACTGCCTTTTTTAGATTCCTTCTTGTTATTATTACTCCAAGATGTCCATGCACCATTCACTCGCACTTTTAAACTATCTCCATTGGTTTCGAGCCCGGTATCCTCCCACTCCACCACTTGGTTATGGTGAAAACCATAATTAATTTCACCAGTTTCAGGATCAACAACTTCTCTATCTTTTGGAATAAATGCATTGTGGTCGCTTGAAAAATGAGCGCTTACTGCAATAGGTTTAGGACCAAAATAGTCAGCAGATATACACCTTGGAAAAGGCATATCGTTTTTACTACAACCTGTGATCAGCACATAAGCTGCAAGAAGTAATACTCTAAACCAACATTTGCCTAAACGTGATTGCATATCTAAACTTTTTCCAAATATAGAAATAAATTTCTAAAACTTTACTTAAAATATCTTTTTAATTAGTTACTCCATAACATCATTCATATCTTACTTCTCTCCATTTCCTTCCTTGTTTTTAGCTTTATCACTAGGATCACTTCTTATTGTTTCATCAGGATTTTTTTGCTGACCTGATTGTTTTGGTGCTTCAGGTTTAGAGCTCCCCCTCTCCTTTTTATCAGGACCTTCTTGCTTACCTGATTGTTCTGGTATTTCAGATTTAGGGCTCATGGAATTATCCTTCACGTCAACTTCCGTCCGATCTTTACCCACTTGTTGCCTAATGTTCTGTATAATACCTTGGGTCTTATCATCAAGGCCAACGGTGGACAGCATAGCTTGCGATGCGCTCTTAGCAACTTGACCAACACTGCCAGCAACCCCAAAACCAGAGCTGAATAGTGCTTGTGCCATAGCTTCCGATATAGAAACAAAAGCTTCCATTGCACCGGCAATAATGAGGTATATAAACGCCTGGATTAGGTCTATAGGTAATGCTGCAAAGTGCCCACCAGCTCTTTCTCCGGTACTTAATGCAACATCAACATTAGTGCCAGGACTGTATCCAAGAGGCAGTATTGATTTCATCAGGCATAGATCATACGATAAGAAATTTACGCTAATTAAACATTGATAGCATGCAGAAAAATTTGTGAGATTGTATAGAACTGAATACATCAACTGATTTAAAAGAGATAAAGATGAAAATAAAATAACTGGTTGTACTGCAACGTGAGCCAGCGTTTTTATCCAGTTATCAAACAAGGATTTAGTCTGTTGGAATAGAATAAATACAATAAACAAAGGTGTTAACGACAATAAAAACGCTACTAAAACAGTAGATATTACATATTTAAACGTAGCGCTAATAATGCATTTTAAGAACATAAAAGTAGCGTAGAGTATTGCCAAAAATGCAATAAAGCCAAAAGGACCAGAGAGCATCAATGATAAAAACTTTAACCAAGTTTCTGCTGTGAATAATACTCCTGCTGTCAAGTCTAAGAATGCAAATTTTCTCCCCCCTTCCCCTATATAGCCAGAAAAGCTATCAACTAAATAAGTGCTACCATCTACAAAAAGTCTGGATAAAGTTGTACCAAAAAGTTCCCAGCTTCTATCGCTAAAGGCAAAAGCTATAAATGCTATCTTGAACATTCTTACAATGAAATCAAATTTACTTAGCTGTATTGTTCCAAGCATATAGCCAACGACAGTAAATATAACGTATAGAGTAAGCAAAGCTCTTACTCCTTGAAGAAGACCTCTTGCATATCCTTTGTATGAATCTTTAACGCTGTCCCCAATTACTTCTTCTTTTATAAGTTTAAATACCCCGTTTACATTCGATGAAATAAAATCATTAATTTTTCTTTTGACAAATAAAGTTACTGTGTACTTATTATATTCATAATATTTGCCATATTTGTCTGTAATATCACCTTTCTCTACATTGCTTACATCAATACCGAAATATATCTTCTTAGATTCTTTGTTCTGAAAGTGTTTTCCGCTTATTACATCTAATATGGTGTACTCATCTTTTCCGTTTATTCTTTCTCTCACTCCTACCACTTTGAAATCATTAGTTCCCACACCATGCAGATCTTTAGGTGGCTCATCACCCAAATACACATACAGTTTTTCGCCATTAATGTATTGACATGATCTAGTCACTTTAACATGGTACCCACCCCTATTAGCTTCATAGTGACCATAATCTGCGATAGCAAGCATCACACTACTACCAAGTGTTACACTTCCTATTGGATAGTCATGATTTAACCTCAGAGAAAAATCTCCAAATTTATCTTTAATTTGTGAACACACATTATCCCCTTTTGCACCCTTTTTCTTTGGAAGACATTGAGTACCTTGAGCAGTATCTTGATCACCAAGATCACCAATTTTTGCAACAAGAGCCTCAGCCCAGGAAATATCTTGTTTAGTGTTTGATGTAAAATCAACGTTAATCTGCATGGGACCCCCTTTATTTTCTTCTATCCTCTTAAGCTTATCTTCAACTCCTTTAAGGTGAGAATACATGTCACATTTATTTCCTTTATCATATTTGCTATACCTTATAGAAGAGACACAGTTCCGTTCTTTGTCTTTATATGTATAATTCCATATACCCTTCTCGGTATAGCACACGTTCTGATGGTAACAATTAAGCTCATAAGAGTTGTACTTTTTTATCTCGTTAGGATCGCAGTTTTTTCCGTTACATAATTCATTCAATCCTATTTTAGTGCGGCGTAAATCGAGCAGCGAGCCATGCATCCATGGTTCGTTGTCTTGAATATAACCTTTATTAAAATGTACCTTATTATCATATGGAGTGTACCCATTGCCAACTAGCACTTTTCTTTTTTCCATGTTTTCTTTGCTAAGCTGCGGAAATTCTACTTCGGTCCTTCTACCATTGTCTCCACAAAAGAACTTTCCTCCATTGAGCATGTTTTTTACCGTAGTTTTTTTATCTCCTTCCTGAGTGCTATAACAATTGTCATCAAAACTGATGCCTTTCCCTTCTGGATTGTCATAATCAATTGTTATTTTTCTGGGAACTAAGCTAAAGCTTAACTTATCACCAGGACTTACTTTTATTCCAGTGTCTACATAACGTCTATTGCTGCCAAATCCTTTACCGCCGCACAATTCGTTTTCATTTACGCCTTTTTCATCAACGCCATAATTATTAGGCACATCGTTAATATTTGCAGCTTTACTATAATTTGGTTCTGAGCCATCAGCACAAAAGCTAGCTGGCACAAGTACTTTCCTTGGATTTTTACCTTCTTTAAGAGGGCAAAAATTTACTGATCCATCGAGGGTGAATTTGATTTCCTCACCCTTGCTAATTACTTGACCAGAATCAACCCAATGAATTTTATCGGCTTTATGAACTGGAACGTCCACATTAACGCTAGTGTTTCTGCTCTGCAACCCAGGCTCAACACAATCCATAGTACAACCAGTGATTGCAAGACACAGTATCAATAATAGTGATCTTTTACTTATCATTGCTGTCTTCCTGGTTGTGGTATCTGAGGCGTTGACCTTTGAGTCCCTTGTGGTATTTGAGGTCTTGACGCACCTGACTGTTGAGGAGCACCTCCTGCTCTTCTTTGAACGCTTTGTTCATCTAACCCTACTGTTCCCATTAAGCTTTGTTGATATCGTCCTCCAGGTTCGTTTTGCACATAAACCCCAAACAACGAGTCAGATATTGTCGAAGAAGCTTCCACTAAAGCTTTCATAGCGTGTCCTAAAATAACAAAAGCCATCATAGCGGTAATATTAGGTGTATATTTGGAAGCATAACCATAAAAAATACAAGGGTTAAAAATCTTTAGGTTAATACTAAGTATACACGTAGAGCAGACTTCAAAATCAAATACTGAATATATGATATAATCCATAACTTGACTTATCAGTGATATAAAAATTAAAAGCACTACTGGATGAATCGCAAATCTTGCTAAATTTTTAACCCAGTTGTGAAACAACTGCCTAGTATACGCAAATAAAAGACAAATAATAAAAATAGGTGCTAAAGAAAGTAATAACGCAACTATTGCTATAGATGTAATAAAAGAAAATAAGGCGTTGAAAATAGATAAGCTCACTGTGATTAAACCCCAAATCACCAAGCAAAAAGATACAATGCCTAAAGGGCCAGAAAATATAAGAGATACTATTAACAATACTGAATGCGATGACAAGAACCTATTGAGCGGTAAATCAAGAAACTCAAAAACATTTGAAGTAGTGCCTCTAAAATTTGCTATTTCTATTAGTTGTTTTGGAGTGTTAATAAATATAGAGAATGCATTGTTATAAAAAAAGTCCCAGCTATTATCCTGCAATAGCTGGGCGATGATTCCTATCTTTACGCATATAATTAAAAACTCATATATAGAAATATGAGTTAATCCAAAAAAGTAGTAAAGGGTATATAAGGTTATGTATAATACTAACAGCGATATTATCGTGGATCTAATGTTATTTGTTCTGCCTGATTTTATAAAACTTTCATAAAGAGACTTTACAGGACTGCTATCGGCATGAATCGCGTTAGGGTCTTTATAGCTGGAACCAAAAAATGCAGTTTTCACTTTTTCATCAAAGAAATTATATATTGCACTAAAAGTTCTTGTAGGTGGCTCTTTAGTTGTGAGGTTAATGCTAAACTGACCTTCATTTTTGTAATCGCAGCCATGGTCTCTTATTCCGTAATATACGGTACCTGTTTTGTCTTTTAACTTTTCTTTTAAGCTTTCCATGTCTTGAACGTCATGAACTTTGCTAATATCCACAGATATATCCCCCTGATTTTCATCACCAGGCTGATGCTCAGGGAATTTATCAGAAACGCGTATGTATAAGTTGTTTTCCAGATTAGGAATCCTTGTTACTCTTATATTGAAACCACCTTTGTCATTTTTATCGTAGCAGTACTTGTCATTTCTACTACATAAACTAAAAGTTAATCTTGGTGTTCGATAGTTATCTCTTATCTTGTGATCACAATTAGTGCATAAACCACCTCCTGGAATGTGTTCAAGAGTTTCATTATCCATACCAACTTTTAGAAATGTAATGTCAGTTTTTACCTGCTTTTTTTTCAGTATGTTACTAATAGCGTTAACATCAGACCGGGATACCTCACCCTCTATACTATTGCATTCAATATACACGCAATCTTTGTTTCCGCTGCCAGAAGAAAATTTACATATACGTTTACAGAGTAAATTTAAAATGCGCGTATCTGTTTCGTTTTTCTGATCACTTGAAAGCCCACTGCAGTCTATATTTTCCCCTTGTTGTTTTAGAGAGTTGATGACATTTTTAATTTTCTCTCTTTTATCTTGATCTAATTTTAAAGACCAGTATTCTTTTCCATTCAACCATTGTGCATCGCCTATTTCATATTTATTAGGACATATTGTGTACTTATATTTTCCATCTTGCCATATTGCCTGACATTTTTTTTGGTTTAAAACATGTGCAAAATACTCCTCTTCCCCCTCACCGCAATTCTCGTCAATTTTTTTGTAGGTGACCGTGCCATTATCATTTTTACACATTTTACTCCCAATAACACTAAAGCTTATCGTATCACCTTTTTTAAGTGCAAATGGTAATGTAACGTCATTTCTCCCAGGCCCAATTGCAAAATCTACGTACTGCTTAGGACAAAAATTAACCTTACTAGGCACTATATCAATCTCTGTTACTCTTATGCTATCTGAGATATAGACACCAGAATCAACCCATTTCTGCTCTGTTGACACTATATCTAGTTTTTCACGCAAACCTGATAAATTTTCTGGCTTAATACAGTGATCCTCCCCGCATCCAGACAATAAAAAAAGCACCACAAAACTTATGCATAGCTTACCCAAGTTTTGGTTACTTAAACGTTTAAGCATCTGTTACTTACCTTAACTAGCATCACCGTCACCTTAGTTAATAGTTTCGCTGGAACCTTTACCACTATCTCCACCTCCTCCACCAGCACCACCTCTTGCCTTCTTGACAGCTGCAGCAGCAGCTTGACCAACACCTCCAGCAGCAGCTTTTG
Organism: Wolbachia endosymbiont (group B) of Ennomos erosarius; assembly: GCF_964026905.1. Lineage (NCBI taxonomy): Bacteria > Pseudomonadati > Pseudomonadota > Alphaproteobacteria > Rickettsiales > Anaplasmataceae > Wolbachia > Wolbachia endosymbiont (group B) of Ennomos erosarius. Next base: position 89,177 of record NZ_OZ034708.1, read on the forward strand.
CAGCAGATAAAGCTTTGCCCACCATTTGTCCAGGTGTATGACCTGAGCCAAGTGCTGCTCTATGGTTACCAGCAAGTTCAGCAGCCATGTTAGGAAGAATGTTTAAAAAGTGGTAAAAGAGGAATAACACTAGACACAACTTTAATAACTCTCCGATGAGAGAGCTGCCAAACTCCATGTATGTAAAGTCGAATAGACCAAGTATGCTGCTCTTTTTAAAGCTATAGTTTTGCATCATACATGCTAGAGTAGTTTCATTGTTATTACATTCTCCATCTTTTAATTTAAACCATTGTTTTTTGCTACCACCCGAGGCTTTTATTTTATCCTCATATTCCTTGTCCGACTCAAAGTTCAAATTTTTAAAATAAATTTTATCACATGCTATGAACATAAAGGACAAAAACGCAAAAAGGATAACCGGGTATAAGCTATAGGTGATTAATTCTCTTACCCAGCCATCAAAATATCCTTTGGTGTGTTGGAATAAAACCATAGGAATAAACAAAGGTGATAGAATAACAATTGCACTTAAAGCAACTAGAGATAAAATAAATACATAGCACAGCCACAAAATAACCATCATCATCAGAACGGCCATAAATATACAGACAAGAGCTACTAAAATTTGTCCACCAGCGAAAATAATACCAATCACCGAACCTGCAACTAACAAGACAGGAGCAGCGCCAAGCAAGACCGCTAACGTTGCAACACCTCCGGTACCAATTTTGCCACCAATTCCATCTAAAGGGGCACCTAAATAAAATAAAATTCTGCAATCAAGCCTATCCCAAGGTGCAAGGTAGCTGTAAGATATTTTCTTCCCATGACGCATGTATTCATAATCCCTACCTGCTTCATAATTACATATACCTTTACTTTCAGATGATGCCTTCAATACTATTTCTGACAGCCCATTAGAAAGTTTTGTCAAATACTCATAGCCCTGTTGCATGCCACTACCTGTTGCAAAGTAAATCACTAAAGCGAATTTAATGATCAACATGTACATTTCTTGTGGACTACGCACTCCGCCAGACATGGCTTTTATAGAAAACAGTATTAAAGCTAGAACCAAAACAGCAGTTACAGTGTTTTTCAACCTCTTTTGTGCTACAGATAAGAAACTGCCCTTGTTATGTCCATCTTTATCCTTAAGTGGGCTGCCACTTGAATCAATACCTGCAACTAAATTATCTAACGATTCCTTAATGCATTGCACTATCATAGAAGTCACGGGAATAGGAGCTAATGATTTACTCCCTGCCTGGTTATAACAAGCTTCAGAGACATACGAGCTAAAACAGCCAGCATTATCATAACCTACAAAAACTTTTCCTTCTTTTTCCTTATTTCTTATAGTAGTTTTATAGTCATCATTATTACCAATAGGAACTTCTTCCTTTCCTGTACCATCTTTATTTTTGAATATCATCACAGATTTTTCACACATAGGAGCAATCGGGTCAGGTGGCAATTCTGTGCATCCCATATCAACCCCTTGCGGCCAAGGAGTCATTTCGATACCAAGCATTCTCACACTTGCTAACTCCACACACAATCTGCCCATTTTTCTCACTGCTTTGAATGTAGCTCCATGTATGGGTTCGCTCTGTCCTGCTTTGAGAACTCTACATTCCAGACCACCATCAACCTTCGAGGACCATGACCCATCTACGTATCCAGTGTCTTTCTCCCTGACATCAAAGTCTATGTATCCAGGTTTTCCTCTGGAATTAAAGTCTACCTTATTAAAAAGATTACCAAAAGTTAAAGGGTTTCGATGACATACTTCTATATATTCACTGTATTGCACACCATTTTTTGGCCAGTAATAACTCTCTGTACTCTCCTGAACGTTAGAATTTAAGGCTTCTTTTTCTGCTCTTTTCCCGTCATAATCTTTTTTGTTCACGTCTTCCCGAGCTTTATTTTGCAAACAAGAAAAATATTCATCTTCTGTTTGGTAATTTTCATTGGTGCAGCCACTATAACCTGTGTCTTCTAATTTAAAATTTTTGTATTTTCCATCATGATCACGTGCAACTGGGTGTTTAACAAAACTATGTTCACAAACAACAAGCCCTCCTATCGCTTTCCAGACTCCAACGATTGCAGCTATCATTCCAACAATAACAAAAGCAGTAAACAAACCAGCAGAAGAAACGATCAAAACAATGCCAGTAAATATTGCACCAACAGCAATCGCTATTCCAGCAAGTGCTGCAGCTGTTTTAAAAGCTCCACAATCAGGATTAGAGGCACGACTAAAGCTGCCAGTAGAGTTAAATCTACTAACAAATTCCGTCTTGTCAGTACCACTTACTCCATCTGCAAGTACTGGATATGAGAGTAAGAAATCTATATTTAGTAAAAATATCGCAATTAATAGCAATGACAGCTTAGTCTTAAACATTTTTTACCTTCTGATAAAATATAGGCAACCATACTTTTGGGTTGTCCCCAACTTCATTTAATATATCGTGTAACAATAGAACACTTTCTGCACGTCCGGATAATACGTTGATTATATCATCCAGGTCTTTTAAGTCTATTCTAGCTACTACAGCATTAACTCCTTGTTTCACTAAAAAGAATCTAGTACTTGGATCTGTGTGCTTAATTAATATATATTCACGTTCAGTTAACATAAAAACATCCCGATAGACACTAGTAGCTTTCAGATTTGGTAAAAAAATCTGTGTCGCTGTTTGTTGTACAAGCGTATCGCTAATAGCACTTTTACTTGCATCCTCAACACTCTGAGTAGCAAAAATCACAAAAGCATTTAGTTTTCTCAGTACCTTCAACCAGTCTTTTATCTTGGGTGCAAAAACTGGATTATCTATTAATGCCCATGCCTCATCAAGAACGATAATAGATGGAGTGCCATCAAGAGATATACTAATCCTATGAAATAAATAAATCAATACTGGTCCAAGGGCAACAGGATCTTTGAGCAAGCTAGCCATCTCAAAACCAAATACTCTTGCTCGTGAAAAATCTAGCAAATCTTCTTTATTGTCAAATATTGCAGCATGAGAACCATTATCATGCCACATAGATATTGCCCCAGCTAGAGTATCAGGACCTGCAAGCCCTAAAAACGGTACGAGGTTTCTCAAGAACCTGTCTTCTTTTCTTAATTTAAAATTCCCTTCAATTGCATCATTAATTCGTGCAATATCTTCTGAAGTAAATTTATCATTATATACCGAAATTAAAGACTTTATCCACTCCATTAAAAATGTTCTATTATCAGAGGTCTCATCAAGTTGCAAAGGATTAAAATTTGTTTTAGTTCTTGGTTCTATTACAGTATAGTTACCACTAAGTGCTCTCAAAAAAATCTCTGCACCGCGATCTTTATCAAAAAAGAATATCCTTGGAGAAAACTTCATCGCTTGGGCACACAAGAAATTCATTAAAACAGTTTTACCAGCACCAGTTGGGCCAATTATCATAGTGTGTCCAACATCCCTTATATGAAAGTTGAAAAAAAATGGAGTACCAGATGTTGTGTCAAAAACTGTAACGGCATCTCCCCAGTGGTTATTGAATTTATTACCAGTAGGATAATTATGTTGAGATGCAAATCCAGCCAAATTAAGACTACTTATTGTAGCTTTTCTCACTATATAATCGAAATTACCAGGAATTTGCGCCCAAAATGCTGGTTCAAGGTTAACTCTCTCACGGATAGGGTAAACACCGCAATTAGAAAGCTCTGATTCTACCAACGACAGAGCGTTATCCAATGATTTAGGACTTTTTTCTATACATAAAATAGTCAGGTGATGTTGACCAAAGGCAATCTTACCACTCATTGCGTCATCAAGCGCTTGAGAAATTTCTGCTATTTGAGAAATAGCTTTATCTGCAGACTGTATCATTCGATTTTGCTGTATCTGCATTTTTCCAATTGCTATTTGCCTGTTTGTAAATTGAAAAGATTGCGTAATTATAAATTCGTAAGGAAGTTGTAAAAAAGAATCAAGCATTCCTGCAGAAGTATTATTTCCATACTCTTTTATACTAACTATTCCAGCATATTTACTCTCATTATGAGTCACAACCTGTATCATCTTACGGCCAAAGAATAATCTATGTACTGGTAAGTATCTTGATATTTCAGTTCTTAGCGGAAAAAGCGTATTTGTAACGAAGCCACAATTTACAATTCTAGATAGAAACTCCATTATTTCACAGAACAAACCACCTGGAGTTTCTTTTACTCCAAGGATTTTAGGCGAATAATTCCTAAGGCTTGTCACTACACGATTTGTCGTTTCCTCTAAATCTTCATATGTGGCACGCATATCACTTTCCCAAGCATGTTTTGAAGTTACATGCCCGAATTTTTTTAGTAGATGTGACAAAAATTCTACTCCTTTCGTGTCCGCTCTACGGATAATCGTAATGTATAGGTCATTAATAAATGATTGCCTTGTTGCGTGTTTTTCTCTCCATTTTAGATTTACGTGATTAGCGAAAAAATTCGGCAAACCTTGACTTGCAAATTCATCAGAAAAAATATTTTTCTTACGTCTGATAGTATGAAAATACAAACTAAATGCCGGAGATGAAATGCTTCTTAGCATCTGATTCCTGATGTTGTTCTGTATGACTAAATCCTCGTCATCAGCGGTTTCAAATGCAAAACCACTTAATTTTATAACCTTAACCAACCAATTTTCTTTTGTCATCAAGGTTGTGCTATTCCAATAGCAAGAATAAGGAATAAATTCAGCAGCGTGAACTTCCCTGTTCAGAGTAGATTTATTCTTCGATTGAATAGCCCTAAACCTCAGCATCACACAACGTTAAGCAATATCATAAGAATTGGCTCCATGATAAAAACGATTTAAACATTTCGAGCACTTTCCTAATTTTACCATAAATAATTCAATAAACAACGGTTCTTTTGCAGAAGCTATATAGCCAAGTCCATGTATACCTGGTAACATTAAGAGAATCACTCTCAAATCATTTGAATTAATGAAAATTAGCAGGCAAATCAGAACGTTTAATATTGCAAACATATAACTCACACCAAAGAGCATTGCAGGTCTTGTAAGACCTTTAAATAATTGATCTGTTTGTATACTACCTGTGGACATATCTTTAACCTTCTAATAATCGCTCTAACACTAATACTATATCATTATATTAAAAATCCATTGAAACTAGTAGCACTTTAAGTTAAGGTACATTATTTAACCCAGATAATGACAAGTTGGCCATTTCAAGAAGCAGAAAAAATATTGCAAGAGTTTCCTAATAAAAAAGAAATAATATTTGAAACTGGTTATGGACCCTCTGGTTTACCCCACATAGGAACCTTTGGAGAGGTTTTTCGCACTACAGTTGTTGTAAATGCATTAAAAAAAATAGCTCCTGGTATAAAAACCAAAATCATTGCAGTTTCAGATGATATGGATGGTTTACGAAAAATACCAGATAATGTGCCAAATCAAGAGATGCTAAGAGAGCACTTAAATAAACCATTGACTATGATACCTGATCCATTTGGCACTCATCAGAGTTATGGTCATCATATGAATTCATTGTTGTGTAAATTTCTTGATTTGTTTGAATTTGAATACGAATTTAGGAGTGCAACAGAGTGTTATAAATCTGGCGTTTACGATGAAAAACTTTTACTCTTGCTGAAAAATTATGATAAAGTGATGGACGTAATGCTTCCATCATTTCGGGAAGAAAGGCAGCAGACTTATAGTCCATTCTTGCCAATATGCCCAAAAACTTCTCAAGTTTTACAAGTTCCAGTAATTGAAACAAATACAGATAAAGGAACAATCACGTATGAAGATCCAAACGGGGAAAAAATAGAAGTTCCGGTAACAAAAGGAAAATGCAAACTGCAATGGAAACCTGATTGGGGAATGAGGTGGGCCGCATTTGGAGTAAATTACGAAGCTCACGGAAAAGATTTAACTCCATCTGCTGTGCTTTCAAGTCAAATATGTGAAATACTTGGAAAAAAGCCACCACTTCTGTTTTGCTACGAGCTTTTCCTTGATAAAGAAGGAAAGAAAATATCAAAATCAAAAGGAAATGGCATTTCAATTGAAGAGTGGTTAACTTACGCACCAACAGAGAGCTTAGCATTGTACATTTTTCAGAGTCCTAAAAAAGCTAAACGTTTATATTTTGATGTGATACCAAAATCAACTGATGAATATCTAGAGTTTGTTAAGCGTTATAATGAGAATAAAGAAAAGGATACAGACAGTAGACTTACTGCAGAATCGCCTATAATTTCAGAACCATTTGTTAACTCAGAGGCTTCTGTTATCCCAGACCCCTCTACTGTCATCCGAGTAGCGGACACTGGGATGACACCTGACCGAGGTGCTAATTTTTCACTAGAACAACGATTAGACAATCCTGCATGGCATATCCACCAGGGCAAAGTTCCAAATATAGATACTTCAGGCATAAATTTCTCGCTACTTTTAAACCTAGCAGCAGCTTGTAACGCCGAAAACAAAGAGATCCTATGGGGTTTTATATCCTCTTATGCACCAAACGTTACACCAGAAAATAATAAAATGCTTGATAGTCTTTCAGACTTTGCAGTAAAGTATTACCACGATTTTATCAAACCAACAAAATCATATAAAACTCCAAATGCAAAAGAGAAAGAAGCGTTACTAGATTTGAAGGACACTTTACATTCTCTATCTATAACTGCTACTGCTGAAGAAATTAAATCTCAGGTATTTTCTATTGGAAAAAAATATGATTACACCAACTTACGTGATTGGTTTCAGCTATTATATGAAACGTTACTTGGCCAAAAAACCGGCCCAAGAATGGGATCCTTCATAAAGCTTTATGGAATAGATAATACGATTTCTCTCATAGAAAGCGCTACTAAATGTATACTTTAGAGTTTACCTTCTTTCATTTGAGCTCTTTAGTTTTAATAAGAATTCCTTGACACATTTTGCCAGCCCCCTTATCACTACTCCGCCAACAATGTTGCAAAAAACATAAAACTAGAGAAAACTATTTCTCGAAAACTTCTGTGTCCAAAAACAAAAGTGAAAACTTTAATAACGCGAATTCTGGATTAAGGAAGGAAGAAAGTATAGGAAATAGAAGGCTTTTTGGATTTGATGGAATAGGAAATGAGAGTAGAAAAGATATGAACCAAAAAATTAACAGGGGATCTATGGCGAGTGTGTTCAATTTCTAGTCTATTTTTTAGGTAACCAAAAACAGTCTCAATGATAGACCTTTTTCTCAGTAAAATCTTCTCATTTAGCGAAATCAATGCATTTTTCATACCTTTTTTCACCTTGGTAACAAGTTTCAAACCTCGGTCAAACAGCTTCTGAAAAAGCTCTTTTGCAATATAACCTTTGTCACCAAACAAAAGGCCGGTTAATTTTTCCGTCAGATTTGGCACAGGTATCCTATCATCAACATTGCCTTTTGTTAGCGTAAGTGAATGAATTTCACCATTTTCATTGATTACCATATGTAATTTGAAACCAAAAAACCAGCCGTAAGTACTCTTGCTTAATTTTGCAATTCCAGCAAAAACTTTGTTTTTGGATATTCTTTTTGCATGACAAACTGCAATGGGAGTTGTGTCTATATATGAAATTCCAGTGTTTTCTGACTGTCCACAAAGCCAATGCAACAACATTGCTAAATGCCACAAAACCCTAGGCTTTAGAGCAACAAACCTGGTATATGAAGGCAACTTTGGAAACTCTGATTTGTAGAGCAACGTTAGGTAATGTAGATAGAAAGTTTTGAAATTTTTACACGGAGATTGTTGATATAGCAGGATTATTGTCATGATTTCGGAGTGCTCAATTTCCGTTGTTCTTGTGGGTTTTTTACCATTTGGCAGTAGTTTACCTGCAAAATTTTTCTCTATATCTCTGCAAAAATCATCGACCAAACAAAACAGTTTTGTTATATCTTCCATGGTTAACCTCATCTATTTTTTTATAACTGCTGAGTTTACCCTGTTTTCTTGCCTTTTCTATTCTCCTTTAATCCAGAATTCGCGTTTTTAGCATGTACAATGTACATACTTTTTATATAATTGAGAATAGCTTTTTACTAGTATTCATTATGGGCAAGACTCTCATCTACTTAATCGGCTTTCCAGGCAGTGGTAAGTCTACTACTGCAAAGGAACTGTGTAAAATCATTGATGCGGTGATAGTAAGCAATAATCTATTCAATAATATTATATTTAATATTGTTAAATTACAGAATGCTGAAGTTCCAGATGACCTATGGGAAAAAATTTTTGCAGTTAGAGAAAATATATTAGCAATACTGGAAAAATATTACGTAAAATCAAAACATTATATATTTACAAATGAATTGATAGAGGGTGATCCCTATGATCAGAAGATATACAACTCCGTGATAAATTTAAGTAAGAAAATGGGCGTAAAAATTTTTCCTGTAGTATTACATTGTAATAATGAGGAACTGGTAAAGCGTGTTCAATCAGAAGAAAGGTACCAGGAAAATAAAATTACTGATTCGGATTTTGCTATGAAAAGAATTGAAGGGAAAAGGCTATTTATACCGGAAGGTACACTTGAAATTGGTAACTCAAATTTAAGTGCAAAAGAAGTTGCAAAGAAAATTATTGAAGAGATGAAGGAAGAAAAAAATGGAAAATTAATTAAAACTTCCATAACAAATAATTTAACAACAGGGGATGCTTGTGATTAAGCAGAAAAGTGAATATCGTCCTTGTGTTGGCATAATGCTATTTAACAAACAAGGACATGTCTTTATTGGAAAACGCTTTGATAGCGACTCTTACTGGCAGATGCCACAGGGAGGGGTTGATGATGGTGAGGAACTGGAACAAGCAGCGTTACGTGAGTTGCTAGAGGAAGTTGGTACAGATAAAGCAGAAATTATAGCTAAAAACAAAGATTGGATATACTACGACTTGCCTGAAGAAGTTATACCAATATGCTGGAATGGAAAATATTCTGGTCAAAAGCAAAGGTGGTTCTTAATAAAGTTTTGTGGAGAGGATAAGAATATTGATATTAATTATACTGATCATCCAGAGTTCAAAGAGTGGCGTTGGCAAAGTGTAGATAGTTTAGTAGCCAGTGCTATATCATTTAAAAAAGAAGTTTATAAAACAGTGATAGAAGAGTTTTCTTCTACAATAAAAGCCTCAACAATAAGCTCATGATAGTAGATTCTCATTGCCACTTGATTTATTTTTCCGATGATGAAATACCAAAAGTAATTTCAAGGGCAGAGCAAAATGGTGTAAAGATTTTGCATAACATATGCATAAGCGTTAATGATATTCCTAAATTACTAAAAATTTCTTCATCCTATGATCAAGTTTACTCCTCTGTTGGTGTGCATCCACTTGATGCTGCCATAGAAAACGGTGAGTGTATACATGTTGATGAATTAGTTGAATTTACCAAAAATCAAAAGGTAATTAGTATCGGCGAAACCGGGTTAGATTTTTATAAATCTGGCAACAAAGACAATCAGAAAAAAAGTTTTGCATTGCATATAGAAGCGTCAAGAATAACTGGACTACCTTTAGTTATTCACACAAGAAGCGCTGACAATGAGATGATCGATATGTTAAGGTCAGAAATGAAAGCCGGTGCTTTTAGTGGAGTAATGCACTGCTTTGCTTCTTCTAAAGAACTTGCTTATCAATCTATAGATTTAGGATTATATATTTCATTTTCTGGAATTATTACTTTTAAAAATGCGAGCTTACTCAGAGGAATTGCACAAAATGTACCACGCGAACGTGTTTTAGTCGAAACTGATGCACCATATCTATCACCTGAGCCTTATAGAGGAAAAAAGAACGAACCAGCAATGGTGAAATACGTTGTTGATTGTTTGGCAGAATTATGGAATGAGTCACCAGAACAAGTAGCGGAGGTAACCACAAGCAACTTTTTTAGGCTGTTTACGAAACTTAAGCTCAAAGAAACTCTATAAAACCATTAATTTGCTTATGAACCTAAAGATTTCACCAGCTCTCTCACCGAGTTTACAGATTTATTAAACATTTTTTGTTCACTATCATTCATTTTAACTTCTAGGATCTTTTCAACTCCATTTTTTCCAATAATTACAGGAACACCAATAAACAAATCTTTCACGCCATATTCACCATTAAGGTAAGCAGCACATGGTAATATACGCCTTTTATCTTTTAAATATGACTCTAACATGCATATAGCTGAAGATGCAGGAGCGTAGTATGCAGATCCAGACTTAAGCAGATCAACTATTTCTTTTCCGCCATTGCGAGTGCGTTCAACTATTTCATCAACTTTTTTCTGCGTAATGAGACCCATATCGATAACTTGGGTAAGTGGAATGCCAGCGATAGAAGTGCAATTAATGAGTGGTACCATAGTGTCACCATGTCCTCCAAGCACAAAAGCAGATATATCTTCAACTGAGATATTTAATTCACTTGCAAGAAAATAACGAAAACGGGAAGAATCAAGCACTCCTGCCATTCCAACAACCATATTAGCTGGAAGGTTTGAAAATTTATGCACCACTGAAACCATGGCATCCAGAGGGTTGGTAACCACTATTACAAACACGTTTGGAGAATGTTTTTTAATATTTTCGCCAACCTCCTTCATTACTTTAGCATTGGTTTGCAGGAGGTCATCCCTGCTCATTCCTGGTTTTCTGGCAATGCCAGCGGTTATTATAATTGCATCGGAGTTTTTTATATCTTCATACCTATTTGTCCCAGTAATATTGACATTAAATCCATCAATAGGGGATGATTCTGCTATGTCGAGTGCTTTACCTTGTGGTATTCCATCACTAATATCAAGTAAAACAACATCACCGAGTTCCCTTAGTGCAATCATATGGGCGAGAGTTCCACCGATATTTCCTGCACCGATTAAAGATATTTTTTTTCTTTGTACTGTCATTTTCTACTCCTTTGTATTTACTTTTATGGTTTTACTTTCCCAAGGTGATAGGCTATCAAACATACGAAAATCTTGCGGTAAATCTATAGGATTATATACAACCTTTTTTGCCTCTATATCATATCTTACTTCCTCATAACCAGTGAGAGGGAAATCTTTTAACATTGGATGACCTTTGAATCCATAATCTGTTAGAATCCTACGCAAATCAGGGTGATCAGAGAATTCTATTCCATACATATCAAACACTTCACGCTCAAACCACGAAGCTGTGCTAAATATCTTCGCTACACTTGGAAGTATGTCGCTTTCACATAACTGAAGCTTTATGTGTACTCTAATATTATGCACAATGCTGAGCAGATTGTATATTAGCTCGAAACGCTTCTCTCTATTTGGATAGTCAACTCCAAAAATATCAACTAATAGTTCAAACCTACACTTTTCATCATCACGTAGAAAGAGTAAGTGCTTTTCAATTTCATCTAAAGTTGAATATATTACAATAATGCCATCATCTTTTTGAATGCACTCACACTTGGTCTTTTTTTGTATATGCCTTGCAGTTTTATCCATGCTTTATATTCTGAGTTCGTTTTATTTTGTTTTGTAGGCATAGCATTCCATATAGCAATGCCTCAGCAGTTGGTGGACATCCAGGGACATACACGTCAACTGGCACAATTCTATCACAGCCTCGGACTACTGAATAAGAGTAATGGTAATAACCACCACCATTTGCACAACTTCCCATAGAAATAACATACTTCGGGTCTGCCATTTGATCATAAACCTTGCGCAATGCTGCTGCCATTTTATTAGTTAGTGTGCCAGCAACAATCATCACATCTGATTGACGTGGGCTTGCACGGAACATTATACCATATCTATCAAGATCATAACGGCTGGATGCAGTATGCATCATCTCAACTGCGCAACATGCAAGACCAAATGTCATTGGCCACAATGAACCAGACCTTGCCCAATTCATTACATAATCTATTAAATCACCAAATTTAGTAACAAGAAACCCTTCTTTTTTATAACGACCCCAGTCATCATTAGATAGCATTTGATTTGTCATAAACTACTCCCACTCTAATGCACCTTTACACCATTCATAGATAAAACCTATAGTGAGTATTGCAAGAAATACCATCATAGACCAAAATCCACCATAGCTTATATTAGATAAAGAAACAGCCCAAGGAAAAAGAAAAGCAATTTCTAAGTCAAATATTATAAATAATATTGAAACTAGGTAAAATTTAATGTCAAAATTTTTTCTTGCACTGGATAGTGGATTGAAGCCACACTCATATGTGGAAAGCTTTTCACCATCTGGCTTACTCACTGCAAGAAACATAGGCAATATACCTAAAGCAAAAGATACTACAATTGATACGCAGATAAAAATTACTATGGTTAAGTATTCGCTCATTTAACAAAACATATAACACTATGAATTTACATGCTTTCCTAACTTTTTACCACCTAAAATATGCACGTGAAAGTGTGGTACAACCTGCTCTCCATTTTCACCGTAGTTAGTGACTAATCTATATCCTGTTTTTTCTAGATTATATTTGTGTGCTATTTCTCTAACAGTTTTGAAAAAGCTTATTATCTTCTCTTCAGGAGCTTTTAGAATGAAGTCATCATATGAAACATATTGATTTTTTGGTATAACTAAAATGTGAACTGGTGCGTCAGGGTACTTATCACAAAAAGCCAGTACATTTTCATTTTCATGTACCTTCTCACAAGGTAACTCACCTCTTAATATTTGAGCAAAGATGTTATCGTTATCATAAACTTCATTGCTCATATTTTAAGAGCGACCTTTCCCTCTTCCTTCGTTTTTCTCTACACTAGGTGTAGATAGTGGTTTTATCGTTTCACCAGAAGCATCTTCAAGATTTAAAGAGCTTACAAGTTCCCTTACTTTTACCATGTCCTGCTGTTCTTTCAAAGAGGTTTCTATTCCACTTACCCTTTTTCCAGTAATAACTCCTGGTTGTAAGTGATACATATCCCCAGGAACAGTTAGACTATGATGTCTTTCCTCTATTTTTATTTCACTCATAACATTCCCCTATAACTTATTTTTGCATTCCACAACTTTGCGACTTACCTGCTTTTATAGCTTCTTGCGCCCATTTTTTCTCACCTGAAGCTATAGTTTCTGAAGGCTGACCAGCCTTTAGTAACTCTTCGCTATTTGTAGGTCCTGCAGGTTTCGTAGCTCCTGATAACTGCTTTTGATTATCATATTCCTTATACAATTTTTCTGCAATACCATTTAGCAATTTTAAGTCTGTGTGAACTTTAAATTCTCCACCAGTAATTTCTGCCAGCTTCTTAAGGTCTTCGTCAACTTTATTAGCAATTCCTTTAAGAACAAGCTCTTTTATCTCTTCTGGACTCTTTCCTTTATTTTTAGAGTCAGTTTTAATGTCTTCAATTATTTTTTTAACATCAACTTCAATTACAATTTTGTTTTCTTCTCTAAAAATAGTTACATTCGGTAAACCTACTTTTATTTTACCCAATTGTTCATCGTTCAAATAAGGTATATCTCCCGTCAAAGTCCTTGACGCTAAAAAAGCTACCTTTCCTGTCCCTTTCTTTTGCTCTGTTATTTCTACACCAAGATTCTCACTAGCTTGTGTGGTTTCTATAGGTGGATCATATTCCCTTTTTTCTTTAGGTACATCTATACCAACAGCTTCCTTTAACGAAACTGTGGCATCATGTTTCATTTCACCCGTTGAAGCAAACGGCTTCTCTATAGGGTAAATAAGTGCTTTAGGCACAAGAGCAAGGACCCGATCTGTAGCTTTTACACCTGTTTTAACTACTCCGCCTATCTTAGCCCAAATAGATTCTGCCATACATACCTCCAAGGTACTTTCTACAACTAAATACATTTTAATTATAGACGAAAAAATTTAAACTTCTATATCCATTATAAGATAGAATTATAGGGATTGCAACCATTATTTATACATTGTCTAAAACATGTGGTATTTGCTACTTTATTCAATTTACTTTAAAACGCGAATTCTGGATTAAGGAAGGAAGAAAGTATAGGAAATAGAAGGCTTTTTGGATTTGATGGAATAGGAAATGAGAGTAGAAAAGATATGAACCAAAAAATTAACAGGGGATCTATGGCGAGTGTGTTCAATTTCTAGTCTATTTTTTAGGTAACCAAAAACAGTCTCAATGATAGACCTTTTTCTCAGTAAAATCTTCTCATTTAGCGAAATCAATGCATTTTTCATACCTTTTTTCACCTTGGTAACAAGTTTCAAACCTCGGTCAAACAGCTTCTGAAAAAGCTCTTTTGCAATATAACCTTTGTCACCAAACAAAAGGCCGGTTAATTTTTCCGTCAGATTTGGCACAGGTATCCTATCATCAACATTGCCTTTTGTTAGCGTAAGTGAATGAATTTCACCATTTTCATTGATTACCATATGTAATTTGAAACCAAAAAACCAGCCGTAAGTACTCTTGCTTAATTTTGCAATTCCAGCAAAAACTTTGTTTTTGGATATTCTTTTTGCATGACAAACTGCAATGGGGTTGTGTCTATATATGAAATTCCAGTGTTTTCTGACTGTCCACAAAGCCAATGCAACAACATTGCTAAATGCCACAAAACCCTAGGCTTTAGAGCAACAAACCTGGTATATGAAGGCAACTTTGGAAACTCTGATTTGTAGAGCAACGTTAGGTAATGTAGATAGAAAGTTTTGAAATTTTTACACGGAGATTGTTGATATAGCAGGATTATTGTCATGATTTCGGAGTGCTCAATTTCCGTTGTTCTTGTGGGTTTTTTACCATTTGGCAGTAGTTTACCTGCAAAATTTTTCTCTATATCTCTGCAAAAATCATCGACCAAACAAAACAGTTTTGTTATATCTTCCATGGTTAACCTCATCTATTTTTTTATAACTGCTGAGTTTACCCTGTTTTCTTGCCTTTTCTATTCTCCTTTAATCCAGAATTCGCGTTTAAAGAGTACTCTCTAAATCATGTTTAAATGGAACACAAATAATATCATTGATGCAACTGGCGGAAGAGGAGAGGGAGGTTGTTACAGCTCAAATATTTCAACGGACACAAGAAGCATAAAAAAAGATGATTTATTTATTGCACTCAAGGGAAAGAATTTTGATGGCCATAATTTTTTGCATGAAGCGTTTTTAAAAGGGGCTGCCGCTGCAATAGTGAGTGAGGGTAAATATAAAAGTTTCCCTCTCGTTATTGTACAAGATACCCTGAAAGCTTTGCACGATATGGCATCATACTATATTAGAAATGTTCTTGTTGACGCTAAAGTTATTGCAATTACAGGCAGTGTCGGGAAAACTACTACAAAGGATATGCTGCACACTGTTTTATTGCAATATGGAGTGTCCCATGCAAACGAAGGTAACTTAAATAATAATATAGGATTGCCTTTGACAATTCTAAAAGCTCCAAAAAACTGCCAGTACTTAATCCTTGAAATGGGAATGAATAAAGCTGGTGAAATAAAAGAATTATCAAAGATTAGTAATCCGAATATTGCAGTTATTACCAACATCGAACCTGCACATACTGAAAATTTTTCATCACTATTTGACGTTGCACAAGCGAAGTTAGAGATTCTGTATGGTATGAAAAATAACGGTACTTTGATTTTGAACAGAGATAATAAATATTATGATTATCTCTCATCACATGCCAATAGAAATGTAATAAGCTTCGGTAAAGATAAAAATGCTGAAGTTTGTTTGTTGGACCTAATAAGAAATGATGACGGGCTAAATTTAAAAATCAGGCTGAGTGACAATCAAACTATAAACTGTAATTTACGTGTGCAAGGTGAGCATTTTGCTTGTTCGCTACTTGTTGCAGCAGCAGTTGTGCAGAGCCTCGGACTTGATTTATCAAAATTACCACTTGCACTTAAGAATTTTAGTGTAACGAAAGGTAGAGGCAATATTCATAAGGTCAAATACAATAAAAAATATATACATTTAATTGATGACTCCTATAACGCCAGCCCTACTTCGATGAAAACTGCAATAAAAACTTTGAGTACATATTCTAATCAGAGAAAAGTAGCTTTGCTTGGTGATATGTTGGAACTTGGTGATAAGAGCATAGAATTCCATACAGATTTGGTTAAGATTATCACAGAAAATAATATAGATAAAGTTTATACAGTTGGTAAATCTATGTTAGAATTACATGAGCTTTTGCCAGATAATATAAGAGGCGCACATTTTAATGATTCTAATCAATTGAAAAGTGATTTAGCTAACATTATTCAGAATAATGACGCAATTCTAGTTAAAGGTTCACAAGGAATGAAAATGGATCTTATTGTACGGGAATTCATAATAGAATATTAAGCAAAATCATTGTATTAATTTACAGTAACAAATTATTAGGAACTTTAATTGTGACAAAACGTGTAATTATTTTTGGTGGAACGGGGTTTATAGGGAAACACATCGTAAGACGCTTGGCAGCAGAAGGATATTTAATAAAGATATTCACTCGTAATCAGGAAAAAGCTGCTTGTTTAAAATTGTGTGGCAATTTGGGACAAATATCAATATTTAAAGGCGATTTTTTTGATGAAAAATCAGTTCTGGAGGGTATGGAAGAATGTGATGTAGCCATAAACTTAGTGGGAATATTATATGAAGCAAAAAAGCACAATTTTTACGCTGTTCACGTTAAAATAGCTGAAAGGATAGCAAAAGCTGCAAAAATGAAAAATGTACCTATGATGATACATTTTTCTGCTATGGGAATAGAAAATAGCAAGTTGTCAAAATATGCTCAAAGTAAATTGGAAGGTGAAAAAGCTGTAACTTCAGCATTTCAAGAAGCAATAATAATTAGGCCAAGCCTTGTATTTGGTAAGGAAGATAACTTCTTTAATAAATTTGCAAGATTAGCAACTATTCTTCCTTTCTTACCACTAATTGGCAATGGAACGACTAAATTTCAGCCCATATGTGTAACAGACTTAGCTGAAGTGGTATATCGTATTATCAGTTTTAATAAGCAAGACAAGAAAATTTATAACATGGGCGGACCAAAGGTTTACTCTTTCAAAAGCTTATTGAAGTTTATTCTGAATGTTACTAACAGAAAGTGTTTGTTGATCAATGTATCTTTTCCAATGGCAAAGTTAATAGCTTTCTTTTTAGAAAATAAAATTATTTCTATGCTGCTAAAACCAATAACCGGAGATACGAACCCTGTGCTTACTCAAGATCAGGTGAAAGTTATGATGAATAGCTCAATCGAAAAGTCAGCTGACCTTGAAACAATGAAGGTTCGACCATTAGCAATTGAAAATGTGGTGCCAGAATACTTGAAGATTTATAGAAAGTATTGATAGAAGAGTGTGCCCGGTGGGATTCGAACCTACGACCCACAGTTTAGAAGGCTGTTGCTCTATCCAGCTGAGCTACGGGCACACAACATATATAAAATGCTTCTTAGTACAAGTGAAGTCAAGTATTTCGTGTGAATATGATGTTTATCTTGCAACACCTTGTCATTGCAATTGTGTGTCACGCGCTGCCGAAATTGGATGCGAGAAGTCTATTTATTTTAGAAAATGTTATATAGAAACTTCCTTGACAAACCTCGCCACCCCCCTTATCATGAAACTGAAGGTATTCAGTTATCTTCATCTGTGCAGATTAAACAGCAAGAAAACAACGTAGTTGGCGTCTTATGTTCAATTTTTTGCAGTATATAGATACTGTATGTCTTTACAAAACTTCATCCACATCTAGATTTTTATCTAAATAAGCTGAACGCGCTTATAAAGCGTTACAAGACATCAAAAAATGCCAATACTTGACAGAGATAGTAAAGGACTAGCTAACTCGGGGATTCTTTGTCTTTTTTTTCTGCTTAGTAAATTTCTTAAACATTTGTAACGCGAATTCTGGATTAAGGAAGGAAGAAAGTATAGGAAATAGAAGGCTTTTTGGATTTGATGGAATAGGAAATGAGAGTAGAAAAGATATGAACCAAAAAATTAACAGGGGATCTATGGCGAGTGTGTTCAATTTCTAGTCTATTTTTTAGGTAACCAAAAACAGTCTCAATGATAGACCTTTTTCTCAGTAAAATCTTCTCATTTAGCGAAATCAATGCATTTTTCATACCTTTTTTCACCTTGGTAACAAGTTTCAAACCTCGGTCAAACAGCTTCTGAAAAAGCTCTTTTGCAATATAACCTTTGTCACCAAACAAAAGGCCGGTTAATTTTTCCGTCAGATTTGGCACAGGTATCCTATCATCAACATTGCCTTTTGTTAGCGTAAGTGAATGAATTTCACCATTTTCATTGATTACCATATGTAATTTGAAACCAAAAAACCAGCCGTAAGTACTCTTGCTTAATTTTGCAATTCCAGCAAAAACTTTGTTTTTGGATATTCTTTTTGCATGACAAACTGCAATGGGGTTGTGTCTATATATGAAATTCCAGTGTTTTCTGACTGTCCACAAAGCCAATGCAACAACATTGCTAAATGCCACAAAACCCTAGGCTTTAGAGCAACAAACCTGGTATATGAAGGCAACTTTGGAAACTCTGATTTGTAGAGCAACGTTAGGTAATGTAGATAGAAAGTTTTGAAATTTTTACACGGAGATTGTTGATATAGCAGGATTATTGTCATGATTTCGGAGTGCTCAATTTCCGTTGTTCTTGTGGGTTTTTTACCATTTGGCAGTAGTTTACCTGCAAAATTTTTCTCTATATCTCTGCAAAAATCATCGACCAAACAAAACAGTTTGTTATATCTTCCATGGTTAACCTCATCTGTTTTTTTATAACTGCTGAGTTTACCCTGTTTTCTTGCCTTTTCTATTCTCCTTTAATCCAGAATTCGCGTCTTAAGCAGTGTAATCAATATGGCATAAAAACGAAAATTCCTCCGAAAAACAACGCAGCAGAGCATCCAAAATTGGATTATATGCTTGATAGAAATGCCGCTATTCAGTTAATGAAATTACATGGTGAGAATGGTATAAAAAGATGGAAAGAAGAAGTAAATTACGGAAAAAGATCGTATATTGAAGAATTTTTCTCAAGGTTGAAGCGAATATTTGGGTTTAGTTTTAAGAATAAATCTGAGACAAATAGAGAGAAGGAACTACTTATTAAATGCTACTTAATGAACAAATTTACTGCAATTGGTATGCCTAAATTTGAAATAGTCGCATAAAATTATTTACTCTGGAAAAAACTTACGTTGCTATGCAACAAAGCCCACTGGAATCCAGGAATTTTGATTGGGCACTAAGTTGGTGAGTATAAAAGTATAGCTAACGCGAGCTCTACGTCATACCACCACGGTATCTCTTAGCCGCTAACACGTAGCGGGACGACAGCAATCCTACGTCATACCGCCGCGGTATCTCTAGATCCCGCTAACAAGCAGCGGGATGACGATTGTCGTTTAGCCATAAACATTAAGAAATTTACCAAACGAAAAAAAGGCAAGAGAAGCCCCGTTGGTGGTTGGCTATTTACTATGTACTAAAATATCGGCGTTTTTTTATTCTAAAACGCTTGATTAAGAGCGATTTAGCTGCTTTTAACTTGCAACTTACCTACACCGCAAGTGTTTAAGAAATTTACTAAGCAGGAAAAAAGGCAAAGAAACCCCGTAGTAGCTAGCATTCAAATTCTCCCTTGTCAATTTGACGTTTTTTGCTGTCTTAAACGCTTTGTAAGCGCGTTTCGGCTTATATAGGTAAAAACCTAAAAATTTTTAAAGACATGCGATGCACGTAGTGCGAAAAATTAAACGTGAGACGCCAAATACCCTAAGTTTTTTGTCATTAACCTGCACAGATTGCGAAGATAAATAAATAGCTTCAGTCTCATGATAAGGGGGCTGGCGGAGTTTGTCAAGTGGTTTTTTAGCCACGTTTCCCTGTTATAATGTTCGTTTGCTTGACCTAAGATCCAGGAGTATTTAAACTGAACTCTATATAGTGTTAAAAATGATAGGAAATCTAAGCGGAATAGTTGATGAAGTGCGCAGCGATCACATAATCCTGAATGTGAATGATGTTGGCTATATGGTGTATCTTTCAGCCAAAACTTTAAGTGCTTGTGCAATTGGAAGTAGAATCAAATTACTTATCGAAACCTATGCAAATAACAGAGAAAACACTACTCAGCTATATGGTTTTATAAGCAAAGAAGAACAGCAGTGCTTGAGGTTGCTAGTTAAAGTAAGCGGTGTTAGCTATAAAACTGCAATGTCAATTTTGAGTAAATTAACTCCAGAACAGCTATTTTTGGCAATTATGAATGAAGATAAAGTAACACTCAAGATGAGTGGACTTGGCCTGAAACTCATAAATCGAATCATCACTGAATTGAGTGGCAAAGTAAGTAAACTAGAAATAAATAACAATAACTTTAATCCAATTAATGAAGATGCCCTTTCAGCATTGATCAATCTTGGGTATGAAAAAATGAAAGCTTATGATACGATAAAAAAAATACAAGACGAACCGTCAAACCTGGACACTAAGGATATTATTCGCATGGCGCTTAAAACACTATGAAATCAATATCGTGCGGTAAAGAATATACTGAAGATGTGCGCAATATTAACATCAGGCCTGAGCAACTTGATGATTTTGTCGGGCAAAAAGACTTAATACAAAATTTAAAAGTGTTTATAAACGCTGCGCAGACGAGAACTGAAGCTTTAGATCACGTCTTATTGTACGGTCCTCCAGGGCTTGGCAAAACAACTTTAGCACAAATTGTTTCTAAAGAATTAAGAGTTAGCTTTCGCGCAACTTCTGGTCCTTTACTTAGTAAAGCTGGGGACTTGGCTGCAGTGCTTACCACTTTAAATGCAAAAGATGTTCTATTTATCGACGAAATCCATAGATTAAATCGCAGCATCGAAGAAGTTTTATATACTGCTATGGAAGATTTTTGCTTGGACATATTAGTAGGTGAAGGTCCATCTACTCGCACTTTAAGGATAGATCTACCACCATTTACGCTAATTGGAGCAACTACACGGCTTGGATTACTTTCTGCGCCACTCAGAGATCGTTTTGGCATTCCTTTGCATCTTGAGTTTTATTCTTTTGAGGAGCTAGTCGATATTATAAAAAGAGGCGCAAGAGTTCTTTCTGCTGAAATTGAAGATGGTGCTGCGCGGGAAATTGCCTGCCGTGCGCGCGGTACTCCAAGAATTGCTTTGAGGTTACTCAGAAGGATAAGGGATTTTGTTGAAGTGAAAGATGATAAAAAAATCACTTATGAAGTCGCTGATTCTGTATTGCTAAAATTGGGTGTAGATAAAATGGGACTTAATAAACTTGATATGCATTATCTAAGATTTTTATTCAACACCTCAGGACCTGTTGGAATTGACACTATATCTATTGCACTATCTGAGGATGTTGGCAATATTGAAGAAACAGTAGAACCTTATTTAATCAAAATTAGTTTTGTAAAGCGCACACCAAGAGGACGCGTTCTAACCGACCAAGCAAAGGAGTATTTGAGCTTTCAACATTAAACATCATAATTTATATTGATTAATCGGCATGATATCTATATGCTAATATTTATATATTAAGAATAATGGAGACATATATGTTAACTAATAGCACTGAAACTGTATCTTTGATTGGAACTTCTTCTAATTTAAATATCAGTCCTTCTGATAATCATCCAATTTCGGATACTAAAAATGTACCTAAATCAACAATTGAAACTTTTCCTGATCAAAGTGTAAGTGATGATTCTTATGCAGTGGAAAAAGGACTTCCTGATAATGCGCCCAAACTTGCACCAGGCGAGAGGCCGTTTACAGGTACCAAAGATACACGTGACTGTAGTAAAGTTATAGATCTTGATGATGAAGAAACAAGACGTAAATTCTTTTCTGCTGCTAAAACTGACAAAGAAGGACAAAATGAGCATAGGGGTAAGTATGTTGTAGGCAAAGTTCTTGACGAAGTTATTAGTGAAGTAAAGAAACATTTTCCTCACTATAAAGCAGTAAATCTTAGAACAGGTAGAAAGCCAGGTAAGCCTGAACTTACTGCAAGAGTTATGCTAGACAATATACAAGAAGGGATAAATATAGCTAAATTTTTAAATAGTGATGTGTGCAAACAATATAACATAAAAGCATTTACATTGTTACTACCTCCAAGCGAAAAAAGAGGGATACGTCTCCGAATTGACGAACATGGAACAAAAATTTACGAAGTGGCAAATGGGTCATATGAGATGACTCTGAAGTGGCATGTTGAAGGAAAGGAATGTAATATTAAAATTAACATTTATGATAATGGCTCCGTAGAACTTATTGAGAGTAACGGTGTTACTAAAGAGCAATTGGCTGCAAATAATCTAAAAATAGGAAGGCAATATGAAGCAAAGCCTTTACATGAAGCGTTAGTATCACAATTGCCACAAACACAATTACAACAAGGCTCTGAAGTAGTAAAAGTTTTGCCACAATCTTCACAAGTGCAACAGATGTGAGCATAACGCGAAAACATCAAGCTTCTGCTGCTCACAATAGGTAAAGTAGTGAAAATTCAGTATAAGTTGCTTGCATCTGCAAGTAACTTATACTCTTATAACGCGAATTCTGGATTAAGGAAGGAAGAAAGTATAGGAAATAGAAGGCTTTTTGGATTTGATGGAATAGGAAATGAGAGTAGAAAAGATATGAACCAAAAAATTAACAGGGGATCTATGGCGAGTGTGTTCAATTTCTAGTCTATTTTTTAACGCGAATTCTGGATTAAAGGAGAATAGAAAAGGCAAGAAAACAGGGTAAACTCAGCAGTTATAAAAAAATAGATGAGGTTAACCATGGAAGATATAACAAAACTGTTTTGTTTGGTCGATGATTTTTGCAGAGATATAGAGAAAAATTTTGCAGGTAAACTACTGCCAAATGGTAAAAAACCCACAAGAACAACGGAAATTGAGCACTCCGAAATCATGACAATAATCCTGCTATATCAACAATCTCCGTGTAAAAATTTCAAAACTTTCTATCTACATTACCTAACGTTGCTCTACAAATCAGAGTTTCCAAAGTTGCCTTCATATACCAGGTTTGTTGCTCTAAAGCCTAGGGTTTTGTGGCATTTAGCAATGTTGTTGCATTGGCTTTGTGGACAGTCAGAAAACACTGGAATTTCATATATAGACACAACCCCATTGCAGTTTGTCATGCAAAAAGAATATCCAAAAACAAAGTTTTTGCTGGAATTGCAAAATTAAGCAAGAGTACTTACGGCTGGTTTTTTGGTTTCAAATTACATATGGTAATCAATGAAAATGGTGAAATTCATTCACTTACGCTAACAAAAGGCAATGTTGATGATAGGATACCTGTGCCAAATCTGACGGAAAAATTAACCGGCCTTTTGTTTGGTGACAAAGGTTATATTGCAAAAGAGCTTTTTCAGAAGCTGTTTGACCGAGGTTTGAAACTTGTTACCAAGGTGAAAAAAGGTATGAAAAATGCATTGATTTCGCTAAATGAGAAGATTTTACTGAGAAAAAGGTCTATCATTGAGACTGTTTTTGGTTACCTAAAAAATAGACTAGAAATTGAACACACTCGCCATAGATCCCCTGTTAATTTTTTGGTTCATATCTTTTCTACTCTCATTTCCTATTCCATCAAATCCAAAAAGCCTTCTATTTCCTATACTTTCTTCCTTCCTTAATCCAGAATTCGCGTTTATAATGAGCAATGTAATACTGCCAAGAAATTTCTACGAGCGGCCGACCTTAACTGTAGCTGGAGAGTTATTGGGAAAAGTCCTCAAATTTTCTAACTTTAGTGGAATAATAACCGAAGTTGAAGCCTATATAGGAATGAGTGACCCAGCTTGTCATGCAGCAAGAGGCTATACTAATCGAACCTCAGTAATGTTTGGTATGCCGGGGTTTTCGTACGTATATTTTATATATGGGATGTACTATTGTCTAAATATTGTAACAGAAGCAGAAGGGTTCCCAGCAGCAGTGTTAATACGGGGATTAAAGCTCATTGAACCGCTTGAGGCAAATTTAGGTGGGCCAGGAATATTGTGTAAAAGATTAAATATTACAAAAGAACACAACAAACTAGACCTTACTATAAGCCACAAATTTTGTGTTTATGAATCTCACCTCAACCCGGATTATGTGTGCACTCCGAGAATCGGAATTAGTAAAGGCCAAGAGAAATTTTGGCGGTTTAAGATTTTCTAAATTGAGCATAACCGTTCAGCCAATGGCGTCAACTTAAGAGCCTTCATTAGCAAACCCTCCTATGGATTTTCTGAAAAGTTTTTGAGTATATTGTATTTTTAATTTGTAAAATAAGATTTTTTCCTTTCTGCACGTCTCGTCTAAAAAGGACACATTTTAAACTTTTTTGTTGCAATAAAATAGAAATAAAAGTGCTGTTTCTTGCACTCTTTGGATAATTTAATGATAAAAAATTTAGAGAGAAATTTTACACACAATCACTGATATTTTCCCTTAAGTTGACGCATTGTCTGAACGGTTACGACATAGGATCCAGAAAATTTAGTTATATATAGAAAAATCTGAGTTGAATTAACTACACCAACTCACATTCAGCAAAAAAGAAAGCTATTTCCTTACGAGCATTTTCTAGACTATCCGAACCGTGTACTCTATTTTCACTAATATCATCAGCAAAATCACCTCTGATTGTACCTTTATCTGCCTGCTTTGGATCGGTAGCTCCCATGATTTGTCTGTATTTACTTACTGCATTTTCACCAACTAAAACTTGAACTATCACAGGACCAGAAGTCATAAACTCTACCAATTCCCCAAAAAAAGGCCTATCTTTATGAATTTCATAAAACAGCTCTGCTTGTTTTTTTGTCAGTAACATCATTTTTTGTGCTATAATTTTCAGCACAGAGCTTTCAATGTATGAATTTACCTTGCCTGTAATATTATTTTTTACTGCATCAGGTTTTAATATCGAAAGTGTTCTCTCAATTGTCATATATTTCCTTATGTAGGATAGTATGTTTATAGATTTACTTTATTATAAATTTTTGTTTCATCAAAGAGGTTTTTTATTTATAGTCAAGAATAAATCATCAAGGATGTATTGCATGGGTTACTGTCGTAAAAAACTAGCAAATAATCTTAAGTCATCAATTTTTTGTGGAACAAAAGGGTTTCTGACTTTTAATTTGGCATTTTTAAGCTATTTAGAATATAGCATATATAAATGCACTTCATCTGCTCATGTACAACAAAAGGAAAATATTGAAAGATGTAACAACATACAGGCTTCCAAGCTTGCACTTGCTGAGGATACAGATGGTAGTTTTGCTACACAAGAAATGGAGCAAAAGCACAAAGAAGAAAAAAACTCTAACCAGCAACACAAGCTTCTAAGAGAAGGTGCTATTTTTGCGATGGAAAAGAACACTATTCCGTTTCTTGAAATGGCTATCATAGTACCATTTGTTTGTTTTGCGCTGCCAGCTATGGTAGGTAGTATAAGTCTTATGCAGTGTGCGCTTATATGTGCTGCATTGATGGTTACAACATGCTTTTTTGTAAGAACTTTTCACGTGCGTGAGTGGTCACTAGAAAAATGGACCAAACATAGTACACAAGAAATAGATGGGCAATTTAAGAAAAATACTATAAAATTTCCTATCTTTGATCAAAATAGAAAGCATATTGAGTATAATTCGCCTAACTCAGGGCGACTACTGGATGAAACAAGTAGCACCTCTCTTTTAGTTAAAGTTTCACTTTTTCCCCTAAAGGTTCTTGTGAAGGTTCTTCAAAGTTGTATAATGCTATCTTTAGCTGCTGTTGAACTTCTTGAAGCAGTGCCAAGTTTTTGTGTTGACGCGGTTTTTGATAAAAAAAGCTTCACATCCACCATGAGTAACGTGCGAAGATCTGGCCATTTATTGTATGCAAGTACAAGAAATTTAGTGCCTATAACTAAATTTGATGAGTGTGTAGCTAATTTTATAGGCACCCCAGAAGTAACTTGTTGTAGTAGTGGATAGGTGAAAAAGGCAGTCATTTTATTTAATCTTGGTGGACCTGATTCACTGAATGCGGTCCGTCCTTTTTTATTCAATCTTTTTTATGACAGGAGAATAATCAGTCTACCAAACCCTTTTCGGTTTCTTTTAGCAAAGTTTATATCTGCGAAACGAGAAAATACTGCACGAAAAATATACGAAGAAATTGGAGATAAATCGCCGATTTTGAATAATACGAAAGCACAAGTTAATGCTTTAGAACTAAAATTAAATGAAGATAGAAACCATGTATACAAGGTATTCATTTGCATGCGCTATTGGCATCCATTTGCTGACGAAGTTATTAAAAGTGTAAAACAGTTTGATCCTGACGAAGTAATTCTACTGCCACTGTATCCACAATATTCAACTACCACAACTCTGTCATCCATCGAAAATTGGCAAAAAAATGCTAAAAACCATGGTCTAAAGTGCAATATAAAAATAATTCACCATTATTATAATAACGAAGACTTTATTGAAGCTCACGCTAATTTAATAGCTAAGCATTACAAATTAGCCAGCAGAATCGATAAGCCAAGAGTCCTATTTTCAGCCCATAGCTTACCTCTTAGTATTATTAAAAAAGGCGACCCTTACGCTTCACAGGTAGAAAGAAGCGTAGAGTTAATAGTAGAAAAGTTAGCTATCAATAACTTAGATTGGTCAATATGTTATCAGAGTAAGATTGGTCCTGTAAAATGGCTAGAGCCAAGCACTGAAAGTGAGCTATCACGTGCAAAAGCTGATGGTGTACCTGTAGTTTTATCACCTATATCTTTTGTTTCTGAGCATTCAGAAACACTTGTGGAACTTGATGTAGAATATAAAGCAATTATCAAGGATGGATATTACTTTCGCGTGCCAACTCTCAGTATCGATCCCTTGTTTATTAAATGCTTGGCTGATTTGTGCATAAATCACCCTTAAAGTCCTGATTTATAGGACTTTTCTTTAAGGCTTTTATGTGATAGAATAAAAGAAAGTTATTGTTTTATTAACTATTTTATGCCAAGCAAGCTAAAAAAGAAATCGAGCACGTTCACACAAAGGGTACATGATGCTTATAATCATGATTTCAGGAAGGTAATCTGCATCACAACAGCTTTAACAGCCCTATTGTGTAAGATTTCACTGCAATTTTGCTGCGAGTTCATTGACAATAATAGATCCAATATCTTTCTTATACGGGATGTTGCTCGACTAATGAAGTTTCCGACATCTATTCTATATATTGCCCATTCTGCATTTACTCTACAGGATCTAATTAAGGATTACAGAAACCCTGAGAGTAAAAAAGAGCTGGCAAAAGTTGTGGGTAAATCGGCTAGTCTTGCAAGCAGCATCATAGAAGCATTGATGATGTTGAAAGTCATCCATTTTTTTACTAGGGGTAATGCAGACGTAATAAGTCACATTCACTTAACATCAACGATCCTATTTCTGTTTATTTCGGAACCTATAAGTTACTATTATTCATGGAGAAAATACCTAGATAATAAGGATCCTGAAAAATCTGCTGAATGTAAGAAGGACCTTATTATCAGCACATTAACTTTGTCATTAGGTTTGTTAAACTTCATATTAAAAAGAATGGAGACTGCAACCATACCAATAAACTTAGGTAATGGTATAATCTATAATTTCAACTTAAGCGTAACAGTTAGCATAATATATAGCGCAGTATTCCTAGTACTTCAGCTTGACAAACTATTTAGCCAACCTATCAACGATGACCCTTCTACTGAACTTAATAATGCTGGCCATAACCATATTCAGCCCGGTAATGATGGTAATGATCTGCCCGATGGCAACGCTGTGGGAATGTAAGGGTTAGAGGTGAAAAGATTTTATTTCTACTGCCAATGCTAGCACTGCTAATTTACTAACTATGTTCCAAAGTGCTAGAGGTTTTTCTTCCACTATTTTGCTAACGTCATGAAATTCGCAATCAATGGAGTTTAAGCTGGAATATACATCTTTCCTGCTATTACATCGGTATAAGTAACATGTTGGAGTATCTCCTATATAGTATATTAGCGGTTCTGCAGAACTGCTTTTAAATACGTCAATGGTTGGTACACCTTCTTGTATAATAACGCTATTGATTGCTATTCCTTCTTTTATCTTTTTCATTTTATGACGCTTTTTTTTATTGAGGTTTAATATTTCTTCACCACTTGTTGCTGTTATAATACCCATCCCATATGTGCCATTGCTTGCTTTGATAAAAACGTAAGGTTGTGTTTTTATTTCATATTCCTCATATTTCTTTTGCACTAGAGACAATATTTGGTCAACTTTAGCCGCTACTGTTTTTAGTGATGAATCATCATCAAAATCAACTCCATCACAGCTCTCTGTAAGCACAGAAATTAGCCATGGGTCAATTTTAAATTCGCTACAAAACTCGGACGCTAATTCTTGATAGATTTCAAAATACTTAAATTTCTGCCTGCTATGCCAACCGTATAGTGGGCTTGGTACTATATCTTGCTTTACGTCTTTTAGCGTGTCTGGAATGTGGCTCGTCATATCACGGTTCAGTATAATAACATCAGGCACAAATCCTGAAGTTGTCTTCAGCAGAGAGTTTTCTTTCACAACAGTTTCATACTGTTCTATTAAATTGTATACTTCACTATGTAAAAGGCCAATTCTAGTCTCAAAACCTGCGAGTTGCAGTACTTTCTCTATAACAAATACGTTTTCTATATACATTTTATTGCGTGTATAATTTTCCGGTATTATAAGAACCTTTTTGTATTGATGTCTTTTAAAGTAGCTTTCTATCAATCTTGCTGCCATCGTTCTTGATTCTTCACTTAAGTTATTGAACCCCGCAGGAAATAAATTAGCGTCCACTGGGGCAATTTTGTAACCAGAGTTTCTAAGATCTATAGAGCTATAAAATGGTAATGTAAGGCCGTTAAGTTTTGCTTCGAACCAATTATTTATACTTTTTTCCAAATCTGGGTGAATTATGTTTTGCATCTGCACTTTAAATGTTATAAGGAAGGTATTATATTATAAGCTATAATTAAACATATTTAGCAAATTTGACTAAAGATTAAAGTATAATGAGATTCTTATTTAAAGTGATAGAAAAATGATTCAACACGATAACAATAAAATGTATGGAACTACTATACTGTCAATTAGAAAAGATAAAAGCGTAGTAGTAATAGGTGATGGACAGGTTTCAATGTGCCACACTGTTATAAAATCCGGAGCAAAAAAAGTTAGGCGTCTCTCTGGTGATTCTGTAATTGCTGGGTTTGCTGGAGCAACAGCTGATGCATTTACTCTCTTTGAAAGACTAGAATCTAAACTTGACAAGCACCCAGGGCAATTAATGAGAGCATGTGTTGAACTTGCAAAAGACTGGAGAATGGATAAATATCTGAGAAAATTAGAAGCTATGATGATCGTTGCAGATAAATCTATTTCATTAGTAATTACGGGAACAGGTGATGTTCTTGAACCTGAAGATGGAATCGCAGCTATTGGCTCTGGGGGAAATTTTGCTCTATCTGCAGCAAGAGCTTTAATTGACATTAAAGGAATATCAATAGAGGAAATTGCGAAAAAGGCTATGAAGATAGCTGCTGATATATGTGTTTATACAAATCATAATGTAATTATTGAAAAAATAGAGGAGTGATATGTCTTCTGAACAAGAAACTTTGTGCACTAATTTTTCCAATCAGCCTATAACCCTTTCAGAAGGGCGGTCTTGTAGTAGTGACACCTACGATGAAAAAGATGGCCTCTATAAAGATACTAAGAGTGGTTTTGATTCAAATGACAGCGATGTTCAAGTTAATGACAGTACTCAAGTTTTGTTAGATGACCTGCCACCACAGAAGATAGTTAAAGAATTGGACAGATTCATAATCGGACAGGATGATGCAAAGCGTGCTGTTGCTATTGCGCTCAGAAATCGTTGGCGTCGCAATCAGGTTCCATTTCCATTGCGTGATGAAATCATACCTAAGAATATATTGATGATCGGTCATACAGGGGTTGGTAAAACTGAAATAGCTCGTCGCTTAGCAAAACTTGCCGGTGCACCATTCATAAAAATTGAGGCAACGAAGTTTACTGAAATAGGGTACGTTGGACGTGACGTTGATTCGATAATACGCGATTTAGTTGATGCAGCAATAGTTTTAGTTAAAGAGAAAGCCTGTAAAGCCTTAGCTGAAAAGGCTTTAGATTTAGCTGAGAAAATAATAGTAAACTCTATGGTAGGCGAAGATGCAACCGGAGAGAGTAAAAGAATCTTTAGAGAAAGATTAAGAAATAAAGAGTTTGAGAACGGAGAAGTTTCCATTAACGTCAGAGAGAGCAAGAGTATGTTGCCTACTTTCGATATACCAGGCATGCCAGGTGGGCAAGTTGGTGTGATGAATGTAACAGAAATAATGGGCAAGATGTTTAACGGGAGCAAAAAAACAAAAACTATTACGGTGAAGGTAAAAGAAGCGCGTGAAATATTAATTAATGAAGAAAGTGAAAAGCTAATGGATGAAGATAAGATAATCAAAGAAGCCATTGATCTTGTTAGTAACGATGGTATAGTATTTTTGGATGAAATAGACAAAATTGCAGCGCGTACAGAAATAAAAGGTGAAGTAAACAGAGAAGGAGTGCAACGCGATCTGTTACCACTACTTGAAGGAACAACTGTTACAACTAAGTATGGCCATGTAAAAACAGACTATATATTATTTATTGCATCTGGTGCTTTTCATCAGTCTAAACCATCTGACCTCTTACCGGAATTGCAGGGCAGATTACCGATCAGGGTAGAACTTAAGGCACTTACTCAAGAGGATTTAATAAGAATATTAAAGGAACCAGAATCTAGTTTGTTAAAGCAGTACATAGCTTTAATGAAAACAGAAAATGTGACGCTTGAGTTCACTGATGATGGTATAAAAACCATAGCTGAAATAGCGTTTACAGTTAATAGGCAAGTGGAAAATATAGGCGCAAGAAGGCTTCACACTGTCATGGAGAAGCTTTTAGACGAAATAAGTTTCATTGCTTCTGAGAAAAATAGCGAAAAATTCATTATAGACAGCAAGTATGTAAAAGATAAACTTGAGTCGATTTCGAAGCAGCTTGATTTATCTAAGTTTATACTTTAGGAAAAACGAGAAGCCTATTTTAAGCAGTTAGAGACTGTTCAGAAGATCAGCCAGTAGACCTAAAATTTCAGCTATATTCTTTAGGCTGTTTTTCAACAGTAGAATGGTGTGTTGCGACCTCTTGCTTAACATCTAATCTTAAGTCAATTATTGAGATATTTTCTTCATCATAATCTATGTCTTTTATTAACATATCGTCAGTAATAGTCAAAAGGTCAGGCGGAGAAAGAATAGTTCTTTTATTACCAGCTCTCATTCCCACAACACCAAACTCTATAGCAAGTGGTATTTCTTTGTTACCAACTTTGAATTGCACTGTTTGATCTTTGACTATATATTTTCCATTATGCTCCTTTACGCTATATTTAACCGATATCTCATCACCGCACCTTACTTGTTTTCCAGTCTTGTTAATTAAGTCATTAAAAACCATCAGATTATTTACTGAGTCGGGATATTTATCCTTTACTTCGATCAGTTTGACGTAATAAGAATTAAAATTCATTTTATTATCATTAGCAATAGTAACTACACGCTCTCCGCCTTCTTTCATACCTATCACCCCTAAACCCACTTCTTTTAGGTCATCTTGACCTATTTTCAAAGTAACATCAGAAACTTTGCTAGGGAGTGTTGCTAAGTTATTATTAGAAATTTTATATATTTGCAGTAGGACTTCCAGGCCACAGAAAGCCTTACTGCCATTACCTTTAGTAATTTCATAAAAATTTATTGAATCTTCTTCCTTTTGCTGCGTTATTTCTTCTAAATATTCTGTTAGCCCATGCTTTTCAATATAGCGGTCAAGTGCTGATTCAAGTATTGGCTTCACTAGGTAATGTGCTATCGTCTGTATCAAGCCACCATGCGTGGCATTTATCTCATAAAGCTTGTCCTTTTTTTCCGGTTTACCTTTGTTTATATAGACAATAGTAAACACAAAAGCAGAAGTTAAAGTGAGAATCATTACTACGGAAATAAGCATTTGTAATATAATTTTTCTAACCATCTTTCTTTACTTGATTCAATAAATCATATAAATAATTAGTATCCCCTGAAAGCGCACTCAAATTATCCAAGCCTTGTTTAAAGAGGCCGTCTATATAGTCCTCTACTTCACTTTTACCAAGGACAGACATTAGATTATTTGTTTTATCTTGTTCGTAGTCTTCAATATCATCCTTAGCTTGAAAGATAAGCCCTAGGTTTATCCCGTAGTTATATAACGCTTTACGTTGCTTGTCTGTAGCATTCCCTATTATAGCGCCTATTTCGCATGAAGCTGCAAATAATTTTGCGGTTTTCATCAAATGAATTTCTTTTATTTTATCAGCTTGGCCCGACGTCATTCCAGCGTTATACATACAGCTGTACGAATGTTGTGGTTTTAAGGTAGAAAGGGTGTCATGCAAGTAGCGGACACTGGAATCCATTTCATGTTCAGCTCCACCATCGCATGGCTTTTTGCACGAAATGCTTGTAGGCAAAGCCTTCTGGATCCCAGTGTCCGCTACTTGAATGACAGAGGGTTGGGGTCTAAAATCTATATGCTCACTGTTAATATCTAAAGCCTGTCCTCCCACCATTCCCCTAATTCCTATTGCTTGAGAGAGCACTTTTATGATCTCACAGCGTTTCTCATTTAACGAAGATAATACCTCAAAAGCCAGAGTAAGTAGTGCATCTCCGGCAAGCACTGCTGTTGCTTCATCAAATTTTTTATGGCAGCTTAGCTGGCTTCTGCGAGTATCACTGTTGTCCATGCACGGCAAATCATCGTGAATTAGAGAGTAAGCATGAACAAATTCAATTGCTGCAGCAACTGATATTACTTTTTTAGCTTCCGCGTTAAACACTCGCGATGAAGCTACGACTAAAAAGGAGCGTATATGTTTTGCAGGAGCAAGGAGTATATAACGCATAGCTGATATAAGCTTATTCTCGCTATTTTCGGGTAAGAGTTTATTTACTTCTACAATAAGCAAATTTTTTGTTGTTTCTTCTAGCATTTTTGAATTGTTAATTGTTTAGCACGTAACGCTAGCCAGCTAGGGCAGTAGAAAACTTTACTGTAGTTTATCAGTTATAAAAGATATTGCAAACATAAAAATTTTTTATAACATCAAAGAATAGGTTATTTTTTTGGTAAGAAATGTGAATAGCGAACTAGCAAAGAGCACTAGAGAAGACATAGAAGAGAAAGTGAAAAAGATTATACTAGAGCACATTAGTAAGGATGTAGAGAAATTCAACAGCTCTTCAAAGCTTTCGGAGCATGGTGCAGACAGTTTAGATGCAGTTGAAATCATCATGGCGGCAGAAGAAGAGTTCGGGATAGAAATCCCAGATGAAGACGCACAAAAAATGGAAACTATGGAGCAAATAGTTGAGTACATTAATAGTAAAAAAGGCTAATAGTTAGTGTTAAATGAGCAGAAGAGTAGTAGTCACTGGTGTTGGTTTAATCACTCCACTAGCGGCAGATGTTGACAACACTTGGTCAAGGCTGATAAAAGGCGAGTCTGGCATAAAAGCAATCAATACAGATAGATTTGACTCTTCTGATCTTGCTTGCAAGGTTGCAGGGCAGGTGCCTGTGCAATCCGATAACATTGAGAATTACTTTAATCCTGTAGGTTATATTTTTGAAAAAGATCTAAAAAGAACGGATCGTTTTATTCATTACGGCATTGCAGCAGCGATTCAAGCTGTGGAAGATTCATCTTTAGAAGATTCAAAAGTAGATAGAGAACGTGTTGGCGTAACTATTGGCTCTGGTATAGGTGGTCTTCCGTCAATTCAGGAAAATGTTATTACCATGCAGGAAAAAGGGCCCAGACGTGTCAGTCCATTTTTTGTCCCTGCAAGTCTAATAAATTTGATATCTGGCCATATTTCTATTAAATACGAATTTACAGGTCCAAACGATTCAGCAGTAACCGCATGTGCAACAGGTGCGCATGCAATCATAAACTCAGCAAGAACTATAAAACTTGGTGAAGCGGATGTTATGATTGCAGGTGGAGCAGAAAGTGCACTGTGTAGAGTTGGAATTGCAGGTTTTGCATCTATGAAGGCGTTATCAACTAAATTCAATGATAAACCCAAAGAAGCTTCAAGACCATGGGATGCAGAACGCGATGGTTTTGTTATGGGTGAAGGAGCAGGTATATTGGTTCTGGAGGAATACGAACATGCAAAAAAAAGGGGGGCAAAAATACATGCTGAACTGGTTGGGTACGGACTGACAGGGGATGCACACCACATTACAGCACCACATCCAGAAGGAAGAGGCGCATTTAAGGCAATGCAGCTTGCTTTAAAGAGCGCACAAATTAATCCCAATCAAGTAGGGTATATTAATGCACATGGAACTTCAACACCACTTGGAGATAAAATTGAAGTAATAGCAATGAAACAGTTATTCGGTGACTACGTTTATAAAATACCTGTTTCTTCAACTAAATCTTCTATAGGACATTTACTTGGTGCTGCAGGGAGCGTTGAAGCAATATTTAGTATTCTTGTGTTAAATAATGGAATTATTCCGCCAACCTTAAATTTACATAAACCTTCAGAAGGATGTGATTTAAATTTTGTACCACTTAAAGCTCAAGAGCATAAAATTCAATATGCACTTTCTAATTCGTTTGGTTTTGGTGGCACTAATGCATCGCTCATCTTTGGAAAAAATTATAATTAAACCTCTTAAGGATAAAATAAACGTAAGGTATCAATAATTGGCTAAGAAAGAAAACAATGGTGTCACGCTACTTGGATGACGGAGGGAGAAAAAGCAAATTTTTGCCTTTTACGGTCAATCTATTATACTTAGTAAGACTTCAATAAATTAATGAATATATACTTTATATCTAATTAAATGCACAAGATATTAATAAGAAATAACTACAAATCCCTGGTCGGAAAAATCAAGATTAATGGTTCAAAGAATGCTATTTTACCGATAATGGCAGCAAGTCTATTGAGTAGCTTCCCGGTGATTTTGCATAATGTACCTGATTTAATTGATGTGCATCTAATGTCTAAGCTGCTTGAGAGTCTTGGAGCGAAAGTGAACTTTACATGTAATAAAGATTATAAAGCAAATCATACTTTGGAAATTGACTGCGGTAATATCAACCATCACGTAATGTCACATGAAACTGCAAGTAAGCTGCGAGCATCTTTTTTAATGCTAGGTCCAATTCTCAGTAGATTTGGTAAAATCACAACAGTCTTTCCTGGTGGATGCAATATCGGAAAGCGTCCCGTTGATATGCATATCAAAGCATTAGAAGAAATGGGAGCTAAAATTAAAGTTGAAGGCTGTAATATAATTGCAACAGTGAAAGGAAAGCTACAAGGAAAAGAAATCACATTTAAGAAAATAAGTGTTGGCGCAACAGAAAACATAATAATGGCAGCAACACTTGCAGAAGGAGTGACAATAATAAACAATGCTGCAACGGAGCCGGAAGTTCTTGATTTAATAGAGTTCCTAAAGAAAATGGGTGCTAATATTGAGATTAGTGATACAAGGATCACAATAACAGGAGTTGAAGCATTAAATGGATGTATTCATAAAATAATACCAGATCGCATAGAAGCAGGCACCTATGCACTAGCTGCTATAATAACCGGTGGTAAGTTGGAGTTAGAAGGAATAAGTCTATCTGATATAAGATGTATTGTGAATGAATTGAAAGCTATAGGGGCTAATGTTGAACTATATAATGAGGGGGTTATGATTTCCAGAAAAAATTGCTCTATTAGGTCTGCTAACATTGCAACAGATCCATACCCCAACTTTTCCAGTGATATGCAACCACAACTGATGTCTGCAATGTGCATCGCTGATGGGATATCAGTAATTGAAGAGAACGTTTTTGAAAACAGATTTGCACATGCAGATGAATTGAGAAAGTTAGGTGCTAATATCAGCATCGAGAAAAGCAAAGCTACTATAAGTGGAATAAAAAGCTTATCTGGAGCTAATCTATATGCTACTGACTTAAGATCAACAGCAGCTTTGGTGCTTGCTTCTTTGGTAGCCGGTGGAGAAACTATAATAAACAATTCACATCATTTATGGAGAGGATATGAAGCAATGCATGAAAAACTCAATTCATGTGGAGCTGATATCTCCATTTCATCTTGAGGATATTTTATGAATGAAGCAACCAAACGAACTACAGTAAAAGAAATAGATGGAATCTTATATGAAGAACATAAGGTATTAGACCATGGATTTATTCGAGTAGTGGATTATATGGGCTCTGACAGTAGCATAGTTCAAGCTGCTCGTGTTTCTTATGGCAAGGGAACAAAACAGATAAGTCAGGATGAAGCACTTATAAAGTATTTAATGAGACATCATCATACAACTCCATTTGAAATGTGTGAAATTAAGTTTCACGTGAAACTTCCAATTTTTGTTGCAAGGCAATGGATAAGGCATAGAACTGCAAATGTGAATGAATATTCAGCAAGGTATTCAATACTTGATAATGAATTTTATACACCTAAACCAGAACAAGTTGCAAAACAATCTGACAATAATAAACAAGGTAGTGGGGAAGCTTTTGATCGAGATACCTCAAAGGAAATAATAGATTCTCTAACAAATGACTCTAATTTAGTATATTTTCATTATGAAAAATTTATTGAGCAGGGGCTTGCAAGAGAAATTGCCCGAACTAACCTAACGCTTAATTACTACACGCAATTTTATTGGAAAATAGATCTACATAACCTTTTTCATTTTTTGAAGCTTAGAGCTGATAAGCACGCCCAATATGAAATCAGAGTTTATGCAGAAGTTATGTTGGATATAATAAAAAAATGGGTCCCATTGGCCTACAATGCCTTTGTTGAATATTGCCTAGAATCAGCCTGTATTTCAAGAACTGGTTTAGACATAATTCGTAAATTAATTAAAGGGGAAACCGTTACTAGAGAAGAAAGTAATATTGGTAAAAGAGAATGGGACGAGCTGATGTCTATACTTGATAAACGATCTTAAAGATAAAGGCATATACATAAATCTTTATGGCAATTGTATATCTCTATAGATTTATAGGTGTAAGCAACAATTTACCAGTATTGTTATCAACTGATATATCAACTATTTTTGAATTTGTTCTCTCTCTTGTTTCATAAAGTTCCTCAGCTTTCCTTAACATTAATGTTGCGTTTCTAAGCGTAACGTAAATTTCACAATAATCTGGAGAATTTTCAATATACATATTATATGAATAAAAATTTACAGCCAGTTCCACTGCCCTACAAACGCGAATTCTGGATTAAAGGAGAATAGAAAAGGCAAGAAAACAGGGTAAACTCAGCAGTTATAAAAAAACAGATGAGGTTAACCATGGAAGATATAACAAACTGTTTTGTTTGGTCGATGATTTTTGCAGAGATATAGAGAAAAATTTTGCAGGTAAACTACTGCCAAATGGTAAAAAACCCACAAGAACAACGGAAATTGAGCACTCCGAAATCATGACAATAATCCTGCTATATCAACAATCTCCGTGTAAAAATTTCAAAACTTTCTATCTACATTACCTAACGTTGCTCTACAAATCAGAGTTTCCAAAGTTGCCTTCATATACCAGGTTTGTTGCTCTAAAGCCTAGGGTTTTGTGGCATTTAGCAATGTTGTTGCATTGGCTTTGTGGACAGTCAGAAAACACTGGAATTTCATATATAGACACAACTCCCATTGCAGTTTGTCATGCAAAAAGAATATCCAAAACAAAGTTTTTGCTGGAATTGCAAAATTAAGCAAGAGTACTTACGGCTGGTTTTTTGGTTTCAAATTACATATGGTAATCAATGAAAATGGTGAAATTCATTCACTTACGCTAACAAAAGGCAATGTTGATGATAGGATACCTGTGCCAAATCTGACGGAAAAATTAACCGGCCTTTTGTTTGGTGACAAAGGTTATATTGCAAAAGAGCTTTTTCAGAAGCTGTTTGACCGAGGTTTGAAACTTGTTACCAAGGTGAAAAAAGGTATGAAAAATGCATTGATTTCGCTAAATGAGAAGATTTTACTGAGAAAAAGGTCTATCATTGAGACTGTTTTTGGTTACCTAAAAAATAGACTAGAAATTGAACACACTCGCCATAGATCCCCTGTTAATTTTTTGGTTCATATCTTTTCTACTCTCATTTCCTATTCCATCAAATCCAAAAAGCCTTCTATTTCCTATACTTTCTTCCTTCCTTAATCCAGAATTCGCGTTTGTAGAGCAACGTTAGGTAATGTAGATAGAAAGTTTTGAAATTTTTACACGGAGATTGTTGATATAGCAGGATTATTGTCATGATTTCGGAGTGCTCAATTTCCGTTGTTCTTGTGGGTTTTTTACCATTTGGCAGTAGTTTACCTGCAAAATTTTTCTCTATATCTCTGCAAAAATCATCGACCAAACAAAACAGTTTGTTATATCTTCCATGGTTAACCTCATCTGTTTTTTTATAACTGCTGAGTTTACCCTGTTTTCTTGCCTTTTCTATTCTCCTTTAATCCAGAATTCGCGTTTTCAGAAGCTGTTTGACCGAGGTTTGAAACTTGTTACCAAGGTGAAAAAAGGTATGAAAAATGCATTGATTTCGCTAAATGAGAAGATTTTACTGAGAAAAAGGTCTATCATTGAGACTGTTTTTGGTTACCTAAAAAATAGACTAGAAATTGAACACACTCGCCATAGATCCCCTGTTAATTTTTTGGTTCATATCTTTTCTACTCTCATTTCCTATTCCATCAAATCCAAAAAGCCTTCTATTTCCTATACTTTCTTCCTTCCTTAATCCAGAATTCGCGTTTTGAACGTGGGAATTTTCTAGGGATTATCTTCTTAAATTCTATAATATTTTTTGTAACATTGTCTAAAGTGCCCAGACTACTTGGATCCAGATTGGATACTGAGTTGGTGAGTATAAAAGTATAGCTTCTACGTCATACCGCCACGAACCATCATACCGCGAATGAATCGCGGTATGATGGTTCGTGGCGGTATGACGTAGAGTGTATTAGTCCTTAGAAGCTGTTATTTTGCTATAAATGGCTGTAATGGCATCATCTATTTTGTTGCTATCACAGCCTGTTTGTGCAAGTTCAGCATTCCCACTACAATTCTTTTCAACTGCTATTGATATTAGTTCTTTTGCGCTAATCTTATTGATTAAGTCTTTACTTACTTTAATAATCAAAACTGTTTTATCTTTTTCTGTTGCCGTGAAAGCTATTACCGTTCTTGGTTTTTGTTGCTGTAAAATAAATTCTCTTATTATATTCGCTGGAATATTGGTAAAAGCATGGCTTACACAATTTATTCCATTTATTTCAGTGCTTTTTATATTCTCTGCACTCACAAGCTTTTTATATAGGTTTTTTATTTTAGCTTCGGATTTCTTGCGCTCTTGATTTAAAATATTTAATCGGTTTATTATTTCACTTGCTGGCGCTTTTACGAATTCTGCAACTTTTTTTAAGTGAATTTCATTATCACGTACATAATTGGTTGCTTCTTGACCAGTTAAAGCTTCAATTCTTCTCACTCCAAAAGCAACAGAACTTTCTGTTACTATCTTAAATAAACCGATTTCTCCAGTATGTTCAACGTGCGTGCCACCACATAGCTCTTTCGAATCTCCAATATTTACAACTCTAACCTGATCACCATATTTCTCACCAAACAACGCCATAGCTCCTTCGTCTATTGCCTGATTCATGCTTTGAATTTTTGTAGATGCAGAAAGATTTTCTCTGATTAGAGAGTTTACCATATCCTCTACCCAAAACAACTGATCCTGAGCGACTTGAGTGTTATGACTAAAGTCGAATCTCAGTCTATCTGGTGCAACTAGGGAACCTTTTTGAGTGACATGATCACCTAGAATTTTTCTGAGTGTAAAGTGCAGAAGATGTGTAGCTGAATGATTTCTTCTTAAGGTTTGCCTTCTTTCCTTGTCAATGCTTGCTGCAACTGTATCACCTTTACACATTGAGCCAGATTTAACTATGCATCTGTGCAAATATAGGTCATTAACCTTATTGGTATTCTCGACTATAATAATACTTCTACCAGGTTTGATCAGACTGCCAGTATCTCCCACTTGTCCACCTGACTCGCCATAAAAAGGTGTTTTATCAAGTATAATGGTTATCTTCTCTCCCTCCTTTGCAGAATCAATTATTTCATTTTTAGAGGAAACTATAGCTAGTATTTTCGCATCACTTACTTCATTGAACTCATAACCAACAAATTTTGTTTTGCCAAATTTATCGATCAAATCAAACCATACTTGCTCAACAGATTTTTCACCAGATCCAGCCCATTTAGCACGTGCTTTCTCTTTTTGCTCTTCCATTGCATCATCAAAACCTTTCTGGTCAAAATTTATTTTTCTCTCTTTTAAAATATCAAGTGTAATATCCAAAGGAAATCCATAAGTATCATATAGCTTAAACGCTAATTCTCCAGGCAGAGTGTCACCTGGTTTTAAATCTGCAGTGAATTTTTCCAATAGATTAATGCCTTTCATCAAAGTGTCTTTAAAGTTTTCTTCCTCTGATTTTAACGTCGTTTCTATTAAGCTTTTAGCCCTGACTAATTCAGCTCCCATATAAGCCGAACTCGTGCTATCTATCAGCGCCGGAAAAATGCGATGGAGTAGGGAATCATTATATCCAAGCAGGTGGATATAACGCGCGGCTCTCCTAATTAATCTGCGTAATACGTAATTCCTGCCTTCATTTCCGGGGAGCACTCCTTCTGCGATGAGAAATGCAGCTGCGCGAAGATGATCTGCTACGATCTTATGCGCTATTTTATTTTCCGTTCTTCCACAGTACTCTTGTGATTTACTTATCAAAGCAGAAAATAGATCAATATCATAGTTATCATGGACATTTTGCATTACAGCCGCTATTCTTTCAAGGCCCATTCCAGTATCGATGCATTTTTTTGGCAATTTGTGTAAATTACCTTCTTCATCTTTATTAAACTCCATGAATACCAGATTCCAGATTTCAACAATTCTATCGCCCTCTTGTAAATTAGGACTCCCATGGTCATAAAAAATTTCAGAACATGGACCGCATGGACCAGTGCTTCCCATACTCCAAAAGTTGTCATCCGTTGCAATTCTTATGATTTTATCACTTGAAAAGCCACTTACCTTACGCCAAATCTCGTATGCCTCATCATCAGTATGATAGACGGTTATGGATAGTCTATTTTTATCAAGAGACAACTCCTTAGTGATAAATTTCCACGCGAATTCTATCGCAGTTTCCTTAAAGTAATCACCGAAGCTAAAATTTCCGAGCATTTCAAAAAATGTGTGATGCCGAGTTGTATAGCCAACATTTTCAAGATCGTTGTGTTTACCGCCTGCTCTTAGACACTTTTGACTTGAGACAGCACGTTTCATTTCAGTTTTTTGAGCACCAGTAAAAATATTTTTGAACTGCACCATACCAGCATTTGTGAACATGAGCGTTGGGTCATGTTCTGGAATCAAAGGAGAAGAAGGAACCTGCTCGTGATTGTTACTTACAAAAAATTTTATAAATCTTTCTCTGATTTCGTTTAGCTTCATCGTTTTTATTGAGATTATTCATGAATAATAAGCTGCAATGGAAATAAAATCAATTCATCAATCTAAATATTGATATATACTATTTAGTATAAAATATATAACTTTTATATAAAAATATTAATAAAGATTATAGACTAAAATAATTTATTCATCATATATGTAGTAATATTTTATTAATTAATTTAAGGAGTATGAAATGCCAAAAGAATTCCAGAACACCAAGAATAGCATGCGAAAGAAAGAAACAACAAATAAGCAGGAGATGGATAGTGACCTTACCCAGAAAAAATGGAGAGAAAGAAAGGAGTTTTTTTGTGGTAATCCAATCAATCCAATTAACAGCTTGCTCATTATAGTCTTGCAACTTTGATTTAATATACAATCCAAGTGTCATTTGAACACTCCCAAACTTATTACTTTATGCCACTGGTCTTCATCTAAAATTTCTACACCTAATTCCACTGCCTTTTTATATTTGGATCCTGGTTTTTCTCCTGCAATTAGGTAGTCAGTTTTAGCAGAAAGATTTGAGCTGACCTTTGCTCCCAGAGTTTTAGCTCTTACTTTCGCCTCTCCTCTACTCATAGCAAGTAGCTTACCAGTAAACACTATAATTTTGTTATTTAAAACAGAGTCACTAGAGTTGGAGCTCACAGGAAGAATTTGAAGACAA
The DNA here is from genome assembly GCF_964026905.1 of Wolbachia endosymbiont (group B) of Ennomos erosarius. Taxonomy (NCBI): domain Bacteria; kingdom Pseudomonadati; phylum Pseudomonadota; class Alphaproteobacteria; order Rickettsiales; family Anaplasmataceae; genus Wolbachia; species Wolbachia endosymbiont (group B) of Ennomos erosarius. Next base: position 131,734 of record NZ_OZ034708.1, read on the forward strand.
GCAGTAAGATCATTTAACATTTTGATGTTATGTTCCTTAGAAAAAAATGATTCCAAAGATTTAGCCACTTTTTTTCCTATGCCGTCTATACCCACTAGCTCAGTATTATCTGATGACAGTTCAATCATCAAATTATACCAGTTATTATAAGAAACATAATAATCTGCAAGCAATTCTGCTGCAACTTGACCAATAAATCTAATACCTAAAGAAAATATAAACCTATCTAGAGTTATTACCCCTCTGCTTTGTATAGCATTTAATAAATGAGCTATTGATTTCTTGCCCCAACCAGGCTGTTCTTCCAGATTAAATTCATCCAATCTTTCTTCTAAAGTAAAAATATCATGGATTTGTTTTATCAGACCAAGGTCGTAAAAAAACTCTATCTGCTTATCACCAAGGCCAACAATGTCAAATGCATCTTTCGATACAAAATGCTTTAGTTTTTCTATTATTTGAGCTTTACAGGCAAATTCCTCAGGACATCTTACTGCCGCCTCTCCCTCAACCTGACGTACTTTACTACCACATTCAGGGCATACTTCAGGAAACACAAATTCAGGTGTATTTGGAAGACGAGAATCTCTGTTCACTTCAATGATCTGGGGAATTACATCCCCTGCTCTTTTGATTGTTACAATATCTCCCTCTCTTATGTCTTTACGTTTTATCTCATCTTGGTTATGCAGGCTTGCTCTACTAACTAGCACCCCACCAATATTGACTGGCACTAAATCTGCAACTGGAGTTAAAACCCCTGTTCTACCCACCTGTATAAATATCTTATTTAACTTTGTTTTTGCATAAACCGCAGAAAACTTATATGCAAGTGCCGAGCGCGGTGCTTTGTGAGTATTCCCTAGACGATTTTGTAGTATCAAATCATTTACTTTGTAGACTATTCCATCAATATCATAATCCAAGTTATAGCGACAATTATAGACCTCGTTATAGAACTTCAGCATTCCATCCAAACTACTCGTTAAGGACTGATGCTCATTTACGCAAAAACCAAGTGCCTCAAGCTTATTTAGTATTTCACTTTGACTTTTCTCTGCTCCACCAATCAAAGAATAAGCAAAATATCTAAGAGGTCTACTTGCTGTAATATTTGCATCCAATTGCTTTAGAGAACCAGCAGCTGCATTTCGAGGATTGGCAAATTCATCGTTTTCATTTAACTTTAAAAAGTCGCTGTTACTGATGTATATTTCACCTCTTACTTCCAATCTACCTTGCACACCTTGCAAAAACTTAGGAAAGCCTTTTATTGTTGCAACATTGTGAGTGACATCTTCCCCTACAAAACCGTCACCTCGAGTTGCAGCTTTAACAAATCTTCCATCCTCATAAATTGCAGAAAACGACAACCCATCAATTTTGGGCTCACATAATATCTCTATTTTGTCTTCAATTAAAAACCTCTTTATTTTAGACAAAAATTTCTCTACACCTTGTTCATCATAAGCATTCTCAAGAGAAAGCATAGGTTCTTGATGTTCCACCTTAGAAAACCTCTCATCAGGTGGAGCACCAACACTATCTTGTGTTGCATAAATTTCTGGAAATTGTGCCTCTATTTCAGCTAACTTTTTCTTCAGTTCATCATATTCAGCATCACTTATTTCTGGCTTATTTTTTTGGTGATACAAAACATTATGATAATTTATTTGATCTTGTAGTTTTTCTCTCATCTTTTCTAAGTTAGTCATGTGTAAATTGAAATTTACATATTAATATAATAGGGTCACACTAGCTTTATCGTCAAGTTGTGAAATTTCTTAATTCAACACATGGTCTTAATTCACCAAACATCAAAGGTGCTACAAACCATACCTATTCCTTCTTCTACGCCAATAAGCCGTAGCAACGAGCTTCTTTAACGCTAATTATGGATTAGCCAAGAAAGAAGAGTAGAAACACTTGCTTTAGCCATATATTTATATAAAATTAAAATAAATTAGAGTAAATAAGTTATTATTTTACAATATTGCTATTTAAATGCTAACAAGATTCGCTCCAAGCCCAACTGGCTACCTCCACGTAGGAAACATACGAACTGCTTTGATTTGTTGGATGTACACACGTAATCAAAATGGAAAATTTTTACTCCGTTTTGATGATACTGACCTTCAGCGTTCAGATGTCAAATATATAAATGATATCATACAAGACTTGAAATGGACTGGTATAGATTGGGATGCAAGTTTTAAGCAATCAGAGCGCTTTGAGCGTTACAATGAGGTGTTTTTGCAGTTAATAAAAGAAGGGCATATTTATGCATGCTATGAAACAAGAGAAGAGTTAGAAATTAAACGAAAATTGCAGTTAAAACAAGGACTTCCCCCGGTATATGACAGAAGCGCATTACTTCTAACTGAGCAAGAGAAAATTCGTTATGAGCAAGAAGGAAGAAGACCACATTTTAGATTTAAGTTGGATAGAAATGAAGTTGTTAAATGGAATGATGAAGTTAAAGATGAAATAAATATTGCAACCAGTAGCATAAGTGACCCCGTGGTAAAGAGAGAAGATGGAATTTACACATACATGTTACCTTCTGTTATTGATGATGTTGACTTTAATGTAACCCATATTGTACGCGGGGAAGATCATGTAACTAATACTGCAGTGCAAATCCAAATGATTAAAGCATTAAAAGCGAAAATTCCTATGTTTGCTCACCTTTCTCTGCTACATTTTGATGATAGCAAGATATCCAAGCGAGTCGGTGGGCTGGATATCAAATCTATAAAAGAAGATGAAATTGAACCGATGGCGCTAGTTAGTTATTTAGTGAAGCTAGGAACATCCAATCCAATTGAAGCTTGTGTTAGCATGCAATCTTTGATTGACTCATTTGATATTAAAAAATTTAGCTCAGCATCTGCACAATTTAGCTTGAGTGAAATATATAAGCTAAATAGCAAAGTGCTGCAACAAATGCCATTTGAAATGGTGCAAGACCGTTTAAATCAAATTGGAGTGGACTCCTCAGAGTTTTGGTATTTTATAAGGAACAATATAGAAAGGTTTTCTGAGGTGGCCAAGTGGTGGAAAATATGCAAATCCGATATAGAGCCTGTGATTCTTGATAAGGAGCTTATAAAAATTGCGTTCAATGCATTGCCTCAAGGTGATTGTAATGAAAACACGTTGTCAGAATGGGTCAAAACTATTCGACAAACAGTGGATATAAAGGCAAAAAACCTATTTATGCAGTTGCGTTCAGCTTTAACAGGAACAGAAACAGGACCAGAGCTCGCTAAATTATTAATTTTTATCGGCAAAGAAAACATCATTGCAAGGTTAAAAGAAAAGCGAAAACCAAAGAATTATAGCTAATACAATCCCTACGTCATACCGCCGCGGTATCTCTAGATCCCGCTAACAAGCAGCGGGATGACGAATTTGTCGTTTATCAAATCGTCGGTAAATCTAAGTCAGTTTAGCTATAGGCAGCAATTTTCTGTATTTATTTTAAATTGAAGAAAGCTCAAATGAAAGATCGTGTTTTGCTAAAAATCACAGAATGCAGTCTGGTTACATTAGTGCGATCCGATAGTCATGAAATCGTGATGGTTAAATTCCATCCGCTCTAACATCGGGTTGAAATCGCGATCCACATTTTAGGAAAGTGGCGACTTACTAACGCGAATTCTGGATTAAGGAAGGAAGAAAGTATAGGAAATAGAAGGCTTTTTGGATTTGATGGAATAGGAAATGAGAGTAGAAAAGATATGAACCAAAAAATTAACAGGGGATCTATGGCGAGTGTGTTCAATTTCTAGTCTATTTTTTAGGTAACCAAAAACAGTCTCAATGATAGACCTTTTTCTCAGTAAAATCTTCTCATTTAGCGAAATCAATGCATTTTTCATACCTTTTTTCACCTTGGTAACAAGTTTCAAACCTCGGTCAAACAGCTTCTGAAAAAGCTCTTTTGCAATATAACCTTTGTCACCAAACAAAAGGCCGGTTAATTTTTCCGTCAGATTTGGCACAGGTATCCTATCATCAACATTGCCTTTTGTTAGCGTAAGTGAATGAATTTCACCATTTTCATTGATTACCATATGTAATTTGAAACCAAAAAACCAGCCGTAAGTACTCTTGCTTAATTTTGCAATTCCAGCAAAAACTTTGTTTTGGATATTCTTTTTGCATGACAAACTGCAATGGGAGTTGTGTCTATATATGAAATTCCAGTGTTTTCTGACTGTCCACAAAGCCAATGCAACAACATTGCTAAATGCCACAAAACCCTAGGCTTTAGAGCAACAAACCTGGTATATGAAGGCAACTTTGGAAACTCTGATTTGTAGAGCAACGTTAGGTAATGTAGATAGAAAGTTTTGAAATTTTTACACGGAGATTGTTGATATAGCAGGATTATTGTCATGATTTCGGAGTGCTCAATTTCCGTTGTTCTTGTGGGTTTTTTACCATTTGGCAGTAGTTTACCTGCAAAATTTTTCTCTATATCTCTGCAAAAATCATCGACCAAACAAAACAGTTTGTTATATCTTCCATGGTTAACCTCATCTGTTTTTTTATAACTGCTGAGTTTACCCTGTTTTCTTGCCTTTTCTATTCTCCTTTAATCCAGAATTCGCGTTACAAATCAGAGTTTCCAAAGTTGCCTTCATATACCAGGTTTGTTGCTCTAAAGCCTAGGGTTTTGTGGCATTTAGCAATGTTGTTGCATTGGCTTTGTGGACAGTCAGAAAACACTGGAATTTCATATATAGACACAACTCCCATTGCAGTTTGTCATGCAAAAAGAATATCCAAAACAAAGTTTTTGCTGGAATTGCAAAATTAAGCAAGAGTACTTACGGCTGGTTTTTTGGTTTCAAATTACATATGGTAATCAATGAAAATGGTGAAATTCATTCACTTACGCTAACAAAAGGCAATGTTGATGATAGGATACCTGTGCCAAATCTGACGGAAAAATTAACCGGCCTTTTGTTTGGTGACAAAGGTTATATTGCAAAAGAGCTTTTTCAGAAGCTGTTTGACCGAGGTTTGAAACTTGTTACCAAGGTGAAAAAAGGTATGAAAAATGCATTGATTTCGCTAAATGAGAAGATTTTACTGAGAAAAAGGTCTATCATTGAGACTGTTTTTGGTTACCTAAAAAATAGACTAGAAATTGAACACACTCGCCATAGATCCCCTGTTAATTTTTTGGTTCATATCTTTTCTACTCTCATTTCCTATTCCATCAAATCCAAAAAGCCTTCTATTTCCTATACTTTCTTCCTTCCTTAATCCAGAATTCGCGTCTTAAGCGCGTTCAGCTTATTTAGATAAAAATCTAGATGTAGATGAAGTTTTGTAAAGACATACAGTATCTATATACTGCAAAAAATTGAACATAAGACGCCGATACATTAAGTAATCCTTACCTTTTAATCTGCAGATTGGCGAAAGCAAATACAATAGCTTCAGTTTCATGATAAGAGGGCTGGCAAAATGTGTCAAGCAAGTTTTTTGTTTCTGCGGGCTACTTGGCTACAATGTTTGTACAATTGTGCGTCATGCGCTGACCCATTTGTTGTGCTTAACAAAAGCAAATGTTCGTACAGTACGCACTGGAATCTGTTACCCTGCAAAAAGAAATCTCTACTCCTTATTCTTTGCCCTTCCTGCGCGCTTACGTTCATTTGGATCAAGGAATTTCTTGCGTAAACGTATAGATTTTGGAGTTACTTCCACCAATTCATCATCGTCTATATACGCTATCATATCCTCCAGTGTCATCATCTTTGGAGGAGTGAGTTTTATGGCTTCATCACTACCTGAAGCTCTTACGTTTGTTAATTGCTTACCTTTTAGCACATTTATCTCCAAATCATTGTCACGGCTATGCTGGCCGACAATCATGCCACAATATACCTTATCCTGTGGCTTAATAAACATAATTCCCCTGTCTTGCAAATTGAAAATTGCATACGCCACAGCCTCACCCTTATCTGTAGAAATTAAAACTCCATTGCGCCTTCCAGAAATTGGACCTTTATGTGGAGCATAACTGTGAAATAAACGGTTAATTATGCCTGTGCCCCGAGAATCAGTTAAAAACTCTCCTTGATAACCAATTAATCCTCTTGATGGCACTAAAAACGTTAATCTTGTCCTGCCATTACCAGAAGGTCTCATGTCAGTCACTTCACCTTTTCGGAAGCTGAGTTTTTCCATGATGATTCCACTATATTCACCATCTACATCAATTACTACTTCCTCTATAGGTTCAAGTTTTTTACCGCCTTCTTCTTTAAATAACACGCGAGGGCGTGATACCGAAAGCTCAAAACCCTCCCTTCTCATATTTTCAATTAACACTCCAAGCTGCAACTCACCGCGTCCACCTACTTCAAACGCTTCACCGCTTGGTGCCAAAGTCACAGTAATTGCAACATTTGTTTCTTCCTCCGCATATAAGCGATCCTTTATAGCAGTTGAAGTAAGCTTTGTACCTTCTTGTCCAGCAAAAGGCGAATCATTAACGCTCAGAGTAATCGCCATTGTTGGCGGATCAACTGGAGTTGAGCTTACTGCAGTTGTCATTTCTGGCACAGAAATGGTATCTGAAACCGAAGCTTTTTCAAGCCCTGCAATTGCAATTATGTCTCCCGCTACAGCCTGCTCTACTGGAATGCGTTTCAAGCCAGAAAATGAGAGCAATTTAGTTAATCTTCCTCGTTCAATTACTTTGCCATCGAGGTCAAGCACCTTAAGATCTGAATTGACTTTTGCAACACCCTGATAAACCTTTCCTGTCAATATTCTGCCAAGAAACTTATCAGACTCAAGTAGAGTGACCAACATAGCAAAAGGTGCATTTTGATCATAAACAGAAGGTTTTATATAATCTATAACCGTTGAAAATAATGGGCTTAAATCTTTTCTTTCATCAGAAAGCTCCTTAGCACACCAGCCATTTCTACCTGAAGCATACAACACTGGAAAATCTAGCTGCTCGTTGGTTGCATCAAGGTTAAAAAATAACTCATATATTTCATTTAATACTTCGTCAATTCTGCTGTCTGGTCGGTCGACCTTATTGATTATCACAATTGGCTTCAAATTTGCTTTTAGTGCTTTTGACAACACAAACTTAGTTTGTGGCATGGGACCTTCTGCAGCATCAACCAGCAGCAACACACCATCTGCCATGCACAATACCCTTTCTACTTCTCCACCAAAGTCCGCGTGCCCTGGCGTATCAATAATATTGATCTTTTCATCGCCCCACATTATTGATGTACATTTTGCAAGTATTGTAATTCCGCGTTCACGCTCTTGGTCACCACTATCCATCACTCGTTCTTGAACTTCTTGATTCTCGCGGAACGTGCCACTTTGTTTTAACATGTTATCAAGTAAAGTAGTTTTACCGTGGTCAACGTGTGCGATTATTGCTATATTTCGGATCGATTTAAATTCGTTCATTTTCTATCATTTCAAAATTAATTTAGTAATAAGTATACATAAAATACACTTAGAGTAAATAACTAAAGCTGTGTATAAATGCTGTGTTTTCAAGATATTATAGGATTACTTTGTTAAATATTCTCTACTCCCAGGTTTTGTTATGGGTAGTTGTTTTAATTCACTTGGAAGTTCTTCCTCGCTGTAGTTTTTGATGTTCAGTTCAATCAAAGATATGACAGGAAAAGGCAGTTTCGTTTCACTATTTCTCTTTATCAAAGAAGCTTCAGCAACAACTTTACCTCCTTTCCCTTCTGCACATTCCACTGCTTCAAGTGAAGATTTGCCTGTGGTTATTACATCCTCGATAAGTAATATTTTCTCACCCTTTTTGATCTTAAATCCACGGCGTAATTCAAACTTGCCGTTAACGCGCTCGCAAAACATTGTCTTTATTCCAAGCTGCCTGCCAATCTCATAACCCACAATTATTCCACCAATTGCAGGAGATAATATTAAATCTATGGAGCTATTTAATTCTTTTTTTATTTTATCTGCTAATAATGCGCAAACTTTCATGGCTCTGCTTGGATTTTCAAAAATCTTCGCACACTGTATGTATGTGTCACTATGCAGTCTGGATGATAAAACAAAATGCCCATGCAAAATTGCTTCTGCTTCTTTAAATTCTTTTATTATTAGATTATTTTCGTCTAATATCATTTTTTAAGTTTCACTATTACATTCTTTATTAATTATCTGAGTGATACAAATATCAGACCACACGTTTATTGCAGTTTCAAACATATCGATGATTGTATAAATAGGCAAAATCAGTCCCATAATATGCAGAGGAACATTCATCGATATGAGATAACTGGTTGCCATAAAATAGCACCCCATAGGTACTCCAGCGTTACCAATTGCTGCACTAGTTGCTAAAAAAATCCATATAAACATTTCGCTCAAGGAAAATACGTATCCGTTCATTTCTGCAACAAACATTACAGTGATTAGTATAAATGCAGCACATGCATTCATATTAATTGTTGTGCATATTGGTAAAATAAAAGACGACAATTTCTTTGGCACCTTTAGCTTATTTTGCACACAATCTATGGTTGTGGGCAGCGTTGCACTGGATGATTTAGAGAAAAATGCGAGCGTCAACGCTGGCATAACCCCCCTTAGCGTTTGAATTGGTGATATGCCTTTATACCACATAAGTAGCGGTAAAATCAGAAATGCCTGCACAAAATTTGCAGACATTATGCAAACAAAATACCATAAAAGACTGTAGAACTCGCTACCACCTTTTAATTCGTGCAAAAAACATGTAATAAAAGACCACACAGCAAGCGGAATAAATCTCAATAACCCTTGAGCAATTTTAAGTAACGTATCGAAAAGTGCAGAGAATATTTGATGTAATATGTCCTGCTTTTCTTTTGAAAGTGAAACAATAGCTCCACCCATCAAAAAAGCGATTAATATGCTACCAATCATATTATTTTCAAGAAAAACTTGCACAAAATTCGAAGGAATGAGTGATTTTAAATATGAAAAATAACTGTGGTTATTGCTGTTAATACTCCCTATCGTATTACTTATGAAATTTTTTCTTGCTGGATCTATTAGCAGGTAAAACGATAATGCAACAAACGCAGCTATAATAGTTGTAAGCAGCGTATAAAATAGTGTTTTCTTAACTAAGGTTTTAATTTCAATTGAGTCTTTGAGTCCTGAAATTGTGGAAACTATTGATAGAAAAACTAAAGGTAAACTTATTAATTTCAACAAACTAACAAATATGTCACTAAACAGCTTTGCTATTTCAAATATAATCTCACTGTTTAAATAGTAAGCAACTATTGCAAGCAGTATAGAAAAGAGTATTGCAAACTTGTGCATTGAAAATAAAACTTCAAAGTAACATTATACAACAATTTTGCTGTTTTGGAATCAGGTTGATATAAAAAATCTTGCAATTTAGGCAAAATGTTAATACTTAACTTGTAACTGAATATGGGGGTAATATGCGTAAAAAAAAATAAAGAACTTATATTGTTTTATGTGCTCTTAGCAATAGTAGGTAGTACATCGGGGGCTTCTGTAGGTTCTAGATTAGGTTCTGTAACTTTATCACTTCGAGTAGTAGAAGCTCTTTTCTGTGGGTCTTTAGTAGGGCCAATAGTGTTTGTTGCGGGTAATCTTGTACTTGCCGGTAGACCAAAAAAAGTGCACGAAGAAATGTTATCTAAATTTGGTGATGGCTACTGTGGAGCAATTTTGTTTTTTTTGAGCTTCTTGGCTGCTAGCGCTGGAATCAGAGTTGGTCTTAGTGCATCTATAAATGCTATTTCGCCTGATGCAATGGTGTCAGGAGCTTTAATGCTAGGGGGGTATAGTACCAGTTATAAGCTTCTCTACAACGAATTATGTAATAATGCCTATAGCTGCAAAAGTAAATCACTGCATCATAGAACCGATAACGCGAATTCTGGATTAAGGAAGGAAGAAAGTATAGGAAATAGAAGGCTTTTTGGATTTGATGGAATAGGAAATGAGAGTAGAAAAGATATGAACCAAAAAATTAACAGGGGATCTATGGCGAGTGTGTTCAATTTCTAGTCTATTTTTTAGGTAACCAAAAACAGTCTCAATGATAGACCTTTTTCTCAGTAAAATCTTCTCATTTAGCGAAATCAATGCATTTTTCATACCTTTTTTCACCTTGGTAACAAGTTTCAAACCTCGGTCAAACAGCTTCTGAAAAAGCTCTTTTGCAATATAACCTTTGTCACCAAACAAAAGGCCGGTTAATTTTTCCGTCAGATTTGGCACAGGTATCCTATCATCAACATTGCCTTTTGTTAGCGTAAGTGCATGAATTTCACCATTTTCATTGATTACCATATGTAATTTGAAACCAAAAAACCAGCCGTAAGTACTCTTGCTTAATTTTGCAATTCCAGCAAAAACTTTGTTTTGGATATTCTTTTTGCATGACAAACTGCAATGGGAGTTGTGTCTATATATGAAATTCCAGTGTTTTCTGACTGTCCACAAAGCCAATGCAACAACATTGCTAAATGCCACAAAACCCTAGGCTTTAGAGCAACAAACCTGGTATATGAAGGCAACTTTGGAAACTCTGATTTGTAGAGCAACGTTAGGTAATGTAGATAGAAAGTTTTGAAATTTTTACACGGAGATTGTTGATATAGCAGGATTATTGTCATGATTTCGGAGTGCTCAATTTCCGTTGTTCTTGTGGGTTTTTTACCATTTGGCAGTAGTTTACCTGCAAAATTTTTCTCTATATCTCTGCAAAAATCATCGACCAAACAAAACAGTTTGTTATATCTTCCATGGTTAACCTCATCTATTAATCCAGAATTCGCGTCGATAGTTGAAAAAGTAAGAGGATGCATTTATTCGAAGACAGTGGAATTGACTGAGATTTCTTAATTTAAATTTAGGTGCACTTAGCCCATTCTGGTGATAACAAATTGGGATGGATAAGATATGATAACTAACTTTTCTGTGAGTATATAGTTTTGCCAGACACAACAGTGCGTACTACGTGTCCTTTTACTTTGCGCCCATCGAAAGGGGAATTCTTTGATTTACTAGCAAAGTTGTCAATTTTAATTTCCCATTCATGATTGAGGTCAACTAAAATTAAGTCCGCGGCAAGGTTTTTCTGTATACGACCACGTGGTACGTGTATTATGTCTGCAGGCTTATATGTCAATTTTGCAAGCACATCAAGTAGACCCATTTGCCCACTGTGATAGAGTTCAAGTGAAAGGGGCAGCATTGTCTCAAGACCAACAATACCAAATGCAGCATTTTCAAGTGGCAGATCTTTAGAATTACGATCATGCGGAGCGTGGTCGGTTGCAATGCAATCAATCACACCTGTCTTTAAACCTTCAATCATAGCTAAACGATCTTCTTCAGTGCGAAGTGGCGGGTTCATTTTTGCAATTGCTCCATGTTGTTTTACTATATCTTCAGTCAAAGTGAAGTGATGAGGGGTTACTTCGCACGTAACATTTAATCCCAAGTCTTTTGCACGTTCAATAGCATCAAGTGAATCTTTTGAAGAGACATGTAGAATATGGTAGTGCACATTCTCCATATCTTTCATGAGCAGTATATCGCGACTTACCATAACCGATTCTGATGCACTCAAGATTCCCTTTACTCCCAATTCTTCAGAAATTTTACCTTCGTTGATTGCACCACCTGCTGATAAATTTAAATCTTCTGCATGTTGAGCAATAGGAACACCCAGCATACTTGAATAAAGCAGCGCCTGTCTCATAATCATTGGGTTCATAACTGGCATGCCATCATCAGTGAACCCAACCGCACCTGCTTCCTTTAAAAGTGCCATTTCAGTCAACTTTTCTTCCGAAGTGGTGATTTTAGCGTAAAATTCAACGTTTACATGTGAAGTTTCAAGTGCTCTATATTTCAAATATTTAGCCAAAACAACGCTATCAATTTCTGGAACAGTGTTTGGCTGACAAACTACAGTTGTAACGCCTCCCGCAGCTGCAGATTTGCTGCCTGTATATATAGTTTCTTTATGTTCTTGGCCTGGTTCACGAAAATGTACGTGAATGTCAATAAGGCCTGGCATTAGAACAAGCCCTTTACAGTCTATTGTTTCGTCGACCCCACTTGTTGAAAATAATGATTCACCAAAGTCGACAATTTTATCTCCTTCAGTCAATAATGAACCTTTTATATCAAGTTTAGTTTCCGGATCGATAATACGAGCATTAGTATACGCAATTTTATAGCCTTCCTTTTGCCCTGTTTGTAACAAATTCCAAGTCTGTGTCATTATATTTGAGTATTGATTATGCAATAAATCTAAAGTTTTTTTAATAAAACACAACCAAATTAGAACACAGACTAAAGTTGCGAGAGCTGTCTTGAGTTAAAATTGTCCCAAAAATTTGGCTCTTATAACGCGAATTCTGGATTAAGGAAGGAAGAAAGTATAGGAAATAGAAGGCTTTTTGGATTTGATGGAATAGGAAATGAGAGTAGAAAAGATATGAACCAAAAAATTAACAGGGGATCTATGGCGAGTGTGTTCAATTTCTAGTCTATTTTTTAGGTAACCAAAAACAGTCTCAATGATAGACCTTTTTCTCAGTAAAATCTTCTCATTTAGCGAAATCAATGCATTTTTCATACCTTTTTTCACCTTGGTAACAAGTTTCAAACCTCGGTCAAACAGCTTCTGAAAAAGCTCTTTTGCAATATAACCTTTGTCACCAAACAAAAGGCCGGTTAATTTTTCCGTCAGATTTGGCACAGGTATCCTATCATCAACATTGCCTTTTGTTAGCGTAAGTGAATGAATTTCACCATTTTCATTGATTACCATATGTAATTTGAAACCAAAAAACCAGCCGTAAGTACTCTTGCTTAATTTTGCAATTCCAGCAAAAACTTTGTTTTTGGATATTCTTTTTGCATGACAAACTGCAATGGGAGTTGTGTCTATATATGAAATTCCAGTGTTTTCTGACTGTCCACAAAGCCAATGCAACAACATTGCTAAATGCCACAAAACCCTAGGCTTTAGAGCAACAAACCTGGTATATGAAGGCAACTTTGGAAACTCTGATTTGTAGAGCAACGTTAGGTAATGTAGATAGAAAGTTTTGAAATTTTTACACGGAGATTGTTGATATAGCAGGATTATTGTCATGATTTCGGAGTGCTCAATTTCCGTTGTTCTTGTGGGTTTTTTACCATTTGGCAGTAGTTTACCTGCAAAATTTTCTCTATATCTCTGCAAAAATCATCGACCAAACAAAACAGTTTGTTATATCTTCCATGGTTAACCTCATCTATTAATCCAGAATTCGCGTTTATAAAGCGTTACAAGACATCAAAAAATGCCAATACTCGACAGAGATAGTAAAAGACTAGCTAACTCGGGGATTCTTTGTCTTTTTTTCTGCTTGGTAAATTTCTTAAACATTTGCAGCGTAAGTTAGTTACAATTAAAAGCAGCTGAATTTCGCTTGTCAAGCGTTTAAAACATAAAAAACGCCAATATTTTAAATCGGATAATAACCACGGGGCTTCTTTTGCCTTTTTTTTTATTTGGTAAATTTCTTAACGTTTGTAGCTAACATGAAGCTAAGTACGAACTTTGTTAAACACAACAAATGGTGTCATCCCAGTGCGTGACACTGGGATGGCTTTGTTGCATAGCAACCGAAAAAATCTGGTGGCTACTGACAAAATTCATTATAAATAACCATTTAACTGTTGAAGAAAAAATATGCCACAGAAAATGAAAGTCAGTAACCAAAACGAATATAACAAATTCCTTGAAAAAAGGGGAAATATTTTTCGTTACATCGATGAAGCTATCGAAAATTGGTATGAAAATAGTCCAAAAATGCAGGGCGGCAACTATATTTACAGTGATAAAGTCGTAATTTTGGTGCATATAATTGTCAATCTTTTTAGAATTGGTTTAAGACAAACGGTGGGGTTTATAAAAGGATATCTGCAACAAATAGGAAAAAATTTGGCAGTTATCAGCTATTCACAAGCATCAAGAAGGTTTAAAAAACTTAATATTAAGATAAATGATTGCAGGGTTGATAAAAGCAACATGGAAAATATTGAAATTATCATAGATAGCACAAGTATCAGCATTTACAGTAACACTCCTGGCCACAGTAAGGAAAACAGTGCAGATAGAAAGTACCGAAGCTACGAGCAAGTAAGAACGCGAATTCTGGATTAAAGGAGAATAGAAAAGGCAAGAAAACAGGGTAAACTCAGCAGTTATAAAAAAACAGATGAGGTTAACCATGGAAGATATAACAAACTGTTTTGTTTGGTCGATGATTTTTGCAGAGATATAGAGAAAAATTTTGCAGGTAAACTACTGCCAAATGGTAAAAAACCCACAAGAACAACGGAAATTGAGCACTCCGAAATCATGACAATAATCCTGCTATATCAACAATCTCCGTGTAAAAATTTCAAAACTTTCTATCTACATTACCTAACGTTGCTCTACAAATCAGAGTTTCCAAAGTTGCCTTCATATACCAGGTTTGTTGCTCTAAAGCCTAGGGTTTTGTGGCATTTAGCAATGTTGTTGCATTGGCTTTGTGGACAGTCAGAAAACACTGGAATTTCATATATAGACACAACTCCCATTGCAGTTTGTCATGCAAAAAGAATATCCAAAAACAAAGTTTTTGCTGGAATTGCAAAATTAAGCAAGAGTACTTACGGCTGGTTTTTTGGTTTCAAATTACATATGGTAATCAATGAAAATGGTGAAATTCATTCACTTACGCTAACAAAAGGCAATGTTGATGATAGGATACCTGTGCCAAATCTGACGGAAAAATTAACCGGCCTTTTGTTTGGTGACAAAGGTTATATTGCAAAAGAGCTTTTTCAGAAGCTGTTTGACCGAGGTTTGAAACTTGTTACCAAGGTGAAAAAAGGTATGAAAAATGCATTGATTTCGCTAAATGAGAAGATTTTACTGAGAAAAAGGTCTATCATTGAGACTGTTTTTGGTTACCTAAAAAATAGACTAGAAATTGAACACACTCGCCATAGATCCCCTGTTAATTTTTTGGTTCATATCTTTTCTACTCTCATTTCCTATTCCATCAAATCCAAAAAGCCTTCTATTTCCTATACTTTCTTCCTTCCTTAATCCAGAATTCGCGTTAAGAAAGTTACATGTTATGTTAAGTGTAAATAGTAAAAAAGCTATAGCTGCAAGATACAGTAATGGCTTCTACTCTGACCACTATGGAGCTTGCGATTTGCTTGAAGAAGTTAATTTTCAGCACAAAATAAAAGCATTATATGCAGATAGGGCATACGATAGGCACAAACTTTATAAATTGTGTAAGAAATACGATATAAAGACAAAAGTTCTACCAAAAAAGGATGCAGCAGAACATTCAAAAATAGATTATATGTCTGACAGAAATGCTGCTATTAGGTTAATAAAATTATATGGACAAGATGGTGTAAAAGAGTGGAAAAAGAAAGCAATTTATGGAAAGAGATCTTACATAGAAGGATTTTTCTCAAGGTTGAAGCAAGTATTTGGATTTAGCTTTAGGAATAAATCTGAAGTAAATCGTGAAAAAGAATTACTAATTAAGTGCTATTTGCTCAACAAATTCACTGATATTGGTATGGCTAAATTTGAAATCATTACATAAATTTGTCGTAAACCATCACTGCTTAAGGTGCTATGCAACAAAGCCCACTGGGATCTAAAAAATTTAATTTATATATAAAGTTTGTTTAAACTATTTTTAAAATAGATAGAATATAATTTTAGATAAATAAAATGAATTACGATGTAATCATTTCAGGTGGTGGGTTACTTGGTCTTATTACTGCCATTGGCCTTAGTTGTGACTCTGTGTCTGTAGCTGTAATTGAAAAAAATAGTCTACCACGTGTAGTAGATGACAACCGAGCATTTGCTATTTCTCAAGGTTCGAAAAAAATATTGGAAAAGTTAGGGATTTGGCAGTTTGTGGAGAGTGAAGCTGAGCCAATACTTGATATATGCATATTAGATGGAGATAGCCCAATTACTGTGCATTACAATCATAAAATGGTTGGTGAAGAACCAATGGGTTATGTTATTAACAATGCCACTATATGGAATGCAATCAACAATAATTTTTTGAATAAACTAAATATATACTCTCCACATTCCTATAAAACAATTGCTTGTGATTCAGGATATGTGGAAGTTATTCTTGATAATAACCAGGAATTAATATCATCGCTACTTATCTGCGCTGAAGGCAAGAACTCTAAATTACCAGAGTTATTCTCTATACCGATGATAAAATTTGACTATAAACAAAGTAGCATAGTATTTAATGTAAAGCATGAACTGCATCACCAAAACTTAGCTGTGGAGCGTTTTTTCCCTGGTGGCCCATTTGCAATTCTACCGATGAAGGGTGGCTATACTTCTTCAATAGTCTGGACAGAAAAATCTGAAATTTCAAAAATGCTAATGGATCTGTCTGAAGAAGAATTTATTATAGAGCTTAAAAAAAGATTTGGTTCTTATTTAGGAGAGATAAAATTAGAGGATGAAAGAAAACTTTATCCTTTGAGTTTTGCTTTCGCAAAAAAGTTATATAAGGGTAGAGTTTTGCTTATCGGCGATGCAGCACATTCAATTCATCCAGTTGCAGGTCAAGGGCTTAATCTTGGAATTAGAGATGTAGGAAGTATTATAAAGCACGTAGTTGCCGCAAAAGCATCTGGTATTGATGTTGGCAGTAGTTATTTATTAAAGAAAATTTCACGTAACAGATGCTTTGATAATTTTACAATGGCACTTGCAACTGATGGATTAAATAGGATGTTCTCCAACAGAATATTCTGCGCTAAAGCACTAAGAAATCTTGGCTTGATTGCAGTTGAAAATTCAAATTTTCTCAAAAAAAGCTTCATTCGGCATGCTATGGGATTTATATAAACCACTATTTTATAGCTAATGCAAGTCATACCGCCACGAACCGTCATACCGCCGCGGTATCTCTTAGCCGCTAACACGTAGCGGGATGACGAATGTATCTGTTCAGGGAAGTGGCTAATGTGCAAATATTGAAGCAAAAATTCCAGTGCTCCCTTTCTTGTCATCCCAGTGCTTGACACTGGGATGGCTTTGTTGCATAGCACCTTAAACGCGAATTCTGGATTAAGGAAGGAAGAAAGTATAGGAAATAGAAGGCTTTTTGGATTTGATGGAATAGGAAATGAGAGTAGAAAAGATATGAACCAAAAAATTAACAGGGGATCTATGGCGAGTGTGTTCAATTTCTAGTCTATTTTTTAGGTAACCAAAAACAGTCTCAATGATAGACCTTTTTCTCAGTAAAATCTTCTCATTTAGCGAAATCAATGCATTTTTCATACCTTTTTTCACCTTGGTAACAAGTTTCAAACCTCGGTCAAACAGCTTCTGAAAAAGCTCTTTTGCAATATAACCTTTGTCACCAAACAAAAGGCCGGTTAATTTTTCCGTCAGATTTGGCACAGGTATCCTATCATCAACATTGCCTTTTGTTAGCGTAAGTGAATGAATTTCACCATTTTCATTGATTACCATATGTAATTTGAAACCAAAAAACCAGCCGTAAGTACTCTTGCTTAATTTTGCAATTCCAGCAAAAACTTTGTTTTGGATATTCTTTTTGCATGACAAACTGCAATGGGAGTTGTGTCTATATATGAAATTCCAGTGTTTTCTGACTGTCCACAAAGCCAATGCAACAACATTGCTAAATGCCACAAAACCCTAGGCTTTAGAGCAACAAACCTGGTATATGAAGGCAACTTTGGAAACTCTGATTTGTAGAGCAACGTTAGGTAATGTAGATAGAAAGTTTTGAAATTTTTACACGGAGATTGTTGATATAGCAGGATTATTGTCATGATTTCGGAGTGCTCAATTTCCGTTGTTCTTGTGGGTTTTTTACCATTTGGCAGTAGTTTACCTGCAAAATTTTTCTCTATATCTCTGCAAAAATCATCGACCAAACAAAACAGTTTGTTATATCTTCCATGGTTAACCTCATCTATTAATCCAGAATTCGCGTAAAAAGATGAGTTAAAATAAAAAGAAGAATAGTGGAAGTTTAGTTATTTACACTTTCATGCTATGCCCATAACATCATATATTACTTAACCTTGCAATAATTTTTTTATTCTTGCTGCTTCTTCAAACTCTAAATTTTCAGCATGCTCTATCATTTGCTTTCTCAAGTCATCCTTACTAGTATTTACTTTTGGTTCTGCTATTGCCCTCTCCTGTAAGGTGTTTGATATAGGTTTTATTATAGTCTTTGGGACAATATTGTGCAATATATTATGTTCTTCTTGTTTTTTTCTTCTTCTTTCGGTCTCTCTTAATGCACGATCTAAAGAACCAGTGATTTTATCTGCATATAAAATTACTCTACCTTCAGCATTACGTGCAGCACGACCGATCGTTTGAATTAATGAAGTTGCCGATCGCAAAAATCCTTCTTTATCAGCATCCAAAATTGCAACTAACCCACACTCTGGAATATCAAGACCTTCCCTAAGCAAGTTAACACCTACTAAAACGTCAATTTCTTTAGATCTTAATTTACATATAATTTCTATTCTCTCCAGCGCACCAATATCCGAATGCAAATAACTCACTCTCATATTCAATTCACTCATATATTCAGCTAAATTTTCAGCCATTTTTTTCGTCAATGTAGTGATTAAAACACAAAATCCCTTCCCTATTGTCACTTGTGCCTCATGAATTACATCATCAATTTGACTCTCTATTGGTTTCACAATGCAGATTGGGTCTGTAAGCCCTGTTGGACGGATAACTTGCTCTATAAATACATTATTGGTCTTTGCTAACTCATACTTTCCGGGAGTGGCTGAAATGTAAATAGTCTGCGGCCTAACTTCCTCCCACTCTTCAAATTTTAATGGACGATTATCAAAAGCGGAAGGGAGCCTGAAGCCATAGTCAATCAATTTCTTTTTACGCGCCTCATTACCACTGTACATCGCACCAACCTGAGGAACGGTGACATGACTCTCATCAACAAATAAAATTACGTCTTTGGGTAAATATTCAAACAAAGTAGGCGGTGGATCCCCAGCTTCCATTCCATAGAGATAACGCGAATAATTTTCAATACCTTTACATATTCCTGTTGTTCTCATCATTTCGATATCAAAATCAGTGCGTTGCTCGAGGCGCTTTGCTTCAATAATCTTGTTTTGCGAGTAGTAATAATCCAAGCGTTCATGCAGCTCTTTTTTGATTAGCTGAGCTGCCTGCAACAAGGTCTCACGTGATGTAATGTGATAGCTATTTGGAAAAATGGTGATTTTATCTATGCGTTTGATAACATTGCCGGTCATAGCATCAATTTCAAAAATTTCTTCTACTTCATCGCCAAATAACGATAAACGCCAAGCTTTACTTTCATAATGGGAAGGAAATATATCAACAATATCGCCGCGCACTCTAAAATATCCTCTCTCAAACCTGGCATCAGAGCGCTTGTATTGGAGATCAGTTAAGTTGCTCAGGAAATCATTAATACGAATTTCATTTCCAACACTAAGCGTTATGGTCATGCTGAGGTAGCTTTCAGGCGAGCCAAGACCGTATATACAGGAAACACTGGCAACTACGATCGTATCCCTGCGCTCCAAAAGGGAGCAAACGGCAGAATAACGCAGCATGTCAATTCTTTCGTTGATTGCGGAGTCTTTTTCGATATAAGTATCAGTTTGTGGCAAATAGGCTTCGGGCTGGTAGTAATCATAATAAGAAATGAAGTATCCAACAGCATTATTGGGAAACAATCCTTTCATTTCCTCATAAAGCTGTGCTGCTAAAGTTTTATTGTGTGCCATAATTAATGCAGGCCTATTTGTTCTTGCAATAACATTTGCCATAGTAAAAGTTTTCCCAGAACCAGTAACTCCAAGCAAAACCTGATCTCTTTTATTGCTATTTAGCCCTGCAATTAAGCCATCGATTGCTTGTGGTTGATCTCCATCTGGTTGAAAATGTGTAGTGATTTGAAATTCCATGAGTTCTACCTACTATGTTTTCATAATGTGTTTATTATTGTATAATACACTTGCTAGTGTAAATAAGGTATGAAAGTGAATGTAAATAGATGTAAGAAATTCTATTTTTTCCTTTTATAAAGTTTGCTCCAAACTTTATTGTTAGTTAATACAAAAAACACTGTTAAAATTATAAAATACGCCATTACTTTTAATCCAAGTTTATGCCTGCGCTCTAATTCTGGCTCTCCTGCCCATTGTAAAAAATTTACCACGTCATATGCCATATTTTCAACTGTGGCTTGTCTTGCACCATCATATTCCACCATTCCTTCAGAAAGTGGTGGCGCCATAGCTAATCTGCCTGTTGGAAAATACGAATTAAAATATAAATCATTTTCATCGTGTTCGCCGTTTTGATAGCCTGTTAACAGTGAATAGACATAATTTGCACCATCATGCCTTGCTTTAATAATTAACGATAAGTCTGGTGGAACAGCACCATTATTGCTTGCTGCAGCTGCTTCTTTTGAATCAAAAGGCGCAATAAAATAGTCTGAAGGTACTCCAGGTCTGTCAAACATTTTACCCATATCATTTGGGCCATCTTTAACTTGGTAAGAAGCCGCAATCTGTTTTACATCTTCTTCAGAAAAACCGATGTCTTGCAAATTACGAAATGCTACTCTATTCATTGAATGACAAGCAGCACAGACTTCCTTATATACCTTGTAGCCACGTTGAATTGATTCTCTATCGAAAGACCCAGTAATTCCATCACATTTCCAGTCCATTTTTTTATTTGGTGATGGTTTAAAATCTTCTGCATACACAAAATTAGTAAGGAATAATGCACAAAACACAGCCAATATATTTTTAACCAGCATTATTTCATCTCCGGCACAGAATCACTTAAGGTTTTTGGTGGTTCTTCCGGCTTTTCATATTTACTAAGCAGTGGTAAAATTATTACAAAGTATGCAAAATAATAAAGAGTGGATAGCCTACTCATAGTGATGTAAGGCTCTTTCACCTCTTGTCCTCCAAGCCAGGCAAGAAGTGCAAAATTTATTGCAAAAACCCAAAAAAATTTCTTGAATACCGGGCGGTAAGCACCACTTTTAACTTTTGATCTATCAAGCCAAGGTAACAGAAACCAAACTAAAATAGATGCAAACATAGTAAGCACACCAGTAAGTTTATCTGGAATTGAACGTAGCATTGCATAAAAAGGTAAAAAATACCACTCTGGCACTATATGTACCGGAGTTACCATAGAGTCAGCTTCTATATAATTGTCTGGATGCCCAAGATAATTGGGAGCATAAAAAACAAATGCAAACAAAGCTACAAAAAACAGACCAAAAGTTATGCAATCCTTGACTATATAATAAGGATAGAGAGGAATGGTATCCTTATCTGATTTTACCTCCACTCCACTTGGGTTACCAGAGCCAAACCTATGCAGAGCTATCACATGAAGCATAGCTAAAGCAATAATAACAAAAGGCAGAAGATAATGCAGAGCGAAAAAACGGTTAAGTGTTGGGTTATCCACTGAAAAACCACCCCATAACCATATAACTATTTTATTGCCAATTAAAGGTATAGCAGAAAATAAGTTGGTTATAACTGTTGCACCCCAGAAACTCATTTGCCCCCAAGGCAATACATATCCCATAAAGGCAGTTGCCATCATTGCAAAAAATATAAATATACCAACAAACCACACCATCTCCCGTGGCTTCTTGTAAGATCCGTAATATAACCCACGCATTATATGAACATAGACTACCATAAAGAAGAGCGATGCCCCGACAGCATGAGTGTAGCGTATCAGCCATCCATAGTTCACGTCACGCATTATACGCTCCACGCTATTAAACGCATAATCAACATGCGGAGTGTAGTGCATAGCAAGAAATATACCTGTTATTATTTGTAAAATTAGCGCTATACCAGCCAAAGAGCCAAAATTCCAAGCATAATTTAAGTTTTTTGGCACTTGGTAAGAAGCAGTGTGTCTTAGAAAAGAAAATATAGGCAGTCTATATTCTATCCACCCTAATATGCCTTTTTCTTCTTTTATTGTTTCTTTTTTGTTATCTTCCTGCATAACTTAAAGTTTTTTGAATATTGCTATCTTTAACTCATTTTATTGTAGCAGCTTATCCTCTACGCACAATAAAAAGTTTAAAGTAATACTAATTACTACTTCTTTAGCAACCTATCACGTGCTGCGTTTAATTTTTGTGCAAAATATTCCGAGCCTCCTTTATCTGGATGAACTAACTTCATTAAATTTTGATATGCTTTATTGATTTCATTTTGACTGGCCTCAGGATTCAGCCCCAGTATCTTTAATGCTTCATCTTTGGACATGTTATCACCAGTGTAATTTTCAGTATAACTTCTACTGCTATCAAATTCGTTCAAAAACTTACTCAATATAGAGTTCATCATGAAACTTACGTTATTTTTTTTTGTCAGGAAGAGAAAAAATACAAAAACACTAGGCAGAATAAATGTAATCACTATGAATATCAGAAAAAGGAAAAAGATGAATGACATGTATATTTTTTTATCATTTTATGATTAAATAGTAACGATTATAATCGTCATGGTAAATAACATGTTCATTCAGATTGAAGAAACACCTAATCCAAACACACTGAAATTTCTTCCTGGATTTGCAATTCTAAACGAAGGAGAAACGGCTGATTTTTCAAATGCAGATGAAATAAAAAACTCCAAATTAGCAGCAAATCTTTTTCAAATAGAACATGTGGTAAGAGTGTTTTTTGGCCATGATTTTATTTCAGTGACAAAATCTGGTGGAATTAATTGGGATATATTAAAAGTGGAAATTTTAACTACAATTATGGATCACTTTACTTCAGGTGGAAAAGCACTAGATAAAGAAGGAGTGAATGATAATAACATACCAGATGAGGAATTTTTTGATGAAAGTGATATAGAAATTGTAAATAGAATAAAAGAATTGATGGAAAGTTACATCAAACCTGCAGTTGCTCAAGATGGTGGCGATATCAAATTTCGTGGCTATAAAGATGGAATAGTTTATGTTGAGTTACAAGGAGCTTGCTCTGGATGCCCAAGTGCTGCAATTACCCTCAAGCAAGGAGTGCAGAATATGCTGAGCTACCACATACCAGAGGTTGCAGGTATAGAGACCACACTATGACTAATCAAACGGTTAGAGGAACAAAAGATCTCCTGTTTGATGAATGGTACAAGTTTAAACACATAGAGCAAATAGCAAGCAGAATCTCAAGTCTATATGGCTTTTTGCCTGCTCAAACTCCGATATTTGAATATACAGAAGTTTTCACAAAGACTTTAGGTGATAGCTCAGACATCATCAATAAAGAGATGTACACCTTTAATGATAAAGGAGGAAAGAGCATAACTTTACGTCCTGAGTTCACTGCAGCGATTGTCAGGCTACTCATTGAAAAAAAACTGCAAACACCGATAAAATTATTCTCAACAGGACCTGCATTTCGCTATGAAAGACCGCAAAAGGGAAGACAAAGGCAATTTCATCAGATAAATTTTGAGATTTTTGGCATAGAAGATCCAAAAGCTGATATTGAATTGATATCACTCGCTCAGCACTTACTAACTAAATTTGGCATCAATAAAAATGTAAAGCTGGAAATCAACTCTTTAGGTGATGGTGAAACAATAACTAAATATAGAGAAGCTTTGATCTTATACTTTACAAAGTACCAAAATGATCTATCAGAAGATAGCAAAAATAGGTTGATCAAAAATCCACTCAGAATACTAGATTCTAAGGATGAGAAAGATAGATTAATAATCTCTGGTGCACCTAAAATCAGCAATTATTATACGAAAGAGTCCTCAGATTTCTTTGAACAAATACTAAATGGATTAACAATTCTTGATATACCTTATACCGTAAACAATAAACTAGTTCGAGGTTTGGATTATTATTGCCACACAGTGTTTGAGTTTGTCACAGAAGATTTAGGTGCACAAGGGGCAGTTTTTGCCGGTGGAAGATACGATAATCTAGTATCTTCAGTAGGTGGAAAACACACTCCAGCAATAGGATTTGCAGGAGGTATTGAACGCATAATGGAGTTAATCAATTATTCTCCGAAAGAAGAGCGACCTATTTACCTAATTCCGATCGGCAGAGAGGCTGATGAACATGCTCTAACACTTGCAAATGAATTGCGCAGAAATGGTTTATATGTAATCTATGAATATAGCGGAGCGCTTAAAACCCGAATGAAAAAAGCAAATCAAGCAAATGCTAAAGCTGCCTTAATTTTTGGTGATGAAGAATTGAGTAGTAAAACTTTAAAGATTAAAAACATGGATACAGGTGAAGAAAAAATAATTGCTCGCGATAACACAATAGAAAACATCTAATTAGGAGCAATGCAAATGTTTTTCTCAGTCAGCTATAGAAGAAAATTCGTCTGCACAAGAATTTTTCATAGCATTCAATGTATCATAATCTGTAAAATCTAATTTTACTGGTGTGATAGTAATAAATCCTTCTTTTATTTTATTTACACTACCACTGCCTGAGTGCTCTCGAGACCAATTTAAGCTAAAAGAGCCATTCGAATTTTCAGTAAAAGTTAAATCCCCATCAATGTTATATTCACCTTGTTCAGCAAATTCTACTCCTTTTACTTTTTCCGTAGCAGGAAAATTTACACTCATCACTATGTTTTTAGGCCAACCAACCTTAACTAGCTTGGCAATAACCTTTGGTGCAAAAACCTTTGTATTGTGCCAGTCTATTTTATCATGATAAACTTGGCTCAGCGCAATAGAAGGTATAGACCTTGCAGCACCTTCCATTACAGCACCAATTGTTCCTGAATAACAAATATCGTCCCCGACATTTGATCCAATATTTGCTCCGGACAATATTAAGTCTGGTTTTTTATTCATAACTTTATTTAGCGCAATAATGACACAATCTGCAGGAGTACCAGACACACTAAATTCCCTTTCACTATGTTGTTTTATTCCAATAGATTGTTTCACTGGATAATCAAGAGATCTTGCAGCCCCGCTTCTATCAGTATCTGGTGCCACTATCCATATTTCTGATGCAAAATTCCGTGCAATCTCTTTGAGTAATTTTATTCCTTCACTTCCAAAGCCATCATCGTTTGTTATCAATATTATCATGTACAATACTCAGCTATACAGTTCCAAATTATGTAAATCACTGGCTGTAAATAAACTCATAAGGCTTTAAGTTTCTTTGCATAACTATGAACTGTAACAAAGAACCTGCTGTAAATCAATAGATTTCTTGCACAGGCCATAACTGTCATTACAATAGAAACGAAAAAACCTCCTTGGCAAACTCCGTCAGCCCCCTTATCATGGTAATGAAGCTATTGTATTTGCTTTCGCTAATCTGCAGATTAAAAGGTAAGGATTACTTAATGTATCGGCGTCTTATGTTCAATTTTTTGCAGTATATAGATACTGTATGTCTTTACAAAACTTCATCTACATCTAGATTTTTATCTAAATAAGCTGAACGCGCTTATAAAGCGTTACAAGACATCAAAAAATGCCAATACTCGACAGGGATAGTAAAGGACTAGCTAACTCGGGGATTCTTTGTCTTTTTTTTCTGCTTAGTAAATTTCTTAAACATTTGCAGCGTAGGTTAGTTGCAATTAAAAGCGGCTGAATCTCGCTTGTCAAGCGTTTAAAACATAAAAAACGCCAATATTTTAAAGCGGATAATAACCCCAGGGCTTCTTTTGCCTTTTTTTCTATTTGGTAAATTTCTTAATATTTATAGCTAAACGACAATCGTCATCCCGCTGCTTGTTAGCGGGATCTCTTGTTAGCGGCTGAGATACCGTGGCGGTATGACATAGGACTGCTGTCATTCCAGTCTGGAATGGCTTTGTTGCATAGCAACCGAAAAAATCTGGTGGCTACTGACAAAATTCATTATAAATAACCATTTAACTGTTGAAGAAAAAATATGCCACAGAAAATGAAAGTCAGTAACCAAAACGAATATAACAAATTCCTTGAAAAAAGGGGAAATATTTTTCGTTACATCGATGAAGCTATCGAAAATTGGTATGAAAATAGTCCAAAAATGCAGGGCGGCAACTATATTTACAGTGATAAAGTCGTAATTTTGGTGCATATAATTGTCAATCTTTTTAGAATTGGTTTAAGACAAACGGTGGGGTTTATAAAAGGATATCTGCAACAAATAGGAAAAAATTTGGCAGTTATCAGCTATTCACAAGCATCAAGAAGGTTTAAAAAACTTAATATTAAGATAAATGATTGCAGGGTTGATAAAAGCAACATGGAAAATATTGAAATTATCATAGATAGCACAAGTATCAGCATTTACAACGCGAATTCTGGATTAAGGAAGGAAGAAAGTATAGGAAATAGAAGGCTTTTTGGATTTGATGGAATAGGAAATGAGAGTAGAAAAGATATGAACCAAAAAATTAACAGGGGATCTATGGCGAGTGTGTTCAATTTCTAGTCTATTTTTTAGGTAACCAAAAACAGTCTCAATGATAGACCTTTTTCTCAGTAAAATCTTCTCATTTAGCGAAATCAATGCATTTTTCATACCTTTTTTCACCTTGGTAACAAGTTTCAAACCTCGGTCAAACAGCTTCTGAAAAAGCTCTTTTGCAATATAACCTTTGTCACCAAACAAAAGGCCGGTTAATTTTTCCGTCAGATTTGGCACAGGTATCCTATCATCAACATTGCCTTTTGTTAGCGTAAGTGAATGAATTTCACCATTTTCATTGATTACCATATGTAATTTGAAACCAAAAAACCAGCCGTAAGTACTCTTGCTTAATTTTGCAATTCCAGCAAAAACTTTGTTTTGGATATTCTTTTTGCATGACAAACTGCAATGGGAGTTGTGTCTATATATGAAATTCCAGTGTTTTCTGACTGTCCACAAAGCCAATGCAACAACATTGCTAAATGCCACAAAACCCTAGGCTTTAGAGCAACAAACCTGGTATATGAAGGCAACTTTGGAAACTCTGATTTGTAGAGCAACGTTAGGTAATGTAGATAGAAAGTTTTGAAATTTTTACACGGAGATTGTTGATATAGCAGGATTATTGTCATGATTTCGGAGTGCTCAATTTCCGTTGTTCTTGTGGGTTTTTTACCATTTGGCAGTAGTTTACCTGCAAAATTTTTCTCTATATCTCTGCAAAAATCATCGACCAAACAAAACAGTTTGTTATATCTTCCATGGTTAACCTCATCTGTTTTTTTATAACTGCTGAGTTTACCCTGTTTTCTTGCCTTTTCTATTCTCCTTTAATCCAGAATTCGCGTTATAAGATATGAGGGAGGAGAAAAAATAAGAGAGATTACCCCTTGTTCTTTGTTGCAAGGTACATATATTGAAATTCGTGACTTATTTTTTGCCACACCAAATAGATTAAAATTTCTAAAAACCGAGAGGGCAGAAACACAAAGCATTGTTGACATTGTAAATAACTTAGCAATGATTAACTATAGTATTGGGTTTACTCTCACTTCCGGTAATAAAAAGCTCTTAAAATATGTTAAGCAAACTTCATTATTTAACAGATTATGTGAAACAGAAGAAGAATTTCAGAGCAATTCGCTGGAAGTTAAAGAGGAAGAAGACGGCATCAAACTTACGGGACACATCTGTAAACCAACTATTAGTCGTGGTAATTCAACTCAGATCTATACGTTTGTTAATGGAAGGCCAATAAAAGACAATCTACTTATTGGTGCAATTAGATATGCGTATCAGGACTTTATTCCAAGTGGTAGGTATCCTTTTGCAGTGCTGCACTTAGAGATACCATACGATCAAGTAGATGTAAATGTGCATCCAAATAAATCAGAGGTAAGGTTTCAGAACAAGAGGCTAGTATATGAAATAGTGAGAAGAGGAATAATAAAAGCATTATCGACTAGAGTAGGCACGTTTGCAGCAAGTGATGTTGAGTCTCAAAATATTGAGGAGTTTGATAGCCAAGAGCCGGTTAATAGTAAAGAGAAAAAAATCAAAAAGAGTTTTATGAAAAGAGGCCAAGTCTTTTAGAAAATCGTCTAATGAAAGAATTCAATGCACCAGATGAAAGAAGGCAAAGCTTACCAGAAACGTTTAAATATGGAGAATCTCCACTAAAAAAGGAAACTATGGTTCTAGAAAGGAAGCAAATTGATTTGATAGAAGATCACCCTCTAACGCGAATTCTGGATTAAGGAAGGAAGAAAGTATAGGAAATAGAAGGCTTTTTGGATTTGATGGAATAGGAAATGAGAGTAGAAAAGATATGAACCAAAAAATTAACAGGGGATCTATGGCGAGTGTGTTCAATTTCTAGTCTATTTTTTAGGTAACCAAAAACAGTCTCAATGATAGACCTTTTTCTCAGTAAAATCTTCTCATTTAGCGAAATCAATGCATTTTTCATACCTTTTTTCACCTTGGTAACAAGTTTCAAACCTCGGTCAAACAGCTTCTGAAAAAGCTCTTTTGCAATATAACCTTTGTCACCAAACAAAAGGCCGGTTAATTTTTCCGTCAGATTTGGCACAGGTATCCTATCATCAACATTGCCTTTTGTTAGCGTAAGTGCATGAATTTCACCATTTTCATTGATTACCATATGTAATTTGAAACCAAAAACCAGCCGTAAGTACTCTTGCTTAATTTTGCAATTCCAGCAAAAACTTTGTTTTTGGATATTCTTTTTGCATGACAAACTGCAATGGGAGTTGTGTCTATATATGAAATTCCAGTGTTTTCTGACTGTCCACAAAGCCAATGCAACAACATTGCTAAATGCCACAAAACCCTAGGCTTTAGAGCAACAAACCTGGTATATGAAGGCAACTTTGGAAACTCTGATTTGTAGAGCAACGTTAGGTAATGTAGATAGAAAGTTTTGAAATTTTTACACGGAGATTGTTGATATAGCAGGATTATTGTCATGATTTCGGAGTGCTCAATTTCCGTTGTTCTTGTGGGTTTTTTACCATTTGGCAGTAGTTTACCTGCAAAATTTTTCTCTATATCTCTGCAAAAATCATCGACCAAACAAAACAGTTTGTTATATCTTCCATGGTTAACCTCATCTGTTTTTTTATAACTGCTGAGTTTACCCTGTTTTCTTGCCTTTTCTATTCTCCTTTAATCCAGAATTCGCGTTTTTAGGTAACGAGTTTTTTGAATATAAAAAATATGATCCACAATATTCTGGTATTTCAGATGAATATAAATTTGTGAATTTTGGTAGTGTAAAAAAGACTCATAATCTAAAATTTAAGGAATATGTTGGTCATGCACCTAAATTTTTTGCTGCAGAAGGGCCTATTGAGCCTGGATCCCAAAACCATGTAATTGATCTATTTGAGCTAGTCAAAAGTGGTAAAGGTAGCAAAGTGGGAACCTTCGCTGATGAATTTGGTTATTTTGATGATCAAAATAAATTACATTATTATAATTATCACAAAAGTGCTGAAAGTAATACTTATGATCCTGAAAATTTTAGTGTAAAAATGATAAATATAGATGTGAGCAAAATCGATAAATTCTACCTCATTGCAGAACAAGGTGATATAATCATTCATCCTATTTGGGAAAATTTAGACATATTTTAAAGTTTTTTAGAGTATCTAATCTTATTGTTATTATAATTGGGTTTGGTAGCATTGTGTTATGGAAGATAAATTGCTTGAATCAGTAAAAAACAAAAGTTATTTCAGTAAAGCAGTCGAATGGTACTGCCATAGGTATCTGTTTTGTGTAGCAGAAAGATCTTGGATGGCATTAATAGTATCGCTTCTCCTAGTATGCTTATGTTTATTAACATTAAACATATACCTGTTATTTCCTGTTAAAAAAGATTTAAATTTTGTGAAGTATATGAACCACACAGAAGATGAGTTCTCTGCAATGCATAAGCTTAATTTCAGTAAAAAGGAAGATGAATACATTTCCACAGCGAGGTACTTAATAAGTAAATACATTGAAATATACGAGTCCATTAAGATCGTTGAACCGAAGTACCAAGAAAATTTTATAAGAAACAATTCTATACATAAAATCTATCAAGGCTTTCAGGAAAAAACGAATAATGAAGCTGGTAATTTGTCTTTATCTAAAAGAAAAATTGCCAACATAAATGTAATAACATTATCTATTGATCGATCGACCAAGGACTTAGTTACATTTGCTGGAAATGCTACTGCAGTTTTTACAACCGAGCAAGATAAGGAGGATACTGTGGAGATTAGCTTCACTTTGTCGAATATAAAAGCAACTCTGGCTGGTATAATACCATTTAAATTTATTGTTAATGGTTATAAATATAGATGATTACATTTAAAACATTATTTGGTAGCTAAAAAAAATAACTAAAGTGCATGTAGCAGTAATAACTGGAGGTAAAACTAGAAGAATTGGCGTTTTTTTAATAAAGTAATTCTGAGAAGGTTTTAAGAAAAAGGCATTGTAAATTATCGGTAAAAAGTACAGAGCGTTAAGTATAGTACTAACAATTAACACTAGAGTTACAAACACAGAAAGTATTACATTGCCAGAGTTGAAAACAGCTTGAAAAATGAGAAATTTACCCCAAAAAGTCGGAGCAGGCGGCACCCCTATCATAGACAATGCACCTATAGCAAATGCTGTCATGCTAATTGGCATACTGCGTCCTATACCGTGAATCTTATCTATATATTTCTCGCCTGTTTTCGTTATTATTGCTCCGGCAACGAAAAACAAAGTGATTTTTGCAAATGCGTGGCAAACCAATTGAAAAATTGCAACCTCCATGCTGAGCTCACTAAAAATTGAAGCAAATAATATAATATACGACAATTGAGAGATGGTAGAGTAAGCAAGCAATTTCTTTAATTCTTTTTGCTTTAGTGCAATCAATGATGCAGTAATAATAGTAAATCCAGCAGCGTACGGAAGCCACCCTCCAGCAAACCAATTTTGCTGCACAAAACGTTGCATGTTATCGACGCCGAAAGTGTATAATATAACTTTTATGATGATGAAAACTCCGGATTTCACAACAGCAACAGCATGTAATAGTGCACTCACAGGAGTTGGTGCAACCATTGCTTTTGGTAACCAAAAATGCATTGGCATTAATGCAGCTTTTCCTATTCCGTAAATCAGCATAGCAAAACACACTGGAATGAAAGTGATGAGTGAAGTATCAAATTTGAATATTCCACCACTTACAAAGTCTAAAGTATGAAATTCATTATATAAAAGGCCTATTGCAGGAAAAAATAATACCAAAGAAGAGAAAAATAGCACGCCAAAGTAATAGCGTCCTGCAATCATTGATTCATTTGTTGAGTTGTAAGTAATCAGAGGGTATGTACTAATAGTTAGAAGCTCATAAAAGACAAATGTAGTGAGCAAGTCTCCAGAAAAAGCAATAAACATTGCACAGCTAATCGATATTGAAAAAAAGCATAGAAAACTCGAGTGATTGCTATCAGCATAGTTATTCTGCATATAACATATTGCATATATACTGGTCAGTACCCATAAAAAAGATATTAATAAACTGAATATTACTCCGGTAGACTCTAGCTTTAAACTAATGTGCAAATTATTACCAAAATCCATGAGAATAAATTGAGAATGATCACCATATACCCAATATAAAGTGCACAGACACGTATACGTAAACAGAAGTACAGAAGAAGTGACAGTAATACTATTGTTCACTCTGGACCATTTACCAGTAAAAAAGGTAACAAAAGCACTTAAAAGCGGAATCAACGCAGTAATTAATAAATAATTCTCGGTAATTGAAAATGGTAAGGAAAGATACATTAAGATATAGTCCATTAAATTTTCTGCTTAGGTAAAGCTAGAATTATACTCAAATCATAGAAAAACTGCTATGTTTTTTTGGTAAACTAGTTGTTTGTGTATGCTATAGCTATACCGCCGCGGTATCTCTAGATCCCGCTAACACGTAGCGGGATGACGAATTTGTCGTTACGTCATACCGCGATTCATTCGCGGTATCTCATCCGCTAACTAGTAGCGGGATGACGGTTGTCAGGGTGTAATCCCAGTGCCCCATAAACGCGAATTCTGGATTAAGGAAGGAAGAAAGTATAGGAAATAGAAGGCTTTTTGGATTTGATGGAATAGGAAATGAGAGTAGAAAAGATATGAACCAAAAAATTAACAGGGGATCTATGGCGAGTGTGTTCAATTTCTAGTCTATTTTTTAGGTAACCAAAAACAGTCTCAATGATAGACCTTTTTCTCAGTAAAATCTTCTCATTTAGCGAAATCAATGCATTTTTCATACCTTTTTTCACCTTGGTAACAAGTTTCAAACCTCGGTCAAACAGCTTCTGAAAAAGCTCTTTTGCAATATAACCTTTGTCACCAAACAAAAGGCCGGTTAATTTTTCCGTCAGATTTGGCACAGGTATCCTATCATCAACATTGCCTTTTGTTAGCGTAAGTGAATGAATTTCACCATTTTCATTGATTACCATATGTAATTTGAAACCAAAAAACCAGCCGTAAGTACTCTTGCTTAATTTTGCAATTCCAGCAAAAACTTTGTTTTTGGATATTCTTTTTGCATGACAAACTGCAATGGGAGTTGTGTCTATATATGAAATTCCAGTGTTTTCTGACTGTCCACAAAGCCAATGCAACAACATTGCTAAATGCCACAAAACCCTAGGCTTTAGAGCAACAAACCTGGTATATGAAGGCAACTTTGGAAACTCTGATTTGTAGAGCAACGTTAGGTAATGTAGATAGAAAGTTTTGAAATTTTTACACGGAGATTGTTGATATAGCAGGATTATTGTCATGATTTCGGAGTGCTCAATTTCCGTTGTTCTTGTGGGTTTTTTACCATTTGGCAGTAGTTTACCTGCAAAATTTTTCTCTATATCTCTGCAAAAATCATCGACCAAACAAAACAGTTTGTTATATCTTCCATGGTTAACCTCATCTGTTTTTTTATAACTGCTGAGTTTACCCTGTTTTCTTGCCTTTTCTATTCTCCTTTAATCCAGAATTCGCGTTATATAGATAGCATAAAATCAACTGCATAAATTGAAACAATATCTGCTAGCCACAAATTACAACAAATGCAGTAGCGTAATCTCCATCGTCACTCAGAGAAAGATGAATTTTGGAGATAAAATCCTTGCTAACGGTAAGATACGGCTTTCCTTTTACACCACTGTATATTTCTATATCTTTCATTATAATGCCCTGGCTAAATCCAGTACCTCGTGCTTTAACAAAAGCTTCTTTTGCTGCAAAGCGTTTGGCAAAATACCTTGCTCGCATTTCTTGACTATTATACTTTCTACTTAGCTCTATTTCTTTTTCAGTGTAGATTCTATTGAGAAATTTTTCCCCGTATTTTTGTAATATCCTCGATACTCTTGGTATATATACTATGTCAGTGCCGATACCGTGTATCATTTTGTGCTAAAGTGATTTATTGCTTCTTCAATCTGCATTTCCTTTACCTCTCCAGTTGCTCTGTTTTTTACTTCAACTATCTTTTCATCTATTGCCTTTTTTCCGACAATTATTTGCCACGGCAAGCCTATCAGATCCATTCTAGAAAATTTTACTCCTACACTCCCTTCCGTATCGTCGTAAAGCACTTCATCGCTTTTCAAAGCTTTGTATATTTTATCTGCAGCCTCCGTTACTTTCGTTTGTAAATTGATTAAACCAATTCTGAAAGGAGCCACCGATTCTGGCCAGATAATTCCTTTATCATCATGAAAAGCTTCTATTATTGCACCGACAAGCCTTGAAACCCCAATGCCATACGAACCCATATGTATATTGACATTTTTTCCATCTTGAGAAATAACACTTGCCTTCATAAGCTTTGAGTATTTGTCGCCAAAATAAAAAATATGCCCTATTTCAATACCCTTACTAACATTTAACTGTTCTTGCGGCACAGGGCAAGTTTTAGAGTCATGCATATCATCTGCAACTGCATATATACTCTTTAAACTTTCAACATCTTCACTTTCCAGTAGTTCAGAAAATTTATTGTCATAATATAAAGTGCTCTCACCAGTATTTGCCAATATATGAAACTCGTGGCTCAAATTTCCTCCAATTGGCCCCGTATCAGCTCGAACTCCAATTGGAGTAAGTCCCATGCGTTTGAAGATTTTTATGTAAGTTTTGTACATCAAATTATATGAATTCTGTGCACTTTCGTAATCCACATCAAAACTATACGCATCCTTCATCAAAAATTCCC
The DNA here is from genome assembly GCF_964026905.1 of Wolbachia endosymbiont (group B) of Ennomos erosarius. Taxonomy (NCBI): domain Bacteria; kingdom Pseudomonadati; phylum Pseudomonadota; class Alphaproteobacteria; order Rickettsiales; family Anaplasmataceae; genus Wolbachia; species Wolbachia endosymbiont (group B) of Ennomos erosarius. The sequence goes on from NZ_OZ034708.1 coordinate 166,155, forward strand.
TACCCCTCATAACACCATAACGTGGTCTTACCTCATCACGAAATTTCCATTGAATTTGGTATAAACAAAGTGGCAAATCTTTGTAACTTTTTACCACATCTCTAATTAAATCAGTTGCCACCTCCTCATGCGTTGGACCGAAAAGCATATCTTCCTCATGCCTATCCTTTATACGCAACATTTCCTTACCGTAATCATCGTAACGCCCTGATTCTCGCCAAAGATTTGCTGGTTGCACACAAGGCATTAACACTTCAATAGCGCCAGATTTATCCATTTCATCTCTGATAATGTTTCCAATATTTTTAAGCACTAAGAGACCAAGTGGTAACCACGTATAGATGCCAGATGCTATCTGCTTTATTAAACCTGCACGTAAAGAATATTGATGGGAGATAATTTTAGCATGAGCAGGCTTTTCCTTTAAAGTTGGTAAGTAATACTTGGATAAACGCATATAATAGATCTGATTGTATTAAGTAATCTTAATACAATCAGATCTGTAGGTAAACTTATTTTAAGAAGAGCATGGAATACCTCCCTTTAAAGCAAAAATTTTTGCGTGGTCCTTGAAAACGCGAATTCTGGATTAAGGAAGGAAGAAAGTATAGGAAATAGAAGGCTTTTTGGATTTGATGGAATAGGAAATGAGAGTAGAAAAGATATGAACCAAAAAATTAACAGGGGATCTATGGCGAGTGTGTTCAATTTCTAGTCTATTTTTTAGGTAACCAAAAACAGTCTCAATGATAGACCTTTTTCTCAGTAAAATCTTCTCATTTAGCGAAATCAATGCATTTTTCATACCTTTTTTCACCTTGGTAACAAGTTTCAAACCTCGGTCAAACAGCTTCTGAAAAAGCTCTTTTGCAATATAACCTTTGTCACCAAACAAAAGGCCGGTTAATTTTTCCGTCAGATTTGGCACAGGTATCCTATCATCAACATTGCCTTTTGTTAGCGTAAGTGAATGAATTTCACCATTTTCATTGATTACCATATGTAATTTGAAACCAAAAAACCAGCCGTAAGTACTCTTGCTTAATTTTGCAATTCCAGCAAAAACTTTGTTTTTGGATATTCTTTTTGCATGACAAACTGCAATGGGAGTTGTGTCTATATATGAAATTCCAGTGTTTTCTGACTGTCCACAAAGCCAATGCAACAACATTGCTAAATGCCACAAAACCCTAGGCTTTAGAGCAACAAACCTGGTATATGAAGGCAACTTTGGAAACTCTGATTTGTAGAGCAACGTTAGGTAATGTAGATAGAAAGTTTTGAAATTTTTACACGGAGATTGTTGATATAGCAGGATTATTGTCATGATTTCGGAGTGTTCAATTTCCGTTGTTCTTGTGGGTTTTTTACCATTTGGCAGTAGTTTACCTGCAAAATTTTTCTCTATATCTCTGCAAAAATCATCGACCAAACAAAACAGTTTGTTATATCTTCCATGGTTAACCTCATCTGTTTTTTTATAACTGCTGAGTTTACCCTGTTTTCTTGCCTTTTCTATTCTCCTTTAATCCAGAATTCGCGTTATTAGTACAGGAAAAGCCCGAATTTGACTCAAATTTCTATCGTTTATCGTATTCTTATCCATATTATCTTTAAACTTCTTTTTCACTTGAACCCTCTCTGTTGATCGTTTTGTTTATCTTATTTACAAATAGTTTAAACTCTCTTAATTCATGATCAGGCAATTTTACTTCAGTTTTATGTGCTATCGTAAGCGGATCGATGTGTTTGCCATTATATATAACTTCGTAATGTAAATGGGGTCCTGTTGCAATACCAGTGCTACCAACATAAGCGATGACCTGCCCCTGCTTTACTTTAGAGCCTAACTTTATATCGCCACTAAATCTACTTATATGCGCGTAACAGGTTGAATACTCATTTTTGTGTTTTATTTTGATGTAATTTCCATAGCCACCATTCTTTCCTATATATTCTATCACACCCTCTGCAGCAGCGTATATGGGAGTGCCAAGTTTAGCTGCATAATCCACTCCTTTGTGAAAAGCAATTTTACCGCGAATAGGATGCTTTCTATTGCCAAATTTTGAGGATATGCGATAATCTCCATTTAAAGGATTTGCAAAAATTTCGCCATTTTTTAAGCTTATTCCTTCATTATTAAAATACCTTTCTTTGCCGTCTTGCGATTTATAATGATATAAACTAATAGCTTTCTTGTTTATTGTCAGTGAAGCATATAAAATCTTTTCTTTAGTCTTCTGATTACCGAGCGATCTCTCAAAAAGAACCTCCAATTTACTCTTCGGCACAATGTCTTTTTTAAAATCAACACCAAAATCTTTATATATGTTGATCAATTTTACCACTGTATTTGGCGCCAACCCTTGCTTAATTCCCGTGGCAAAAAAGGAAGATTTTATGGTACTGGACATGAATAATAATCTTCTATCATGGTTACTTTCTGTCACCTCAAAATCCTCTCCTGTCATTCCAGCGCTTGACGCTGGAATCCAGTTGGTGTGTCCATTTGTAATTGAATTTTCTGGATCCCAGTGTCTAGGCACACAACTGTACAAACATTGCAATTTGCGGGTGGTGTCATTCCAGTGCTTGACACTGGAATCCAGCTCTTTGACTGACAATGCTGCATAGTGTGCTTGAATTTTTCTGGATCCCAGTGTCTGGGCACTGGGATGACACCCTACACACTGGAACAGCACTGCAAGATCTGTTAATGTTTCAGTAGCATATGCTGGTAAAATACAAAGCAATACAAATATTACCAGCCTCATAGCTTATCAACAAAAGTAAAATTACCTTCCACATACTGTACATCATCATTATCTTCTAGCTCTTCAACCAATGCAGATAATTTATCAATCAACTCTTTATCGCTAATTTCAATCAGATCTTTTGGCTGCCATGAAAGACGAGCAAGTTCTGGTTCTCCGAATTTTGCATAAAAGGCATCGCGTACTTTACCAAAATCTTTTATTTCACAAGTTATAACGTGTAACCCTTCTTTGTCATTTTCTTCAACATTCAATACTTCTAATTCGATTCCATGACTGAATAAATCGTCAAAATTCACACCCTCTGCTTTATAGACAATTAAACCTACATGATCAAAAAGATAACTAACGCTTCCTGTTTCTCCTAAATTTCCACCTTTGCGAGAAAAAATATAACGCACCTCAGAAGCAGTGCGGTTGCGGTTATTAGTCAAGGCATGGACAATGAGTGCAGTTCCAGAAGGCCCATGACCTTCATATTGGATTTCCTCATAATTTTCTCCAGCAACGTTACCAGTTGCATTTTTTATTGCTGTTTCTATTTTATCTTTTGGTAGATTTTCCTTGCGTGCAGCAAATATAGCAGAGCGAAGGCGCGGGTTGAGTTCGTGATCGGGTAGCCCTTGCTTTGCAGCAACTGTTATTTCTCTAATCAGCTTCGTAAATTTTTGAGAGCGCTTTGCATCCTGAGCACCTTTTCGGTGTTTGATATTTGAAAATTGTGAATGACCAGCCATATTCAAATAGTTAAAAACCTAATTATATATCAAAGCATAGAAAAAACTAAAGCAAATTTTCAAGCCTCCGGCTTGGCATCTTGCAGGTTTTCTGCTAATAACATACTTTCATACTGCTTAGCTTCTAAGTCAAGGCCAATAGCTGAATGGGCTGCTATTAAATGGTTAATAGACTTAGAAAAATATTTAGAATCCTTATAGCTTGCCATATTCTGGAAACGCTTAATTGCTGCCAAATATTCACCACGCCTCAGATAAAATTTACCGATAAAATACTCTTTTGTTGATATATGCTCTGTGATTAGCTTTGCTTTTTCCTTTATCTCGTCTACATATTCGCTGCCTGGAAAGAGATTAATGTACTCTGTAGCCAGCTCTAAAGTTTTATATGCAGTTTGCTGTCCAAGTTGCACTTTATTAATTTGCATGTAATAAGATAATACTCTTAAGTAGTATACATATGGTAAATCTTCACCATTTGAATAAACATATATATAATCATCCATATCACTTGCAGCACTGCTATAGTTACCCATATTATAGTGAGAAACCCCAGATAATAATTTCGCTTTCATTGCCCAATAAGACAAAGGATACAAATCCTCTATCTTATGAAATGCCCTAATAGCTTGTTTATATTTTTTCTGTTCAAAAAGTTCAACTGCTTCTTCATATAGTTCAGTTTCAGTTTTTTCAAGATCATTCGCATACGATTGTGTAAAGGAGCAAATTAGGAAAATAAAGCACGTGATTAAAGTCTTATACATAAGATTTTTTTCGATCAAAATAAAGTATAGACCTAAATATTACTTAAATAAATAAATTTCTTAGGCAATAGCCGGCCCTTCTTCTTTATAACTACGGTCAGAACTACCTGCATTTCTTGATTCACCTCGTCCTTCCACTTTTGGATCTTTCAGCGTCTTGCTGTAGGAATGTATAGTTAAGACCTGTACAGCCATAAAAATTGCAATACCTATCAAGCCTAAAGTAGTTCCAACAGAAGGATTTAAGGACGATGCTAATGCCATTAACATTATCCTTCTTATTAAAAATATAGAAGAACCAGCAAGCGCCAATCCGGCTACAGACATATTGCTAGTTTTCTTGCTAGATTTCTCATCAAGATCAGACTTTTCTGTTTCCTTTTTCTTATTTTTTTCATGCTTATCAATATAAGAAACAATAGTTACAAGAAGAGCAATTGCATTGGCAAGAAATAAAATTGCATCCTCTGCTGCTTCAAGTGAAGGTGTTTCACCCATTATCATACCTACAATGACCAGTGCAGTTGTTATAGCCTCAATATAGATCAAACACTGACCTATATCAGAAATATTGTGCTCTTTTTCCTTTACTTCCTCTTCATTTTCAATGTTTTTCAACTCTCGTTCTTTTTGTGCTATTTTCCTATTATTGTAAATTAAATATAGCGTACAAATAAGAGATAGGACCATGAAAGGTAATATAGTGTGGCTTAGCGCGCCACTTATCACGCCAAGCAATACCTGATCGCTACATATTTTTTCCAGTTCAATAGCCATAAATAATGCAAATGGAACCATTGTTACCAATGATACACATTGTCTATATAGCTCTCTTTTTTTTAGTGTTAATAGCTCTTGTTCTAGCCTTTCTCTTTTGACTTCTTTATCAACTGTTGGCCAAAAATCCCAAAAAAACTCTTCTAATGGTTCAAAATCTCTTTTTTTCTTATTCTTTCCTGGAACCTTTTTGGTAGAAGAAAATTTGCCACTAGGTGTTTTCATAATATTAACCTAATTAGTTGTAAGTTAATACAATTATACACCTTTTTGCTTTCTGAGTCAATATCACTAAGATATTAACTACTCTTGTCTATTAACTATTTCCTAGGAGATTTAATCAATCTGTTTGATGCCGGCTAGGATATAATTATAGCCTGACCACATAGTTATAATAGCTGCAACCCATAAACAAATCGCACCTGTATATTGGATCATATAATAATCGTTCATTATTAGCGCTACTACAGCAACCATCTGTAGAAATGTTTTAATTTTTCCAGCTTTGCTTACAGGTAGACTAACATTTGTAGCTATCAGAAACTCCCGTAAACCCGAAACTAATATCTCCCGACAGATGATGATAATCGATGGTACTATTGTAAAATCATTTATCTTTTGCTTATAAATTAGCATAATTATCGTTGAAACCACTATTAATTTATCAGCAATTGGATCAAATAGCTTGCCAAACTTTGATTGGACTTTCCACGCACGCGCCAGGTAACCATCAAAAAAATCCGTAATGCACGCAAACACAAAGATTGATATTGTTATCAGGCCTGCATATTTATTTTCTATATAAAAACTTAATATTATTGCTGGTATTGCAAGTGCACGAGAAATTGTAAGCAAATTAGGCACGTTTTTCTTAAGCATGTAATATCATCTTACGTAATAGGTAAACTTATACAGAAGTACAACAGAGTTCACAAGCTAATAGTTTACAATTGAACATTCATAAAAACTCCATATACTTAAAAAATACAAGCTTAAAATATAAGGATGTAATGATGAACGATGATTTAGATAGTACCACAAAACAAGAAGCACTTAAGTATCACAGTAGAGGTGGTAACCCTGGTAAAATTTCAATCATGCCAACAAAACCTTTATCTACCCAGTATGATTTGTCACTTGCTTATTCCCCTGGCGTTGCAGCTCCGTGCCTTGAAATAGCTAAAAATCCTGAGGTTGTTTATAATTATACGGCAAAAAGCAACTGTGTTGCTGTCATTTCAAATGGCACTGCAGTGCTTGGACTTGGTAATATTGGTCCTCTTGCTGCAAAACCTGTCATGGAAGGCAAAGCTGTTTTATTTAAGCGTTTTGCTGATATTGATGCAGTAGATATAGAAGTTGATACAGAAAATATAGAAGATTTCATCAATGCAGTAAGGTATCTTGGGCCAAGTTGGGGAGGAATAAATTTAGAAGATATAAGATCTCCCGATTGTTTCATAATAGAGAAACGTCTGAGTGAATTGATGGACATTCCAGTATTCCACGATGATCAGCATGGAACTGCGGTGGTTGTTGCAGCTGGTATAGAAAATGCTCTTGATATTGCCGGAAAGAAATTAGAGGATGTTAAGATCATCATGAATGGAGCTGGTGCAGCCGGTATTGCATGTTTAGAAATACTAAAGTCCATGGGCGCTAAAAATATAGTGCTGTGCGATAAGCAAGGAGTAATATACAAAGGTAGAAACGAGGACATGAATGAGTGGAAGGAAAAGTATGCAATTGATACTTCCGAACGTTCTCTACTTGATACAATAAAAGGCGCTGATGTATTCATCGGACTATCTGCAAAAGATGTGTTAAATGAAGAGATGTTAAAGAGTATGGGCAAAGACCCGATTATTTTCGCTCTCGCTAACCCCGATCCAGAAGTAAGGCCTGAGTTTGCAAAATCTGTGAGGCCAGATGCAATAATCGCAACTGGTAGGTCAGATTACAACAACCAAGTCAACAACGTAATGGGTTTTCCTTATATATTTAGAGGGGCGCTTGATGTATATGCAACAACAATAAATGATGAAATGAAAATTGCAGCTGCAGATGCAATAGCAAAGCTTGCCCGTGAGCCAGTACCAGGTGAGATATCTGCAGCCTATGGCGGTCGTAAAATGAGCTATGGACGTGAATATATAATACCTACTCCATTTGACCCAAGATTAATTTCTATAGTATCTCCTGCTGTTGCAAAAGCTGCAGTTTACTCAGGTGTTGCAAGAAAGGCAATACAAGATTGGAGCAAATATGAAAATCAATTAAAATCTCGCCTTGCTAGTGCTCTTAACATGCTGAATTTACTGTCTTCACGATATTAGTAACTATACAATCAATAATTCAATTGTGCTCAATCGTTTTAGATTTATAATGAAAGTATTGTAATTTAAAGCAAATCAATGGTTATTGCAATTCATGAGCTAGAAAGAATCGTCAAACAATCGTTCCCCGATGCTGATATAAAGATTCATGATCTTGCTGGAGATAATGATCATTATTATTTAAAAATAACCTCCAAGCGCTTTCTCGGAAAGACAAAAATAGAACAGCATAAAATGGTATATAAAGCACTAGAAGGTCAGTCTATACATGCCTTGCAGCTAGAAACTAATACTTAAAAATAAGGTGAATTTATGAACAATTTTGAACAAATAAAAAAAAATATAGCAGAAAATGATGTGGTATTGTATATGAAAGGCACTTCTGATTTTCCTCAATGTGGATTCTCTGGACTCGTTGTGTCAATCCTTAAAAAATTGAATGTGAAGTTTAAGTGTATTAACGTATTGGAGAATGATGAAATACGTGAATCTATAAAAAAGTTTTCTGATTGGCCAACAATTCCACAACTATATATAAAGGGAGAGTTTATCGGTGGCTGCGACATAACCCGCGAGATGTACGAAAAAGGTGAATTGCAAAGCTTATTAAAAGAAAAAAAAATTATTGCGGAATAAGTACCAAGAAACCAGTACCCAAACGCTGGAATTGGTATAACGTAGTATAGCTATGAAAAAGGATCTTGTATCTTGAAAAAAGCATCTAGTGTTTTTAAGCTTAAGCATTAGGTGGAGCAGTTGTGTTAAAAGTCAATAGAAAAATTGATGTAGCTGTGAATAAGTACTTAAAATTTGTGTGGGTGTACTTATTCACAGCTACGCTATTAACGCAAATTCTGGATTAATAGATGAGGTTAACCATGGAAGATATAACAAACTGTTTTGTTTGGTCGATGATTTTTGCAGAGATATAGAGAAAAATTTTGCAGGTAAACTACTGCCAAATGGTAAAAAACCCACAAGAACAACGGAAATTGAGCACTCCGAAATCATGACAATAATCCTGCTATATCAACAATCTCCGTGTAAAAATTTCAAAACTTTCTATCTACATTACCTAACGTTGCTCTACAAATCAGAGTTTCCAAAGTTGCCTTCATATACCAGGTTTGTTGCTCTAAAGCCTAGGGTTTTGTGGCATTTAGCAATGTTGTTGCATTGGCTTTGTGGACAGTCAGAAAACACTGGAATTTCATATATAGACACAACTCCCATTGCAGTTTGTCATGCAAAAAGAATATCCAAAACAAAGTTTTTGCTGGAATTGCAAAATTAAGCAAGAGTACTTACGGCTGGTTTTTTGGTTTCAAATTACATATGGTAATCAATGAAAATGGTGAAATTCATTCACTTACGCTAACAAAAGGCAATGTTGATGATAGGATACCTGTGCCAAATCTGACGGAAAAATTAACCGGCCTTTTGTTTGGTGACAAAGGTTATATTGCAAAAGAGCTTTTTCAGAAGCTGTTTGACCGAGGTTTGAAACTTGTTACCAAGGTGAAAAAAGGTATGAAAAATGCATTGATTTCGCTAAATGAGAAGATTTTACTGAGAAAAAGGTCTATCATTGAGACTGTTTTTGGTTACCTAAAAAATAGACTAGAAATTGAACACACTCGCCATAGATCCCCTGTTAATTTTTTGGTTCATATCTTTTCTACTCTCATTTCCTATTCCATCAAATCCAAAAAGCCTTCTATTTCCTATACTTTCTTCCTTCCTTAATCCAGAATTCGCGTTATAGCTCCGCTTCTGTCATCCTATGGCTTACTGTACGAACATTGCAATATGGCACATAGTAAACGATGTCATTCCAATCTGAAATCCAGCTTTTTCATAATCATCAAAACGTTGTATTTTAACATAAAACGGCTACTTTTATGCTTACCAACTTAATAAAATTCCTGAATCCAAGTAGTCAGGGCACTGGGATGACACCACTTTTGCTTAAAAACCTCAATATTTGTACAATTGTGCTAGATTCCCTGCACAACTTGCTTCAAAATTTCCTCCTGTTGCTGAGCATGGACACTAGCATAGCCACATGCAGGAGATACAGCAGCAGGTCTTGCGATACACTTAGGTCTTTTTGCTTGAATATCGAGATTGGACAACACTTCTTCTATCAATCGGTTGACAAAAAACCATCCTCCCATATTTTTTGGTTCTTCTTGACACCATATAATTTCAGCGTTTTTGTACTTTTCAAGTTCACTGCTTAGTTTATCGGCAGGAAATGGATAGAATTGTTCTAAACGTATTATTGCTATATCGTTTACCTTTTGTACCTCACATACTTCAATTATGTCGTAATAAACTTTACCACTGCATATTACAACTTTACGTATTTTATCATTCGAAACTAAACCTGTTCTATATTCTGGGATTACCGTGAGGAATTTTCCTTCAAAGTCAGATAGGTTAGAAACTGCTCTTCTATGACGCAGTAGCGATTTAGGTGTAAACACTACCAGAGGCTTACGAAAGTCTCTATGCATTTGTCTGCGTAAGACATGGAAGTAATTTGCCGGAGTGGAACAATTAACTACCTGCATATTATCCTCTGCGCAGAGTTGCAAAAATCTCTCTATACGTGCGGAGCTATGCTCAGGTCCTTGCCCTTCATAACCATGAGGCAGCAACAAAACTAGACCGCTTGATCGCAACCACTTTGTTTCTGCAGATGCGATAAACTGGTCGATCATAATTTGCGCACCATTTGCAAAATCACCAAATTGTCCTTCCCAGAGCACCAGTGAATACGGGGAATCAAGACTATATCCATATTCAAAGCCCATTACAGCATACTCTGATAAAGCGCTATCTATGACCTCAAAGTGAGCTTGCTTTTCATTTATATTGTTTAGCGGAATAAACGCTTCTTCTGTTACCTGATCAACAAGCCTTGAATGACGGTGCGAGAAAGTCCCACGACCAGAATCTTGTCCTGATAAACGCACTTCTATTCCTTCTGTGAGCAGTGATGCAAACGCAAGACTTTCGGCAGTTGCCCAGTCTATATTACTACCGGAATTTATACTGTCTATTCTGCCATCAAGTATTTTTCTAACCTTATTGTTAATGTTAAAGCTGCTTGGGATGTTGCTATTTATATGCACACCTAATTTTTTCAACTCATCTGGCGGAACACCAGAATCCGTGTAGTATTCGCTCAAATCGTTCAGCTTTGCTCTTCTTAATTTTGACCACACTCCACCGAACCAGTCAGCTTTTTTTGGAGTATAAGCCGCTGATTTAGCAAGACTTTTATCTAATTTTGCCCTGAATTCACTGCGTAATTTATTTACCTCATCACCGCTTAATACTTTCTCTGCAGTCAATTTTTCTTCATACAATGTTCCAGGAGTTTTATGTTCTGATATCAGCTTATACATAAGTGGCTGAGTGAAATTCGGTTCATCGCCTTCATTATGGCCATATTTGCGGTAGCATATTATATCAATCACTACGTCCTTTTTAAATTTCTGTCTATATTTCATCGCCAGACTTGCAGCAAAACTCACAGCTTCCGGGTTATCTCCATTAACGTGAAACACTGGGGCTTCTATCGATTTTGCTACATCAGTGCAATAAAAAGAGGATCGTGCGCAGCATGGGTTAGCAGTAAAACCAACTTGATTGTTTATAACAATGTGCACAATACCACCCACTTTATAACCTTCAATGTTGCTTAGGCTCAAGGTCTCGGCAACGACACCTTGACCGATGAAAGCCGCATCACCATGAATTGATATGCCAAGCACAGACCTTATATTCTGTTTTGCTCTTATTCTTCCAGCCAAAACCGGATTTACCGCCTCAAGGTGAGATGGGTTAGGACATAAACTTAAGTGTATTTTTTTACCACCAGCAAGTGCTCGATCAGAAGAGTAACCAAGGTGATATTTAACATCGCCAGACACCTCAAGACCACTTGGGTGTGCGAGATTGCCTTGAAATTCAGATAGCATTGCTGCATATTCTTTGCCCATAACTTTGGTTAGAACATTGAGCCGTCCGCGGTGAGCCATGCCAAGGACTATTTCTTCAATACTAAAAGCTGCAGAATCACTAATGATTTTTTCAATAGCAACAATAGCTGACTCTCCACCTTCGATGGAAAAACGTTTATATCCAGGAAATTTCATATGGAGAAATTGCTCGAACATTTCGGATTCGACCAAGTGCCTCAGTATTTCCTTTTTATCTTGTGAACTCAGCGTATAGGTTTGATTTTCGATCTTTTCCTGCAGCCATATTCTCTCTTCATAAGAGGAGATATGCATAAATTCAAAACCGATATTCTTGCAGTAAATATCTCTATAGATTTCAGCGTCACTTGCCGGAGATAGATTTGAATATTTTTGGTAATCTATTTCTTGATTTTCACTTGGTGACAATGGGTTTAAGTCTGCAAAAAAGTGACCATAGGACCTGAAGAAATTTGCTAAACTAGAAACTGAATCATCTACCTTAGTTGCATTGCAGGGCTCCGCTTTGTTAATTTCTAAATTGCTTGAAAAAATTCTATACCAATCTTCCCCGATTGATTTATCGCCCTGCAGATAACGGCTATACATTTCTTCCACAAATTCTGCATTATCACCATAAAGGCAGCTTAAATTCGACATAATCACTATAAAAAGTATCAAATACTTATAAGTATAACTTAAGTTTTTTAAAAAAGAACTTTTTTAGTTTCTAGTTATTAAGCTCCATTTGCTAGATCTGGCAATTTTTGGCTTTTAAGAAACTCCTCCCTAGCTTCGGTGAATTCAGACAATGGTCCTGGTGGAAAAAGCACAGTTTTTACTGCACAGCACGCACAACATAATGCAGCAGTGGCCATAATTGCTGAAGAGTAAAACACGGGACTTGAATTCTGTTGATACTAACGTTCATAGCCAAACAAACCAAAGCGATACTGCATGTCGTAGCTAATAACGCGAATTCTGGATTAAAGGAGAATAGAAAAGGCAAGAAAACAGGGTAAACTCAGCAGTTATAAAAAAACAGATGAGGTTAACCATGGAAGATATAACAAACTGTTTTGTTTGGTCGATGATTTTTGCAGAGATATAGAGAAAAATTTTGCAGGTAAACTACTGCCAAATGGTAAAAAACCCACAAGAACAACGGAAATTGAGCACTCCGAAATCATGACAATAATCCTGCTATATCAACAATCTCCGTGTAAAAATTTCAAAACTTTCTATCTACATTACCTAACGTTGCTCTACAAATCAGAGTTTCCAAAGTTGCCTTCATATACCAGGTTTGTTGCTCTAAAGCCTAGGGTTTTGTGGCATTTAGCAATGTTGTTGCATTGGCTTTGTGGACAGTCAGAAAACACTGGAATTTCATATATAGACACAACTCCCATTGCAGTTTGTCATGCAAAAAGAATATCCAAAAACAAAGTTTTTGCTGGAATTGCAAAATTAAGCAAGAGTACTTACGGCTGGTTTTTTGGTTTCAAATTACATATGGTAATCAATGAAAATGGTGAAATTCATTCACTTACGCTAACAAAAGGCAATGTTGATGATAGGATACCTGTGCCAAATCTGACGGAAAAATTAACCGGCCTTTTGTTTGGTGACAAAGGTTATATTGCAAAAGAGCTTTTTCAGAAGCTGTTTGACCGAGGTTTGAAACTTGTTACCAAGGTGAAAAAAGGTATGAAAAATGCATTGATTTCGCTAAATGAGAAGATTTTACTGAGAAAAAGGTCTATCATTGAGACTGTTTTTGGTTACCTAAAAAATAGACTAGAAATTGAACACACTCGCCATAGATCCCCTGTTAATTTTTTGGTTCATATCTTTTCTACTCTCATTTCCTATTCCATCAAATCCAAAAAGCCTTCTATTTCCTATACTTTCTTCCTTCCTTAATCCAGAATTCGCGTTTTTAAACGCTTGACAAGCGAGATTCAGCTGCTTTTAATTGCAACTAACCTACGCTGCAAATGTTTAAGAAATTTACTAAGCAGAAAAAAAGACAAAGAATCCCCGAGTTAGCTAGTCTTTTACTATCTCTGTCGAGTATTGGCATTTTTTGATGTCTTGTAACGCTTTATAAGCGCGTTCAGCTTATTTAGATAAAAATCTAGATGTAGATGAAGTTTTGTAAAGACATACAGTATCTATATACTGCAAAAAATTGAACATAAGACGCCGATACATTAAGTAATCCTTACCTTTTAATCTGCAGATTGGCGAAAGCAAATACAATAGCTTCAGTTTCATGATAAGAGGGCTGGCAAAGGGTGTCAAGCAAGTTTTTTTGTTTCTGCGGGCTACCTGAGTTTATTGACTTCATTAGAGCCAAAACTCTTGGGACCTAGGTGATAATTCTATCTAAAAGGATGCCAAAAAAGAGAAGCAACCCTACGTAGGAATTATTTTTAAATATGGACATGCATTGACTGGGATCGTCAGGATTGAAATTTTTGTATTGGCGGTGAAATATGAACCCTACAGCAAGTAGAGCAATATAAAAAATGTTATTTAATGATGATAAGATACCAGCATATAGCCACGCCATAAGAGATATTAAATAAAATCTTTTCAACCAAGATTTTGTTGTATCACCAAAATATAATGCGGTAGATTTCATTCCGAGTTTTTCATCATCTTTTTTATCTTGATGAGCGTATATGGTGTCATAACCAAGCGTCCAAAAGACGCATCCTATATAAAACAGCAAGGATTCTATACTGATCTGGTTTGTTATTGCTGCTGAGCCCATGAGCGATCCCATATTGAAGGTAAACCCTAAGAACAATTGTGGCCACCAAACATACCGCTTTAATAAAGGGTAAGTAGCTATCATACACATTGAGATTATTCCAAGTATGAGTGTAGTTTTATTAGTTAATAATAAGATTACCAGGGCAATAGACAGTAACAGTGAAAGTAAAGCTAAAGCCTGCTTTATGTTTAATGCACCACTTGCAAGTGGCCTATATTTTGTTCGTTCAACGTGCGCATCTATTTCTCTATCGAAAATGTCATTGATTATGCACCCTGCAGGTCTCATTAAAAATGCACCTATAGTAAACAAAACAAGGAGAAAAAGAGCCTGATACGATAGAGAAGTTGAGGCTAAAAGAATACCGCTCAAACTGGGAAATAGCACAAGCCACAAACCTGTTAAACTGTGCAATCTCATTAATGAAAAGTAACGATTGAAATGCATTAATTAAGTGTGATTATGTAATATTTTGCTTACATTGACAAAATTATCGAACGCTAAATCAGGCTTGAAAACTAACTCAGGTATAAATCGCAAATCAACATAACACAATATAGATTTACGTATTGACCATGCAGATTGGTTCATTTCATTAACAACAGTGTTAATATCACAGTTATTCTCAGAAGGATCTCCAGTGTGTGACCACGTACTTTTTTCTGGATCTAAGTAGTCAGCTACTTGGATATTCAATGAAGATAACACAATATATACATCTGCTTTTTTCAAATCTTTACTTAATTTTACGTCAGATACTGCTACATTTTTATTGAACACCTTACCTTCCATTAGGACTCTTGATATTGCTCTATGCAATACCGATGCTATTTTTAGGTTTCTAATTTCCTTTTTCATATCCAGCTACTATAACACCCTTTCTTCTTGCACTAATTGATAAGCTTCCAAAATATCTCCAACTTTAATATCGATATTACCCTCTAGTGATACTCCGCATTCAAAGTTTACATCTACTTCTTTAACATCATCTTTAAATCTACGTAGTGCTTTTAACTTTCCTTCATGCACCAATTTGCCACCACGCACTACCTTAATTAAAGAATCTTTTTTTATGACTCCATCACTTACATAACATCCAATGATATTACCAGCTTTAGATACATTAAATATTTGCCTTACAGATGCAGAACCAACACGAACCTCTCGTGTAATAGGCTTTAACATTTTAGTTAAATACATTCTCATGTCGTCAATGAGCTCGTATATTATGTTATAAGTATGTATTTCTATACCTTTTTGTTTTGCCAAATCCCTTATTTTTGAGTCCACTTTTACATTAAAAGCTAAAATTACTGCACTTGATGCTTCTGCAAGCAGCACATCTGAATCTGTTATCCCTCCTACTGCTTTGTGTAGGATATTTAATTTCACTTGGTCTTTACCGAGTTTATCAATTGAACTTGATATTGCTTCAATAGAACCAGTTACATCGCACTTTAAAACTACAGATAGTTCTTCTGTTTTACTGTCATTACGACTGAATATATCTAAATTATTGTCGCCCAAATCTTCTTTCTTTTTCTTGATCAACTCTAGCCTGTATTCAACAATTTCACGCGCCTGCTTTTCAGAATTTACAACAACAAATTTATCTCCAGCATTTGGCACACCATTTAGACCAGTAATTTCAATTGGAGCGGAGGGTAGTGCTGCTTTTTCTCTTTGACCAAGGTGATTAACCATACTACGTACTTTACTGTATGTTGTACCAACTACGAATATATCACCAACCTTTAACGTTCCTTCCTCAACTATCAACGTAGCTGATATTCCTTTTGCTTTATCTATTTTGGATTCTATTACCCATCCAAGTGCTCGACAATCTTCTATTGCTTCTAGCTTCATTAATTCAGCGATTAACAAAATTGCCTCTTCTAGTTTATCTAAATTAGTTTTCTTTTTTGCTGATACTGGCACAATTATAACATCACCACCGAGCTCTTCAGGAATGAGATCATATTGAGGTAAGCTACTCATTACTTTCTCCACATCACCAGGCTCAGATTTATCAATTTTATTAATAGCAACTATAATAGAAACATTTGCTGCTTTTGCATGATTTATTGCTTCAACTGTTTGTTTCATGATTCCATCGTCAGCTGCAACTACTATTACAACTATATTAGTAATATTGGCACCACATGCACGCATCGCAGTGAACGCTTCATGTCCTGGTGTATCAATGAAAGTAATTTTTTGCTTATCTTTTGTCGTTATTTGATAAGCACCTATGTGTTGAGTTATGCCACCTGACTCTCTTTCTGCAACATTAGATTCACGAAATGCATCGAGCAATGAGGTTTTACCATGATCCACGTGGCCCATAAAAGTGACGATTGGTGGTTTAAGTTTTTTAAGCAGGCTTTCTCTGCCTTCTATAAAAAATAAATCCTTTTCTTTGTTGGCATCGCTCACTCGTTTGGCCGTATGATTAAATTTTTTCACTATTTCACATGCTATATCTGGATCCACCAGATCATCTACTCTATAACTCTCACCAACTTCTTCTTTGAACATTTTTAGCACACTCTTGCTATCTTCTGCCATACGAATAGATAACTCCCTGATAGTTATTTTGTCTAGTACAATAACTTCTCTTGATATATTTTTACCCTTAGTAAACTTTGACTTTCTACCTCTTATACCAAATCTTTGCTTAAATACAGGGGGTTGTTCAGTTTTTTCATCTATTGCCTGTGCAATTACCAGTTTAGAATGCTTAGAATATATATCTTTGTTGACTTTAGAAGACTTTTTATCGTCGCCCTCATAGTCAATATTATCTTCTCTTAGTTCAACTAAGTGGGTATCACTTAAAACTTTCTTATTTATTTCTTTAGATAAAGCGTCCGCTTCATTTTTCTCGTCAATCTCTTTATTGCTGTCTTCTTTTGCTGTTTTCTCTTTTTCTTCTCTCTGATTTCTTTCTTTCAGCAAAGCTGCATTCTGCACAGCATTAATGCGGAAAATTTGTTCTTTCTCTGTTAAAGAACCTAATTTACTCTCGTCAAATAAATTATGTTCTTCTGCATCATGAGATTTTTTTCTTCTTTTTTTTACTACTGTAGCTCCAGTACTTGGGCTAGCTGAAGAGTTTAAATTGAGGTCTAATTTAAGCTTGCTTAAGCCTTGGAGCGTTAATTTTTTATTACTGATATCTTCATTATTCATATTATTTTATTATATTAATCCAAGCTTTTTACGTGCTTCTATGATTATTGAATCTACTGTATCTTTTAGATTTTCTTTTCTATCAGCTGAGGAAGAGAGCATGCTGCAAAACTCATAACTTGATAAATCTGCTATGTCCTCTAAAGTCTTAATATCATGTTTACTAAGAGCAATTTTATTGTCTATTGATAAAGTTAAATTGATTACATCATCTTCCATACCTAAACTTTTTAGCTCTTCTATTTTTCTATCATTTTCTGTTTTCAGGTACTTGTTTGCTCTATTATGAAGTTCGTTTGCAATATCTTCATTAAAGCCCTCTATTGAAGCAAGCTCTTTAATTGAAGCGCTGGATATATCTTCTACGCTTGAAAAACCTTCTGTTACCAATAGCTGACCCATAATCTCTTCTAAGTTTAAAGCTTCAGCAAATAAAGCTGAACATTGACTAAGTTCTTTACTTCGCCTTTCTGATTCTTGCTGAGTGCTTAATATCTCAATTTTCCATCCAACAAGCTCTGAAGCTAATCTTACATTCTGGCCCTTTTTTCCTATAGCTAAACTCAATTGATCTTCAGCAACTATTAACTCTATGCAATTTTCATTTTCATCAATAATAACCTTCGATACTTCTGCAGGAGTAATGGCTTTAATAACAAATTGACCCAAATCTGAGGAGTAATTTATAACGTCAATTTTTTCACCATTTAATTCGTGTATAATAGTTTTTATTCTATCTCCCTTAACTCCAACACAAGCACCTACTGGATCAATGTTCTTGTCAGGAGAGAAAACAGCGACCTTAGACCTTGAGCCGGCGTCTCTAGCTATACCTTTAATTGTTACTAACCTGTCAGCAATTTCTGGTATTTCTTGATTTAATAATGCCTCTAAAAAGCCTTCATGAGTTCTAGAAAGAACAATTTGACGTCCATCATCAGAGCGCTTAACAGTCTGTATGTAAGCTTTAACCTTATCGCCTTCACGAAATGATTCACCACCGGTCAAATTTCGCAAAGGAAGGTATGCCCTAGTGCCATTTATGTCTATAATAAGATCTGAATATTCTACTTGTTTAACAATACCATACCTTATTTCTCCCGCCTTATCTTTAAATTCCTCATATTGCTTTTTTGATTCTTCATCTTTAATTATTTGAGCAATCTTTTGCTGGGCAATTCTTGCTGAAGCAAGATCAGTGTTAAGAGAGAGCAATTCACTAACAGTATCTCCAACTTTTGCATCTCCTTTTATTAATTTAGCTTGTGTAAGCGTAATTGATTCATACTCAGTGTTCTCTTCTTCATTTGATTCGTCATCAATAACTTTTAGTTTTCTGTATGAAGTAACTTTGCCTGTATTTCTATCTATATTAACTACAATTTTACTTTTGCTACCATATTTTTGATAAGCCACTGCTTCTATAGCACTTTCTAGTGCCTTTATTAAAACATCAAAATCCAAACCTTTTTGAAGTGAAAGCTCTCCTGCTGTTTTTATTACATCAAGGCTTCCAACTATGTTATTCTTGTTACTTTTCTGCTTAACACTGCTTTTACGATTAGCAATCATAATAAATAAATCCAATGTAATTAGTTATAATTATAGCTTCAACGGGCAAAGAACGCTATCTTAAATGTTAAATGATTGCTAATTTAAGTCAAGTTTTTTCATGTCTTTGTATGACAAGCAACGCAGGAGTAAAGAATAAAGTTAAAACCGTTGCAGCCAATATTCCACTTGCTATGGTTGTTGAAATGTCAACCCACCACTGGCTTGATGGAGCATCATATGTGATTTGTAGCGTAAAAAAATTGATATTTAACCTGGTAATCATCGGTATTAAACCAAGAACTGTGGTTGCAACGGTAAGCAATATTGGCCTAACGCGAGAAATTGCAGCGTTTATTACACATCGCTTGATGTCATTTTTGTGTACCTTAATTTGGTGACGAAAGGCATCAAGCAATAGTATGTTATTATTCACTATAATTCCTGCCAAAGCAATTATCCCCACTCCACACATAACAACTACGAAAACTTGTTGGATAAGAAAGAAAACAAAAAACACACATGTGGTGGATAAAAACACTGCTGTCATTACGATAAATGTATGGTATACATTATTAAACTGTGTCACTAATACCAATATCATTAGTGTAATCGCTAATATAAAAGCCTTTAACAAAAATGCTCCTGATTTTTGTTGATCTTCTTTGTCGCCTTTAAAATCAATTTTTACTCCCTTGTCCCAATCCTGGGCAATAGAATTCTGAATGAACTTTACTCTTTCATCAACAAGATAGCTAGTATCCACATCAGCGGAAATTGTCACTGTACGTAATCCATCAATCCTATTTACGCGAATTCTGGATTAAAGGAGAATAGAAAAGGCAAGAAAACAGGGTAAACTCAGCAGTTATAAAAAAACAGATGAGGTTAACCATGGAAGATATAACAAACTGTTTTGTTTGGTCGATGATTTTTGCAGAGATATAGAGAAAAATTTTGCAGGTAAACTACTGCCAAATGGTAAAAAACCCACAAGAACAACGGAAATTGAGCACTCCGAAATCATGACAATAATCCTGCTATATCAACAATCTCCGTGTAAAAATTTCAAAACTTTCTATCTACATTACCTAACGTTGCTCTACAAATCAGAGTTTCCAAAGTTGCCTTCATATACCAGGTTTGTTGCTCTAAAGCCTAGGGTTTTGTGGCATTTAGCAATGTTGTTGCATTGGCTTTGTGGACAGTCAGAAAACACTGGAATTTCATATATAGACACAACTCCCATTGCAGTTTGTCATGCAAAAAGAATATCCAAAAACAAAGTTTTTGCTGGAATTGCAAAATTAAGCAAGAGTACTTACGGCTGGTTTTTTGGTTTCAAATTACATATGGTAATCAATGAAAATGGTGAAATTCATTCACTTACGCTAACAAAAGGCAATGTTGATGATAGGATACCTGTGCCAAATCTGACGGAAAAATTAACCGGCCTTTTGTTTGGTGACAAAGGTTATATTGCAAAAGAGCTTTTTCAGAAGCTGTTTGACCGAGGTTTGAAACTTGTTACCAAGGTGAAAAAAGGTATGAAAAATGCATTGATTTCGCTAAATGAGAAGATTTTACTGAGAAAAAGGTCTATCATTGAGACTGTTTTTGGTTACCTAAAAAATAGACTAGAAATTGAACACACTCGCCATAGATCCCCTGTTAATTTTTTGGTTCATATCTTTTCTACTCTCATTTCCTATTCCATCAAATCCAAAAAGCCTTCTATTTCCTATACTTTCTTCCTTCCTTAATCCAGAATTCGCGTTAAGAGATACCGTGACGGTATGACGGTTCGCGGCGACATGACGGTTAAGTATCCCGCTACGTGTTAGCGGGATCTCTTGTTAGCGGCTGAGATACCGCGGCGGTATGACGGTTCGCGGCGGGATGACAAGAAAGGAGTAGCAGGATGACAGAGAGTAATGCAAGAAAATAATTGGATTTTTTGTAATGCTACAGAGTTCAGTGTTTTCTATAAATTTTCACGTAATTTGTTAGCAAAATTGACAGTTACTGAAATACTGGGTAGAATGTTTACATAAATGAGCCTTCAAAGTCACTTGAAAATAGCAACGTCCAAGGGTTTTCTAGAATCCATGAATAATCTACTTTGTAAAATTCACAAGACCTATTAAAATATTTTTTTACTTTTCATCGTATATTTCTCAACATATTATCTTTAAGTACTAAAATAATTAACAACATGGCATTATTAATAGTTGAATCACCTGCGAAAGCAAAGACAATAGGTAAATATTTGGGTAAAGAGTTCAAAGTAGCTGCATCCTTTGGACATGTGAGGGATCTTCCAGCAAAAAACGGTTCTGTCGATCCGGATAATGATTTTGCTATAAAGTATGAAACCATTGAAAAAGCAGAAAAGTATATAAAAGAGTTAGTAAAAGCCGCAAGCAAAACATCAGATATATATCTTGCAACAGACCCAGACAGAGAAGGGGAAGCAATGGCTTGGCATGTGATAGAGACATTAAAAGAAAAGAAAGCAATCAGTAATGAAAACAACATTTATAGAGTAGTCTTTAATGAGATAACAAAAAGAGCAGTACAAGAGGCTATAAAAAATCCACGTGAAATAAATATGGATTTAGTGCGTGCACAGCAAACACGCAGAGCTTTGGATTATCTAGTTGGATTTAGCTTATCACCGCTGTTATGGACGAAATTGTCGGGGAGCAAGTCTGCAGGGCGAGTGCAGTCTGTTGCATTAAAGCTTATATGCGAACGAGAAGATGAAATCAGTAAGTTTATAACACAGGAGTATTGGAGCATAAAGGCAGAAATGCAAAATAGCAAAGATGAGGCTTTTTTTGCTATGCTAAGCCACTATGACAATAAAAAGCTAGAAAAATTTGATATTAAGAATGAAGAAGAGGCAAAGAACTTAGTCAGGGAGATTGAGTCAAGGCAATATGCTGTAAGCACAGTAGAACGCAAGCAAGTTAAGAGAAACCCGCTTCCTCCGTTTATTACTTCAAGTCTTCAGCAAGATGCAGTGAATAAACTGTATTTTAATGTGAAAAGTGTTATGCGCATAGCGCAAAATTTATATGAAGGTATCGATATTGGTGGTGAAACTGTAGGGTTGATAACTTACATGCGTACAGATGGGTTTCATATTGCAGGTGAGGCTATAAACTCAATTAGAGGGTCAATTAAGTCATTATATGGTGATAAATATTTACCGCAGTCTCCTCGTAAATATGTAAAAAAGGTCAAAAATGCTCAAGAAGCACATGAAGCAATTCGTCCAACTGATATCAACAGAACGCCGGGTAGTATTAAGGATTACTTAACGCCAGAGCAATTTAAATTGTACGATTTAATCTGGAAAAGAACCATTGCAAGTCAGATGGAATCGGCGATCCTTGATCAAGTGGTAGTTGAAATTAGTTCTACTGACCAGAAAGTAATTCTGCGAGCAAGTGGATCAAGTATATTCTTTGATGGTTTTTATAGAGTCTACCAAGATAACATAGAAGCCGAAAATGAAGGCCTGCTACCTGTCATGAAAGAAGGGGAAGCGTGTAAGCTGATTTCAGTTGAGCCAAAACAGCACTTTACTCAACCGCCACCTCGTTATAGTGAAGCAAGTATCGTAAAAAAAATGGAAGAAATCGGTATAGGCCGCCCATCAACTTATGCAACAATTATTTCGGTATTACAAGATCGTGAGTACGTTTCATTGGATAGCAAAAGGTTTATTCCAAGCAGTCGTGGTAAAATCGTTACTATATTTTTAGAAACCTTTTTTCAGCGTTGTATAGAGTATGATTTCACAGCACAAATGGAAGAAAAGCTTGATTTAATCTCAAATGGACATGCAGATTGGAAAAAAGAATTAGGCCACTTTTGGGTGCCATTTTTTGGTCATGTAAACTCTGTCAAGCAAATGACGCATGATGAAGTTTTCAGCGGCATTCACGATTTGGTAGTCGATTGGTTTTGTTCAGAAGAAGGAAGAAAAGAGGTGAATACGAAATGTCCTATTTGCTCTGATGGCATATTGAAATTAAACTTCGGGCGCGCGGGGGTATTTCTTGGATGTTCTAACTATCCTGAATGCAACCATACAAAAGAAATTACAGGTAGTAACGACAATTCAGAATATCCAAAAAGTTTAGGTGTAGATGATATAACAGGACAAGAGGTAGTAATTAAAAAAGGTCCTTTTGGGCTTTACCTGCAGTTTAATAATGAGTCAGAAAAGAAAAAAGCGGTTTCTATACCAAAAGATATAAATGTTAATGAGATTGATCTGAATACCGCTACTCAGTTACTTTCCTTGCCAAAAGTAATTGGAGAACACCCAGAAACCGGAAAGGAAGTAAAAATAGGCCTTGGACGATTTGGATACTATATTTTCTATGATGGTAAATACTTTTCTCTTAAGAAAAGCTCCAAAGAGGTGCTGAATACAGAATTGAGCGAAGTTGTACAAATTATTGCAAACAGTCCACGCAAAGAGCTAAAATCTCTCGGGGTTAATGAAAAGGGAAAAGAAGTTTTCATCTGCAACGGTAGGTACGGATTCTATATAAAATGCGGTAAAACAAACGTTGCTTTGGGCAAGAGTGCAGATATTGAAAGCATAGATTTGAAGAAGGCTTTAGAGTTGATTAAGAATAAAAAGTAGACTTCTTGCGTAACCATATGCTCTTTATTGTCATTCCAGCACGCGACGCTGGAATGGCTTTGTTGCATCGCTAGCTATGATGGATTAAAGATAAAAAAGATGGAGAATATCAGTAGCTTATTATTCTGGTATTTATAACAAGAACGGTCAGTGAATACCTAAATTTGAGTAAAAGAAATTTCACTACCACTCACTAATCCGGCTAAAATTCAAGAATTTCAATGCTTTAGCTATTTTCAATAGAATTAAATTTATTAATACAAATAACAAATTACTATTCTTAAACGCGAATTCTGGATTAAGGAAGGAAGAAAGTATAGGAAATAGAAGGCTTTTTGGATTTGATGGAATAGGAAATGAGAGTAGAAAAGATATGAACCAAAAAATTAACAGGGGATCTATGGCGAGTGTGTTCAATTTCTAACGCGAATTCTGGATTAAGGAAGGAAGAAAGTATAGGAAATAGAAGGCTTTTTGGATTTGATGGAATAGGAAATGAGAGTAGAAAAGATATGAACCAAAAAATTAACAGGGGATCTATGGCGAGTGTGTTCAATTTCTAGTCTATTTTTTAGGTAACCAAAAACAGTCTCAATGATAGACCTTTTTCTCAGTAAAATCTTCTCATTTAGCGAAATCAATGCATTTTTCATACCTTTTTTCACCTTGGTAACAAGTTTCAAACCTCGGTCAAACAGCTTCTGAAAAAGCTCTTTTGCAATATAACCTTTGTCACCAAACAAAAGGCCGGTTAATTTTTCCGTCAGATTTGGCACAGGTATCCTATCATCAACATTGCCTTTTGTTAGCGTAAGTGAATGAATTTCACCATTTTCATTGATTACCATATGTAATTTGAAACCAAAAAACCAGCCGTAAGTACTCTTGCTTAATTTTGCAATTCCAGCAAAAACTTTGTTTTTGACGCGAATTCTGGATTAAAGGAGAATAGAAAAGGCAAGAAAACAGGGTAAACTCAGCAGTTATAAAAAAACAGATGAGGTTAACCATGGAAGATATAACAAACTGTTTTGTTTGGTCGATGATTTTTGCAGAGATATAGAGAAAAATTTTGCAGGTAAACTACTGCCAAATGGTAAAAAACCCACAAGAACAACGGAAATTGAGCACTCCGAAATCATGACAATAATCCTGCTATATCAACAATCTCCGTGTAAAAATTTCAAAACTTTCTATCTACATTACCTAACGTTGCTCTACAAATCAGAGTTTCCAAAGTTGCCTTCATATACCAGGTTTGTTGCTCTAAAGCCTAGGGTTTTGTGGCATTTAGCAATGTTGTTGCATTGGCTTTGTGGACAGTCAGAAAACACTGGAATTTCATATATAGACACAACTCCCATTGCAGTTTGTCATGCAAAAAGAATATCCAAAAACAAAGTTTTTGCTGGAATTGCAAAATTAAGCAAGAGTACTTACGGCTGGTTTTTTGGTTTCAAATTACATATGGTAATCAATGAAAATGGTGAAATTCATTCACTTACGCTAACAAAAGGCAATGTTGATGATAGGATACCTGTGCCAAATCTGACGGAAAAATTAACCGGCCTTTTGTTTGGTGACAAAGGTTATATTGCAAAAGAGCTTTTTCAGAAGCTGTTTGACCGAGGTTTGAAACTTGTTACCAAGGTGAAAAAAGGTATGAAAAATGCATTGATTTCGCTAAATGAGAAGATTTTACTGAGAAAAAGGTCTATCATTGAGACTGTTTTTGGTTACCTAAAAAATAGACTAGAAATTGAACACACTCGCCATAGATCCCCTGTTAATTTTTTGGTTCATATCTTTTCTACTCTCATTTCCTATTCCATCAAATCCAAAAAGCCTTCTATTTCCTATACTTTCTTCCTTCCTTAATCCAGAATTCGCGTTTATTATGCAGCCTGCTTGGTTAAAATTAAGTCTTCTGGATCCAAGTAGTCAGGGCACTGGGATGACAATTACCTTAACAATTTCAAAAGAAGCCTAGTGAGCTATCAGCTATGTGTAGCTAACATTTTGCACATCCATAAAAAACAAACCTTCTTTTTCGTCTTGAACGCTAATAATAGCGTGAGTGTTAAGAGGTAAAGGGTCATTTGTATGTCCATGGCCTACCCCTTTCATTGTAAATACAGGAAAGTTAACACTTTTTGCAAACCTTTCTTTTACAACTTCAACAAGATTATCATTATAACAGTTAATGAAATCCCCAAAGATTACTGCATGTACTCCATCGAAAATATTAGCTTGCTTTAAGTGATCTAAACTGCGCTCTATTGCGTATGGGTAAACTCTTATGTCCTCTAAAAATAGAATTTTACCTTTTGCATTTATTTGCCAAGCAGTTCCTATACTATTTTCAACTAGAGTCATATTACCACCGATGATTTTAGACTTTAATCTGCCATCTTTTAGTCTAATGCCATTATTTATCATCTTTAGCTTATCAAATCTGATAGAATCCTGCTTGTTAAGAATTAACTCTTTCAATTTTTTAACAGAGCTTTCAGAAATGGAGTTATTTACTATCATTTCCAACATGGTGCCGTGAAGAGTTTGCCAATTATATTTAGCTTGTAGATAGATGTGCAAGGCAGTTATATCGCTATAGCCTATGAGGATTTTTTTGTTTTGAGCAATCCTTTCTTTTTTATCATTGGGTAACTTTTCTAGATAGGGAATTAACCGAGAAGCCCCTTCTCCTCCTCTGATACACCAGATTATTTTACTATCACCGGTTAGTGCACTAATCAAATCATTTGCTCTGAATTCATCAGAGTTGGAATAAAATGGATTATAATTACTATATATTTTCTCCGAAATATGGGGATTAAAATCCAAAGCTTCTACATACCCTTTTATGGTAGTCAGATCTGATTCTTTTCCTTTCGAAGAAGGAGCAATAATATCAACTTGGTCGATTGCATGAATACCTGTGTTAGCACCATAGCTGTACGAACATTCATTTTTGAAGGTAAATTGCACAGCAAATGGTGTCATTCTAGTGCTTGACACTGGAATCCAGAAATTTTGCTTATAACTGAGCTGATGAGCTAAAGGTAGTTGTCTTACGCTAAAACAAACGTTTTTAATTAAGTTGCATAGAAGCTGGATCCCAGTGTCTGGGCACTGGGATGACACCCCACTGGTGGGAATTGCTCCCAAACTACAACGTTCGTACAGTTGTGTGTTAGCACATAAGGTAAGAATGAGATATAAAAGGTAAATGATCATTAAAATATCTTATAAAACTCTTTTTTTAGTATATCATCCAATTCAGAGAGTGGAACTTTCACTCCTAGTTCTTCCATTGACGTGACGCCATAATCTTGCAGTCCACAAGGAATAATGCCCTTATAGTGAGAGAGGTTGGGGGAGACATTAAGCGCTATGCCATGATAAGTTACCCATTTTCTTAAGCGAATACCAAAAGCTGCAATTTTTTTTTCTACTCCATTGTTATTCACCCAAACACCTATTCTATCCTCTTTAAATTCTCCAAGTATATTAAATTGCTTTAAAACATTTATTATCCACTTACTTAGGTCTCTAATATATAGCTTTATGTCGCATTTATTTCTTTTTTTAAGGTTTAACATTAAATATATGATGCGCTGTCCTGGACCATGATATGTGTGTTTACCACCCCTTCCTGTTTTATATATAGGAAATAGTTTTTCAACAATATCATCAGCTGTTGCACTGATTCCTGCAGTATAAAGTGGAGGGTGCTGGAGTAGCCATACTAATTCGTCTGCTGAATTATTGTAAATTTGTTGAATTTTTTCTTCCATAGATTTTACGGCACAGTTATAATCAATAAGCTGATTAGATATTAGCCATTCTGTCATATTCTATTTCTTTTTTTTTAGTATAGCAGTTCGTTTTTTCCTGTTATTCCAGTGTGTGAGACTGAGCGCAGCCTTTCTTATTCCTAATATACTTAATACTAACTTCTGTGCTATTTCTCCTTAACAAACATAGTACATGACAAATGTTTAATTATTTGTCAACACAGGTCCTCTTTACGTATAGGCAACTTTTTTTATTGAAAAATTCAGAAAAATGTTGTATACTTATTAGTAGATTTTAGGTAAAATATATGGCAAACTCAAAATTTAGCATAACTTTCAACAACGAAATTTCAGAGTGTCTTGCTGGACTGGCTAAAATAAGAAATAAGTCCATTAAAGAACTAGCAGAGAAGCTAATACAAGAAGCAATTGAAAATGAGGAAGATAAAATACTAATTGAGCGTGCTGCTAAACGTAATGTTTCAGGTGTGAAGAAAATTAGAAGTGAGGATGTAGACTGGAATACAATATTATCTTCATAGAAAGTGTTCTTGAGAAAGACCTTCCAGCTCTTCCAAAAACAATAAGATTAAGGATCATAAATGCGATAAATAAGCGCCTTACAGTTGATCCCATTAACCTTGGTGAGCCATTATATTACAGATTTAAAGGACAAAGAAGATTAAGGGTAGGTGATTATCGCGTTGTCTATTCCGTAAATATTATAAAATATGAAGTGGTTATCACAGAGATAGGACACAGAAAAGACATTTATAAACGCGAATTCTGGATTAAGGAAGGAAGAAAGTATAGGAAATAGAAGGCTTTTTGGATTTGATGGAATAGGAAATGAGAGTAGAAAAGATATGAACCAAAAAATTAACAGGGGATCTATGGCGAGTGTGTTCAATTTCTAGTCTATTTTTTAGGTAACCAAAAACAGTCTCAATGATAGACCTTTTTCTCAGTAAAATCTTCTCATTTAGCGAAATCAATGCATTTTTCATACCTTTTTTCACCTTGGTAACAAGTTTCAAACCTCGGTCAAACAGCTTCTGAAAAAGCTCTTTTGCAATATAACCTTTGTCACCAAACAAAAGGCCGGTTAATTTTTCCGTCAGATTTGGCACAGGTATCCTATCATCAACATTGCCTTTTGTTAGCGTAAGTGAATGAATTTCACCATTTTCATTGATTACCATATGTAATTTGAAACCAAAAAACCAGCCGTAAGTACTCTTGCTTAATTTTGCAATTCCAGCAAAAACTTTGTTTTTGGATATTCTTTTTGCATGACAAACTGCAATGGGAGTTGTGTCTATATATGAAATTCCAGTGTTTTCTGACTGTCCACAAAGCCAATGCAACAACATTGCTAAATGCCACAAAACCCTAGGCTTTAGAGCAACAAACCTGGTATATGAAGGCAACTTTGGAAACTCTGATTTGTAGAGCAACGTTAGGTAATGTAGATAGAAAGTTTTGAAATTTTTACACGGAGATTGTTGATATAGCAGGATTATTGTCATGATTTCGGAGTGCTCAATTTCCGTTGTTCTTGTGGGTTTTTTACCATTTGGCAGTAGTTTACCTGCAAAATTTTTCTCTATATCTCTGCAAAAATCATCGACCAAACAAAACAGTTTGTTATATCTTCCATGGTTAACCTCATCTGTTTTTTTATAACTGCTGAGTTTACCCTGTTTTCTTGCCTTTTCTATTCTCCTTTAATCCAGAATTCGCGTATGAAAAATGCATTGATTTCGCTAAATGAGAAGATTTTACTGAGAAAAAGGTCTATCATTGAGACTGTTTTTGGTTACCTAAAAAATAGACTAGAAATTGAACACACTCGCCATAGATCCCCTGTTAATTTTTTGGTTCATATCTTTTCTACTCTCATTTCCTATTCCATCAAATCCAAAAGCCTTCTATTTCCTATACTTTCTTCCTTCCTTAATCCAGAATTCGCGTTGGAATGACAAGAAAGGGAGCACTGGAATTTTTGTTTCAGTATTTGTACATTAGCCATGCATCTGAACAGGTACCGGATAATTATGAAAAATTTAGTATAAAAATTGCCTATCAAAGATTCTTTCATCAAGTGAATAATCCTTATCAAAAAGCAGAGTGATTGTGTTCCCATGGTCTTTTTGTATTTTTATCTGTGATATATTATGAAACTCCTTATAATCTGATACTACAAGTGCTGGACGGTTTTTTGTGTCGTTAATGTCAATTTGTACGATCGTATCATTTGAGATTAGTGCTCCATTCCAATGCCTTGGGTAATAGCTATTAATAGAGGTCAGTGCAAGTAAGTTTGAATTTAGTGGTAAAATTGGGCCACCGGCAGAGAAGTTATATGCAGTGCTGCCTGTGGGAGTAGATAATATTACTCCGTCCCCTCTAAATTTTTCTACTTTTAGCTTATCATTAATAGTAATATTCATCTCTACTATTTGATTTGCTTTTCTAAAAACATATACTTCATTTACTGCTATGTAATGATATCTCTTGCCACTTGTGTCTGTTGCTTCCATTTTTAGCAAAGTTAACTGAGTTGAAGTTGCATGCTCTATATGATCAATTAAATCTTCACTGCGGCTAAAGCATTTATTCATCAAAAACCCAACATTGCCAGTGTTTACTCCGTATACGTGTGTGTTTTTGTTTTCTATAACGTAATTATGCAAGGTGCGTAGCATAAAGCCATCACCGCCAACAACTATCAGTAGATCAATTTCGGACTTATTTTCTTCTGTTATATTGATAAAATTAAGTTTCTTTAATAGTTTAGATACTTCCTGCGATTTTGGTGATTGAGAAGCAACATAGCCTATATTTTTGTATTTATGCATACTTCAGTAAACTCTCTAAAACTTAAAGAGGAGGAAAATTAGAAAATGCTTCCATATTTATCGTTAAACTTAGCTAATTTGCTAGTTTTACTTGCTGACCCGCTTGTCAAACTTCCAGTCCATGCAGGGTGAGTAAGAGGATCTCTATCAAGCTTTACCCTGTCGCCTTCCTTTCCATAAGTGGAACGAGTTTCAAACTCTTGACCGTCTGTCATAACTATAATAATTTTATGATAATTCATTGTTGCTTATAAACTTTTAGTCAGTTAATATTCTAGTGAACTTAATTCACTAAGTCAATCATTATTCTAAAATATTGACAAAAAATAGATAAAATGTTATACTTAATAGGGAATAAATAATAGTTATCATGATTTTCGCTTTCCCTGGTCAGGGCTCTCAGTTTGTAGGAATGGGAAAGAGCTTATATAGTGAGTTTTCCGTTGCAAGACAAGTATTTAATGAAGTAGATAGCATATTGGGTAGAAAGCTGTCTCATTTAATCTTCAACGGTCCTATTGAAGAATTAACCATTACAGAAAACGCTCAGTCAGCTATAATGGCAGTGTCAATTGCAATGCTACGCGTTATCGAGCATGTGTTTGGCAAATCTCTTTTCACTGATCACAATGTTAAATATGTTTGTGGGCATTCAGTTGGCGAATATACAGCGCTATGTGCTGCAGGGGCATTGACTCTTGAGTCTGCAGTCAAGCTGCTAAAAGTTCGCAGCGAAGCAATGCATGAAGCTTCACTGAAATGTAAAGGCGGAATGGTTGCGTTGCTTGGAGCAGAGATAAATGAAGTGGAAGACATATTAAGATCAGCCAAAATTGACGGAATTTGTGAAATTGCAAACGATAATGGCGGTGGGCAGGTAGTGGTAAGTGGTACTGCAGAAGTCCTTGAGATATTAACTGATTTATTCAAAAACTCGAGTGTGAAGAAATTGATTAAATTACAAGTTAGTGGACCTTTTCATTCATCTCTTATGAAACCTGCTGATGAAAAAGTTTTGGAATTTTTGAAGGGTATTAAAATGACTCGCCCTATAGTTCCTTTGATATCAAATGTTACAGCTAAAGAGGAGAGTGATCCCAAAGTTATAAAAACTTTACTTGCTAAACAAGTCATAAGCAGAGTGAGATGGAGAGAAATGGTTTTACATATGGCGCGTTGTGGTATTAACAAGTTCGTTGAAATTGGCCCTAATAAAGTTTTATCTAATTTAGTCAAAAGGATTGACCAATCTATCAGTACAAAAAGTATAGATAGTATTGGCGATATTGACAGCTTCTTTAATGAATCATTAGTACTAACAGCGAAAAATTTAAAGTTGGGTTAAGTTAAACACATCTGTTTGCCAGCGCGTGACGCACAACTGTACGAACATTCATTCTTGAAGGTAAACTGCACAGCAAATGGTGTCATTCCAGTGCTTGACACTGGAATGGCTTTGTTGCATCGCTAGCTATGATGGATTAAAGATAAAAAAGATGGAGAATATCAGTAGCTTATTATTCTGGTATTTATAACAAGAACGGTCAGTGAATACCTAAATTTGAGTAAAAGAAATTTCACTACCACTCACTAATCCGGCTAAAATTCAAGAATTTCAATGCTTTAGCTATTTTCAATAGAATTAAATTTATTAATACAAATAACAAATTACTATTCTTAAATTTGATCAGATTGATTGCAAAAAAACAAGATTTTCAATAGGTTGCTTATAATCCTAACTATAGTTAGCCTTTCATAAGTAGCGATGCAACAAAGCCAATCCAGCCTTGCCGTAATCTCATCAAGAACGTTGTGTTTTAACATAAGATCAGCCACTTTTATGCTTACCAACTTAGTGCCCAATCAAAATTCCTGGATCCCAGTGGGCTTTGTTGCATAGCACCTTAAACGCGAATTCTGGATTAAAGGAGAATAGAAAAGGCAAGAAAACAGGGTAAACTCAGCAGTTATAAAAAAACAGATGAGGTTAACCATGGAAGATATAACAAACTGTTTTGTTTGGTCGATGATTTTTGCAGAGATATAGAGAAAAATTTTGCAGGTAAACTACTGCCAAATGGTAAAAAACCCACAAGAACAACGGAAATTGAGCACTCCGAAATCATGACAATAATCCTGCTATATCAACAATCTCCGTGTAAAAATTTCAAAACTTTCTATCTACATTACCTAACGTTGCTCTACAAATCAGAGTTTCCAAAGTTGCCTTCATATACCAGGTTTGTTGCTCTAAAGCCTAGGGTTTTGTGGCATTTAGCAATGTTGTTGCATTGGCTTTGTGGACAGTCAGAAAACACTGGAATTTCATATATAGACACAACTCCCATTGCAGTTTGTCATGCAAAAAGAATATCCAAAAA
The DNA here is from genome assembly GCF_964026905.1 of Wolbachia endosymbiont (group B) of Ennomos erosarius. NCBI lineage: Bacteria > Pseudomonadati > Pseudomonadota > Alphaproteobacteria > Rickettsiales > Anaplasmataceae > Wolbachia > Wolbachia endosymbiont (group B) of Ennomos erosarius. The sequence continues at coordinate 198,774 of NZ_OZ034708.1, forward strand.
CAAAGTTTTTGCTGGAATTGCAAAATTAAGCAAGAGTACTTACGGCTGGTTTTTTGGTTTCAAATTACATATGGTAATCAATGAAAATGGTGAAATTCATTCACTTACGCTAACAAAAGGCAATGTTGATGATAGGATACCTGTGCCAAATCTGACGGAAAAATTAACCGGCCTTTTGTTTGGTGACAAAGGTTATATTGCAAAAGAGCTTTTTCAGAAGCTGTTTGACCGAGGTTTGAAACTTGTTACCAAGGTGAAAAAAGGTATGAAAAATGCATTGATTTCGCTAAATGAGAAGATTTTACTGAGAAAAAGGTCTATCATTGAGACTGTTTTTGGTTACCTAAAAAATAGACTAGAAATTGAACACACTCGCCATAGATCCCCTGTTAATTTTTTGGTTCATATCTTTTCTACTCTCATTTCCTATTCCATCAAATCCAAAAAGCCTTCTATTTCCTATACTTTCTTCCTTCCTTAATCCAGAATTCGCGTTTATAGGGAAAAAGACCAATACTTGCAATGTTATTGTAGGGGTAGGTATGACGGTTCGCGGCGGCATAGTAACTCGTCATCCCGCTACGTGTTAGCGCCGCGGCGGCATGACGTAGAAGCTATACTTTTATACTCACCAACTTAGCTGGATCCAAGTAGTCAAGCTACTTGAATCTGCAAATTGCAATGTTCGTACAGCTGCGTGCTTGACACTGGGATTTAGTGCAGTACCCTAAACTGGAAGCTCTACGCTCATCTTGCTATTCTTGGCTGAAAGGAACACATTTTTAGAATAATGAAAACAATCAGCACTTTAATTCAAGAAGGATCGGAGTTATTATCGTCACATAAAGTTGAATCACCACATTTAGATTGTGAAATCATCATGCAGCACATACTTGGAGTGGAAAGATCATTCATAATTATGAACCATGCTGATCAAGTGCCGATGGAGAAAGAACTTTTATTTTGGAAATTAACAAAAAAAAGAGCGGAAAGATATCCAATATCGCAAATAATAGGTAATCGTGAATTCTGGAGTAAAAATTTTATAGTTAACCAACATGTTTTAGATCCAAGACCAGATAGTGAAACATTAATCTCAACAGTGTTAAAATATTACCCAAACAAAAAGCAGAAACTAAAAATCGCGGATTTTGGTACAGGTACAGGTTGTTTATTGATATCCGTACTTAGTGAGTATGAATATGCTGTCGGCATCGGTTTTGAAAAAAGCTTGGAAGCATACAAAGTTGCCTATCAGAACACAAAGAAACATAATCTCCTCAGCAGAGCCAAAATATTTCCAAGTTCGTGGACAGAGTGCAGAGGTTCATTTGATCTTATAATTAGCAACCCTCCATATATAAAAAGAAGCAAATTAAAAGACCTGCAAGCTGAAGTGCAAAAAGAGCCAAGCATTGCTCTTGATGGTGGTATTGATGGTCTGAGTTGTTATTTGAGTATTTTTCCAATATTGAGAAAGTGCCTTAAAAAAAATGGGTTTGCGATATTGGAGATAGGTGAAGATCAAAATGATATTGACAAAATAATACCCTCATACGAATTAGCTTTTCAAGAATACGTATATGATTTGGCAGGAATGAAGAGAGGCATTGTTATGCAAAAACATAGCTAATGTTTTTTTGTATTATCTCCTTCATCCCATATTATCCTATGTCATCCCAGTACCCTCTACCTCGTCATCCCAGTGCGTGACACTGGGATGGCTTTGTTGCATAGCACCTTAAACGCGAATTCTGGATTAAGGAAGGAAGAAAGTATAGGAAATAGAAGGCTTTTTGGATTTGATGGAATAGGAAATGAGAGTAGAAAAGATATGAACCAAAAAATTAACAGGGGATCTATGGCGAGTGTGTTCAATTTCTAGTCTATTTTTTAGGTAACCAAAAACAGTCTCAATGATAGACCTTTTTCTCAGTAAAATCTTCTCATTTAGCGAAATCAATGCATTTTTCATACCTTTTTTCACCTTGGTAACAAGTTTCAAACCTCGGTCAAACAGCTTCTGAAAAAGCTCTTTTGCAATATAACCTTTGTCACCAAACAAAAGGCCGGTTAATTTTTCCGTCAGATTTGGCACAGGTATCCTATCATCAACATTGCCTTTTGTTAGCGTAAGTGAATGAATTTCACCATTTTCATTGATTACCATATGTAATTTGAAACCAAAAAACCAGCCGTAAGTACTCTTGCTTAATTTTGCAATTCCAGCAAAAACTTTGTTTTTGGATATTCTTTTTGCATGACAAACTGCAATGGGAGTTGTGTCTATATATGAAATTCCAGTGTTTTCTGACTGTCCACAAAGCCAATGCAACAACATTGCTAAATGCCACAAAACCCTAGGCTTTAGAGCAACAAACCTGGTATATGAAGGCAACTTTGGAAACTCTGATTTGTAGAGCAACGTTAGGTAATGTAGATAGAAAGTTTTGAAATTTTTACACGGAGATTGTTGATATAGCAGGATTATTGTCATGATTTCGGAGTGCTCAATTTCCGTTGTTCTTGTGGGTTTTTTACCATTTGGCAGTAGTTTACCTGCAAAATTTTTCTCTATATCTCTGCAAAAATCATCGACCAAACAAAACAGTTTGTTATATCTTCCATGGTTAACCTCATCTATTAATCCAGAATTCGCGTTATGAGCACTGTAATTAAAGCGATACATAATATCGCGTACCTTTTATACAATATTGCAATCAGAATTAGTGTGGGTAAAAGCAAAAGAAAAATAGATATGGTAAAAGTGCAGCTTGGTTCAAAACTTAGGGAAAAATAGGTTAAAATCCCTACACACTGACACACAGGAAACCATAGTATCAAGTTATATTTTTCATTGTGTAGGTTATGACGTATATAACTAACTATTATGTCAAGAAAAGTTAATAAATACACAAAATATACACCATAATGTAATTTTATTCTTTTATTTTCTATTATTGTATATATAATAACTAAATAAGCAACGACGCGGGATGGAGCAGCTCGGTAGCTCGTCAGGCTCATAACCTGAAGGTCGTAGGTTCAAATCCTACTCCCGCAACCATTTTCCAACTGTGCGAATATTGTGGTTTCAGGTAGAAACTACTTGACAAGCCTCGCCAGCCTCCTTATCATGAAACTGAAGCTATTGTATTTGCTTTCGCCAGTCTGCAGATTAAAAGGTAAGGATTACTTAATGTATCGGCGTCTTATGTTTAATTTTTTGCAGTATATAGATACTGTATGTCTTTACAAAACTTCATCTACACTAGATTTTTATCTAAATAAGCTGAACGCGCTTATAAAGCGTTACAAGACATCAAAAAAATGCCAATACTCGACAGAGATAGTAAAAGACTAGCTAACTCGTGGATTCTTTGTCTTTTTTTTCTGCTTAGTAAATTTCTTAAACATTTGCAGCGTAAGTTAGTTGCAATTAAAAGCGGCTGAATCTCGCTTATCAAGCGTTTAAAACATAAAAAACGCCAATATTTTAAAGCGGATAATAACCCCAGGGCTTCTTTTGCCTTTTTTTTCATTTGGTAAATTTCTTAAATATTTATGGCTAAACAACAACCGTCATCCCTGTAAAAGTCAAGTAATTCGTCATTCCGCTACGTGTTAGCGGCTAAGAGATACCGTGACGGTATGACGGTTCGCGGCAGCATGACGCCTCACCATGTCATTCCAGCGCGTGGCACATATCTGTACGAACATTGTTATAGTAAGAGTTCAAGAAAGATGTCATCTGGAATCTTGTTCCAATGTTAAATGACACAAAGTTGAAAAAGTAGAGCAAGAATTACTTACAATTCAATAATTCTCCAAAATCAATTATGTTTGAAAAGTAATCACTATCTATAACGTCATCACTCACACCATTAACGTGAATAAGAACTGGACGGCATGAAAAGCCTTTTGGACGCTTTAGACGCGAATTCTGGATTAAGGAAGGAAGAAAGTATAGGAAATAGAAGGCTTTTTGGATTTGATGGAATAGGAAATGAGAGTAGAAAAGATATGAACCAAAAAATTAACAGGGGATCTATGGCGAGTGTGTTCAATTTCTAGTCTATTTTTTAGGTAACCAAAAACAGTCTCAATGATAGACCTTTTTCTCAGTAAAATCTTCTCATTTAGCGAAATCAATGCATTTTTCATACCTTTTTTCACCTTGGTAACAAGTTTCAAACCTCGGTCAAACAGCTTCTGAAAAAGCTCTTTTGCAATATAACCTTTGTCACCAAACAAAAGGCCGGTTAATTTTTCCGTCAGATTTGGCACAGGTATCCTATCATCAACATTGCCTTTTGTTAGCGTAAGTGAATGAATTTCACCATTTTCATTGATTACCATATGTAATTTGAAACCAAAAAACCAGCCGTAAGTACTCTTGCTTAATTTTGCAATTCCAGCAAAAACTTTGTTTTGGATATTCTTTTTGCATGACAAACTGCAATGGGAGTTGTGTCTATATATGAAATTCCAGTGTTTTCTGACTGTCCACAAAGCCAATGCAACAACATTGCTAAATGCCACAAAACCCTAGGCTTTAGAGCAACAAACCTGGTATATGAAGGCAACTTTGGAAACTCTGATTTGTAGAGCAACGTTAGGTAATGTAGATAGAAAGTTTTGAAATTTTTACACGGAGATTGTTGATATAGCAGGATTATTGTCATGATTTCGGAGTGCTCAATTTCCGTTGTTCTTGTGGGTTTTTTACCATTTGGCAGTAGTTTACCTGCAAAATTTTTCTCTATATCTCTGCAAAAATCATCGACCAAACAAAACAGTTTGTTATATCTTCCATGGTTAACCTCATCTGTTTTTTTATAACTGCTGAGTTTACCCTGTTTTCTTGCCTTTTCTATTCTCCTTTAATCCAGAATTCGCGTTAATAGCAGCATTTCTGTCAGACATATAATCTATTTTGAATGTTCTGCTGCATCCTTTTTTGGTAGAACTTTTGTCTTTATATCGTATTTCTTACACAATTTATAAAGTTTGTGCCTATCGTATGCCCTATCTGCATATAATGCTTTTATTTTGTGCTGAAAATTAACTTCTTCAAGCAAATCGCAAGCTCCATAGTGGTCAGAGTAGAAGCCATTACTGTATCTTGCAGCTATAGCTTTTTTACTATTTACACTTAACATAACATGTAACTTTCTTACTTGCTCGTAGCTTCGGTACTTTCTATCTGCACTGTTTTCCTTACTGTGGCCAGGAGTGTTACTGTAAATGCTGATACTTGTGCTATCTATGATAATTTCAATATTTTCCATGTTGCTTTTATCAACCCTGCAATCATTTATCTTAATATTAAGTTTTTTAAACCTTCTTGATGCTTGTGAATAGCTGATAACTGCCAAATTTTTTCCTATTTGTTGCAGATATCCTTTTATAAACCCCACCGTTTGTCTTAAACCAATTCTAAAAAGATTGACAATTATATGCACCAAAATTACGACTTTATCACTGTAAATATAGTTGCCGCCCTGCATTTTTGGACTATTTTCATACCAATTTTCGATAGCTTCATCGATGTAACGAAAAATATTTCCCCTTTTTTCAAGGAATTTGTTATATTCGTTTTGGTTACTGACTTTCATTTTCTGTGGCATATTTTTTCTTCAACAGTTAAATGGTTATTTATAATGAATTTTGTCAGTAGCCACCAGATTTTTTCGGTTGCTATGCAACAAAGCCCACTGGGATCCAGGAATTTTAATTATAAGAAAGCACACTAATTTATAAGTATAAAAGTAGCTGGAAAATAAACATTTTTGATATGGAAACCAGTGTCTGGGCACTGCCGTCTTGGATGGAAAACTGGATTCCAACGCCACGCGCTGGAATGGCATCATTTTTTATCTGTTGAAAATGTAAATCGGAAAATAGCGTGGCACTTTGTACCACGCCTAGTACTGTAAGCTTAATTCAGTAATTAAATTAAGCGGGACAAAATAAAAGATAACAACACTATATAATGTTTGTTTTTTTTATGTCAAGCACTTTTTTTTATCTGCTTCAATTAGATAAGGGATTTCAATATTAATTCTGCACTACTTGCAGTTTTTGTAATGGGTCTGCCAATGACGATATAATCAGCTCCTGAATTTATTGCTTCTCTTGGTGTTGCTGTTCTTTTTTGGTCGTCATGACCTGGATCTATACGAATTCCTGGAGTAATAATTTTAAAGTCTTCACCGCATTCTCGGCGCACTTCTTGAGCTTCCAATGCAGAACAGACTATTCCATAGAGTCCTATCTTTTTTGCAAGCTTTGCAAGCAAAATTACCTGTGATTTTGCCTCTCTTGCTACTCCAAGCTCGTTTAAATCCTCATTGCTCATACTAGTTAGCACCGTTACTCCAATCAGCTTTATTTTTGTGCCTTGCACTACACTTAGCGCTTCTTCAAGCATTTTTGTTCCACCAATGATGTGCAGAGTTAACATTTCAACGTTCAGAACTTTTATTACTTCAACTGTTTTAGCTACAGTGTTTGGAATGTCATGCAATTTCAGATCTAAAAAAATTGGTACATTGCATTTTGCAACTTCTTGCACTCCAGAGAGACCATGAGCAGCAAAAAATTCTAATCCCAGCTTTACCATGCCAACTTTATTACGTAAGGCATTAGCTAGAGAAATAGCCTTATTTAAGTCTTCTGTATCCAGTGCGCATATTATTGGGTTCATTATCTTGCATGATTTATCTTATAATAAGACTCATTGTTGTGTTTTGCAAATACTTTCACTCTGATTGAACTGACTGCGTTCATAAGATTCTGTCAATAGTGAATTTGGCAATTTGATCGGAGTGGATGAGCGACTTACATATCCAAGATCCTCCAGTGAAAAATCAAACGTTTCCTCTGATGGTGATTCACATCTAGAATCTTCACCTGGCGTGAATTGCATAATTTCCTTCAATATAAACTTTATTTTTTGAGTCTCCTGTAATATTATTTTTCTACTATGATCTCCGATCGCTTCATTATTGTTTACCAATTTTTCTACCTCGTCTACCACAGGTTCTAACATTTCCAGTAAATAACCCTTTTTCTCTTCTGCATTTCTCAACAAATCTTCTTCAAGTTGTTCTATTTGAGCGTCTTGCTTTAAAAGTAAATTTTTTAAACTTTTTACCTCATTGTTACAATCTTTTCTTATTCCGTCTAACTCACAACATTGACTATTAATGCAATCATTTGCATCACGTAACTCTTCAGATTTCTTTTTTAATTCTTGAGATAAGTTTTTATTTTTCTGATTAATTTCTTGAAATCTACATTGTAACTCATCTAATTCTACATAAAGTTCTTCTTGTCTTTTATACAATTCTTCTTATTTATTATATAATATATGTTTTTCTTTACATAATTTTTCTATTTCTTTACATAATTCCTCTTTTTCTTTAGATAATTTTTCTATTTCTTTATGAACTTCTTTATTTTGTAATTCTTCATATTTATTATTGTCTACTTTCCTTTTCAATTCCGTTATGCGTTCTTCTTTTTTAGCTATATCATTTTCTTTTTCTTGTAACTGTTCACATAAACGCGAGATTTTACAAAGTAATTCTTCTTCTTGCTCACCAAGCTCATCTTTTTCCTTCATTATTTTTTCTAATTTGCCTGTTATTTCAAATACACGGTTTATTTTAGCTTCTAATTTTTGCTCTAAACGCGAATTCTGGATTAAGGAAGGAAGAAAGTATAGGAAATAGAAGGCTTTTTGGATTTGATGGAATAGGAAATGAGAGTAGAAAAGATATGAACCAAAAAATTAACAGGGGATCTATGGCGAGTGTGTTCAATTTCTAGTCTATTTTTTAGGTAACCAAAAACAGTCTCAATGATAGACCTTTTTCTCAGTAAAATCTTCTCATTTAGCGAAATCAATGCATTTTTCATACCTTTTTTCACCTTGGTAACAAGTTTCAAACCTCGGTCAAACAGCTTCTGAAAAAGCTCTTTTGCAATATAACCTTTGTCACCAAACAAAAGGCCGGTTAATTTTTCCGTCAGATTTGGCACAGGTATCCTATCATCAACATTGCCTTTTGTTAGCGTAAGTGAATGAATTTCACCATTTTCATTGATTACCATATGTAATTTGAAACCAAAAAACCAGCCGTAAGTACTCTTGCTTAATTTTGCAATTCCAGCAAAAACTTTGTTTTTGGATATTCTTTTTGCATGACAAACTGCAATGGGAGTTGTGTCTATATATGAAATTCCAGTGTTTTCTGACTGTCCACAAAGCCAATGCAACAACATTGCTAAATGCCACAAAACCCTAGGCTTTAGAGCAACAAACCTGGTATATGAAGGCAACTTTGGAAACTCTGATTTGTAGAGCAACGTTAGGTAATGTAGATAGAAAGTTTTGAAATTTTTACACGGAGATTGTTGATATAGCAGGATTATTGTCATGATTTCGGAGTGCTCAATTTCCGTTGTTCTTGTGGGTTTTTTACCATTTGGCAGTAGTTTACCTGCAAAATTTTTCTCTATATCTCTGCAAAAATCATCGACCAAACAAAACAGTTTGTTATATCTTCCATGGTTAACCTCATCTATTAATCCAGAATTCGCGTTAATAGCAGCATTTCTGTCAGACATATAATCTATTTTTGAATGTTCTGCTGCATCCTTTTTTGGTAGAACTTTTGTCTTTATATCGTATTTCTTACACAATTTATAAAGTTTGTGCCTATCGTATGCCCTATCTGCATATAATGCTTTTATTTTGTGCTGAAAATTAACTTCTTCAAGCAAATCGCAAGCTCCATAGTGGTCAGAGTAGAAGCCATTACTGTATCTTGCAGCTATAGCTTTTTTACTATTTACACTTAACATAACATGTAACTTTCTTACTTGCTCGTAGCTTCGGTACTTTCTATCTGCACTGTTTTCCTTACTGTGGCCAGGAGTGTTACTGTAAATGCTGATACTTGTGCTATCTATGATAATTTCAATATTTTCCATGTTGCTTTTATCAACCCTGCAATCATTTATCTTAATATTAAGTTTTTTAAACCTTCTTGATGCTTGTGAATAGCTGATAACTGCCAAATTTTTTCCTATTTGTTGCAGATATCCTTTTATAAACCCCACCGTTTGTCTTAAACCAATTCTAAAAAGATTGACAATTATATGCACCAAAATTACGACTTTATCACTGTAAATATAGTTGCCGCCCTGCATTTTTGGACTATTTTCATACCAATTTTCGATAGCTTCATCGATGTAACGAAAAATATTTCCCCTTTTTTCAAGGAATTTGTTATATTCGTTTTGGTTACTGACTTTCATTTTCTGTGGCATATTTTTTCTTCAACAGTTAAATGGTTATTTATAATGAATTTTGTCAGTAGCCACCAGATTTTTTCGGTTGCTATGCAACAAAGCCATTCCAGTGGGATTTGTTGCATCGCTACTTATGAAAGGCTAACTATAGTTAGGATTATAAGCAACCTATTGAAAATCTTGTTTTTTTGCAATCAATCTGATCAAATTTAAGAATAGTAATTTATTATTTATATTAATAAACTTAATTCTATTGAAAATAGCTAAAGCATTGAAATTCTTGAATTTTAGCCGGATTAGTGAGTGGTAGTGAAATTTCTTTTACTCAAATTTAGGTATTCACTGACCGTTCTTGTTATAAATACCAGAATAATAAGCTACTGATATTCTCCATCTTTTTTATCTTTAATCCATCATAGCTAGCGATGCAACAAAGCCCACTGGGATCCAGTTTTTCGTATAATTTTGTCAAAATCTATTGTGCTAGCAAGTTTACTAGCGTCACGCGCTGGGGTGTGCGTGTTTATTCTGTTAGACATTTAATGTGATTGTATGTAGAGTTTTGAAAAAGATATACCAAATATGAAAGGCCTATACATCAAAACTTACGGCTGTCAGATGAACGTTTATGACTCCGTTTTAATGGAGAATATAGTTAAGCCTCTAGGGTTCAACGTTGTTAGTGATGCAGAACAAGCTGATTTGGTGATATTGAATACTTGCCATATTAGAGAGAAGGCAGCAGAAAAGCTTTACTCAGAGCTTGGAAGGATTCATTCATCAAGAAAAGAAATGACTATAGTGGTGGCTGGATGTGTAGCGCAAGCAGAGGGAGAAGAAGTGTTCAGAAGAGCCCCATTTGTGGATATTGTTGTTGGTCCGCAAAGCATTGCCGCTTTACCAGAACTGATAGTCAAAGCAAGAAGAAGTAAAGGTCATGTAATAAATACTGATTTTCCGGAAGTTGCAAAGTTTGATAAATTGCCAGATGAATGTTACGGCAATAGCCAAGGATCTTCTGCGTTTCTTTCCATACAAGAAGGTTGTGATAAGTTTTGTACATTTTGTGTAGTGCCCTACACTCGTGGAGCTGAGTACTCACGACCAGTAAATGAAATATTTCGCGAAGTATTGAAATTAGTTGCAAATGGGGCAAATGAGATCAATTTGCTTGGTCAGAACGTCAATGCTTACCATGGGGAATGCGAAGGGGAAGTGTGGGATTTAGGAAAATTAATTAGTCATATTGCTAAAATTGAAAAGCTAGAGAGGATTCGTTATACAACTTCTCATCCAAGAGATATGCATGAATCTCTCTACTTGGCACATGTGGAAGAGCCAAAACTCATGCCGTTTGTTCACCTGCCTGTGCAGTCAGGTTCGAATAAAATATTGCGCGTGATGAACAGGAAACACACTGCAGAGGAGTATTTGGAAATAATAGACAGATTTCGCAAATTGAAACCTGAAATCGAATTTTCTTCTGATTTTATCGTTGGTTTTCCTGGAGAAACCGAAAAAGATTTTGAAGAAACTATGAAATTAGTAGAAAAAGTTAGATATGCTCAGGCTTATAGTTTTAAATACAGCCCAAGACCAGGCACACCAGGAGCAGAAAGAAAAGATCAAGTGCCAGAAGAGGTTAAAACAGAACGCCTTCTTCGTTTACAGAAATTAATTAGTAAGCAACAACTTGAGTTTAACCAGAGTATGGTAGGCAAAACTATACCTGCTTTGTTCAGTGATAAAAAAGGCAAACACCAAAACCAAATTATTGGTAAAAGCCCATATATGCAATCAGTATGCATTGATGATCCTGAAGGGAAGTATAGAGATAAAATAGTAAATGTGAAGGTATTGGAAGCTCGGCAGAATAGTTTATTAGGATGTGGGCTTTAAAAATAGACTTGTTGGGCATCTATCACAACTGTACGAACATTGTAATATGGTACAATGTTACAACGATGTCATTCCAGTGCTTGACACTGGAATGGCTTTGTTGCATCGCTAGCTATGATGGATTAAAGATAAAAAAGATGGAGAATATCAGTAGCTTATTATTCTGGTATTTATAACAAGAACGGTCAGTGAATACCTAAATTTGAGTAAAAGAAATTTCACTACCACTCACTAATCCGGCTAAAATTCAAGAATTTCAATGCTTTAGCTATTTTCAATAGAATTAAGTTTATTAATATAAATAATAAATTACTATTCTTAAATTTGATCAGATTGATTGCAAAAAAACAAGATTTTCAATAGGTTGCTTATAATCCTAACTATAGTTAGCCTTTCATAAGTAGCGATGCAACAAATCCCACTGGAATCCAGAAAAGTTTGCTTGTGAGCAAGCAAACCAGCATGGAAAGTAGCTGATCTTATAACGCGAATTCTGGATTAAGGAAGGAAGAAAGTATAGGAAATAGAAGGCTTTTTGGATTTGATGGAATAGGAAATGAGAGTAGAAAAGATATGAACCAAAAAATTAACAGGGGATCTATGGCGAGTGTGTTCAATTTCTAGTCTATTTTTTAGGTAACCAAAAACAGTCTCAATGATAGACCTTTTTCTCAGTAAAATCTTCTCATTTAGCGAAATCAATGCATTTTTCATACCTTTTTTCACCTTGGTAACAAGTTTCAAACCTCGGTCAAACAGCTTCTGAAAAAGCTCTTTTGCAATATAACCTTTGTCACCAAACAAAAGGCCGGTTAATTTTTCCGTCAGATTTGGCACAGGTATCCTATCATCAACATTGCCTTTTGTTAGCGTAAGTGAATGAATTTCACCATTTTCATTGATTACCATATGTAATTTGAAACCAAAAAACCAGCCGTAAGTACTCTTGCTTAATTTTGCAATTCCAGCAAAAACTTTGTTTTTGGATATTCTTTTTGCATGACAAACTGCAATGGGAGTTGTGTCTATATATGAAATTCCAGTGTTTTCTGACTGTCCACAAAGCCAATGCAACAACATTGCTAAATGCCACAAAACCCTAGGCTTTAGAGCAACAAACCTGGTATATGAAGGCAACTTTGGAAACTCTGATTTGTAGAGCAACGTTAGGTAATGTAGATAGAAAGTTTTGAAATTTTTACACGGAGATTGTTGATATAGCAGGATTATTGTCATGATTTCGGAGTGCTCAATTTCCGTTGTTCTTGTGGGTTTTTTACCATTTGGCAGTAGTTTACCTGCAAAATTTTTCTCTATATCTCTGCAAAAATCATCGACCAAACAAAACAGTTTGTTATATCTTCCATGGTTAACCTCATCTGTTTTTTTATAACTGCTGAGTTTACCCTGTTTTCTTGCCTTTTCTATTCTCCTTTAATCCAGAATTCGCGTTATTGGTTTAAAATTAAGCACAATATTCGAAAAATATCTCACATGTTTGCTGATTTTTTCAATGCCGTTTACTTTATCCTTAAAAATGTCTCTACCTTTGTGGATTAAGCTATAGCATAGATCCAGCTAACACGTAGCGGGATGACGGTTGTCGGTAAGCCTAAATTACTTTAGTCATAAATATTTAAGAAATTTACCAAACGAAAAAAAAGGCAAAAGAAGCCCCGTTGGTGGTTGGCTATTTACTATGTACTAAAATATCGGCGTTTTTTTATTCTAAAACGCTTGATTAAGAGCGATTTAGCTGCTTTTAACTTGCAACTAACCTACATCGCAAGTGTTTAAGAAATTTACTAAGCAGGGAAAAAGGCAAAGAAACCCCGTAGTAGCTAGCATTCAAATTCTCCCTTGTCAATTTGACGTTTTTTGCTGTCTTAAACGCTTTGTAAGCGCGTTTCGGCTTGTATAGGTAAAAACCCAGAATTTTTAAAGACATGCGATGCACGTAGTGCGAAAAATTAAACATGAGACGCCAAATACCCTAAGTTTTTTGTCATTAACCTGCACAGATTGCGAAGATAAATAAATAGCTTCAGTTTCATGATAAGGGCGCTGGCGAAGCTTGTAAAGCAATTTTTGCATTTAATTCTAGTTCCGTTTTATGCCAGCTTCACGCGCTGGAATGACACTCTTTTGGATGGAAATCAGTGCTAATTGTTCTGCCGCAATTTTGCTCTATCACACTTGCCACATTTAATATTCCAGCTTCGTCATAATAATTTCCAATTACTTGCAAGGCAAGTGGTAAACCCTCATTGGAGAGTCCTACAGGAACAGAAATAGCAGGCAATCCTGCCAGACTTGCCGGCACAGTAAACACATCATTGATGCACATAATTAGCGGATCTGGCTTTTCATTTAAGCCAAAAGCTTCTGTTGGAGCAGATGGCACAAGTATGTAATCTATTTTTTCAAACGCTTTTATAAAATCATTTCTGATTAATGCCCTAATGCACTGCGCTTTTTCGTAATATTCATTATAATGACCTGAAGAAAGCGCATAAGCGCCAATTAAAATTCTTCTTTTCACCTCTTTACCAAAACCTTCTGCTCTTGTTAGTGAATACATTTCTTCAAGGGTATCAGCATCAACCCTTAATCCATAACGCACACCATCATAACGAGCGAGATTGGATGAAGTTTCAGCAGAACAGATTAAATAATAGACTGGTATTGCATATTTAGTATGTGGCAGAGTAACGTCAACAACTTCAGCGCCATTTTCTTTTAAATAGGAAGCAACTTTCTCCCAATTATGGACTATTTCCTCTGAAATTCCATCCATCCTATATTCTTTTGGTATACCAATACGCTTACCCTTGACATCACCATTTATGAAGCTAGAAAATTTAGGCACTGGCTTTTCGCTTGATATTGAATCTTTTGTATCATAGCCACAAATTGCTTCCAGCATTAATGCTGAATCAGAGACAGAACGAGTAATGACTCCTGCTTGATCCAGAGAACTCGCAAATGCAATCATACCAAAACGCGAGCATCTTCCATAAGTTGGCTTTATTCCAACTACTCCACAATAAGCTGCTGGTTGGCGTACAGATCCACCGGTGTCGCTCCCTAACGCTCCAGCGCATAAAAATCCAGCAACCGATGCTGCAGATCCACCAGATGATCCACCAGGAACAACTTTTTCCCCATCACTTTTTCTAATCCACACATTTTCAACAGGGCCAAAATAGCTGTTTGTGTTCGCAGAACCCATAGCAAATTCATCCATATTAAGCTTACCGAGCATGGCTGCTCCACTTTTTAAAAGCAAGTCAGACACCGTAGATTCGTAAGTCGGAACGAAATTTTCCAGCATTTTTGAGCATGCTGTTGTTTTTATTCCTTTTGTACAGAATAGATCTTTGATGCCAACTGGTATACCCATGAGCGGCGAGATTAAATCATCCTTTTGCCTAGAGAAATATTCATCTGCAGCTTTAGCAGCTTTCATTGCTATCTCTGGGGTTTTTGTTATAAATGCATTTAATTTCTCATTTTCAACCGCACTAATGTGCGCCTCTACGAGTTCAACGGCAGAAAAACTCTTTTTTTTGAGCCCGTCATGCATTTGTGTAATACTTAACTTTCTTAGTTCGTTCATTAATATTTAATTTTTAGCAAGACATTGATTGTAACATAGTACGATAAAAAATCCATACATTTATAGTTACAGCTAGAAACGCGAATTCTGGATTAAGGAAGGAAGAAAGTATAGGAAATAGAAGGCTTTTTGGATTTGATGGAATAGGAAATGAGAGTAGAAAAGATATGAACCAAAAAATTAACAGGGGATCTATGGCGAGTGTGTTCAATTTCTAGTCTATTTTTTAGGTAACCAAAAACAGTCTCAATGATAGACCTTTTTCTCAGTAAAATCTTCTCATTTAGCGAAATCAATGCATTTTTCATACCTTTTTTCACCTTGGTAACAAGTTTCAAACCTCGGTCAAACAGCTTCTGAAAAAGCTCTTTTGCAATATAACCTTTGTCACCAAACAAAAGGCCGGTTAATTTTTCCGTCAGATTTGGCACAGGTATCCTATCATCAACATTGCCTTTTGTTAGCGTAAGTGAATGAATTTCACCATTTTCATTGATTACCATATGTAATTTGAAACCAAAAAACCAGCCGTAAGTACTCTTGCTTAATTTTGCAATTCCAGCAAAAACTTTGTTTTTGGATATTCTTTTTGCATGACAAACTGCAATGGGAGTTGTGTCTATATATGAAATTCCAGTGTTTTCTGACTGTCCACAAAGCCAATGCAACAACATTGCTAAATGCCACAAAACCCTAGGCTTTAGAGCAACAAACCTGGTATATGAAGGCAACTTTGGAAACTCTGATTTGTAGAGCAACGTTAGGTAATGTAGATAGAAAGTTTTGAAATTTTTACACGGAGATTGTTGATATAGCAGGATTATTGTCATGATTTCGGAGTGCTCAATTTCCGTTGTTCTTGTGGGTTTTTTACCATTTGGCAGTAGTTTACCTGCAAAATTTTTCTCTATATCTCTGCAAAAATCATCGACCAAACAAAACAGTTTGTTATATCTTCCATGGTTAACCTCATCTGTTTTTTTATAACTGCTGAGTTTACCCTGTTTTCTTGCCTTTTCTATTCTCCTTTAATCCAGAATTCGCGTTACTATTACCCACAAGTATAGAATTCATGAGCAAGTCTTCATCCTTCTGCTAAATCAAAGAGACGTTTCCATCCCTTCCACAGAGCTATAGCTAAGTCATTTTGCGGGCTAAAAACCCTCCTAATTTGGCCACCCACCTCACGATTTCTCTTATAGGTGGTGGGGTCACAGGATAGTTTTTTGTCTTAAGCATTTTGGTATACAAAACCTTCCATTCATCATCAGTCAGTATGACAGTACAAGAAAGGTTTGCTAGCTACCAATGTGATAAAGAATATTCTCCATGCAATTATACTCATAATTGTAAGAAAGCGGATTAATCTATCTGCTGTTTGGAGCCTACATTCTTCAACTTTAAGACCGGATTTCAAAATTTTATGAAAAACCTCTATTCTCCATCTTAAGCAATACCATTGTATTTTTTCTACTGCTTCTTCAAAATTATTAATATTTATATTTGTCAATAAAATCCAGTTCATAGGCTCTTCGCCAAATGGGGGATATTTTTCTATAACATAGACAGTATTTAAATTTAAATTAGGAAGTTTTTGGGTTTTACGTCTAGCGTTATTTTTTGATGCATTCATCACAAAGTTACTAAACTTTACTTCTAAAACTGCTGTTCTTTGAGGTTTATTATCGCGAGCAGACTTGAATTTCTCCTTGACAAGACATGCGATTCATCAAATCCCACAATCTTTTACCACCTTTTTCAGAATAAGTCGACTTCTTGTTTACTGTTCTGTTTTGATTTCCTCTTACTACAAAAAGAGATTGATTAGTGGAAGCAACTTCAAATAAATCATAAATATCTGCTTCTCTATCACAAACGGTAACTACCTTAACATCCTTTAATCCAGGATGTTTAGTAGAGTCTTTAAGTGATACCGTATGCTTTCTTTCTCTTCTATGGGAAGAGCAGTATTATGGCTTCTTCTTTTCAACTCCTTTAGGTCTTCAGCTAAGGAAGGTCTAGTACTAATTTTTTGATTCAATAATCCTATCTTCTGTTGTAACTGCAAACGTTGTATGCATCATGGGTTTTAAAATCAGTTGTTTTAGATCTTAATCTTGCTGCTATAATCCCTAATCCTTCGGTCTTTTTATGATTTTTATATGAAATATAACTCGTGTCTTGGATAGCTAAGATAGTTGAGTATTCTTTAGCTCTTTCAACAGTTTTAATTATATGACTGTCTAATATCTTTCTTTCAGAAATAGCATCGTTTTGGAAAAATCTATAAGCTGCTTTACTTTGATGCCAATCTTCACAAGCTTGATTTATTGAATGTTCAGGCGATTCAGCAAAACTATTAACTATTTTTAAAAGCCTTTTACTTAATCTTTTATCACCAAAATTAACAATTCCAAATTCACTTTCTGCCCATTCACCAGTTGAGGTGCTTAAATTTCTTTTTACCATATATTTCCATTTTTAGACTATAGTTTTTTTTATAGTAAAAAGTCGAATTAATAAAATAAAAGCCTTCATCTTTATTATTTATAGATTTGTGGGTAATAGTAAGGGCTGTGCCCTATGGGTGCAATCTGTGATGTTCTACAAACGCGAATTCTGGATTAATAGATGAGGTTAACCATGGAAGATATAACAAACTGTTTTGTTTGGTCGATGATTTTTGCAGAGATATAGAGAAAAATTTTGCAGGTAAACTACTGCCAAATGGTAAAAAACCCACAAGAACAACGGAAATTGAGCACTCCGAAATCATGACAATAATCCTGCTATATCAACAATCTCCGTGTAAAAATTTCAAAACTTTCTATCTACATTACCTAACGTTGCTCTACAAATCAGAGTTTCCAAAGTTGCCTTCATATACCAGGTTTGTTGCTCTAAAGCCTAGGGTTTTGTGGCATTTAGCAATGTTGTTGCATTGGCTTTGTGGACAGTCAGAAAACACTGGAATTTCATATATAGACACAACTCCCATTGCAGTTTGTCATGCAAAAAGAATATCCAAAAACAAAGTTTTTGCTGGAATTGCAAAATTAAGCAAGAGTACTTACGGCTGGTTTTTGGTTTCAAATTACATATGGTAATCAATGAAAATGGTGAAATTCATGCACTTACGCTAACAAAAGGCAATGTTGATGATAGGATACCTGTGCCAAATCTGACGGAAAAATTAACCGGCCTTTTGTTTGGTGACAAAGGTTATATTGCAAAAGAGCTTTTTCAGAAGCTGTTTGACCGAGGTTTGAAACTTGTTACCAAGGTGAAAAAAGGTATGAAAAATGCATTGATTTCGCTAAATGAGAAGATTTTACTGAGAAAAAGGTCTATCATTGAGACTGTTTTTGGTTACCTAAAAAATAGACTAGAAATTGAACACACTCGCCATAGATCCCCTGTTAATTTTTTGGTTCATATCTTTTCTACTCTCATTTCCTATTCCATCAAATCCAAAAAGCCTTCTATTTCCTATACTTTCTTCCTTCCTTAATCCAGAATTCGCGTTAATAGTGCAGCAACACGGAACCCCAGGTCAGGCCTGCGCCTATTGAAATCAGCAGTACCAGATTTCCTGATTTTATTTTTGATTCTTGTATTGCATAGTCTAAGGCCAGTGGAACTGACGCTGCTGAGGTGTTTGCATGCTTATCAACGGTATTAATCACTTTCTCTATAGGAAAATCTAATTTCTTTACTACTGCTTCAATAATACGAATGTTTGCTTGATGGGGAATTAACCAGTCAATATCAGTGATTTTCAAATTATTGCATTTCAGAGTTTCCTCTACTGAGGCTGTTAACTTATCCACTGCATGTTTAAACACTTCTCTTCCATTCATGCATATTTTTCCAGAATCACCAGTTGAGGATACCCCTCCGTTCGTACATAGTATGTCCACATTGCCATCAGAGTGTAAGTTTGTTGATATGATGCCGCTGCTACCCATTTCTGATTTTATTATCACTGCACCAGCACCATCACCAAAGAGTACACAAGTTGACCTATCTTCCCAGTCAACAATCCTAGACATTATTTCAGCACCAATAACGAGCGCATATTTTATTCTATTGTTAGATTTTATGAGCGAATCAGCAACTGTAACTGCATATATAAAACCAGAGCATGCTGCTTGTACATCAAAAGAAAATGCATTTTTACATTTTAACTTACTTTGTACAATCGTTGCACAGCTAGGCAAAGTTTTATCAGGTGTTGTTGTTGCAACTATAATCAAGTCAATTTCATCCACTGAAATTTTAGCTTTTTCTATAGCACTTTTTGCTGCATTTACAGCTAGATCTGACGTTAATTCTCCTTCATCTGCTATATGCCTTTGAGCTATTCCTGTTCTCTGCCTTATCCATTCATCGCTTGTCTCAACTATCGATGCAATTTCGTTGTTACTCAGCATTTTTCTTGGTAGGTAAGATCCAGTGCTTAATATGAAACTTTTATTCAATATGACTTACCCCGTTAATTATCTTTTGATTTAAATTTTCACTAATTGCATTTACTGCAAATTTTATGGCATGGGCAAAAGAAATAGCATCAGAATTTCCATGACTTTTAATGATGATACCATTTAGCCCTAAAAACATAGCTCCACTTCTAATTTGGGGATTAAAACGCGTTAATGCTTTATTTAGTTTGGATTTTAACAATATACCAACAAGCATTTTCGCTATCCACGAGTTGAATACTTCCTGCTTTATTAGATTGATAAAGGTACTAGCGGTTGCCTCAGCCGTTTTGAGCATTATATTGCCAACAAAACCATCAGCAACAATCACATCTATATTACCCTCTAAAAATTCACTTGCCTCTATATATCCTTTGAAATTAATGCCAGAAGCTTTTTTAAGCAACTCAAAAGCGCCGCGCACTGAGTCATTACCTTTAACTTCTTCTGTACCGATATTTAGCAAAGCAACTTCAGGATTGTCAATTTTTAATGCTATTTTTGCAAATATACTACCCATTAACGCAAATTGAAATAATGAGTCGGCATTACAATCAACATTTGCACCAAGGTCAAGCAAAGCGAAGCTTTTTGTCTTAGTTGGACAGATAGAGGCAATAGCAGGACGATAAATATTTGGTAATGTTCCTAAAATAAATCTGGAAATTGCCATCAACGCTCCGGTGTTGCCTGAAGATACCACTCCGAAAGCTTTACCTTCTTTCACTGCAACAATTGCAGCTTTCATACTTGAGTCTTTACGATGTCTCAGCGCAAAAGATGGCTTATCATTTGCAAGAACATTGTCAGAACAATGAGTAAACTCAGAATTGTTACTTACTTTTTTGTATTTTGAAAGCAAAGGAGATACTTCTTCCTTATCTCCATAAATATGAAAAAAAACTTTAATGCCTGGGTCAACAAGATTATCCAAAAAAAAACCAGCACCTTGAATTACGGAAAGAGGCGCAAAATCGCCCCCCATAGCGTCAAGTGCAATAACTATATTATTATTGACCGTAGATAACATATCATAATAGGCATTCTGCCTGTTGCTTAATGAAAACTCGTTTTCCTTTGTAACTGCCATCGACTGCTACATTGTGAGGCAACATGAATTCCCCAGTTGTTGAACATACCACAACATTCTTAGGCTCAATAGCATGATGAGAACGATGCATATTACGCCTTGACTTTGACTTTTTTCTTTTTGGAACTGCCAAAACTTCCTCCATTCTACTACAAAATTCAATTCATTAGTAACATGTTTTTTACAGGAAGTAAACAGGGATAGTAAAATAAGTAAGGTTTGCTTACGTAATTGAGTTCTATAGCTAAAGTGGCTTAGGTTTACCTACAATTTGAAAAACCGTCATTCCGCTACTAGTTAGCGGAATCTATACCGCGAATGAATCGCGGTAGGCTTTGTTGCATAGCAACAAAGCCATCCCAGTGTCAAGCACTGGGATGACATCATAGGGGGTGCTGGGATGACACACCCTGACAACCGTCATCCCGCTACGTGTTAGCTATACCTTTTTTCTACTTAGTTTGGGTTATGCAAGAAGTCTATTGTATAGCTATTGCTGGTCGTATATTACTTATAACGCGAATTCTGGATTAAAGGAGAATAGAAAAGGCAAGAAAACAGGGTAAACTCAGCAGTTATAAAAAAACAGATGAGGTTAACCATGGAAGATATAACAAACTGTTTTGTTTGGTCGATGATTTTTGCAGAGATATAGAGAAAAATTTTGCAGGTAAACTACTGCCAAATGGTAAAAAACCCACAAGAACAACGGAAATTGAGCACTCCGAAATCATGACAATAATCCTGCTATATCAACAATCTCCGTGTAAAAATTTCAAAACTTTCTATCTACATTACCTAACGTTGCTCTACAAATCAGAGTTTCCAAAGTTGCCTTCATATACCAGGTTTGTTGCTCTAAAGCCTAGGGTTTTGTGGCATTTAGCAATGTTGTTGCATTGGCTTTGTGGACAGTCAGAAAACACTGGAATTTCATATATAGACACAACTCCCATTGCAGTTTGTCATGCAAAAAGAATATCCAAAAACAAAGTTTTTGCTGGAATTGCAAAATTAAGCAAGAGTACTTACGGCTGGTTTTTTGGTTTCAAATTACATATGGTAATCAATGAAAATGGTGAAATTCATTCACTTACGCTAACAAAAGGCAATGTTGATGATAGGATACCTGTGCCAAATCTGACGGAAAAATTAACCGGCCTTTTGTTTGGTGACAAAGGTTATATTGCAAAAGAGCTTTTTCAGAAGCTGTTTGACCGAGGTTTGAAACTTGTTACCAAGGTGAAAAAAGGTATGAAAAATGCATTGATTTCGCTAAATGAGAAGATTTTACTGAGAAAAAGGTCTATCATTGAGACTGTTTTTGGTTACCTAAAAAATAGACTAGAAATTGAACACACTCGCCATAGATCCCCTGTTAATTTTTTGGTTCATATCTTTTCTACTCTCATTTCCTATTCCATCAAATCCAAAAAGCCTTCTATTTCCTATACTTTCTTCCTTCCTTAATCCAGAATTCGCGTTTTTAAAACAAGCAATAAAGAAATTATCAAAAATAAAATCGTGATATTAGTTGACGATGTGGTAACAACCGGAGCAACTGTAAGATCTTGCTCTCAAGAAATTTTAAACTCCGGTGCAAGAGAAGTGAGAGTGCTATCACTTGCAAGAACAGTGAATGATTGTGAAAATCAGTATGTTAAGGCATGATTTTTAATAACCTCAACATCACTGAACTCAAAAGTTTGGCTTCCTACAATTTGGAATTTCTCATGTCCTTTTCCTGCAACCAGCAGAATCATACCTTCGTTATGGGCAATATCTATACCTTTCTCTATAGCTTCTCTTCTATCTTCTATCTCTAGCGCATCAGGGCAATGTAGTAAAATACCACGACGAATTTCTGCCGGATTCTCATCACGCGGATTATCATCTGTGATTATCACTTTGTCTGCATACATTTGTGCTATTTTACCCATTTCTGCACGTTTTGTTTGATCACGATTTCCACCGCATCCAAAAACTAGGACTATTTTTTTGTTAACGTGCCATTTTAAAGACAATAGGGCTTGTTTAAGCGCACTTGGAGTATGAGCGTAATCCACGAATGCAAAAGGTTTCACTTTTTCCATTCTTCCTGGTGGAGAAACGAGTTTTTCTACGCATATTTCTCTGTAATTTAATCCAGATATACCAATTGCACATAGCAGATTATATGCTTGAAATTTTCCTAAAACTGGGAAAAATGTATTGTAAATTTGGTTATCAATTTTTACTGTAAGATATTGACCATTAGGGGTTGGTGTTTGCTCTAATAAAGTAATATCAGAGCCTGTTTTTCCATAGGTGATAATTTTGTTGCTGCGTTTTTTAGCTATTTTAAGCAATGCGCCGTATTCATCTATATCCGCATTTAAAATCGCTGTTTTTCCTTCTGGTAATACCTCGTAAAATAACCTTTTTTTAGTTTCTAAATATTCACCAAGATTTTTATGGTAATCTAAATGATCTTGCGAGAAATTAGTAAAAGCTGCAGCACTCAACTTTAATCCATGGATTCTGTATTGATCAATTCCATGACTTGATGATTCCAACACTAAGTGTTCTACATTTATACCACGCAATGTGGAATAAAGATCATCTGCACCTGGAGTGGTAAGACTATCGTTATTATCTTCTCTGTCATTATTGATACATGTTCCAAGTGTTCCAATAGACGCAGCATTGTAGCCAGAGTTTTGCCAGATCTGGCGGCAAAATTCTACTACTGAAGTTTTACCATTTGTACCAGTTACAGCAGCAACATATTTGGGCTGTTTGAATTGATAAAACCTGCTGACTATTTCGCTGTATATTTCTTGAGGGTTTGGGTGGAAGATACAGATTCCAGCATTACGCGCTGGAATGATACCAAGGCTTGCAGCTTCTGTTATGCAATCACTTGCAATTATCGCTTTAGCTCCACAAGATAATATCTGATCTATGTAAATCCTATCCCTTTCTGACACACAAACAAAAAGATAACCTTCCTTGATTTTCTTGGGATTACATGTGACGCCTTTGATTTCAATATCAAAGTTAACATCAATAATGTTATGCAGTAATTCTCTCAGTTTCATGTCCTACTTCATCGTTTTGAAAGTCTAAACATGGTAACCTTTTTAGTGCGTCATTAAGGTCAAAGATTAAATCTTCAGGATCTTCCAGTCCACAAAATATCCGTATAAAACTTCCACCATAATCTGAATTCATTACAGATCTTGACATAGATCTACGATCTATTGGTAATATCAAACTGTCGCACCCTCCCCAAGAAGCACCGATACCAAAAATTTTCATGTGATCAACCATGCAGCTTAGTTCTTCACATGAATATTCTCTACCCAATACTATACTGAATACGCCGCTTGCTCCTTTAAAGTAACTTTTCCATAATTCGTGTTGAGGATGGGAGGGAAGTGCTGGATATAAAACCTTTCTAACTTTTTGCTGTGCTTCTAGCCACTTTGCCACTTCCATTGCTGTATTTTGGTACTTTTTCATACGTGTGTGCAGTGTTCTTAGTCCCCTATGTGCAAGATAACAGTCGTGCGATTGAATGGTTACTCCATAATTTTTATAGCTCTCATAAAGCAATTTAAAAATT
The DNA here is from genome assembly GCF_964026905.1 of Wolbachia endosymbiont (group B) of Ennomos erosarius. Classification (NCBI taxonomy): domain Bacteria; kingdom Pseudomonadati; phylum Pseudomonadota; class Alphaproteobacteria; order Rickettsiales; family Anaplasmataceae; genus Wolbachia; species Wolbachia endosymbiont (group B) of Ennomos erosarius. Next base: position 222,794 of record NZ_OZ034708.1, read on the forward strand.
TCACCTTCAGCAATCATAGTCCCCATCAATAAATCTGAGTGACCGGCTAGATACTTTGTTACCGCATATAGTGCAACATCAATTCCATAATCAAGCGGCTTAAATAACAAAGGAGTGGCCCATGAATTGTCGCAAACGGTTACGATTCCACGTTCTTTAGCAACTTTTACTATATGCTCTATATTAGAAATCTCAAACGTTACAGAACCAGGAGTCTCGATCATTATTAATGAAGTATTACTCTGAATTAAATCAGTTATATCCTGTGTTGGATCATAAAAAGTTACTTCTGTTCCTCTTTTTGGTAGCTCATTTTCGGCAAATCTCTTAAGTCGGTAATAACTATTATCTTGTATCAAGACATGCGAACCCGCTTTAGTGAAAGTCAAAATAGCAAAAGTAAGTGCAAATAGTCCGGAAGGATAAATAAGCGCTTGTCCACTCCCTTCAATTTCAGCAAGTGCATTTGAAAGATAATGAACAGTAGGAGTACCAACATTACTGTAGCTATAATCCCTTGCAACACCATCGTTGATTACATCGTATATACTTTCTCCATTTGCAGCATTTAAGTAGTCTTTGTAAGTAGGAAATAATATGGTAGAAGAATGATAAACTGGCGGGTTCATAGAACCTTTATAGTCATTAAATTTTCTTCCTGCTTTAACTAATAAAGACTCTTCCTTCACATTTTTATTCTTTATTTTTTAAATTGTACTCGTTTTGCGTATACAAGTGAAGAGAAATTGCATGTATTAGCTCTATCTTACTCTTTAATAATTCATAGATCAATTTATGCCTTTTGAGAGTGTTCATTCCGATCAAGCTGTCAGATATTAATATTAGCTTGATATGTGAAGGTAGTGTTGAAGATGAAGCAAAATAATGATCAGCATGCTTTGCTGATTCATCGATAATGTTGATATCAATTACATCTATCGAATCGCGTATCTTTTCTTCTATCGTTTTAATAATATCCATAATGGCTCCTTTAAGCAACAATACGCTCCTCTTGTCATCCCAGTGCGTGACACTGGGATGACAGGAAAAGTGATCACAATTACTTATTCTCTTCTTTATTATCTATGTCTTGATAATCAGAATCTACTACTTTTTCTTCTTTATCATTTGGATTCCCTTCTGATGAAAAGCCATTTCCAGCACTATTTTGTTGTGAGGCATTATACATAGCTTCCCCAAGCTTCATAGAGATTTGAGAAAGGTTGGTAACTTTCTGCTGGATTGAATCAGCGTCATCAATGTTATCAGATTTACTCGCTTCTTTTAGCTCATTCAATGCATTTCCAATAGCAGATTTATCTTCAGATGACACTTTATCACCATACTCTGTCAGAGACTTTTCTGTAGAATGAACTAAACTATCCGCCTGATTCTTCACTTCAATAAATTTCTTACGCTTTTCATCTTCTTGTGCTTTTTCTTCAGCTTCTTTTACCATGCGATTTATTTCATCATCAGATAGACCACCTGAAGATTGAATGCGTATTTTTTGCTCTTTTCCAGTAGCTTTATCTTTTGCAGAAACGTGTGCTATTCCATTTGCATCTATGTCGAATGTTACTTCAATCTGTGGAACTCCACGAGGAGCAGGAGGTATCCCTTCCAAACTAAACTGACCAAGTAGCTTGTTATCAACTGCCAGTTTTCTTTCACCTTGATGCACTTTAATTGTAACAGCTGTTTGATTGTCTTCCGCAGTTGAAAATACCTGAGATTTTTTTGTAGGAATGGTAGTATTACGCTCAATAAGTGGAGTAAACACTCCTCCTAGAGTTTCAATACCAAGAGAAAGTGGAGTCACATCAAGTAGTAACACATCTCTTACATCACCTTGAATGATTCCCGCCTGTATTGCAGCTCCAATTGCTACAACTTCATCAGGATTCACTCCTCTATGTGGATCTTTGCCAAAGAATTCTTTAACTTTCTCTATGACTTTTGGCATACGAGTCATGCCACCAACGAGAACCACTTCGCCAATTTGACTAGCAGACAAACCAGCATCCTCAAGAGCTTTTTTACAAGGAGCCATAGTTCTTTCGATTAAATCATTCACTAAGCTTTCAAGTTTTGCTCTCGTTAATTTCATATTTAAGTGTTTTGGACCACTTGCATCAGCTGTAATAAACGGTAGATTTATTTCCGTTTCCATTGCACTTGATAATTCAATTTTCGCTTTTTCAGCAGCTTCTTTGATTCTTTGCATAGCCATTGGATCATTTTTCAAATCAATGCCATTACTTTTCTTGAATTCATCTAGTAAATAACTCACTATTGCGTTATCAAAGTCTTCACCTCCAAGATGAGTGTCACCATTTGTAGCCTTTACTTCAAAAACCCCTTCACCTATTTCAAGTATTGAGACATCAAATGTACCACCACCAAGGTCATACACCACTATTGTGTGCCCATGTTTCTTATCAAGACCATAAGCAAGCGCTGCGGCAGTCGGTTCATTTACTATTCTGAGTACATTTAATCCGGCGATTTTCCCTGCATCTTTTGTTGCTTGACGTTGAGAATCGTTGAAGTATGCTGGCACTGTTATCACAGCATCTTTTACTTCCTCTCCAAGATAAGCTTCTGCTGCTTCTTTCATGTTTTGTAGTATAAATGCACCAATTTGGCTAGGAGAGTATTCTTTATTATCAGTGGTTTTAACCCATGCATCACCATTTTTTGCTGCAAACACTTTATACGGCACGTTTAGATTTTTCATTTCAGAATCACCGTATTGACGGCCTATTAATCTCTTAGTAGCAAAAAAGGTATTACTTGCATTGGTGGTTGCTTGCCTTTTTGCTGGAGCACCAATCAATTTTTCTCCTGATGAAGTAAATGCAACTATAGATGGAGTAGTTCTTGCTCCTTCTTTATTCTCTATTACCTTTGTGTCTTTGCCCTGCATTATTGCAACACAGGAATTTGTTGTTCCGAGATCTATACCTATTGCTCTTCCCATAATGAGTACCCCATTGTAAATATTATCTGATATAAGAATATATAAGTATAGGACTTATTAATTACAAGCCCAATTTAGGAGTTCTAATTAGTTATTAGAACTTAAAAGGCGCGAAAGCCACTTAGTCAGCCAAAAATTGCCTCGTAGTTTATTTGAATTATCAGCTTCTTCATTGCTGCTATCCCCAATTTGGTATCCAGAGTTCTGTAATGGCTTATAATCGTTTAAATTAACATCATCTCCTTGTTTTAAAACAAATGTATTTACATCTAAACTGTTATCAATACTGACGTTCAATGTAATATTAAACTCTTTTTCGATTGTAGAAACTGTATTCCGTTTATTATTAAAAATATGCGCTATAACTGCACTGTGCGCTACTAAATCAAAAGACTTATTTCGATTCTTATTAGCAATATGTTGTAAGTCCCTTAGTATCGATGCAACAATTACTTCGTTTGATTTTACTCTTCCAGTACCTTTGCAGTGTAAACACTCTGTAGTATTAATTTCTTGTATGTTTGGTTTGATTCTTTGTCTTGAAAATACCATTAAACCAAAGTCATTTATGTAGCTAAATTGAACCTTAGCTTTATCATCTTTAAACGCTTGCCTTATAGCAGACTCAACAGCTCTGCAATACTGATATTTCAACATATCAATAAAATCGACTACTATTAATCCTGATAGGCCCCTAAGATTCACCTGTCTTGATATTTCAGGTACTGCTTCCATGTTGGTTCTATAAGCTGTTTCTTCTATGCTATCTTCTCCTGTCATCTTTCCTGAATTTACGTCTATTGAAACAAACGCCTCAGTTAAAGTTATTATCAAAGACCCACCAGATGGCAATTCTACTCTATTGCTATATAACTCAGAAATTTGATCTTCAATTCCATAGTAAGTAAAGATCGGAACATAACCTCTATACAATCTATAGCGCAATTTACTACCTTTTAGTGCATTGTTAGCATATTGCCTAACTGCTTCAAAAGCTTCCTTTCCAGACACTATAACTTCTATACCATCGCTACAAAAATCACGAACAGATCTCATAATTACATCTGCTTCGTTGTAAATTAATGATGGAGCGTTTACAGAGAAGGCATTTTTCTGAATGTTCTGCCATAATGAGGATAAGTAATCGTAATCCTGCTCAATTTCTTTCTTACTTTTTCCTGAACCAACAGTTCTTACTATTAAACCTGATCTTTTTGGCAAGTTTATTAAATTTAGTATATCCTTTAACTGCTTTCTGACATTAGCATCTTCAATTCTGCGGGACACTCCACCTTTGCTCATGGAATTTGGCATGAAAACACAGTATCTACCCACTAAAGTTATGTATGTTGTAAATGAAGCTCCTTTATTGCCTCGTTCCTCTTTAGTTAGCTGAACCAATATTTTTTGATTTACTGAAATAACATCTTGTAATTTATATTTTTTATATAAAGGTACCTCTCTTACAAAACCACTACCTGACTCGTTGACATTCTTACTAGCTGCAGAATCTGAAGAAATATTTGCTGGGGCTTCTTCTGTACAATCGTCATTTGAGTAGCTCTCAAAGATAGTTTCCTTTTCTTTTTCTGGAATATTGAAGTAATCTAGAGATATCTCAGAAAAAGACAAAAAACCTTGCTTATTTTTTCCATATTCAATAAATACGGCCTGCAAAGAAGGCTCTATACGCTTTATATAAGCAACATATATATTACCTCTTAATTGTTTTTTTTCCTTGAATTCTTGTTCAAATTCTACAACCTTATTATTAACTGATAAGGCAACTCTTACCTCATTAGAACAGGTGGAATTTTCTATCAACAATAACCTTTTGCCACTATTTGCCACTTATTTACCGTTTGCTTTTTATTCTGAAGTTAACTTTATGCTACTTAATGCACTGTTGATTGTCAAGAATTTTACGATCTGCATTATTCGGTTGACTTTTAGTGTTTTGCGTAATAAACTCGCATAGAATTTATTATATCATTATAAGTATGACGAAAAAAAATGCTTCTTTGCTTGTTAAGTTAGTCAGCACTGCAATCAAGACAACAAAAACTGGTGAAGAAAAGTCAACTGGCTATTTTTATGTAAAAAAGCGTAATCCAAAAAAGCTCACCAGAAAACTGGAGTTTAGGAAGTATGACCCAGTAGTCAGAAGGCATGTGTTATTTAAAGAAGAAAAACTAAAGTAATTTTTTTATAAGGAATTTTATTATTATGCAAAATTTACAATTAAGTTATCCTATAATAGTAGAGTTGGGGGATGTAAAAGATACAAAACTGAAATTAATAAAGATCATTGCACAATTAATAAGTAAGCAGTACACAACACAGAAAAAAGCAGCAAACGCTCTAAAGATTGATCAGCCTAAAGTATCTCAAATCAATAGATCAAGAGTCGAAGGGTTCTCCTTAGAATACTTGCTTAACTTATTGATTGCATTGGGCCAAGACATAAACGTAAGAATAAAGCATAATTCTAAACCTGCATAATATGTAAAGGACAAATGGTAATTTAAATTGCAGAACAATAAAACGGTAAGCTAAAAGGGAGCTTATTACTCAACAAAACAAGACTTAAAATTTTGTCCAATGCTATTGATTATAGCTAGATATGCATCTTTTCCAGGCTCTATGTCTGATCCAATAGGATCAAGAACTACCATTTTTGCGTTATTAGAAAGGGCATTAGGCTTTATGCTATCTTCCTGTGAATGAGCAAATATACATTTAACGTTTTCTTCCTTCATTATCTTTTTTAGCTTCATTAAACTCTTCATACCTATGTAAGAATCCTCTTCTATAGAAAGAATGGCGCTTGGGTGATTTAAACCAAAATATTTTTCAAAATATTGATAAGCATCATGAGTGACGATGTATTTTTGATTTTTAAAATCATTCAGTTCTTTCATGATTTCTTTTACTTCTTGGTCTATTTTTTTTATAGCTTTTGTTGCATTAGAGTTGTATCGATGGGAATTTTCTTTATCTATGTTAGACAATGTTGCACTTATAAAAAGTATCATGCTCTTTGCATTTTCGGGACTCAGCCAAATGTGTAGGTCTTTTTCATCTTGAATATTAGTGATTTTTCTAGAAAATGAATGTGGCCGAGCAGGAAGTAGGTTGATTGCCTTTGACAATTGCACTAGTTCTTTATTATTTTTAGCGAAAGTTTGAACAAACGTCTCTAAGTTATCGTCAGTGTAAAATATGACATCACTTGATTCCAAATTACTCGCATCAGATGGCTTTAATATATAATTATGCGCAGATGTTGCATAGCCAAGCAATTCCGGTTCTAAAATCCCTTCTGTAACAGAAGCCACAAGTGAGTGGATAGGTTTGATTGTAGCTACAACTTTTAAATTGGATGAAAAAGCAATATTATAGTATAGTGTAAATGAAAGTAATAGAAAAAAAGTCAGTAAATGTCTCATATAAACGTTGAGAAGAAGTTAAATTTTGTCAATAAGTTAAATAATGTCAATAATCATGTTCTAAAAATAGAAAATCTTGCTCTCACATATGATGGTAAAAGAATCCTTGACAATATCAATATGTTCATGGAAAGAGGAGACGTAATTACAATACTTGGTCCAAATGGTGGAGGTAAAACCTCTTTAGTGAAAGCAATTGCTGGCATAAATAAAAGCTGTACTGGTAGTATCGTATTTGCTGACAACATAAAAATTGGCTATATGCCGCAAAATTTTAGTGTTAGTAATTTGATGCCAATAACAGTTGAATATTTCCTTTTAAATAGTTCCTTGAAAAGACCAAAGAAAAATCAATCCATTATTACAGAAGCGATAGAGTTGGTTGGTATCGGTAACATTTTGAAGAATCAAGTGTTAGAAATTTCTGCAGGGCAAACACAACTACTACTGCTTGCACGTTGTTTAATCGCAGAGCCTGACTTGATCATTCTAGATGAACCAGTTAGTGCAATGGATATTAACGCACGGGCTAAGTTCTATGATATTATAAGCAAAATAGCAAAAAACCGATTAGTGTCGATTCTTATGACTTCTCATGATCTTAACTCTGCTCTACCATGCTCAGATTACATAATTTGTATAAATAATACTGTCTACTGCCAAGGTAAGCCTGGTGAGATTATGAAGAATAAAACCCTAAATGAAATCTTTAGCAGTTACGCAGCGAAATGATTCAAAATATTTTGCGTCTTCTGCACATAACTACAGTGCTGACGCGTTACAATATATTACCTTATTTACTTCCACCATCAAAGAAATCAATAAATAAGATACAAGGCCATAAACTAAAGCGTGCTCTTGAAAAATTAGGTCCGGTGTTCATTAAGTTTGGGCAGTCTATCTCATCACGTACTGATGTTTTAAATGAGGATATAACAAATAACTTGTTATTGATATGTGATAGATTGCCATTGTTTTCACATAAAATAGCAGTTAAAACTATAGAAAGTGAGTTTAATTGTAAATTGAGCGACATTTTTTCAAGCTTTTCTGAAAAGCCAATTGCAGCAGCATCGATTTCTCAGGTGCATAGAGCGGTTACAACTGAGGGTAAAGAAGTTGCTGTGAAGGTTTTAAGGCCAAATATTGAGAAAACATTCTCAAGGGATATAAAGATGCTTTCTTGGCTTGCGGAAATTGCAGAAAAATTTAGCGAACAATCAAAAAGGCTGAAGCCGATTGAATTAGTCAAAACTTTTGCTGAAATTTGCCGATTAGAGTTAGATCTACGTTTTGAAGCTGCTCACTCTTCGGAACTAAAGGAAAACACAAAAAATGACAGAGGTTTTTACGTACCTGAAGTAGATTGGAATAGAACTTCGAAAAAGGTTTTAACATTAGAATGGATAGAAGCAACGCCAATATACGAAGTTGAAAAACTGAATAATCGTAAGCAAATAGCTATCAACCTTATAGAATCGTTTTGTAATCAGGTATACAGGGATTGTTTTTTTCATGCTGATATGCATCCTGGAAATCTAATGGTTGATAGTAATAACAATATTATTGCCCTGGATTGTGGAATCATGGGTAGAATAGATCGTGAGACATGCTATTACGTTATAGAGATACTCAAAGGCTTTTTAAATCGGGATTATGATCACGTTGCAAAAATGCACTTTAAAGCTGGTTATGTTTCATCACAGCATAGAAATTTTGTCACAGCTTGCAGGGCAATAGGTGAACCCATTATTGGGCAGCCTATACAGAAAATTTCATTTGCTAGTTTACTTGCTCAGCTATTAAAAATAACGGGTGATTTTGATATGAAAGTTCAAACACAATTGTTATTGCTGCAGAAAACTATGATTTTACTAGAAGGGACATGTAGAAAGATCTACCCAGAAATCAATATGTGGAAAGTAGTTGAAGCGTGGATAAGCAGTCAACATGAAAGTAAAATAGGGTATAGGGAAAAAATTAGAAGTTCTTATCCCATAAAAACAATCCAAGGGATATTTAGCCTTATAGAAAAATTAAACCTAATAGCTGATAAAAAATTAGAAAACATCCAAGTTAAAAATAAATCAAATGGAAAAGTCTATTTTTTACTGTGGTCTGTAATTATAATTCTAGTCGTTAAATTTTTAATTTCTTAAACTATGGGAAAAAACTGCGTCAAACCCAATTTTTGATTCAACTTAATTTTTAATCTGCAGGAGTCGAGTTGAGAATGTCCAATTTTCCACTTTCTTTAAAACGCGAATTCTGGATTAAAGGAGAATAGAAAAGGCAAGAAAACAGGGTAAACTCAGCAGTTATAAAAAAACAGATGAGGTTAACCATGGAAGATATAACAAACTGTTTTGTTTGGTCGATGATTTTTGCAGAGATATAGAGAAAAATTTTGCAGGTAAACTACTGCCAAATGGTAAAAAACCCACAAGAACAACGGAAATTGAGCACTCCGAAATCATGACAATAATCCTGCTATATCAACAATCTCCGTGTAAAAATTTCAAAACTTTCTATCTACATTACCTAACGTTGCTCTACAAATCAGAGTTTCCAAAGTTGCCTTCATATACCAGGTTTGTTGCTCTAAAGCCTAGGGTTTTGTGGCATTTAGCAATGTTGTTGCATTGGCTTTGTGGACAGTCAGAAAACACTGGAATTTCATATATAGACACAACTCCCATTGCAGTTTGTCATGCAAAAAGAATATCCAAAAACAAAGTTTTTGCTGGAATTGCAAAATTAAGCAAGAGTACTTACGGCTGGTTTTTTGGTTTCAAATTACATATGGTAATCAATGAAAATGGTGAAATTCATTCACTTACGCTAACAAAAGGCAATGTTGATGATAGGATACCTGTGCCAAATCTGACGGAAAAATTAACCGGCCTTTTGTTTGGTGACAAAGGTTATATTGCAAAAGAGCTTTTTCAGAAGCTGTTTGACCGAGGTTTGAAACTTGTTACCAAGGTGAAAAAAGGTATGAAAAATGCATTGATTTCGCTAAATGAGAAGATTTTACTGAGAAAAAGGTCTATCATTGAGACTGTTTTTGGTTACCTAAAAAATAGACTAGAAATTGAACACACTCGCCATAGATCCCCTGTTAATTTTTTGGTTCATATCTTTTCTACTCTCATTTCCTATTCCATCAAATCCAAAAAGCCTTCTATTTCCTATACTTTCTTCCTTCCTTAATCCAGAATTCGCGTTTATAATACAGTCTCATTTTTGCCTCCTTATTTCATATATAAAGCCCTCAATTTTCTAATATATCCTTTCTTCCATAAAAATTTATTAACCCACCACGACTTTTATATGGCGTTTCTTTCCTGCAGACAGTTTTATAAATGACCGACCTTTGAAGCTCTCGGAATTTATTATATAATTAACGTTGTTTATAATATTATCATTAACTTTGCATCCATTGCCCTGTATTAAACGCTTTGCTGCGCATTTTGAAAATTCCAAACCGGTGTCACGCAGTAGGTTTACTAAGGATATGCCGCTTGCAACTTGTTCTTTTTTTATGATGTAATCAGGAAGTAGTGAGCTATCTTCATTCTCAAAAGCAGAGACTGCAGCAGATCGTGCGAGTGCCGCTTCTTTGTCACCATGACATATTTTTGTCACTTCTGTTGCCAAGACCTTTTTTGCTTCATTTATTTCTTGATCCTTTAAAGATTCTAGTTTTCTAATCTCATCAATTGGCACATCAGTGAGCAATCTTAAAAAACGTCCAACATCTTGATCATCAACGTTGCGAAAATATTGCCAGTAGTCGTAAGGTTTTAGCATATCGCCATCGAGCCATATTGCTCCACTTTCAGTTTTGCCCATTTTTTTTCCTTGTGCATTTAATAAAAGAGGCGTAGTAAGGCCAAACAGCTCAGGTAAATTCAACTTTTTTCCAAGCTCAATTCCGTTTACTATATTTCCCCACTGGTCTGACCCTCCAATCTGCAGACGACAATCATATTTTTTGTTTAATTCAGTAAAGTCGTAAGCTTGCAATAGCATGTAATTGAATTCCAGAAAGCTTAAGGTTTGCTCTCTATCTAGCCTGGTTTTCACACTATCAAAACTTAGCATACGATTTACAGAAAAATAAGCTCCTATATCACGCAAAAAATCTATGTATTTTATACTATCCAGCCAGTCTGCGTTATTTACTATAACTGCACCAGTCTTTCCATCATCGAAAGATATCATTTTCTCCAATGTTTTCTTTATACTAGATATATTTTCGCTAATATCCTTGATAGATAAGAAGCTTCTTGCTTTATCCTTACCGGATGGGTCGCCGATTTTCGTTGTGCCACCTCCAAGTAAAACTATCGACTTGTAACCAAATTTTTGCAGGTGGCGGAACATCATAATATGCATTAGATGACCAATATGAAGACTTGGTGCTGTGCAATCAAACCCAATGTATGCGACTATATGATTATTTTCGTATAATAGCTGATCTAACCCTTCAATGTTTGTACATTGGTATAGGTACCCTCTTTCTTGGATAAAATTTAAAAACTCGGACTTGTGTTTCATAATCTTTTTAGTATGTTATTTTATATGTGAACATTGTCATTGAAGATATCGATGATGATGTCATTCCAGCGCGTGACGCTGGAATGGCTTTGTTGCATAGCAACCGAAAAAATCTGGTGGCTACTGACAAAATTCATTATAAATAACCATTTAACTGTTGAAGAAAAAATATGCCACAGAAAATGAAAGTCAGTAACCAAAACGAATATAACAAATTCCTTGAAAAAAGGGGAAATATTTTTCGTTACATCGATGAAGCTATCGAAAATTGGTATGAAAATAGTCCAAAAATGCAGGGCGGCAACTATATTTACAGTGATAAAGTCGTAATTTTGGTGCATATAATTGTCAATCTTTTTAGAATTGGTTTAAGACAAACGGTGGGGTTTATAAAAGGATATCTGCAACAAATAGGAAAAAATTTGGCAGTTATCAGCTATTCACAAGCATCAAGAAGGTTTAAAAAACTTAATATTAAGATAAATGATTGCAGGGTTGATAAAAGCAACATGGAAAATATTGAAATTATCATAGATAGCACAAGTATCAGCATTTACAGTAACACTCCTGGCCACAGTAAGGAAAACAGTGCAGATAGAAAGTACCGAAGCTACGAGCAAGTAAGAAAGTTACATGTTATGTTAAGTGTAAATAGTAAAAAAGCTATAGCTGCAAGATACAGTAATGGCTTCTACTCTGACCACTATGGAGCTTGCGATTTGCTTGAAACGCGAATTCTGGATTAAGGAAGGAAGAAAGTATAGGAAATAGAAGGCTTTTTGGATTTGATGGAATAGGAAATGAGAGTAGAAAAGATATGAACCAAAAAATTAACAGGGGATCTATGGCGAGTGTGTTCAATTTCTAGTCTATTTTTTAGGTAACCAAAAACAGTCTCAATGATAGACCTTTTTCTCAGTAAAATCTTCTCATTTAGCGAAATCAATGCATTTTTCATACCTTTTTTCACCTTGGTAACAAGTTTCAAACCTCGGTCAAACAGCTTCTGAAAAAGCTCTTTTGCAATATAACCTTTGTCACCAAACAAAAGGCCGGTTAATTTTTCCGTCAGATTTGGCACAGGTATCCTATCATCAACATTGCCTTTTGTTAGCGTAAGTGAATGAATTTCACCATTTTCATTGATTACCATATGTAATTTGAAACCAAAAAACCAGCCGTAAGTACTCTTGCTTAATTTTGCAATTCCAGCAAAAACTTTGTTTTGGATATTCTTTTTGCATGACAAACTGCAATGGGAGTTGTGTCTATATATGAAATTCCAGTGTTTTCTGACTGTCCACAAAGCCAATGCAACAACATTGCTAAATGCCACAAAACCCTAGGCTTTAGAGCAACAAACCTGGTATATGAAGGCAACTTTGGAAACTCTGATTTGTAGAGCAACGTTAGGTAATGTAGATAGAAAGTTTTGAAATTTTTACACGGAGATTGTTGATATAGCAGGATTATTGTCATGATTTCGGAGTGCTCAATTTCCGTTGTTCTTGTGGGTTTTTTACCATTTGGCAGTAGTTTACCTGCAAAATTTTTCTCTATATCTCTGCAAAAATCATCGACCAAACAAAACAGTTTGTTATATCTTCCATGGTTAACCTCATCTGTTTTTTTATAACTGCTGAGTTTACCCTGTTTTCTTGCCTTTTCTATTCTCCTTTAATCCAGAATTCGCGTTTGAAGAAGTTAATTTTCAGCACAAAATAAAAGCATTATATGCAGATAGGGCATACGATAGGCACAAACTTTATAAATTGTGTAAGAAATACGATATAAAGACAAAAGTTCTACCAAAAAAGGATGCAGCAGAACATTCAAAAATAGATTATATGTCTGACAGAAATGCTGCTATTAGGTTAATAAAATTATATGGACAAGATGGTGTAAAAGAGTGGAAAAAGAAAGCAATTTATGGAAAGAGATCTTACATAGAAGGATTTTTCTCAAGGTTGAAGCAAGTATTTGGATTTAGCTTTAGGAATAAATCTGAAGTAAATCGTGAAAAAGAATTACTAATTAAGTGCTATTTGCTCAACAAATTCACTGATATTGGTATGGCTAAATTTGAAATCATTACATAAATTTGTCGTAAACCATCACTGCTTAAGGTGCTATGCAACAAAGCCATCCCAGTGTCACGCACTGGGATGACAAGAAAGGGAGCACTGGAATTTTTATTTCAGTATTGTACATTAGCCATGCATCTGAACAGATACGAGCTTTCTGCTTTTTTTGGGTAAGTTCAGTCAAAAAGGTTTTACAACAACCATAATAACTATAACTATTATCAATACTGTAACTGCTTCATTTAAAACACGAAAATAAACGTGTTTTTTTTCATTTGAACCCATTGCAAAATCTTTTCTGTATTTTGCAAGCAGTCCATGAATAGCAAACATAAAAAATAATGCTAGTGCTTTCACATGGAACCACCCTTCGCGATATGCTTCTCTTATAATCATTAATGTCATTCCCAAACCAAGTGAGAAAAGCATTGCAGGGTTTATGATATATCTAAGTAGCCTCTTTTCCATTGTTTGAAGCAAGCTATCATTTTCCGATCCCGGTTTTACAGTTGCGTGGTAGACATAAAGCCTGGGTAAATAAAGCATACCTGCCATCCACATAATGACGGAGATAATGTGAAAAGCTTCAAGCCAGTGGTAGTAATCCATTGAGATTTATTACAAAATGTTAAAAATTTCTGATATTATTTTAGTTTAATGAAAAAGAAATCGATATGAAAGCAGAAAATTTCACTAAAGAACAGATAATTGGATTCTACAGGAAAATGCTACTCATACGCAGATTTGAGGAAAAAGCAGGACAATTATATGGGATGGGATTAATAGGCGGGTTCTGTCACCTATCAATAGGACAGGAAGCAGTTGCAGTTGGAACTCAAGCTGCATCAAAATTAGGTGACGCTTTTATCACAAGTTATAGAGACCATGGCTTAATGCTCGCATGTGATTCTGATCCAAATGTTGTAATGGCAGAACTCACTGGCAAAGAAACAGGATGCTCGAAAGGTAAAGGTGGTTCGATGCACGTATTTGACGTTGAAAAAAAATTCTTCGGTGGACATGGAATAGTGGGAGCACAAGTTCCAATTGGCACAGGAATAGCATTTGCTAATAAATATAAGAAAAAAGATAACGTGGTATTCACGTATTTTGGTGACGGTGCTGCAAATCAAGGACAAGTATATGAATCATTTAATATGGCAGCTTTGTGGAAGTTGCCTGTGGTTTACATCATAGAAAATAACGAATACGCAATGGGAACTTCTGTGCAAAGATCAACTTTAGTAACAGAGTTATATAAAAGAGGAGAAAGTTTTGGTATTTCTGGAAAACAAGTTGATGGAATGGATTTTTTCTCTGTTTATGCGGCTACAAGCGAAGCAGCGGAACACACACGCAGCGGAAAAGGGCCTATCCTGCTTGAAATGAAGACATATCGATATCGCGGCCATTCGATGTCAGATCCTGCTACTTATCGCTTAAAAGAAGAAGTTGAAGATATGAAGCAAAATCATGACCCTATAGGCACTTTAAAGAAATACATGATAGATAATAAAATTGCTTCAGAAGAAGAATGTAAAGTAATTGATAAGGAAGTACGTGATTTAGTAAAAAAGTCGGAAGATTTTGCCAAAAATAGTAAAGAACCAAGCGTTGATGAGTTGTATACTGATGTTTATAAATTTGTTAGCTAATTTTTTTATCCAGAACTGTACGAACATTGTAATAGTAAACGATGTCATCCAAGTAGCTCCTTCTCCCATCATCCAAGTGCCCTCCTTTTTTTGTCATCCCAGTGCCCAGACACTGGGATCCAGCTGAGTTGGTGAGTATAAAAGTATAGCTAACGCAAGCTCTACGTAATACCACCGCGAACCGTCATACCGCGATTCATTCGCGGTATCTTAGCATAGATCCCGCTAACAAGTAGCGGGATGACGGTTGTCAGGCTAGCCTGTCATCCCAGTGCCCTGACTACTTGGATCCAGGAAAAAGAATGGTGTCATCCAAGTAGCCTCCCTCCCCTATCATCCCAGTGTCCCTATGAACGCGAATTCTGGATTAATAGATGAGGTTAACCATGGAAGATATAACAAACTGTTTTGTTTGGTCGATGATTTTTGCAGAGATATAGAGAAAAATTTTGCAGGTAAACTACTGCCAAATGGTAAAAAACCCACAAGAACAACGGAAATTGAGCACTCCGAAATCATGACAATAATCCTGCTATATCAACAATCTCCGTGTAAAAATTTCAAAACTTTCTATCTACATTACCTAACGTTGCTCTACAAATCAGAGTTTCCAAAGTTGCCTTCATATACCAGGTTTGTTGCTCTAAAGCCTAGGGTTTTGTGGCATTTAGCAATGTTGTTGCATTGGCTTTGTGGACAGTCAGAAAACACTGGAATTTCATATATAGACACAACTCCCATTGCAGTTTGTCATGCAAAAAGAATATCCAAAAACAAAGTTTTTGCTGGAATTGCAAAATTAAGCAAGAGTACTTACGGCTGGTTTTTTGGTTTCAAATTACATATGGTAATCAATGAAAATGGTGAAATTCATTCACTTACGCTAACAAAAGGCAATGTTGATGATAGGATACCTGTGCCAAATCTGACGGAAAAATTAACCGGCCTTTTGTTTGGTGACAAAGGTTATATTGCAAAAGAGCTTTTTCAGAAGCTGTTTGACCGAGGTTTGAAACTTGTTACCAAGGTGAAAAAAGGTATGAAAAATGCATTGATTTCGCTAAATGAGAAGATTTTACTGAGAAAAAGGTCTATCATTGAGACTGTTTTTGGTTACCTAAAAAATAGACTAGAAATTGAACACACTCGCCATAGATCCCCTGTTAATTTTTTGGTTCATATCTTTTCTACTCTCATTTCCTATTCCATCAAATCCAAAAAGCCTTCTATTTCCTATACTTTCTTCCTTCCTTAATCCAGAATTCGCGTTTTAAACGCTTGACAAGCAAGATTTAGCTGCTTTTAATTGCAACTAACTTACGCTGCAAATGTTTAAGAAATTTACCAAGCAGAAAAAAAGACAAAGAATCCCCGAGTTAGCTAGTCTTTTACTATCTCTGTCGAGTATTGGCATTTTTTGATGTCTTGTAACGCTTTATAAGCGCGTTCAGCTTATTTAGATAAAAATCTAGATGTAGATGAAGTTTTGTAAAGACATACAGTATCTATATACTGCAAAAAATTAAACATAAGACGCCGATACATTAAGTAATCCTTACCTTTTAATCTGCAGATTGGCGAAAGCAAATACAATAGCTTCAGTTTCATGATAAGGGGGCTGGCGAAGGGTGTCAAGCAAGTTTTTATAGCTCTCATGGTTTTTGGATTCTAACCTGGAATGATACTAGTTGTTACTCAAACAACAGTTATGCAAGAGAGCTAAGCTAACAATGGACCACTAGATATATTACTAACTACGTTGACCTGATTCACTATTTTATTAGTGGGATTGAAATAATTTTCTATAAATTCCTTATATATAGCTGTTAACTTGTGTATATCGTCTACTAATACGCATTCGTTTATCTGATGTGCGGTTTTGTTGATTATACCAAATTCAATCACTGGACAAACATCTTTGATAAACGCAGCGTCAGATGTGCCACCACTTGTGCTCAGCGCAGCATCAATACTGGTAACTTTATTTATTGCATCAAGCATAATATTAGTATTCCTATCGGGAGTAGAGAGGAAAACGTCCCTGCTGCTATGCATAGAAAGCTTATAATCGTTAGTTACACTAGAGCATATTTCATCAATCAGCTTATATAGGTCACCAGGTGTTTGTTCATTGTTATATCGAATGTTAAAACGTGTAGTTGCTGAACCAGGTATTAGATTGCTAGTATTATTTCCAACATCGATAGTAGTAACTTCGCAATGTGAAGGCTGAAAATATTTATTACCACGATCAAAAGTAGTATTTTTTACCTTACTCAATATCGATATTACCTTATATATTGGATTATCTGCTAGGTCTGGATAGGCAACGTGCCCTTGTTTTCCATGGCAAATTAATTCAAATGTTACAGAACCTCTTCTGCCTATTTTTATGGTATCACCTAATTTCTCACTACTGGTTGGTTCAGCAACCACAGAGAAATCCACCTTTTTTTGCTTACTTTTCATCCATTCCAAAACTGCCTTTGTTCCATATTCTTCCGTGCTTTCTTCAGCACTGGTAATCAATGCACTTATTGAACCATTGAACTGAAACTTCTCTGCAATCAAATTTACCATAGCAGCAATAAACGCAGCTACTCCGCTTTTCATATCAGCCGCCCCTCTTCCATATAATATACCATCCCTCACTTCTGGATTAAATGGACCAAATGCCCAATCTTTTAATTGACCTGGTGGCACAACATCAACATGCCCAGCAAAGCACAAATTTGGTACTCCATTTATATATTTCGCATAAAGATTTTTAACTTTATCACCAAATTCTAAAATTTCACAATCAAAGCCGCTCTTCTTGAAGATTGTTGCTATATACTCTATTGCCCCGCCGTCCCTTGGTGTTATACTCTCAAAAGAGATCAATTTCTTAGTTAGCTCTACAGGGTCAATTTTCATGTCAATCTTAAAATACTTATAACGCGAATTCTGGATGGCTTTGTTGCATAGCAACCGAAAAAATCTGGTGGCTACTGACAAAATTCATTATAAATAACCATTTAACTGTTGAAGAAAAAATATGCCACAGAAAATGAAAGTCAGTAACCAAAACGAATATAACAAATTCCTTGAAAAAAGGGGAAATATTTTTCGTTACATCGATGAAGCTATCGAAAATTGGTATGAAAATAGTCCAAAAATGCAGGGCGGCAACTATATTTACAGTGATAAAGTCGTAATTTTGGTGCATATAATTGTCAATCTTTTTAGAATTGGTTTAAGACAAACGGTGGGGTTTATAAAAGGATATCTGCAACAAATAGGAAAAAATTTGGCAGTTATCAGCTATTCACAAGCATCAAGAAGGTTTAAAAAACTTAATATTAAGATAAATGATTGCAGGGTTGATAAAAGCAACATGGAAAATATTGAAATTATCATAGATAGCACAAGTATCAGCATTTACAGTAACACTCCTGGCCACAGTAAGGAAAACAGTGCAGATAGAAAGTACCGAAGCTACGAGCAAGTAAGAAAGTTACATGTTATGTTAAGTGTAAATAGTAAAAAAGCTATAGCTGCAAGATACAGTAATGGCTTCTACTCTGACCACTATGGAGCTTGCGATTTGCTTGAAGAAGTTAATTTTCAGCACAAAATAAAAGCATTATATGCAGATAGGGCATACGATAGGCACAAACTTTATAAATTGTGTAAGAAATACGATATAAAGACAAAAGTTCTACCAAAAAAGGATGCAGCAGAACATTCAAAAATAGATTATATGTCTGACAGAAATGCTGCTATTAGGTTAATAAAATTATATGGACAAGATGGTGTAAAAGAGTGGAAAAAGGAAGCAATTTATGGAAAGAGATCTTACATAGAAGGATTTTTCTCAAGGTTGAAGCAAGTATTTGGATTTAGCTTTAGGAATAAATCTGAAGTAAATCGTGAAAAAGAATTACTAATTAAGTGCTATTTGCTCAACAAATTCACTGATATTGGTATGGATAAATTTGAAATCATTACATAAATTTGTCGTAAACCATCACTGCTTAAGACGCGAATTCTGGATTAAAGGAGAATAGAAAAGGCAAGAAAACAGGGTAAACTCAGCAGTTATAAAAAAACAGATGAGGTTAACCATGGAAGATATAACAAACTGTTTTGTTTGGTCGATGATTTTTGCAGAGATATAGAGAAAAATTTTGCAGGTAAACTACTGCCAAATGGTAAAAAACCCACAAGAACAACGGAAATTGAGCACTCCGAAATCATGACAATAATCCTGCTATATCAACAATCTCCGTGTAAAAATTTCAAAACTTTCTATCTACATTACCTAACGTTGCTCTACAAATCAGAGTTTCCAAAGTTGCCTTCATATACCAGGTTTGTTGCTCTAAAGCCTAGGGTTTTGTGGCATTTAGCAATGTTGTTGCATTGGCTTTGTGGACAGTCAGAAAACACTGGAATTTCATATATAGACACAACTCCCATTGCAGTTTGTCATGCAAAAAGAATATCCAAAAACAAAGTTTTTGCTGGAATTGCAAAATTAAGCAAGAGTACTTACGGCTGGTTTTTGGTTTCAAATTACATATGGTAATCAATGAAAATGGTGAAATTCATGCACTTACGCTAACAAAAGGCAATGTTGATGATAGGATACCTGTGCCAAATCTGACGGAAAAATTAACCGGCCTTTTGTTTGGTGACAAAGGTTATATTGCAAAAGAGCTTTTTCAGAAGCTGTTTGACCGAGGTTTGAAACTTGTTACCAAGGTGAAAAAAGGTATGAAAAATGCATTGATTTCGCTAAATGAGAAGATTTTACTGAGAAAAAGGTCTATCATTGAGACTGTTTTTGGTTACCTAAAAAATAGACTAGAAATTGAACACACTCGCCATAGATCCCCTGTTAATTTTTTGGTTCATATCTTTTCTACTCTCATTTCCTATTCCATCAAATCCAAAAAGCCTTCTATTTCCTATACTTTCTTCCTTCCTTAATCCAGAATTCGCGTTTATACTGCTATATTGTAAACACTCTATGCACTATTTAAAACAAATATTACATCAAACCGAACAAACTTTTCTAAGGGAAATAATAACAGATTACTACCTTGCTGATGATATCTATGAAATATGCACACGACACGGAAATGACGTCTTTCTAGTTGCAGATGAAAATACAGCAAAACTTTTAAACAAAAACGTATTTAATAAAATTTCTCATTTAATTATTCCAACCCCACCTGCCATTCCAGTGTCACGCGCTGGGATGACATCAGGTAGAGAAATGACACCAAGCAGAGCTGCCTCTCTTGAAACCGTAAATCTAGTGAGAAACAAAGTAAAAGACAGTGACTTAATAGTTGCATTTGGTAGCGGCACCGTTAACGATATCTGCAAATATGCAAGCTACCTCGAGAAAAAAGATTATATATCCTTCCCAACAGCCGCTTCTATGAATGGATATACATCCGCAAATGCTTCAATATTAGTAAATGGATATAAAAAATCGTTCAAAGCACATCTTCCAAGAGCGATATATATAGATATAGACATACTTACCAATGCACCACTGCGCCTCACATTAAGCGGATTTGCAGATTTCATTTGCCGTTCAACAGTTCAGGCTGACTGGCTACTATCTCATTTGTTGCTTGGCACAGAATACAATGAATTACCTTTTACACTTGTTCGCGATTTGGAGCAAATTTTGCTAAGAGAGTATACGGCGCTTACTAAAAGAAGTAGAAAAGTGGTCCTATTACTTATGGAAGTTCTATTAATTTCAGGACTTGGAATGGTAATATCAAAAGGCAGCTATTCTGCAAGCCAAGGAGAGCATATGATAGCTCACGCAATGGAAATGGTAACAAGAGATCATTCCTCACTACATGGCGAAAAAATTGCTGTTACGACGATTACCATGGCTAATTTGCAGGAAAAGATATTATCAATACAAAACCCGATTATCAAACCGACCACTTTAGATGTAAAACATATAACTCAGTGCTTTGATAATATCGAATTTGTAAAAATTCTAGAACAGAAGCAAATTCTGCAGCAAAAAATCCAAGAGATTATTTGTAAAGAATGGCATAATATTTCCAGTTTAATTAAGCAAAATTTACTACCTGCAAAACACCTGCAAAAAATATTTGAAGATCTATCAATTCCACACTTACCAGAGCACCTCAGTTGGAATAAAGAACAATATTGTAAAGTGGTCGATCTTGCGTTTGTAACAAGAGATAGATTCACCTTTCTTGACCTGGCTAACTGCATAGAAGAAAGTTAAGTTTTGTAGTGACATTCTGTCATTTAAAGGGATCATAGGCCAAAAGCTAAACCTTTTCACAATCTTCTATCCATTGTTTCCTCACCTGAGTGGATACACAACTCACTCCAAGTAGCTGACACTGAGTCACACTATTCCACTCAGTGCACTGCTTTTTAAACATAGTCTAGTTCGAGTGGCTGAGGAGGGACTCGAACCCCCGACCAAGAGATTATGATCCTCCTGCTCTACCAACTGAGCTACTCAGCCTAATTGAAAACCTTGCTATATATGTGACCTACATGCTTTGTATAATATTTCAAATCAAACAAAGATTCAAGTTTTTCAGAGTTAATAACTTCAAGTAAGGATTTATCTTGTTTCAATTCGGCCAGAAAATCACTGTTGTTTTGTTTCACTTTCATTGCATTGCTCTGAACAATTTTATACGCCTCTTCCCTCGCCAAACCACTATTTACTAACTCAAGCAATACACGCTGTGAGAAAACTAAACCTTTTGAAGAATTTAAGTTCTTCTCAATGTTTTCCTCATTGATCACCAATTTATCTATCAAATCTGTTAATCGCACTAAAGCAAAATCCATTGTTATACAGGCATCAGGAGCAATGCATCTTTCCACAGATGAGTGTGATATATCACGTTCGTGCCACAATGCAACATTTTCTAACGCAGGAAAAACATAACTGCGTATTAAACGTGAGAGTCCAGTCAGATTTTCACTTAAAATAGGATTACATTTGTGTGGCATAGCAGAGCTTCCCTTCTGCCCAGTGGAAAAATGCTCAGAAATTTCGCCGATTTCAGTTCTTTGCAAATGACGAATTTCAATTGCAATATTTTCTATTGAGCTTGCAATCACTCCCAAAACTGAAAAGAACATGGCATGTCTATCACGAGGAATGACTTGAGACGATATGGTTTCAGGTATGAGTCCCATTTCTTTCGCTACATACTCTTCAACAAACGGATCAACATTTGCAAAATTACCTACTGCACCTGATATTTTACAAATTGAGATCTCTTTTTGCGCGCTAATTAATCTCTGATAATTGCGTTTAAATTCAGCATAAAATCTAGCAAATTTTAATCCAAGAGTTGTTGGTTCTGCATGCATTCCATGACTACGCCCAACACAAACAATATCTTTATAGTCCTCAGCTTTTTTTTTCAATACTGCAAGTATATTTTTTAAATTCTCGAGTAAAATATCACATGACTCTTTCAACTGCACCGCAAGGCATGTATCCAAAACATCAGAACTTGTCATTCCATAATGAAGATAACGAACATCAATTCCCGCTTTTTCAGCAACATACGTCAGAAAAGCTATAACATCGTGTTTTACAATGGATTCAATTTCGTTGATACGTTCAATATCAAATTCAATAGCATCAGAGAGCTTCTGAGCAATATCCTTAGGGACAATTCCTAGCTTTGCTTGAGCTTCGCACGCTAATTTTTCTATTTTGAGACATATATTAAACTTGTTGCTTTCTTCCCAAATCTCAGACATCTCTTTACAGCTATAGCGTGGAATCATTAGATGACCCCGTCTTATCTTTGAACATGCTAGATCCCAGTGTCAAGGACTGGGATGACAGAAAAAAAAGGCACTGGAATGACAGGAACAGTTGACATATTTTATTCACTGCTATTCGTTATTTGTATCTTCTTGCTCAACTGCTTCATCTTCTTGTTGCTCAGACTTCTGATTTTGCAATTTTACTTGCCTTAGCTCATTTGCATCTGTTTCGGATTTCACGACGTATATAGTAATTGGTACTACTACTTCACTATGTAATTCTACGTTTACTTGGTATTCACCCAAGTTTTTGATGCTTATTCCACCAAAAGATAAACTACGATGATCTATCGCACGTCCTTCTTGTAGTAAAACTTTCGCAATTTCACGTGTTGTTACAGAACCAAAAATTTTACCATCCTCTGAAGCTTGCTTTGTCAATACCACAAACTTATCCTGTAGTGACAATACAAGCTCTTTTGCTACATTTAATCTTTTTATATTCTCTTCTTCCAGTAATAAACGTTGCTCCTCTAGCTTTGTTAAATTTTCCTTGGTAGCTTTCACCGCTTTTCTTTGTGGAAAAAGAAAATTACGTGCATAACCTGGTTTAACTTTTACAACTTCACCAAGCTTACCTAAAGTCCTTATATTTTCCTTTAAAATTATCAACATAAATTACCTAAACTTTTTTAGTACAGTAAGGAACAAGAGCCAAAAAACGTGCCCTTATGACCGCTAAGCGTAACTTCCTTTGTTTTTTTGCACATACGCCTGTTAATCTTCTAGGTAATATCCTACCATAGTCAGAAGTAAACTTGGATAATAAATCTGTATTCTTATAATCTATGTCTTCATCTTTAGACGCAGCAAGAGGGCAAACTTTAGAACGCCTAAAGCCAGTCCTATTATTTACAGATACGTAAGAATTATTAAAACTATTTCGTCTTTTCATCATTATGCGTTTTGCTCCTCAATTTGTTTATTCATCATATAAGATTTACCTTCAAAAAATTTATCAACCTGCACAGACAAGTGGCGAATAACGTTCTCATTAAGTTTCATTCTACGCACAAATTCATCCAGAATGCTTGCAGTAGAACTTATACACATTATACAATAATGACCGCTCTTCATCTTATTTATTGGATATGCAAAATCCAAAAGACCCCAATGTTCATACTTAATTAATCCTGATGCTTCAATGTTTTCCAAAAGCATTTCCAATGCTTTGCTCGATTGAGTTGGACCGTTTATTCTAAAATCTTTCAAAATATCTTGAAAAATCTTTATTAGATGTTCTGAAATATTTCTCTTCAAAGCATTTACTGCATTATGGATAAACGCACTTTTAGTAATTTGCTCACTGCCTCCTAGAAATTTTATAAAATCTTGCGTTATTCCTAAATCTTTTAGGTCATCTTTCAACTCTTTATCGATTTTTGACTTCACTTCTTTCAAATTTGAAAGATCTTTTTCCAATTCAATCCATAAAATTTTTGTAAGATCTTCCAAGAAATCAGAGTAAGCAACTAGACCTTCTTTAATGTTTTCAGCACGCGTTTCTAACTCTTGTTTTGTAAGCGTGCTATTTTGCCTTTCCATAAGACTCTTAATCTTCTGGAAAATAACATCTGCTTTAATATTCTTCAATGAAACAGCTAGCTCTTGTACCATCTCCTCTACTTCTTGCTGTAATAATCTTTGTTGTGCTATAAAAATAAATTCATAAAGATTCACTATATCTTCCTTTAATACCGATTAAATATTTCATTATATAAAGCTTTTTTATATAAGCAAGTTATTTGTATTAATTTCTACGCCTTTAATCCAGCTTAAGTTAGATATTTCATAAACAATTTGAGGAGCAATTGAGTATGCACCTGGTAATAAGATGCTCACTTTATGTTTTTCGAGAAGAAGTTTTAGCATTATTTTGGTTCTGCCTTCATCTTTCAATATTGTGTTTAATTCCATAGCGGCTTTTTGCAAATCCGTGCACTCAGTGGTGAGAACTAATTCTTTTATTGTAGAAGTGATTCTTTTTGTAAACTCAGATATATCCTTGCCTGCTAATCTTGTCGTATTTTCCGAAGCTTCAAGATCAATTATCACAAATGTTCCTGGTGAAAATAAATCTCTTTTTTCTTCTATTATTTCATTATTATAGAATGCTATTTCAGAAACGTTATGGGGATCAGAAAGTGTGAGTATAACAAACCTTCCACGCTCTGAGGTTCTCATACGTGCATTTAATATTACCCCAGCAGTTTTTGCTGTTCTATTTTCTCCGATAAACCCAATATTTAACTTTTCCAGAAGAGTTCTAAATTTTTCAAGTGGATGATTAGTTAAATAAAATCCTAGTGAAAATAACTCATGCTCTAATTTTTCCTCTTCATCAAAATCTTCCACATTCTCAAATTTCGGTTTGAGGACATCAAGACTACCAAACAAAGCAGCTTGACTTGATTCTCTATCCTGTTTGTTTTTATTTGCAAAGTAAATCAGTGTGTCCATTGACTCATATAGCTGCTTTCTGTTCTTATGCACGCTATCGAATGCTCCGGATTTAATCAGGCTTTCTAGCGCTCTCTTATTTATTATATGACCTGAATTTTGAATGAATTCCCATATGTCCTTACAAGCGCTTGAACGTACGTTCACTATTCCCTCCGCTATAGAAAAACCAACATTCCTCAAGGCAGCAATACCATAACGTATGCGTTCGTTCTCTATTGAGAATTCAGCTTTAGATTTGTTTATATCAGGTGGAAGAACGGTAACGCCACTAAACTTTGCTGCATGATAAAATAAATTCAGTTTATCTCTATCATCAATATTCAGATTCATTAGTGCTGTAAAAAATTCTAATGGATAATTAGCTTTAAGGTAAGCTGTTTGATAAGATATAACCGCATATGCAGCTGCGTGAGATTTATTAAATCCATAACCAGCAAATTTTGCAACAAGGTCAAAGATATAACTTGCCCTGTCATAATCAACGCCATTCTTCGTTGCCCCTTGGACGAAAAGTGTACGTTGTTTATCCATCTCTTCCTTGATTTTCTTACCCATGGCACGTCTTAACAAATCTGCTTCTGCGAGACTATATCCAGAGAGAATACGCGCTATTTCCATCACCTGTTCTTGGTAGATTATTACCCCAAACGTTTCTTTTAATATTCCCTCAAGTAATGGATGAATATAATCTGGCTTTTCAAGTCCATGTTTTCTTGCAGCATAAGTTGGAATGTTATCCATAGGTCCTGGACGATAAAGAGAGATTAAAGCGATGATGTCCTCGATGCAGTCTGGTTTTAACTTGATTAAAGCTTCTCTCATTCCCGAACTTTCAAGCTGGAACACTCCAATTGAATCACCGCTAGAGAGCATCTCATAGGTTTTTTGATCATTCAAAGAAACTGAAGAAATATCGATCTTTTTTTCATCACGATTAATTAAACGACACACATGATCTATTAGCGTTAGCGTACCAAGTCCAAGAAAATCAAATTTTATTAGCCCAGCTTTCTCCACATATTTCATGCTGTATTGAGTGATTGGCAGAGCCGAATTTGGATCATAATACACGGGAACAAAATTTTCTAATTTTTGATCGCATATTACAATTCCAGCAGCATGAGTTGAAACGTGACGATATATTCCTTCAAGCTTAAGAGATATATCAAGAAGCTTTGCAATTACCTCATCACTATCCCGTTCTTTCTGCAGGTTTTGATCAAACTCTATCGCTTGTGATAAAGTTACAGGATTTACTGGATTAAATGGAACCATTTTAGATATTTTATCCACTTGAGAGTAAGGCATTTGTAATACTCTACCAACATCACGTAATACTGCCCTTGCCTGCAATTTACCAAAAGTGATTATTTGAGCAACATAACCGTATTTTTTCTGAACATAATCAATAACCAGGTCTCTTTTCTCTTGGCAGAAATCGATATCAAAGTCAGGCATTGATACACGATCGGGATTTAAAAATCTTTCAAATATTAGGCCAAACTTTATTGGATCAAGGTCTGTAATCTGTAAGCTCCAAGCAACAATTGATCCAGCACCAGAGCCTCTTCCTGGACCAACTGGAATGCCATTTGCTTTGCTCCAGCGGATAAAGTCAGAAACTATTAGAAAGTAACCAGCATAGTTCATTGAAGTGATTACACTTAGTTCATAATCTAACCTGTCGTAGTATTGCTTGAAATCGATATCATGTTGTGTGTCATCATCTGGTTTGGTGTCATTCCAGCGCGTGACACTGGAATCTCTCTGGATCCCAGTATCAAGTACTGGGATGACAGTGGAGGGTGTTCTGGTGACAGAAGAGGATTTTGCAATACGCAGCTTCAATCCTGCAACTGCCTGCTCCCTCAGTTCTTCATTCTCAGTTTTATTTTCTCGACAAGGAAATTTAGGCAAGATAGGCTGCCTGCTTCTTGGCATGTAAGAGCACCGCTTAGCTATCACTAAAGTGTTATGAATTGCTTCGGGAATGTCGCTAAACAGCTCCTCCATTTCTGCCACAGATTTGAAGTAATGCTCGGTAGTTAACTTCTTTCTGTTATTCTCCAGGGCATAACTCCCCTCCGATATGCACGTTAATATGTCATAAGCTTCATAGTCAGACCTATTTGGAAAAAACACATCGTTCGTTGCAACCAGTGGTATATTGCGCTGATAAGCAAAGTCTATCAAAGCTTCTTCAAGCTCTAGCTCTTTATTCAATCCATGACGCTGCAATTCAACATATAAATGACCATTGAATGCTGAAAGCAGTTTTTCAACCGTTTCTTTATCTTGCCCCAACAATAGTTGAGCTAAACATCCACCGGTTAAAGCGATCAGACCCGTACTTAAATTCAATAGCTCATCAAAATCAACGTAAGGAATATCGCTGTTATTCTTGCGCTTTCTAAAATACTCACTCACCAAAGTGACTAAATTAGTGTACCCTTGCTCATTTTTTGCAAGCAATAATATAGGTAAATTTTGTTCTGAATGTTTAACTATAATATTGCATCCTATTATTAGCTGTATTCCCCTACTTGCTGCATATTCTGAAAACTCGAGCGAGCCAAACAAGTTACCTGAATCAGTAATTGCAACCGCTGGCATTTTATTTCGCAAACAAAGGCCGATCAGCTCCTCAATTTTAACCGAGCTTTCAAGCAGCGAATAAACACTATGAACACGTAAGTGTATGAACATAAAAAACTTTAGATCAACAAAAAAGGATAACATTAATTTACCCATGAGAACATAATTTTCATGAGAACAAAAGCCTATCTACGCGAATTCTGGATTAAAGGAGAATAGAAAAGGCAAGAAAACAGGGTAAACTCAGCAGTTATAAAAAAACAGATGAGGTTAACCATGGAAGATATAACAAACTGTTTTGTTTGGTCGATGATTTTTGCAGAGATATAGAGAAAAATTTTGCAGGTAAACTACTGCCAAATGGTAAAAAACCCACAAGAACAACGGAAATTGAGCACTCCGAAATCATGACAATAATCCTGCTATATCAACAATCTCCGTGTAAAAATTTCAAAACTTTCTATCTACATTACCTAACGTTGCTCTACAAATCAGAGTTTCCAAAGTTGCCTTCATATACCAGGTTTGTTGCTCTAAAGCCTAGGGTTTTGTGGCATTTAGCAATGTTGTTGCATTGGCTTTGTGGACAGTCAGAAAACACTGGAATTTCATATATAGACACAACTCCCATTGCAGTTTGTCATGCAAAAAGAATATCCAAAAACAAAGTTTTTGCTGGAATTGCAAAATTAAGCAAGAGTACTTACGGCTGGTTTTTTGGTTTCAAATTACATATGGTAATCAATGAAAATGGTGAAATTCATTCACTTACGCTAACAAAAGGCAATGTTGATGATAGGATACCTGTGCCAAATCTGACGGAAAAATTAACCGGCCTTTTGTTTGGTGACAAAGGTTATATTGCAAAAGAGCTTTTTCAGAAGCTGTTTGACCGAGGTTTGAAACTTGTTACCAAGGTGAAAAAAGGTATGAAAAATGCATTGATTTCGCTAAATGAGAAGATTTTACTGAGAAAAAGGTCTATCATTGAGACTGTTTTTGGTTACCTAAAAAATAGACTAGAAATTGAACACACTCGCCATAGATCCCCTGTTAATTTTTTGGTTCATATCTTTTCTACTCTCATTTCCTATTCCATCAAATCCAAAAAGCCTTCTATTTCCTATACTTTCTTCCTTCCTTAATCCAGAATTCGCGTTTATGGGGGAGAAGGGTGACTTTCTCTCCTTAGATAACCTCTAGCTATACGCAACAACTTTACTTTCAACAATTTTATTAGCAATAATACGACTTTCACAATCAATATTTATTATATCAGATAGTGAATTAATATCAGTATAACTATCAAAACTTTCCATTGTTGATTCCACTACCTCTACTATTTTTAAAAAGCCGATTCGTGACTTCAAAAATTCATTAACAGCTATTTCATTTGCAGCATTGAGCACAATACTGTTTGTTTGTGGAGCAGAAGAGTTTAACACTGCCATGCTAAGCTTTAGCGCAGGGAAATGCTTATGGTCTGGCTCTTGAAAGGTCAATTTTCCTTGCTTTGTTAGGTCTAGTTTATAATTTAAAGCTGATCTTTCTGGCCAAGATAGAGCATATGAAATAGGAATTGCCATGTCAGTCTCTGCAAGCACAGCAAAGTTGAAACCATCCTTATAA
This sequence comes from Wolbachia endosymbiont (group B) of Ennomos erosarius, assembly GCF_964026905.1. Classification (NCBI taxonomy): domain Bacteria; kingdom Pseudomonadati; phylum Pseudomonadota; class Alphaproteobacteria; order Rickettsiales; family Anaplasmataceae; genus Wolbachia; species Wolbachia endosymbiont (group B) of Ennomos erosarius. The sequence continues at coordinate 252,069 of NZ_OZ034708.1, forward strand.
ACTACGATTCCATGTACTATTGACTCAGGATGCACTACTGCTTCAATTTTATTCGGGCTGATATTAAACAAGTTATGTGCTTCTATTATCTCTAGTGCCTTATTCATCATTGTTGCGCTATCAACCGAGATTTTCTTTCCCATATTCCAAGTGGGGTGACTAAGCGCCTTATCTACCATGACATTTCTTAATTGCTCAAGACTATAATTTAAGAATGGTCCACCAGAAGCAGTAAGTATGATCTTTTCTACGCATTTATCGTCATTTTGCAAAACTTGAAAAATTGCGTTGTGTTCAGAGTCGATAGGGATTATTTGTACGTTTTTTTCTTTAGCTTTTTTGAGTAATAACTTTCCACCGCAAACAATGCTTTCTTTGTTTGCCAATGCAATGACTTTGGTACCGCTTTCTATAACCTCCATGACTGGCTTAAGGCCTGCAATGCCAACTATTGCAACAACTGAGAGATCAACAGGTATGGTAGCAATGTTTGTAGCGCCAATTGCTATTTTTGCATCTGTACCAAGTAGACTTTCTTTTAAATCTTTGTAAAACCTTTCATCGGAGATAGCAACGTATTTTGCATTCAACAGTTTTGCTTGGTGTGCCAGTAGAGCAAAGTCTGAATGGGCACTTAGTGCTTCCACTTGGTATTCTTCTTTTCTCTTTGAGAGCAAATCTACAGTCTTTTTTCCAATGCTTCCTGTTGATCCTAAAACTGAAACCTTTTTCACTAAGACAAACTCATAACAATAGCAACTTTTCTTATTAGGCCTTCTTGCATACTATTCAGCAGTTTTTAAGCGTTTAACCAAGTTCATGCCCGTGATCATCGCCAACAGACGGTGAAGGACCAGGCGAAAAAGATTGACCATGGTGGTCACCTGCATCATGCATGTCTTGCAAACCATCAGCATTATGAGCCATTTCATTATTGGCATGAGGGTAATCATCTGAGTGAGGTCCATCATCACCATGAGCCATATCCATTCCTTCTGATGGCATATCTTCTCCACCTCCACCTGAAAAATATTCTGCAAGGCTTTCAAGAAATTTTATGCCAAACATATTACCTGATTTTCCAAGCAGTGTTACTAAACTACTGCCACTTACCAAACTTTCAAACACATTATTATAAGCAGCAATCGCCCCTTCATGAAAGTTGAACAACCACTTCATTCCATCGACAACTGTTGAAACAGAGTCACTATGACCAAGACCAAAACCACTTTTCTCACCAGCGGCTTCTTGGTGTTGCTGCTGCGCTTGCCATTCTGCAATATTTGGACCTTGAGCTTCACTCATAAATTTTTACTCTCAACCTTAAGCTATTATTTTATCACAAATATTGCAAAATATCAATAGAGCTTTTGAATATAGCTAATACAAACAATTTCTGTCATCCTATATACGCGAATTCTGGATTAAGGAAGGAAGAAAGTATAGGAAATAGAAGGCTTTTTGGATTTGATGGAATAGGAAATGAGAGTAGAAAAGATATGAACCAAAAAATTAACAGGGGATCTATGGCGAGTGTGTTCAATTTCTAGTCTATTTTTTAGGTAACCAAAAACAGTCTCAATGATAGACCTTTTTCTCAGTAAAATCTTCTCATTTAGCGAAATCAATGCATTTTTCATACCTTTTTTCACCTTGGTAACAAGTTTCAAACCTCGGTCAAACAGCTTCTGAAAAAGCTCTTTTGCAATATAACCTTTGTCACCAAACAAAAGGCCGGTTAATTTTTCCGTCAGATTTGGCACAGGTATCCTATCATCAACATTGCCTTTTGTTAGCGTAAGTGAATGAATTTCACCATTTTCATTGATTACCATATGTAATTTGAAACCAAAAAACCAGCCGTAAGTACTCTTGCTTAATTTTGCAATTCCAGCAAAAACTTTGTTTTTGGATATTCTTTTTGCATGACAAACTGCAATGGGAGTTGTGTCTATATATGAAATTCCAGTGTTTTCTGACTGTCCACAAAGCCAATGCAACAACATTGCTAAATGCCACAAAACCCTAGGCTTTAGAGCAACAAACCTGGTATATGAAGGCAACTTTGGAAACTCTGATTTGTAGAGCAACGTTAGGTAATGTAGATAGAAAGTTTTGAAATTTTTACACGGAGATTGTTGATATAGCAGGATTATTGTCATGATTTCGGAGTGCTCAATTTCCGTTGTTCTTGTGGGTTTTTTACCATTTGGCAGTAGTTTACCTGCAAAATTTTTCTCTATATCTCTGCAAAAATCATCGACCAAACAAAACAGTTTGTTATATCTTCCATGGTTAACCTCATCTGTTTTTTTATAACTGCTGAGTTTACCCTGTTTTCTTGCCTTTTCTATTCTCCTTTAATCCAGAATTCGCGTTTTTACTACTGCCATTCCAGATTCCACTGCTGAAATCACTCTTTCCCTTAGCTCATATTGATATGGTGATGCCATCTATTACCTCTCTTTTGGTTTTTTCTACTCTACCATATCTCTACACCTTTGTCTCTACCTTTATGCATTAAGCTATACTGCAAAGAATGTTTTAAAACATAGTGATATCTTGACTTTGCCTAGTTAATATTCCAAATTATAAAAAAAACAGATAGTTCTATGACAACAAATCTATTACAAGGCAAAAAGGGATTAATAACCGGAATAATAAATAAGAGATCGATAGCATGCGGTATAGCAAAAACTCTCTCAGAGCACGGAGCAGAACTTGCAATCACCTACCAGAACGAAATAATAAAAGAAAAATTATTACCAATAGCAGATGAATTAAATGTGGAGCTAATATTACACTGTGACGTTTCAAATGAAAAAATCATAGATAACGCTTTTGAAATAATAGAGAAAAAATGGGGTACTCTTGACTTTTTGGTGCATGCAATAGCATTCTCCGATAAAAATGAGTTAGATGGTAAATATGTCAATACTTCACTGAATAACTTCCTCAATGCAATGCATATATCGTGCTATTCTTTTACTGCTTTAGCGCAAAGGGCTGAAAAAATGATGTCAGGTGGTGGTAGTTTACTTACTTTATCTTATTATGGCGCTGAAAAAGTTATGCCAAATTATAACGTTATGGGTTTATGTAAAGCAGCACTTGAAGCAAGTGTAAAATATATAGCATGTGATCTCGGGCCACAAAATATCAGAGTAAATGCAATTTCCGCTGGTCCAATCAGAACTTTAGCATCTTCTGGAATAAGCGATTTTCACTTCATATCAGAATGGAATAGAAATAATTCTCCGCTTAGACGCAATGTTACAATAGAGGATGTTGGCAAGGCAGCGTTATACTTATTAAGCGACTTAAGTAGTGGCACTACTGGAGAAATTTTGCACGTCGATTCAGGATATAACGTTGTGGGAATGAAGGTGGTTGACTAACAAAGCACTAGTTCCTTCGGGTTCATACACAACTCTATCAGGAGTTTTGTGACTGTGATTGCAGAAAACATCGAACATAAAATTCCTATTGATAAAGTGACAGAAAAGCCTCTAATTGCTCCGCTGCCAATAATGAACATTATTCCTGCAGCAATTAATGTAGTGATATTTGAATCCAGTATTGTCTTTATAGCGTTTTTAAACCCTTCTTCAATAGCACGTTCCACTCTCTTGCCAGATTTGATTTCCTCACGAATTCGCTCAAATATTAAAACATTTGCATCCACCGCCATACCGACAGTGAGTGCAATACCGGCAATTCCAGGTAAAGTTAGAGTTGCTTCAAGCAGAGTGAGAATTGATAATATAAGAATTACATTAGAAAAAAGCGCAATAGAGGCCAATACACCTAATTTGCCGTAAGTGATAATTATAAATAAAGCCACGGCTATAATAGAGATTGTTGCTGCCATTTCCCCTGCCTTTATTGATTCTTCTCCAAGGCTTGGGCCAATGTTTTTTTCTTCAATTATTTTAAGTGGCGCTGGCAGTGCTCCAGATTTTAAAAGTATTGCAAGTTCGCTTGCTTGTTTTTCAGTAAAATTACCGCTAATTTCTCCCTCTCCATTTAAAATTGGCTCACGTATTGTAGGTACTGTTAAAACTGTGTTATCCAGAACAATTGCAAAAGGTTTTCCCACATTTTCTTTAGTGATTTTCGCGAATCTTTTACTCGCTATGCTGTCAAATTTAAAATGCACTGTTGGTTTACCTAAGTGACCAAATCTAACTGATGCATTAATCAGTGCATCACCACCTATTTCAGTTTTGCGGAATATTGGATAAGAATTACCTAAAGAATCCTTGAGCATGACAGTAGTTTCATAATCTATATCCTGCACCTTGGCTATGTTAGTGTTTGCCAAATGAAAAGCTAGCTTAGCAGTTTTGCCAAGCAGAGATTTTATCTGTTCGGTGTCTTCTACTCCAGGCACCTGCACTAATATTTTATTCTGCCCTTGTTTTTGAACGCTGACTTCCTTTGTGCCAAGTTTGTCCAAACGGCGCTGGACATTGTTTATTGATTCTGCAACTACTTCACTGATCAAAGAATTTTTATAATGGGATTTATACGAAATGAGAATTGAAGAATCTCTTCTATTTAGCTCTAAATTTGGATTTATTGCATTAATCAACACAGATGCTTTCTTATAGTCATCAGCATTACTTAAATTTACAACGCTATTTTGTACGTTAGATACAATATTTTTTGTTAGCAATGTCTCTCTTATCTCATCAGCAAGCATGCCTAGCTTTTCCTTAAAATAGAAGTCTAAGTCTATGTTTAGAAGCAAAGATGCCCCTCCTTTCAGGTCAAGGCCTAAGTTTATTCTTTTTTTCGAAATAAAAAGCTTATTATCAAAGAAATTTGGCAGTGTTATGTATAAAGCAAGTAAACAGATGCATAATACTGAAAAAGATTTGACTATAAGCCTGTTGTACATAAGTTGTAGGTTTAAAATTGCAGTGTAAGTTAAAAATAGATTTTTGTAAAATTCTCTATTGTCCAAATAACCTATCCAAGTAGCTATAGAGACGAAAAAACTTACTTGACACCCTTCGCCAGCCCCTTTATCATGAAACTGAAGGTATTCAGTTATCTTCATCTGTGCAGATTAAACAGCAAGAAAACAACGTAGTTGGCGTCTTATTTTTAATTTTTTGCACTATGTGCACCTTATGTCTTCACAACATTTCTAGGTTTTTACCTATATAAGCTGAAACGCGCTTATAAGTCGTTTAAGACAGTATAGTACGCCAATTTGCAGGATTAGGGAGTGAACACTAATTACCACGGGGTTTCTTTTGCCTTTTTTTCTGCTTAGTAAATTTCTTAAACATTTAAACAAAGGTGAGTTGCATTTAAAAGCAGCTAAATTGCAGTGTTTAAGACTTAAAAAACGCCAATACTGAAAACGCGAATTCTGGATTAAGGAAGGAAGAAAGTATAGGAAATAGAAGGCTTTTTGGATTTGATGGAATAGGAAATGAGAGTAGAAAAGATATGAACCAAAAAATTAACAGGGGATCTATGGCGAGTGTGTTCAATTTCTAGTCTATTTTTTAGGTAACCAAAAACAGTCTCAATGATAGACCTTTTTCTCAGTAAAATCTTCTCATTTAGCGAAATCAATGCATTTTTCATACCTTTTTTCACCTTGGTAACAAGTTTCAAACCTCGGTCAAACAGCTTCTGAAAAAGCTCTTTTGCAATATAACCTTTGTCACCAAACAAAAGGCCGGTTAATTTTTCCGTCAGATTTGGCACAGGTATCCTATCATCAACATTGCCTTTTGTTAGCGTAAGTGAATGAATTTCACCATTTTCATTGATTACCATATGTAATTTGAAACCAAAAAACCAGCCGTAAGTACTCTTGCTTAATTTTGCAATTCCAGCAAAAACTTTGTTTTGGATATTCTTTTTGCATGACAAACTGCAATGGGAGTTGTGTCTATATATGAAATTCCAGTGTTTTCTGACTGTCCACAAAGCCAATGCAACAACATTGCTAAATGCCACAAAACCCTAGGCTTTAGAGCAACAAACCTGGTATATGAAGGCAACTTTGGAAACTCTGATTTGTAGAGCAACGTTAGGTAATGTAGATAGAAAGTTTTGAAATTTTTACACGGAGATTGTTGATATAGCAGGATTATTGTCATGATTTCGGAGTGCTCAATTTCCGTTGTTCTTGTGGGTTTTTTACCATTTGGCAGTAGTTTACCTGCAAAATTTTTCTCTATATCTCTGCAAAAATCATCGACCAAACAAAACAGTTTGTTATATCTTCCATGGTTAACCTCATCTATTAATCCAGAATTCGCGTTTTAACATAGATCCCGCTAACACGTAGCGGGATGACGGTTGTCGTTTAGCTATAAATATTAAGAAATTTACCAAATAAAAAAAAAGGCAAAAGAAGCCCTGGTCATTGTCTATTTTCAGTATTGGCGTTTTTTAAGCCTTAAACGCTGCAATTTAGCTGCTTTTAAGTGCAACTAACCTTAGCTAAAATGTTTAAGAAATTTACTAAGCAGAAAAAAGGCAAAGAAACCCCGTGGTAATTAGTGTTCACTCTCTAATCCTGCAAATTGGCGTACTATACTGTCTTAAACGACTTATAAGCGCGTTTCAGCTTATATAGGTAAAAACCTAGAAATATTGTGAAGACATAAGGTGCACATAGTGCAAAAAATTAAAAATAAGACGCCAACTACGTTGTTTTCTTGCTGTTTAATCTGCACAGATGAAGATAACTGAATACCTTCAGTTTTATGATAAAGGGGCTGGCGAAATGTGTCAAGCAGCTTTTTCGTTTCTATATGCGCTACCTTAAGACTTCAACGTCTCAACGCACCTGACCCCACTAGCATATAAATTTGCATGGCTCTTTCCAGTATTAAGCAATGCAAGTCCAATGTTGTCTACACTAGAGCGCAGTTCCCCTATTTCCTCATTATTTTCATTTGTCACTTTAGTGCCAATATATGGAAGTGCGTTATCCCCCTCAACAAGGTAAAGCTTTCTTCTGAATATTTCTTGTCTGCTCATTCGATTTACGACTTCCTGACCTATATAACACCCCTTATTAAAGCTTATACCGTTTACTTTATCGATTAAAAATTGCAGTGGGAACGATGAATTTTGTACCATATCTTTTGCTCCATCTGGAACGAGGTTTTGAATTCTAACTTTTTCATACTGAGTAAAATCCCCAACTGGCTCCTTTATTTCACCTTTATGTATGATCCTCATTCCTAGCAGTTTGTGCCTTGGATCTTGAAAAATAACTTGTGACTTACCACTACACTCCGTTGACTTAGTATTAAACAAAACTCCAACCTTATATAGTGCACTAACGTCTTTAATCTTCACCCTCAAATAAGTTTTAAGTAAATCTAGTTTCTCGATTATTTGCTGCAAGTGCATGTTTTCGCACTCCAAGAGGGTGTATTTACCATATTCAATAAGAAAAAAATCATATAGATATTTTCCTTGAGGGCTAAGCAATAAAGAGTAAATGGCTTTTTGGCTACCCAACTTATTAATATCATTGGTTATAATACCCTGCAGAAAATCTCTAGTGTCAGGCCCATATAGCACTATCACACCACGACTTAAGAATGGTATATAACTCATGAAATCTCCATAAATAAATCTAAATCTTATTATATAACATTAGGCTCTTTTAGAAACTGCTTTTGGCGTACATATTTTATAATGGTGTGCATATTTTACAAGCTCCAGCCCTTGAAATCTAACTTACGAGTATATATATAAAGTTATAGGTTAATTTGTTGAGAGGAAAAGCAAATGTCAAATGTAAGTTTAAATGTATTGGATGATAGCGTGCTGATCAAGCCTGTTAGCGAGGAAAAGCAAGGTGGAATTATGCTTCCATCAAGTGCTGAAAAGAAACCTACTAAAGGTGAAATTGTAGCAACTGGTGAAGGTTCACGCAACTCAAATGGCGAACGCGTAGCTTTAACTGTGAAAGCTGGTGATAAAGTGTTCTATCGTCAATGGGCTGGTACAGAAATAGAACATAATGATGAAAAGCTTATCGTGATGAAAGAGTCCGATATACTTGCTGTCATTAAATAGCAGTCTTTATTTTACTAAACTGAAACAAAGCGCAACATGGCGCATTGTAAATGGTTTTATTATAGTTTTCTAAATTTTTTATTAACAAGAGGTGATAAAAATGACTAATGTAGTAGTATCAGGTGAGCAGTTGCAAGAAGCCTTTCGTGAAGTCGCAGCAATAGTAGACTCAACGGTGGCAATAACTGCGGGACCTAGGGGAAAAACAGTAGGGATTAATAAGCCCTATGGAGCACCAGAAATTACAAAAGATGGTTATAAGGTGATGAAGGGCATCAAGCCTGAAAAACCACTAAATGCTGCAATAGCAAGCATCTTTGCCCAAAGTTGTTCTCAATGTAACGACAAAGTTGGTGATGGTACAACAACGTGCTCAATACTAACTAGCAATATGATAATGGAAGCTTCAAAGTCAATTGCTGCTGGAAACGATCGTGTTGGTATTAAAAACGGAATACAGAAGGCGAAAGATGTAATATTAAAGGAAATTACGTCAATGTCTCGTACAATTTCTCTAGAGAAAATAGACGAAGTGGCACAAGTTGCAATAATTTCTGCAAATGGTGATAAGGATATAGGTAACAGTATTGCTGATTCCGTGAAAAAAGTTGGAAAAGAGGGTGTAATAACTGTTGAAGAAAGTAAAGGTTCAAAAGAGTTAGAAGTTGAGCTGACTACTGGCATGCAATTTGATCGCGGTTATCTTTCTCCGTATTTTATTACAAATAATGAAAAAATGATCGTGGAGCTTGATAATCCTTATCTATTAATTACAGAGAAAAAATTAAATATTATTCAACCTTTACTTCCTATTCTTGAAGCTGTTGTTAAATCTGGTAAACCTTTAGTTATTATTGCAGAGGATATCGAAGGTGAAGCATTAAGCACTTTAGTTATCAATAAATTGCGTGGTGGTTTAAAAGTTGCTGCAGTAAAAGCTCCAGGTTTTGGTGACAGAAGAAAGGAGATGCTCGAAGATATAGCAACTTTGACTGGTGCTAAGTACGTCATAAAAGATGAACTTGGAATTAAGATGGAAGATCTGACACTTGATGATCTTGGTACTGCTAAAAATGTTAAAATTACTAAAGATAATACCACAGTTGTCAGCGAAAATAGCGATTCTGACAGTGTGAAAGCTAGAATCGAGCAGATCAAATCTCAAATTGAAACTTCAACTTCTGATTATGATAAAGAAAAGCTAAGAGAACGTTTAGCGAAATTATCAGGTGGTGTTGCTGTGCTAAAAGTTGGTGGAGCAACTGAAGTCGAAGTTAAAGAACGTAGAGATAGAGTTGAAGATGCGCTGCATGCAACAAGAGCTGCAATTGAAGAAGGCATAGTTCCAGGTGGTGGAGTTGCGCTTCTTTATGCTTCATCTGTTCTCGACAAATTAAAAGGTGCAAGTGACGAAGAGCAAATAGGCATAAACATTATCAAGAAAATTCTCAGTGCTCCAATTAGAAGGTTAGTTAAAAATGCTGGTCTTGAATCTGCTGTTATAATTGACTATTTGATTAAGCAGAATGATAAAGAGCTTATATACAACGTTGAGGCTATGAATTACGCTAATGCATTTACAGCTGGTGTGATTGATCCAGCAAAAGTGGTGCGTATTGCTTTTGAAACAGCGATATCTGTTGCGAGTGTGCTGATTACTACTGAATCTATGATAGTTGATGTACCAAGCAAAGAAAATGCTTCATCTCCTATGGGCGCAGGAGAAATGGGTGGCATGGGTGGATTCTAAGTAGAGTGAAACCGTGGAGCAATTGCTCCACGGTAGTTCCAAAAAATCTCACATTTTACTATTCGTTAAAGGTAATACGTTTGGTGCAGAAATGCACTACTGTTTGCATCCGTTTCACTCTTTTATATTATGGTTGTCTATAGCTAACCCAAGAAAGGTTTTCCTACGTCATACCGCCAAGGATAGGTTCCGCTAACAAGTAGCGGAATGACGAATTTTTGTTTTTCAAATTGTCGGTAAATCTAAGTCAGTTTAGCTATATGTGTTTTCCACAATGACTTATTCTTTTCACCCATTTATATTACAGTTGTATATATTAGAATAATGCTATGTTAATAAATAATCTATATAATACTATTTACGCGAATTCTGGATTAAAGGAGAATAGAAAAGGCAAGAAAACAGGGTAAACTCAGCAGTTATAAAAAAACAGATGAGGTTAACCATGGAAGATATAACAAACTGTTTTGTTTGGTCGATGATTTTTGCAGAGATATAGAGAAAAATTTTGCAGGTAAACTACTGCCAAATGGTAAAAAACCCACAAGAACAACGGAAATTGAACACTCCGAAATCATGACAATAATCCTGCTATATCAACAATCTCCGTGTAAAAATTTCAAAACTTTCTATCTACATTACCTAACGTTGCTCTACAAATCAGAGTTTCCAAAGTTGCCTTCATATACCAGGTTTGTTGCTCTAAAGCCTAGGGTTTTGTGGCATTTAGCAATGTTGTTGCATTGGCTTTGTGGACAGTCAGAAAACACTGGAATTTCATATATAGACACAACTCCCATTGCAGTTTGTCATGCAAAAAGAATATCCAAAAACAAAGTTTTTGCTGGAATTGCAAAATTAAGCAAGAGTACTTACGGCTGGTTTTTTGGTTTCAAATTACATATGGTAATCAATGAAAATGGTGAAATTCATTCACTTACGCTAACAAAAGGCAATGTTGATGATAGGATACCTGTGCCAAATCTGACGGAAAAATTAACCGGCCTTTTGTTTGGTGACAAAGGTTATATTGCAAAAGAGCTTTTTCAGAAGCTGTTTGACCGAGGTTTGAAACTTGTTACCAAGGTGAAAAAAGGTATGAAAAATGCATTGATTTCGCTAAATGAGAAGATTTTACTGAGAAAAAGGTCTATCATTGAGACTGTTTTTGGTTACCTAAAAAATAGACTAGAAATTGAACACACTCGCCATAGATCCCCTGTTAATTTTTTGGTTCATATCTTTTCTACTCTCATTTCCTATTCCATCAAATCCAAAAAGCCTTCTATTTCCTATACTTTCTTCCTTCCTTAATCCAGAATTCGCGTTATAAATATAGAATACTTCTTAGCTGTATCTATCTATATTTATTATAACATAACATTTATTATAATTCTAACATGGACAGATAGAGATTTCAATTACGTTAGTGTTATGGGTGTTAATAAATTTTTAATATATACAATGAGTACTTTACAAAGGAAGAAATCAAATGGCATCTTTTTTTAATAAAGTGCTAATAAAAGGAACGGTCACATTTGACCCTATAGATTCATTATCTATCTTCTCTATGATTTTATCAATGCTATAGAAAGAACGTTCTATTCTTGCTAAAATATAATTAATCACTTTTAAATCAATTTTTAACTGTTTATCTGAAAATCGTTTTATTAGCATAATTCTTAATAATTCCTCGCTTGCAGGCAAAATTTTTACGCTGATAGTTGACAATATTCGAGAGCTTAAATCTCTTAGTTTGAAGTTAAGCTTTTTTGGTGAAATTGAAGAAGTGATTAGCAGCCTCTTGTCACTTTCTTTCATGTAATTGTAACAATGTAATAACATTGCTTCATCTTTAATGTTTTGTACGTCTTCTAAAATAAAAGCATCGCTATACCTAATCTCGCTTACAAAGTTATTCACATTGATAAAAATTGCATCGTTTATTGACTGCCAAATATGAGCAAGATGAGTTTTACCGGAGCTTTTAGGTCCAAAAAGAATCAGACATTTCCAAGATAAATCATTAACTACCGAATTATATACGTGCTTATTTTCATCTAAGATGATGTAATTTTGCCGACTATAATCAGCTTGATTGTTGTTAAATAAATTTAATTGCACGTTAAACCTCTTACGTAACCTCTTTCTGGTAGTAATTTTTGCGCAGAAATTTACTTACGCTCCTCAAATATCTCAGGTATTCTGGGCTCATTTCTCCTCTTACCATAAATTGATTATGCAAAAGGTCTGTTAGCCGTTTTTATAAAGCTCACTTTTAAAATATTTATTGATTGCATATTCTACTGATACATTGAACATTGCTATTATTGGAATAAAAAGTAATATACCTGTAAATCCAAAATATGAAGCGCATATAGTAATTCCCAGAATAATTACAGTTGGATGTATATGAACTTTTTTTCCTATTAATAAAGGAACTAATATGTTTGAATCTATTAATTGTCCAACACCAAATAATAGCAAAACAGCAGCACTTTCAAACCATCCACTAAATTGAGTAATAGCGCTCAAAAACCCAATAATGGTGTATAATAATGGCCCTACGTAAGGTATGAACGTTAACATTCCTGATAAAATTCCAATAACAATAGAGTGTTTCAATCCGATTATGCTCAGGCTCACAGAGTAAAAGACCATCATGACAATACATACATTTACCTGCCCCTTTAGATAATTAGATATGATGAAATCCACTTTGGAAAAATAATTTGCAACTTTTTCTCTATAAGAAACAGGAATTAATTTATTAGCTTTTTCTATAATTAAAGGCCAATCACGTAATATATAGAAAAACACTACAGGAGTAATCACCATTAATGATACCGTGTTAAAGCTTGAACTTAACACTTGGATTATAAAGTTACTAGCAATATCAAGAGCATTCATGAAATAAGATACATAGTCGCTGTAATTTTCTGCTAGATTTTTAGATAAGTGATCAAATAAGCTATCCTCGATTTTTATATTAAGAAATTCTAATACAGAGGGGATTACTTTAAGCTTTAATGAAGGCACTTTACTCACTAAGAAATTTAATATTGAAGTAATTTGAACATATATAATAGGTAAAACAAATGTTATAACTAGTATAAAAGCTATTAACAAAACAAGTATTATAAAAATTACAGAACATGAACGCGGTATTCTATACTTTTCAAATTTGACTACTAGCGGATTAAACAAATATGCAATAACAATAGATATTAAACATGGAAAAATCATAGGACGCATCAGGAATAACATTCCTATTATAAAAAGCAGTATAAAACAAATAGTTATATGACGTTTTTGCATGCTTTTAGCATAGTCAATTTACTGAAAAATATACAGTTTATTGTAAATACTATCTATTCATTGTTTTATCAATTTTATTAAGTATTAGATCAGTCAAATTTTCATCCAATTCCCAACTAGATAAAACTCCGTTATGTGGATCATCTTCACACCTTTTCGAATTAACAGTCTTGATCAATTTTTCACATATCAATTTATCATTTTCTATTGCGTGCGCCAATTGTGCAGGTTGTGGTATTAAGTGATCTCCTTTGTTATTAATAACTATTATTGGCATATTCAATTTCCCCTCATCTCGCAACTTTCGTATATCGTTCACTAGATCAAAATCTAGATCTAAAGCCTTTAGCAATTTTTTTAAAATGGATGAGGGCAACATACTTAAAATTTTTGCTTGAGGGATCGGAAAATGCCCTATTGCTGTATGAAAAGAGCTGAAAGTGCTAGTAAAATAACACCTCCAAGTTTAACGTTTTTGTCTGCAAAGTGCTTCAAAACTGCCGATGCAACTGCTCCTCCAAAGGAATGGCCAAAAAGTATAATGTTTTCAGGCCTCACACCCTTGTCCATTAATTCATTGATTTCTTCTATCGAGGGCTTAAGCAAACTTTGATCTCTATTTATAAAGGGAATAAAAATAAGCATTACGGATAAAAAAATGCAAGTTAGAGCAGCTAAGCTTGCTAAACCAACTACTCCAGCTGTTATGGGGCTTATAAGTAGTAATATTGCAATGGGCGCTGATACAGATGCCACGAGGAACAGAAAGCTAACTGCAGCATAAGTTATGTAGTTCTGAAATGCGCTTGGATATTTATGTGCATGGTTATTATTTGATCCATTTAAACCTTGTACATAATTGTGAGCACTTTTATAGTTATCCCCTATTCCATGAAAGAATATAAGGTGTATCTCATTTTCTTTATTACACTTAGTAATGTGCATTCTAGCATCGTATTATATCTTAATTAAGATGATACACTCTTTTTTTAAAACTGTAAATAACTTGTTACTATACACTTACGCTGAAAATGACAAATATGCACACTAACAGACTTAAGAAATACAAAATAGCAGCATTAATAGTTGCAGCGGGAGTAGGCAGTAGATGCAATTCTACGATTCCTAAGCAGTATACAAAACTGGCAGGTAAATCTGTTTTATTTCATACAATTAAAAGATTTCTGACTAACCAATATATAGATTACATAAGAATAGCAATTAATAGAGATCATGAAAATTCCTATGAGAAAGCTATATCACTAATTACAGACACTAAATTACTAAGCCCTGTATACGGAGGAGAAAGTAGGCAAAGTTCAGTTAAACTAGGGCTTGAAAGCTTACAAAAAATTAACCCAGATTTTGTAGTTATACACGATGCTTGTAGGCCTTTTGTGTCAAATGTTCTGATAGATAACTTGGCTCAATTCATGATTAATGATCAATATACAGGAGTAGTTCCAGCAATAGAAGTTGAAGATACTATGTCATTGGTGGGTAATAATTTCGTTGAATCTACGATTTCAAGAGGAAAACTCAGAGCCATACAAACTCCTCAAATTTTTAATTTCAAAGAATTATTATCGTGCCATCAATCAGACAAAGAATTTACTGACGATTCATCACTAATGGTAGAGCACAAAAAACATGTTGCAATTATTAAAGGTGAGAAAAGCAATTTTAAGTTAACCACAAAAGAGGATATCAATATGGCAAAGCTTCTTTTTGAAGAGCCAAAATTTCGTGTCGGAACTGGTTATGATATACATAAGTTCATTAAAGTTCAAAATGGTGCTGAGAGCTTTATAAAAATTTGCGGTGTGAAAATTGAGCACAACATGGCAATAGAAGCACATTCCGATGGTGATGTTGCAATACATGCAATCGTTGATGCAATACTCGGAGCACTGGGATGTGGCGACATAGGAGAACATTTCCCTCCTAGTTCCTCTGAATGGAAAGATTGCAATTCATCTCACTTTCTTGACTTTGCTGCTAAAAAAGCACAGGAAAAAGGGTACAGCGTGTCTAATTTAGATATTACTATAGTTTGTGAGGAGCCTAAAATATCGCCTTACAAAGTAGAAATGAAGAAATTCATATCAAAAGCATTAGAGATTGATGATGAATTCGTAAATGTCAAAGCAACCACTGCAGAAAAATTAGGTTCTCTTGGAAGAAATGAAGGAATAGCAGCATATGCTTCTGTGTTATTGCATACAAACTTTTATTGGGAATAGAAACGAAAAAACTTACTTGACACCCTTCGCCAGCCCCCTTATCATGAAACTGAAGGTATTCAGTTATCTTCAATCTGTGCAGATTAAACGACAACAGTATTACGTAATTGGCGTCTTATTTTTAATTTTTTGCACTATGAACGCGAATTCTGGATTAAGGAAGGAAGAAAGTATAGGAAATAGAAGGCTTTTTGGATTTGATGGAATAGGAAATGAGAGTAGAAAAGATATGAACCAAAAAATTAACAGGGGATCTATGGCGAGTGTGTTCAATTTCTAGTCTATTTTTTAGGTAACCAAAAACAGTCTCAATGATAGACCTTTTTCTCAGTAAAATCTTCTCATTTAGCGAAATCAATGCATTTTTCATACCTTTTTTCACCTTGGTAACAAGTTTCAAACCTCGGTCAAACAGCTTCTGAAAAAGCTCTTTTGCAATATAACCTTTGTCACCAAACAAAAGGCCGGTTAATTTTTCCGTCAGATTTGGCACAGGTATCCTATCATCAACATTGCCTTTTGTTAGCGTAAGTGAATGAATTTCACCATTTTCATTGATTACCATATGTAATTTGAAACCAAAAACCAGCCGTAAGTACTCTTGCTTAATTTTGCAATTCCAGCAAAAACTTTGTTTTTGGATATTCTTTTTGCATGACAAACTGCAATGGGAGTTGTGTCTATATATGAAATTCCAGTGTTTTCTGACTGTCCACAAAGCCAATGCAACAACATTGCTAAATGCCACAAAACCCTAGGCTTTAGAGCAACAAACCTGGTATATGAAGGCAACTTTGGAAACTCTGATTTGTAGAGCAACGTTAGGTAATGTAGATAGAAAGTTTTGAAATTTTTACACGGAGATTGTTGATATAGCAGGATTATTGTCATGATTTCGGAGTGCTCAATTTCCGTTGTTCTTGTGGGTTTTTTACCATTTGGCAGTAGTTTACCTGCAAAATTTTTCTCTATATCTCTGCAAAAATCATCGACCAAACAAAACAGTTTGTTATATCTTCCATGGTTAACCTCATCTATTAATCCAGAATTCGCGTTAATAGCAGCATTTCTGTCAGACATATAATCTATTTTTGAATGTTCTGCTGCATCCTTTTTTGGTAGAACTTTTGTCTTTATATCGTATTTCTTACACAATTTATAAAGTTTGTGCCTATCGTATGCCCTATCTGCATATAATGCTTTTATTTTGTGCTGAAAATTAACTTCTTCAAGCAAATCGCAAGCTCCATAGTGGTCAGAGTAGAAGCCATTACTGTATCTTGCAGCTATAGCTTTTTTACTATTTACACTTAACATAACATGTAACTTTCTTACTTGCTCGTAGCTTCGGTACTTTCTATCTGCACTGTTTTCCTTACTGTGGCCAGGAGTGTTACTGTAAATGCTGATACTTGTGCTATCTATGATAATTTCAATATTTTCCATGTTGCTTTTATCAACCCTGCAATCATTTATCTTAATATTAAGTTTTTTAAACCTTCTTGATGCTTGTGAATAGCTGATAACTGCCAAATTTTTTCCTATTTGTTGCAGATATCCTTTTATAAACCCCACCGTTTGTCTTAAACCAATTCTAAAAAGATTGACAATTATATGCACCAAAATTACGACTTTATCACTGTAAATATAGTTGCCGCCCTGCATTTTTGGACTATTTTCATACCAATTTTCGATAGCTTCATCAATGTAACGAAAAATATTTCCCCTTTTTTCAAGGAATTTGTTATACCCGTTTTGGTTACTGACTTTCATTTTCTGTGGCATATTTTTTCTTCAACAGTTAAATGGTTATTTATAATGAATTTTGTCAGTAGCCACCAGATTTTTTCGGTTGCTATGCAACAAAGCCATTCCAGTGTCAAGCACTGGCATGACATTCTTCTGGTAGGCTCAAATTGTAATGTTTGTACAGTTGTGGAATGAATTGCGGTATGACGTAGGGAAACCTTTCTTGGGTTAGCTATAGATTTTTGTACCACAGATCTAAAAATTACAGTTGTTCGGAAAAATGTTGCTGTTAAAAGCATTAGACAGGTGGTAGAGGTCTTGGTATTATATAATCTTTAGGTTCTAAATTTGGAAGGGTGGCCGAGCGGCTGAAGGCGGCGGTTTGCTAAACCGTTATACGACCCAAAAGTCGTATCGAGGGTTCGAATCCCTCTCCTTCCGTATACTGTTTTGAGCACGGTCTAAATTCGCTATATTAGCATGTTTTTAGCCTATTTACCAGCGTACCTGATTTTGTTGCAATGGTTTTTATTTCCATTGTCACTGAGATCACTATTAAAAAGTTGGCTAGCATTGACTCAGTATTTATTATAGAATTGGTTATTAACCTTACTTATATGCATAAAATACTAATTTTACTGTTGATAGTGTTGCCACTTAGGTTGCTTGCAACCGAGATTGAAATTATTGCAGATGTAAATGGCGAGCCAATTTCAAATTTGGACATCGAAAAACGCATCAACTTTATAAATTCATTGTTTGGCACTCAAAGTGTTAATCAAAAAGAAGCAAAGCCTCAAATTCTTAGGGAGCTAATAGACGAAATTATCATTATCAATGAAGCGCAGAGGCTGAATATAAAATTGAGCAACGAGGAGTTAGATAATGCTATCATGTTATTTTTAACCCAAAGTTTTAAACTTAAGGCTAATGAAGTTGATCAATACATAGAGAAGCATAATATAGATCTTGGTATTTTAAGAAAACAAATAAAATGTCAGTTACTGTGGGGCAAAATTATTGAAGTAAGAATTGTGCCATTTATTAATATAAGCGATAAAGAAGTAGATGATGTAAAAAGGCAAACAGAAAAGCCGGATTATCTTATCACGTTCCAAGAGTTTATAATTCCTGATCAAAAAGACAAGGATGTTTATGGTATAGCTGAAGATTTAGTAAAAAAATTACGTAATAGTAATGATGACTTTATTCCAGAATCTCCAATAAAGATACGTAAAGCAACAGTTAATTTAAGTCAGCTGAAAGGCAAACTCAAGAGCGTTTTAGAAGGATTAGAAACCGGCGATTTAGCAGGTCCATTCAGTTTCAGTGAAGGTTACTCTGTTATAAAAGTAATAGATAAAGTACAACTTAATCATGCACTGCTGGAAAGCACTTTAAAATTAAAACAGATTGTGGTTGAAGGTTCAGAAAGTTTATTAGATAGTTTAAAGGAGCAAAAAGTTAATTGTTTAAATTTTGATAAATTGGCAGATAATTTTAAGCTGCCAAACGCAAAAGAATTTGAAATAAAAATGCGAGATTTAAATCCTGATTTACAGATTTTATTTAGTAAAACAAGTGTGAATGAAATAGTAGAATTGAAAGAAAATGGCACTGCAAAGTTAATGATGTTGTGTGATATCAAGAGTAATGTAGCGGGTATAGAAGCAATTAAACAGCAGATGTACCAACAAAAGATTATGATACAAAGCAACTTGTTATTAGATGATATGCGTAAAAATGCAGCTGTCAGTTATCGGTATAGTTGAAGTCAGAGAGTGTCCTTGTCTCTGTCTTTGTGTGCGAAAATTACTTTGTTCTATAAAATTTCAAAAAATTTGAACAAATATAGTTAAAATAGCACATGAAGAATATAATGCTAATTGGTGGTGGAGTTGGAAATGCAGTGTTATTTTCGATAGGGAAGGCATGTCTTGAAAATAATAACAAGGTTTTGTACTTTGCTGGCTATAAGAAGTTAAGTGATGTATTTAAACGAGCACTGATAGAACGTGCATCAAATGCAGTAGTTTGGGCATGTGAAGAAGGATTGATAGAAACAAGCAGAGATCAAGATAAATCCTTTCATGGTAATATAGTTGATGCAATAGTCTCTTATCAACAAGGAAGATTAGGTATTAATTTGAACGCTATAGATAAAATTATCACTATTGGTTCTGATAAAATGATGAAAGCTGTGAATGAAGCTAGAAAAACAATTTTAAAGCCATATCTGAAATCAGGCCACATAGCAATATCATCAGTTAATTCTCCTATGCAGTGTATGATGAAAGAAATCTGTGCTCAGTGTGTGCAGCAACATATAAATACGGAAACAGGAGAAAGGAGTTTTGTTTATAGCTGCAGTAATCAAGACCAGGATATGGAATTTATTGACTTTGACTTTTTAAGTGAGCGCTTGAAGCAAAATAGTTTACAAGAAAAACTCACTGCAAAATGGATAGATCATGTTCAAAGATATTAAACAGCACAAAAAGGAAATAAGAGAGCAATATAGAACTATAAGAAAAGATATTGATGAAAGTTATTCCAGTTATGCGGCAAATTCCCTTATTAATCTCTTTAATCAGAACTTAAGTTACGTTAAAGGCAAAACAATTGCGGCTTACATTCCAATGGATGAGGAAATAAATGTTGTCCCTTTGATGTGTCGTTTGCTCTATTTAGGTTATAAAGTAGCAATTCCTGATAAAAATCAGTTACTAAGATTTGAGGGATGGAACGAAACAAATGAAGATGTAATTCCCGATACAATCATTACTCCTGTTGTTGCTTTTGATGATCATTTTAATAGATTAGGTTTTGGCGGTGGTTGGTATGATACAATGATAGAAAAACTGCGGCCGCTTGGAAAAATATTTATAGGTGTAGCCTATGAGAAACAATATTGTAAAAATTTACCTGTAGAAAAACATGATCAAAAATTGGATATTATAATCACTGAGATGTGTGTTAGATGTGGAGGTGGATTGCCCAAGAAAGCGGATAGAAAGGAATAGCGTAATCCCACTTTCTAAGAGCCTGTCTTCAAACTCAAAAATGAGCTAATTTGTGAAGCATAATAGTGATCATATTAAAGAAGATATTGTTTTTTGAAGTAAGAGGAGAATGCTCATAATCTTTGCTCATGCGCCTAAAATTGGAGAGCCAAGCAAACGTTCTTTCAACGTTTGGGAGTGTTAAATAAACCATACGCGTCAAGTTAAGGGAAAGTAGCATAAGGAAAAAGAAAAGTGGTAAAAATCATTTTAGATATTAAGCAATAAAGCTAGTAATTTATAGACTCTTCTAACGCGAATTCTGGATTAAGGAAGGAAGAAAGTATAGGAAATAGAAGGCTTTTTGGATTTGATGGAATAGGAAATGAGAGTAGAAAAGATATGAACCAAAAAATTAACAGGGGATCTATGGCGAGTGTGTTCAATTTCTAGTCTATTTTTTAGGTAACCAAAAACAGTCTCAATGATAGACCTTTTTCTCAGTAAAATCTTCTCATTTAGCGAAATCAATGCATTTTTCATACCTTTTTTCACCTTGGTAACAAGTTTCAAACCTCGGTCAAACAGCTTCTGAAAAAGCTCTTTTGCAATATAACCTTTGTCACCAAACAAAAGGCCGGTTAATTTTTCCGTCAGATTTGGCACAGGTATCCTATCATCAACATTGCCTTTTGTTAGCGTAAGTGAATGAATTTCACCATTTTCATTGATTACCATATGTAATTTGAAACCAAAAAACCAGCCGTAAGTACTCTTGCTTAATTTTGCAATTCCAGCAAAAACTTTGTTTTTGGATATTCTTTTTGCATGACAAACTGCAATGGGAGTTGTGTCTATATATGAAATTCCAGTGTTTTCTGACTGTCCACAAAGCCAATGCAACAACATTGCTAAATGCCACAAAACCCTAGGCTTTAGAGCAACAAACCTGGTATATGAAGGCAACTTTGGAAACTCTGATTTGTAGAGCAACGTTAGGTAATGTAGATAGAAAGTTTTGAAATTTTTACACGGAGATTGTTGATATAGCAGGATTATTGTCATGATTTCGGAGTGCTCAATTTCCGTTGTTCTTGTGGGTTTTTTACCATTTGGCAGTAGTTTACCTGCAAAATTTTTCTCTATATCTCTGCAAAAATCATCGACCAAACAAAACAGTTTGTTATATCTTCCATGGTTAACCTCATCTATTAATCCAGAATTCGCGTTTCTAAAAGAATTATCTTATTTTAGATCAAAATTTCCAAAAAAATAAATGTAACAAACAAGTTTAAATGGTGCTATATTGGGCGATATTTCCTTAACTTGACGCGTATGGTTTATTTAACACTCCCTTTTTGCCAGGAGAAACATATAATTGAAGTAATTCAGGTTTGCAAGATGTGTTTGTCTGCAGTTATAGCTTCAACAGTAGGCGTTACTCTTGATCACCTCAACATTTTCTCTTGGCAATTCTTTAATGAACCGAGAAGTGCGCATTGGTTGCCACTGATTATTGATTTCTCTCCTATCTGCACATGAAATGATTAACCTTTCTTTGGCTCTGGTTATGCCAACATATGCGAGTCTCCTTTCTTCTTCTAAAGCTTTACCACTTTTGTCATCAAAAGATCTTTGATGAGGAAATAATCCCTCTTCCCAACCAGGTAGAAACACGTACGGGAATTCAAGTCCTTTGGCTGCATGAAGAGTCATAACATATACGGTGTCATCGTTATTCATATTATCCACTTCCATCACCAAACTTATGTGCTCCAAGAAAGTTGTGACATTATCGAAATTTTTTAAAGATGAGATGAGCTCCTTGACATTTTCTATTCGTGCTAAGCCTGTTACCTCCTCATTTTCAAGCATTTCAATATACCCTGATTGGTTTGCTACGATTTTAATGAATTCATGCAGTGGTTTTACGCTTACTATTTCTTCCCAAGCTTTAATTTTATTTAAAAAATCGTTGAGTGAGAGTTTAATTCTTTCGGTTACTTGATTACTATTAACTAATATTTTTGCTGCCTCAAAAAAAGAAATTTTGTTATCCTGAGCAGTCGTGTATATTTTCTTTAGAGTTGTAGCTCCTATGCTTCTTTTTGGCCGATTTACGATCCTTTCGAAAGCTAAGTCATCGTTATTGTTTGTAACAAGCCTTAAATATGCAATTATATCCCTGACTTCCTGACGTTCGTAGAATTTTACGCCACTTATAATCTTGTAGGGAATTGAATATTTTATAAAATACTCTTCGAGAACTCTAGTTTGAAAAGTGGCCCTTACCAGCACTGCAATGTCACTAAATCTGTATTTATTGAGCTTTAATATCTGTTCGCTTATGAACCTTGCTTCAGCTTTTCCGTCCCATAATTTTATTAGATTTACCTTTTCCCCTTCAATGTTTGTTGTCCACAATTTTTTTTCTAAGCGAGTCTTATTGTGATTGATAACATATGACGCAGTTGCAAGTATGTGGGGTGTTGATCTATAATTACACTCTAACTTGAAGGTTTTTGCATTTTTAAAATCATCGGAGAACTTCAAAATATTTTCAACTTCTGCACCACGCCAACTATATATCGACTGGTCATCATCTCCTACACAGCAAATATTTGAGTGCTCTTTTGCAAGGTATTTTAGCCAAAGATATTGTATCGCATTTGTATCTTGATATTCATCTACCATGACATATTTAAACTTGTTTTGGTAGTAGGACAGAACTTCGGTCTTTTGATTAAAGAGTTGTATGTTATATAGCAATAAGTCACCAAAATCGACAGAGTTAAGGAATCTCAACCTTTCCTGATATTGGTGATAGACTTTGAGTGCAATCACGTACACTGGCCTAAATGATTGAATATCTTCCACTTCAGATGGCAACAAACACTTCTCTTTCCATTGCTGAATAATATTCATAATGGTCTTACATTTTTCTGATAGGTAATCAGGGTTTATTTCATTAATAATATTTTTTATTACCTGTAATTGATCATCCACACCAATGATTGTAAAATTGGGGTTTAAGCCCACAATTTCTGCGTGCAGGCGCAAAATTTTTGCTGCAATTGCATGGAAAGTGCCAAGCCATGGTATGTTTGTGCCCGTTAGCTCAAGTACCCTTGATACCATCTCATTTGCTGCTTTATTTGTAAATGTAACTGCTAATATCTCATCAGAATAAGCGTGACCGTTCCTAATTATGTGCGCTATTCTTGAAGTAATCGTTCTTGTTTTTCCGGTTCCGGCTCCTGCTAGTATCAAAACTGGTCCATCTATGTTAGTTACAGCTGATTGTTGTTCTGGATTTAGCAGTGAGAGATAATCGTCCATCGTAGCCCTATAGATTATAACTTTGTAAAGTTAAACCTATGATCGAAATATTGTAAAGGTTTTATTGAATAGAACAGTTAAAGAATGCTTCACTCAAGTACTACATATTTAAACGTAGATCTATCTTGTTGGGGTAGTTTCAAGTGTATGCTGAGTAACAACAACTTGATTTAAGTCATTGGCACCAGAACTTCTGCTTGTTGGGTGGATAGGTGGAGTTTGGAATGGCTTATATGTACAATTTAGTTCCTTCATTTCTATTTCTTCAACAAGGGGTCTTTCTTTTGGGGTATAGTGATTATGCGTTGCAGGTCGTGCAGTGAGATTTTCATATGTTTCTTTCAACCAAGTTCCGATATCATACATAAATCCATACGCTTTTTCTTTAAATTCTCTCCACGATCTATCTAAATTGGCTAGTGTGTTATTAAAGTAAATTGTCACATAATCTCTTGTGGTGTATTGATAACTTTCTCCATCTAGTCTGCTACTTTGTGCGTTAGAACTATTGTTGCTTTTGAAATAACCAAATATGTTGTACATTTTGAGCTACCGCTGGCTATTAATATACATATATTATGCGTTAATAAATTAAAGTTGTCAAGAATTTTACTACTTGCACTCTGTAAAGTTTTTGTTGTGTACTTTGAACTTTAAGAAAAATGGACGCCTAAATTTGACAATTGTGAAAATATTAGTTAAAATTATTGTATGTTTAAGTATAGTAAATAGGAGAAAATATGCCTACTAATTCTGATGAGCAAAGAAAACTTTCACTTGAAGAACGGATAGTTATTATGTCTTTAACATCTGTGGAAAATTTAAGAATCCATAATGTTGAATCAGTTAAAAAAACGACTGACATAATAAGTTATTATGTTGAACAAATACAAGGAGCCCTTTGAACGCGAATTCTGGATTAAGGAAGGAAGAAAGTATAGGAAATAGAAGGCTTTTTGGATTTGATGGAATAGGAAATGAGAGTAGAAAAGATATGAACCAAAAAATTAACAGGGGATCTATGGCGAGTGTGTTCAATTTCTAGTCTATTTTTTAGGTAACCAAAAACAGTCTCAATGATAGACCTTTTTCTCAGTAAAATCTTCTCATTTAGCGAAATCAATGCATTTTTCATACGCGAATTCTGGATTAAAGGAGAATAGAAAAGGCAAGAAAACAGGGTAAACTCAGCAGTTATAAAAAAACAGATGAGGTTAACCATGGAAGATATAACAAACTGTTTTGTTTGGTCGATGATTTTTGCAGAGATATAGAGAAAAATTTTGCAGGTAAACTACTGCCAAATGGTAAAAAACCCACAAGAACAACGGAAATTGAGCACTCCGAAATCATGACAATAATCCTGCTATATCAACAATCTCCGTGTAAAAATTTCAAAACTTTCTATCTACATTACCTAACGTTGCTCTACAAATCAGAGTTTCCAAAGTTGCCTTCATATACCAGGTTTGTTGCTCTAAAGCCTAGGGTTTTGTGGCATTTAGCAATGTTGTTGCATTGGCTTTGTGGACAGTCAGAAAACACTGGAATTTCATATATAGACACAACTCCCATTGCAGTTTGTCATGCAAAAAGAATATCCAAAAACAAAGTTTTTGCTGGAATTGCAAAATTAAGCAAGAGTACTTACGGCTGGTTTTTTGGTTTCAAATTACATATGGTAATCAATGAAAATGGTGAAATTCATTCACTTACGCTAACAAAAGGCAATGTTGATGATAGGATACCTGTGCCAAATCTGACGGAAAAATTAACCGGCCTTTTGTTTGGTGACAAAGGTTATATTGCAAAAGAGCTTTTTCAGAAGCTGTTTGACCGAGGTTTGAAACTTGTTACCAAGGTGAAAAAAGGTATGAAAAATGCATTGATTTCGCTAAATGAGAAGATTTTACTGAGAAAAAGGTCTATCATTGAGACTGTTTTTGGTTACCTAAAAAATAGACTAGAAATTGAACACACTCGCCATAGATCCCCTGTTAATTTTTTGGTTCATATCTTTTCTACTCTCATTTCCTATTCCATCAAATCCAAAAAGCCTTCTATTTCCTATACTTTCTTCCTTCCTTAATCCAGAATTCGCGTTTTTGCAATATAACCTTTGTCACCAAACAAAAGGCCGGTTAATTTTTCCGTCAGATTTGGCACAGGTATCCTATCATCAACATTGCCTTTTGTTAGCGTAAGTGAATGAATTTCACCATTTTCATTGATTACCATATGTAATTTGAAACCAAAAAACCAGCCGTAAGTACTCTTGCTTAATTTTGCAATTCCAGCAAAAACTTTGTTTTTGGATATTCTTTTTGCATGACAAACTGCAATGGGAGTTGTGTCTATATATGAAATTCCAGTGTTTTCTGACTGTCCACAAAGCCAATGCAACAACATTGCTAAATGCCACAAAACCCTAGGCTTTAGAGCAACAAACCTGGTATATGAAGGCAACTTTGGAAACTCTGATTTGTAGAGCAACGTTAGGTAATGTAGATAGAAAGTTTTGAAATTTTTACACGGAGATTGTTGATATAGCAGGATTATTGTCATGATTTCGGAGTGCTCAATTTCCGTTGTTCTTGTGGGTTTTTTACCATTTGGCAGTAGTTTACCTGCAAAATTTTTCTCTATATCTCTGCAAAAATCATCGACCAAACAAAACAGTTTGTTATATCTTCCATGGTTAACCTCATCTGTTTTTTTATAACTGCTGAGTTTACCCTGTTTTCTTGCCTTTTCTATTCTCCTTTAATCCAGAATTCGCGTCATAAGGTAGGCATTTAGTATTGACTTTACAACGATAGTCACTTTAAATTAGTAACTATTGTTGCAGTTAAAGTATCAATGCCTTTCTTCTTTTATTTTTTTGGAATTCTTAGCATTTTATCTGCTGTATGCGTAATTAGTGTAAGAAATCCTGTGCATGCAGTATTATTTTTAATTTTCACCTTCGTTAATTCTGCAGTTCTTTTTATTCTCCTTGGAGCTGAATTCATTGCTATGATGGTGCTGATAGTATACATCGGTGCAGTTGCAGTGTTATTCCTCTTTGTAGTTATGATGCTCGATATTGATTACATAAGGTTGCGCCAGGGTTTTGCAAAGCATTTCACTCTTGGTGCTATGTTGTGTATTGTGTTTTTTTTAATTATCAGTTTTGTTATTCGCAGCTCAGCACTGAATATAAGTAATGTTATAAACTATAATGCCAATAATGTGAAAGCTATTGGTAATTTGCTGTATACCGACTACATGTACGCTTTTCATCTTTCTGGAATTTTGCTACTTGTTGCAATTGTCGGTGCAATTGCTCTTACTTTGCAGGACAAGAAAAAAGGAGTTAAAAAACAGAATGTATTAAAGCAATTGACACAATCTTCATCTGTAAAATTGGTTAAGGCTAAATTTGGAAAAGGAGTAGAATGGAAATAGGATTAAATCATTTTCTGATAGTTGCTGCTATTTTGTTCACTGTTGGAATATGCGGTATTTTCATCAACCGTAAGAGCATAATCAACATACTGTTATCAATAGAAATATTACTCTTGGCAATTAATATCAATCTAGTCGCTTTTTCTGCCTTTATGAATGATATAGTTGGGCAAATTTTTGTGATGTTTGTGTTGACTGTTGCGGCAGCAGAGTCAGGAGTTGGGCTTGCAATATTGGTTGTATATTATAGAAGCCGTGGCAATATAGATGTTGAACAAGCGAACTTAATGAAAGAATGAAAGTATGATGGATATACTGAAATTAATAGTATTTTTGCCACTTTTTGGTTCGCTATTTGCAGCACTTTTTAGAAAAGATGTTTTTGGTCAGTTAGTTACAACGGCAGGGATTGGAATATCTGCAGTTTTATCTTGGTATGTTTTTCTCACCTTCTCTGAAAACTATCATTTAGTTTTATTTCCTTTGTTTTCATTAAGTGTATTAAAAGTAAATTGGGCAATTAGTGTGGATGCTCTCTCATCCTTAATGCTTATTGTTATTACCACCGTTTCACTAGTAGTCCACCTCTATTCTATCGGTTATATGGAGCATGATAAAGGGAAGTCGAGGTTTTTTTCTTACCTATCGCTGTTTACGTTTTGCATGATTGTGCTGGTTGTAAGCGATAATTTCGTGCAGCTTTTTTTTGGCTGGGAAGGGGTTGGCCTATGTTCTTATTTACTCATAGGATTTTGGTTCGAAAAATATTCTGCAAATAATGCAGCAATTAAAGCATTTGTTGTGAATAGGGTAGGAGACTTTGCACTATTGATTGGGATCTTTCTCATTTATTATACATTTCACTCTTTGAAATTTACTGAAGTTTTTGACACAGCTGATCTTCTTGGCGCACAGAACATTAGGGCATTCTGCTGTGAATTTAAAATAATTCATATAATATGCATATTACTTTTTATTGGCTGTATGGGTAAATCTGCACAGCTTGGTTTACATGTTTGGTTGCCAGATGCAATGGAAGGGCCAACTCCTGTTTCTGCACTCATTCATGCAGCAACGATGGTAACAGCAGGTATATTTTTAATAGCAAAATGTTCTCCATTGTTTGAGTTATCAAATGTGGCACGAGAATTAATAGTTATTGTTGGTGCACTTACTGCTTTTTTTGCAGCCACCGTTGCGATTACTCAGAACGATATAAAGAAAATAATTGCTTATTCAACCTGCAGTCAACTTGGTTATATGTTCATGGCATGTGGGCTTTCTGCTTACAATGTTGCTATTTTTCATTTAATGACACACGCTTTTTTTAAAGCTTTACTATTTCTTGGTGCTGGCAATGTGATTCATGCAATGCATCATGAGCAAAACATTCAGAAAATGGGAAATTGCTGGAAGAAAATCCCTTGCACTTACACTCTCATGTGGATTGGGTCTCTTCCACTTTCTGGAATATTTCCATTTGCAGGTTTTTACTCAAAGGATTTGATAATTGAACATGCTTATAGTGCGGATAGTTTTGCTTTTGTAATAAGCTTAGTTGTTGCATTCTTCACAGCGTTTTACTCTTGGAGGTTATTGCTTCTTGTGTTCCATAGCCAAAAACAAAGTAAAATTAATATACATGAGGCACCAAAGATTATGCTTATACCATTACTGATACTTGCTTTTGGTTCGGTATTTTCTGGAGTGTGGGGAGCAAATATTTTGAACATAACTAGTAATGCGTTTTGGAAATCAAGTTTAGTAGTTATTGATGAGCATGGAGTTCATAATTTCTTTATAAAATTACTACCGACCTTAGCGAGCCTAAGTGGAATAGCACTTGCATATCTGATTTACCACTATCAAAAATTTAAGCAAATTAAGAGTAAATTTTTACTTAAATTTTTGCAGGATAAATGGTACTTTGATGAGGTATATGATTTTGTTGTAATTGTACCGATAAGGCTTATATCTAGGCTTCTATGGAAGTTTGATGTTAGGGCTATTGATTCATTTGGACCAGGTGGTGTTGTAAGGTTGGTTAATGAATGTTCAAAAAGTTCTATAAAGTTACAAACTGGTTATATATTTGATTATGCGCTTATTATGTTTGTTACTCTAATAATCGGTGCTTTGTATATTATTTGGAATTAAATAGAAGGTGTTGTTACTTAGTATATTCTTGCTTCCACTGATAGGAGCGTTGATTTTATCTTTAATCAGGATTAATCATCAATCTATACACCTAAGATTCCTTGCCCTATTTTTTGCTGTACTTCCATTTTTGCTTAGCATTGTAGCTTGTATAGAATTTGATTATAACAATGCGGACTTTCAGTTTGTCAGCTATCCAGTAAGAGATATTGGAATAGGGGTGGATGGGATATCGTTGCTTTTCCTTCTACTTACGACCTTCTTGTTTGTTATTTGTATGCTCTATAATTGCAAAATGAGTTATACGACTCTCAAGCCATACATGGCATTGTTTCTGCTACTTGAGAGTTTTGTAGTCGGTTTTTTCGTTTCACTGAATGCTATAAGCTTTTATGTATTTTTTGAAGCTGTTTTAATACCAATGTTCTTTATTATTGGCATTTGGGGAGGGAAGCAAAGGGTATATGCGACGTTTAAGTTGTTTCTTTATACATTAACTGGCTCATTATTATTCCTACTTGGATTGGTGTACATCTATAACATTTTTGGAACGTTTAATATACAAAAATTAGCTACATTAGTGCCAAGCCTTGATCTTAAAGTGCAGTCATTGCTGTGGATTGCATTTTTTATTTCTTTTGCAATAAAAGTACCGATGTTTCCATTTCACACTTGGCTTCCTGATGCGCATGTGCAATCACCAACTTCTGGATCTGTGATTTTAGCTGGCTTGCTTATTAAAATGGGGGGATATGGATTTTTAAGGTTTTCTATTCCAATGCTTCCTCAGGCAAGTTTGTATTTTTCAAATTTCGTTGTTGTGCTGAGCATTATTGCAGTAATATACGCTTCGCTAGTTGCGTTTGCTCAAGATGATATAAAGAAGTTAATAGCTTATTCTTCAATAGCACATATGGGGATCGTTACTGCTGGCCTCTTTTCATTTTGTGAGGAAGGAGTACTCGGCGCTATATTTCAAATGATTAGTCATGGCCTTATTTCTGCTGCTTTATTTTTATGTGTTGGAATGCTATATACTCGAACTGGAACTTTGGAGATTGCAAAATATTTTGGCATAGTAAACACAATGCCAAAATTTGGTTTTATGTTCATTTTATTTTCAATGGCTTCAATAGGGCTACCTGGAACATCTGGATTCATAGGTGAGTTTTTGGCTATGGTTGGAATGTTTAAGAGCATAGGGTTTTTTACAGGATTTATCGCACTTGGCACTATTTTAAGCGCAGTTTATATGCTGAATTTATGTAAGCAAATAATATGGGGGGTTAGCTATTCTAAATTATTAAATAACCGCTTGGATAGCATAGAATTTTCTGTCTTAATTCTGCTTGCAGTGTTTGTTATTTTGCTTGGATTCTACCCAACCCTTGCACTGAATTATTTGAAGCCATGTATGGCAAATTTGTTAGTCAAATATGATGCGCTATGAATTATATACAGATATTGCCGGAAACGTTCTCTATTATCTCCTCGTTAGTGTTGCTACTGCTTGGAATTATATTTAACCGCCGAACTATCAACTTATTAGCACTTGGCTGCACAGTGATAACTTTGATTATTTTAATTATTTCGGCAGAAAACAATGAAATTTTTCTCTTTAATTCGTTGTTAAAACTCAATTTATACATCAGGTCAGCCCAAGGGTTAATTCTCAGCACAGGAATTTTAATACTTTTGATGCTGAATTTATCAAAATATGACTATAAATATGAATTTTCAATACTGATTCTTTTTGCGCTATTTGGCATGATAACTTTAGTTTCAGCAAATAGTCTGATTTCTTTTTACTTAGCTTTTGAGTTGATGAGTATATCTTTATATGTTCTTGCGAGCTTTAATAAAGATTCAGCTTATTCATGTGAAGCAGGAGTGAAATATTTTGCACTTAGTGCATTATCTTCCTACATTATGCTGTATGGTATGTCATTGCTTTATGGATATACAGGACAAGTCAATTTTTCTGAGTTAAGTTCATTCTTGCAAAACCATCAGATAACTTATGGAATAGTTTTTGGGTTAGTCTTTGTCCTAATTGGTTTGTGTTTCAAGCTTGCTATTGCTCCTTTTCATATGTGGGCTCCAGATGTCTATCAAGGTGCACCTACCATAGTAACTGCGTTTTTTTCTACAGCTCCAAAAGCTGCACTTGTAACATTTTTAATTCGATTGATGAATGAAGAGTTAGTAAATGTAAAAAGTTATGTTCAGCCTATTTTCTTATACGTTTCAGCATTGTCTGTGCTTATCTCAGCTTTTGGGGCCTTGCGTCAGCAAAACTTAAAAAGGCTCCTTGCTTACAGTTCAATTGGTCACATTGGTTTTATATTTGCTTCACTTTCTATTTTTACACAAGCAGGAACAGATAGTGCCTTAATGTATCTGGTGATATATATCATCACAAGCATAGGGCTATTCTCATATCTCGTACAAATTGACGATGACGATTGTGATATTGCAAATTTATCTGGTATAGGGAAGAAACGCCCAATTGTAGCATTTCATCTTTCTGTGCTGTTACTCTCGATGTCGGGAATACCTCCACTTGCAGGTTTTATCGCTAAATTTTTTATATTCAAAAGTTTAATAAATTCTGGCTTTATCAGCCTGTCCTTGATCCTTGTAATAGCAAGTGTTGTATCGTGTTACTATTATCTAAATATCATAAAAGCTATGTATTTTGATAAAGCTAGTGGTAATAAGGTTGCTTATTCTAAGGGTCTATTCATTATCACTTCAGTGGCTTCACTGATCAATCTCGTTCTTTTCTTGTACGTTTTACTCACTCATTGAACTAAAGGGCTGACAAAGTGATCCCTGAGGGTTTTCATATTCATCATTACAAAGAAGTTTCAAGCACTAATAAAGAAGCGTTGGATTTAATTGGGAGAGGAATATCAAATGAAACTATTATTATTGCCGATAAACAAACAGAGGGTAGAGGGCGCACTGGAAAAAGCTGGATTTCTCCCGAGGGTAATTTTTATGTAAGTTTAATCATAGACCTCTTGCATAATCATTCTGGCGTCATTCCAATGCTGGATTCCAGCGTCACGCGCTGGAATGACAAAGAAAATTTAAGCAAATTAACAGAACTGACTTTTGTGACTGCTCTTGCTGTCAGGAATACGTTATTGTCATTTATAAGTGACAGTAACGTTCAATATAAATGGCCAAATGACATTCTAATCGATGGCAAGAAAATAAGCGGAATATTGCTTGAAAAAAGATCCAATTCGAATTGGCTCATTATAGGAATCGGAATTAATGTCAATCATGCACCACTTCCAGGAACAACGTGCATTAGCAATTACGGTGAGTCTGTGTCTAATACAGACCTGTTAAAAGAATTAATAATAAACTTTAATAAGCTAAGAAAGCAATGGCTATTTGATGGGTTTTATGCTATAAGAAAAATGTGGCTTACAAGAGCATTCAAGATGAACGAGCAAATCAGTGTAAAGTTAGCTGACAAATTGTATGAAGGAATTTTTGCTGATATAGATAAAAGTGGTAAATTGGTGTTGCAGCAAAAGGATGGAAGCTTAATTTATTTTGATGCAGGTGAGTTATTTATTGATAATGCATTATGAATACATATGTAATTTTTGCTTACCTTATTAGTTTTACGTTGATTACCGGAGAACTGATTTTTACCATTTCTTGCTATACTAAAAGTAAAAAAATTCTAGAAAGCCTGAAAGATAATAATGAAGAAGAAACATAAGAGATTACTTATAACTTCAGGAATTTTCTGCTTTTTAAGCTGCATAGTCTTTTTTATTTTAACAACGCTCAAAGAAAATATCTCATTTTTCTATACAGTAAGTGAGGCAATAGTTTTACCAAATAGTCAAAAGCCAATCCGTGTTGGTGGAATGGTTGTTGAAGATAGTGTGATACGGAGCGAAAGTGAAGTAGTTTTTCAAATGACAGATTTTAACAAAAGCGTTGTGGTAAAATACCAAGGGATACTTCCACCAATGTTTTCAGAAAAAAGTGGTGTTGTTGTGCAAGGTAAAATGTCTGATAACAGTACCTTTCTTGCAGATACGGTGTTTGCAAAACATGATGAGAACTATATGCCGAAAGTTTTAAAATAAACTCCCTAACCCCAGCTGTACCTAAATAACGCGAATTCTGGATTAAAGGAGAATAGAAAAGGCAAGAAAACAGGGTAAACTCAGCAGTTATAAAAAAACAGATGAGGTTAACCATGGAAGATATAACAAACTGTTTTGTTTGGTCGATGATTTTTGCAGAGATATAGAGAAAAATTTTGCAGGTAAACTACTGCCAAATGGTAAAAAACCCACAAGAACAACGGAAATTGAGCACTCCGAAATCATGACAATAATCCTGCTATATCAACAATCTCCGTGTAAAAATTTCAAAACTTTCTATCTACATTACCTAACGTTGCTCTACAAATCAGAGTTTCCAAAGTTGCCTTCATATACCAGGTTTGTTGCTCTAAAGCCTAGGGTTTTGTGGCATTTAGCAATGTTGTTGCATTGGCTTTGTGGACAGTCAGAAAACACTGGAATTTCATATATAGACACAACTCCCATTGCAGTTTGTCATGCAAAAAGAATATCCAAAACAAAGTTTTTGCTGGAATTGCAAAATTAAGCAAGAGTACTTACGGCTGGTTTTTTGGTTTCAAATTACATATGGTAATCAATGAAAATGGTGAAATTCATGCACTTACGCTAACAAAAGGCAATGTTGATGATAGGATACCTGTGCCAAATCTGACGGAAAAATTAACCGGCCTTTTGTTTGGTGACAAAGGTTATATTGCAAAAGAGCTTTTTCAGAAGCTGTTTGACCGAGGTTTGAAACTTGTTACCAAGGTGAAAAAAGGTATGAAAAATGCATTGATTTCGCTAAATGAGAAGATTTTACTGAGAAAAAGGTCTATCATTGAGACTGTTTTTGGTTACCTAAAAAATAGACTAGAAATTGAACACACTCGCCATAGATCCCCTGTTAATTTTTTGGTTCATATCTTTTCTACTCTCATTTCCTATTCCATCAAATCCAAAAAGCCTTCTATTTCCTATACTTTCTTCCTTCCTTAATCCAGAATTCGCGTTGATAGTGTGATAGGTTTACCTGAGAGCTCAATTAATGAGGCATGCGGAAGTTGGTCAGAAGCAAAAGCTGCATATCGTTTTTTTCAAAATGAGAACGTAAAAGAAGTTGATATTCTAGCTTCACACATTGATAAAACAGTTGAAAGAACAAAAGCTCATAAAAGAGTTCTTGTAATTCAAGATACAACTTATATTTCATACTCAAGCCATAAAAAAACAAGCGGATTGGGAACTATTGCTGGGAAAGGAGGTAAAGGTACAGTAATGCATACAGCCCTTGCTGTTAGTACGGAAGGTTTGGTACTGGGAATATTGGATCAAAAGATTTACTCGAGGCCACCAATTTCTGAAGAAGAAAAAAGACTAAAGAGCCATCGTAGTAACGTTCATATTGAGGATAAAGAAAGTATGAAATGGCTAGAAAGCTTAAAGAAAACAAATAATATTATAGATCCGACCCAAACCGAGGTTATAACTGTATGTGACAGAGAAGCAGATATACATGATTTTTTTGAACTTGCACATAATCTTAACTCAGCAATTTTAGTAAGAGCTCGTCACAACAGAAATGTAAATAAAAAATTTATGCATACCAGGAATAAGCAAAAATTATGGTCATTTATCCAAGGCCTTTCTTGCACTGGAAAAGTAGAAGTTGAAATCCCTGCTAGAGATAATAAGCAAAAAAGGACAGCATTTCTAGAAATTAGATTCGGAAAATTTATGATGAGTCCACATGAAAGCCATATAAAATGTAAAGAAGGTCACATAAAATATAAACCGACAGCATTATTCAGTCTACAACTTCACGCAATTCATGTTGTTGAAAGAAATTCTCCTCCAGGAGCAAGTCCGCTAGAGTGGATGCTTTTAACAAATCTTTCGGTCAGTACTTTTGAAGAAGCTGTTGAAAAAGTTAGTTGGTATTGTTTGAGATGGAAAATAGAGATATTGCATAAGATTTTAAAATCTGGTCTCAAAGTTGAGGAATGTAGGCTTGGAACAGCAGAAAGATTAATGAGGTATTTAACAGTCATGAGCATTATTGCTTGGAGAATTTTCTTTATTACATCAATTGCAAGAATTAACCCAACATTACCATGTACTGGCTTATTAGCTGAGGAAGAATGGAAAGTTTTATATGTTAAAATACACAAAAAACCATGTCCAAGTATAGCCCCTACTATAAAAGAAGCCGTTTCGTGGATTGCTCAACTTGGAGGTTATTTAGCAAGAAAAAGCGACCAAAAACCAGGACCAATTACTCTTTGGAAAGGATGGAGACGTCTCTTTGATCTAGCAGAAGGATGGAGACTTGCTCATGAACCCCATATTTGTGGGTAATAGTAAGATCCTGAACGGACACGAAAATGTTGTATAGTGCACAATCAATTTTTCTAGATCCAAGTAGTCAAGGCACTGCCTTTGTGTTTGAGGCAAAATCGGCTATAACACTTAACATACTGCCTTTGCAAACAAATGTTCGTACAGTTATGTGTCAGCTACTTGCATGACACCATTTGTTGTAAACTCACTTTTACTCTATGGTTATACTACCTTGCCGCTATCCTGAACGGATACCAATAATTACCTATCAATCTCACCAAAAACTATATCGAGTGAGCCAATAATTGCTGCAACGTCGGCAAGCATGTGTCCTTTTGCCATAAAATCTAAGGCTTGTAAATGTGCAAAGCCAGGTGCTCTTATTCGGCATCTGTAAGGTCTATTGGTACCATCTGAAACTATATACACTCCAAACTCGCCTTTTGGTGCCTCAACAGCTGTGTAAGCCTCACCTTTTGGTACATGATACCCTTCCGAATAAAGTTTAAAATGGTGGATGAGAGCTTCCATAGATTTTTTCATCTCCGCTCTTGGCGGTGGAGAAATTTTTCTATCTTCAGTTTTTACTGGCCCTTCAGGCATTTTCTCTATACACTGCTTCACTAAGCTAACAGACTGCCTGATCTCTGCCATTCTAACTAGATAACGGTCATAACAGTCGCCATTTTGGCCGATCGGTATATCAAAATCTAGTTGATCATATATCTCATATGGCTGGCTTTTTCGCAAATCCCAAGCAAGCCCAGCAGCGCGCAACATTGGGCCACTAAAGCCCCAATCAAGTGCTTGCGCTACTGATATTTCACTAATTCCTACAGTGCGTTGCTTCCATATTCTATTTTCTGTTAAAAGTTCATCAACATCGTCTATATACTTTGGAAATTGCTCTATAAACTTTGCAATATCCTCAATCAAACCTTCTGGAACATCTGCTGCAATTCCACCTGGCCTGATGTAAGCTGCGTGAAACCTTGCACCTGAAGCTCTTTCGTAAAATTCCAGTATTTTTTCTCTTTCTTCAAAGAGCCATAAAAGAGGGGTCATTGCTCCAACATCAAGCGCTTGAGAAGAAACGTTCAGTAAATGATTTAGTATTCTCGTCAGTTCACAAAACAAGACACGTAAATACTTTGCCCTAATTGGAATTTCGCATTGCAACAATTTCTCCACACACAGTGAATATGCATGCTCTTGTGACATTGGTGATACATAATCAAGGCGATCAAAATAAGGCAAAGCTTGAAGGTACGTTTTATGTTCTATTAATTTTTCAGTACCGCGGTG
Organism: Wolbachia endosymbiont (group B) of Ennomos erosarius; assembly: GCF_964026905.1. NCBI lineage: Bacteria > Pseudomonadati > Pseudomonadota > Alphaproteobacteria > Rickettsiales > Anaplasmataceae > Wolbachia > Wolbachia endosymbiont (group B) of Ennomos erosarius. The sequence continues at coordinate 288,889 of NZ_OZ034708.1, forward strand.
CAAAAGCCCAATATGGGGATCTGCCCTCTCGATTACTTCACCATCCATCTCCAAAACAAGACGCAACACTCCATGTGCAGCCGGATGCTGAGGGCCAAAATTTAACATCATTGTCTTTAGATCAGGCATATCCGATAGTTTAAGATATTAGAATTGTATAGACTGAAGTACGTTGAAAGTCAATTAAAAACCCTCAGTTATATAATTGACATTGGTTGCAACATTATGTAATAATGAAGGATTACATCAATGAAGAGGATTATCATGCCTGATCAAAAAAAGTTTGCATCGTATGCATTAATAACCATAGGGTCCGTAGGGCTTATAACGCGAATTCTGGATTAAAGGAGAATAGAAAAGGCAAGAAAACAGGGTAAACTCAGCAGTTATAAAAAAACAGATGAGGTTAACCATGGAAGATATAACAAACTGTTTTGTTTGGTCGATGATTTTTGCAGAGATATAGAGAAAAATTTTGCAGGTAAACTACTGCCAAATGGTAAAAAACCCACAAGAACAACGGAAATTGAGCACTCCGAAATCATGACAATAATCCTGCTATATCAACAATCTCCGTGTAAAAATTTCAAAACTTTCTATCTACATTACCTAACGTTGCTCTACAAATCAGAGTTTCCAAAGTTGCCTTCATATACCAGGTTTGTTGCTCTAAAGCCTAGGGTTTTGTGGCATTTAGCAATGTTGTTGCATTGGCTTTGTGGACAGTCAGAAAACACTGGAATTTCATATATAGACACAACTCCCATTGCAGTTTGTCATGCAAAAAGAATATCCAAAACAAAGTTTTTGCTGGAATTGCAAAATTAAGCAAGAGTACTTACGGCTGGTTTTTTGGTTTCAAATTACATATGGTAATCAATGAAAATGGTGAAATTCATGCACTTACGCTAACAAAAGGCAATGTTGATGATAGGATACCTGTGCCAAATCTGACGGAAAAATTAACCGGCCTTTTGTTTGGTGACAAAGGTTATATTGCAAAAGAGCTTTTTCAGAAGCTGTTTGACCGAGGTTTGAAACTTGTTACCAAGGTGAAAAAAGGTATGAAAAATGCATTGATTTCGCTAAATGAGAAGATTTTACTGAGAAAAAGGTCTATCATTGAGACTGTTTTTGGTTACCTAAAAAATAGACTAGAAATTGAACACACTCGCCATAGATCCCCTGTTAATTTTTTGGTTCATATCTTTTCTACTCTCATTTCCTATTCCATCAAATCCAAAAAGCCTTCTATTTCCTATACTTTCTTCCTTCCTTAATCCAGAATTCGCGTTTATGGATAGAATCCTTCTCAGAGCTTGTCCGGAAACTGGTAAACTCAAGCATATTCCCTCCTTAACATAACCCTACTCATAGCCAGGTGTATGAAATTTTCAGTGGATGTTGTAAATATTCCTTTGATAGCCTTCTATTCCTCAAGCAAAAGTCCTTTCTACAACCCATCTTCTTGACTGTACTTTAAACCCCTGTTCCCTCATTGGTAGTAGTTCAGGTGGTGTGTCTTTGTGTACCCAAAACCTACATGGAGGCCTTTTAACAATTTCAATGTCTATTCCGTACTCTTTTTCTATGTACTCCTTTAAATTTCTTCCTTGATACCCCATATCAGACCACATTTTCTTAACGTTAGTATATTTTTCCTCATATTATCCAATGCTACCATCTCTGTCATTTTCACTAGCAGCACCTACATAACAGCCTAATATAAAACCCTGAGATTATGTGCCTTTTTCTACCTTTTACTTTTTTACTCCCATCATAACCTTTGACCCCCCTTTTTCTGTCGTTTTTACAGATTACTATGCAAGCACTTGGCTCCTCGTTTCTTCCCATTTTTGACCTACTATATTTAGTGATATCGTAGTTCATTTTTTCGAAAATTCCTTGCTTTTTCCACCTCCTAAATTGTTCATATACTTTCTTCCTTCCTTAATCCAGAATTCGCGTTCTAAAGTGTTTCTCTATTAGCCGACCACTCTCTTTCACTAAGATCTGTAGGATACTTTTTTCTCATTTCTAACCCCATTTTTAAAACTCATATACTATATTTTTTCGTTTGCGAATAAGCTCTTAGCCGCTAACAAGTAGCGGGATGACGAGCTTATCGTCATGCCGCCGCGAACCGTCATGCTGCCACGAACCGTCATACCGCGATCCATTCCACAACTGTACGAACATTGCAATTTGCAGGCAATTTGCGTGGCAGATGGTGTCATCCCAGTGCCCAGACACTGGGATGGCTTTGTTGCATAGCACCTTAAGCAGTGATGGTTTACGACAAATTTATGTAATGATTTCAAATTTATCCATACCAATATCAGTGAATTTGTTGAGCAAATAGCACTTAATTAGTAATTCTTTTTCACGATTTACTTCAGATTTATTCCTAAAGCTAAATCCAAATACTTGCTTCAACCTTGAGAAAAATCCTTCTATGTAAGATCTCTTTCCATAAATTGCTTCCTTTTTCCACTCTTTTACACCATCTTGTCCATATAATTTTATTAACCTAATAGCAGCATTTCTGTCAGACATATAATCTATTTTTGAATGTTCTGCTGCATCCTTTTTTGGTAGAACTTTTGTCTTTATATCGTATTTCTTACACAATTTATAAAGTTTGTGCCTATCGTATGCCCTATCTGCATATAATGCTTTTATTTTGTGCTGAAAATTAACTTCTTCAAGCAAATCGCAAGCTCCATAGTGGTCAGAGTAGAAGCCATTACTGTATCTTGCAGCTATAGCTTTTTTACTATTTACACTTAACATAACATGTAACTTTCTTACTTGCTCGTAGCTTCGGTACTTTCTATCTGCACTGTTTTCCTTACTGTGGCCAGGAGTGTTACTGTAAATGCTGATACTTGTGCTATCTATGATAATTTCAATATTTTCCATGTTGCTTTTATCAACCCTGCAATCATTTATCTTAATATTAAGTTTTTTAAACCTTCTTGATGCTTGTGAATAGCTGATAACTGCCAAATTTTTTCCTATTTGTTGCAGATATCCTTTTATAAACCCCACCGTTTGTCTTAAACCAATTCTAAAAAGATTGACAATTATATGCACCAAAATTACGACTTTATCACTGTAAATATAGTTGCCGCCCTGCATTTTTGGACTATTTTCATACCAATTTTCGATAGCTTCATCGATGTAACGAAAAATATTTCCCCTTTTTTCAAGGAATTTGTTATATTCGTTTTGGTTACTGACTTTCATTTTCTGTGGCATATTTTTTCTTCAACAGTTAAATGGTTATTTATAATGAATTTTGTCAGTAGCCACCAGATTTTTTCGGTTGCTATGCAACAAAGCCATTCCAGTGTCAAGCACTGGAATCTGCTATGCAAATTGCAATGTTCATACAGTTATGAGCTAGTGTACATAATTGCACATTGGTTTTGCAAATTTGAAAATTAGTGTTAGATAAAAATATAAACGCAAAAGGAAAAAAATGATTGAACTTAAAGGTCCAGAAATTTGTGCAGGCGGAAATAAGAAAAATTTGATTGTTTTTTTACATGGTTGGGGCTCAAGTGGCGATAATTTCATTCACCTTGCTAAAGTTATGAGCAAGTTTTTACTGGGTTCATATTTTGCAGTACCCAATGCTCCGTTTGAAAGAGAAATAGGTGATGGTTATCAGTGGTTCAGCTTGGAAGATCGTAGTGAGGAAGCGCTATATAATGGAGTAAAAAATGCTACATCAATTGTAAATCATTTCATTGATACAAAATTAAAGGAGCTTAATTTAAAAGATACGCAACTTTCTTTAGTTGGATTTTCTCAAGGAGCAATGCTTGCAATACATACAGCTCTCACCCGCTCTCAATCCTGTGCATCAGTTGTTGCATACTCTGGTAGGTTTCTTTCACCTTCAAAAACTGTACCAGAGATCAAATCAAAACCTAACATATGTGTTATCCATGGTGATGCTGACGACGTGGTACCTTTTTCGTCTCTCGACTTAGCGGTTAAAGCTCTGAAAGAAACTGGGGTAAATGTTGAGGGACACCCAATTCATGCATTAGGACATATTATTAATGAAGAGGGAATAAAATTAGGTATAGAGTTTATCAAGAAAAATTTCAGCAACTAACTTCTATGCACTTGTTTTGCTTTGGTTATGGATATGTAGCTAAATTTTTATCGAAAAAACTACTAAACTTAGGTTGGAAAGTCAGTGGCACATCAAGAAGTAAAAATATACAAAATGTAATCCTCTTTAATTATGAGAAAGTTAGTCAAGATCTGCTTAAAAGCGCAACGCACGTTTTAATTTCTATTCCTCCAGATGGCGATGATGTTGTGGAGAGATACGGTGATTGCCTGCAAAATGTTAAATGGTTTGGTTATTTGTCTGCAACTAGCGTCTATGGTGATCACTCTGGTAATTGGGTGAATGAGGAATCTGAAACACAACCTATAGAAATCAGAGGAGAAAAACGCCTTAAATCTGAAAAGAAGTGGCTGAATAGCAAACTGCCTGTACATATTTTTCGTTTAGCTGGAATATACGGTCCTGGTAGGAACGTGTTAATTGACTTGCAGCTTGGCAAAGCAAGAAATGTGAAAAAGGAAGGGCATTTTTTTTCTCGTATTCACGTTGAAGATATATCGAATATTCTATTTTCTTCCATGCAAAACATAAAACTTGGTGAAATATACAATTGTGCAGACGATTTACCCACTACACAATCTGAAGTGGTAATGTATGCGACCAAACTTCTCAATGTTAGCCCTCCAGAGCCAATTGAGGTTTCTTCCTTACCAGATTATGCACAGAGTTTTTATTTAGGATCAAAAAAAGTAAGTAATGTTAAAATTAAAAAAGATCTTAATGTCTCTCTAATTTATCCTAACTACAAGGTGGGATTAAAGAGTTTGCACGTAAAAAAACTGAAATCACATTAGAATGATAGATAGGCCTATTGCTTAGTTCTGTGATTGTGTCCGTTCAGACGAATGTTCTCTAGGGAAGATTGTGGAGTATTCGTTGCAGCATTTGGCTGTTCAATTACGCTAGTTGATTCTTTAGGTATACTATTTCTTTCAAAATTTCCATCTCGTATAGCTTCCCAAACACTTTTTCTTCCTAAAAGACAGCTTTCTCCTAAATTTTCCCCCTTATCTTCTAACTCGTTAAGCCTTGCTTCGCTCTCCTTATCAATCTTTACTTCTATTTCATTACTATTTTTCTTAGGATTTAGATGAATACTGATTTTTCCTGCTTCACTATCAAAAGATAATGTTACACCTTGCTTACAAACATCCAGATAATTTCTTTTTCCGTTGTAGCTTTCAACTCTTACTATACTTTTCCCAATTTGCAGTATACCAACTCTTAAGTTTAAACCTTCATTCTTTTCATTGCTTAGGATTTTTGCAACTTTAACAATACTATCTTGTGGATATTCTATATAAAAACATCCATTATCTATCTCTACTTCTAATTCATCCTTTTGGGTTTGCTTATTTTTGTTTACAATACTTTCATATGCTACATTTTTTAGATCGTTTTCAATTTCCTTACATTCCGCAAAGAGATCATTGACATAATCAAAATCAGAAGTTACATGTCCTAGCTCACCACCATCGAAAAGACCTCTTTCTACTTTCCCACCTTTTAACAATAAATCCATAATGGCGCTTCTTATGATGTCTAAATTACCATCTTCCAGTGCTTCATTCGTGTTGTCATCATCTTGATCTTCATTGTTACAGGAAACATCCTGACCTCCAAATGCATGCGCTTTACTGCTAGGGCATAGGCCTTCATTCTTAATAACATCTATTATTTCTTCAAATATCAAATTTGTTACAGTTCTATAACGATCACCATAACATGAATTTAGTCTTATCCCTTTCCCTAAATATTTATTTGTTATGTCTCGAACAAGCCTTAAAGCTCTTCCTTTGTTTTTTTCTTTTTCCACCTTTTTCATCTCCTTACAAAATTCACCAATCAGCTTACTTTCACTTGTAGTTAATGGTATTTCTAGATCCATTAAAAGTGAGCCATCTTCCAAAAAATAAGAATAATCTGAACTACAGCTCGAATTTGAGTCCCAATCACTTGATTCAGTATAAGGCGTCTGATTACCATCAGCGGAACTATCATCTGAATCATAATTACTAAAGTGCTGTAGTCGATTATCACTTTCGTCTAACCAGTTATGAGTTGGTGACAGATTCATTAAAAATGAGTTTTCTGGAAGAAGAGAATCAGCGCAAATTACCTGATCATCATCGGCAAGGTTATATCCTTGATCAAGCAAGAGCTTCGCCAGATTTCCTATATTACTTTCAACATTTTGTTGATTATCATCATCGGCAAAGTAATACTCTTGATTAAGAGAGAACTTCGTCGGATCTTTTATATTACTTTCAAAAATTTGTTGATCTATTATTTGTTGCTTTTTTATCTCATAAGTCATGTTATATAACCATTACCCATACAAATACTATAATACATAGGCAAGTCAGTAAAGAAATTTAATTTACATTACTCTACCACGATTTTAAGATAGAGCAATGAATTATTTTAGTTTTGATATTTAAATGTTTTGTATCTGCTGTAATGATTTCACTTCCAATTTGCTATTCTTTACATATTGAATTGCAAGCACTAACGCTTTACTTCCAGAAGCTGTGGTGCTGTAAGCTATATTTTGCAAAATAGCAGTTCTGCGAATATTTTTGCTGTCTGAGACTGACTTTACACCTTTTGAGGTATTGATCACTAGATTTATTTTTCCATCTTTGAGCATATCAACGATGTGGGGTCTGCCTTCTCTCACTTTATTTACAGCTTTTGCAGCAATGCCGTTATTGTTCAGATACGAAGCTGTGCCTTTGGTGGCATATATTTCAAAACTCAGTTCTTTCAACATTCGTGCAACTGGCAATATATACTCTTTATCATCATCTTTTACTGAAACCAGAGCTGTTCCTTCTGTTGGTAACTTGTATCCTGCAGCCATATGCACTTTTGCAAGTGCAGCTTCGAAAGATAAGTCAATTCCCATCACTTCTCCTGTTGATTTCATTTCAGGACCAAGTAAAGTATCAACTCCTGCAAAGCGGGTAAATGGAAAAACAGCAGCTTTAACTGCAAAATGATTGAAAGGCTTGTTTTCCTGATTCAATTTTTTACCCAAAATAACCTGAGTGGCAAGCTTTGCAACAGGAATGTTGATTACCTTGGAAATAAAAGGAACTGTGCGACTAGCCCTTAGATTCACTTCAAGTATGTATACATCACTAGACCTCTTGCATAACTCGATTTCTGAAGGCAATTTTGTCGTCAAAGCTTGTCTGCGCTCCTCAAATACATTCGAGTATTCTGTGGTGCTCATCTGCACTTTTCCTAAAAATTTCTCATCACAAACAGGTTCTGCAAGAGGTCTATTCTCTTGAACAGCAAACTGAATGTTTATCAGACCTTTCACTTTTAATGCTAATGCTATTCTCTCAGTTTGTAGCTCGATCTCTTTTATTACTTCGTCACTCAATGTATTTGTCGGTATTGAGCATGTTGAATCGCCAGAGTGGATACCAGCTTCTTCAATGTGCTCCATGACCGCTGCAATGAAAACTTTTTCCCCATCACATACAGCATCAACGTCAACCTCAACTGCATTGACTAAAAATTTATCAAGAAGCAGCGATCCGTGTTCAAAAATTTTGGTTTGATTCAAGACATACTCTTTAAAGCTCTGAGTATCGTGTCTAATCGACATAGACTGACCGCCGAGGACATATGATGGCCTGACTACTAGTGGAAACCCCACCTTTTCTGCATTGGTTAACGCTTCTTCTACTGAATGGCAGATAGAACTTTCAGGTTGTTTTAAATTAAGTTGCAAAGCAAGATTTTTAAACCTCATGCGATCTTCTGCAAGGTCAATAGAATCAAACGAAGTTCCCAAAATTTTGAAACCTCTCTCGTTAAGCACTTTGGCTAACTTTAAAGGTGTTTGACCACCTATTTGAACTATCACACCAATCAGTGTGCCATTTTCTTGCTCTTTACTTAGTATTTCAAGCACATCCTCTGCAATGAGTGGTGCAAAATATAAACGATCAGCGGTATCGTAGTCAGTTGAGACAGTTTCTGGATTACAGTTGATCATTATTGTTTCATACCCCATTTCTTTGGCGGCAGAAGCTGCATGTACACATGCATAATCAAACTCAATACCTTGACCAATGCGATTTGGACCACTTCCTAAAATGACAACCTTTTCTCGGTCAGAAATATTCGCCTCACATTCCGTTTTATTTTCAACATCACCCTCATAGCAGCCATACATATAAGCAGTGCTCGATTCAAATTCAGCTGCACAGGTGTCTACACGTTTATAAACTTGTTTGATGCCAAATTTTTTTCTTATTTCTTCAATCTGTTCTATTTTTTTGTTACTTAATTTTGCCAATCTTGCATCTGAAAATCCCATTTTTTTCAGCTCTAACATTTCATATGCAGTCTCAGGAAGGCCGTTTTCCTTGATTTTTTGTTCAGCTAAGATGATTTGCTGTATATTTTGCAGAAACCATAAGTCATATCCTGTAATCGAATTTATTTCTTCTATGCTAATTCCGTGACGCATTGCGTCAGCAGCAATCAGTAATCTGTTTGGCAGCAATTTTGCTAATTGAGATTTAATATCAATGTTCTCAGGAAATACTTCATCAAGTCCTGTAAGATCAGTTTCAAGTGAACGGAAAGCTTTCTGTAGTGACTCATTGAAAGTGCGGCCTATAGACATTACTTCTCCCACTGATTTCATGGAAGTTGATAATTCACAATTCGTCCCCTTAAATTTTTCAAACTCAAATCGAGGAATTTTAGTGACGATATAATCAATCACTGGTTCGAATGCTGCTGGTATTATTGGAGCGCAGTCGTTACGTATTTCATCGAGCGAATAGCCAATAGCAAGTTTAGTTACAACTTTTGCAATAGGATAGCCTGTTGCTTTCGAAGCAAGTGCAGAAGAGCGAGAAACCCTTGGATTCATTTCAATTACAACGAGGCTTCCATCTTCTTTAGGATTCACTGCAAACTGAACATTTGCACCACCGGCACTAACATCAATTTCTCTCAGCACTGCTATAGATGCATTTCTCATCTGTTGGTATTCTACGTCACGCAGAGTCAAAGCAGGAGCAACAGTTATGCTATCCCCAGTGTGCACTCCCATCGGATCAACATTTTCTATCGAACAGACTATTATGCAGTTATCTTTACAATCGCGGATAACTTCCATTTCATATTCTTTCCAGCCGATAATTGATTCATCTATCTGAACTTCATTTATTGGCGAAATTTTGAGAGCACTTTCTGCGATATTGAAAAACTCCTCTTTATTATATGCTATGCCACTACCTGCGCCACCAAGAGTGAATGATGAACGGATGATTGCTGGTAATCCAACGTAGTCCAAAGCCTTTTTTATTTGTTCTTGATTTTTTATAATGATACTTTTGGGGTATTTCAGTCCTATTCTATCCATGGACTGACGGAATAACTCTCTATCCTCCGCTTTTTTTATTGCTTCTCTATTTACCCCTATTAATTCTACATTGTATTTGTCTAACACTCCATCATCTGCAAGTTTTATTGCACAATTGAGCGCTGTTTGCCCGCCCATTGTTGGCAATATTGCGTCTGGCCTCTCCTTAATTATAATTTTCTCTATGATTTCAGGCAGTACCGGCTCAATATACGTCGCATCAGAAAACTCAGGATCTGTCATTATAGTTGCAGGGTTGGAGTTAACCAAAATGACTTTATAACCTTCGCTTTTTAATACTTTACAGCTTTGCGTTCCGGAATAATCAAATTCACATGCCTGACCTATAACTATTGGGCCTGCTCCTATTACTAATATAGATTCTATATCTGTGCGTTTCGGCATAATTACAATAACGGTCTCTATTCAAGTAATGTTACCAATCTTTCCTGTATATGTGAATTTTTATTAAACCTATTAGCTAACTACTTTTAGGCTTGACGCATAACTGTACGAACATTGCAATTTGCGTGGCAGATTCCAGTGCTTGACACACAGCTGTACAAACATTCATTTTTGAAGGTAAATTGCACAGCAAATGATGTCATTCAAGTAGCTGACACTGGTTCCTTTATGACGGCAGTGCCCAGAGGTGTCATCCCAGTGCCCAGACACTGGGATGGCTTTGTTGCATAGCACCTTAAGCAGTGATGGTTTACGACAAATTTATGTAATGATTTCAAATTTAGCCATACCAATATCAGTGAATTTGTTGAGCAAATAGCACTTAATTAGTAATTCTTTTTCACGATTTACTTCAGATTTATTCCTAAAACGCGAATTCTGGATTAAAGGAGAATAGAAAAGGCAAGAAAACAGGGTAAACTCAGCAGTTATAAAAAAACAGATGAGGTTAACCATGGAAGATATAACAAACTGTTTTGTTTGGTCGATGATTTTTGCAGAGATATAGAGAAAAATTTTGCAGGTAAACTACTGCCAAATGGTAAAAAACCCACAAGAACAACGGAAATTGAGCACTCCGAAATCATGACAATAATCCTGCTATATCAACAATCTCCGTGTAAAAATTTCAAAACTTTCTATCTACATTACCTAACGTTGCTCTACAAATCAGAGTTTCCAAAGTTGCCTTCATATACCAGGTTTGTTGCTCTAAAGCCTAGGGTTTTGTGGCATTTAGCAATGTTGTTGCATTGGCTTTGTGGACAGTCAGAAAACACTGGAATTTCATATATAGACACAACTCCCATTGCAGTTTGTCATGCAAAAAGAATATCCAAAACAAAGTTTTTGCTGGAATTGCAAAATTAAGCAAGAGTACTTACGGCTGGTTTTTTGGTTTCAAATTACATATGGTAATCAATGAAAATGGTGAAATTCATTCACTTACGCTAACAAAAGGCAATGTTGATGATAGGATACCTGTGCCAAATCTGACGGAAAAATTAACCGGCCTTTTGTTTGGTGACAAAGGTTATATTGCAAAAGAGCTTTTTCAGAAGCTGTTTGACCGAGGTTTGAAACTTGTTACCAAGGTGAAAAAAGGTATGAAAAATGCATTGATTTCGCTAAATGAGAAGATTTTACTGAGAAAAAGGTCTATCATTGAGACTGTTTTTGGTTACCTAAAAAATAGACTAGAAATTGAACACACTCGCCATAGATCCCCTGTTAATTTTTTGGTTCATATCTTTTCTACTCTCATTTCCTATTCCATCAAATCCAAAAAGCCTTCTATTTCCTATACTTTCTTCCTTCCTTAATCCAGAATTCGCGTTGTAAATGCTGATACTTGTGCTATCTATGATAATTTCAATATTTTCCATGTTGCTTTTATCAACCCTGCAATCATTTATCTTAATATTAAGTTTTTTAAACCTTCTTGATGCTTGTGAATAGCTGATAACTGCCAAATTTTTTCCTATTTGTTGCAGATATCCTTTTATAAACCCCACCGTTTGTCTTAAACCAATTCTAAAAAGATTGACAATTATATGCACCAAAATTACGACTTTATCACTGTAAATATAGTTGCCGCCCTGCATTTTTGGACTATTTTCATACCAATTTTCGATAGCTTCATCGATGTAACGAAAAATATTTCCCCTTTTTTCAAGGAATTTGTTATATTCGTTTTGGTTACTGACTTTCATTTTCTGTGGCATATTTTTTCTTCAACAGTTAAATGGTTATTTATAATGAATTTTGTCAGTAGCCACCAGATTTTTTCGGTTGCTATGCAACAAAGCCATCCCAGTGTCACGCACTGGGATGACAAGAGGGGGGTATTGGGATGACAAAAAAAGGAGGCTACTGGGATGACGAGAAAGGAGCACTGGAATGACATCATAGGGGCTACTTTCATGACATCATTCTTTTTCCTGGATCCAAGTAGTCAGGGCACTGGGATGACATCATAGAGGCACTGAGATGAAACCGAAGGGGCTACTCGGATGACACCTTTTTTCTGCTTAGTTTAGGTTATGCAAGAAGTCTAGTGCATGAACTGGTCCTTTTCGGATTTTAGCGCTGTCTGCACGAACGTCTAGTTTAGGGGTAAGATAGGAGAAAAATTAGGGCCCGCAAATTAATCCAAACACATAAGTGTAGTGTTACCACCGAATGCTGTATTGTTAACACTTACAACTTTTTCTGTAGAACAACGCTGTAAATAATGAGGACCACCAGCTTTTGGCCCAGTGCCAGATAGTCCTCTACCACCAAATGGTTGTATCCCAACTGCTGCACCTATCTGGTTACGGTTGATGTAGACATTTCCAACTGATATTTTTTTACTTATAGTGTCAATTTGACTTTGTATCCGACTCTGCAAAGAAAACGTGAGCCCATATCCTGTATTGTTTATATCATTTATCACTTCATTCAAATTTGACTTATTAAAACGTATGATATGTAAAACAGGACCAAATACTTCTTGCTTTAATTGCGAAATTTTTTGTATCTCATAAATATATGGAGGAAAGAAATAACCATTATGAGGATTTGTATCCATGGGTACTTTAAATAACAGATTTGAATCTTCGTCCTCTGACATTTTTTGCGTATGTTGAGTTAGCATATCGATAGATGCTTTATCAATTATTGGACCAATATCAGTACTAAGTTGTATTGGATCACCAATCTTTAGTTCTTGCGCTGCACCACATATCATTCTTATCTGTTTTTCTGCTATATCTTCTTGAATAAATAGCACTCTAAGCGCAGAACAGCGTTGGCCAGCGCTGCGAAACGCAGAAAGCAAAACATCCGTAGTCACTTGCTCTAAGAGAGCAGAGCTATCAACAATCATAGCATTTAATCCGCCAGTTTCAGCAATAAATGGCACAATAGGACCATCCCTATTGGCAAGCATTTTATTGATTATTTGAGCGGTTTGCGTTGAGCCAGTAAAAGCTACTCCGGCAATTCTATTATCTGGAACTAATATTTTGCCTAAATATCCACCATCCCCAGGAATGAGGTGTAACACATTCTTTGGTATCCCAGCTTCATGTAGTATCTTAACAGCTTCGTAGGCAATAATCGGCGTTTGCTCTGCCGGTTTTGCCAGCACTGCATTACCTGCTGCAAGTGCAGCTGAGACCTGCCCAAGAAAAATAGCAAGTGGAAAATTCCATGGTGATATACACAGGAAAACTCCCCTGCCTTCAAAAAAGATGAAGTTATCTTCACCTGTTGGACCTGGCAATTTTTTCCAGTCGCTCAGTTCATTCTTTGCTATCATTGCATAATAACGCAGAAAGTCGACTGCTTCTCGTACTTCTGCTATTGCATCAGATAAAATTTTTCCTGCTTCCACAATCAGAATGTAAATTAACTCTTTCATTCTTTCTTCAAGTAAGTCAGCAGCTTTTTTCAAGTGTTTAGCACGTTCTTCCGCTGGAGTGCTCTGCCAATCAGAAAATGCACTGCGGGCTACTTCAAGAGTATTTAAAGCTTGATCACTTGTTGCGTTCGACACTTCTCCAATTACATTTTCCAAATGTGCAGGATTCACCACTTCAGTAAATTTGGCATCATCAAAAAGTGACTGTCCGTCAATTATTGGTCCAACTTGCCATTTCTTTTCACTAAAACCCTTTATATCATCTGCAAATTGTGAGACTATCACAGAATCACTAATATCCATTCCCAAGGAATTTTTTCTTTCTTCTTTCAAAATATCTTGTGGCAATGGAATATTTGGATGAGGTTCATAATTAAAATTTATAGCTTTTTCCAGTGGATCTGAAATTAACTCATCGATTTTAACGTTAGGATCACTTATTTGATTGACGAACGAACTATTAGCTCCATTTTCAAGAAGGCGTCTTATAAGATAAGGCAACAAGTCACTATGTTCCCCAACGGGTGCGTAGACACGACAGCTAACATTTGTTGCAAGCTCTGACATTGCATAATCATATAAGTCTTTTGCCATTCCATGTAAGCGTTGAAATTCAAATCCAGGGTGGTTTTTATCAGCAAGTTCCATGATAGAAGCAAAAGTATAGACGTTATGAGTTCCAAAGCATGGGTAAAAGCTGTTTGGTTTACTCAAAAGTTTCTGTGCGCACACGAGGTAAGATACGTCAGTATAGCTTTTTCTTGTAAATACTGAGTAATCATTTAATCCCAATTCTTGCGTACGCTTGATCTCTGAATCCCAATATGCACCTTTTACAAGTCTCACCATAATTTTGTGCTTTGATCGAATAGCAACATCCTCAACAAAATCAAGAACAGACAAAGCACGTTTTTGATACGCTTGCACAGCCAAGCCAAGTCCTTCCCACTCAGAAAGTGACTCATCAAGACGCAATTGCTTGAATAAAACTAATGACATCTCAAGTCTTTCTGTTTCTTCTGCGTCTATGCATAGTGAAATGTTGTATTTTTTTGCCTCGCGGCAGAGCTCTAAAACCTTAGTGAATATCTCACCAGCAATTCGGTCAAATTGACCAAATTCATAACGTGGGTGTAAAGCAGAAAGTTTGATTGAAATTCCATGCGATTTAAAGCAATCATTTATGTCAGTGGATTCACCTATAGCTTTTATTGAGTGCATGTATGAATCAAAATACTCTTCTGCATCTTCAGCTGTGTGAGTAGCTTCGCCAAGCATATCAAAAGAGTATAAAAACTTACTATTGTCATCTAGTTTTGCGTACCTTAAAGCTTCTTCTATGGTTTCTCCAACAACAAAATGATTACCAAGCATAGACATTGCTTGTTTTACTGCTTTGCGAATAATCGGCTCTCCTAAATTTTTAAGTAATTTAGAAATTGCGTAATAGAACTTCGAATCGCCTTCATTATCTCTCAATATACTACTTCCTATCATTAAACTCCACGTGGAAGCATTGACAAACAATGAGGAAGAATGTCCTAAATATTTACTCCATTCTTGATTGGCAATTTTATCTTTGATTAGCTCGTCTATTGTATAATCATCTGGTATTCTAAGTAGTGACTCAGCAAGACACATAAGTGCTATTCCTTCGTCGTTGGAAAGCGAGTATTGCTGCATGAAAGAATCTATGATATCTAATTTGTTGCCTTTAATCTTTTCAATAACTTGTTTTGCAATATTGTAAATTCTGTTTTTCGAATCAACCGAAAGTTCTGTTTTTTCTACAAGATAACGTACATAACTTTTCTCATCAGTACGATAAAACCCTTGTAAACGTTTTCTCAACTCGTTAGGTTCTTGTATAGGACTAATCATATATAATTATCTGCAAAACACTCTATTACCATATGTAAGGTAAAATTATATCATAACTTTGCATAGAACAAATCATTATTTAAAAAGGGATCAGGGCTGGCTAGAAGAAGTCCATGCAATAACTTCACTAAATCAAAAAGATTGTGCAAGTATGTAGCTTAACACTCCACCACACATCAAGTGTTTAATCTCAGTTGCGGTTTGTACACAGCATTTGAGTTGAATTGATTGCTTTGAATTATCCTTTCTTTTGATGATACATTCTAGATTTCCACCTGGCACTATTTCACCTTTTATGCTTATTACCTCACTACCATCAAATATCTTTCTGGTTATTCCATTTTGGAATATAAGTGGAAGAACACCCATGCCGACCAAGTTGGACCTATGTATACGCTCAAAGCTTTCTGCAATTACAACTTTAATCCCCAACAATAAAGTACCCTTTGCTGCCCAATCCCTACTTGAACCTGTGCCATACTCCTTTCCTGCCACAATGATGAGAGCTTCCTTGTAGCGCATTGCTGCATCAAAAATCGACATAGTTTCTTGAGAAGGAATATATTTTGTATAGCCGCCTTCGATGCTTACCATTTCATTTTTTATTCTAATGTTAGCAAAAGTCCCACGCATCATTACATTGTGGTTACCACGACGAGACCCATACGAATTAAAGTACTGTGGCTCAATTCCAAGATTTTTTAAATATATACCTGCAGGACTACTTGAGGCAATATTTCCAGCAGGGGAAATGTGATCAGTGGTTATGCTATCGCCAAACATTGCCAATATTTGTGCACCTTTTATATCGATTTTATTATTTTTAGGTGATAAATTATCAAAATAAGGCGGATTTTGTATGTAAGTGCTGTTTGCATCCCAATTATAGATTTCACTTTTTTCACACTTTATCTTTCGCCAATGTTCATCACCAGAAAAAACATCCTTATACTTTTGTATGAACATCTCACGTGTTACCACACTTTTAACACAATCTTCGATTTCATTGTTTGTTGGCCATATATCTTTGAGATAGACATCATTTCCATTCTTATCTTTGCAAATTGAATCTTTTGTCAAATCAATTTGCACAGTGCCTGCAAGTGCATATGCAACAATAAGTGGCGGAGATGCCAAGTAATTAGCTTTGACTAACGGATGAATTCTTCCTTCAAAGTTACGATTGCCAGATAAAACTGCAGCAACGGTTAAGTTTTTGTTTTTAATGCCATCTTCTATATCTTTATTAAGTGGACCAGAATTCCCAATGCAAGTTGTGCAACCATATCCAACTAAATTAAAGCCCAAAGCATTCAGATCTACCTGCAACCCTGACTTTTCTAAATATTCTGTTACAACTTGTGACCCTGGAGCAAGAGAAGTTTTAACCCAAGGCTTTGATTTTAATCCAAGTTTAATTGCATTACGAGCTACAAGACCTGCAGCAATCATCACACTTGGATTTGAGGTGTTAGTGCAGCTTGTTATTGCTGCAATAACTACACTTCCATCTTGGAGTTTATCGCTTTCCTTTGACTCATTAACTGAAAATGATTTAGAAAAAGACTCTGCCACTTGTGAAAGAAAAACCTTATCTTGTGGTCTTTTGGGACCAGCCATTACTGGCTTCACGCTTGATAAATCAAGCTCTAGTGTGTCAAAAAATGCTAATTCGTCATTGCTGCGCCACAATCCCTGCTCTTTTGAATAGACTTCAACTAATTTGATCAGCTCTTCTGGTCGCCCTGTTAAATGTAAATAATCGAGTGTTTTCTGATCAATTGGAAAAAATCCACAAGTTGCGCCATACTCCGGGGCCATGTTTGCTATAGTGGCTCTATCTGCCAAAGATAAATAATCTAAACCATCACCATAAAATTCTACAAACTTACCAACAACGCCTTTTGTTCTTAGGATATTGGTAACCGTCAGCACTAAATCAGTCGCAGTTACTCCTTCCGACAATCTGCCAATTAATTTAAATCCAACTACTTCTGGAATCACCATACTAATTGGTTGACCAAGCATCACAGACTCAGCTTCTATGCCTCCAACACCCCAACCAAGGACTGATAACCCGTTAATCATTGTAGTATGACTGTCAGTACCAACTAAAGTGTCAGGATATATGACTCCATCATTATTACACACAACTTGCGCTAAATATTCAAGATTCACTTGGTGGCAAATTCCAGTACCTGGCGGTACTACTCTAAAATTTCTGAAGGACGATTCCCCCCACTTTAAGAATTGATATCTCTCCAAATTTCTTTTTACTTCTAGCTCAACATTCTTACTGAATGCAGAAACACTTCCATAACTATCTACTTGAACAGAATGGTCGATCACAAGATCAACCGGTACAGAAGGATTTATGTTGCTCGGGCTTCCTCCATTTTTCTTGACATAACTCCGCATTGAAGCTAAATCAACAACAGCAGGAACCCCTGTAAAATCTTGCATCAACACCCTTGCTGGTTTATAGCTAATTTCGTGATTAGTGTGTTTATTAACGCAGTCTGCTAGTACTCTTATGTCATCCAGCTTTACGTTTACTCCATCTTCATTACGCAATAAATTTTCAAGCAGCACCTTAAGTGAGCAGGGCAATTTAGTTACATCTGTCCCTAAAAATTCACTAGCACTACTTAGGCTAAAATAGTTGTATGACTTCCCGTCAATGTTTAAAGTCGTTTTTGCATTTAAAGAATTGTTCATCCTATCACACTATATTAGTTAAAATTGGAATTACTACCGTTACTTTTTTGTTGTTGACTTTGCTGCTCGTACATAGTTTCGAAATCTATAGGATCCAGCATCAGTGGGGGAAATCCACCACTACTTGTAACTCTTGCAATTATTTCTCTTGCAAAAGGGAAAAGAAAAGTAGGTCCGCCAATAAACAAAGCTTGTCTTACCTCTTCCTCACTCAACTCTTTTAAATTTTCTATTGAAAAAATGCCACAATATTTCGTCTCACAAATGAAAGCTACGCCATCTTTTATATCTGCATCTTTTATCGTTGCTCTGACTTCTATATGCAAAGTAACTTCATGGAAAGATTTTTCTTCATTTACTCCTTCTTTGTTTTCCATTCCTTCTAATTTTGCTGAATTGATATTAACCATTACATTAATATCGGGAGCTTTATTTGAAGAAAGGAATGGCGAATTTGGATTCTCAAACGATAGATCTTTAACATATTGACCGTGAATTCTCATTTTTTGTTGTGGCATTTCTTACGTCTCCTTTAATTAAGTTGAGATATTTAATACTTTCTTATATAATATATTCATTTACAAATGAATAGCAAACCTGATTATAAGTTGATATGAAAAACATATTTTCATTAATAATTAATAATGTTCGGATACTTTATATGCCAAGGAGTTGAGTTACTATGATAGAGCTTGTAATATATGCTTTATTAGCGGCGTTCATTTTTTCACGTTTGTATAATTCTTTAGGAAGGTCAGCCAATCTCAACCTAAAAAAGCTAACTAATGTATTGGATGTAAGTCGAAGTAAAGAAGATGTAGTAGAAAACATTGAGGATTACATTGATAGCAATGATAAAAATTCAATAAAAGTTACTTATGAACAAATATTAAAAAAAAACAAAGATTTTTCTATTTCCCACTTTATAGAAGGTTCAAGCATAGCTTTTGAATTAATAATAAAGTATTTCAATCAAGGAAATTTGTCTCAGTTAAAACCACTTCTCGATAAAGACTTATATGATAATTTTGCAGAGAAGATTAAACATCGTAAAGAGGTGCACGAGTCTATAATTGTTTCTATCGTTTCACAAAAGATTTTAGAAATAAAGCTAGTAAAAAACACAGTGTTTATTGCAATATATTTCCTTTCAGAGCAAATTAACTTCGTTAAGAACAATGAAGGGGATATCATATCAGGTAGTACATCCACCATTAATAAAGTTGAGGATGTATGGCAATTCAAAAAAAATGTTAATTCATCAGACCCAAGCTGGTTGCTTGTTTCTATTCACTATAATAAAGATAAGTAACGATAAGACAAATGACAAGTAAGATTAGTTTTATTTAGAGTTAACCATGGAAAGCAAGCTACGCGAAATAGTACTTGACACTGAAACGACAGGTCTTGACACTAAATCTGGTCATCGAATTATCGAAATAGGGTGTGTGGAATTAATTAACCGCATTCCAACAGGTAAAGTATTCCATCGGTACCTTAACCCAGAAAGAGATATACCTTATCACTCGTTTAAGATTCACGGTATTAGTGAAGAATTTTTAGAAGATAAACCATTATTTTTAGATGTTGCACTTGAATTTCTTGACTTTATATCTAATGATATTTTGGTAATTCACAACGCTGAATTCGATGTTAAGTTCCTTAACATGGAGTTAAGCAAGCTGAATGCTGGGTTAATTTCCTCAGATAGAGTGCTAGATACATTACCTCTTGCGAGGAAAAAATTCGCAGGATCACCTGCTTCTTTGAATGCATTATGTAAGCGTTTTGATATATCGCTAGAGAATAGAGAATTGCACGGAGCACTAGTTGATGCTCAATTGCTTGCAAAGGTATATGTTGAACTTACAGGAGGGTTACAAACCTTTCTGTTTGATAATGAATGCAATCAGGACAGTAACTCTACATTCGTTCAGCATAAAGTGCGTAATCTAACTCCCAGAAAACATTCACCAAATAGTGAAGAAATTGATGAACATAAGAAACTGTTAGACAAAATTAACAATACACTTTGGAATAAATATATTGAATAGGTCAACTAATAAAGATACAATTTAATTTTACTGAGAGCACCCTAATGGTAAGGTTTATAAGATTGTTATCTAATATGCTAGTAGCATTAGCAGTTGTTTTTTTAGGTTATTGTTATTTCACCAAAAAAGGCATATTTGCCCCAGTAGCGATTCACAACACAGAAGTTAAGATAGGCGGAGATTTTTCTTTAATTAATCAGGACGGACAGATCTTACGCAGTAGTGATTTTAAAGATAAATACATGATGATTTTCTTTGGGTTTTCCTCATGCAAAAGAATTTGCCCTATGAACCTTGGGATAATTTCAGAAACACTTGCAAAGTTAGATGAGAAAACTAACAACAAGCTAAAAACATTTTTTATTACAGTTGATCCTGAGCGCGATAGCACGGAAAGACTTAAAGAATTTCAGCAGCAATTTGACCATAGAATACAAATGTTAACTGGTGAAAGAGAAAAAATAGACGAAGTAGTTGCAAAATATAAAGTATATGCAAGCAAAGTAGACGGAGAAGAAGAAATCAACCATTCTTCGATAATATATCTTATTGGCCCTGGAGGAAAATATGTTACACACTTTGCAGCTGATTTAAATTCAGACGAAAGTCAATCTGATAAGATTTTGGCTGAAATAAGAAAATACGTAAACTGAATTATAGATTCTTCTGTTGCGCAGTAAATTAATCGAACACGCAACTGCATGAGCATTATGATTTGAGAGCAATCTCCATGGGAAGACACACACAACTGTACGAACGTTGTAGTTTGGGCCACCAGTGGGCCAGTGCCCAGACACTGGGATCCAGCCTTTCCATAATCATTAAAACGTTGTGTTTTAACATAAAACAGCTATTTTTATGCTTGCCAACTTAATAAAATTCCTGGATCCCAGTGGGCTTTGTTGCATCGCTAGCTATGATGGATTAAAGATAAAAAAGATGGAGAATATCAGCAGCTTATTATTCTGGTATTTATAACAAGAACGGTCAGTGAATACCTAAATTTGAGTAAAAGAAATTTCACTACCACTCACTAATCCGGCTAAAATTCAAGAATTTCAATGCTTTAGCTATTTTCAATAGAATTAAGTTTATTAATATAAATAATAAATTACTATTCTTAAATTTGATCAGATTGATTGCAAAAAAACAAGATTTTCAATAGGTTGCTTATAATCCTAACTATAGTTAGCCTTTCATAAGTAGCGATGCAACAAATCCCACTGGAATGGCTTTGTTGCATAGCAACCGAAAAAATCTGGTGGCTACTGACAAAATTCATTATAAATAACCATTTAACTGTTGAAGAAAAAATATGCCACAGAAAATGAAAGTCAGTAACCAAAACGAATATAACAAATTCCTTGAAAAAAGGGGAAATATTTTTCGTTACATCGATGAAGCTATCGAAAATTGGTATGAAAATAGTCCAAAAATGCAGGGCGGCAACTATATTTACAGTGATAAAGTCGTAATTTTGGTGCATATAATTGTCAATCTTTTTAGAATTGGTTTAAGACAAACGGTGGGGTTTATAAAAGGATATCTGCAACAAATAGGAAAAAATTTGGCAGTTATCAGCTATTCACAAGCATCAAGAAGGTTTAAAAAACTTAATATTAAGATAAATGATTGCAGGGTTGATAAAAGCAACATGGAAAATATTGAAATTATCATAGATAGCACAAGTATCAGCATTTACAGTAACACTCCTGGCCACAGTAAGGAAAACAGTGCAGATAGAAAGTACCGAAGCTACGAGCAAGTAAGAAAGTTACATGTTATGTTAAGTGTAAATAGTAAAAAAGCTATAGCTGCAAGATACAGTAATGGCTTCTACTCTGACCACTATGGAGCTTGCGATTTGCTTGAAGAAGTTAATTTTCAGCACAAAATAAAAGCATTATATGCAGATAGGGCATACGATAGGCACAAACTTTATAAATTGTGTAAGAAATACGATATAAAGACAAAAGTTCTACCAAAAAAGGATGCAGCAGAACATTCAAAAATAGATTATATGTCTGACAGAAATGCTGCTATTAACGCGAATTCTGGATTAATAGATGAGGTTAACCATGGAAGATATAACAAACTGTTTTGTTTGGTCGATGATTTTTGCAGAGATATAGAGAAAAATTTTGCAGGTAAACTACTGCCAAATGGTAAAAAACCCACAAGAACAACGGAAATTGAGCACTCCGAAATCATGACAATAATCCTGCTATATCAACAATCTCCGTGTAAAAATTTCAAAACTTTCTATCTACATTACCTAACGTTGCTCTACAAATCAGAGTTTCCAAAGTTGCCTTCATATACCAGGTTTGTTGCTCTAAAGCCTAGGGTTTTGTGGCATTTAGCAATGTTGTTGCATTGGCTTTGTGGACAGTCAGAAAACACTGGAATTTCATATATAGACACAACTCCCATTGCAGTTTGTCATGCAAAAAGAATATCCAAAAACAAAGTTTTTGCTGGAATTGCAAAATTAAGCAAGAGTACTTACGGCTGGTTTTTTGGTTTCAAATTACATATGGTAATCAATGAAAATGGTGAAATTCATTCACTTACGCTAACAAAAGGCAATGTTGATGATAGGATACCTGTGCCAAATCTGACGGAAAAATTAACCGGCCTTTTGTTTGGTGACAAAGGTTATATTGCAAAAGAGCTTTTTCAGAAGCTGTTTGACCGAGGTTTGAAACTTGTTACCAAGGTGAAAAAAGGTATGAAAAATGCATTGATTTCGCTAAATGAGAAGATTTTACTGAGAAAAAGGTCTATCATTGAGACTGTTTTTGGTTACCTAAAAAATAGACTAGAAATTGAACACACTCGCCATAGATCCCCTGTTAATTTTTTGGTTCATATCTTTTCTACTCTCATTTCCTATTCCATCAAATCCAAAAAGCCTTCTATTTCCTATACTTTCTTCCTTCCTTAATCCAGAATTCGCGTTAAAAGGGCGTTAATCAAATGTTACCCTATCCTTGTATATGCAAAGGTAGGGTATCTTTTTAAAATATTATGTCCTTTATAGCTTTGTTAATTTTTGACTCCTTCTCTGCAAAAGCAGCTTCTAGAGAGGTTTTAAGTTTTTCCCATTCCTCTTGACCATTTATGTGGGTTAAAATTAAAGATTTATATTCATTTTCAATTTTTTCCAAGGATCTTTGACATGAGGAATCTAGTTCCTCATATATATCAATATTTATTGATTGCAGTATTACCAAAAATGCAAACAAATTCGGATCAGGTAGTTCTTCCTTTATATAATTCAGAAGACATAGTTTTATTTTTTTTGCGCAATATTCTATTGTTTTCAGCGATAGTGATAGGCTTTCTGCATAAAGTATAAAACTATCTATAATCAAATTTTTTGATTTTTTCGGTAATTTAATATTTTCAAATAGTTCTTTTGTAAATTTTTCTATCGGTTGTTTTGGTAAATGTAAAAAGAGATCAGTAAAAGATTTTAGGTCAAAATTCGGTCCAAGTATTGTGCTGATTGCTCTCTGTACATTACTCTTATCTTTACTTACAGAAATAATGAAAACCAGCCCCTCCACATCAAGCATATGCTTTATAGATTCCAAAAAATCGACAACGAATTTAGGACGGCACACATCAAGATTATCCACCATTATATAAATGTTTTTGTCTTTTCTGATTTTATTAACCACATCCGCTAACTGTGTTTTAAAATCTCTAGTACTCTCTTTTCTTCTTTGGAGAAGACTTAATTCACTCAAGACAAAACCTATGTCTTTTTTATCAGCCTCTTTTGCAGCATCAAGAAATACTGAAAGCATAGCAAGTGGAGATTTACTGATCAGCTTTCCTATTGTGTTTAGAGAAAACAGTTCTTTGTTTATGTTCTTGAACTGTTGTATAACGCTTCTTTTTACTTTATACGATGCAAATAAATCTTCAAATAGGAAATTTAAAAAAGAAGGAAGCGGTTGATCCAGTGCATTGATATCCCATGCGCTATAATAAGCTGCAATTTCATTTTGTTGCTTTAGCTCTTTTACCGATTCTTTCAAAAAAAACGTCTTGCCCCATCCATCATATCCTTCTAAAGATATTATTGTAAAAGACTTATCAATTGTTTTAATTATAGTGTTGAATTTACCTGAAAATTGCTTATAGTTTAGACGGTCATTTTCCCAAGCCACCACTTTAAGTGGTGGTGCTGTTTCTTTCTTCTTGAACGTTATTAACGATACAAGTTTTTTAAAGCACATACCTTATTTTATATTTAACTCATATTCTTGTCTTGAAGTAAGTGCTATTCTCAGAGTTCCTTCATCTAGGTAGTCAATTTCTCCGCCCATTGGTATGCCGCAAGCAAGACGTGATATTTTCACATCCAAATTTTTTAGCAATTCAATTATATATTGTGCAGTAACTTGACCCTCTAATGTCGGATTAATTGCGATAATTATCTCTTCAATTTTAGACTCCGTCACTCTTTTCAGAATAGTGTCAAGGTTAAGTTCTTTTGGACCTATACCATTTATCGCAGACAATCTGCCACCCAAAACATGGTATAAACCTGAATATATATTTCCTTTTTCAAACGCCCATAGATCACCTAATTCTTCTACTACACACAGTAACTTAGTGTCACGTTTTGGATTAGTACAAATAGAACAAGGTGATTTAGTATCTAGATTTCCGCAAACTTCACACTCTATTATAAGATCTGCTAGCTCTTTAATCAAAGATGCAAGTGGTAGCATAACTTTTTCTTTGTTTTGGAGTAAATGTATAACTAACCTGCGTGATGATGATGGCCCTAAACTTGGCAATTTAGAGAAAGCCTGAACTAGATTTTTTATGTTAATGTTCATTCAATAAATTCAGAATAGGCAGTAAAATGGTAACATCAAACCCTTTGTAAAGAAAGTGGTAAGTTTCTCTTGATCCACTTTGATTAGCTATAGAAAAAATTTTTTACTTTAACGAAAAAAAATTACTTCCGCACACTTAAAGCCTGATTATAATAGACTTCTTGCATAACCCAAACTAAGTAGAAAAAGGTATCATCCGAGCAGCTCTCCTTTGTCATCCGAGTAGCCTGACTACTTGGATCCAGCCTTTCCATCCAAGACGGTGTCATTCCAGTCTGGAATCCAGAAGAAAGAATGGTGTCATGAAAGTAGCTGACACTGGGATGGCTTTGTTGCATAGCAACCGAAAAAATCTGGTGGCTACTGACAAAATTCATTATAAATAACCATTTAACTGTTGAAGAAAAAATATGCCACAGAAAATGAAAGTCAGTAACCAAAACGAATATAACAAATTCCTTGAAAAAAGGGGAAATATTTTTCGTTACATCGATGAAGCTATCGAAAATTGGTATGAAAATAGTCCAAAAATGCAGGGCGGCAACTATATTTACAGTGATAAAGTCGTAATTTTGGTGCATATAATTGTCAATCTTTTTAGAATTGGTTTAAGACAAACGGTGGGGTTTATAAAAGGATATCTGCAACAAATAGGAAAAAATTTGGCAGTTATCAGCTATTCACAAGCATCAAGAAGGTTTAAAAAACTTAATATTAAGATAAATGATTGCAGGGTTGATAAAAGCAACATGGAAAATATTGAAATTATCATAGATAGCACAAGTATCAGCATTTACATGGAAGATATAACAAACTGTTTTGTTTGGTCGATGATTTTTGCAGAGATATAGAGAAAAATTTTGCAGGTAAACTACTGCCAAATGGTAAAAAACCCACAAGAACAACGGAAATTGAGCACTCCGAAATCATGACAATAATCCTGCTATATCAACAATCTCCGTGTAAAAATTTCAAAACTTTCTATCTACATTACCTAACGTTGCTCTACAAATCAGAGTTTCCAAAGTTGCCTTCATATACCAGGTTTGTTGCTCTAAAGCCTAGGGTTTTGTGGCATTTAGCAATGTTGTTGCATTGGCTTTGTGGACAGTCAGAAAACACTGGAATTTCATATATAGACACAACTCCCATTGCAGTTTGTCATGCAAAAAGAATATCCAAAACAAAGTTTTTGCTGGAATTGCAAAATTAAGCAAGAGTACTTACGGCTGGTTTTTTGGTTTCAAATTACATATGGTAATCAATGAAAATGGTGAAATTCATTCACTTACGCTAACAAAAGGCAATGTTGATGATAGGATACCTGTGCCAAATCTGACGGAAAAATTAACCGGCCTTTTGTTTGGTGACAAAGGTTATATTGCAAAAGAGCTTTTTCAGAAGCTGTTTGACCGAGGTTTGAAACTTGTTACCAAGGTGAAAAAAGGTATGAAAAATGCATTGATTTCGCTAAATGAGAAGATTTTACTGAGAAAAAGGTCTATCATTGAGACTGTTTTTGGTTACCTAAAAAATAGACTAGAAATTGAACACACTCGCCATAGATCCCCTGTTAATTTTTTGGTTCATATCTTTTCTACTCTCATTTCCTATTCCATCAAATCCAAAAAGCCTTCTATTTCCTATACTTTCTTCCTTCCTTAATCCAGAATTCGCGTTGCAAAATTTTTCTCTATATCTCTGCAAAAATCATCGACCAAACAAAACAGTTTTGTTATATCTTCCATGGTTAACCTCATCTATTAATCCAGAATTCGCGTTTGTAGAGAAAAAAGAATAGATGATGATCCTAAATATTTAATAAATTTGACTACTGAGGAATTTCAAAAATCTCAATTTTTTATTAATTGTGAGATGTCTATCTTCATACAGCTTTCCTCTTCATACCTCAACTAATAAAATTAGAAGCATCAACTCCCTTCTGTAAGCAAGCAGCAATGGCAGTGTTCATCATTAGAAATGCAATGGTCATTGGGCCAACGCCCCCGGGTACTGGAGTAATAGCTTTGGCTTTCCCTTTTATTCCCTCAAAGTCAACATCACCTACAAGCTCTCCTACGTTAACGCTATTTATGCCAACATCGATCACTATTGCACCTTTCTTTATCCAGTCTGCTTGAACAAAATTTGGCTTTCCGACTGCTGCAACTACTATATCCGCTTTAGAGCAATATTCAGCTAAATCCTTGCTTTGTGAATGCAAGATGGTAACAGTGCAGTTTTCTTGCAATAGCAGGTGAAACATTGGTTTACCCACGATATTTGACCTACCAATTACCACTGCGTTTTTACCGGAAAGGTTCTCTTCAATTGATTTAATTAAATGCAAAGAACCTTTAGGAGTGCAAGGTATAAGGCAGTTTTTTTCACCTTTAACTAATTTGCCAACGTTTTCATCATGGAAGCCATCTACATCTTTTTCAATACTTACTGCGTTAATTACTCTGCTTGCACTAATATGATTTGGTAAAGGCAACTGTACTAAAATGCCATGCACAGATGGATCTTCATTTAATTCATTAATTTTTCCAATTAACTCATCTTCTGATGTTTCACAAGATAAAAGAATTGTTTCAGAACTTATGCCTACTGATTCTGCTTTTTTCTGTTTGTTGCGAACATAAACCTGACTTGCTGGATTGCTACCAACGAGAATTACTTTTAGGCAAGGAAAAATATTATGCTCCCTCTTTAGGGCATAAATCTTTTGTGATAGCCTCTCACACAGGTCGTTCGCTATTTTTTTACCATCAATAATAATTGTCACTTCCTTGCCACTCCTTAAAGTCAGGTAATTTGATATCAAATAAATCCAATACTTTGCCAACAGAATGATTAATAATATCATCCAACGATTTCGGTTTAATATAAAAAGCAGGCACTGGTGGAGCAATAATCGCTCCCATCTCCGTTAATTTTAACATATTTTGTAAATGCCCAAGATGCAGTGGTGACTCTCGCACCATAAGAACTAACTTTCTTCTTTCTTTTAGTGTTACATCTGCAGCTCTTGTCAATAGATTGGAAGTAACACCTGATGCGATTTCAGACATTGTCTTCATAGAGCATGGTGCTACAATCATTCCTGAAGTTTTAAATGAGCCGCTTGCTATTTTTTCTCCTATTTTTTCTTCAGAATAGTAAAAATCTGCAAGTGATGTAATATCTTCAAGTTTTTCTTTAATCTCATGAGCTAGAGTTATTTTCCCAGCACGGCTTATCACTAAATGAGTTTCATAACCAGGTTTGGTGCCATTTGAGTAGCTGACATTGGAATCTATACACTTTTTCTGGATCCCAGTGTCAGCTACTCGGATAAGAGATCTATTAATATTTCTTAACGCCTCTAAAATACGTACACCGTAAATAGAACCAGATGCTCCACTTATTCCAATTACAATTCTGCTATTCACTTAACTCTTCTTCGTAGCTCATTCCCAATGCACGTTTATAGGTATCAAGCAATATTTCCTGTTCCTCTCTGTCATCATCATCCATCTTCCTCAGCCTAATAATTTGTTTCATCACTTTTGTATCCCAACCTTCATCTGCGGCTTTTGCATATACATCACGAATGTGATCTTGCACATCCCTCTTTTCTTGTTCAAGTTTTTCGACTCTCTCTATGTAACCCTTCAACTCTTCAGCCGTTATTTTTACTGTATCTTCCATGAAACTCCACTAATTAATTGCTGCTAGTATTACCAGTTTTTACTTGCACTTCAACAACAGTAATAATATTTTTATCTTTTTTTAAAATCTTAAAGCGAAAACCATACATGGAAAACTCCTCGCCTTCGTCAGGAATGCGCTCTATTTCATTCACAATCATACCTGCTAGAGTTGTAGCTTCTTCATCAGGGAGATTCCAGTGTAACTGCCTGTTAATGTCCCTAATAGTAGATTTTCCTTCTATGTGATACATATTATCAGATATTTTCTTTATGAAATTCTCCGTAATCAGGTCATGCTCATCCGAAATTTCTCCAACTATTTCTTCCAGTATATCCTCAAGAGTTACAATTCCCTGCAGTGCTCCATACTCATCAATAACAAATGCAAGGTGTTTCCTGTTCTTACGGAAGTTGTGAAGTTGCACGCTGAGCGGTGTACTTTCTGGTATGAACCAAGGCTTTGACATAACTTGGGTAATGTCAACTTCTTCCGCTTTATTATTCTTTTCACGCAAGGCATTTATTAGACCTTTCACGTGAATTACACCTACAATTTTTTCTGATTCTTCTTGCCACAAAGGAATTCTACTGTGACTGCTGGTTAAAATCTTCCTTATCAGCTCTTCTTTATTTTGATTTATATCAAGAGAGAACAAATTTTTCCTGTGAGTCATGATTTGTGATATCTCTGTTTCAGCTAAATCAAGTATGCTGCTTAGCATATCTAAATCCTGTTGTAACATAGTTCCTTCACTGCGGTGAAGAGTAATCATATTACGCATTGCATCCGCTGCAGATATCACTTCCTTATCTTTATGCAGCCCACATAATTTCAGGATGAGGTTAACAATAAATTGAATACCTAGCGTCAATGGAGAAAAAATCTTTACAAAAAACAATACAAAATAAGCAGAAAATGATGCAAATTTTTCAGGATTTTGAATAGCATAAGTTTTTGGTAGAACTTCGCAGAACAATAAAATACAAAATGTCATTATAATTGTTGATAGGAGAATGCCCTCATTTCCAAAATGATTGATAAATATTGCTGTAAATAAAGCAGAGCAAGTAATATTAATAATTGTATTGCCGAGCAATACCGTTCCTATTGTCAATTCTTTCTTATTTAATAAGCGGTCTATTACCCTGGCTCTTTTGTTACCGTCTAGCTTTAGCTTATTAACTCGAGAACGTCTAATTGAGGTTAAGCCTATTTCTGCTCCTGAGAACAAAAACGATAAAATTAACAAAATAAAAATTGCTGATGATACTAATACCAATAACCAATCCATTAAAGTACGATGTTATTGTGATAAAAAACAAAGTTAATTTTACATGTTATGAAAGGCATTTGCAAGCTTGAATTTATATTACCGAATTTTATATATCTTTAATCTTAAAAAACAAATCATAAAGCATATTACAAGCTGCGTTCACATGCTCATCCTCAATGATAAGTGGTGGGGTTATCCTTACTACTTTGTTGTTTAAAACCCTAGTTATTATTAAACCTTTATCAAGAGATCGACTAATAATTTTATCGGCTACAGGAGTTGCTAGTTCTATTCCCATTAGTAACCCTTCTCCACGAACTTCTGAAATCATCTCAGGAAATTCTTTAGCTAAAGGCAACAGCTTTTCTTTTAAATATTTACTAATTCTCTTAACATGGTCAAAAAAGCCTTCTTTTAGCATTATATCGAGTACCGCATTACCAACAGTCATGGCAAGTGGATTGCCACCATAGGTTGATCCATGAGTTCCTGGAGTGATTGCTTCTGCTATGTAATCTTTTACTAAACATGCAGCTAGAGGAAAACCGTTACCCATAGCTTTTGCACAGGTTAGCATATCAGGTTCAATGCCGACATTTTGATAATAAAACAAAGAACCGATGCGTCCATATCCGCATTGCACTTCATCAAAGCACAAAATTATCCCTTGAGCTTTTGTTATTTCCCTTACTTTTTGAAGATATTTTACGTCTAGTGGATATACTCCACCTTCGCTTTGTATGGGCTCTAGAAACACAGCGGCTGTTTCATTGCTGATTTTTTTCTCCAAAGCTTTAATGTCATTTCTTGGCACTTTATCAAAACCAGAAAGGAGCGGAGCAAAACCTTCGCGTGATTTTTCATTGCCTCCAGCAGAAATTGCAGCAATACTGCGGCCATGAAAGCCTCCTTCAATTGTAACAATACGATTACGTTTTGCTTGCCCTTTTGAATAAAAGTAACGACGAATAAACTTAATTGCAGCTTCTGTTGCTTCAAGCCCACTTGAGCAGAAAAAAACTTTATCTGCAAAAGTAAGGGTTGTTAAACGCTCGGCAAGTCTTTCTTGCTCGGGAATAGTGAAAATGTTAGAGCAGTGCCATAATGAGCTCGATTGCTCTTTCAGCTTATCTGTAATGTATGGATGACAATGCCCTAAAGAAGTTGTAGAAATACCTGCAGCAAAATCTAAATATTTTTTACCATCTTTATCAAAAAGATATGCCCCTTCTCCCCTGACTATAGGAGTGTCAAGTCTATTATACGCATTAACAACATGATCCATTTTATAAGTATTGTGGTATTATCTATACTATACCTGAAATGAATCCATTAACACAAAGCTTTTCCTTTAACCTCTTATGCTACTTCAACTAAAAATTTAGCCAATGCAAACCTTTTTTGTCATTCTATAGCTAAAGTGACTTAGTTTTACCAACGATTCGCCACTTATTAGCGAAATCCAGAGATATCGAAAATAAGCACAGTATGGCGTCTGTGTCATCCTGTAAACGCGAATTCTGGATTAAAGGAGAATAGAAAAGGCAAGAAAACAGGGTAAACTCAGCAGTTATAAAAAAACAGATGAGGTTAACCATGGAAGATATAACAAACTGTTTTGTTTGGTCGATGATTTTTGCAGAGATATAGAGAAAAATTTTGCAGGTAAACTACTGCCAAATGGTAAAAAACCCACAAGAACAACGGAAATTGAGCACTCCGAAATCATGACAATAATCCTGCTATATCAACAATCTCCGTGTAAAAATTTCAAAACTTTCTATCTACATTACCTAACGTTGCTCTACAAATCAGAGTTTCCAAAGTTGCCTTCATATACCAGGTTTGTTGCTCTAAAGCCTAGGGTTTTGTGGCATTTAGCAATGTTGTTGCATTGGCTTTGTGGACAGTCAGAAAACACTGGAATTTCATAGAAAATGGTGAAATTCATTCACTTACGCTAACAAAAGGCAATGTTGATGATAGGATACCTGTGCCAAATCTGACGGAAAAATTAACCGGCCTTTTGTTTGGTGACAAAGGTTATATTGCAAAAGAGCTTTTTCAGAAGCTGTTTGACCGAGGTTTGAAACTTGTTACCAAGGTGAAAAAAGGTATGAAAAATGCATTGATTTCGCTAAATGAGAAGATTTTACTGAGAAAAAGGCTATCATTGAGACTGTTTTTGGTTACCTAAAAAATAGACTAGAAATTGAACACACTCGCCATAGATCCCCTGTTAATTTTTTGGTTCATATCTTTTCTACTCTCATTTCCTATTCCATCAAATCCAAAAAGCCTTCTATTTCCTATACTTTCTTCCTTCCTTAATCCAGAATTCGCGTTAATAGGGTTGTTTTTTTTCTAAAACAGACCTGATACACGGCTTCAACTATATCTTCCACTTGCGGTAATGCTTTTTTTTCCAGATTTGCAGCGTAAGGTAAGGGGATGTCCTTGCCAGTTACGCGTATAACTGGAGCATCAAGGTAGTCAAATCCTTGTTCCATGACAACGGCTGACAGCTCTGCTCCTATTCCTGCAAATGGCCATCCTTCTTCTACACTAACTAACCTATTAGTCTTCTGAATAGAGTTAATAACAGTTTGAGTGTCAAGTGGTCTTAAGGTTCTGAGGTCAATAACTTCAGCTTCTATGCCCTCATCAGAAAGTAAATCTGCTGCATTTAAGGCATCCATTAATTTTAATGAGAAAGCAGTGATAGTTACATCCTTTCCCTCTCGTATAACAGCAGCTTTGCCTATCTCAAGTAGATAATCTTTATTTGACAGCTCAGAGTCAGAAACTTCATGTTCATGTCCGTAAGCTATTTCGTTTTCTAGAAATATTACCGGATTAGGGTCACGAATTGCAGCTTTAAGCAGACCTCTGCAATCGGAGGCAAAATAGGGTGCTATTACTTTTAACCCCGGTATATGCGAATACCAAGATGCAAAGCATTGAGAGTGTTGTGCAGCAACTCTTGCTGCAGCGCCATTTGGTCCACGAAATACTACAGGGCATCCAAGTTGTCCGCCTGACATATAATTTGTTTTTGCTGCGGAATTCACAATTTGGTCAATAGCCTGCATAGAAAAATTAAAAGTCATAAACTCGACTATTGGCTTTAATCCAGCAAATGCCGCTCCAACAGCAAGGCCAGCAAATCCATGTTCGGTAATAGGAGTATCAACTACTCTGTTTTCTCCAAACTCTTTCAGTAATCCTTTCGTTACTTTATAAGCACCATCATACTCTGCAACTTCTTCACCCATGATAAGCACATCAGGGTCGTTTTGCATCTCTTCTCTGATTGCTGTGCATAAAGCTTCTCTTACACTTAAGGTTGCCATTTATAAACTTTTGTAGACTTTAACTAAAGTAACTATATCAGAATTACTAGGAAGCGTACAAATTAAGTTTTACAAACATTATGTTGCTTGAATATCTACTTCTTTTAATTCAGTGATGGGTAAGGTCAGTGCTTCATTCTATAACGCAAAACCCATACTCACCAAACCCAATGCATTACTTGCAATTAAGTTTTCTAGATTCCAGTGTCAAGCACACAGCTGTACGAACATTTGTTTGCAAAGGCAGTATGTTAAGTGTTATAGCCGATTTTGCCTCAAACACAAAGGTGTCATCCCAGTGCCCTACTGCTAGATCTGTTCGAACTTTTCTTTATAATAGTTTTAATATAATA
This sequence comes from Wolbachia endosymbiont (group B) of Ennomos erosarius, assembly GCF_964026905.1. NCBI lineage: Bacteria > Pseudomonadati > Pseudomonadota > Alphaproteobacteria > Rickettsiales > Anaplasmataceae > Wolbachia > Wolbachia endosymbiont (group B) of Ennomos erosarius. The sequence continues at coordinate 322,495 of NZ_OZ034708.1, forward strand.
CAAAACCAGCCATTTTAGCCCACTTTTACCACATTTAGATATGAACTTGTATCTTGAACTGAAAAAACAAACTGATTTCCTTTTATTCTCTCCATAGTTTCTTTATAATGGGAAAAATAAATTTCCTTATCCTTAAGCTTTTCATTGCTTGTATGCACCCTTGGCTTCTTTCCATCTACTACAGCTTTGATTCAGATGCCTTACCCTCTATACAATAGCTTGTTTCAATAAGTCTCTTATTAAGCCTTATATCCCCCAAGTTAACGTGTTTTAACTCTCTTTCCAGCCATTTATCCCCTAAGCCATCAGTATATTGCACATTTGTACTTACTTCATTCATTTTGGTCCCAATTTTATTTAATATCTATCTTACTCACTTCTTATATTTGTGGGTAAAAGTGAGCTGGTAAATATGCTGGAAGGTACAACAAATGACAGCCAAAAGACTCTATTAATGACTTTGTTTTAGGAGTCTTATGAAATATAGCATTATCCATAACTATCACGCTTTAACTGTGGCAGTAATATCTCACGCATTAAATACTTCTTTCTCCCGTGAAAGTTTATTGGTGCAATGAACTTCTCATCCGCCTATTATACTTACTCTCTCTCGCTTTTTTCCAGAGCATATATTTTTTCTCCTTTTGGAGCTCGTCCATATTCTCGGTATAATCTATTATCAACTCCTGCTTCATCTATATATAAAATGCTAGAGTGGTCTATTTTTGAGATTTTATCGGTAAAGCGCTGCCTATCTTCTTGACTACGTTCTGTGACTTTTTTTTAAGGTTATTTTTAGCTGTTTTAACCTATACCAAATTGAATTTATTCCAAATCCTAGATTTTGTTTCATTTCTGCTAGCTGGGTGTTTTTTGACATATTCTTTGAGTACTTCTGGATCTATTTTTCGAATAAAACTTCCATTCTTTCCTGCCTCCAGGCTTTCACCGTTTCCTTTCTTTTTCAGCCATCTGTACAAGGTTGCAATTCCTATTTCTAGAAGATCTGCTACTTCAGATTTTGACTTCCCTCTTTCCACCAAAGAGATAGCTTTCTCCCTTAAGTCTACACTGTATGCCATTACTTGCCTCATATTTCATTAATTCCATATTATACCTTTATCATTTGTTTTGGGAAATACTATAGTAGCGGAATGACGAATTTGTTGCTTATCGGATTGTAGGTAAACTTTTGGCTATAGGTTCCAGCATCACGCGCTGAAATGACAGGATTTCGAAGTAAATCTAATCTATTTTCTCTTGATGAATAAACCTGAGTGAAGTATAGTAGCAATGCGTTTATATAGATTCTAATGAATAGTTTAGTTTTGGTTTATACAACTTTTTCAAATTTTAAAGAAGCTAAAACTGTTTCTGAAGAATTGTTAAACGAGAAATTAATTGTATGTGTCAATATATTTCCCGAAGTGAATTCTCTGTATTTATGGGAAGGTAAAATTAGTAATACTTGTGAAGTAGTAGCAATTATGAAGAGCAAAAATGATCAAGTTGATAAAATTGTAGAAAAAATCGAAGCAATGCATTCTTATGATCAGCCAGCTATTGCTGTGATGCCCATAGAAAAAGCAAATAAATCTTTTACTAATTGGGCTAATAGTGTTATTGATGTAAGTAGTATTGGGGTGTAGCCAAGTGGTAAGGCAGCGGTTTTTGATACCGCCACGCGAAGGTTCGAATCCTTCCACCCCAGCCATGTTGAAGTGGGCGTAAAATGATATCACTTTTCTATAGATTAAGATTATTAAATTATATATTAGGTAGTCTAAAAGATATAACTGTGAAACTGTTTCTCTTCACAATGTATCTTTATATATCCAGCATTATGCTCATGTTTCTCAGCAATGGTTTTTGGTATGCTGTAGAATTTGGCTCTTTCAAAAATGCGTTTTACCGTTTGTTTCAATATTGCAAGTGGTATTATGAAAACAGGGAAGATCTCGGTTACGGAATTTCTATTCGAATATTAGTGGCGTTTCTTACTCCGCATTTTCTCTATAAGTTGTTCCTTAGCACAGGCTGGAAGTCCTTTTTAAAGGAAAAGATAGTGCAGATACTCAAGTTCATAATCACAAGAAGAAAAAAGGGTAGTGAGTTCAGTAACAGTAGTAAACCAAGTAACAGTAGTTATAGTGATAAGAATAATTACAGCAATAACAGTGGTAACAATGAGCATCATGCTCAAGATGCAGAGCGGAAAGTAAACATGATAAAGCAGCTATTAGTCAAAGATATAGAGAAAACTATAGATAGGAGATTGCATGATATTTTTTTCGGTAAAAGGAGTAAACCTCATTGAGTATATAAAAAGGCTTTATCTAGTAAGGCTTTTTAAGATTGGCTGTATTTTGTTTTTTACGTATACCGGATCACAATCAGCCAATATACATGTGTGCACAAAATCTTGACTAAAGTCTGACAACCAAGAACAAGCTTTCTGTTTTTTTACAGTCACTTGCTGCATCAGTCATTGCCTGTGCTATCACTGATTTCCACAGTATACAGTACCGTTGTATATCATCTGACGTACTGTTTGCTTCGTAATGGTGAAAAAATTCTTTGAAATTGAAGTTGTTTGACATGATGATACCTCTTTGGATTGAAATTTGAAATGATTTGAGTTTATGTCGCCACAGCAGATCCCGCTAACAAGTAGCGGAATGACGAGTGACTTAACCGTCATTCCGCCGCGGTATCTCATCAGCTATAGCTTAATCCACAAAGGTAGAGACATTTTTAAGGATAAAGTAAACGGCATTGAAAAAATCAGCAAACATGTGAGATATTTTTCGAATATTGTGCTTAATTTTAAACCAATAGTGCTCAATAGGGTTGAGATCAGGTGAGTAGGTTGGTAAATATAAAACTTTACATCCTACTGACTCTATTAACGCGAATTCTGGATTAAGGAAGGAAGAAAGTATAGGAAATAGAAGGCTTTTTGGATTTGATGGAATAGGAAATGAGAGTAGAAAAGATATGAACCAAAAAATTAACAGGGGATCTATGGCGAGTGTGTTCAATTTCTAGTCTATTTTTTAGGTAACCAAAAACAGTCTCAATGATAGACCTTTTTCTCAGTAAAATCTTCTCATTTAGCGAAATCAATGCATTTTTCATACCTTTTTTCACCTTGGTAACAAGTTTCAAACCTCGGTCAAACAGCTTCTGAAAAAGCTCTTTTGCAATATAACCTTTGTCACCAAACAAAAGGCCGGTTAATTTTTCCGTCAGATTTGGCACAGGTATCCTATCATCAACATTGCCTTTTGTTAGCGTAAGTGAATGAATTTCACCATTTTCATTGATTACCATATGTAATTTGAAACCAAAAAACCAGCCGTAAGTACTCTTGCTTAATTTTGCAATTCCAGCAAAAACTTTGTTTTTGGATATTCTTTTTGCATGACAAACTGCAATGGGGTTGTGTCTATATATGAAATTCCAGTGTTTTCTGACTGTCCACAAAGCCAATGCAACAACATTGCTAAATGCCACAAAACCCTAGGCTTTAGAGCAACAAACCTGGTATATGAAGGCAACTTTGGAAACTCTGATTTGTAGAGCAACGTTAGGTAATGTAGATAGAAAGTTTTGAAATTTTTACACGGAGATTGTTGATATAGCAGGATTATTGTCATGATTTCGGAGTGCTCAATTTCCGTTGTTCTTGTGGGTTTTTTACCATTTGGCAGTAGTTTACCTGCAAAATTTTTCTCTATATCTCTGCAAAAATCATCGACCAAACAAAACAGTTTTGTTATATCTTCCATGGTTAACCTCATCTATTTTTTTATAACTGCTGAGTTTACCCTGTTTTCTTGCCTTTTCTATTCTCCTTTAATCCAGAATTCGCGTTAAAAAATAGACTAGAAATTGAACACACTCGCCATAGATCCCCTGTTAATTTTTTGGTTCATATCTTTTCTACTCTCATTTCCTATTCCATCAAATCCAAAAAGCCTTCTATTTCCTATACTTTCTTCCTTCCTTAATCCAGAATTCGCGTTATAAGAGTATAAGTTACTTGCAGATGCAAGCAACTTATACTGAATTTTCACTACTTTACCTATTGTGAGCAGCAGAAGCTTGATGTTTTCGCGTTATGCTCACATCTGTTGCACTTGTGAAGATTGTGGCAAAACTTTTACTACTTCAGAGCCTTGTTGTAATTGTGTTTGTGGCAATTGTGATACTAACGCTTCATGTAAAGGCTTTGCTTCATATTGCCTTCCTATTTTTAGATTATTTGCAGCCAATTGCTCTTTAGTAACACCGTTACTCTCAATAAGTTCTACGGAGCCATTATCATAAATGTTAATTTTAATATTACATTCCTTTCCTTCAACATGCCACTTCAGAGTCATCTCATATGACCCATTTGCCACTTCGTAAATTTTTGTTCCATGTTCGTCAATTCGGAGACGTATCCCTCTTTTTTCGCTTGGAGGTAGTAACAATGTAAATGCTTTTATGTTATATTGTTTGCACACATCACTATTTAAAAATTTAGCTATATTTATCCCTTCTTGTATATTGTCTAGCATAACTCTTGCAGTAAGTTCAGGCTTACCTGGCTTTCTACCTGTTCTAAGATTTACTGCTTTATAGTGAGGAAAATGTTTCTTTACTTCACTAATAACTTCGTCAAGAACTTTGCCTACAACATACTTACCCCTATGCTCATTTTGTCCTTCTTTGTCAGTTTTAGCAGCAGAAAAGAATTTACGTCTTGTTTCTTCATCATCAAGATCTATAACTTTACTACAGTCACGTGTATCTTTGGTACCTGTAAACGGCCTCTCGCCTGGTGCAAGTTTGGGCGCATTATCAGGAAGTCCTTTTTCCACTGCATAAGAATCATCACTTACACTTTGATCAGGAAAAGTTTCAATTGTTGATTTAGGTACATTTTTAGTATCCGAAATTGGATGATTATCAGAAGGACTGATATTTAAATTAGAAGAAGTTCCAATCAAAGATACAGTTTCAGTGCTATTAGTTAACATATATGTCTCCATTATTCTTAATATATAAATATTAGCATATAGATATCATGCCGATTAATCAATATAAATTATGATGTTTAATGTTGAAAGCTCAAATACTCCTTTGCTTGGTCGGTTAGAACGCGTCCTCTTGGTGTGCGCTTTACAAAACTAATTTTGATTAAATAAGGTTCTACTGTTTCTTCAATATTGCCAACATCCTCAGATAGTGCAATAGATATAGTGTCAATTCCAACAGGTCCTGAGGTGTTGAATAAAAATCTTAGATAATGCATATCAAGTTTATTAAGTCCCATTTTATCTACACCCAATTTTAGCAATACAGAATCAGCGACTTCATAAGTGATTTTTTTATCATCTTTCACTTCAACAAAATCCCTTATCCTTCTGAGTAACCTCAAAGCAATTCTTGGAGTACCGCGCGCACGGCAGGCAATTTCCCGCGCAGCACCATCTTCAATTTCAGCAGAAAGAACTCTTGCGCCTCTTTTTATAATATCGACTAGCTCCTCAAAAGAATAAAACTCAAGATGCAAAGGAATGCCAAAACGATCTCTGAGTGGCGCAGAAAGTAATCCAAGCCGTGTAGTTGCTCCAATTAGCGTAAATGGTGGTAGATCTATCCTTAAAGTGCGAGTAGATGGACCTTCACCTACTAATATGTCCAAGCAAAAATCTTCCATAGCAGTATATAAAACTTCTTCGATGCTGCGATTTAATCTATGGATTTCGTCGATAAATAGAACATCTTTTGCATTTAAAGTGGTAAGCACTGCAGCCAAGTCCCCAGCTTTACTAAGTAAAGGACCAGAAGTTGCGCGAAAGCTAACTCTTAATTCTTTAGAAACAATTTGTGCTAAAGTTGTTTTGCCAAGCCCTGGAGGACCGTACAATAAGACGTGATCTAAAGCTTCAGTTCTCGTCTGCGCAGCGTTTATAAACACTTTTAAATTTTGTATTAAGTCTTTTTGCCCGACAAAATCATCAAGTTGCTCAGGCCTGATGTTAATATTGCGCACATCTTCAGTATATTCTTTACCGCACGATATTGATTTCATAGTGTTTTAAGCGCCATGCGAATAATATCCTTAGTGTCCAGGTTTGACGGTTCGTCTTGTATTTTTTTTATCGTATCATAAGCTTTCATTTTTTCATACCCAAGATTGATCAATGCTGAAAGGGCATCTTCATTAATTGGATTAAAGTTATTGTTATTTATTTCTAGTTTACTTACTTTGCCACTCAATTCAGTGATGATTCGATTTATGAGTTTCAGGCCAAGTCCACTCATCTTGAGTGTTACTTTATCTTCATTCATAATTGCCAAAAATAGCTGTTCTGGAGTTAATTTACTCAAAATTGACATTGCAGTTTTATAGCTAACACCGCTTACTTTAACTAGCAACCTCAAGCACTGCTGTTCTTCTTTGCTTATAAAACCATATAGCTGAGTAGTGTTTTCTCTGTTATTTGCATAGGTTTCGATAAGTAATTTGATTCTACTTCCAATTGCACAAGCACTTAAAGTTTTGGCTGAAAGATACACCATATAGCCAACATCATTCACATTCAGGATTATGTGATCGCTGCGCACTTCATCAACTATTCCGCTTAGATTTCCTATCATTTTTAACACTATATAGAGTTCAGTTTAAATACTCCTGGATCTTAGGTCAAGCAAACGAACATTATAACAGGGAAACGTGGCTAAAAAACCACTTGACAAACTCCGCCAGCCCCCTTATCATGAGACTGAAGCTATTTATTTATCTTCGCAATCTGTGCAGGTTAATGACAAAAAACTTAGGGTATTTGGCGTCTCACGTTTAATTTTTCGCACTACGTGCATCGCATGTCTTTAAAAATTTTTAGGTTTTTACCTATATAAGCCGAAACGCGCTTACAAAGCGTTTAAGACAGCAAAAAACGTCAAATTGACAAGGGAGAATTTGAATGCTAGCTACTACGGGGTTTCTTTGCCTTTTTTCCTGCTTAGTAAATTTCTTAAACACTTGCGGTGTAGGTAAGTTGCAAGTTAAAAGCAGCTAAATCGCTCTTAATCAAGCGTTTTAGAATAAAAAAACGCCGATATTTTAGTACATAGTAAATAGCCAACCACCAACGGGGCTTCTCTTGCCTTTTTTTCGTTTGGTAAATTTCTTAATGTTTATGGCTAAACGACAATCGTCATCCCGCTGCTTGTTAGCGGGATCTAGAGATACCGCGGCGGTATGACGTAGGATTGCTGTCGTCCCGCTACGTGTTAGCGGCTAAGAGATACCGTGGTGGTATGACGTAGAGCTCGCGTTAGCTATACTTTTATACTCACCAACTTAGTGCCCAATCAAAATTCCTGGATTCCAGTGGGCTTTGTTGCATAGCAACGTAAGTTTTTTCCAGAGTAAATAATTTTATGCGACTATTTCAAATTTAGGCATACCAATTGCAGTAAATTTGTTCATTAAGTAGCATTTAATAAGTAGTTCCTTCTCTCTATTTGTCTCAGATTTATTCTTAAAACTAAACCCAAATATTCGCTTCAACCTTGAGAAAAATTCTTCAATATACGATCTTTTTCCGTAATTTACTTCTTCTTTCCATCTTTTTATACCATTCTCACCATGTAATTTCATTAACTGAATAGCGGCATTTCTATCAAGCATATAATCCAATTTTGGATGCTCTGCTGCGTTGTTTTTCGGAGGAATTTTCGTTTTTATGCCATATTGATTACACTGCTTAAGACGCGAATTCTGGATTAAAGGAGAATAGAAAAGGCAAGAAAACAGGGTAAACTCAGCAGTTATAAAAAAACAGATGAGGTTAACCATGGAAGATATAACAAACTGTTTTGTTTGGTCGATGATTTTTGCAGAGATATAGAGAAAAATTTTGCAGGTAAACTACTGCCAAATGGTAAAAAACCCACAAGAACAACGGAAATTGAGCACTCCGAAATCATGACAATAATCCTGCTATATCAACAATCTCCGTGTAAAAATTTCAAAACTTTCTATCTACATTACCTAACGTTGCTCTACAAATCAGAGTTTCCAAAGTTGCCTTCATATACCAGGTTTGTTGCTCTAAAGCCTAGGGTTTTGTGGCATTTAGCAATGTTGTTGCATTGGCTTTGTGGACAGTCAGAAAACACTGGAATTTCATATATAGACACAACCCCATTGCAGTTTGTCATGCAAAAAGAATATCCAAAAACAAAGTTTTTGCTGGAATTGCAAAATTAAGCAAGAGTACTTACGGCTGGTTTTTTGGTTTCAAATTACATATGGTAATCAATGAAAATGGTGAAATTCATTCACTTACGCTAACAAAAGGCAATGTTGATGATAGGATACCTGTGCCAAATCTGACGGAAAAATTAACCGGCCTTTTGTTTGGTGACAAAGGTTATATTGCAAAAGAGCTTTTTCAGAAGCTGTTTGACCGAGGTTTGAAACTTGTTACCAAGGTGAAAAAAGGTATGAAAAATGCATTGATTTCGCTAAATGAGAAGATTTTACTGAGAAAAAGGTCTATCATTGAGACTGTTTTTGGTTACCTAAAAAATAGACTAGAAATTGAACACACTCGCCATAGATCCCCTGTTAATTTTTTGGTTCATATCTTTTCTACTCTCATTTCCTATTCCATCAAATCCAAAAAGCCTTCTATTTCCTATACTTTCTTCCTTCCTTAATCCAGAATTCGCGTTACAAGTAGCGGAATGACGAATTTGTTGTTTTTCAAATTATCGGTAAACCTAAGTCACTTTAGCTATAAAATTATAAGTTATTGATATTTTTGCCCTTTTTTATCCTTAATCCAGAACTCGGATTAGTAGGGTGTCATCCAATTCTCAGTGGTAAATTAAGAAGGGTCTGCAATAACGAATGTAGCTAGGGATATAGTTGTTCTATTTTCCAATCGCTTCCCTCAACAAGGGTGTATCTAAATCTAATATGCTTCCTATATTCACCTTCTTGCCAAAATTCAATTACTTTTGGGATTACGCAAAATCCCACCCAAAAGTCAGGACAAGAAACTTGTATATTGTAAAATTCTTTTTCCTTCAATTTTATAGCTTGCTCAAAATCTTGCCAATCTTTCAGAATGCTCGATTGTTTTGAGCACCATGCGCTAATTTGACTATCGCGCGCTCGAGAAGAGAAGTATTTGTCAGTTCTTTCATCGTTTAGAAGTTTAACCTCTCCTTCAATTCGTACTTGCCTAGCAAATTCTATCCAATGAAACACTAACGCAGCTTTGGGGTTCTCAGTCAATTCTTTCCCTTTTTTACCGTTTACGTTAGTGAAAAACACAAAACCTTCTTTGCTATATTCCTTTAGTAATACCACTCTTGCAGATGGAATGCAGTCTTTGCTACAAGTTGCTAGCGTCATCGCAGTTGGTTGTTTACACGGAGAATTAAGTACTGCTTTATACCACTTTGAAAACAAATCAAACGGATCTTTTTCAGGTGAAAATATCATATCAAAAAATAAAATCTTAATTCTGGCACGCGTTGCAAAAATAAGTGCTACGGCCATTTTGTCGTATAAGTGTTATGATATTGTTGCAGATCTTGCAAGGTTTTTGAACTTTACCATATACGTAAAAGTGATTTTGAAAGTGTCCAGCAGATCCAGATGGCTGTGCATAATCTTTCAGTGTTGAACCGCCTGCAGCAATTGCATCACTCAGAGTATTTTTTACTTCAGTAGCAAGTTTTTCGCACTCTCTATAGGTCAAGTCTTTTGCTGACCTGAGTGGTGATATGCGGGCTCTAAACAAGCTCTCAGAAGCATATATGTTGCCTACGCCAACTATTAATTTATTGTCCATTAATGCTGATTTGATATTTGCTTTTTTGTTTTTCAGCAACTCCTGTAAATAGTCTCCACTGAATTCATCTGTGAGGGGCTCTATTCCGAAATCATCAAAAAAATTTACTTCTTGTTCTTTATTTAAGACAATGACTACTCCAAATCTTCTTGGATCATTAAAGATTATTGAAGTATTATCAGAAAATAAAAATACCACATGATCATGTTTATTCTTCACTTGATCGTGGTCAGCATATATAAGCTTTCCACTCATGCCAAGATGTATGATTACAGCCATACTACCATCTGTATTCCAGATCGTATACTTACCTCTACGCTTGATGTTGCGTATGACTTTGCCCTTTAGCATATCATCAATATTTTTTGTTATTGGGGCACGTAAATTCCAATTATTAACTATAACATTACTAATTTGCTTGTTTTTAATTTTATCAAGCAAGAAGTTAGAGATTACTTCCACTTCCGGTAGTTCTGGCATCTTGTCTACTCTGTTGCTGCTTTTTTCTTTTCAAAATATTTTGCTTTAAAGCTTTCGCTAATCTTTTTTTCTCCTCTTCTTTTTCCTTATTCTTTTTTATATTATTCATTATCATTATATATAAATCCTGCCGTTATAGCTCAGGTGGTAGAGTACGTCATTGGTAATGACGAGGTCCCAAGTTCGAGTCTTGGTAACGGCACACTGATTACACTTATAATATTGCATAACTTGTAAGCAAGGCTTAGAAGAAAGTTACAGAGGTAAGTTGTCATGCTTTTTCCATATCCTTTCTACTTTCTTGTTTTTGAGTAGCTCTAATGCTTTACAAAAGTGATGCCTTGTTTTACTTGGCACTATAATGTCATCAATGTATCCATATGATGCAGCAAAAAATGGATTAGCAAATTTTTCTTTATACTCTTTAATCAGTGTTTGCTGATCTTTTTCGTATCGAAATATAATCTCAACTGCACTTTCAGGGCCCATCACAGCTATTTCAGCAGTTGGCCAGGCATAATTTATATCACCTTTTAGATGTTTCGAATTCATAACAATGTATGCACCACCATACGCTTTTCTAGTGATAAGGCTAATTTTCGGCACGGTCGCTTCAGCATAAGCGTAAAGCAGTTTCGCTCCGTGTTGTATTATATTATTGTATTCTTGATTTGTACCCGGCAGAAATCCTGGAACATCAATAAGTGTGATGATCGGAATGTTAAATGCGTCACAAAACCTCACAAACCTTGCAGCTTTTCTTGAAGAATCAATATCCAAACATCCTGCAAGGTGCATAGGTTGATTTGCAACAATACCAACAGTGTTTTCTCCAATTCTACCAAAACCAATTATGATATTACGAGCAAAATCAGGTTTTAACTCAAAAAATTTCCTTCCATCACACACTTTTTCAATGAGTTCATACATATCATAAGGAGTGTTAGGATTGGTAGGAATTAGAGTGTTTAAGGATTCATCAGTCTCATTAACATCATTACAGGTTGGTGCAGATTTTGGTGATTCTTGATTATTTGCTGGTAAAAAGGTAAGGAATTCACGCATTTTGAGTAGCATCTCAACATCATTATTGAATGCAAAATCTGCCACTCCTGTTTTGCTTGTATGAATTTTTGCTCCACCAAGGTCTTCGAAACTTACATCTTCGTAGGTAACCTTTTTTACTACATCTGGCCCGGTTATAAACATATATGAACTGTTTTTCACCATGAAAGTAAAGTCAGTTAATGCTGGGGAATAAACTGCACCACCTGCACATGGGCCCATAATTAAAGAAATTTGTGGTATAACACCTGATGCATTTACGTTTCTTTGAAAAATTTCTCCATAACCAGCAAGAGAATTTACTCCTTCCTGAATTCTGGCTCCACCAGAATCATTTAGTCCAATGACCGGAACTCTGGCATTAATTGCCATATCCATAATTTTGCATATTTTTTTTGCATGTGGCGCACCAAGTGATCCACCAAAGACAGTAAAATCTTGAGAGTAAACAAAAACTTTTTTGCCATAAATAGTACCATGACCGATTACGACCCCGTCACCTAAAAAATTAGCATTCTGCATGCCAAAATCAGCTGCGTGATGCTTCACGAATTTATCGTATTCTTCGAACGAATTTTCATCAAGCAATATACTGAGTCTTTCTCTAGCAGTTAATTTCCCTTTTTCATGTTGTTTGGTAATCCTGTCAGAACCACCTCCTTTTTCAGCTTCTAGTGCTTTGGTTTTTAGATTTTCTAGTATTTTAAAGTCTTGCATACAATAAAGTAGTTTTTAAATTAGTTGTAGACCTTAATTAAGCTTACAAACTCTACTACTATATACATACACTATTGCTATATGCAACAGTGTATGTGTATCGTAATAATTAAAACTTTTTCCAACCTAGACTTTGCCACTACTCTGTAAACTTTCGACATTGCTCTTAGGATGCTGGATATTAATATCACCTAAAGAAGAAAGAGGAGGTGAAACAGTTTTGTTTTGCACAAAACTTTTAGCAGCCTCAACAACCTTGCTTATACGTGGTTCTTTTTCTAGCTCTTCAAGGTACTTTGAGAATATTTCACAACTTTTATCATCCATATGCACTGTTATTGCACCAAAGCTTGAGGCATTTTCTGGTTTGTCAGCCTTTTCAGAAGATAGAGTCATTACAACCTTTTAACGCGAATTCTGGATTAAGGAAGGAAGAAAGTATAGGAAATAGAAGGCTTTTTGGATTTGATGGAATAGGAAATGAGAGTAGAAAAGATATGAACCAAAAAATTAACAGGGGATCTATGGCGAGTGTGTTCAATTTCTAGTCTATTTTTTAGGTAACCAAAAACAGTCTCAATGATAGACCTTTTTCTCAGTAAAATCTTCTCATTTAGCGAAATCAATGCATTTTTCATACCTTTTTTCACCTTGGTAACAAGTTTCAAACCTCGGTCAAACAGCTTCTGAAAAAGCTCTTTTGCAATATAACCTTTGTCACCAAACAAAAGGCCGGTTAATTTTTCCGTCAGATTTGGCACAGGCATCCTATCATCAACATTGCCTTTTGTTAGCGTAAGTGCATGAATTTCACCATTTTCATTGATTACCATATGTAATTTGAAACCAAAAAACCAGCCGTAAGTACTCTTGCTTAATTTTGCAATTCCAGCAAAAACTTTGTTTTGGATATTCTTTTTGCATGACAAACTGCAATGGGAGTTGTGTCTATATATGAAATTCCAGTGTTTTCTGACTGTCCACAAAGCCAATGCAACAACATTGCTAAATGCCACAAAACCCTAGGCTTTAGAGCAACAAACCTGGTATATGAAGGCAACTTTGGAAACTCTGATTTGTAGAGCAACGTTAGGTAATGTAGATAGAAAGTTTTGAAATTTTTACACGGAGATTGTTGATATAGCAGGATTATTGTCATGATTTCGGAGTGCTCAATTTCCGTTGTTCTTGTGGGTTTTTTACCATTTGGCAGTAGCTTACCTGCAAAATTTTTCTCTATATCTCTGCAAAAATCATCGACCAAACAAAACAGTTTGTTATATCTTCCATGGTTAACCTCATCTGTTTTTTTATAACTGCTGAGTTTACCCTGTTTTCTTGCCTTTTCTATTCTCCTTTAATCCAGAATTCGCGTTTATAGTAGAAAGAGATAATAAATTTTATTGTATACAGTGTCCAGAAGCAAGCATTGTGATTCCTGCAAAATTCCTGAGTAATCCAGAATTTCAAAATTTAGATGGAGCATTAAAGATCGGGAAAGGAGATGATGTAATACGAATACAAGATGGAAAATATCATGATATAAAGGGCAGATTCCAGATGACTTTTCCAATAAGCAACAGTGAAAAACGCGAATTCTGGATTAAAGGAGAATAGAAAAGGCAAGAAAACAGGGTAAACTCAGCAGTTATAAAAAAACAGATGAGGTTAACCATGGAAGATATAACAAACTGTTTTGTTTGGTCGATGATTTTTGCAGAGATATAGAGAAAAATTTTGCAGGTAAGCTACTGCCAAATGGTAAAAAACCCACAAGAACAACGGAAATTGAGCACTCCGAAATCATGACAATAATCCTGCTATATCAACAATCTCCGTGTAAAAATTTCAAAACTTTCTATCTACATTACCTAACGTTGCTCTACAAATCAGAGTTTCCAAAGTTGCCTTCATATACCAGGTTTGTTGCTCTAAAGCCTAGGGTTTTGTGGCATTTAGCAATGTTGTTGCATTGGCTTTGTGGACAGTCAGAAAACACTGGAATTTCATATATAGACACAACTCCCATTGCAGTTTGTCATGCAAAAAGAATATCCAAAACAAAGTTTTTGCTGGAATTGCAAAATTAAGCAAGAGTACTTACGGCTGGTTTTTTGGTTTCAAATTACATATGGTAATCAATGAAAATGGTGAAATTCATTCACTTACGCTAACAAAAGGCAATGTTGATGATAGGATACCTGTGCCAAATCTGACGGAAAAATTAACCGGCCTTTTGTTTGGTGACAAAGGTTATATTGCAAAAGAGCTTTTTCAGAAGCTGTTTGACCGAGGTTTGAAACTTGTTACCAAGGTGAAAAAAGGTATGAAAAATGCATTGATTTCGCTAAATGAGAAGATTTTACTGAGAAAAAGGTCTATCATTGAGACTGTTTTTGGTTACCTAAAAAATAGACTAGAAATTGAACACACTCGCCATAGATCCCCTGTTAATTTTTTGGTTCATATCTTTTCTACTCTCATTTCCTATTCCATCAAATCCAAAAAGCCTTCTATTTCCTATACTTTCTTCCTTCCTTAATCCAGAATGGCTTTGTTGCATAGCACCTTAAGCAGTGATGGTTTACGACAAATTTATGTAATGATTTCAAATTTATCCATACCAATATCAGTGAATTTGTTGAGCAAATAGCACTTAATTAGTAATTCTTTTTCACGATTTACTTCAGATTTATTCCTAAAGCTAAATCCAAATACTTGCTTCAACCTTGAGAAAAATCCTTCTATGTAAGATCTCTTTCCATAAATTGCTTCCTTTTTCCACTCTTTTACACCATCTTGTCCATATAATTTTATTAACCTAATAGCAGCATTTCTGTCAGACATATAATCTATTTTTGAATGTTCTGCTGCATCCTTTTTTGGTAGAACTTTTGTCTTTATATCGTATTTCTTACACAATTTATAAAGTTTGTGCCTATCGTATGCCCTATCTGCATATAATGCTTTTATTTTGTGCTGAAAATTAACTTCTTCAAGCAAATCGCAAGCTCCATAGTGGTCAGAGTAGAAGCCATTACTGTATCTTGCAGCTATAGCTTTTTTACTATTTACACTTAACATAACATGTAACTTTCTTACTTGCTCGTAGCTTCGGTACTTTCTATCTGCACTGTTTTCCTTACTGTGGCCAGGAGTGTTACTGTAAATGCTGATACTTGTGCTATCTATGATAATTTCAATATTTTCCATGTTGCTTTTATCAACCCTGCAATCATTTATCTTAATATTAAGTTTTTTAAACCTTCTTGATGCTTGTGAATAGCTGATAACTGCCAAATTTTTTCCTATTTGTTGCAGATATCCTTTTATAAACCCCACCGTTTGTCTTAAACCAATTCTAAAAAGATTGACAATTATATGCACCAAAATTACGACTTTATCACTGTAAATATAGTTGCCGCCCTGCATTTTTGGACTATTTTCATACCAATTTTCGATAGCTTCATCGATGTAACGAAAAATATTTCCCCTTTTTTCAAGGAATTTGTTATATTCGTTTTGGTTACTGACTTTCATTTTCTGTGGCATATTTTTTCTTCAACAGTTAAATGGTTATTTATAATGAATTTTGTCAGTAGCCACCAGATTTTTTCGGTTGCTATGCAACAAAGCCATCCAGAATTCGCGTTATAACATCTTTTATCACATTTTCTTCTCCATCTTTTTCAATGCCCTCACATACAATTTGTTTTAGATTTGATAAATAGCTGGTATGTTTTTCCAGTAGACTTGTTGGCAATAACTTCAAAGCTTCCTCACTCATATAAGTGCCTGTTGAAACTAGATCGGACATTTTTGATGAAAGAAGATCTAGTTGATATCTTTCATAAGTGGACAACTCTTGTGTTTTTAGGATATATAAGTTGCGCACCAAAAAATCTATTAATGATGTATTCTCAGAGAACGCATAACATGGCATGCCAAACATTATCTTTTTGTCTTTTCCAAGTGCTATGAGCTCTAGCGATTCCTTTATCATTCCCTCTGCAACTGTCTCATCGCTATACAAGTGTAAGGTGCTAGCTTGACGTCTTGTGCTCAATAATGTACTCAAGGTATTTTCACGTATACATTCATCAACTTGTTTATACATTGTTATGTCTGATTGAGATGCGTTCGTCGCTTCTAACGCTTTAGGCTCACCTTCACCATCTTCTATTATAAAAGCTTTATTTAGTATATTGTGATCAAGTGTATCTTCTATTATAAAAGTTTTATTTAATACATTGTGATCAAGTGTATCTTCATCCTCAGGCTTATCCATATCCTTTATATATTCTGGTTTGTATGATACATTGAGTGTATCTTCAGACTCATCTACATCTTCATCATCTATGATCTTATCTTCAAAACCCTTGTAACTACCTGGAGAACCACAATACCCCTCATCTATCGAATCTGGATTATGCTTTTGTATACCTTGACCTACCATATATCTCCCTACTTGACATAATAAAACAAGAAATTCTAGTTATAGTATGCTAGCGTGATCTATAAAGTCAATAGTTAAATTGCAAGATTTCGGTTATAATTTACTGTGTATAGAAGGTGCTCTTAAATTATGCTAAAAATCGCTATAGTAGGCCTACCAAATGCTGGTAAATCAACTATTTTTAATAGATTGGTGGGAAGAAAAGCAGCGGTGGTCAGCAATATTCCAGGGGTTACACGAGATAGAAGAGAAGGAATAGGCAGAATTAGCGATTTAGAGTTTAAAGTTATAGATACAGGAGGATGGAACGACCAAACTAGTTTTTCACTGCAAGTTATTGAGCAAATAGAATTTTCTTTATTGAGTGCAGATGTCATTTTCTTTCTTGTTGACGCAAAAGTGCAAAATGAGCAAAACAAAGAACTTGCAAAGTGGCTGAAGAGAAAAATGAATAAATCTGTAATCCTCATAGCAAATAAATGCGAGAGTCATAAGTCTGAAAATGTTGATTATTTGCAGTTTTTTGATTTTATAGGCCCGGTATACATCTCTGCCGAACATAATCTTGGTATGGTTGATCTTTATGATGCACTAGCTGGTGTTATTGAAGATTTAAATGAGGACACTGAACTACTTGAAAATGAATCCAGCAGACTTAGAATTGCAATCATCGGTCGTCCAAATGTCGGAAAATCAACTTTTTTAAACAGCTTGCTTACAGAAAACAGAGTAATAGTGAATTCAGAGCCAGGCACAACACGTGATTCTTTAGATATTGTATACGATCATAATGGAAAGCTAATTACTCTCATCGATACCGCAGGAATCCGCAGAAAGGCTAATGTTACAGATAAATTAGAATCAAGATTTGTTGAGAAAAGCTTAGAATCAATAAAGCGCTCTCATGTGGTAGTTTTAATGCTAGACTCCCTACTTGGTATTGAGCAGCAGGATTTATCAATTGGTGAAGCTGCAATCAAAGGAGGAAAGGGGATTATCGTTGTTTTAAATAAGTGGGATTTAATAAATAAAGATGACAGAAGTAAATTAATAAAATTTGTCAAACAACAGGAAGTGACTCGGTTATTCTTGGGAGTGCCAACTATAACAATTTCTGCGTTAAAAGGTATGCGCTGCGGTGATGTGGTAGATAAGTGTCTTGAAGTGAGTGAATCTTTGAACAAGAAAGTCAGCACTGCAAAACTGAATAAGTGGCTAATTGAAGCTTTAGATAGGCACTCTCACCCGCTTGTAAAAGGCAAAGCAGTTAAAATGAAGTATATCGCTCAAATTGGTACTAAACCTCCAGCTTTTTCTTTGATATGTAACATACCTGAAAGTGTTGATGAAAGTTACAAACGCTATTTAATTAATGATCTTAGAAAAAATTTCTTTGCTGAAGGCGTGCCAGTCAGATTACTTTTGAAAAAAAATAAAAATCCCTATGCAAAATGAATACTCTGCTTTATACTTTCAGGGATAATTTACTTAAAGTTATGTGTAATAACTCCAGAATTCCTACAGTCTTTCTGCTATCAAGTGCTTTTGCTCTAATTTTTGCATATGTGCTAGAATATTTTTTCAACATGCTGCCATGCAAGTTATGTACATACGAGCGAATAGTTTACTATATCGCCGGATTACTTGCAGTAGCGTGCATGCTTAAAAACAACAAAATTCTAATCTATGCAATGTTTTGCAGTTATCTCGTAGGTGCAATAATATCTTTTTACCATGTAGGCCTTGAACTTCATTGGTTTCATGACATTTTAGGATGCACAGAGCAAGTAAGTAGTAACGCTAGTGTAGAAGAGTTAAGAAATAATCTGTTAAACCCTAATTACTCTCCATCTTGTGACAGACCTCATTACGTTCTAGGTGTTTCCCTAGCAACATGGAATCTAATTTATCTCATAGTAGCTCTGTTCGTATCAGGTAAAGTGTATTGTGGAGAAAGAAAGAAATCTAAATAATTTAAGGTGCAGCAACAATCAGTTCTTGCAACAGGCAATTAGAGTAAATCATGCTGGAGAATATGGAGCTATTTGTATTTATTCTGGTCAAAAATTTATTCTTAAAAAATCTTCTATAATCAATGAAATAATTGAAATGGAAGAGCAGGAAAAAAAGCATTTTCACTATTTTAATGAGAAAATTAAAGAGCAAAAAGTTCGTCCTACTGTTTTGTTGCCAGTTTGGCGTGTTTTAGGAGTGTCACTTGGCGTTGCAACTGCCATTATGGGCAAAAAAGCTGCTATGGCTTGCACTGCTGCAGTTGAAGAAGTTATAGGGGAGCACTACAGAGAGCAAGTTTCACATTTAGAAGATGGAGAATTAAAAGAAACTATAAGTAAATTTCGTGACGAGGAGTTAGAGCACAGAGATATTGCAATTCAGCACAATGCTGAAAGCGCATTTGGCTACAACATTTTATCTTCATTCATAAAAACAGGCTGCAAAGCTGCTATTTACTTGTCCAAGTTAATTTAACTAAGCAGCTTTCTTAAAGTGTTTTTAATGTTCTGATGACAACAGAAACCAGGAAGAAATTCAAGTGTAACAGTTACTTTATAACTATATTTACATATCACCATTATTAATAAATAATTAGTATTTGTAAATTAACTACATCCAGAGTATAGATTACTAAAGAGGGATAAAAGTGCGTTTTAATTTAGAACCAGGAGATACTGCTTGTGATGGTAGAAGTAAGCTCGTAGCTGTCAAAATAAATAACGAAGAAAGAATTAACTTACCTTTCACATCTTACATTTTCGATAAGGATCATTTTGTCATATCTAACTTTAGACACAATCCGATGAACGGCGTACTAACCAATTTATCTCAAGGACTACAATTAAAGCTAGAAAAAGCAGGAGATGATTATTGACCTTACCCAGATGGTATGATACTTAGTCAATTAAATAAGCAGATGATCTTAGCTACAAAAATATTTTTTACCTCATTTGTTTTTGGATTTATTCTTTTTCCCTATTTTATAAAGCTTCTAAAAAAAATAAGTAAAGATGGGCAACCAATTAGATCATGTGGACCAGAAAGTCATTTAATAACAAAAAAGAATGTACCACCTATGGGCGGAATAATAATACTGATTTCTTCTTTATTACCAATTTTACTCTGGGCTCAGTTAACACCAGAAATCTTGCTGCTGATATTGACAACTCTATTTTTTGCTCTACTTGGATTTATTGATGATTATTTAAAATTGAAGACAAATCACTATCGAGGTTTAAGTGCAAAAACCAAAATACTTATTCAGTTTATTGTAACTCTGGTTAGTATGTCTATACTTAAGCTATACTCTGCTGAAGGTTTTACAAAAATGTTCCTATTTAAAGGAATAATAATCGACTTTGGCTATCTATATGTTCCGTTTGCTGCGTTTGTAATTGTCGGCTCTTCTAATGCTGTGAATCTCACAGATGGTTTGGATGGCCTTGCTGCAACTCAAGTCATCACTTCCTTTGCTTTTTTGGGGCTAATTGCATACATAACTCAAGCAGATATGAATATTACTTTATTCTGCATTGCATTTATAGGAGCTATTCTAAGTTTTTTGTGGTTTAACACACATCCAGCAAAAATATTTATGGGTGATGTTGGTAGCTTGTCGGTAGGCGCAGCTTTAGGGTTAACTAGTGTCCTAATTAAAAGAGAAATGCTTTTTGCCGTTATTGGAATAATCTTTGTAATAGAGACTCTATCTGTAATTATTCAGATATCATATTTTAAATATACAAAGTTTAAATATGGAAAAGGAAAAAGAGTTTTTCTTATGGCACCAATACATCATCACTTTGAAAAGAAGGGATGGTCAGAAAATGTAATCGTTATGAAATTTTGGATAATTTCTATTATCTGTTCAGTTTTTACTATAACTTTCTTATTATAAAAACCTATGAAATACCCAGACTTTACATTAGAAAATAAATTATCAGGAGTGATAGCAGGAGTGGATGAAGTTGGAAGAGGTCCGCTAGCTGGTCCAGTAATATCCGCAGCCGTAGTGTTTATTGATAGAAATACAATTATTGATGGAATCAACGACTCGAAAAAGTTGACTCCTCAATGTAGGCAAGTCCTATATGAAAAAATAACATCCGTTGCAAAATTTGGTATAGGAATGGCAAGCGTAGAAGAAATAAATTCATACAATATCTTGCAAGCAACAAAACTTTCAATGAAACGTGCGTTAATAGACTTGGACCTAGAATTAGATTATGTGCTAGTTGATGGTAATCAACCACCTGAAGTGAAATGGCAAGTGAAATCCATAGTAAATGGTGATAATTTGAGTACATCAATTGCAGCAGCTTCAATCGTTGCAAAAGTTACGAGAGATCGGCTTATGCAAGAATTGAACAATAAGCATCCTGAATATAATTGGTATAAAAATAAAGGATATGGGACAAAAGAGCACCTTAACGCTATTGGCCTTTATGGAATTACAGAACACCATAGAAAAATTTTGCACCCATATCTCGGGCATTATAGCCTTTAATCACTCACCCTTTTTTGAAAGGCGCATTTTCATTAAATAGGCAAACTGTACTTGATCCATTCCTTAAGGTAAACACTGAACTCACCCTTTCGATTATCAGGTAGTCGTCAACTGTACGGAAGTTTACTAAAGACTCATACCCTGCAGAATCAACCATAAAAACTGCCGGGAAATCAGAGTTTATTTTATTGAATTGCAGATATGTAAATTTTCCATCATCAAAAACCTTAATTGGTATTATTGACTGACTGCCTTTAACGTGCGAGATGGAATAATTAAAATTTAATCCCTTCTTTACAACTTCAATGTCGTTTATATCAGGAATAATGTTATGACTAGCTTGTTCGAAGATATCACCGTTATTTGTTGTGTAAATCTCATCACTGCTAAATAGTGGATAAAGAAACCTTACTTCATATGCTAATCTTGGATCATCTAGTCCAGTTGCTTCTTCAGCATGAAGCTCAAAGTAATAAACTCTTTTATTGGTAATTATAGTTGCGTTAGTATCGGCAATATCATCTATAGGCTTAATAAACAATCTGTTACCTTGAGGAAGGAGTTGCCAACCAGTTGAATCACCCATTGAAAGGTTTTGTATTACCTCCCCTGGTTCAAACAATATGCTGGATTGATAACCATAAAAACCCGTATACTTATGTATAGCCTGTGGGTTATAATTTATCACCTTTATGTGATCATCTCCAGCTATTGAACGTGGCTCCTGTTTTGCAAGTGCATCACTACCACAGAGGAACAACAGTACGGCAAACAGTAAACCAATCATAATATCAAAATAAATTAATCTTCATTTTATCATTGATAGACATGCACTGCAACTGTTAAGCTATACTATAAACCCCAATTATAGGTTAGCGAGCGGTAGAAAAGGCAAGAAATAAGGCAAACTCCTTAAATACTTTAGAACTACAGGAGGCTTCACCTAAACGGATATACTTGGAATCCTGCCATTTTCACTTCGTAAACATACCAATAATTTTGTCCATTATTCCACCCATATTTGCTTCAGCTTGAGTATGCTCTATTTTACCACCATTCAAAATTAGTTTAGCATCTGACCCAGGTGATATATTAACAAATTTACTACCAACAACTCCACTGCTAGTGATCAGAGCTGAACTATCAATTGGCAATTTTATGTCTCTGCTTATACACATATCGATTCGTGCTACGTAGGTAGCTTTATCAAGTGATACAACAGTTATGCTTCCAACGTCCACACCAGAGATCTTGACACTATCACCAACTCCTATACCGTTAGCGTTAGCAAAAAGACCATATATTTTATTGCAATCCTTATAGTTTTTCTTTATGTAAGATAGCTTATCAA
This sequence comes from Wolbachia endosymbiont (group B) of Ennomos erosarius, assembly GCF_964026905.1. NCBI lineage: Bacteria > Pseudomonadati > Pseudomonadota > Alphaproteobacteria > Rickettsiales > Anaplasmataceae > Wolbachia > Wolbachia endosymbiont (group B) of Ennomos erosarius. The sequence continues at coordinate 344,955 of NZ_OZ034708.1, forward strand.
TAGCAAAGAAAATCAGAAAAATAGTAAAAATTAATACAAATAATCCAGCGGTTATTTCAAGTATATTTGACCTTCGCATCTTTAGTTATCAGGACTCCAGCTTTTATAGTAATTTTTCACTTTTTGGTTTGGATAGTATGCATCTTTTGTACCCGTTAAATTAGGAGTATGTTTTACTTTTCTTTTTTTATTATTAACTGGTACTACATTATCAGTATAGTGAAGCCATATATGCCATTCCGGAGACACTGTTGTAGGCTCAGAGACACTGCTATATATAACCCACCTTTTCCCTTTACTTGATTCATAGTAAGAATTTCCATTTTCATCTCTTCCTACAAATTTATCTTCTCTTCGTAATAGGCGTTTTATTGCATTACAAACTTTAGATAACATAAGGGTATTAAAACAAAAAGTATTATATATACTAATACTTTAACGATATATTAACAATAATTTAATGCAATTACCAATTTTACAAGTTATTATACCAATAATTGCATCAATGTTTTGCTTTCTTGCCAAGAAACACAAGGTGTCTTGGTTCATTTCTTTTATTGCAACAACAATCACTCTTATCATTTCATCGATACTACTCATTAAAACATATAAAGGCGAGATTATAACTTATCACCTTGGAAATTGGGCTCCTCCGTACGGCATAGAGTTAAGAATCGACGTGTTAAACTCCTTGATTCTAACTTTGGTGAATTTTATAGCACTGATTAGTGTGCTTTATAGCTTTTATATTAACGAAAAAGAAATTAGCAAAAACAAAATCACTGGTTTTTACTCTCTATTTCTGTTGTGCTTAAGCGGACTATTCGGAATTTTAGTAACAAACGACATATTCAATCTTTATGTTTTTTTGGAAATTTCATCTCTTTCTTCTTATGTATTAGTTTCAATGGGAAGGGATAAAAAAGCTCTAGTTGCAGCATTTGAATATCTAATTAGTGGAACAATAGGCGCAACATTTTATTTATTTGGCATCGGGCTTTTGTACTCCATGACAGGAACGCTCAATATGTCTGACATGGCTGAGAGAATAGTGCCATTATACGATAATAACATCATGAGACTTGGCACATTGTTCATTTTTGTTGGTCTCTCAATCAAAATGGCACTATTTCCATTAAGCAGGTGGCTGGTTAATGCATATAGTGAGGCACCAAGTTTCATTAGCATATTCTTTTCAGGCACAGTAACTAAAGTGATGATATATGTTTTCATCAGAATCTTTTATACCATTTTCCAACAAAATTTTTTCTTGTTTAAGCCGCTGTTGGACAATGTGATAATTATCCTCGCACTTTGCGCTATTGTATTTGGGTCGATATTTGCAATAACCGCAAAAGACATAAAAAGACTGTTTGCTCACTCTAGTATTAGCCAAATTGGTTATATAATTTTAGCACTGAGTTTTAACTCAAAAACAGGTGTATTTGCAGCAATTCTTCACATAGTAAACCACAGCATAATAAAAACATCTTTATTCATGGCTGCAGGATGTATTTCTTACAAATTTGATACAACAAAAATAGAGAATTTATCGGTACTCAAGGAATCAATGCCTTATACAGCACTTGCGTTCACTCTACTCAGTTTAGCATTAATCGGTGTGCCTTTAACAAATGGCTTTGTAAGCAAGTGGTATATAATGAAAGCAATTATCGAATCTCATGCGTGGATTTCCCTTGTAACATTTGCTGCTGGCTCTTTCCTTGCATTGATATATATGTGGAAGATGGTAGAGAAAATGTATTTTGAAGATGATGCAACGTCACGCACTGGAATGACACCGGACAAAATTAATGATGTGCCATTTCCTATGCTTTTCTGTCTATTATTTATGGCAGCTTTAACAGTAGTAACTGGAATATATAGCACTTCAATTCGGTTAGTAGTTGAGAAGTTGGTTTTTTGATTTTTATCTTTGTTTCATATTTTACTATACTTTAAGGTTATAAGGTCTTTATTGTGGATAGGCTGAAGAAGATTCATTGGTTGTTAGTCATTAACGTGATAGCTCTGTTTTGCGTTGGCATTGTTGTTCAATACTCTTCTGCTGGAGGAAAGTGGGTGCCATTTGCGATTCACCAACTGGTCATATTCTCCTTCTTTTTCCTACTCGCTATAGCTATGTCATTCATAGAACTAGATTTTTATTTGAAGCACGCCTACTTTTTTTATATAGCAGCAACGATTTCGCTATTAGCAGTAAATTTTTTTGGCTCACACATAATGGGTGCGACGAGGTGGATAAGAATTGGGTCGATTAGTTTGCAACCATCAGAATTTGCAAAAGTGGGCTTAATACTTGTGCTTGCTCGCTATTTTGATAAGCAGAGTGTGTATAAAATGATGGAATTTAAAAGATTGCTTAAGGCACTTATAATTATTTTCTTACCCGTGTTCTTGGTGTTAAAGCAACCTAATTTAGGCACAGCTGTAATAATGTTACTTATAGGGATGTCAATTATATTCACAGCAATAATAAAAAGATCTCATTCAGTAATATGTGGAACTCTTGGCATTTTTGCAGTACCGGCTATTTGGCCTTTTTTACGTCCTTATCACAAGCAAAGGATATTGTCGTTTTTGGATTCATCAGTGGATCCACTTGGGATAGGTTATAATGCGCAGCAATCTCAGATAGCTATTGGTTCAGGAGGTTTACTTGGTAAGGGCTTTGTTAATGGAAGTCAAACTCAACTTGGATTTTTGCCGGAAAAGCGTACAGATTTTGCTTTTGCAGTGCTGAGTGAGGAGTGGGGCTTTTTAGGTAGCATGGCTTTAATTTTGCTTTATACCTCATTACTTGGAATAATTTTCTCTATCGCTTATAGGTCGAAAAATTATTTTTCTAAGTTAGTATCTATCGGAATTTTCGCCTTTTTTAGTGCTCATTTCTTTATAAACATCGGAATGTCAATAGGCCTCTTGCCTGTGATAGGCGACCCATTGCCATTTCTGTCCTATGGAGGAAGTACAACTGCTGCAAGTTTGATATGTATAGGATTATTGCTGGCAATAAAAGCAGATGAACAACAAAATGCTTGTATTTTACCTATGCTAAAGTAGAATTAAACTTTACTTAATAGTTTTTATGCTAGATGAAATGCGTGAGGAGTGTGGGGTATTTGGCATAAGTTGCAACCAAAGTGCTGCTTTTAACTCTATACTTGCTCTCCACGCTTTGCAGCATAGAGGTCAAGAGTCTTTTGGCGTAGCAACCAGTAACAACGATAAGCTGCACTCTTATCACTTTCAAGGTCAAGTGAGCAGCGTATTTGATGATATAGATGAAATAAAGAAATCCTTACCTGGAGATTGTGCAATAGGTCATGTTCGATACTCAACAAGTGGTAGTAAATTTGGAGTGCAGCCCATGTTTGGCAAAAGTGGCAAATTTGGGGATTTTGCCATAGCACATAATGGTAATTTAATTAATATTTCTCCGATACGCGAACAATTAATTAAACAAGAGTGCGTTTTTCAGTCAGATATTGATACAGAAGTAGTAGTGCATCTAACAGCAAGCGGTGAAAAAGATAGCTTCTTAGAGAGTTTTATATATGCATTAAAGCGAATACAAGGTGCTTATTCTTTTGTGGCAATCAATCAAGAAGTAGTTATTGGAGTACGTGATCCATCTGGAATCAGGCCTCTTGTTTTAGGAAAGTTAAACAGTTCTTACGTTCTTGCATCTGAAACTTGTGCTCTTGATATAGTAAATGCAGAATTTGTTAGAGAAATAGAACCAGGCGAATTAGTTACCATCAGTTCGAATAGTAAGCTAGCCTCAATGTTTCCTTTCCCACAGCAAAAATCAAGTTTTTGTATTTTTGAATACGTTTATTTTTCAAGACCAGACAGCATAATGGAGAATAGGTCTATATACGATACAAGAAAAGAAATAGGAAGAATACTTGCGAAGGAAAGTCCACCAAAAAATAATGTGGATATGATTGTACCAATACCTGATTCTGGAATAGCTGCAGCTATTGGATACGCAGAACATTCACGATTACCTATGGAACTGGGGATAATTCGTAATCATTACATAGGAAGAACTTTTATACAACCAACCGCTGAAGTACGTAAAGTTAGAATAAAATTGAAATTCAACGCTAATAAGCACATTTTAAAGGGTAAAAACATAATTTTAATAGATGATAGTATAGTGCGTGGTAGTACGTTAACAAATATAATAGTTATGTTAAAGGATGCAGGAGTAAAAGAAATTCACCTCAAAATTTCAAGCCCACCAATTAAGCATTCTTGTTTTTATGGAATAGATACGCCAGAGTGCAAAGATTTAATTGCTGCAAATAAATCTGTAGAGGAAATTAAGGAAGTTATAGGAGTAGATAGCCTAGCCTTCTTGAGTATTGATGGACTATATCAGGCTGTTAAAGCAGAAAAGCGTAACAATGCTACACCACAATATTGTGATGCTTGTTTCACTGGTGATTATCCGATTGGCAAATAGTCTACACAAGATCACTGAAGCTCAATTGTACCCGTTCAGCCAATGGCGTCAACTTAAGGGAAAATATCAGTGATTGTGTATAAAACTTCTCTCTAAATTTTTTACCATTAAATTACCCAAAAACGCGAATTCTGGATTAAAGGAGAATAGAAAAGGCAAGAAAACAGGGTAAACTCAGCAGTTATAAAAAAACAGATGAGGTTAACCATGGAAGATATAACAAACTGTTTTGTTTGGTCGATGATTTTTGCAGAGATATAGAGAAAAATTTTGCAGGTAAACTACTGCCAAATGGTAAAAAACCCACAAGAACAACGGAAATTGAGCACTCCGAAATCATGACAATAATCCTGCTATATCAACAATCTCCGTGTAAAAATTTCAAAACTTTCTATCTACATTACCTAACGTTGCTCTACAAATCAGAGTTTCCAAAGTTGCCTTCATATACCAGGTTTGTTGCTCTAAAGCCTAGGGTTTTGTGGCATTTAGCAATGTTGTTGCATTGGCTTTGTGGACAGTCAGAAAACACTGGAATTTCATATATAGACACAACTCCCATTGCAGTTTGTCATGCAAAAAGAATATCCAAAACAAAGTTTTTGCTGGAATTGCAAAATTAAGCAAGAGTACTTACGGCTGGTTTTTGGTTTCAAATTACATATGGTAATCAATGAAAATGGTGAAATTCATTCACTTACGCTAACAAAAGGCAATGTTGATGATAGGATACCTGTGCCAAATCTGACGGAAAAATTAACCGGCCTTTTGTTTGGTGACAAAGGTTATATTGCAAAAGAGCTTTTTCAGAAGCTGTTTGACCGAGGTTTGAAACTTGTTACCAAGGTGAAAAAAGGTATGAAAAATGCATTGATTTCGCTAAATGAGAAGATTTTACTGAGAAAAAGGTCTATCATTGAGACTGTTTTTGGTTACCTAAAAAATAGACTAGAAATTGAACACACTCGCCATAGATCCCCTGTTAATTTTTTGGTTCATATCTTTTCTACTCTCATTTCCTATTCCATCAAATCCAAAAAGCCTTCTATTTCCTATACTTTCTTCCTTCCTTAATCCAGAATTCGCGTTTTTGCAATATAACCTTTGTCACCAAACAAAAGGCCGGTTAATTTTTCCGTCAGATTTGGCACAGGTATCCTATCATCAACATTGCCTTTTGTTAGCGTAAGTGAATGAATTTCACCATTTTCATTGATTACCATATGTAATTTGAAACCAAAAAACCAGCCGTAAGTACTCTTGCTTAATTTTGCAATTCCAGCAAAAACTTTGTTTTGGATATTCTTTTTGCATGACAAACTGCAATGGGAGTTGTGTCTATATATGAAATTCCAGTGTTTTCTGACTGTCCACAAAGCCAATGCAACAACATTGCTAAATGCCACAAAACCCTAGGCTTTAGAGCAACAAACCTGGTATATGAAGGCAACTTTGGAAACTCTGATTTGTAGAGCAACGTTAGGTAATGTAGATAGAAAGTTTTGAAATTTTTACACGGAGATTGTTGATATAGCAGGATTATTGTCATGATTTCGGAGTGCTCAATTTCCGTTGTTCTTGTGGGTTTTTTACCATTTGGCAGTAGTTTACCTGCAAAATTTTTCTCTATATCTCTGCAAAAATCATCGACCAAACAAAACAGTTTGTTATATCTTCCATGGTTAACCTCATCTGTTTTTTTATAACTGCTGAGTTTACCCTGTTTTCTTGCCTTTTCTATTCTCCTTTAATCCAGAATTCGCGTTAATAGCGGAAGTTACTCTCAAATGTTTGTTCATGTTAGCTATAAATATTAAGAAATTTACCAAATAAAAAAAAGGCAAAAGAAACCCCGTGGTTGGCTAATTACTTACATTATACTTTCAAGTATGGCGTTTTTTTATTCTAAACGCTTAATAACCGCGATTCAGCTGCTTTTAAGCTGCAACTAATCTAAATTATAAACGTTAAGAAATTAACTAAACAGAAAAAAAGGCAAAAGAAACCCTAGGGTAGCTAGTTATTCACTATCCATTTTTTAAGTTGGCGTTTTTTGATGTTTTAAATGCTTTATAAGCGTATTTCAGCTTGTGTAGGTAAAAACCCAGAAATTTGATAAAGACATAAGATGCACATAGTGCAAAAAATTAAACATGAGACGCCAAATACGTTGAGTTTTTTTGTCATTTAATCTGTACAGAGAAGATAAATAAATAGCTTCAGTTTCATGATATGGGGACTGGCGGAGTTTGTCAAGGAAGTTTTTGTAGCTCTCATGACTTATCTAACGAATTTTACACTTGCTAAGATTGCGTTATTTGAGTATCTTTAACTGAAAGAAGTTTATTTTTTATCCAATATGAAAAAAGCCTTTATATTCACGTCCTTAATAGCAATTATATTGATAGTTATTACTTATTTATACAGAAACGACGGAACTAATGACTCACAAGTGGTAAATGTTTATTCATCACGTAAAGAGGAATTAGTACGTACTTTGTTTGATGAATTCACGAAAAATACAGGCATTAAAGTACGTTACATCATTGATGATTATTCTCAGCTACTTTCACGAATAGAAAACGGGGGTGAAGCTGACTTATTTTTAACTGCTAATGCAGTCAACTTAATTCTAGCAAAAAAAAGAGGGCTTTTATCTCAAGTGGATTCAGAGGTTTTAAAAAGTGTTATACCTGCAAGATTTAGAGACAGTGAAGATTATTGGTTTGGTCTTACAAAAAGAACTAGGATATTGGTTTACAATAAAGAGTCAGTAGACCCTAAGGACTTAAGTACTTATGAAGATTTAGCAAATGAAAAATGGAAAGGAAAAATATTAGTGCGTTCTTCTACAAGTCCATATAACAGATCGTTAATTGCTTTTATGATTGCAAATAATGGTTTTGAAAAGACGAAAGAATGGGTAAGCGGAATTGTGAGCAATATGGCAAGAAAACCAAGTGGTGGTGATACTGACCAAATTTACGCCGTAGCAGCTGGTGAGGGAGATGTTGCAATAGTAAACAGCTACTACTTTGCGAGAATTCTTTCATCAGAAAATAAAAAGAATGTTGCAGACAAGCTAGGGGCTTTTTTTCCTAATCGCAACGATCACGGTGTAATGGTAAACATCAGTGGTGCCGCAGTAACAAAAAACGCAAAAAACAGGGAAAATGCTATAGTCTTATTGGAATTTTTAGTAAGCAAGCAGGCTCAAGAGTTATACGCTAAAAAAAACCAAGAATATCCTATTATTGAAGGCGTTGAAACTTCCGATATACTAAAATCTTGGGGAAATTATTCACAAAGTGATTTGCCTCTAAGTGAACTTGAGAAGCATCTTTTTGAGGCTGTTATGATAGCGGATGAGTGTAAGTGGAAGTAATTCCCAGTGCCACCAAACACTGGGATGAAAGATTTATGCTAACCTTTTGCAGTACTTTGCTCTTGACTCGCTGAACTTTTCTCCAACTCAACTTTGACTTTACTATCTTTTCCCGTTCTTTCACCAAAACAATTGCTGCACAAGAGGTCTATTGAAAAACGATAGTAAGAAAGTAGAATAGGTTCAAGTAGTTGAAAAGGAAATTATGAACAAGAGAAGGAATTTGTTAAACATCTCAGACCTTACAGTCGATGATGTAGAAAATATAACTAAGTTGGCCAACCAGTACCTTAAAAAAGAAGCTGCAAATAGTTATATCTTGGAAAATAAGACAGTAATAAATTTATTTTTTGAAGATTCAACGCGTACACTTGCGTCTTTTGAAATAGCAGCAAAAAGCCTTGGAGCAAATGTTGTAACTTTGCCAATAAGATCTTCTTCTATTAACAAGGGAGAAGATCTAAAAGACATGATCAAAACATTAAATGCAATGAATCCTGATTACATGATAATCAGGCAAAAAAATAGCGGTACTGTTAATATGCTGGCTAAGAATGTTAGCTGCTCGCTAATCAACGCAGGCGATGGAAGCAGTGAACACCCAACTCAAGCTCTTGCAGATTATCTTGTAATCATCAATCATAAAAAGCAAATAAAGGACCTCAAAGTTGTGATATGTGGAGATATTCTGCACAGTAGAGTTGCAAGATCAAATATAAGATTGCTAAAAATGTTTGGAGCAAAAATATGCTTGGTCGCACCACCAACTTTGATTTGTAAGCATTTTCCTGAAGTAGATTCAGTCCATTATTCATTAATTGAAGGTATAAAGGATGCTGACGTAATTATGCTTTTAAGGCTGCAGAAAGAGCGCATGAATAATAGTTCTTCAGAGAAAGAATATTTTCATTTGTATGGACTTGATTCACAAAAGCTATCATACGCAAAACCAGATGCGATTGTTATGCACCCAGGGCCAATAAACAGAGGGATTGAGCTTAGCAGTGATGTAGCAGATTGTGTTATTTTACAGCAAGTAGAATTCGGATTGGCAATACGTAAGGCAGTGCTGCACTATTATAGGCCTTGTTAATATTAAAAGATGCTATACAACTAATGCAAAAAGGGAGGGCATGAAATGACAAGGCTTGTAAATGGTTTGAGAATGGCTGCTAAGATGTTAAGGCCGAGGATATGGTGTGGAAGTTTTTACGAAAGCCTGAAGTCAATCAACAACCTTGCAGAACGGCAAATTAGACGGCTATCGTAAAAACAGCTTTTTCACCTGGTCAGAACGTGGGAAAAGGTTGGCTTTGTTGCATCGCTACTTATGAAAGGCTAACTATAGTTAGGATTATAAGCAACCTATTGAAAATCTTGTTTTTTTGCAATCAATCTGATCAAATTTAAGAATAGTAATTTGTTATTTGTATTAATAAATTTAATTCTATTGAAAATAGCTAAAGCATTGAAATTCTTGAATTTTAGCCGGATTAGTGAGTGGTAGTGAAATTTCTTTTACTCAAATTTAGGTATTCACTGACCGTTCTTGTTATAAACGCGAATTCTGGATTAAAGGAGAATAGAAAAGGCAAGAAAACAGGGTAAACTCAGCAGTTATAAAAAAACAGATGAGGTTAACCATGGAAGATATAACAAACTGTTTTGTTTGGTCGATGATTTTTGCAGAGATATAGAGAAAAATTTTGCAGGTAAGCTACTGCCAAATGGTAAAAAACCCACAAGAACAACGGAAATTGAGCACTCCGAAATCATGACAATAATCCTGCTATATCAACAATCTCCGTGTAAAAATTTCAAAACTTTCTATCTACATTACCTAACGTTGCTCTACAAATCAGAGTTTCCAAAGTTGCCTTCATATACCAGGTTTGTTGCTCTAAAGCCTAGGGTTTTGTGGCATTTAGCAATGTTGTTGCATTGGCTTTGTGGACAGTCAGAAAACACTGGAATTTCATATATAGACACAACTCCCATTGCAGTTTGTCATGCAAAAAGAATATCCAAAAACAAAGTTTTTGCTGGAATTGCAAAATTAAGCAAGAGTACTTACGGCTGGTTTTTTGGTTTCAAATTACATATGGTAATCAATGAAAATGGTGAAATTCATTCACTTACGCTAACAAAAGGCAATGTTGATGATAGGATACCTGTGCCAAATCTGACGGAAAAATTAACCGGCCTTTTGTTTGGTGACAAAGGTTATATTGCAAAAGAGCTTTTTCAGAAGCTGTTTGACCGAGGTTTGAAACTTGTTACCAAGGTGAAAAAAGGTATGAAAAATGCATTGATTTCGCTAAATGAGAAGATTTTACTGAGAAAAAGGTCTATCATTGAGACTGTTTTTGGTTACCTAAAAAATAGACTAGAAATTGAACACACTCGCCATAGATCCCCTGTTAATTTTTTGGTTCATATCTTTTCTACTCTCATTTCCTATTCCATCAAATCCAAAAAGCCTTCTATTTCCTATACTTTCTTCCTTCCTTAATCCAGAATTCGCGTTAGAAATTGAACACACTCGCCATAGATCCCCTGTTAATTTTTTGGTTCATATCTTTTCTACTCTCATTTCCTATTCCATCAAATCCAAAAAGCCTTCTATTTCCTATACTTTCTTCCTTCCTTAATCCAGAATTCGCGTTATGACCTTTGTCACCAAACAAAAGGCCGGTTAATTTTTCCGTCAGATTTGGCACAGGTATCCTATCATCAACATTGCCTTTTGTTAGCGTAAGTGAATGAATTTCACCATTTTCATTGATTACCATATGTAATTTGAAACCAAAAAACCAGCCGTAAGTACTCTTGCTTAATTTTGCAATTCCAGCAAAAACTTTGTTTTGGATATTCTTTTTGCATGACAAACTGCAATGGGAGTTGTGTCTATATATGAAATTCCAGTGTTTTCTGACTGTCCACAAAGCCAATGCAACAACATTGCTAAATGCCACAAAACCCTAGGCTTTAGAGCAACAAACCTGGTATATGAAGGCAACTTTGGAAACTCTGATTTGTAGAGCAACGTTAGGTAATGTAGATAGAAAGTTTTGAAATTTTTACACGGAGATTGTTGATATAGCAGGATTATTGTCATGATTTCGGAGTGCTCAATTTCCGTTGTTCTTGTGGGTTTTTTACCATTTGGCAGTAGTTTACCTGCAAAATTTTTCTCTATATCTCTGCAAAAATCATCGACCAAACAAAACAGTTTGTTATATCTTCCATGGTTAACCTCATCTGTTTTTTTATAACTGCTGAGTTTACCCTGTTTTCTTGCCTTTTCTATTCTCCTTTAATCCAGAATTCGCGTTATTAGTGAGATTGAAGAATTAAGTGGAAATCTGTGAACGGTTACCTTAGATTTACCTACAATTTGGTAACCCGTCATTCCGCTGCTTGTTAGTGAAATCTACAACGAGATACCGCGGCGGTATGACGTAGGGAGATCTGATCTGTTCTATACTGCTATTCCACGTCAAGAACAACCATAAGTTCATTAGGGTTCACATAACCTAAAGCATTTTTTGCTTGCTCATCAAGCAGATCTAAATCCAAGCTTTTTTCATATAAGCCGAATACTTTGTTACCCAACTTTTCCTTTTCAAAAGAGATATCCTTCAGCAAAAGTTCATTGTACTCAATTTCTTTTTTTAAATCGATTAACGTCAACAAGCCACGTTTGCCTGTAATTGTGCTAATGCTGAAATATAATGTAAGAGAAGAAATGAGTAAGGCTGCGCTTAAACACAGCAACTTTTGCTTCTTTTTAGATATAAGCACCGTACTTTCACATACAAGAAATATATAACATGAAAAGGTGAACAAAAAGCTAAGAACCTTGACGCGCTTTACACCTTGGCTTTACCTTATTTATAATGTAAATCTTACCACCCCTTTTCACAACTTTACAATTTTTATCTCTGTTACGATGAGATTTTAGCGAACTCTTGACTTTCATATCTATAGTAAGAACTAAATTACCTCATATTATGATCACTTACAGAGAGTTAGTCAATTGATAAATTTTCACATTTTATTAAAATATTGTATAATTGTTGCTGATACTTCTTCGATTGACTTTTGCGTGACATCAATAATTGGCCAGTTATTCTGCTTAAATAGTTCCTCTGCTTCTTTAATTTCCTTTTCTACTTTCTCAGGGTTAGCATATATATTATTATCTTCGTTGTTAATTGAAGTAAGTCTATTTTTGCGTATTTCTATTAGCCTACTTACGTCTATTGTTACCCCTATCGTTAGTTTATTTTTTAATTTTGCCAAGTCGACATAAAAGGGTACTCCACTAACAAAAGGAATATTTGCAACCTTATAGCCTCGGTAAGCTAAATACGTACTGGTGGGAGATTTTGATGTGCGTGAAACTCCAACCAAAATTATATCTGCTTTATCAATATCTTGAATATTTTGTCCATCATCATGATTAATAGTGTAGTTTATTGCCTCAATGCGCTGAAAATATTCGTTATTTATCTCAGTATGCAAGTCAAGCTTTTCGTCTTTTTCAATTTCAAGATAAGACGAAATTTCTCTAATAATATGTGATAATATTGCTCTATAGGGAATTTTCAACTTTATACAGTTATCTTTTAGATATTTTCTTAGCTCATCATCAGTAATAGTGCATATAACAAAATTATGCTCATCACTTTTCCTATTAATTTCCTCCAGAATTTTGTCAATCTGCTCTTCTCGTTTTACAAAAGACCAAACATATTCGATCGTTTCTATAGAACGAAAGTGTTTCAGGGCTGATTTTGCAACTGATATAACAGTTTCACCACTTGAATCTGATACTAAATGTAGATTAAGCTTTTTAAGGGTCATATACTAAAAATAATAGCTAGCAATCTGCTACTGAAATTATGCTAATTTGTTGACCTACGTAAATATAGAAAAACTATCCTGTTGATAAAACTCAAACTAATTGGTAAATTCTTAACACAATTATTCTCAAAACGAATGTTTTTATTAAAGCCTACAAATTTCTCTTATTTTTCTAAGAAAGCTCTACCTTGGCTTGGGGTTATTTGTTTCGCATGTTTTTTGATTGGAATGTTTTTGGCGTTATTCTTCTCCCCAGAAGATTATAAACAAGGAGAAATTGTACGAATTATGTATCTTCATGTGCCTTTTGCATGGCTTGCTCTTGGAATATATGGATTAATTGCTTCACTCAGTTTCATTTCATTAGTATGGAACAATAGCATTGCTAGTGTCTTGGCACATGCTGCTGCTCCTGCAGGGACAATCTTTTCTGCAATATGCTTAATCACAGGCAGCATTTGGGGAAAAGGAACCTGGGGCACTTGGTGGGTATGGGATGCAAGGCTTACTTCAATGCTGATTTTATTTTTCCTATATGTTGGCTACCTTTCATTGTGGAGCGCTTTTGATAATGAAGCGAGGGCAGAAAAATCAGCAGCAGTATTTGCCATTTTTAGTGCTATAAATATTCCTATAGTAAAGTTTTCTGTGAATTTATGGTCTACTCTCCATCAGCCAGCAAGCATTTTGAGAAGAGGTGGAGTAGCAATAGAAAGTTCTTTGCTGTTGCCACTCGTTGTAATGTTTATGTTTTGTGCCACATTTTTTTTAGTAGTGTGGATACTGTATTCGCTTTACTTAATTAATTTATATAAGATAAAGAGAGAAATCAGTATGCGGTATTAGGTAGCTTTGTAAGTATACAGGTAAATATGCTAGAGAAAATTAGGTAAAATATCTTTGGTCACTTTAAATACTTGCCTGCTGAAACTGAAGAACGTGCTATGTTATGTGATCTAACTAATTTTAAAAGCAGCAATGACCAACTAACTAGAATAGATCAGGTATTGAATCGAGATCAACTTGAACATTTTACCAACGTTCTTGAAACAGATGATGCAACGGCACGTAGTTTTTACGATGAGGTGCATTGTAAAATAGCAACCGTTGCAACCATGAACTCTAAAATATTCAAGGAGCCTACCAACGCGAATTCTGGATTAAGGAAGGAAGAAAGTATAGGAAATAGAAGGCTTTTTGGATTTGATGGAATAGGAAATGAGAGTAGAAAAGATATGAACCAAAAAATTAACAGGGGATCTATGGCGAGTGTGTTCAATTTCTAGTCTATTTTTTAGGTAACCAAAAACAGTCTCAATGATAGACCTTTTTCTCAGTAAAATCTTCTCATTTAGCGAAATCAATGCATTTTTCATACCTTTTTTCACCTTGGTAACAAGTTTCAAACCTCGGTCAAACAGCTTCTGAAAAAGCTCTTTTGCAATATAACCTTTGTCACCAAACAAAAGGCCGGTTAATTTTTCCGTCAGATTTGGCACAGGTATCCTATCATCAACATTGCCTTTTGTTAGCGTAAGTGAATGAATTTCACCATTTTCATTGATTACCATATGTAATTTGAAACCAAAAAACCAGCCGTAAGTACTCTTGCTTAATTTTGCAATTCCAGCAAAAACTTTGTTTTTGGATATTCTTTTTGCATGACAAACTGCAATGGGAGTTGTGTCTATATATGAAATTCCAGTGTTTTCTGACTGTCCACAAAGCCAATGCAACAACATTGCTAAATGCCACAAAACCCTAGGCTTTAGAGCAACAAACCTGGTATATGAAGGCAACTTTGGAAACTCTGATTTGTAGAGCAACGTTAGGTAATGTAGATAGAAAGTTTTGAAATTTTTACACGGAGATTGTTGATATAGCAGGATTATTGTCATGATTTCGGAGTGCTCAATTTCCGTTGTTCTTGTGGGTTTTTTACCATTTGGCAGTAGTTTACCTGCAAAATTTTTCTCTATATCTCTGCAAAAATCATCGACCAAACAAAACAGTTTGTTATATCTTCCATGGTTAACCTCATCTGTTTTTTTATAACTGCTGAGTTTACCCTGTTTTCTTGCCTTTTCTATTCTCCTTTAATCCAGAATTCGCGTTTAAGGAGCACCATATACTCAATATTTTCTGTTGCTTCTGCTGATTGTTAAGGTCTACACTTAACCGTTTTATCATTTCCTGTGCCTGCCTTCATTGTTTGACCAGTAGGGCAATTACTAGTAGCAGTTGCCTGACACACCTCTTGTCCTGTTATTGCCTTTACAACTGAAGGAGCGCCAAAAAACGTAGCAGTAAACATACCTAGCGCAAAAAGTGCAGGCCACGGCATTCTGCCAAATATCGCAAGCAAAGCTGCACCTATTATCACTATCGTGATCATTGGTCCGCCTAGTGTTTTAGTATAGTCTATTATGTTGCATATTGTACTTGCTGTTTCATCAGCATTTGCATCAAATGCAAAGGAGAGAATTAAAGCTATAAGTAGAAGAAAATTTTTCATTATGCCTCCGATAATTTCTATTTCATGTTTGATTATCTATCACTTTGATTAAATTTAAGTAAACGGTAAGGATTTTTTTGCTTAAAAACGCGAATTCTGGATTAAGGAAGGAAGAAAGTATAGGAAATAGAAGGCTTTTTGGATTTGATGGAATAGGAAATGAGAGTAGAAAAGATATGAACCAAAAAATTAACAGGGGATCTATGGCGAGTGTGTTCAATTTCTAGTCTATTTTTTAGGTAACCAAAAACAGTCTCAATGATAGACCTTTTTCTCAGTAAAATCTTCTCATTTAGCGAAATCAATGCATTTTTCATACCTTTTTTCACCTTGGTAACAAGTTTCAAACCTCGGTCAAACAGCTTCTGAAAAAGCTCTTTTGCAATATAACCTTTGTCACCAAACAAAAGGCCGGTTAATTTTTCCGTCAGATTTGGCACAGGTATCCTATCATCAACATTGCCTTTTGTTAGCGTAAGTGAATGAATTTCACCATTTTCATTGATTACCATATGTAATTTGAAACCAAAAAACCAGCCGTAAGTACTCTTGCTTAATTTTGCAATTCCAGCAAAAACTTTGTTTTTGGATATTCTTTTTGCATGACAAACTGCAATGGGAGTTGTGTCTATATATGAAATTCCAGTGTTTTCTGACTGTCCACAAAGCCAATGCAACAACATTGCTAAATGCCACAAAACCCTAGGCTTTAGAGCAACAAACCTGGTATATGAAGGCAACTTTGGAAACTCTGATTTGTAGAGCAACGTTAGGTAATGTAGATAGAAAGTTTTGAAATTTTTACACGGAGATTGTTGATATAGCAGGATTATTGTCATGATTTCGGAGTGCTCAATTTCCGTTGTTCTTGTGGGTTTTTTACCATTTGGCAGTAGTTTACCTGCAAAATTTTTCTCTATATCTCTGCAAAAATCATCGACCAAACAAAACAGTTTGTTATATCTTCCATGGTTAACCTCATCTGTTTTTTTATAACTGCTGAGTTTACCCTGTTTTCTTGCCTTTTCTATTCTCCTTTAATCCAGAATTCGCGTTTAAAAGTATCCTTTATTTCATTTAGAATACTTTTCTTGGTTCGTTTATATTACAGTGCTACAGAAATTTTACAGCATCGTTTATTGCCTTTATCGTGCTTTGATTGACACAATTCATAACGATGGGGTGGAGCACGCAGGGTATTTATCATTTTTAATTCTGTTATCAATATTTCCTTTTCTCATCGTTTTAATGGCTGTGGCGTCAACATTCGCAAGTTTCTGAGACCAGTATAACATTGGCTGGGTATTTATCATTGATAACATGCCACAGGATATTTTATCATCTTTGATGCCACGCATTAGGGAGATAATATCAGGCCTGCCGCAAAGCTTACTAACTTTAGCAATTGTAGGTGCTGTTTGGACCGCCTCGTCAACAATTGAAGGGCTAAGAACAGTATTGAACAAAGCTTATAAAATTCCGGTTTCGCCGCCTTATATATGGAGAAGGGTACTCAGTATATTACAATTTTTAGTGATCACGCTTATTATAACTCTAACTATAGCGTTCTCTACATTAGTGCCAATGCTAATTGATTTTTCCTATCAGGGGCTAAGTTATACTAAATACCTGCTCATTGAATTTGTACTTTTCACAGTAGTCTCTTGGATATATTTTATGTTGCCAAACATAAAACAAAATTTATCAGACGTCTTTCCTGGATCTTGTGTGGCTGTTATTCTTTGGACGATTTCCGCTTCAGCTTTCAAGCAATACTTAAAAGCTTCCTTTGATCAACTGAATTTGATATATGGAAGTTTAGGTGGTATGGTAGTGTCATTACTATTTTTTTATATGCTAAGTTTGATTTTTATATATGGAGCAAAATTTAATTTTCAGCTAAAATACTTCAATGAATCTCGCTAAGGAAAAAGAAATGGGTAAGTTAGAAGGTAAAGTAGCTTTAATTACCGGGGCTTCAGGTGAAATAGGCTCTGCTGTTGCAAAAAGGTTTGTAAGAGAAGGTGCATGTGTGATTCTGATTTCAAGATCTCTTGATAATCTCAAGCCACTATATAATGAAATTGAAGAGCTTGAAGAATTTAAAGAAGGCTCTGTGAAACTAATTCAGCTTGATCTTTTAGACTTTGAGAATGTAAAGATACTGACAAACATGATAGAAAGCCTGAAATTATCAGAATCTGGAGCACTTGATATATTAGTTGCGTGTACTGGAATTTTAGGCAAATTGAACCCTGTTCATGATTGCGAGCTTGAAGAGCTACAGAACGTAATGAATACAAATTTTACTGCCAATTGGTACTTACTAAAAAACTTAGATCCAATGCTAAAAAAGTCTAATGCTGGAAGAGCGATATTCATGACCTCAGAGGTGACACTTTCTCCTTCCTCTTATCCATATTGGATGCCGTATGCTGCGAGTAAAGTTGCACTAGAAATAGTGGTGCAGATATATGCATCTGAGACAAAACATACAAAATTATGTGTAAATGCTGCATACACGGAAGGACCTGTGGGTAGTGAGCAGGCATTTCTTGGAAAAGATACATCTGAATTGGTGTCACCTGATAAACTAACAGATAAATTTGTGGAATTAGCTTCTGAAGACTGCAGCGTATCAGGAAAAATCTTACCGCTCAGCAAATCTCCCGAATAAATTACCATAGTATCTGCAAAGATACCGTTAAGCCCACAACTGTATGAACATTGTGATTTGAGTCCACTAGGAAGGATGTCATCCCAGTGCCTCTATGGTGTCATCCCAGTGCGTGACACTGGGATGGCTTTGTTGCATAGCAACCGAAAAAATCTGGTGGCTACTGACAAAATTCATTATAAATAACCATTTAACTGTTGAAGAAAAAATATGCCACAGAAAATGAAAGTCAGTAACCAAAACGAATATAACAAATTCCTTGAAAAAAGGGGAAATATTTTTCGTTACATCGATGAAGCTATCGAAAATTGGTATGAAAATAGTCCAAAAATGCAGGGCGGCAACTATATTTACAGTGATAAAGTCGTAATTTTGGTGCATATAATTGTCAATCTTTTTAGAATTGGTTTAAGACAAACGGTGGGGTTTATAAAAGGATATCTGCAACAAATAGGAAAAAATTTGGCAGTTATCAGCTATTCACAAGCATCAAGAAGGTTTAAAAAACTTAATATTAAGATAAATGATTGCAGGGTTGATAAAAGCAACATGGAAAATATTGAAATTATCATAGATAGCACAAGTATCAGCATTTACAGTAACACTCCTGGCCACAGTAAGGAAAACAGTGCAGATAGAAAGTACCGAAGCTACGAGCAAGTAAGAAAGTTACATGTTATGTTAAGTGTAAATAGTAAAAAAGCTATAGCTGCAAGATACAGTAATGGCTTCTACTCTGACCACTATGGAGCTTGCGATTTGCTTGAAGAAGTTAATTTTCAGCACAAAATAAAAGCATTATATGCAGATAGGGCATACGATAGGCACAAACTTTATAAATTGTGTAAGAAATACGATATAAAGACAAAAGTTCTACCAAAAAAGGATGCAGCAGAACATTCAAAAATAGATTATATGTCTGACAGAAATGCTGCTATTAGGTTAATAAAATTATATGGACAAGATGGTGTAAAAGAGTGGAAAAAGGAAGCAATTTATGGAAAGAGATCTTACATAGAAGGATTTTTCTCAAGGTTGAAGCAAGTATTTGGATTTAGCTTTAGGAATAAATCTGAAGTAAATCGTGAAAAAGAATTACTAATTAAGTGCTATTTGCTCAACAAATTCACTGATATTGGTATGGCTAAATTTGAAATCATTACATAAATTTGTCGTAAACCATCACTGCTTAAGGTGCTATGCAACAAAGCCCACTGGGATCTCATTTTACTTTATGATAATGTCATGAAAGTAGCCTCCTTCTCCTGTCATCCAGCCCTTCCATCCAAGACGGTGTCATTCCAGTGCCCAGACACTGGAATGGCTTTGTTGCATCGCTACTTATGAAAGGCTAACTATAGTTAGGATTATAAGCAACCTATTGAAAATCTTGTTTTTTTGCAATCAATCTGATCAAATTTAAGAATAGTAATTTATTATTTATATTAATAAACTTAATTCTATTGAAAATAGCTAAAGCATTGAAATTCTTGAATTTTAGCCGGATTAGTGAGTGGTAGTGAAATTTCTTTTACTCAAATTTAGGTATTCACTGACCGTTCTTGTTATAAATACCAGAATAATAAGCTACTGATATTCTCCATCTTTTTTATCTTTAATCCATCATAGCTAGCGATGCAACAAAGCCATCCCAGTGTCTGGGCACTGGGATGACAAGAGAAGGTACTGGAATGACGGTTGTCGTTTAGCTATAAACATTAAGAAATTTACCAAATAAAAAAAAGGCAAAAGAAACCCCGTTGGTGGTTGGCTATTTACTATGTACTAAAATATCGGCGTTTTTTTATTCTAAAACGCTTGATTAAGAGCGATTTAGCTGCTTTTAACTTGCAACTAACCTACACCGCAAGTGTTTAAGAAATTTACTAAGCAGGAAAAAAGGCAAAGAAACCCCGTAGTAGCTAGCATTCAAATTCTCCCTTGTCAATTTGACGTTTTTTGCTGTCTTAAACGCTTTGTAAGCGCGTTTCGGCTTATATAGGTAAAAACCCAGAATTTTTAAAGACATGCGATGCACGTAGTGCGAAAAATTAAACATGAGACGCCAAATACCCTAAGTTTTTTGTCATTAACCTGCACAGATTGCGAAGATAAATAAATAGCTTCAGTCTCATGATAAGGGGACTGGCGAAGGGTGTCAAGTAAGTTTTTTGTTTCTATTCCCAATAAAAGTTTGTTATATGGTTATGCAAGAAGTCTATTGTGAATGAAATGAATGTGAAAAATATCTTATTAGCGTTTTTAGTACAAACGGTATTCAGTTTGCCGCTATTTGCAGCTGATCCTGTTTTGCTTAACTGCATTGAAACTCCAGAGATTTATGATCTTGATGCAAGGCCAAAAAATTTTAACTCTTCAAACAATTTAAGAAGGAAACCTGGTTCTCCAAATAGTGCAACAGGAGAATTAATACACATAGTGGGTAGAATTACTGATATAAACTGTTTACCAATACAAAATGCTGTAGTTTCTATATGGCACGCAAATTCACGCGGCGTGGACCATTACGATAAGAATATAGAGGATAATCAACTCGATCCGAATTTTGCTGGATCAGGAAGGTTTGTAGTGAATAACCTTGGCTATTATAATTTTATTACGATAGCACCTGGCAAAATTGGTGATAGAGCTCCACATATCAACTTTCTAGTTCAACATCCAGATTTTCCAGAATTCACAACGCAAATGTTTTTTGCTGACCATAATTGCGATAATTGTGCTGATCCTGTTCTTGGAGATTTTGTTAGTAATGGGCTTGCAAGCCTTCTCATAACACCATTTACTTACAGTGATCAGGTCATAAAAACCTATACGTTTAACATTACCTTGGGCGGATATAATAAGTTCTCTAATAAAAGATAAAAACCCTTGCATATAAGGTAGTCCATAGTAAACTTAAGTGTTATTGTACTTAGGATGTATATGAAAAATATCTTACTGATGTTTTTGCTATGTTTTATGTACAGTTTACAATTATTTGCAACGGAGATGCCAGCAATGAAAATAACAATTTCTAAAATTTCGCCCGATTTTAAAACAATAGTAACGGGTTTATTTGAGGACAACGAAACCGTAAATGATGGCGGAGTTTTGCAAAGAAAACAGATCATAGATAATATAAAGCAATTTAGCGATTTCAATGGAAGTTTTGGTGAATTTTTCTCTACTACTTTGCCAGAAGAAAAAAATGTCATAGTTGTTGGACTTGGTAAGAAGGATGAATGGAATGAAAATAAAGAATTAAATATTGGTGGTAAAATATATTGTGAGCTAAGCAGATTAAAAATTAAGAAAGCAGCGATTTTAATCGAAGGTAGTGCAGCAAATGTTGCATATGGTGCGTTTCTGCGTAGTTTTAAGTTTGATAAGTATAAAACTAAAAAGGATGAGAAAATTACAGAGGTAAAGGAAATTACCGTATTAGTAAAAGATAAGCAATTAAGTAATGCTGAAAGATCATTTGAGCACTTAAGGCAAGAAGGTGAGAGTATATTCCTTGCGCGCTCTTTTATAACAGAGCCTCCTAACATTCTATATCCAGAATCCTATGCTGATCATATAAAAAAAGAACTTACTAAGCTTGGCCTTGAAATCGAAGTGCTTGATAAAAAGCAGATGGAAGAGAAAAAAATGGGAGCCTTGCTTGGAGTCGCACAAGGAAGTAGTAAAGAACCAAAATTAGTAGTGATAAAATGGAATGGGGCTGCTAAAGAACAAAAGCCAATAGCTTTTGTTGGTAAAGGTATAACGTTTGACACTGGTGGAGTATCACTCAAACCTTCACGTGGTATGGAGTCAATGAAATATGACATGGCAGGCTCTGCTACTGTGGTTGGGGTGATGCATGCTTTAGCAGGACGAAAAGCAAAAGTAAATGCAATCGGCGTGGTCGCACTTGCAGAAAATGCAGTGGGTGGTAATGCTCAAAGACCGAGTGATGTAGTAACTTCAATGTCTGGACAGACAATAGAAGTGTTGAACACCGATGCAGAAGGAAGGCTCATACTTGCAGATGCTTTATGGTATACGCAAGACAGATTCTCACCAAAATTTATGATTGATCTTGCAACTTTAACTGGTGCTATAGTGGTTGCACTTGGAAATAACGAATATGCTGGTCTTTTTTCAAATAATGATGAATTAGCAAACCGTCTGATTGATGCAGGAAATGAAGTAAGTGAGAAGTTATGGCGTTTTCCTATGAATGAAACTTATGACAAAATTATTGATTCACCGATTGCTGATGTTCAAAACATCGCTCCTGCAGGCTCTGGTGGAGATAGCATAATGGCTGCACAGTTTTTACAGCGTTTTGTGAATGAAACTTGCTGGGCACATTTAGATATCGCAGGCACTGCTTGGCACGAAAAAGGTACTGACATTTGTCCAAGAGGAGCAGTAGGTTTTGGTGTAAGGTTACTTAATAAGTTGGTTGAAAAGTACTATGAAGCCAATGATTAAAGGTCTTTATACTGGATTTATGGCTTGACTCACAGCTACATGAACATTTATTTTCGAGGCGCAGCAAATGAAAGTAGCTGATACATATTTCTTTTTTTCTGGTCAAGCACTGGAATGATATCAAGGAGTAACTTTTTATTTAAACAATGATTATAATAAGAGATCTATTGAAATTTTAAAGTTATTAAATATTGACGCTATATACTTAAGTGTTAAAATAGAATGAAAAGTTTTTAGGAGTTTATATGGCAGTAGGTGGGAAAGCAAAGACAGCTAGTAAAAATAACCCTACTCAGCGTAAGAAAGCCGAGCAAAAAATGTATAAAGATAAACCGGTAAAACCTGTTAGATATATAGATCGTGACTCGCGCATGAATTATATGTCTGCTCAATATGACAACGGCAATATGGTTGAAGATGAGGTAAGCGGCAATCCTATAAAGTGGGAAGCTGTACAATAGTTGTGGTTAAAGTTACTATTAATTCTAAGGAATGTGAAGTAGAGCATGGGCTCACTATAATTCAAGCTTGTGAAATTGTGGGCGTTGAAATTCCACGTTTTTGTTATCATGAGCGTTTAGCAATTGCTGGTAACTGCAGAATGTGTTTGGTTGAAGTGGAGGGTGGACCTCCAAAACCAGTAGCCTCTTGTGCAATGCCAGTTGCAGAAGGGATGGTTATTCACACTGATACCCCTAAGGTTAAAAAAGCACGTGAAGGTGTGCTTGAGTTTTTGCTAATTAACCACCCGCTTGATTGCCCAATTTGCGATCAAGGTGGTGAATGCGATTTGCAAGATATCACGATGGCTTATGGGAAAGGAAACAGCAGACTTGATGAGCATAAGAGGGCTGTGCCAAAAAAACACTTCGGACCACTGATTGAGACTGCGATGAATCGATGCATTCATTGCACTCGGTGTGTTAGATTTTTGTCTGATGTTGCAGGTACAAATGAACTTGGAGGAATCGGAAGGGGAGAAAATATAGAGATTAGCACTTACATAAAAAGGCATATTAGTTCTGAATTATCTGGAAATATCATAGATCTCTGCCCGGTAGGGGCTTTAACTTCAAAGCCTTACTCCTTTACAGCGCGTCCATGGGAGCTATCACATTGTGAGACTATAGATGTGCTAGATGCTGTGGGAAGTAGCATTAGAGTTGATTATCGTGGCCTGGAAGTTATGCGAATATTACCAAGACTGAGCGAAGAGGTAAATGAAGAATGGATATCAGATAAAACCCGCTTTGCCTATGATGGACTAAAAGTTCAGCGTCTTGATCGACCTTATGTAAAAAAAGATGGTAAATTAGCCCCAGTTGATTGGAATGAAGCATTGACTATTGCTGCAAAAAAATTAAAGAATACAAAATCAAATAAAATAGCTGCAATTGCAGGTGATTTAGCAGATTGTGAGTCTATGCTTCTACTCAAAGAAGTGATGCAGAAGCTCGGCTCGGGAAATATAGACTGCAGGCAAGATGGTGCAAAGCTTATACCAAGTAATCGTGGGTCATATGTGTTCAATACCACTATTGAAGGTATAGAAAATGCAGATTTATGTCTGCTTATAAATACAGATCCAAGGATAGAAGCACCGATCATTAACGTAAGATTGAGAAAGAGATATTTACAGGGCAACTTTCCTGTTGCAAGTGTTGGTCCTAACATTGAATATTTATATCATGTTGAGAAATTGGGCGATAATCCTGATATTTTGAGTGAAATAGCAAATGGAAATCATAAGTTCTGTGAGCTGCTGGTAGCTGCTCAAAACCCTATGCTGATTATCGGTCAAGATGCGTTGATAAGAGACGATTCTGAATCAGTTCTAGTTCTAGCTGGCAAAATTGCAGAAAAATTTAACATGGTCAGAGACGACTGGAATGGCTTTAATGTGCTGCATAAAGCTGCAGCAAGAGTTGGTGGGCTAGATATTGGGTTTGCTTCTAAAAAAGGCGAAAGGGATATTAATCAAATATTGGAACATGCAGAAAGTGGTGAAATAGAAGTGGTTTATCTTCTTGGTGCAGATGAAATTGATACATCAAAATTAGAAAATACATTTGTAATTTATCAAGGTCATCATGGTGATAAAAGTGCACATGTAGCAGATGTTATCTTGCCTGGTGCTGCATATACAGAAAAATATGCAACTTATGTAAACACTGAAGGTCGAGCGCAAAGAACAAATTTAGCTGTATTTCCTCCAGGTGAAGCAAAGGAGGATTGGTTAATTATTAAAAATCTCTCGCAATATTTGGATCTCTCCTTACCATATGATAGTTTATTTGACGTGAGAAAAAAATTAGATACTATCGGTCCACAGTTTAGAAATGCTGATCAAGTGATAAAAAATAAATGGATTCCAATCAGCAGCGGTGAAATAAGCTTAAGTAATACACCTTTTACTTTAAAGGAGTGTAATTTTTATATGACGGATTCAATAAGTCGCGCTTCAAAAATAATGGCGGATTGTACTAAGGCTTTTTATGAACACGCTAGTTAATATTTTATTTGTTTTAGTACCGCTACTACTTTCAGTTGCATACTTGGTATACTTTGAGCGTAAGGTTATTGCTGCAATTCAACTAAGGCACGGCCCAAGTGTAGTCGGGCCATTTGGGTTATTGCAGCCGTTCGCAGATGCTATCAAATTGATAATTAAAGAGCCGATAATACCATTTAGAGCGAGCACTATACTGTTCATTATGGCTCCAATGCTTACCTTTATTTTGGCATTAATTGCCTGGGCAGTTATACCGTTTGGTGCTGAAGTAATTGTAGAAAATGGCCAGCAAGTAGTTATTCCTAAGGTTATAGCAAATATTAATGTTGGAGTGCTTTATGTGCTAGCTATATCGTCGCTGGGAGTATACGGCGTAATTATTGCAGGCTGGTCAAGCAATTCTAATTATGCATTTCTTGGCGCTATACGGTCGGCTGCTCAGATGATTTCATATGAAGTTTCAATAGGCTTAATAGTTGCTACAGTCGTTATTACCACTGGAACATTAAATCTTGGAGAAATGGTAGTGGCAAAACATAATATGCCATTTTGGGTTGATTTACTACTAATGCCTATAGGAATAATATTTTTTATTTCTTTGCTTGCAGAAACTAATCGTCACCCATTTGATTTACCAGAAGCTGAAGCAGAGCTTGTCTCTGGATATAACGTTGAATATTCATCCATGCCTTTTGCCCTCTTTTTTCTTGGAGAATATGCAAATATGATTCTAGCAAGTGCTATGATGACGATATTCTTTCTAGGAGGGTGGTATCCTCCATTAGAACTTGGTTTGCTTTATAAAATTCCAGGTTTAATTTGGTTCATTTTGAAAATAGTTATACTTTTGTTTATATTTATTTGGATTAGAGCAACAATACCTCGTTACCGATATGATCAGCTAATGCGCCTTGGTTGGAAAGTGTTTTTACCAATATCGGTGCTTTGGGTGATACTCATTTCAGGGGTGTTGCTCTTTACTGGGAATTTGCCTGGATCCAATGTTTAATTTTCCAAACACACGGTTAAGGCGCAGGCGCTCGAGCAAATGGGTTCGCAATTTAACAAGTGAAAATAGTTTATCAGTAAATGATCTGGTTCTTCCTCTGTTTGTTCATAACAGAGAAGAAACAACTGAACCAATTTCTGGCTTACCAGGCGTAAAGTGTTATTCAATAGATGGATTAGTGTCCATAGTTAAGGAAGCTAAAGATTTAGGAATTAATGCTGTTGCAATTTTTCCTGTAGTTGGTAGTAAACTAAAATCTGAAAACGCTGAGGAAGCGTATAATTCTGACAATTTAATCTGCAAAGCAATTTGTGCTGTAAAATTAAAGGTACCGGAAATTGGTGTTATTGCAGATGTTGCACTGGATCCATACACTATTCATGGCCATGACGGCATTTTAAAAGATAATCAGGTGGATGTAGAAAACGATGAAACTATATCAGTACTGTGTAAGCAAGTACTTGCTTTAGCGAAGGCAGGATGTGATATAGTTGCTCCTTCTGACATGATGGATGGTAGAATAGGAAGAATCAGAAAATCATTAGATGATAACAACTTACAAGACGTATTAATATTATCTTATGCGGTGAAATACTGCTCTAGCTTCTATGCTCCATTCAGGCAAGTCGTTGGTTCATGTGGGCTATCACATTCTATAGACAAAAGTGGTTATCAAATGGATTATAAAAATGCGCGCGAAGCAATGTGCGAAATTGAAATGGATATAAATGAAGGTGCAGATTTTATTATGATTAAACCAGGTATGCCATATTTAGATATTATCAAAACAGCAAGTGATAAGTTTAATTTTCCGATTTTTGCTTACCAAGTAAGCGGTGAGTACGCAATGATAAAAGCTGCTGCAAATAATGGCTGGCTAGATTATGACAAGGTGATTTATGAGTCTTTGATTGGTTTCAAACGTGCGGGTGCAAATGCAATATTCACTTACGCTGCACTTGATATTGCAAAAAATTTAAGTGCACAAGCCCTATAAAATTACTAAATTTTTGACGCGAATTCTGGATTAAGGAAGGAAGAAAGTATAGGAAATAGAAGGCTTTTTGGATTTGATGGAATAGGAAATGAGAGTAGAAAAGATATGAACCAAAAAATTAACAGGGGATCTATGGCGAGTGTGTTCAATTTCTAGTCTATTTTTTAGGTAACCAAAAACAGTCTCAATGATAGACCTTTTTCTCAGTAAAATCTTCTCATTTAGCGAAATCAATGCATTTTTCATACCTTTTTTCACCTTGGTAACAAGTTTCAAACCTCGGTCAAACAGCTTCTGAAAAAGCTCTTTTGCAATATAACCTTTGTCACCAAACAAAAGGCCGGTTAATTTTTCCGTCAGATTTGGCACAGGTATCCTATCATCAACATTGCCTTTTGTTAGCGTAAGTGAATGAATTTCACCATTTTCATTGATTACCATATGTAATTTGAAACCAAAAAACCAGCCGTAAGTACTCTTGCTTAATTTTGCAATTCCAGCAAAAACTTTGTTTTGGATATTCTTTTTGCATGACAAACTGCAATGGGAGTTGTGTCTATATATGAAATTCCAGTGTTTTCTGACTGTCCACAAAGCCAATGCAACAACATTGCTAAATGCCACAAAACCCTAGGCTTTAGAGCAACAAACCTGGTATATGAAGGCAACTTTGGAAACTCTGATTTGTAGAGCAACGTTAGGTAATGTAGATAGAAAGTTTTGAAATTTTTACACGGAGATTGTTGATATAGCAGGATTATTGTCATGATTTCGGAGTGCTCAATTTCCGTTGTTCTTGTGGGTTTTTTACCATTTGGCAGTAGTTTACCTGCAAAATTTTTCTCTATATCTCTGCAAAAATCATCGACCAAACAAAACAGTTTGTTATATCTTCCATGGTTAACCTCATCTGTTTTTTTATAACTGCTGAGTTTACCCTGTTTTCTTGCCTTTTCTATTCTCCTTTAATCCAGAATTCGCGTTACCAGTATCTTTAAAGTAAATGTTCATGTGATTCCACAGATAATCTCTGTTTTGTTATTCTATCTGTCCATTTATCATTTTCTATATCTTGTTTATTAGTTGCTTTTTTTTCTTGTTCAACAATTGCCTTATCTATCTCCTTATGAATTGCATCAATTGCATTAATCGCACCTTTTTTTTCGTATACTTCTCTTTTTCCTTCAATGATTAAATTGGTAAAAATATTTACAACAAACTGCACTTGATTATGATTAACCTGACCTTTTATCAAAGAAGGTAAAGAGTTTAATTCCATCAATGCTTCTGATGCTGTTTTATCTTGAGTGGAAAGCCCTAAATTATCTGCTACTTCACTTGTTAATAACTCTCTGTTTTCTTTATTATCTTCAAGTTTAGCATAATTACTTAATAACTCAATAACAGTAGGCACTTTACCTTCAACATAAGCATCAATATCTTCTTGATTATCATCTAGTTTCGACAACCCATCTTTGAGACTTTTCTCTAAAAGATCGATAAATTCTTCATTTGCATCTGATCCTGTAGTAGATATTGTACCATCTAAATAGTTACTTTGAGTACCTAAGCTATACTCTATTTGTATTTTTGTCTCAGGTTTAAATCCTAATTTTGCACAGAATTTCTGAAAATATTCTTTAATAATGTCAAACAAGCTCTTGCCATTATCTTTATAATTTTTTAACTCTTTAGGAATAGTAAGTGATAATTTACCTTCTTTATATGTTATACTATTTTTACCATCTTGAGATTCAAGTGTGAATTCTAATGAGCTGGATAGGTCACATATTTTCTCTTCCGGATTGTCAATCGTGGTTATAGGCATTGCCATATCAGACGTCACTTTTATGCGGTTGTGGTCAGTGCAGTAAATGTTTAGCGCTTTTTTAGGACTGTGTGGAGTTAAATTACAACTACTGAGTGCGGCATGAGATTCATTAAATATACCAGCCCCATACCCTGCTTGATTACAATTGGTGACTAGCTCTTCTAAAATAGCATTACTTGGAACTTCTGCTCCAGCGTATCTAAACATTTTCTTGAAAACTTCTTTTGCAAAGGAACGGTAATCCTTGTTTTCATCTCTCTCTGTAGGTAATAAATGGATATACCCGTGGCCAGCATTGTAAAATTCTTCAAATTCTTTCTTATATGAATCAGTTTTTTGATAATCAGCAGTTTTGGGATTCTCGCAGTGATCCTTCCACAGCTCACCCAATGCATCACTTGCAAGCTCTTTCTCAATATCTTCAAGTACTGAAGCAACAAATGCTTTGCCATGATCCGTATCTATTTCTCTTGTTCCTTTTTTGTTAAATATTTCGTCATTATATATATCATCACTATTAAAAAGTTCGCTTCTGCGGTGCTTAGCTCCTTCCTTAAATGCAATAATAAGATTTTTATCTATTTCTTTTCCGTTAATAATAAAATTCATCCTTTGAAAATCTAAGAACATTGTTTCACCGGAATTCGCTAATTTATTATCTTGATCTGCTCTTAATTTACTAAAATTGAACTCTTTAGCTGTGGCCTTTAATTTAACTACTGGACTCTTATTATTTTTTCCTTTTGTCTCTTTCATAAATAACACCTTACTGTAAATATGCTGTAAGTTATATCATATAATGATGAATAATTTGGTAATATATTAAGAAAATCGACAGTATATTTCTTTATTTAAGAGGTGTAGGAAAGGCGTAGATTTCTCTTTTCATTTGTAGCGTACTGTATTAATATTTATGTATTAATTTAGAAAATAATGATGAATAACATTGTAATTATTGGTCTGCAATGGGGTGACGAAGGCAAGGGTAAAATAGTAGATTATCTTTCTGAGAATGCAGATGTAGTTGTGAGATTTCAGGGAGGAAATAATGCAGGGCACACTATAGTAATAGATGATGAGGTTTATAAATTAAATTTACTGCCCTCTGCTGTTTTGAGAACGGGCAAAATATCTATTATAGGAAACGGTGTTGCTCTTGATTCGCATGCTCTAGTCTCAGAAATAGAGTCATTGAAAGTTAAAGGAGTGGAAATAAACTATAACAACTTGATGGTATCCGAGAGCTGTCCATTAATACTTAGCGTACATAAGGACAAGGAAAAGCTATTTGAAGATTTAAACGGAAATCACAAAATTGGTACAACAAACAAAGGGATAGGGCCATGTTATGAAGATAAAGTTGGCAGGAAAGCTATACGCCTTTGTGACTTAGAAAACGCAGATGAGCTCAACAAAAGAGTGGATACTCTTCTGAATTACCACAATGCTATCAGAAAAGGCCTTAACTACCAGGTGGTTAAAAAAGAAGAAATATTAAAGGAAATTCAAGAGATTTCAGAAAAAATTCTTCCATATAAAAAACCTGTATGGAAGATATTAAATGACTTGATGAAAGAAGGTAAGAAAATAATATTTGAAGGTGCCCAAGGCGCATTTTTAGATATCGACCACGGAACTTACCCTTTTGTTACTTCAAGTAATACTGTAGCATCGCAAGCAATAACAGGCTCAGGGTTATTCTCGAATGCTAACATTATTGGTGTGGCGAAAGCTTATACAACCAGAGTAGGCAATGGCCCATTTCCTACTGAGCAAAAGAATGAAGTGGGGGATAGCTTATTTACTATAGGCAAGGAGCTTGGAACAGTGAGCAATAGAAGAAGGCGCTGCGGATGGTTTGACGCAGTTTTAGTGCGCCAGGCTGTGCAACTTTCTGGAGTTTCAAGCATTGTATTAACCAAATTAGATGTGCTTGATTCTTTTGATACAATTAAAATATGCACTGGTTACAAGTATAGTGGGAAAATGTATGATTATTTACCCGCATCGCATTCAATACAGGAGGAATTAGAGCCAATATATGAAGAGTTTCCTGGCTGGAAAGAAAATACTCAAGGTAAAAGGTCGATTGAAGCATTGCCTATTAATTTAATAAAATATATAGACAGGTTAGAAAAATTAATAGGTGTACCAATTCATCTAATCTCAACTAGTCCAAAGAGAGAGGATGTTATTGAGCTTAAAGATTTCTGAAAACGTCTTTGTATCTTAGAGCCTGTACGTAATCTCAAAAAAGAGATAAAGTGAGAGGATAAAGTATATAAAGTAGGATATGCGAAGTTTATAACCAAGTGACATAAGTCGAGAAAAGTTTGAGATTATTGTAGCAGATCTGGAATCTTGCAGAAAGAAGATAAAACCAAGAACACTTGATTTATATGATGTATTTTGTGGAGTGTTATACGTGTTAAAAAGTGGTTGCCAGTGGAGAATGGTACCAAAAGAGTTTCCAAAATGGCGCAATTGTTACGACTATTTTAAGAAGTGGAGTGAAAAACCAGATGCAAATAAAGAAAGTGTTCTGGAGCTGGTATTAAAAAAAAATAGTTGCGACAAAACAATGGTCGGAAAAGCTTCTGCATAATTGATGCACAGAGTGTAAAAAATGCAGATACTGCTGAAGCTATGATGCAGGCAAGAAGATTTCAGGGCCGTATTGCAGTAGATACGCAAGCATGCAATTTATATAACAACAGCAGAGATAACTGACCGTAGCAACGCGAATTCTGGATTAAGGAAGGAAGAAAGTATAGGAAATAGAAGGCTTTTTGGATTTGATGGAATAGGAAATGAGAGTAGAAAAGATATGAACCAAAAAATTAACAGGGGATCTATAGCGAGTGTGTTCAATTTCTAGTCTATTTTTTAGGTAACCAAAAACAGTCTCAATGAT
This sequence comes from Wolbachia endosymbiont (group B) of Ennomos erosarius, assembly GCF_964026905.1. Lineage (NCBI taxonomy): Bacteria > Pseudomonadati > Pseudomonadota > Alphaproteobacteria > Rickettsiales > Anaplasmataceae > Wolbachia > Wolbachia endosymbiont (group B) of Ennomos erosarius. The sequence goes on from NZ_OZ034708.1 coordinate 376,641, forward strand.
AGACCTTTTTCTCAGTAAAATCTTCTCATTTAGCGAAATCAATGCATTTTTCATACCTTTTTTCACCTTGGTAACAAGTTTCAAACCTCGGTCAAACAGCTTCTGAAAAAGCTCTTTTGCAATATAACCTTTGTCACCAAACAAAAGGCCGGTTAATTTTTCCGTCAGATTTGGCACAGGTATCCTATCATCAACATTGCCTTTTGTTAGCGTAAGTGAATGAATTTCACCATTTTCATTGATTACCATATGTAATTTGAAACCAAAAAACCAGCCGTAAGTACTCTTGCTTAATTTTGCAATTCCAGCAAAAACTTTGTTTTTGGATATTCTTTTTGCATGACAAACTGCAATGGGAGTTGTGTCTATATATGAAATTCCAGTGTTTTCTGACTGTCCACAAAGCCAATGCAACAACATTGCTAAATGCCACAAAACCCTAGGCTTTAGAGCAACAAACCTGGTATATGAAGGCAACTTTGGAAACTCTGATTTGTAGAGCAACGTTAGGTAATGTAGATAGAAAGTTTTGAAATTTTTACACGGAGATTGTTGATATAGCAGGATTATTGTCATGATTTCGGAGTGCTCAATTTCCGTTGTTCTTGTGGGTTTTTTACCATTTGGCAGTAGTTTACCTGCAAAATTTTTCTCTATATCTCTGCAAAAATCATCGACCAAACAAAACAGTTTGTTATATCTTCCATGGTTAACCTCATCTGTTTTTTTATAACTGCTGAGTTTACCCTGTTTTCTTGCCTTTTCTATTCTCCTTTAATCCAGAATTCGCGTTATAAAATTACTAAATTTTTGGCGCATGTTCTTCTACTGTTGCTGCATATTACTTAAAATTTTCCAATACATGTTTTAAGTTATTGATAAGTCCGTTACAATACAGTATTATAAATAATATAAACCAAGTGTTACTTAGGGCATGGGGATTTTTTTTGAATTTTTGGGAAAGATGCTGGGCAAGGTTTTTCCTGCCAAAACAGTAAGCTCTTTTTTGGGAATAGGATATTTACCAGGTTGGCAGAACTATTGGTCTTCTTTTTTAATATTATTTATTGTCGATGTTATATTGATTTTTACATATGGAGGCGAATATTTACTATATAAAATGCCAAATTCAGGAATAGTTGTAGCTGCTATTTTTACAAAATTGGCAATAGTTATGTTAGTAATGCAATTAATTGGAATATTTATTTTTCATGCTCAGGACCCTTCAGCAAACAGTGGTGAAGACATAGTAATACAAATAGCGTCAGGGCAAGTACTGACTGTAGCACTTTCAATGCCAGCAATAATGTCAATTTATTATGCTGTAAGTAAACTCTATGGGAGTATATGTAAGCAGATGTTTCAATGCCCATTTTGGTTTAATGATTTTATGCACTTTTTCTTTTTTCTTATGATACCTTACGTATTTTTTAATGTCGTAGAAGTGATAAAACCATGGCCAATAAGTTCAATACAGCTCAGCTATAATAATGCAATGTCAATTACATTTGAGGGGATTTTTCACACATTTTATGCGGTGATTTTACTGTATTTAACAGCATTTATATTCTGCGATTTAACTATGCATGATGCAATTGTCCTAAATAAAAGCATAATTCAGTATGTGAGGGAAAGTTCAGCAGTTTTAGGTGATTATTTACATAGTGCTGCAAAAAAAATAAATATTGAATAGTACTTATTTATTTATATATTTAGTATAAAAAGTGTGCAATTTGTGTGAACTTACAAAGTATAATAAAAGAGTTACAAGATTTTTGGGCTAGTGAAGGATGTGTTATACTTCACTCATACACATCTGAAGTTGGTGCTGGCACATTACATCCTGCAACAATTATGTCTGCAATTGATACAAAACCGACAAAAATTGCATATCTACAACCAGTAATTAGGCCAGGAGATGGTCGCTATGGCGATAACCCTAATCGCTTGTATCAACATCATCAATACCAAGTTATAATAAAACCGTCTGGTAATAATTTACAAGACGTCTATTTAGATAGCTTAAAAGCTCTTGGCATATCTACAGAAAAATATGATATTAAGTTTGTTGAAGATGATTGGGAAAATCCAAGTGTTGGTGCATCAGGACTTGGATGGGAAGTTACATGCAATGGAATGGAAGTAACACAGCTTACTTATATACAGCAAGTTGGAGGGATTGACTGCAAGATGATTCCTGGTGAGGTGGCATATGGGTTGGAACGTTTAGCAATGTGCATACAAGGTGTAGATAATGTTTACGATATAATTTGGAACGATAATGGTGTAACTTACGGAGATATTTTTAAACAAAGAGAATATGAATTTTCTTATCTAGCGTTAGATTATTATGATACTAAAGTGGTACAGCAGCAATTCGAAGATACGGAAAAATTGTGTAAGTTCCTTATTGAAAAGGAGCTACCAGTGGCAGCTTATGACCAATGTATTAAAACTAGTCACCTACTTAATCTGCTTGATGCAAGAGGTGTGCTTGGTGTAAATGAACGTACAGCGCATATTGGTAGAGTTAGAGAGCTGACAAAAAAATGTTGTGAATTGTACATGAGTAAATAGCGTATGTCGTTGCAGTTATTATTTGAGTGCCTTTCAGAAGAAATACCACCGAGAATGCAGAATTCAGCTGCAGTTCAAGTTAAGAGTTATATTACCAGTGCTTTTAATAAAAACAATTTAAGATTTGCATCTATAGAGGTTTTTGTAACGGCACGTCGCATTACCCTATTTGTCGACAACATAAATGCTTTGGAGCTAAAGGATTCCAATAACGAAGTTAAGGGACCAAACATTAACGCACCAAAAAGTGCTATCGAAGGTTTTTTAAGAAAATATCAGAAAAATGAAGAAGATTTGCTCGTTCGAAAAGTAAATAATGAGGATTTTTACTTCATTAAAAGAGAAAGCTGCTCATTTAACATTCAAGAGTTTCTTAAAAATCAACTAGGAGAAATATTAAAAAATTTCTCTTGGCCAAAAAGTATGAGATGGGGCGAAGGAAAAGAAAGGTGGGTTAGGCCAATTAAAAACATTTTATGCATTTTAAATGATGAAATAATACCTGTGTCTTTTGCAGGGATCACAGCATCTAACACAACATATGGCCATCGATTTCTCTCAAGTGGTACAGCGTTAACTGTTAAAGCACCTAAAGACTATTTTGAATTGCTAGAAAAAAACAGTGTAATTCTCCAAATGGACAAAAGAAAGCAATTTATACTAGATCAGATTAATAAATTCACAAAAGAGCAGAATTTACAACTTGAGAAAAATGATTATTTACTAAATGAATTGACAGGGCTTATAGAGTGGCCAATCGTACTGTTTGGTGAAGTGAATCAAGAAAAGTCATTTGGATTACCGAAGGAAGTAATTCTTAGTATAATTAATACGCAGCAAAAATACCTTGCTTTAAGTAATGGAAAGAGAATTTCACACTTTGTCACTGTTGTCAACGTCAACAATGGTGAAGTTGTTAAAGGACACGAAAGAATATTAGAAGCACGTCTTGCTGATGCCCAATTTTTAATATCTCAAGATAAAAAGGAAAATCTAGATTATTATGTCAAAAAATTAGGTTCGATATTATTCCATGCTTCACTTGGCAGCGTGGGGGAAAAGGTAAAGCGTATTACGGCTCTGTCAAAGTATATAGCTATATTTATTCCACATGCTTCGCTGATAAAAGTTGAACGTGCTGCATATTTGGCAAAAGCTGATTTGGCAACATCGATAGTAAGAGAGTTTCCAGAATTACAAGGAGTAATGGGTGGATATTATGCTTCTTATTTTCACGAAGATAAAGAAATAGTGGAAGCTATAACTGAACACTATAAGCCAATCGGGCCAGAGCAGGAATGTCCTAAATCCCCTTCAGCAATTGCTGTGTCAATTGCAGACAAAGTGGATAGCTTAGTTGGTTTAATTGCAGCAGGTGAGAAAATCTCTGGTTCGTATGATCAGTTTGGTTTGCGGAGAATGACAATTGGTATAATTAGGACAATACTTGAAAATAATTTGCATATTCCAATTAGGCTAATGATAGACAAGTCAGTATCTTTATATTCAAGGCTTCTATTTAATAAAAATACAACGTCAGTTGATAAGCCAAATAGAAAACAAATTTCAGAACTAGTATTTAGATTCTGCTTAGAAAGATTCAAGGTTATTTTAAAAAATAGAGATATAAGGCAAGATGTCGTAGATTCAATACTATATAAAATCGATATTAATGATCTGCTGACAGCAGAAAAGCAAACTGTTATATTGGATCGTTATCTTAGTACGCCAGAGGGTGAACAGATTCTAAGCACTTACAAAAGAGTCAGTAACATGATGAGCAAAGTAAGGAAAAGTGATGGCACTACTTATAGTGCATCTTACGGTAAGAGATTTTTGATTGAAAATGAAGAAATTGCGCTATCAAATTGTGCTATAACTGCTTGTAAAAACATAAAACAAGCAATAAAAAATAACCACTTTAATGCAGCGCTTGATGAACTTGCTGGTTTTGCTCCGTTTATCAATCAGTTTATGGACAGTGTAAAGATTAACTGTGATTCTGATAAGCTGAGAAGAAACAGATTATCTTTGCTTGAAAATGTAGTTTCCGTCTTTCATTTAGTAGCAGATTTTAACCTCATACAGGTTAAGCAATGGATAAATGCTCAGGCAATATAAAGAACAAATCAAATCATCTCCACAGTCCTGTGGCGTGTATAAGATGGTTGGAGATAAGAATAAGATTTTATACATTGGTAAAGCAAAAAACTTGAAGTCGAGGTTATCCGACTACCTTCAATTCGAAAACCTTTCTGAACGAATTAGAGTTATGCTCTCACAGGTTATTAAGGTTGAAATATTCATCACTGAGAATGAAATCGAAGCACTGCTTCTTGAAGCACAGTTAATAAAATCGTTGAAGCCACCTTATAATATTGTGCTTAAGGATGGAAAATATTATCCTTATATAACAATTTCCAAGCACGATTATCCAAGAATAGCGAAATATAGAGGCAAATTTAAGAAGAATGAGTTTCATTATTATGGTCCCTTTACATCTGTCGCTGCTGTTAAGCAAACTATATTATCATTGCAAAGAGTTTTTCTCTTGAGAGTATGTTCAGATCAATACTTTTCATCAACAAAAAGACCATGTATTGAGTATCAAATTAAGCGCTGCTCAGCACCATGCATAAACAAAATCACAAAAGACGACTACTGCCAATCAGTAAAACAGGCACGAAATACATTGCTTGGAAGAAATAAGGAAGTGAAAGAACAGTTACTTTTCACAATGAGAAAGTGCAGCAGTGAAGAAAACTATGAGCTTGCTGCTATATATAGAGATCGGGTAAAGTTTCTTGAGCAAATTCAAATACAGCACACGGATTTTTCTTTTGAAAAAGATGCAGATTTCTTCAGTATTGTACGTGAAGAGGATCTAGCATGTATTAGTGTGTTATCGTTCAGAAATAAAGACAACTACGGCAGCACTCCTTACTTTGCCGAGAACTGTGGTGATCACTCAAATGATGAAATTTTATCCACCTTTTTGGTCAATTTTTATAATTCAGCTAACATACCTCCAATACAAATTTACGTTCCAGATTCTATTGTGGATAAGGAAATTATAGAACAAGCACTATATAAGGTTGCTCAAAAGCCAGTAAAAGTTCTGCATGCAAAGAATAAAAAAGAGCGTGATTTATTGAAATTTGTTTATGATAACTCTCAGCATAGCTTAGAGCAGAAGCTTATCGATTATAGAAATAACCTAGAAAAGCTTGAAGAGCTTAGCAAAATCTTCTTGTTACCAAACATTCCAAAGCGTATTGAGGTTTATGACAATAGCCATATATTTGGAAACCAACAAATTGGTGTAATGGTTGTTGCAGGGCAGGAGGGTTTTTTAAAAAGTGAGTACAGAAAATTTACTATAAAGGAAAAATTTTCAGGCGATGACTATAAAATGATGAGGGAAGTGCTAACCAGACGTTTCTCCGGCAATATAAAAGGCATAATACCTGATTTTTTACTGATTGATGGTGGACCAGGACATGTTTCCATAGTACAGAATGTACTGGAAGTATTGAATATAAACGTTCCTTTTGCTTGTATGGCAAAAGGTCCTGATCGTAACGCAGGAAATGAAAGATTTTATATGCTGGGCAGGGAAGAATTCAGTCTGGCAAATGACAGCAAAGTCATGCTTTACTTACAATCGCTGCGTAATGAAGCCCACCGCTTTGCGATAACTTCACATAGAAAAAAACGCGATAAACAGTTTATAGTTTCACAATTAAGCAAAATACCCGGCATTGGCAACAAAAGAAAAAAAGCGTTGATGTCTTATTTTGGTTTAGTGAAAAATATAAGCAAAGCTTCTCTGGTTGAAATTCAAAACGTACATGGAATTAGTAAAGGTTTAGCAGAAGTCATTCTTAAACACGTGAATTATAAGAGAGGAGTACTGACGCGAATTCTGGATTAAGGAAGGAAGAAAGTATAGGAAATAGAAGGCTTTTTGGATTTGATGGAATAGGAAATGAGAGTAGAAAAGATATGAACCAAAAAATTAACAGGGGATCTATGGCGAGTGTGTTCAATTTCTAGTCTATTTTTTAGGTAACCAAAAACAGTCTCAATGATAGCCTTTTTCTCAGTAAAATCTTCTCATTTAGCGAAATCAATGCATTTTTCATACCTTTTTTCACCTTGGTAACAAGTTTCAAACCTCGGTCAAACAGCTTCTGAAAAAGCTCTTTTGCAATATAACCTTTGTCACCAAACAAAAGGCCGGTTAATTTTTCCGTCAGATTTGGCACAGGTATCCTATCATCAACATTGCCTTTTGTTAGCGTAAGTGAATGAATTTCACCATTTTCATTGATTACCATATGTAATTTGAAACCAAAAAACCAGCCGTAAGTACTCTTGCTTAATTTTGCAATTCCAGCAAAAACTTTGTTTTTGGATATTCTTTTTGCATGACAAACTGCAATGGGAGTTGTGTCTATATATGAAATTCCAGTGTTTTCTGACTGTCCACAAAGCCAATGCAACAACATTGCTAAATGCCACAAAACCCTAGGCTTTAGAGCAACAAACCTGGTATATGAAGGCAACTTTGGAAACTCTGATTTGTAGAGCAACGTTAGGTAATGTAGATAGAAAGTTTTGAAATTTTTACACGGAGATTGTTGATATAGCAGGATTATTGTCATGATTTCGGAGTGCTCAATTTCCGTTGTTCTTGTGGGTTTTTTACCATTTGGCAGTAGTTTACCTGCAAAATTTTTCTCTATATCTCTGCAAAAATCATCGACCAAACAAAACAGTTTGTTATATCTTCCATGGTTAACCTCATCTGTTTTTTTATAACTGCTGAGTTTACCCTGTTTTCTTGCCTTTTCTATTCTCCTTTAATCCAGAATTCGCGTTTTTAGAACTAGAGTTGGAAAACAGAATAGAGCGTTCACCGGGGAATAAAATATCGTTAATTTTCTAGATTACTATAGCTATAGCTATGTCGTTTTACTAGATGCTCGTACACTTGACACTGGAATGATGACATTTGTCATAGGATTCTTAGTTGCTGATTTTAGAATTGATAAGAGAAAACTTTTTTTCAACTTGTTGTATAATTTTATAAAAGTGATCGAAATCTAAGCTTGCACTGCCAATTAAAACTCCTGATAAATTTGAGATACTGAGCAAATTTTCTATATTTTCTGAACTGACTGAACCACCATATATAATGTGTTTTTTACCAGTACACAATTTTACTACCTCTATCACCTCAGCAATTGCATCATTATTTGGCACATGACCTGTGCCTATTGCCCATATTGGCTCATATGCTACGGTATATTCACCGTGTGTTGGCAAACGGTTTTTGCATTGATATTCTATTACTTCTTTTGTTTTTTCATTCTTATAATCTTCTGAATTTTCACCTACACAGATAATTGGGTGTAAGCCTGATTCTATTGCTATTTCTGACTTAAGTTTTATTTCACTATCTTTTTTATTGGCCCTTTCAGAATGCCCAAGTATTACGTAAGTACACCCTAGTTCTTTTAACATTTCTGCGCTAATTTCACCTGTGTAAGAACCGAACTTTTTATGATGGCAATTCTGTGCTCCTATATTAATATTATTGTTCAACTCTATACTGCTTGGAAATGATGTAAAAGGAGGGCAAATTACTAATTTAGAGGTAATTTTGTTGCTCTTGTTGTTAAGTTTGCCTATAAAATCAACAAATGAAGAACGCATTCCATTCATTTTCCAATTTGCTACTATTAAAAAGGACATCAACTTTACTTATATGGGCGAGAGTGCCGGCTGTCGGACTTGAACTGACAACCTACTGATTACAAGTCAGTTGCTCTACCAATTGAGCTAAGCCGGCGTTAAACACATTAATAATATACAATTATCAATGGATTTTAGTCAACTGATTTTTAAAATACTGTATAATGAAAATAATATGAGAAAATTTTTACTGAAGCCAAAAAAGAGTCTAGGGCAAAATTTTATTTTATCGAGTGAGATAACAAAAAAAATCGTCGCTTTAGCCGGTAGTCTAGAGAATTTTAATGTCATTGAAATTGGTCCTGGATATGGTGCATTAACAAGAGAAATATTGGTGCATAATCCAAAGTCTCTACTTTCTATAGAAAAAGATAGAGATTTAGTAAAACACCATGACCAACTGCTAAATGAGCATCAAGGAAAGTATAGAATTATAGAAGCGGATGCACTGCATGTTATAGAAGAAGAGCTGATAGAGCGCCCAGTCAAAGTTATTGCTAACTTGCCTTACAATATCTCGGTAGTGTTATTTTTAAAGTGGTTAAATAATATAAAATTTTTTACGAGTTTGACATTAATGTTTCAAAAAGAGGTAGCAGATCGCATTACGGCAAGACCCAATTCTAAAGATTATGGTTCCTTATCAGTGCTAAGCCAGTTGCTATGTGATATAAAAAAGGAATTTGATATTGAACCTAAAGAGTTTTTTCCAAGACCAAAAATACATTCTTCAGTAATTACAGTAAATCCTTTGCCTACCCCAAAGTTTGCAGTAAATTTGGAAACCTTAACAAGATTAACACGTATCGTTTTTTCTCAAAGAAGAAAGATGCTGAGAAATAGCTTGCAAAATATAACGAACCACGCTGAAACTGTCCTTGAAAACGCTAAATTGAGTGGAAACGAACGTCCAGAAAACTTAACTATTGAGCAGTTTTGTTTGCTGGCAAATAATGTAGAATGCTTATTTTGCAATAAAATATATTAGCAACCATATAGCCTTTCTATCCCCTAAAAACAGTTAGAGCTATACGACAGAACGTATCCGTTCAGGCAATGACGTCAACTTAAGGAAAAATATAAGCGATAATGTGCAAAATTTCTCTCTAAATTTTTTACCATTAAATTATCCAGAAGCCGCAGGAAACAGCACTTTTGTTTCTATTTTATTTCAACAAAGAAGTTTAAAATGTGTCCTTTTTAGGTGAAACATGCAAAAAGGAAAAATTTTATTCTACAAATTAAAAATATAATATACTCGAAAGCTTTTCAGAGAATCCATTGTGTTGGAAAGAACAGTTTCACGCGAACAAGAAAACTCCCTTTTACGACAGTATTTTCTATGATTTTAAAGTTAGTTAAAAAAAGTTTGGGAATAGAATGTGAACTTATGGATCCACTAACTTGTAAAGTTCCACCCTCAAAACGCGAATTCTGGATTAAAGGAGAATAGAAAAGGCAAGAAAACAGGGTAAACTCAGCAGTTATAAAAAAACAGATGAGGTTAACCATGGAAGATATAACAAACTGTTTTGTTTGGTCGATGATTTTTGCAGAGATATAGAGAAAAATTTTGCAGGTAAACTACTGCCAAATGGTAAAAAACCCACAAGAACAACGGAAATTGAGTACTCCGAAATCATGACAATAATCCTGCTATATCAACAATCTCCGTGTAAAAATTTCAAAACTTTCTATCTACATTACCTAACGTTGCTCTACAAATCAGAGTTTCCAAAGTTGCCTTCATATACCAGGTTTGTTGCTCTAAAGCCTAGGGTTTTGTGGCATTTAGCAATGTTGTTGCATTGGCTTTGTGGACAGTCAGAAAACACTGGAATTTCATATATAGACACAACTCCCATTGCAGTTTGTCATGCAAAAAGAATATCCAAAACAAAGTTTTTGCTGGAATTGCAAAATTAAGCAAGAGTACTTACGGCTGGTTTTTTGGTTTCAAATTACATATGGTAATCAATGAAAATGGTGAAATTCATTCACTTACGCTAACAAAAGGCAATGTTGATGATAGGATACCTGTGCCAAATCTGACGGAAAAATTAACCGGCCTTTTGTTTGGTGACAAAGGTTATATTGCAAAAGAGCTTTTTCAGAAGCTGTTTGACCGAGGTTTGAAACTTGTTACCAAGGTGAAAAAAGGTATGAAAAATGCATTGATTTCGCTAAATGAGAAGATTTTACTGAGAAAAAGGTCTATCATTGAGACTGTTTTTGGTTACCTAAAAAATAGACTAGAAATTGAACACACTCGCCATAGATCCCCTGTTAATTTTTTGGTTCATATCTTTTCTACTCTCATTTCCTATTCCATCAAATCCAAAAAGCCTTCTATTTCCTATACTTTCTTCCTTCCTTAATCCAGAATTCGCGTTATAACCATAGAGTAAAAGTGAGTTTACAACAAATGGTGTCATCCCAGTGCTTGACACTGGGATGGCTTTGTTGCATCGCTAGCTATGATGGATTAAAGATAAAAAAGATGGAGAATATCAGTAGCTTATTATTCTGGTATTTATAACAAGAACGGTCAGTGAATACCTAAATTTGAGTAAAAGAAATTTCACTACCACTCACTAATCCGGCTAAAATTCAAGAATTTCAATGCTTTAGCTATTTTCAATAGAATTAAGTTTATTAATATAAATAATAAATTACTATTCTTAAATTTGATCAGATTGATTGCAAAAAAACAAGATTTTCAATAGGTTGCTTATAATCCTAACTATAGTTAGCCTTTCATAAGTAGCGATGCAACAAAGCCATTCCAGTGTCAAGCACTGGAATGACACCATTTGTTGTACACTCACTTTTTCTTGATTTTTTGGTTTATCTTGTCTACCTATTTTGCCACTCTGCTGAACAGATACACTCAACTAATGGTCAATACATCTTCTATTAAAAATTGTACAAATTCATTGCCATTCCAGTAATTCATAGAGATTTTACCCAAAATGGCTTTAACATTACCCTGCATGATAGCAGAGCCAAGGTGAGTATTTGCAGAGCGAAATGCAATAGCTCTTACCATAACATTATCATCAGCAATAAAACATTTTATATGGTCAACTCCTATAACTTCAGGCTTTCTTATCTTTGCTCCTTGGATAATAAACCTTGGTTCAGGATTCCCAACTCCAAATGGTCCCAAGCGTTGCAATTGATTCCATAAAGATAAATTTATTGCTTTAGCAGTTACTATACTATCAGCTTTTAAAGTTTTCTCATTTATAGAGTTTGAAAATCTTTCAGTAAAAAAATCATGCAAATCATTTATTTTGTCTTCTTTAATTGAAAATCCTGCCGCCATACTATGGCCACCACCTTCAATAATCAAATTTATAAACTTTGCGGAAAGGACTGCAGCACCGATATCAACTCCCAAAATTGATCTACAGCTTGCTTTTCCTATTCCATTGTTTAAAGACATCACTATCGTTGGTAAGTGAAACTGCTCCTTTAGCCTTGATGCAATTATACCGATTATCCCCTGGTGCCAATTGCCACTTACCATTATAAAATTTACACCTAATTGGGCAAATTTTTCCGCTTGTGCTGTGGCTTCTAAGAGAGCCTCATTTTCTAACACTTTCCTTGCATTATTCAAATCTATTAATTTTAGCACGATTGAATGTGCCTCTTCTTCATCATCCGTAGAAAGTAGCCGTGCACCAAGCGATGCTTCTCCGATTCTTCCTCCAGCATTTATGCATGGCCCAATACTAAACCCTAACCGCGAAACACTTGGTTTTTCAAGGATTCCCAAAGCATCAAATAAAACACGCAAGCCAACGTTTTTTCTTGCTGACATCACTTTTAATCCTTGTGAGACAAATGCTCTATTTAGGCCGGTAATCTGCATAACATCACAGACAGTTCCCAGGGCAACCAAATCCAGCAGATCAAATAAATCTGGTTCTTTTTTGTTGGTAAAAAATCCTTGCTCACGTAGGCTTTTATTAAGAGCAACAATTAGCAGAAATGACACTCCAACTGCTGCTAAGTTATTATAAGGAGAGCTCTCATCAAGGCGGTTTGGGTTAACAACTGCTACGGCGCTTGGTAATTTTTCCGTACCAAGATGATGATCGACAACTATAATATCAAGACCAAAGACCTTTGCATCTTCTATTTGTTGATATGCAAGCGTACCACAATCAACGGAAATACATAAATCGATCCCGTTTTTTTTAAGTTGTAATAAAGCATCTGTGTTTAATCCATAGCCCTCATCAACACGATCTGGAATGTAGATTATAGAGTGTATACCGATTGCTCTTAGGTACCTGTTGATCAATGCTGACGACGTTGCACCATCAACATCATAGTCACCAAATATTGCAATGTTTTCATTATTTTTTATTGCCCGTATTATACGAGAAACAGCTTTATCCATATCAAGAAGGTGAAAGGGATCTGGTAATAGCAATCTGATTAGTGGATATAAGAAGTCGCTTGCATTTTCTATGTTAACACCACGAGTAACCAATATTCTTGCTAGTACTTCTGGCAACTCAAATCTCTGTATAAGAGTTAAGATTTCCCTTTGATCTGCTTCTTGTAACTTCCACAATGCATTTGTTATGCTGCGCTTTTCAATTTCAAGTAGCATATTCTTTGTAAATAAAACTACTTTACCAGAATTTTTAAGCTTGTTCTATAATTGTATTAGACTTCTGCATAACCTAAACTAAGCAGAAAAAAGGTGTCATCAAAGTAGCTTGACACTGGTTCCTTTATGAGGGTGTCATGAAAGTAGCTGACACTGGAATGGCTTTGTTGCATCGCTACTTATGAAAGGCTAACTATAGTTAGGATTATAAGCAACCTATTGAAAATCTTGTTTTTTTGCAATCAATCTGATCAAATTTAAGAATAGTAATTTATTATTTATATTAATAAACTTAATTCTATTGAAAATAGCTAAAGCATTGAAATTCTTGAATTTTAGCCGGATTAGTGAGTGGTAGTGAAATTTCTTTTACTCAAATTTAGGTATTCACTGACCGTTCTTGTTATAAATACCAGAATAATAAGCTACTGATATTCTCCATCTTTTTTATCTTTAATCCATCATAGCTAGCGATGCAACAAAGCCATCCCAGCGTCAAGCTACTTGCATGACACCATCACAGAGTGAACCAGCGTCATACACACATCCCTTTGGTGACAACGTTTGTTGATGCAAGATTATATCTTGAAAAAATTAAGTTTTAATGCTATAAAATAATTGTAAATTTTGTCTCTGTGGTAGCTTTATGAATGTTGAAAGTAAAAAAATACATGATGCTAAAATAAAATTACCAATATTTCTTGATTATCAATCTACTACTAAAGTAGATCCCCGTGTTTTAGAGGTGATGATACCTTGCTTTGGTGAGTTCAGTAATGCACACTCTCGCAGCCATTCATTTGGTTGGACTGCTGAAGAAGCAGTGGAAAAAGCAAGGAAACATATCGCTGATCTGGTGAACGCAGATAGCAAAGAAATTATCTTTACCTCAGGTGCAACTGAGTCAAATAATACGGCAATCAAGGGCGTTGCTCACTTTTATAAAAATAAAGGAAATCATATAATAACTGTCTGCACGGAGCATAAGTGTGTTCTGGATTCTTGTCGGCATCTGGAAAATGAAGGCTTTAAAGTTACATATTTGCCTGTTAAGCAAAACGGAATTATAGATTTATCAAAGCTTGAGGAAGCAATTACTGATAAAACAATCCTAGTTTCAGTGATGATGGTAAATAATGAAATCGGAGTAATTCAGCCTGTCAAAGAAATTGGTGTAATATGTAGAAAGCATAATATATTTTTCCACACAGACGCTGCTCAAAGCTTTGGAAAAGTTCCAATTGATGTTAATGAGATGTGCATTGATCTTATGAGTCTCTCTAGCCACAAAATTTATGGACCTATGGGAATAGGTGCATTATATGTCCGTAGAAAGAATCCTCGTGTTAGGCTGGTACCACTAATTAGTGGTGGTGGACAAGAAAGAGGTATGCGTTCTGGAACAGTTCCAACACCTCTTGCAGTTGGTTTTGGTGAAGCGGCACGTATTGCTAGAGAAGAAATGAAAAAAGAAACAACTAGAGTGGAAGAATTAAGGGATATTTTGTATAACAAGATAAAAGAAGCGTTTCCTGATATCATTTTAAATGGTGATTATGAAAATAGAATTCCTGGCAACCTAAACTTGAGCTTTCCCTATGTTGAGGGTGAGTCTCTCATCATGGCAATCAAGGATTTAGCAGTAAGTTCTGGTTCTGCGTGCACGTCTGCGTCTCTTGAGCCTTCCTATGTCGTACGGTCGCTAAATAATGGCCATGACCTTGAGCATTCATCAATTAGATTTGGCCTAGGCCGATTTACAACTAAAGAAGAAGTTTTGTACGCAGCAGATCTTGTTGCTAAAAATGTTGGCCGACTGAGAGAAATGAGCCCACTTTGGGAGATGGTACAAGAAGGAGTAGATTTGAACACCGTGAAATGGGACTCTCATTAAATGTATCCATTCAGCCAGTCCAACTGCAAATGCACTTTGAAATTACTCTGTAACCATTCACAGATTTTCACTTAATTCTTCAATCTCACTAATAGAAAGGCCAGTAAACTTGACAATAGTGTTGACATCAACATTATTAGCCAGCATTGCTTTTACGACTTCAATTTTTCCTTCCTCTTTACCGATTTTGATGCCTCTTTCTTCGCCAATTTGTATACCTTTCTCTTCAGCAAGGTCAAGTCTGTATTCAAGGATGGCTTCTTCCTTACGTAGATCCATTATTCTTTCTTCATACGCTAAAAACGCGAATTCTGGATTAAAGGAGAATAGAAAAGGCAAGAAAACAGGGTAAACTCAGCAGTTATAAAAAAACAGATGAGGTTAACCATGGAAGATATAACAAACTGTTTTGTTTGGTCGATGATTTTTGCAGAGATATAGAGAAAAATTTTGCAGGTAAACTACTGCCAAATGGTAAAAAACCCACAAGAACAACGGAAATTGAGCACTCCGAAATCATGACAATAATCCTGCTATATCAACAATCTCCGTGTAAAAATTTCAAAACTTTCTATCTACATTACCTAACGTTGCTCTACAAATCAGAGTTTCCAAAGTTGCCTTCATATACCAGGTTTGTTGCTCTAAAGCCTAGGGTTTTGTGGCATTTAGCAACGCGAATTCTGGATTAAGGAAGGAAGAAAGTATAGGAAATAGAAGGCTTTTTGGATTTGATGGAATAGGAAATGAGAGTAGAAAAGATATGAACCAAAAAATTAACAGGGGATCTATGGCGAGTGTGTTCAATTTCTAGTCTATTTTTTAGGTAACCAAAAACAGTCTCAATGATAGACCTTTTTCTCAGTAAAATCTTCTCATTTAGCGAAATCAATGCATTTTTCATACCTTTTTTCACCTTGGTAACAAGTTTCAAACCTCGGTCAAACAGCTTCTGAAAAAGCTCTTTTGCAATATAACCTTTGTCACCAAACAAAAGGCCGGTTAATTTTTCCGTCAGATTTGGCACAGGTATCCTATCATCAACATTGCCTTTTGTTAGCGTAAGTGAATGAATTTCACCATTTTCATTGATTACCATATGTAATTTGAAACCAAAAAACCAGCCGTAAGTACTCTTGCTTAATTTTGCAATTCCAGCAAAAACTTTGTTTTTGGATATTCTTTTTGCATGACAAACTGCAATGGGAGTTGTGTCTATATATGAAATTCCAGTGTTTTCTGACTGTCCACAAAGCCAATGCAACAACATTGCTAAATGCCACAAAACCCTAGGCTTTAGAGCAACAAACCTGGTATATGAAGGCAACTTTGGAAACTCTGATTTGTAGAGCAACGTTAGGTAATGTAGATAGAAAGTTTTGAAATTTTTACACGGAGATTGTTGATATAGCAGGATTATTGTCATGATTTCGGAGTGCTCAATTTCCGTTGTTCTTGTGGGTTTTTTACCATTTGGCAGTAGTTTACCTGCAAAATTTTTCTCTATATCTCTGCAAAAATCATCGACCAAACAAAACAGTTTGTTATATCTTCCATGGTTAACCTCATCTGTTTTTTTATAACTGCTGAGTTTACCCTGTTTTCTTGCCTTTTCTATTCTCCTTTAATCCAGAATTCGCGTTATAAATAATGGTAGAAAAGAAACGGCTGCTATGTTGACTAAACTCGCTTCTTCAGATCTCTATAAAAATTCTCATGTGGAGCAAGGGCAAGAAGTGTCAACTCATTATTTTGTTCATTATAAAGATAAGCCAACAAAGTAAGTTGATTAAAAATAGAGAATTTGTATATACGAACACCTGCAAGGTCACCTGACTTTAGTTCTCCGATACATGGATTATCTTGAATTTGCTTGATAGCTTCTTCAAGTTTAGGTAGTTGACTGTTATGCAGCTTTTTCATTGACCGCTTAAAAGTGTTGGTGAGAAGAACCTTCAAAATTTTGTAGATTTATACTCCTCAACATCACCTGATTTTGCATCCTCAATACCTGATAGAATCTCTTTAATGATGTTATAGCTTAGCTCAGGGTTATCTTCAACAACTTGACCAACTTTAGCCCAATGCTCGATTTGTTGTGGTACGGAACGATTTTGTAACATGGAATGAGACTGTACTATTTTCTCAAATTCTCCATCAAGATTTACTGTTATACCCATGATATTGTTACTTCTACTTTAAGCTATTATACCATATATTGAAAATTTTTTCAATATAAATAATTTTCATCTGGAAATACACACCACATTCAAGCTGTGGTGTGTACTGGCTGGTTAGAAAGAAAATTTCACACCAGTAAGAAGGAGAATTCCTTGGTTAGAAGGTACAGCATCATTAGGCTTACCTTTCAGCTTAATATCATTACCTTTCTCATTAGTCATAAAATAATGGAGAGCTGCGTAAGGAACAAATTTGCTCTTACTACATGCAGGAGACAGATCATATTGAACGCCAAGTGCGCCATCGTGAAGCATATCTTTGTCATTCATTCTGCTGCCAAAGTACGTCAAACTTGTGTAGATATTCTCATGTTGATAACCAGCCCCTGCAGTCCAATACATGGTATTGTTATTGAATTGAGCTAAGCCTGCAATTCTTTTATACTCCTCATTGTTTTGACCTTGAGAATCCTTTGCAGGAATTTTTTCATAGTCATCATTACCTTTTATTTTAATATCCTTTGGTTGAGCAGATTTGCCCAAGTATGCAAAAGAAGCAGCAAATTTTACGCCTTGGTCTTCATTAATCTTATAATCAGCGCTTACACCCAAATTAACGCCCATCAGGTCATTGTACTCCACATATTCATTATAAACATGCTTATCTTTATTTGATTGTTTTGGCCAACCATATTCACCAACTGCAGAAGTTTTAACTTTCACCTTGTATTTATCAAAGTCATATTCATATGATGCACCAGCACTTACTATATGCTCATAATCTGGACCGACATGTTTTATGTCATCATCATCCTTTATAACAAATAAACTACTATCATAGCGAGGTGAATAGCTAACACCAAACCTTGCGCCCATATAATTTGGTGAGTAGTAAGCAACTCTAAACGGCAGTGTAGTCATAACGCCTTTGTTATATTTCCCTGCCATACGGAAAGAGAATTTTTCACTTTCACTCGAAAAACTTTCAGTGTAAAGACGTGGTGTTACATAAAATGGAAAGCTTGCAGCGCTTCCTTCTAAGTTCACTTTTCTGAACCAGTCACTATCTGCAGCTCCGTCAACAGTTGCAATTCTTGTTGCATCAAGTCTCATTAGAGCCTCAGGACCAAATTGGTAACCAAGCTTCACGTCACCATATTTTGAGTTAACAAACACATGCGCACTTCTGCCTTTTGCAGCATAAACACCCTGTGAAGCTCCCTTACCTTCGGTCACTGGAACATGAAACTGCACGTCAGCACCATAAAGAAGACCTAAATCTTCATTCTTATTTTCTGCTCTGAGGTGCAATATCGCATCAGCAATCATACCCATATTATCGCTATAGTCACCGATATTTCCTATTCCCTCAGGGAACACTGGATTTGCTCCTTTTACCTTATCCGTAGCATCCTCATAATAATTTATAGATTTGCCAGGCATAACGTCGTAGCGTTTATAATCTGTGCTACTTGGCCCTGCTTTGCCATAGCCTTGAGCATCAACAACACCGCCAAAAGTTATTCTTAAATTACTTTGCCCTTGGTTGGTATCGATAACATCAACTCCACCAACTGAAACAACAGGACTTGCCTTACCTTTTTTCTCTGTATTTTGATTAACAACTTTTACATCCTTCTTTACATCTTTAGCTTCAACTTTAGCATTCTTAGTTTTAGAACGCTTAGTTTTTGAAACTTTACCTTTTTCTATATTAGAATTCTTAGCGCTTAGAGCTTTCGCTTTTGAATCCTCTATAAGCTTTGCTTTTTTCTCATTTGCTAGCCTGATCTCCTCTTTTTTCTTAAGCTCTTCAGCTTTTTTTCTTGGATCAGCATTACATATTCTGTCCATCTTTTCTTTCAGTTTTTTATTTGATGTTTTCATAACTTCTGTTTTTCCAGAAGTTTTTGTGCTCTCTTGCTTTTTTATTTCCTTCATACTCTCATCAGGAAAGTCAGCTGCAAAGCCGCTGAAAGAATATAAAGTTAATAGAGAAGCTAGAGCAGTTCTAGTATAAATAGATTTTTTCATGAAGTGCCCCCAAAAAATTTTGAAATCATATCTTAAATGTAAATAGTATAAAAATGTTGAAAATTCAACTTAAAGCAACCTTATAACGAAAATAAAAGTAAAATGCAATACCTTAAAAGCAACTTTCTTAATACGCTCAACGTGTATATTAACCAAAATTTAGTACAGAGGTTCGCTTGTTAGTCCATTATAACTCTATATTTATTCTATGGAAGTAAAATTTTTTTATTCTAGCAATAGAAAGATTATAGAAAATACTATTGACAATAATATCAATCTACATTATAGTTAAATAAATTGTTTAGCTGATAGTAGATTGAGGTGGTTATGGATTTTAGTTTTTTACGCAATTGGTTTAGCACCACAGGTACTAGTGCAAGTAGTATAGATTCACAATTAAGTGATGTTGAACAATCAAGCTCCATCTTAGCAGATAACGGCAAATATAAGGTGGATGATGAGTTTGAGATCATTGAAGATTATGAATTTATAAATCCTGCTGA
Source organism: Wolbachia endosymbiont (group B) of Ennomos erosarius (assembly GCF_964026905.1). Taxonomy (NCBI): domain Bacteria; kingdom Pseudomonadati; phylum Pseudomonadota; class Alphaproteobacteria; order Rickettsiales; family Anaplasmataceae; genus Wolbachia; species Wolbachia endosymbiont (group B) of Ennomos erosarius. Next base: position 396,219 of record NZ_OZ034708.1, read on the forward strand.
CCCAAATGAACCATATTCTTTACCTTCTTCTTACCAAATAGATGAAAGTATTGCAGAAATTGCAGGATTTAATAAAGAGAAATTATTGGAAATGAGTAATTTCTGTAAAATAAGCTATGGCGATGACGACAATAAGCTAAGTGAAAAAAGATGTCACAACTTAGCTGAAGGAGTATACAAAACTGAATTTAAAGTTGTAGAAGATTTTGAAATTATTCCATCCACTGAAAAAATGTATAAAACTAGAGCTGAACTTATTAGTGAAGGTTATGAAATTATTCCATTTGGTAATGGATTCGAAAAAGATGCTGGTCATGTTTTTATAAAAGATAAAGAAATAACAATAGCTTACCATGGTACTCGTTTGAAAAATCCATTAGAATATGGCTTATCGGGCTTAAACGATGGAATCACTGATCTCAATTTTGTTTTTTACTCCCTCAGAACTTTTACCTGAAGGTGGAAGAATGCATCGTGGCTTTAATAATTCGTTTCAAGATTCATGGCCTAATCTTTATGGCATTTTGAAATCTCATGCTGAAAAACAAAAATCAGAAATAAAAGATTTTAGAATTAATCTCACAGGTCATAGCATGGGAGGAGCTATTGCTAAGATAGCTGCTTTATGCCTCAACAAAAAAGAAGACGCTGAAGATGTTCATGTTGCAACTTTTGCTGATCCAAGGGTTTTTGACCTTACTGCTAGTGAAATTTATAATGACGCTCTTCAGGAAAAAACCATAAGGGTCACTCACCACAGGCAAGATCCAGTGCCAGCAGTATTACCTGGTTCGTTTGGTTATGCTCACGTAGGTGCACAATTAAGAGTACCAACACCAGAAGGATATTCTGGTATAGATTATTTTCATGGAATAGATGGTTATCATGAAGCTATTAAGATGATGGATGAAAGTGATTTCAAGTCAAATAATAACGTATCTCTCTTTTACTATCCTGCTAACGCGAATTCTGGATTAATAGATGAGGTTAACCATGGAAGATATAACAAACTGTTTTGTTTGGTCGATGATTTTTGCAGAGATATAGAGAAAAATTTTGCAGGTAAACTACTGCCAAATGGTAAAAAACCCACAAGAACAACGGAAATTGAGCACTCTGAAATCATGACAATAATCCTGCTATATCAACAATCTCCGTGTAAAAATTTCAAAACTTTCTATCTACATTACCTAACGTTGCTCTACAAATCAGAGTTTCCAAAGTTGCCTTCATATACCAGGTTTGTTGCTCTAAAGCCTAGGGTTTTGTGGCATTTAGCAATGTTGTTGCATTGGCTTTGTGGACAGTCAGAAAACACTGGAATTTCATATATAGACACAACTCCCATTGCAGTTTGTCATGCAAAAAGAATATCCAAAACAAAGTTTTTGCTGGAATTGCAAAATTAAGCAAGAGTACTTACGGCTGGTTTTTTGGTTTCAAATTACATATGGTAATCAATGAAAATGGTGAAATTCATTCACTTACGCTAACAAAAGGCAATGTTGATGATAGGATACCTGTGCCAAATCTGACGGAAAAATTAACCGGCCTTTTGTTTGGTGACAAAGGTTATATTGCAAAAGAGCTTTTTCAGAAGCTGTTTGACCGAGGTTTGAAACTTGTTACCAAGGTGAAAAAAGGTATGAAAAATGCATTGATTTCGCTAAATGAGAAGATTTTACTGAGAAAAAGGCTATCATTGAGACTGTTTTTGGTTACCTAAAAAATAGACTAGAAATTGAACACACTCGCCATAGATCCCCTGTTAATTTTTTGGTTCATATCTTTTCTACTCTCATTTCCTATTCCATCAAATCCAAAAAGCCTTCTATTTCCTATACTTTCTTCCTTCCTTAATCCAGAATTCGCGTTTGAAGAAGTTAATTTTCAGCACAAAATAAAAGCATTATATGCAGATAGGGCATACGATAGGCACAAACTTTATAAATTGTGTAAGAAATACGATATAAAGACAAAAGTTCTACCAAAAAAGGATGCAGCAGAACATTCAAAAATAGATTATATGTCTGACAGAAATGCTGCTATTAGGTTAATAAAATTATATGGACAAGATGGTGTAAAAGAGTGGAAAAAGGAAGCAATTTATGGAAAGAGATCTTACATAGAAGGATTTTTCTCAAGGTTGAAGCAAGTATTTGGATTTAGCTTTAGGAATAAATCTGAAGTAAATCGTGAAAAAGAATTACTAATTAAGTGCTATTTGCTCAACAAATTCACTGATATTGGTATGGATAAATTTGAAATCATTACATAAATTTGTCGTAAACCATCACTGCTTAAGGTGCTATGCAACAAAGCCCGCTGGAATCCAGAAATTCCTACTGTACGCTGGGTTGGTGAGCATAGAAAATAGCTAATCTTATGCTCAAATAAACGTTTTTGATGGGATTGCATGGAAGGCTGGATCCCAGTAGGCTTTGTTGCATCGCTACTTATGAAAGGCTAACTATAGTTAGGATTATAAGCAACCTATTGAAAATCTTGTTTTTTTGCAATCAATCTGATCAAATTTAAGAATAGTAATTTATTATTTATATTAATAAACTTAATTCTATTGAAAATAGCTAAAGCATTGAAATTCTTGAATTTTAGCCGGATTAGTGAGTGGTAGTGAAATTTCTTTTACTCAAATTTAGGTATTCACTGACCGTTCTTGTTATAAATACCAGAATAATAAGCTACTGATATTCTCCATCTTTTTTATCTTTAATCCATCATAGCTAGCGATGCAACAAAGCCATCCCAGTACCGAAGCACTGGGATAACACCCTTTCCGGTGGCCAAGTGTTAAAGCCATGTTGTTCAGATTAGCTTAGTAGAGGAGCTTTCCCATTAAGGTCAGCAGCTTCAGACTTTGCGTCACTAAACTTACTTAACACTTTATCAACAGCCCAAGTCAGTGGTGTAATAATGAGTGCTGCAGCCCAGATGACGGCTGAAATAATGTAAGACAAGACTAAACTTAAGAACTTAGCGCAGGTTTCACCATGTTGTTCTGCTTTGTTCTGCAAATTATTGGTATACCCTAAAAGAGATTTTGGACCATCTGTTCCCTTTAAATGTGAAATTAATTTTACTGGCAAATACGTTAAATATGCAACCCCTGTATAGAGTACAAGTAATAAATTTGCAAAGCCATGATAAAATTCATTATGTCTCGTACCGCAGACTTTTTTCTCTCTTTTTCCCAAAGTTGTTGTTGAAGTATCGGCATCTTTATTTACCCCTACGAGCATATCCTTCACTGGTCCCACAACACTATCGATATGATGAACAGACTTATAGAAACAGTTTTGTGGAACTTGACTGTTATTTTTTTCTACAGCAGGAACAGTTCCGTGTTGAGCATATTGCTTAAAATTCTCATATGAATACTTAAGGTTTTCACATAAACTTGACATATTAGCCTCCTAAAAGAACTATATAATAAAAAATGTAATTATTATTAACGTTACTGTACTAGTATAACTTATTTTAGAACAATTGCAATAATATGAATATTTTAACCAAATTATATGTTGCACAAAAGCATATATTGCTCTAACATCGCAGTAGGTTAGAAATTGAGGAGGTTGAATGAATTTTACTTTACCTGAATTACCATACGGTAAAACCGCTTTGGAGCCTTACATATCTGCAAAAACCTTAGATTTTCATTATGATAAGCACCATAAAGGATATTTAAATAAACTCAACGAGCTGGTTGAAAATACGGATTATCAACATGTGAAAATTGAGGAATTAATAACAAAAGTGCATGGTAATAGCGACAACTTGCCTATATTTAATAACGCAGCACAAGTTTGGAACCACACTTTTTATTGGAACTCAATGAAAAAAAATGGTGGTGGTAAGCCTAAAGATAGTAGTCTTTTAGCAAAAAAAATTCAGGACGATATCGGTGGCTTTGATAAATTTTATGAAGAATTCTCCAATTATGGAGTAAGCCAGTTTGGTAGTGGATGGGTGTGGTTAGTGCTTGAAAAAGGAAAGCTCAAAATCACCAAAACTCCAAATGCAGATTTGCCATTAACTTATGGTCAAGTGCCATTACTCACTATGGATGTGTGGGAGCACGCATACTATTTAGATTGTCAAAATCGTAGAATTGACTACATAAAAGTTTTCCTTGACCATTTGATTAATTGGGATTTTGCAGAAGAAAATTTAAAAAAGAATACATAAGATGAATACACCTCAGGTAACGAAATTAGATAATGGTCTGCGCATAATAACTGAGCAGGTGCGTGATGTTGACTCTGTAGCTTTAAGTATACGAGTTGGTGTTGGCAGTAGAGCGGAAAGTGCAAATCAAAATGGAATATCCCATTTTCTAGAACACATGGCTTTCAAAGGAACGAAGACAAGAACTGCGTTTGAAATTGCAAAAGCTTTTGACGACATAGGTGGGGTTTTCAACGCCAGCACTGGTAGGGAAAGCACCACCTATTATGCAAAAGTTCTCAAGAAGTACATCAAAACTGGTATTGATATATTAATAGATATATTGATGAATTCAACATTTCCAGAAGATGAATTGGAACGTGAGAAGGGCGTTGTAATACAAGAGATTTTTCAAACTAATGATTCACCAAGTGGCATTGTTTTCGATAAATATTTTGAGGCAGCTTATAAAGATCAACCATTTGGTAAGTCAATCTTAGGTACGCAAGATACGGTAAAGTCATTTACTAGGGAAAATCTAAATAACTACATAAACGAACATTACTTTGGCGAGAATATGCTATTTGCCGTTGCAGGAAATGTTGAACATGAAGAAGTTGTTGCATTAACCAAAGATTTTCTCTCAAAGATTCATTCTAAAAAGCTAAAAAAAAGCCAAAATGCGACGAGCTACACTGGTGGTGAGTATTTAGAACATCGTAAATTAGATCAGGTGCACTTGCTAATTGGTTTACCTAGCGTTTCTCGTTATGACGATAAATATCACACGTTTCAAGTGCTTGATTCTATATTAGGGAGCGGAATGTCATCACGTCTGTTCCAGGAAGTAAGGGAAAAGCAGGGATTAGCTTACTCTGTTTATTCATTTAATTCCAGCTACACTGATACAGGGGTGTTTTCCATTTTTGCTGGTACAGACAGTAGTAACTTAGATAAGCTTTTAAAATCTATAATGACAGAGTTGAAGAAGTTGTCTACAGATGATCTGAAGGAAGAAGAAGTAAATAGAGTGAAAGAGCGAGTAAAATCCCAAATTTTAATGTCGCGCGAAGGTGTTAGCTCACGTGCTGAAACATTGGGACACTACTACGGTAACTATAATAGGTACATCAGTAAAAATGAATTAATAGAAAAAATTAGTGCAGTTACCACTGCTAACGTAAAAAAAGCAGCAGAAGAATTGTTATCTCAGCATGAAAAAACCACTCTAGCTGCAATTGGAGAAATTAAATCATTGCCAAGTTACGATAAAGTGGTTTCTATGCTTAAAGCTTAGCGTATTCTATTATATTGATTTGGCTGCTTTACAATATAATTTAGCACAGTGATTACAGAAATGTAAGTTGAAATAATATGCTATGAACCATACATATAAGCAATTATATATATTAAACAAGAGTCTGACATTAGTTTTAATTCTTCTGTCAGTTAACTCTTGTCTTTTATACATGAATCACTTACCTATTCCAATCCCATCTGCATTTCTGCTTTGCGTAACTTTTTCCGTATAATTTTTAGGAGGTACTGGTGGTGCAAGTGGTTTTTTGCTTACAACGCGAATTCTGGATTAAGGAAGGAAGAAAGTATAGGAAATAGAAGGCTTTTTGGATTTGATGGAATAGGAAATGAGAGTAGAAAAGATATGAACCAAAAAATTAACAGGGGATCTATGGCGAGTGTGTTCAATTTCTAGTCTATTTTTTAGGTAACCAAAAACAGTCTCAATGATAGACCTTTTTCTCAGTAAAATCTTCTCATTTAGCGAAATCAATGCATTTTTCATACCTTTTTTCACCTTGGTAACAAGTTTCAAACCTCGGTCAAACAGCTTCTGAAAAAGCTCTTTTGCAATATAACCTTTGTCACCAAACAAAAGGCCGGTTAATTTTTCCGTCAGATTTGGCACAGGTATCCTATCATCAACATTGCCTTTTGTTAGCGTAAGTGAATGAATTTCACCATTTTCATTGATTACCATATGTAATTTGAAACCAAAAAACCAGCCGTAAGTACTCTTGCTTAATTTTGCAATTCCAGCAAAAACTTTGTTTTTGGATATTCTTTTTGCATGACAAACTGCAATGGGAGTTGTGTCTATATATGAAATTCCAGTGTTTTCTGACTGTCCACAAAGCCAATGCAACAACATTGCTAAATGCCACAAAACCCTAGGCTTTAGAGCAACAAACCTGGTATATGAAGGCAACTTTGGAAACTCTGATTTGTAGAGCAACGTTAGGTAATGTAGATAGAAAGTTTTGAAATTTTTACACGGAGATTGTTGATATAGCAGGATTATTGTCATGATTTCGGAGTGCTCAATTTCCGTTGTTCTTGTGGGTTTTTTACCATTTGGCAGTAGTTTACCTGCAAAATTTTTCTCTATATCTCTGCAAAAATCATCGACCAAACAAAACAGTTTGTTATATCTTCCATGGTTAACCTCATCTGTTTTTTTATAACTGCTGAGTTTACCCTGTTTTCTTGCCTTTTCTATTCTCCTTTAATCCAGAATTCGCGTTATTAGCTTTTCTAATCGCTTTTTCTCTCTTTCTATTATCTTGCTTTTCATTTAATATCAGATGTTCAGTTTTGGTAAAAGCATTACCTTGATCACTTTTTGCAATGTTACAAACGATGTTTTTTACAACTTTTTCGGTTGCTGCATAATCTATTTCTTTTGCAAAGCAGTCAACAAATGATTGCCAAACTTTTTTATTAACAAGCTTACTTGTCTTATTTTCAAAATCTTCTATATCTTTGAATCCCAAAATAGTATAGAGATTTTTTGCGACTATTGGTTCGGCATGTTGTTTTGCCACTTTACCTTTTATATTAAATGGAAATTTACTAATCTTAGTTGTACCCACAATGTTACCTCAATATTAACGCTATCTATAAAAGTATAAAGATTTAATATTTAATTTTTAATTAATGCTGACATTGTTAGCACAGCTAACTACGGGAGCATTATGCTAGCGTCAATTAACACTTTAACTTCTAACTTGTCATTAGTAATATTGTTTATATAAAAACTATAATTTTTTATGCCTGAATTTGGGAATATATTGCTATTGGTAGCCTGCTTATTGTCTTTGACATATTTGTTTTTACCGCTCAGTTCTTATCGGTTTATTACCACTGCCATATTTTTTTGTGTATCAACATCAATGGCTATTTTGATTTACTGCCACATTACAAATGATTTTTCACTTGAAAACGTATATTACCACTCACACACAACAAAACCTTTGATCTATAAGATTTGTGGAGTTTGGGGAAATAAAGAAGGGTCTATGTTGCTTTGGACCTTAGTGCTCACCATGTATTTATTACTAATGGATATTTATATACCTTCTGTCATCCCAGTGCCCAGACACTGGGATCCAGAAAAAAATACACAGATTCCAGCGTCACGCGCTGCAGAACTAGCTTTAAAAAAAATCTCTCTAATCACTCATGGGCTGATTTGCTTTTGTTTTTTACTGTTCACTTTACTTGAATCCAGCCCCTTCACTAAAATGCCAAGCATTGAAACAGATGGATTGGGTTTTAATCCGATATTGCAAGATATAGGTCTTGCTATTCACCCACCAATATTATATTTGGGGTACCTTGGATTTAGTGTTCCTTTCTCACTCTCTATAGCTGGATTAATTGCAAATACTGAAGGAAATGTTTGGGCTAAAATTGTTAGGCCCTGGGTACTTATTTCTTGGTCGCTACTTACTTTGGGTATAAGCTTAGGTAGCTGGTGGGCATATCGCGAACTTGGGTGGGGTGGATTTTGGTTTTGGGATCCAGTGGAAAACGTTTCTTTGATGCCGTTGCTGATTGCAGTAGCGCTGACACATTTGTTGCTCGTGGTGCGAAATTTCAATATTTTAAGGAATTTTGCTATTTTACTTACGCTTACAACTTTTATCTTGAGTGTGACTGGAACATTTCTAGTTCGCTCAGGAATACTTACCTCAGTGCACACGTTTGCAGATGACCCAAGGTATGGACTGTATATATTAGCTCTACTTGGTGTAATGACAGTCAGTAGCTTAGTAATATTTGTAGTGTTTACGAGAAAGAATCACACATCTGCGATGTCATTCCAATGCTTGACACTAGAATCCAGAAAGAAACTTGCTACTCAAGTGACAGAGGGTAGAAGATTCTTTTCACGCTTTACGATGATGCTGATGAACAATTTATTATTCATCACTGCCTTTTTCATCGTGTTCATTGGCACTTTATACCCTACAGTGCTTGAGTATTTAACTGGTGAATTAATTTCAGTTGGAGCACCATATTACAATTCCTTATTTAATCCTATTGCACTCACTATTCTAGTGCTCACCATGATAGGGCAATACTGTAGTTGGCAGGGAAAGAGTCTATTGCCAATATTCCGTGAATATAGATTTTCATTTTGTAGTGCTGCAGCTACTTTGCCGTTTATCTTTCACATGGAGCTAATAATTGTGCTATCAATTACCATCTCCATAGCATTATTAGTCTTTATTTTAGAAGCATATAGTAAAAGAATTTGTTTATTTAAGGTAGCATTTGGTGAATCAATTTTATTAGCAAGAAGAGCTTCTAAATCCTACTATGCAATGATGCTTGCTCATGCTGGAGTGGCAATTCTAGTGCTTGGTATAGCTTATTCAGTTGGTTGGCAGGAGAAAAAAGAAAATTACTTAAAAATAGGGGATAGCATAACAGTTAATAAATTCAAAGTTACTTTACGAAATATTGAGCTAATAAAAGAAAAAAATTTCCATGCAGTGAGAGGTACAATGGATATCAGGAATTTGCTGAATAATAAGATATTAGGTGAAGTAACTCCTGAATATAGATTTTACCTTGCGGAAGGTCAGAAAAATGTTGAAAGCAGTATCTACCACAATTTATTTTCTGATATTTATGTTGTAATTGGAGAGATTGATAAGAGTAAGAGCAAAATCGCAGCCAAAGTGCACTATAAACCTGGAATGTCTATAATCTGGTTTGGATCCTTTCTTATCGCTTTTGGTTCGCTCCTTGCCGCTTTTTCTTTTAGTGGACGAGCAAGGGTTATCTAGCTGTCGTGGATTTATTAACAACGCTCCTAACGCGAATTCTGGATTAAGGAAGGAAGAAAGTATAGGAAATAGAAGGCTTTTTGGATTTGATGGAATAGGAAATGAGAGTAGAAAAGATATGAACCAAAAAATTAACAGGGGATCTATGGCGAGTGTGTTCAATTTCTAGTCTATTTTTTAGGTAACCAAAAACAGTCTCAATGATAGACCTTTTTCTCAGTAAAATCTTCTCATTTAGCGAAATCAATGCATTTTTCATACCTTTTTTCACCTTGGTAACAAGTTTCAAACCTCGGTCAAACAGCTTCTGAAAAAGCTCTTTTGCAATATAACCTTTGTCACCAAACAAAAGGCCGGTTAATTTTTCCGTCAGATTTGGCACAGGTATCCTATCATCAACATTGCCTTTTGTTAGCGTAAGTGAATGAATTTCACCATTTTCATTGATTACCATATGTAATTTGAAACCAAAAAACCAGCCGTAAGTACTCTTGCTTAATTTTGCAATTCCAGCAAAAACTTTGTTTTTGGATATTCTTTTTGCATGACAAACTGCAATGGGAGTTGTGTCTATATATGAAATTCCAGTGTTTTCTGACTGTCCACAAAGCCAATGCAACAACATTGCTAAATGCCACAAAACCCTAGGCTTTAGAGCAACAAACCTGGTATATGAAGGCAACTTTGGAAACTCTGATTTGTAGAGCAACGTTAGGTAATGTAGATAGAAAGTTTTGAAATTTTTACACGGAGATTGTTGATATAGCAGGATTATTGTCATGATTTCGACGCGAATTCTGGATTAAAGGAGAATAGAAAAGGCAAGAAAACAGGGTAAACTCAGCAGTTATAAAAAAACAGATGAGGTTAACCATGGAAGATATAACAAACTGTTTTGTTTGGTCGATGATTTTTGCAGAGATATAGAGAAAAATTTTGCAGGTAAACTACTGCCAAATGGTAAAAAACCCACAAGAACAACGGAAATTGAGCACTCCGAAATCATGACAATAATCCTGCTATATCAACAATCTCCGTGTAAAAATTTCAAAACTTTCTATCTACATTACCTAACGTTGCTCTACAAATCAGAGTTTCCAAAGTTGCCTTCATATACCAGGTTTGTTGCTCTAAAGCCTAGGGTTTTGTGGCATTTAGCAATGTTGTTGCATTGGCTTTGTGGACAGTCAGAAAACACTGGAATTTCATATATAGACACAACTCCCATTGCAGTTTGTCATGCAAAAAGAATATCCAAAACAAAGTTTTTGCTGGAATTGCAAAATTAAGCAAGAGTACTTACGGCTGGTTTTTTGGTTTCAAATTACATATGGTAATCAATGAAAATGGTGAAATTCATTCACTTACGCTAACAAAAGGCAATGTTGATGATAGGATACCTGTGCCAAATCTGACGGAAAAATTAACCGGCCTTTTGTTTGGTGACAAAGGTTATATTGCAAAAGAGCTTTTTCAGAAGCTGTTTGACCGAGGTTTGAAACTTGTTACCAAGGTGAAAAAAGGTATGAAAAATGCATTGATTTCGCTAAATGAGAAGATTTTACTGAGAAAAAGGTCTATCATTGAGACTGTTTTTGGTTACCTAAAAAATAGACTAGAAATTGAACACACTCGCCATAGATCCCCTGTTAATTTTTTGGTTCATATCTTTTCTACTCTCATTTCCTATTCCATCAAATCCAAAAAGCCTTCTATTTCCTATACTTTCTTCCTTCCTTAATCCAGAATTCGCGTTATAAGCGCGTTTCAGCTTATATAGGTAAAAACCCAGAAATGTTGTGAAGACATAAGGTGCACATAGTGCAAAAAATTAAAAATAAGACGCCAACTACGTTGTTTTCTTGCTGTTTAATCTGCACAGATGAAGATAACTGAATACCTTCAGTACCATGATAAGGGCGCTGGCAAGGCTTGTCAAGTGGTTTTTGCATTGTGAAAACAATTATCACAAAAATCCTATATCACCGGTCATGAATACGTTATTTGCCCATTCGATTAATAACTTACCTCCTGGTAAATTTACTGAAGTCTGTTGGGCGGTCAGATATCCACGTAGTGTGGATGCAACAAGTGCTGCACAGGCTGCACTACCGCACGATGCAGTAATGCCTGTACCTCTTTCCCAAACTCTTAAAGCTATTTCTCCAGATTTTTCAACTTGTGCAATACTAACATTAATTTTCTGAGGAAATAATGCGTGATTTTCTAGCTTTGGTCCTAAATTTCGCAATGGTATTTCACTTATGTTATCAACAAAAAAAACTATGTGAGGATTGCCAATATTTACTGCAACAGGATCTTTTAGCATTTCAAGCTCTATAGGTAAGTGAAGAGTGTCACACTCAGTAGACAAGGGAATTTCATGCCATTTTAGCAAAGGTTTACCCATGTTAACCTTTATGGATTTATCACCCACTTTAAAACACTCTAAAATGCGTTTGCTTGTTAGCTCAATAATGGAGTATTCAGCACCTTTTTCTGACATTAGCAAATATCCAACGCAACGTGCTGCATTTCCGCACATTTCAGCTTTGCTACCATCAGCATTATAGATATGCATAAAGCAATCGGCTAAACTGGAGTTTGTTATCACTATGACTTGATCGCAACCGTTTTGGTTAGCAATTTTTTTATAGTTCCAATTTAAATCATTTGCTGAACGTGAGTCTATGATAACAAAATTATTGCCAGTACCGTGCATTTTGATAAAATTTTCAGAATTTTGGCCACTCATCGTAGAAAAATATTTCTTCTACTGACCTTCTTTTTTTCTCTTTGATTTCAGCACCCTCTTCTTCGTAACCAACCGCTATCACTGACATTACGTTAAAGTCATTGGGTATATTGAACTCTTTCACTATTTTATCTCTATCAAATCCACCCATTTGATGGGCCATTAAGTTCATAGCTGCAGCTTGTAACATAAGTCCATAATTCGCTGCACCAGTGTCGTGATTAGCCCAAAGATTTTCTCCTTTACCAGATTTGCGGAAATTTTTAGCACTGAAAGATATGATTAACACTTGTGCATCTTTTGCCCATTTTTGATTAGATTCATCAAGACAACTTAGCAGCTTTTCCCATGCATTTTGATTGTTCTGTTTGTTGCATATCACATATCTCCAAGGTTCATCACCAAAACATGAGGGAGTCAGCCTTACAGCTTCCATTAAAATATCCATGTCTTCCTGAGATATTGCTCTTGTAGGATCGTATGAACGTCCGCTGTGTCTTGCTTTCATCAACGATAATAGATCTTGTTTACTTATCATTTTTAATTTAATAGTGCATAAATAATTCATTGTAGCACAATATAAGCAAAATTTAAATTGCAAAACCTCTCATACACATATATTATATTTAATAAGTTATTTTTATTGGGAAGGTATGTTTATAACACAATCTAGCAGCAGATCAACACTGGCTGAAATATTGTCTTGCGTTTTACTTTTATTCTTGATGGCTCAAATAAGTATACCATTGCAGCCTGTGCCTATCACATTGCAAACTTTAGGAGTAATGCTTATTGGGCTTAAATTTAACCGCAGAACAGCATTCTATTCTGTGCTTACATATCTATCACTTGGTGCAGCAGGATTGCCTGTTCTTGCAAATTTTTCTGGTGGTTATCACGCTCTCCTTGAACCAACAGGTGGATATTTGATTGGCTGTTTAGCTGCTGTTATGGTAATGAGCAAAGTAAATGAATTACTGAACTCTAAGTATAAATCATTTGTATGTAATTCTTTAAGTTGTCTGGCTGGTACAGTTATAATCTTTATTTGTGGTGTTAGTTGGCTTGCTGTTTACTTGGGTCTAGAACAAGCAATAATGGTGGGTGTTTTACCATTTATCCTTCCTGGTTTGATAAAAATTTTTCTACTTGTAGCAGCTTTGCAATATTTGAAAAAATGATAAAATTTCGCCCTCATCATTTTATGTGCACCCTCGCGTTTCGGGGATATGGGTATTCTCAGGGTTTTGTAGAAAATTATAAAAAGATAGCAAGCAAAGTAATTAGTGATCCTAACACTCAAATCGAAGTAGTTGGTAACCTTGATAGTATCTGTAGTGCTTGTCCAAATCAGACTAAACAAGGTGAATGCACCACACAAGCTAAAGTTTTACAGCTAGATAGAAGGCATATGGAAATTTTAGGAATAAAAATTGGCGAGGCTTTAACTTGGAATGAGGCAGTAAAAAAGATTAGAGAGAAAATGTCTTTAAAGAAATTTGATTACGCATGTGAAGGGTGCAACTGGAAGCCATATGGAATATGTAAAGATGCCCTTTTAAATTGTCATTCCTACAAAGGTAGTTGACAAAATGTTAAGATAAATTGAAGCATTTTTGTGGAAATAGACTTCTTGCATCACCTCCCAAACCACAATTGTCATTCAGTAGAAACGAAAAAACTTCCTTGACAAGCTTCGCCAGCCCCCTTATCATAAAACTGAAGCTATTGTATTTGCTTTCGCCAATCTGCAGATTAAAAGGTAAGGATTACTTAATGTATCGGCGTCTTATGTTCAATTTTTTGCAGTATATAGATACTGTATGTCTTTACAAAACTTCATCTACATCTAGATTTTTATCTAAATAAGCTGAACGCGCTTATAACGCGAATTCTGGATTAAAGGAGAATAGAAAAGGCAAGAAAACAGGGTAAACTCAGCAGTTATAAAAAAACAGATGAGGTTAACCATGGAAGATATAACAAACTGTTTTGTTTGGTCGATGATTTTTGCAGAGATATAGAGAAAAATTTTGCAGGTAAGCTACTGCCAAATGGTAAAAAACCCACAAGAACAACGGAAATTGAGCACTCCGAAATCATGACAATAATCCTGCTATATCAACAATCTCCGTGTAAAAATTTCAAAACTTTCTATCTACATTACCTAACGTTGCTCTACAAATCAGAGTTTCCAAAGTTGCCTTCATATACCAGGTTTGTTGCTCTAAAGCCTAGGGTTTTGTGGCATTTAGCAATGTTGTTGCATTGGCTTTGTGGACAGTCAGAAAACACTGGAATTTCATATATAGACACAACTCCCATTGCAGTTTGTCATGCAAAAAGAATATCCAAAAACAAAGTTTTTGCTGGAATTGCAAAATTAAGCAAGAGTACTTACGGCTGGTTTTTTGGTTTCAAATTACATATGGTAATCAATGAAAATGGTGAAATTCATTCACTTACGCTAACAAAAGGCAATGTTGATGATAGGATACCTGTGCCAAATCTGACGGAAAAATTAACCGGCCTTTTGTTTGGTGACAAAGGTTATATTGCAAAAGAGCTTTTTCAGAAGCTGTTTGACCGAGGTTTGAAACTTGTTACCAAGGTGAAAAAAGGTATGAAAAATGCATTGATTTCGCTAAATGAGAAGATTTTACTGAGAAAAAGGTCTATCATTGAGACTGTTTTTGGTTACCTAAAAAATAGACTAGAAATTGAACACACTCGCCATAGATCCCCTGTTAATTTTTTGGTTCATATCTTTTCTACTCTCATTTCCTATTCCATCAAATCCAAAAAGCCTTCTATTTCCTATACTTTCTTCCTTCCTTAATCCAGAATTCGCGTGTAAGTACTCTTGCTTAATTTTGCAATTCCAGCAAAAACTTTGTTTTTGGATATTCTTTTTGCATGACAAACTGCAATGGGAGTTGTGTCTATATATGAAATTCCAGTGTTTTCTGACTGTCCACAAAGCCAATGCAACAACATTGCTAAATGCCACAAAACCCTAGGCTTTAGAGCAACAAACCTGGTATATGAAGGCAACTTTGGAAACTCTGATTTGTAGAGCAACGTTAGGTAATGTAGATAGAAAGTTTTGAAATTTTTACACGGAGATTGTTGATATAGCAGGATTATTGTCATGATTTCGGAGTGCTCAATTTCCGTTGTTCTTGTGGGTTTTTTACCATTTGGCAGTAGTTTACCTGCAAAATTTTTCTCTATATCTCTGCAAAAATCATCGACCAAACAAAACAGTTTGTTATATCTTCCATGGTTAACCTCATCTGTTTTTTTATAACTGCTGAGTTTACCCTGTTTTCTTGCCTTTTCTATTCTCCTTTAATCCAGAATTCGCGTTGGTAGTGTTGCTCCAATAGTTAAAGTAAATTCTTTATCGTCTTTATCAACTACGATGAATTCTTTACTGATGATAGGAGTGACAGCACCAGTACTGCCAATTGTAGCTGCAATTGGAATAGCTATTGCATTGGATAAAATTAAAAGACTAATGAAGTCATCAGAGAAAGAGCCTTCTCGACTAACAGAAGAGGAGTTACAGAATTTATCGAACGAGTTAAAAGAGATTAGCTGTAATAAAGTACGTAAGACCACAGCTAATTCACCACAGTAACCGCGCCGTGGCAGTGTTTGTACTTCTTCCCAGAATTACAAGGGCACTTATCGTTTCTTGAGACTTTGGGAAGTCTGCTATTTCTAGCAGAATGTAACCTATTGCCTATCTCTTGGTTGTCTGCCAACTTAAAGTGTGCTAGGCGGTGAATGGTAAGCTCTTTCCACTTTTCAAGCATTGACTCAAACATCAAGAAAGCTTCGCGTTTAAATTCATTCAGTGGATCTTTCTGCCCCATGGCACGTAAGCTTATGCTCTGTCTTAAGCTTTCTAAAGTTGAAAGGTGTTCCCTCCATAAATGATCAAGTGTCATTATCATCATTTGCTTCACGATCGTATTCCACAAATCTGTAGTGTGCTGACTGTTGAAATATTTTTCTTTCTCAGTAAAAAATTCTTGTATCTTATCATTTATATAATTCAAAGCTTCTTGTTTGTTTAAAAACTTTGCTAAATCTTCTTTATCAAGTGTTATTCCATACCTTGTATGAAATTCTTTGGCTATATCTTCAATATAATCCTCATAATAGCTACTTTGGATTATACCTTCTACTACGCTCTCATTTACTTCGCTATACACTTCAAACAAATCATTGATTTCATTGCCTAAGATATTGTTTCTCTGCTTAAAAATAACTTTACGTTGGTTATTGATTACGTCATCAAACTTAAGCAAAGACTTCCGCACATCATAATTTCTAGCTTCAACTTTCTTTTGCGCTTTCTTGAGTGCCTTATTGATCCATGGATGATGAATAGCTTCGTTATTCTTTAACCCTACTTTTTGTAAAAAGCTTCTCATTCTATCAGAACCAAATATTCTCATTAGGTCATCTTCGAGCGATAAAAAGAACTTAGAAAGACCAGGATCACCCTGACGGCCAGAACGGCCGCGTAATTGATCATCTATTCTCCTGCTTTCATGTCTTTCGGTTCCAACCACACATAAACCACCAGCTTTTATAGCAATTTCCTTATCTTTTTTTACTCTTTCGACTATTTCTTGGTATTTTTTTTCTCTTTCATCAGCATTTTTTATCTTCTTTAGCTCTACCTTTGCGATCATTTCAGCGTTTCCACCGAGTTGAATATCAGTTCCACGTCCTGCCATGTTAGTTGCTATGGTGACACTGCCTGGTACTCCAGCTTGCGCTATTATGTACGCCTCTTGTTCATGATAACGAGCATTCAATACTGAATGCTTAAGAGAATGGCTTTGCAAAAGCGCAGAAAGCTTCTCAGAGTTTTCGATGCTTACCGTGCCAACAAGGACCGGTTGAAGGCGTTTGTGGCATTCTTCTATAAACTTCAACACAGCATTAAACTTTTCCTTTTCTGTACCGTAAATTTCATCATCAATATCAACTCTTTTTACAGGTACATTGGTTGGAATTTTTACTACATTTAGTCTGTATATATCATGAAACTCTTCTGCCTCTGTTGCTGCTGTTCCAGTCATTCCAGAAAGTTTATTGTACATACGAAAGTAATTCTGAAATGTGACCGATGCTAAAGTTTGGTTTTCATGCTGAATTTCAAGATTCTCCTTCGCTTCAAGTGCCTGATGAAGACCATCGGAATATCTCCTGCCCTCCGTCATACGCCCAGTAAATTCATCAATAATCACTACCTTTCCATCTTTCACTATATAATCTTTATCAGCAGTGAACAGCTTATGTGCACGTAATGCTTGGTCTATATAATGAGTCATTATCATGCTGTCAGTATCATAGAGCGAGGAATTTTCAGGAATGAGATTGTATGACCTTAGTAGTTCCTCCACTCGTGAAATACCATCTTCAGTCAAGAATACCGTTCTACCTTTTTCATCTACTTCATAATCAGAGTCAACTAATTTGGTTACTATTTTATTGATATGCTTATATATCTGATTGTTTTCCTCAACCGGGCCAGAAATAATAAGCGGAGTGCGAGCTTCATCAATGAGTATTGAGTCCACTTCATCAACTATTCCGTAGTGAAAGCCTCTCTGAACCATGTCTTCTTGAGAAAATTTCATATTGTCTCGCAGGTAATCAAAGGCAAGCTCGTTATTTGTGGAATACACGATATCTGCACTGTAAGCCTCTTTCCTCTCTTCGTCTGTCAAGTTATTCGTAATAAACGCAACAGAAACCCCAAGAGAATTATATAATTTGCTCATCCACTCTGTGTCTCGTTTTGCAAGATAGTCGTTAACAGTTACGACATGTACGCCTTTCCCTTCTAAGGAATTTAGATATGCTGCTAAAGTTGCAACGAGTGTCTTTCCCTCTCCTGTTTTCATTTCTGATATCATGCCATTGTGGAGCACCATTCCACCAATCAGTTGAACATCAAAGTGCCTCATGTTAAGAAACCTTCGAGAGGCTTCACGCACAACTGCAAATGCAGGTACGAGAAGATCATTTAACGTTTTCCCATTTTTCAATTCTTGTTTGAATTCTTCAGTTTTACCAGCAAGCTCCTCATCAGATAAGCTCTGCATTTCTGTTTCTAATGCATTTATTTGCTGAACAATTTTCCTAAAGGATTTTATTATCTTCTTATTGGTTGACCCAAATATCTTTCTTATAAAAAAGAATGACAACGTAAAAATGAAAAATATAAGAATGGCTGTCAAAATTAGCGGAGAATCTAGCATAAACTTAAGTAAAGTCTTATTTAATATGAGATTATATTACTAAATGCAGCCTGCGGCAATGATATATAATAGCAAAGGAGTGCACAGAGCACTCCTTAGTGCTTAGTTAAATATGCTGCTCTGTCTTTCTTGATTTTGCGTACTAACTCCGTTCATGTCAGTATTAGGTTCAGAAGCTTTCATTTCATTCAACTTATGAAACGAATCAAGAAATTTCACTCCTCCTATAATTCCTAAACACAGTGCTATCAATGCTCCTGCAGTAGCTAATAAAGCCGGTATAACGCGAATTCTGGATTAAGGAAGGAAGAAAGTATAGGAAATAGAAGGCTTTTTGGATTTGATGGAATAGGAAATGAGAGTAGAAAAGATATGAACCAAAAAATTAACAGGGGATCTATGGCGAGTGTGTTCAATTTCTAGTCTATTTTTTAGGTAACCAAAAACAGTCTCAATGATAGACCTTTTTCTCAGTAAAATCTTCTCATTTAGCGAAATCAATGCATTTTTCATACCTTTTTTCACCTTGGTAACAAGTTTCAAACCTCGGTCAAACAGCTTCTGAAAAAGCTCTTTTGCAATATAACCTTTGTCACCAAACAAAAGGCCGGTTAATTTTTCCGTCAGATTTGGCACAGGTATCCTATCATCAACATTGCCTTTTGTTAGCGTAAGTGAATGAATTTCACCATTTTCATTGATTACCATATGTAATTTGAAACCAAAAAACCAGCCGTAAGTACTCTTGCTTAATTTTGCAATTCCAGCAAAAACTTTGTTTTTGGATATTCTTTTTGCATGACAAACTGCAATGGGAGTTGTGTCTATATATGAAATTCCAGTGTTTTCTGACTGTCCACAAAGCCAATGCAACAACATTGCTAAATGCCACAAAACCCTAGGCTTTAGAGCAACAAACCTGGTATATGAAGGCAACTTTGGAAACTCTGATTTGTAGAGCAACGTTAGGTAATGTAGATAGAAAGTTTTGAAATTTTTACACGGAGATTGTTGATATAGCAGGATTATTGTCATGATTTCGGAGTGCTCAATTTCCGTTGTTCTTGTGGGTTTTTTACCATTTGGCAGTAGTTTACCTGCAAAATTTTTCTCTATATCTCTGCAAAAATCATCGACCAAACAAAACAGTTTGTTATATCTTCCATGGTTAACCTCATCTGTTTTTTTATAACTGCTGAGTTTACCCTGTTTTCTTGCCTTTTCTATTCTCCTTTAATCCAGAATTCGCGTTTATAGCACACGATAAATGTAATTGTCTTTTCCTAATTGTATTTATTACTTCTTTACATTGCCCTTTATCAATTTTCTCAGTTAGTTTACCTAGCTCCTTTTCAGTAAATCTATATTTAAATGGACCAGATTTAAGAATTGAGCAAGCAATGTTAGGATGCTTGCTGAAAAGATAAATCCATTTATCAGTACTACTACTTACGATATCTTCACCAAGATCTCCTGCCGTATTACTTAAGATTAATCCCTCAATACCATTCCTCCGAGATTTTTCTAGGATACTCTTAATAGCCTGATCATTTTTTTTCCTATAGCATAATAAAAAGGTAAACCAGTATTGTGCTTTAACAAAGAAGTTAGTTGGTCAGTCGCTCTCAATCCAAGAACTTGTTCAAGAATACCATTTTCTTCAGCTATTTGTAGAATATCTTCAATAGCCTGATCATTGTGTTCACATATAGCATAAGTAAGTAACGTATAAGTTACTGGCACACACGTCTTACTATTTACTTCATGTGTATAATTTAAAAGAATGTCTTGTATTTCTTGTCTACTCCTATCTTTTAATATACTCGCAACACCTCTCTCATTATGTATTGCATTTATTAAGTTACTACCCAACATACCTATATCCTAATATTATTATATACACTTTAGTAAAATTCGTCAACTTTTGAAACCTTCTCCTTGTTCAGTGATCCCAGTGTACACGACCTACTGATAGCCGCTCTACCAACTGAGCTATGGGATCATGTTTAAAATTATACTTCCAAAACCAACCTATTTGGATCTTCTATATAATTTTTTATTTTAACGAGGAAAGTCACTGCTCCTTTGCCATCCACTATTCTGTGGTCGTAAGAGAGGGCAATGTACATCATAGGTCTGATTTCAATTGAGTTGCCCACGGCAACTGGCCTATTTTGTATTGAATGCATTCCAAGTATTCCAGATTGAGGAGGGTTTATTATGGGAGTAGAAAGAAGCGAACCGTATACTCCGCCGTTTGAGATGGTAAATGTTGCACCTTCCATTTCTGATACTTGTAATTTACCCTCGCGAGCTTTTTTGCCAAGAGCAACTAAAGTCAACTCGATTTCTGCAAATGACATCTGATCAGCACTCCGAATAACAGGTACAACAAGGCCTTTGTCAGTGCCAACAGCAACACCTATGTCATAGTAATGTTTATATATGATTTCATCGCCTGAGATTTCAGCATTAATTTCAGGAATTTCTTTCAGTGCTTGCACCGCTGCCTTTATAAAAAACGACATAAAACCAAGTTTTATTCCATATTTTTTTTCAAAGGCGTCCTTATATTTTGCTCTTAGATCCATGACATTTTTCATGTCGATTTCATTGAACGTGGTCAGTATTGCGGCAGTATTTTGCGATGCTTTCAAACGAGCGGCAATTACTTGCCTTATTTTGCTCATTTTTACTCGTTCTTCTCTTCGCTCTCCACTCACTACACTTTTTGGCAATTCATATTGTTTTATTGCAGGCTGTTCTGCTTTGTTCATGTGGCCTATCACATCTGCTTTTGTTACTCTGCCTCCCATGCCAGTTCCTTTGACACTTTCTGCATTAATTGCATTTTCTTCCATAATTTTACGAGCTGATGGAGCATCTTTTTTAGCAGAACTTTCGCTTTTATCTTCTTTTCTCGCTTCCTCTTTTACTTCTCCCACGGAAAGCTTCGCTAATAATTGATCAGGACTTATCACATCATCTTCCTTTACAAGAAATTCAGTTATTTGCCCCGAAGTTTCTGCAGTTAATTCGAGTGCTGTTTTGTCAGTTTCAATTTCAAAAATCAGATCATCTACTTTTACTGCCTCGCCAATATTTTTCTTTATTTTTACTATACCTTCCGTAACTGACTCACCACCAAGAGTTTTTGGCGCTCTGATTTCTATAATTTTGCTCATAAAACAACTTCCGTATAAAACTTTCTATAGATTTATACATGAAAAGAGACATGTAATAAACTAATAAATTCATTGAGGCTCTTATCATTTAGAAGTGACAAACGGATAACATACTCCCAAATGTCATTCCAGCGCGTGACGCTAGGCCATCTTGACAAATTTCGCCAGCCCCTTCTCTCGGCTATGGTATTGCTAATCAAACAATGACTATGCAAATGACCTAATAACATGTATAATCCATAAATAATTTTTGAGGTAGATTGTGAAACTAGGTGTTAATATCGATCACGTTGCAACCCTCCGCAACGCACGCGGAACTTCCTACCCAGATCCATTGAAAGCAGCAGAAATAGCCATTGACGCTGGAGCAGACTTTATTACTGTACACTTACGAGAAGATAGAAGGCATATTAGAGATGAAGATATATTTAACCTAAAAAAAAGCATTAGCACTGAGCTAAATCTTGAAATTGCAGCCACGGAAGAAATGCTTGAAATAGCAAAAAAGGTAAAACCCTATTCGATTAGTATAGTACCAGAAAAAAGAGAAGAATTAACAACCGAAGGTGGCCTGGATATCGTGAATATGCACAGTAAACTTTCTAATATAATAGAGAAAATGCATAGCTCTAGCATAAAAGTCTCACTGTTTATCGATCCAAATATTAATCAACTAAAATATCTTGAGAAGCTAGAGATAAAACCTGACATAATAGAAATTCACACAGGGGATTATTGTGATAATCCATCAGAGAAAAAGTTACAGTTAATTACTAATGCTGCAGAGTACGTCAATAAATTAGGAATAGAATGCCACGCAGGACATGGCATAACCTATAAACACGCTAAGAAGATGACAAGAATACCTCACATCTCAGCTCTTAACATAGGCCACTATTTAATTAGCGAAGCTGTATTTTATGGCTTACACAGCGTAGTAAAAACAATGAAAATGATAATGTCTAACTAACTGCTGCTTTTTCCTTCTCATTTAAAATACTTAAAAGAGTTTGGCTTGCTTTAAATTTTACCCTTGTCTTTTCAGGAACAGTCATGATCTCACCATTTTGGGGGTTACGACATTGTTTCTCCTGACTTATAGCAGTAGAAAATGTTCCTATTCCATGCAAACGTATTTCACCTTTTCCATGCAGCTCATCCTTTATTATTTTAATAAACGCATCATGAATCTTGCTCAAATCAGATTTTGTTATATCTATATTCTGACCAGAACAATCTTCCTTTAATTGTTTTATTATATCTTCTTTACTCATAAATTACCTTAATATTGAAAAAATCACACAAATAGCATATTATGTTGACACCGATAGTCAACTAAATTCATCACAAAAATAGAGGATATCATACACTTTTGCAAATATTTGTATAATACTTACAAAAAAACACCACTATGAAATAACTATCTCTTAGAAAATTGACACTTTTTCCGAGCTTTATGTTGACCATATTTCTTACGTTCAACAACACGTGAATCTCTAGTTAAGAACTCACCATTACGTAATATAGAATGCAAATCTTGGCTTACGCTACTTAAAGCTCTGCTTATTCCATGAGCTAGAGCATCTGCTTGACCAGATAGCCCTCCACCTTTTACAGTTGCAAATACGTCATATTTGTCTAACGTAGAAGTTGCTATAAATGGCATTTTCACTATTTGGCACACCGACTCTCTTTTAAAATAAGAAATTAGATCGCCTTTTTTATTAACACTAAATTTTCCACTTCCTGGCTTTATCCATACTCTTGCTACAGATTCTTTTCTTCGGCCTGTAGCATATAAACGACCAAGCGAATCAACTGCTGATTTAATTGTCTCTTCTGACCAATCATTGTTATTTATTGTAGAACTCTTCATTTTTACTCCATTACTTTTTATTTTTACGATTCAAAGAGGCAAAATCTATCTTTTTAGGTTGCTGCCCTTGATGCTTATGCTCTGAACCAGAATAAACATACAAATTTTCAAAGCGTCTACGTGCCATAGGGCCATCATCAAGCATCCTTTTCACTGCCATTTCTATTACACGCTCAGGAAATTTGCCATTTAAAATGTTATCTGGAGTAGTTTCTTTCAAACCACCAGAATAACCTGTATGCTTATAGTAAATTTTATCTTTCAGTTTCTTCCCGGTAAAATGCACCTTTTCTGCGTTGATAATAATTACATTATCGCCACAATCCATATGAGGTGTATACTCAGGTTTATGCTTTCCACGTAATAGTGTCGCTACAAATGCTGCAAGCCTTCCTACCACTAATCCTTCTGCATCTATGACAAACCATTTTTTGTCGATTTGTTTCTCTTTTAAGAAAAAAGTTTTCATTGTAATTTAACTAAACAATAGTAAGCTACTATATACTTAATTTCTCAATAGTGTCAACAATATTAGTTATTGATTATTAAAGTAATTTATGTTAGTAATTGAGCTGCGCAACCAATATGCATAGGAAGTAGAATGTTTCGATTGATTATCACACTTGCGATCATTTTTAGTACTATAAGTTGCTATGCAACCGATGTGGGAGAAGTTATAAGCAAAGCCATCAAAAATAGCTCAAAAATAAAGTCTCAATTTTACCAATATAAAAGCGCAGAAAAACACTATAAATCCTCTGGGTTAGCTGGATTTTTACCTGACATTAGTTTGCAGTACAATTTTGATAGTAATTTTAATCTTTATAATCAACCTAATTTATCTGGAAAACGCCTGATATTAAGCCAAAAGATAATAGATGGCGGCGGCACCTTTGCCACATTTAGTCGATCAAGTCATCTTCTCAAAGCAGAAAAAATACGATTTCAGCAATCAAAACAAGAGCTTGCACTTAATGCTGTGAAAGCATATGTTAGTGTTTTACAAAAGACAGAAATATTAAAGCTCAGAGAACATAAAGAACGCGTTTCTTTGGAACATTTGTCAGCTATGAAAAAACGCTTTTCTCTTGGAGAGGTAACCAATGCTGAAGTTTTGTTAGCAAAAGCAAAATTTTCGTCTTCTATATCCGAAAGAGTTGATGCTGAAGGTAAATTAAAGTTGGCAAATATTGCTTATTATCATTTGATTGGCGAAGATGCTGATGACCTTTCTGAAGCTAATGATAAACTACCTTCTGTCCCAGAGCTAAATGAATGTTTACAATTAGCAAAAACCAATAATTTATCTCTAAAAGCAGCAGTTTATCAAAAAAGAGCAGCCGGAATGGAAGTGATCGCTGAAAGCTCCAAGTGGCTTCCTTCTTTAAATCTAAGCGCAAGCAAAAATTTTGGGAATAATGGTACACAGTTAAACAATCTATTAGAAGATGTTCATGTAGTTTTTACTCTTGATGTTCCAATCTTTAAAAGAGGAGTTAATGCTTTTGGTGTCAGTAAAGCTAAAATGGATGCAAAAAAATCTACCTATGATTATTATGAAACGGTAAAAAATATAGAACAAGCAGTTGTAAATGCTTGGAATAATGTGCTGACAGCAAAGGCCATTATCAAAGCAAGTCAAGAAGCGGAAAGAGCAGCAGCTCTAGCATTGGAAGGAGTTGAGCAAGAGGTAAACTTAAATTTAAAGAGTACATCTGACCTTTTGGACACTGAAGATGCATTATTTAAAGCACGTTCAGACTTAGTTGAAGCAAAAAGCAATTATGTAACGAGTGTTTATCATTTGCTTTTTATGATAAATAGTATAAATCTCTAAATTTAATGGTATTAGCACTATGTATGATGAACAAGGCAATCAATCTGTAAAAGATATCCTAGAAGATATAAAAAAAGCTATATCGGGTAAAAACGCAAGTAACGATAAAGCAGAAATAAAGGATGAAAATGATGATGTGCTATACCTTGAGGAAGAGTATCCAGAAGACATGGAAGAAGATGGCAAAAAAGAAAATAGTGAAAAAGAGGACATTGATAATGATGACCAAAGTGAGGAAATGGCTTGCAACAATAACCAATTTAATGGCCATAGCTACAATTCAGAAGAAAAAAAAGATATTTATTTGTACGATGATATCCAAATGAGTAATAACAAAGCGAGTAATAGCGGCTTACAAGCGCAAAATAACGATCATCTAATTTTAAAAGAGAATATGGAAGAGATCAAAGCGTTGCTTGGAAAAATGCAAAACGAATTGCAGCATAAACAACAAAAAAGAGCCAACCTTACTGTTGAAGAATTAGTTACATCTCTTTTAAAACCTCAGCTCTCAGAATGGCTAAATAAATATCTACATGCACTGGTAAAAGAAGTAGTTGAAAAAGAGCTCAAAGATATAATCAATAATAAGTAGGGTATTAGCAATAAAAATTAGAGTAAAGACGGCAAGGGGTAGAAAATTATCTTCAACAAGGTGGCTACATCGTCATTTGAATGATCAGTATGTGCGAAAAACTAGCAAGGATGGTTATAGGTCACGCTCAGCATATAAGCTGGTAGAAATGGATAATAAATTTAAATTATTCCAAGAAGGGCAAAAAATTATTGATCTTGGTGCTTCTCCTGGTGGATGGTCACAAGTTGCATCTCAGAAAGGTGCAAATGTAGTTGCTCTTGACGTAAAACCAATGAATGCAATTAATGGAGTAGAGTTTATACAATGCGATATTATCAATGAGCTTGAAATTTTAAGAGAAAAATTCAAGGATCAAAAATTTGATGTAATTTTATCTGACATAGCTCCCGAATCTTGTGGTTTAAAATCGTTGGATCATATCAGAATTATGCTTTTATGCGAAGCAGCGCTCAATTTTGCAAAGCATTTCTTGAGCCATGGTGGCACGTTTGTAGTAAAAATTTTCCAAGGGGAATCTGATAAAGATTTTTGTAACGAGCTAAAAAAAATGTTTAAAACAGTAAAATACTTTAAACCAAAGTCAAGTAGATCTGAATCTACAGAAATGTATTTGGTAAGTTTAGCCTTTATTGGCAGGAGAGTAGACCGGCAGAACTTCCCCACCAGTCCCTTGCAAAACTGTACATAAATCTCTCGATTTATACAGCTTCCATTATTCAGCCTTTTGACCTAACCCTAGTGTCCAGTGATAGAAAATATTCGTAGACCTCTTTCTCACCTTTCCTAGAAATTTTCTTGCTAGTCTTCCGTAACTCTTGAGTCTCTTATAACGCGAATTCTGGATTAAGGAAGGAAGAAAGTATAGGAAATAGAAGGCTTTTTGGATTTGATGGAATAGGAAATGAGAGTAGAAAAGATATGAACCAAAAAATTAACAGGGGATCTATGGCGAGTGTGTTCAATTTCTAGTCTATTTTTTAGGTAACCAAAAACAGTCTCAATGATAGACCTTTTTCTCAGTAAAATCTTCTCATTTAGCGAAATCAATGCATTTTTCATACCTTTTTTCACCTTGGTAACAAGTTTCAAACCTCGGTCAAACAGCTTCTGAAAAAGCTCTTTTGCAATATAACCTTTGTCACCAAACAAAAGGCCGGTTAATTTTTCCGTCAGATTTGGCACAGGTATCCTATCATCAACATTGCCTTTTGTTAGCGTAAGTGAATGAATTTCACCATTTTCATTGATTACCATATGTAATTTGAAACCAAAAAACCAGCCGTAAGTACTCTTGCTTAATTTTGCAATTCCAGCAAAAACTTTGTTTTTGGATATTCTTTTTGCATGACAAACTGCAATGGGAGTTGTGTCTATATATGAAATTCCAGTGTTTTCTGACTGTCCACAAAGCCAATGCAACAACATTGCTAAATGCCACAAAACCCTAGGCTTTAGAGCAACAAACCTGGTATATGAAGGCAACTTTGGAAACTCTGATTTGTAGAGCAACGTTAGGTAATGTAGATAGAAAGTTTTGAAATTTTTACACGGAGATTGTTGATATAGCAGGATTATTGTCATGATTTCGGAGTGCTCAATTTCCGTTGTTCTTGTGGGTTTTTTACCATTTGGCAGTAGTTTACCTGCAAAATTTTTCTCTATATCTCTGCAAAAATCATCGACCAAACAAAACAGTTTGTTATATCTTCCATGGTTAACCTCATCTGTTTTTTTATAACTGCTGAGTTTACCCTGTTTTCTTGCCTTTTCTATTCTCCTTTAATCCAGAATTCGCGTATGAAAAATGCATTGATTTCGCTAAATGAGAAGATTTTACTGAGAAAAAGGTCTATCATTGAGACTGTTTTTGGTTACCTAAAAAATAGACTAGAAATTGAACACACTCGCCATAGATCCCCTGTTAATTTTTTGGTTCATATCTTTTCTACTCTCATTTCCTATTCCATCAAATCCAAAAAGCCTTCTATTTCCTATACTTTCTTCCTTCCTTAATCCAGAATTCGCGTTTAGAGCAACGTTAGGTAATGTAGATAGAAAGTTTTGAAATTTTTACACGGAGATTGTTGATATAGCAGGATTATTGTCATGATTTCGGAGTGCTCAATTTCCGTTGTTCTTGTGGGTTTTTTACCATTTGGCAGTAGTTTACCTGCAAAATTTTTCTCTATATCTCTGCAAAAATCATCGACCAAACAAAACAGTTTTGTTATATCTTCCATGGTTAACCTCATCTATTAATCCAGAATTCGCGTTTTCAAGTATGGCGTTTTTTTTATTCTAAACGCTTAATAACCGCGATTCAGCTGCTTTTAAACCGCAACTAATCTAAATTATAAACGTTAAGAAATTTACTAAACAGAAAAAAAAGGCAAAAGAAACCCTAGGGTAGCTAGTTATTCACTATCCATTTTTTAAGTTGGCGTTTTTTGATGTTTTAAATGCTTTATAAGCGTATTTCAGCTTGTGTAGGTAAAAACCCAGAAATTTGATAAAGACATAAGGTGCACATAGTGCAAAAAATTAAACATGAGACGCCAAATACGTTGAGTTTTTTTGTCATTTAATCTGTACAGAGAAGATAAATAAATAGCTTCAGTTTCATGATAAGGGGGCTGGCGAAGCTTGTCAAGCAAGTTTTTCGTTTCTCAACACGCTGCCAAAAGCTATGCAAAAAGTCTAATGAGTTAACTCCCATATATCCTGAGTAGCTCTTGTGCATTAGCTTTGATTAGGATAGGGCATTTTCTGTCATTTAATAGGGAACGCAATATTTCAGTTGCACCTTTAATGTCGTTATTATGTATCTTTACTACAGCGATAGCTTCTTGGCTTGAATAAGGATACACTGTGCTTGATTCTAAATTATCAATTTTATCTTTATTTATTTTCTCACCGTTGGAGTGAAGTAAGCTCATTACTTCTAAGTATTGTGCTAACTCACGCAAAACATTAGGAGCATCTTTATTATCTGCCAAATCATTATAAATAGATGCTGTGTCTGTTGGCATTGAATCTGAGATATGATTGAATGCGCGTTCAAAATTTGCTAAATACTCCCAATTTGAATCTATTTCTTCTAGCAGCGGCTTATTATCTTTTTTAAAGAATAATACTTCGTAAAACTTGTCACCCGCAGTTATAGATTGTTTTGTGTTATCAATGTTGCGCAATAAGTATAATGTGATGCCAATTAACATTGGTGCGAGTGCAAGCAGAAAGATGTGTTTTTTCATGGTAGTATTCCAAATAGTTATATATTTATACATTAATGCTTTTGATTTGCAAAAACATATTGACATAGTGATTATATCACATAATAATATTCTCAAAGTTGTTTGAATAGTTGGAGATTAAAATATTTCTAAAGTAGAAATAAAGACAGCAGTATTAAGCTAAATTATTTTTTATCGGATTTATCCGATGTACCCTCAACCTTTTATAGGTTGAAGTCTAAATTTGAGAGTTTGATCCTGGCTCAGAATGAACGCTGGCGGCAGGCCTAACACATGCAAGTCGAACGGAGTTATATTGTAGCTTGCTATGATATAACTTAGTGGCAGACGGGTGAGTAATGTATAGGAATCTACCTAGTAGTACGGAATAATTGTTGGAAACGGCAACTAATACCGTATACGCCCTACGGGGGAAAAATTTATTGCTATTAGATGAGCCTATATTAGATTAGCTAGTTGGTGGAGTAATAGCCTACCAAGGCAATGATCTATAGCTGATCTGAGAGGATGATCAGCCACACTGGAACTGAGATACGGTCCAGACTCCTACGGGAGGCAGCAGTGGGGAATATTGGACAATGGGCGAAAGCCTGATCCAGCCATGCTGCATGAGTGAAGAAGGCCTTTGGGTTGTAAAGCTCTTTTAGTGAGGAAGATAATGACGGTACTCACAGAAGAAGTCCTGGCTAACTCCGTGCCAGCAGCCGCGGTAATACGGAGAGGGCTAGCGTTATTCGGAATCATTGGGCGTAAAGGGCGCGTAGGCGGATTAGTAAGTTAAAAGTGAAATCCCAAGGCTCAACCTTGGAATTGCTTTTAAAACTGCTAGTCTAGAGATTGAAAGAGGATAGAGGAATTCCTAGTGTAGAGGTGAAATTCGTAAATATTAGGAGGAACACCAGTGGCGAAGGCGTCTATCTGGTTCAAATCTGACGCTGATGCGCGAAGGCGTGGGGAGCAAACAGGATTAGATACCCTGGTAGTCCACGCTGTAAACGATGAATGTTAAATATGGGAAGTTTACTTTCTGTATTACAGCTAACGCGTTAAACATTCCGCCTGGGGACTACGGTCGCAAGATTAAAACTCAAAGGAATTGACGGGGACCCGCACAAGCGGTGGAGTATGTGGTTTAATTCGATGCAACGCGAAAAACCTTACCACTCCTTGACATGGAAATTATACCTATTCGAAGGGATAGGGTCGGTTCGGCCGGGTTTCACACAGGTGTTGCATGGCTGTCGTCAGCTCGTGTCGTGAGATGTTGGGTTAAGTCCCGCAACGAGCGCAACCCTCATCCTTAGTTACCATCAGGTAATGCTGGGGACTTTAAGGAAACTGCCAGTGATAAACTGGAGGAAGGTGGGGATGATGTCAAGTCATCATGGCCCTTATGGAGTGGGCTACACACGTGCTACAATGGTGGCTACAATGGGCTGCAAAGTCGCGAGGCTAAGCCAATCCCTTAAAAGCCATCTCAGTTCGAATTGTACTCTGCAACTCGAGTGCATGAAGTTGGAATCGCTAGTAATCGTGGATCAGCACGCCACGGTGAATACGTTCTCGGGTCTTGTACACACTGCCCGTCACGCCATGGGAATTGGTTTCACTCGAAGCTAACGACCTAACCGCAAGGAGGGAGTTATTTAAAGTGGGATCGGTGACTGGGGTGAAGTCGTAACAAGGTAGCAGTAGGGGAATCTGCAGCTGGATTACCTCCTTAGGCTTTGCACATAACTTACCATTTTTAATGATGGTGTTGTTATGTGCTATACTGCTGTCTTTACTTCTACTTTATTTTAATTTCCCGATAACGGAATTTTATGAGTGATAGACCTCTTTCTCCACATTTACAAATATATAAAGTACAAGTTACTAGTTTTTTCTCTATTATGCACAGATTGACTGGTATCTTGCTATTCCTTTTATTAATGATACTTTCTTGGTATTTCATATTACATGTTTACTTTCCTGAGTTACTTATAGTAAGGTACTTAAATGCATTATTATTCACTCCTGTTGCTAAATTAGCTTATGTCTTATGTTTTATAAGTTTTGTATACCATTTTCTTAATGGTATTCGTCATTTATTGTGGGATGTTGGGCTTAATTTAGAAATTACTGGCGTTTCAAGGAGTGCTATACTGCTGACAGTAACGCTACTTCTTTCTACTATGGCTTTTTTATTTATGTTTATATGAGTCAATCTGGAAATTCAGTACATCATTGGTGGGTCCAGCGTGTTTCTGCGGTAATTTTACTATTCCTGTTTCCTTGGTTTATCTATTCATTTTCTTGCGCATTTTATACTGATAGCTCTTTGTCTTTTAGTGAAAAATTTATTAATCACCCTTTAGAGCTTTTATTTTTTGTTGTATTGTTGTTTTGCATTTTTTGTCACGCAGTTCTTGGAATGCAGGTAGTGTGTGAAGATTATATACACAGCGTATCTCTAAGGATTTTTACAATTACATGCATAAAGTACTTATCAAGCATTACTTATATAGTCCTTGCTTTTACAATCTTTATCTTCTACAGGCATATTTTCTTGTAAAATCACCGGTTCTGTGTTAACATATTATTAACATACTCATTTTATTATTAAGTTATAGTGATTCTGGTTTAACAATATGCTTGCAAGTCTTACGCTAGGAGTAAGGAGCCTATTTACTTCATCTGAGCCTAGCACAACTTATGTAAAAGACCTTAGAAAGGTAATTACGTATGATAGAAGGAAATGTCAGTACCCAAAAAATTACGATGAAATTGTAAAATCTGGGAAAATTATAGAAGCTAAGAATAGCAAGGATGAGACTATATATAAACTTTTATATGGCGAGGAAGACAAAGATGGAAGACAACCAAGTTTTGATTTAGCTCCTGTTGAAAGAACTGGAAGTAAAGAGAAAAGTGTAAAATTTCACTACTTCACTATTAACTTTTTAGTTGCCCCAGATAAAGATGCACGCGAGTTTCGCAGTAGCAATCGTAGTTATTATAGTAAATATTATAAACCATTTGGGTTTTTAAAAATCGATCTTGAAAAACATATTCCAATTTTTGAAGCTGAAAAAACTAAGGATTCTCAATATCCGTTTGAATTAACTAACTCTTCTGTGCTAACTAAAGAGGTAAAAAATAAAGAAGGTAAAGTTCAGGAAGTTGTTGATGAAAAAGGAAGAAATGGAAAATTACTATACACTAGTGATTACAAGAAGCTAAGCACCCATTTTTCAGAAATTAGAGATCAGAATAATAACTTGGAGCTAGATAAAAGTCTTATATCTGTTCCTATTATTTTCGTTGCAAGCTTGGCTAAAGTTTGTACTAAATTGTTGACTTCTCTTCCTATAAAGTTAGGGGAGCATTTAATAAGCAAACAAAACCCAATTGCAAAGTCTTTTGGCTATCTTTTGTTCACCCCTGCGATGGCAGTGAAGAATTCAGTAAATATGGTAGCTACAATACTTAAGGCTCCAATTTTATTGTTTGTAGCAAATGAGAAAAAATATGGTGATGCTTACTTTACTATGTGGAAACACCAATTGAAAGGATGTTGGGAAGAAGCAAAAAGTGACTTTAATGTTATTAAAGGTGGAGAAAGAGAAGCAGAACAAAAAGAAAAGCGCCCTAATCTCGATACAATTATGGGTACGTGGGATGAGCTTGACGCTAGAAGGCCAGGTATTGAAAAAGGCTTGGAGAAGCCGTCAAATAAAAGTAGTGAAAGTATAGATAAATCTAGAGAACCAGGTGTTGGAAAAAGCTTAAATAATGAAAGCATAGCTGAGTCTAGAAAAAAGGCTATTGCTCAGGAGAAATTGAGCAACCATGCTGATAAAGTACTAAGCAAACGAAATTCATTGCAAGATGAAAGAATTCAATCATCTTCTCGCTAGTTAGCCATTACTCTGCTGAATATCTACTCTCTATCTTAACTATTCCACAACAAAAACTTGCATGCATTTTGCCCTCGGTATAAGATATTAATTAAATAATTAATATCTTAACTAAATGCGTCCTGTAATATTGTGTGGTGGTAGTGGCAGTAGACTTTGGCCTTTATCTAAGCCAAAGCAATTTCAGAAAATATTTAGTCAGAACACTATGTTTCACAACACTTTGTTGAGGCTAAAAAGTAGTTATATGCCACCCATAATTACCACAAATATACAGTACGAGTCGTTAGTGAAGAAGGAGTTGCATGCGCTGCAAGAATATAAAGTGATTTTCGAACCAGTGAAAATTGGAACAGCAGCGGCAATATTAATTGCTGCACTTCTCTGCAATGAAAACGAGACAATGTTAATTCTGCCTTCAGATCATTTCATAGGCGATTTAAATAATTTTTATGCTTCTATTGAGAAAGCGTCTAAGTCAGCCTCTGAAACTAACTCTATAGTAACTTTTGGGGTTAAGCCTCATGAATTCAATTCTGAATACGGCTATATAAATGCAGTATATGATCAGAAAGAAAAATGTCATATAGTGAAAGATTTTACAGAAAAACCCGAGCGTAAGTTAAGTAACGATCATTATTGGAACTCTGGAATATTTGTATTTAAAGCAAAACGCTACATAGATGAGATCAAAAAATCTGCCCCGAATCTTTACAATTCATGTTTTGCAAGTGTGAAACATTTCACACCGCAAGAGAGATTTCTATATTTAAAACAACGAGATTTTGCAGGAATTGAAGGCATATCTATTGATTACTTGGTAATGGAAAAAGCAAAAAACGTTGCAATGATAGAAGCTAATTTCGATTGGTTGGATGTTGGAACTTGGAATTCAGTTTTAGAATTGAGTGAGAAGTTTAGTAAAGAACCGGCATCATTTCAGCAAGTAACCAGAAAAAAAGAACCAGTGTCAGTTACTTGGGTGGCAGAAAGTAATGCAAAGAATTTATTAAGTGGAGCTTGTAAGCAACTAAACAAAAGCCTAATTTCATTTATTCATAAACGCGAATTCTGGATTAATAGATGAGGTTAACCATGGAAGATATAACAAACTGTTTTGTTTGGTCGATGATTTTTGCAGAGATATAGAGAAAAATTTTGCAGGTAAACTACTGCCAAATGGTAAAAAACCCACAAGAACAACGGAAATTGAGCACTCCGAAATCATGACAATAATCCTGCTATATCAACAATCTCCGTGTAAAAATTTCAAAACTTTCTATCTACATTACCTAACGTTGCTCTACAAATCAGAGTTTCCAAAGTTGCCTTCATATACCAGGTTTGTTGCTCTAAAGCCTAGGGTTTTGTGGCATTTAGCAATGTTGTTGCATTGGCTTTGTGGACAGTCAGAAAACACTGGAATTTCATATATAGACACAACTCCCATTGCAGTTTGTCATGCAAAAAGAATATCCAAAAACAAAGTTTTTGCTGGAATTGCAAAATTAAGCAAGAGTACTTACGGCTGGTTTTTTGGTTTCAAATTACATATGGTAATCAATGAAAATGGTGAAATTCATTCACTTACGCTAACAAAAGGCAATGTTGATGATAGGATACCTGTGCCAAATCTGACGGAAAAATTAACCGGCCTTTTGTTTGGTGACAAAGGTTATATTGCAAAAGAGCTTTTTCAGAAGCTGTTTGACCGAGGTTTGAAACTTGTTACCAAGGTGAAAAAAGGTATGAAAAATGCATTGATTTCGCTAAATGAGAAGATTTTACTGAGAAAAAGGTCTATCATTGAGACTGTTTTTGGTTACCTAAAAAATAGACTAGAAATTGAACACACTCGCCATAGATCCCCTGTTAATTTTTTGGTTCATATCTTTTCTACTCTCATTTCCTATTCCATCAAATCCAAAAAGCCTTCTATTTCCTATACTTTCTTCCTTCCTTAATCCAGAATTCGCGTTAGAGCTTGAAAAAGCAGCAAGAATATTATTGAAAGGTTAAATGGCGTATGATATAATATATATAGTGTAAACATATCAATAAAATTATTTACATCTTTACATTAATAGTTCTTAAATGTTTAGTGCTGTAAAATTAAATTATTAAGTTTTATGAAGGGAGTAAAAATGGTAGAAAGCTTTCTAGGTAAGAACAAAGGCAGTAATTTTATTGAGGGGACAAAAACAATGAAAAATTTTTCAGATAATAACAAAAACGGTAGCTCAATCTTCCAAGGAAAAATCAGGGAGCAAGATTTCTCTGCGGAGCAGAAGCTAAACGAACT
Organism: Wolbachia endosymbiont (group B) of Ennomos erosarius; assembly: GCF_964026905.1. NCBI lineage: Bacteria > Pseudomonadati > Pseudomonadota > Alphaproteobacteria > Rickettsiales > Anaplasmataceae > Wolbachia > Wolbachia endosymbiont (group B) of Ennomos erosarius. The sequence goes on from NZ_OZ034708.1 coordinate 431,496, forward strand.
AAAAGCAGCCATAGAGGAGCTTGCCAGACAAGATTTGCTCAGAAGGCTCGAGTGTGAACGTCAGGCCTCTAGTTGTATCGATGAAATATCATCTCAAGCAGAGCTACATATCGAAGAAGATGATGAAGATTACTTCAATGGTGAAAGAGAAAGAGTACTCGGAGATTCCTGGAGTTTCTTTGAACCTCTCTTCAACCTTTTTGAAGTAAATGTAGATGATCCGAAAATCTACCAAATGCTCAAGGAGAAGAAAGAAAAAAATTGGCTTCTTTCGATAATTAAATTTATGCGTGACAAGCTTAAGGAGTTAATCAAGAAGATTTTTGCACGCGATTTAAGTTTCGATCAGAGATTGGACAAAGAGATAAAAGAATTGCAGGAGAAATTAGGCAGTGGTGAGTTATCAGAAGAAGAGTTTGCAAGGGTGTTAGAAAGGTTAACTGCATTGCAAGATCTGAAACTCAGGTTACAAATGGCCGTTGTCGGATGGATTGTTACAATGTTCGCAGAGATGTTTGGAGTTGAGTTGGCGGCTGCGGTAGAGGCATCTACAGAAAAAGAAGATAAAAAAGCAGAAAAAACATCATTAAAGGAAGAAAATAAAGAAGTTCATAAAGACGTAGAAATAAAGGTAGATGAAAGAGAAAAACCTAAAGTGCCAGTTTCCCTTTTTGAAGTTTCACCCGGATTTGTAAGGCCAATTCCTCTGAGCAAACCAGAGCGTGATCTTTTATCGAATTCTCTGAAAGAACTAATGCCTAAAGAGGTTATAAAGGAGGAGATCCGCGAGATAAAAGAAACAAAACCAAAAGTGGAAGAAGGTAAAAAAGTGGAACAGCCGAAGGAAGATGGACGTACAACTGCTCCAAAGCCTGCAACGGAGACGGGGCAGGTACGAGATGAGAATGTTCAAGGATGCAATAGTGGTTGGAGAGAAATGACAAAGCAAAATAACAATAGTACCTACAGAGAGACTTTAAATAAATCTGCTCAAGAATTTGTTTCTGAGGGAGGAATTTCAGATGTTAAGAGTTCTGTTCCTAACAGAAAAGCTTCGAGCCAACCTATCCCAAAATCTATGTCTGACAGAAAGGCTTCAGAGCAATCCGTTAAAAGTTCTGTTGCTGATTGTGGATTTGATTTTACTAACATGGGTACTTGGAAAGGTGCTGAGAATGAAGGTTCTGTGAGTAATGCTCAATCACCAAAAGTATTGACTAATGATATAAAAGTTGAGAAATGTGCAGAAGGTCAGTCAGTAGGAAAGACACCATAGTGGGATAGCTAATACTTAGATGACAAAAAAGGGTAGTGCGTGACACTGGAATGGCTTTGTTGCATCGCTACTTATGAAAGGCTAACTATAGTTAGGATTATAAGCAACCTATTGAAAATCTTGTTTTTTTGCAATCAATCTGATCAAATTTAAGAATAGTAATTTATTATTTATATTAATAAACTTAATTCTATTGAAAATAGCTAAAGCATTGAAATTCTTGAATTTTAGCCGGATTAGTGAGTGGTAGTGAAATTTCTTTTACTCAAATTTAGGTATTCACTGACCGTTCTTGTTATAAACGCGAATTCTGGATTAAAGGAGAATAGAAAAGGCAAGAAAACAGGGTAAACTCAGCAGTTATAAAAAAACAGATGAGGTTAACCATGGAAGATATAACAAACTGTTTTGTTTGGTCGATGATTTTTGCAGAGATATAGAGAAAAATTTTGCAGGTAAACTACTGCCAAATGGCAAAAAACCCACAAGAACAACGGAAATTGAGCACTCCGAAATCATGACAATAATCCTGCTATATCAACAATCTCCGTGTAAAAATTTCAAAACTTTCTATCTACATTACCTAACGTTGCTCTACAAATCAGAGTTTCCAAAGTTGCCTTCATATACCAGGTTTGTTGCTCTAAAGCCTAGGGTTTTGTGGCATTTAGCAATGTTGTTGCATTGGCTTTGTGGACAGTCAGAAAACACTGGAATTTCATATATAGACACAACTCCCATTGCAGTTTGTCATGCAAAAAGAATATCCAAAAACAAAGTTTTTGCTGGAATTGCAAAATTAAGCAAGAGTACTTACGGCTGGTTTTTTGGTTTCAAATTACATATGGTAATCAATGAAAATGGTGAAATTCATTCACTTACGCTAACAAAAGGCAATGTTGATGATAGGATACCTGTGCCAAATCTGACGGAAAAATTAACCGGCCTTTTGTTTGGTGACAAAGGTTATATTGCAAAAGAGCTTTTTCAGAAGCTGTTTGACCGAGGTTTGAAACTTGTTACCAAGGTGAAAAAAGGTATGAAAAATGCATTGATTTCGCTAAATGAGAAGATTTTACTGAGAAAAAGGTCTATCATTGAGACTGTTTTTGGTTACCTAAAAAATAGACTAGAAATTGAACACACTCGCCATAGATCCCCTGTTAATTTTTTGGTTCATATCTTTTCTACTCTCATTTCCTATTCCATCAAATCCAAAAAGCCTTCTATTTCCTATACTTTCTTCCTTCCTTAATCCAGAATTCGCGTTAAAAAGATTGACAATTATATGCACCAAAATTACGACTTTATCACTGTAAATATAGTTGCCGCCCTGCATTTTTGGACTATTTTCATACCAATTTTCGATAGCTTCATCGATGTAACGAAAAATATTTCCCCTTTTTTCAAGGAATTTGTTATATTCGTTTTGGTTACTGACTTTCATTTTCTGTGGCATGTTTTTTCTTCAACAGTTAAATGGTTATTTATAATGAATTTTGTCAGTAGCCACCAGATTTTTTCGTTGCTATGCAACAAAGCCATCCCAGTGTCTGGGCACTGGGATGACAAGAAAGGGTAGCGCGTGACGCTGGAATCTTGAAATTTGTGTTTTATGAAAAAGAGTGAATAAAATTTTTTGAAAAAAAATATAAAAAAGTGCTTGCACTTAATTTTATTTTTAGTATATTAATTACATAATATTTTTACTTAGGAGGCAATATGTATAGTGGTAATGATAAAAAAGGTTTTGATGCTGAAAAGTGGAAACGTGAGAATACAGCACCAGGTGGTGGTATAGTGCGGGGAGCAACAGGAATGAGGTATGATGACCATAGTGACGCAGCCAGAAGAGTAGAAGAAAGGAGGCGTCAGTCTGAGCAGAAAAAAAACGAACCTGGTAGTTCTATGAAACGTTAAGTTAAAGGGTAGTTGTTGTAATTTAAAAATGGGGAGGTTGGTATGCCTAATAGAGAAACAGTAAGAGCATTGGTTAGTGCTTTTAATGTACATAATTATGCTCGTAATACAGTTAAAACTAATTTTACGCTGCAAAGCAGGTACGGGGAGAACTGTATCGTAGTCTCATTTGATAAAGGTATGGGTAGGTATCAGTGTAGAAGATATCTGGACAGTATACAAAGGAAGATAGTAGGTGAGTTCTACGGTATTGAAGAAGGAGATACGGATGAGGTAGTGTCAAATACAGCTAATTTAATTTTTAATATTAAATCTTTTCCGTTTAACATCAGTAAAGGAAAGTGGTCTCAAGATGAGCAAGGTAGGATTGAGTTTCTAGCACCTATAGATAAGGGTGTAATTTTTAATTTGAAGTCTCATTTGGCTTCTTCACTTAAAAAAGATATTCTAGAAGATATGCCAACTTGTAGCATAGTTACTAACTCATTTAACAAAGAAAAATATTTGTGTCATTCTAAATTTCCTAATAAAGAATCACGTAAGAAATTTGAGAGTGAGTTTTTATCAAGGATGAGAGAAAGATATGAAAATGTTCCTAAGAAGCTCCTGGAGGTTAAAGGCAATAGTGTATATATCAAAGATGTTTTTGATGACGCTCGTTTTATTGATAGTGTAACGCGGTATAAGGCATGGCTTGTAGGTATGTATCTTGGAGTTGACAGTAGTGCTAATCATAAAGTGAAGTTATTTAAAGATATGATAATAGAATCTATTGGTCAATCGACAGGAGTGACAATATATGGCTTTGTATGTGCTTCCCCTTTAGGTAAAGAAGAAGCCTCAATTCTTATACCTCTTGTATTAGATGGCGAAGAAAAGCGGATATTGACAAATGAAGAAGCTCTTGAACTAAATTGTACATTTAATTGTGCTGTATTTTATGATCTTTATGGTAGAACTCAGGGAAAATTATCAATAAATGAAAGTAGTGGAATGTATAGCATAAACTTTTCCAATCCGTACATTTCTCACTGTGTGATAACTAAAATAATAGAAAGTTCTGTAATCAATAAAGACCATGAACTGTCCATTGACCCTGAGCTTCGTTTTCAAGCATTGTCGCCTGCGCAGTCGCCATTCAATTCTCCTATGCATGCAGGACCGAGTGGAATAAGAACACCGCCCAACCAAAGAAGAAGCATAGATAGTGGTATTGGTGAGTCACCTCCGAAACCTAAGGATTCTGGTTCTTCAAGTGGTGGTCCAGGGCCATCGACTGAACTGTCAGATATAGAATGGGAGTCTCCCACGCGGAGTCAAGATGAAGCATTAAAGGATTCTCCCAGGCGAGAGTCAGAGCAAGGATCAGAAACGGAAAAAGAAGGACGTCCACTGCACAATCATGTAAATTCAGCTGGAACGAGTAAAGGATTTCCGCCATTGCCGCAGCTGAATTCTATTGCAGTTAGTTATGGTGTTTCAGGGCCATCTAAAGGGGGAAATCTAGGTGCTGCAGCAGCTAGTGGTAGTATCCCAGGATCCTCGTTACGGTTACAGAGTGAACCTTCATCATCGAAAGATGCTAATAAAGGTATGTCAACATGGACTAGTCAGCCAATGAACCATTGGTCATCACCGGCTTCAAGTGCAGGATTCTCGTTATGGTCACAGAGTGAACCTTCATCATCGAGAGGCGCTGGTAAAAATATGCTAACAGGGAGTAGTTCTTGGTCTTTGCCACCATCGACTTCTTTTCTTACGACAAGGAATGATTCAATATCCTCAAATCTTGGGATTTTTGCAGATCCTCCAGAAGATACGGAGAACATTTGTAGCATGAAACCTGAAAAACAGCAAGTTACTGATGAAAGTGATCGAGAAAGTAGTGATGAGTGTTCTGAAGCAAAGTCACAAGAGAGTGAATCTCCGAAGAAACATGGGGGTGGTCCTTTGTGTAGTAATTCGTCTACAGGTAGTATGTGGTCAAAACTAAAAGGCAATGTGCTACCTTCTCTTAGGCGAAATAACAGAGAACGTAGTTCGGTGTGTTCGATATCTTCAAGTGTAAGTGCTCCTGTAACTCCTGTAACTGAAGAACTACCTTTGTCTACACGATCTCCTTCACTCCCAATTGAAATAGTAAAAAGTCGATCCTTAAAAGTGACTCCTGTTACTGAAGTACATACCGAAAACAAGCCTACTGAATTAAATGATAGTATTACAGAACTCCCGTCACAAGGTACCGTAGGCAAACTAAACATGCCCGGGGACCGTAGTTCTAAAATTTCTGTAGATAGTGGTTTAGGGTCGCTTGAGCGGGGACAGTCACCGCCGCTTACTGAAGAGTTTAGTGATTCATCTCAGCAGGACCTGTCAATAGGTGTTAAACTTGGAAATATGCTTAGTGAATTATTAAATTCTGCTCAAAATCTACTCAAAAACCCGGCTTCTTCTACGCATAGAGGTGTGCCAGGTGGACCAAAGAGGCAAGCATCTCTTACCTCTAGCCAGAGGCAGGAACTACGCAAAGTTCTTTCTCCTGAGATGAGGAAGAAGCTAGACGCCAACTTTTTTCCTCCTGGGTACGAGAAGTTACTACACATACTTTATGTTGATAGTGAGGGGCTGTGTTCACTTCTTTCTTCTCCTGAAGCAAAAGAGCAAGTGTGCTCAGTTCTTCCTCCTGAGGAGAAGGAGCAAGTACAATCAGGTTCTCCTGAGGAAATAGTACGCTTACTTCACAAGTTCTTTAGTAATCAAAAAATTAGTGATAACTGTCTTCTAAGTTCTAAGATAGATTTTCCTAAGATCAAGAAACTCTTGCAAGAAGAAATTTTTGTATAAGCGGTTTGTACCTAATCCACCGTCCTAAGCCACCCAAGTGTTTTATTAGGGTTGGGGCCAAAGTCCCTGACCCTGAAAACGCGAATTCTGGATTAAAGGAGAATAGAAAAGGCAAGAAAACAGGGTAAACTCAGCAGTTATAAAAAAACAGATGAGGTTAACCATGGAAGATATAACAAACTGTTTTGTTTGGTCGATGATTTTTGCAGAGATATAGAGAAAAATTTTGCAGGTAAACTACTGCCAAATGGTAAAAAACCCACAAGAACAACGGAAATTGAGCACTCCGAAATCATGACAATAATCCTGCTATATCAACAATCTCCGTGTAAAAATTTCAAAACTTTCTATCTACATTACCTAACGTTGCTCTACAAATCAGAGTTTCCAAAGTTGCCTTCATATACCAGGTTTGTTGCTCTAAAGCCTAGGGTTTTGTGGCATTTAGCAATGTTGTTGCATTGGCTTTGTGGACAGTCAGAAAACACTGGAATTTCATATATAGACACAACTCCCATTGCAGTTTGTCATGCAAAAAGAATATCCAAAAACAAAGTTTTTGCTGGAATTGCAAAATTAAGCAAGAGTACTTACGGCTGGTTTTTTGGTTTCAAATTACATATGGTAATCACGCGAATTCTGGATTAAGGAAGGAAGAAAGTATAGGAAATAGAAGGCTTTTTGGATTTGATGGAATAGGAAATGAGAGTAGAAAAGATATGAACCAAAAAATTAACAGGGGATCTATGGCGAGTGTGTTCAATTTCTAGTCTATTTTTTAGGTAACCAAAAACAGTCTCAATGATAGACCTTTTTCTCAGTAAAATCTTCTCATTTAGCGAAATCAATGCATTTTTCATACCTTTTTTCACCTTGGTAACAAGTTTCAAACCTCGGTCAAACAGCTTCTGAAAAAGCTCTTTTGCAATATAACCTTTGTCACCAAACAAAAGGCCGGTTAATTTTTCCGTCAGATTTGGCACAGGTATCCTATCATCAACATTGCCTTTTGTTAGCGTAAGTGAATGAATTTCACCATTTTCATTGATTACCATATGTAATTTGAAACCAAAAAACCAGCCGTAAGTACTCTTGCTTAATTTTGCAATTCCAGCAAAAACTTTGTTTTTGGATATTCTTTTTGCATGACAAACTGCAATGGGAGTTGTGTCTATATATGAAATTCCAGTGTTTTCTGACTGTCCACAAAGCCAATGCAACAACATTGCTAAATGCCACAAAACCCTAGGCTTTAGAGCAACAAACCTGGTATATGAAGGCAACTTTGGAAACTCTGATTTGTAGAGCAACGTTAGGTAATGTAGATAGAAAGTTTTGAAATTTTTACACGGAGATTGTTGATATAGCAGGATTATTGTCATGATTTCGGAGTGCTCAATTTCCATTGTTCTTGTGGGTTTTTTACCATTTGGCAGTAGTTTACCTGCAAAATTTTTCTCTATATCTCTGCAAAAATCATCGACCAAACAAAACAGTTTGTTATATCTTCCATGGTTAACCTCATCTGTTTTTTTATAACTGCTGAGTTTACCCTGTTTTCTTGCCTTTTCTATTCTCCTTTAATCCAGAATTCGCGTATGAAAAATGCATTGATTTCGCTAAATGAGAAGATTTTACTGAGAAAAAGGTCTATCATTGAGACTGTTTTTGGTTACCTAAAAAATAGACTAGAAATTGAACACACTCGCCATAGATCCCCTGTTAATTTTTTGGTTCATATCTTTTCTACTCTCATTTCCTATTCCATCAAATCCAAAAAGCCTTCTATTTCCTATACTTTCTTCCTTCCTTAATCCAGAATTCGCGTTGAAAGCACTGGTGTTAGTTTTTCTCATCCATTGTAAATATTGTACCGTACTGTCCACCTGATCATCATAACGGCCTTCTGGGAACATTAAAATTTCATATTCGAAATCGCTGAGCCATACTGCTTGATGCGGCAGAAAAACCCTGCCAGACACTGGGATGACAAAAAAGGGGCTACTCGGATGACAAGAAAGGAGCACTGGGATGACAAAAAAAGGAGCACTGGGATGACAGGAGAAGGGGCTACTCGGATGACAACGAAGAGCTACTCGGATGACAAAAAGGGACACTGAAATGACACCGTCATAAAGGAATCAGTGTCAGCTACTTGAATGACACAGTTCTTGCTTAAACCCGTAACGTTCGTACATTTTGCTAAAAGTTCAAATATCAACATCATGCACGTTGAGTGCATTGCTATTAATAAAATCACGGCGTGGTTCAACTATATCACCCATTAATATTGAAAATATGGAATCAGCTTCTTCACAATCTTTTATTTCAACCTTCAATAAAGTTCTAGCCTCAGGATTTAACGTAGTATCCCATAGCTGATCAGCATTCATTTCACCAAGACCTTTAAATCTCTGCAGAGTTAAACCCTTTTTACCATAGTCCATTATTATTTTTGCAAGTGCACTTGGAGAAGTGATTCTTATTTCAGTTTCTTGTGACTTTAAAAATGAATCGCCATTAAATAAGTTACTTATACCATCAAGCAAACTTAATATGTTTTGCATATCTTTGCCTTCAAGCATACTAAATGCAAATATATATTTGTCTGCCAATCCTTGAAATAATTTAGAGATGTGAATTTCTTTTTCTTCATCTTTTATTTCCACTTCCCAAGTGTATTCGCTGTACATTAATTTTAAATACTTTAATATCTCATCAGCCGATGATAGAGCATTCTTTTTGCTTAAAATTAGCAATGACTCTAAGAGATTTTGTGGTATTTCTCTATCATAATTTTTGCTAATATTAGAAGTGCTAACGCATTTATTCAAAATAAGGCGCAAGTCGTTAAATTCTGTAGTTGTACCACTTAGTGTTAATCTTTTAACTGCTGAGTTTATTATATACTCTTCAAAAGTTTCGTCATCTTTAATATAAGTGTCTTTAGCATTCTTTGTAACTTTATAGAGGGGTGGCTGTGCTATATATAAATATCCCTTATCAATTACTTCACGCATATGTCGAAAGAAAAAGGTTAGAATCAAAGTCCTGATATGTGATCCATCAACGTCTGCATCTGTCATAATGATAATCTTATGATATCTAACTTTCTCAACATTAAAATGCTCACTTCCTATTCCAGCACCAATTGCAGTAATTAAAGAGCCTATTTCTGCAGATGAAAAAATACGATCTAAACTTACACGTTCTACGTTTAGAATTTTTCCTCTTAAGGCAAGCACTGCTTGTGTTTTACGATTACGCCCCTGCTTTGCAGTACCACCTGCTGAATTACCTTCTACTATAAATAATTCTGACAATTCGGGAGCTTTTTCCTGGCAATCAGCAAGTTTTCCTGGCAGAGTTGCAATATCAATACTGTTCTTATTCTTAACTAGTTCACGTGCCTTTCGAGCAGCTTCTCTTCCTTTTGCTGACCTAATTGCTCTTTCTACTATGCTTGCCGCCAATTTGGGATCAGTTTCAAGGATTGTGCTCAATTTATCAGAAACTATACTTTCTACAACTGCACGTGCTTCAGAACTAACTAGCTTGTCTTTTGTTTGTGAAGAAAATTTAGGATCAGGCATCTTAAGAGATAAAACACAAGTTAAACCTTCTCTAACGTCCTCTCCAGTTAAATTTACTTTTGCTTTCTTTAAGAACCCTTCATTAGTTGCATAGGTATTGATGCACCTAGTTAAGGCGGATTTAAACCCTGCCAAATGCGTACCACCATCTCGTTGCCTTATATTATTCGTGAAGCATAACATATGTTCATAGTAGGAATCATTCCATTCCATCGATATTTCCAAGCTGATGCCAAGATCTTCTGCATCTCCTTTCATACTGGCAATTTTAGTTACATGTGTCTTATTCTTATCTAAATACTGCACAAAATTTGCTGTACCAAAATTGTCTTTAGATTGATTGCTCTGATTGAAATGAGATTCTGTATATGGTTCATTGCGCAAATCACGTAAAGTAATGTCGATATTTGAATTTAAAAATGCTAATTCTCTTATACGACTTTCAAGCGTTGAGTAACTGAAATTAATGCCATTAAAAGTCTCTGTTGATGGCATGAACGTGACTTTAGTTCCTCTTTTGTTTGTATTTTCGTTGACTACCTTTAAAGGTTCAATAGACTCACCATCTTCAAAACGCATAAAGTGTTCTTTCTTATTGCGCCAAATAATTAATTCCAACCAGCTTGATAATGCATTCACAACTGAGATTCCAACACCATGTAATCCCCCAGAAACTTTATAGGTATTATTGTCAAATTTACCACCAGCATGGAGTTGAGTCATTATTACCTCTGCTGCTGATATTCCTTCTTCTTCATGAATGTCAGTTGGAATGCCACGGCCATTGTCGGTTACTGATACTGAACCATCTTTATTTATACTAACTTCAATTTTATCACAATATCCAGCTAAAGATTCATCTATTGTGTTGTCAATAACCTCATATACCATGTGGTGCAAGCCAGATCCATCGTCAGTGTCACCAATGTACATACCTGGACGTTTCCTTACAGCATCAAGACCCCTTAAGATTTTTATTGCATCGGCATTATAACTATTTTCCATTAGATTGCTTCATTTATACACGTTAATTGATGTTACATTCAGATATACTAGTTAGCAACATTTTTAAACTGATAATCCATATTAAAAGCACAACTTTACGAGTATCTGTTCAGACGCATGGCTAATGTACAAATACTGAAACAAAAATTCCAGTGCTCCCTTTCTTGTCATCCCAGTGCTTGACACTGGGATGGCTTTGTTGCATCGCTAGCTATGATGGATTAAAGATAAAAAAGATGGAGAATATCAGTAGCTTATTATTCTGGTATTTATAACAAGAACGGTCAGTGAATACCTAAATTTGAGTAAAAGAAATTTCACTACCACTCACTAATCCGGCTAAAATTCAAGAATTTCAATGCTTTAGCTATTTTCAATAGAATTAAGTTTATTAATATAAATAATAAATTACTATTCTTAAATTTGATCAGATTGATTGCAAAAAAACAAGATTTTCAATAGGTTGCTTATAATCCTAACTATAGTTAGCCTTTCATAAGTAGCGATGCAACAAAGCCCACTGGGATCCAGGAAACTTAATTGCAAGTAATGCATTGGGTTTGGTGAGTATGGGTTTTGCGTTATAAAATGAAGCACTTTTGGTGAATTTGTAAAGAAAACTGGATTGTATATTAAATCAAAGCCGCAAGGCTATAATGAGCAAGGAGTGATACTGTCAATTGGATTGATTGATAGAAATCGTAGGCATCTCAGTGCACTCCTAGCTTTAAAAAATGGAGTACGAACGGTAGGGGGATCTAAAAGATCGAATCACAATCCTGTACAGCATTTACATTATTATTTGATTATATCTATAGGTACAAAAATGGCTAGAACAGTTTTCATTGGTATTGATGTTTCAAAAGAAACACTTGATATCTCAATCGACAATAAACATCAGCGTATAGAAAATGTAGAAAGAGCTATATCTGAGTTTATAAAGTCAAAAATAGTTAACGTATTTGTTAGGTTATGTGTAGTAGAATCAACAGGTGGTTATGAAAAACTTGTCATAAAGTTGTTACGGGAACATAACATAGCTGTTCACAGAGCTCACCCAAATCGGGTATATGCATTTGCAAAAGCCTGCAACCACTTTGCAAAAACAGATAAATTAGATGCAAAATTACTAGAAAAATATGCTGAATTTATCACAAAAAATGACGAGGTAATAGAATACATAGTTTCAAAAAAGCAAGAAGAACTAAAAACGCGAATTCTGGATTAAAGGAGAATAGAAAAGGCAAGAAAACAGGGTAAACTCAGCAGTTATAAAAAACAGATGAGGTTAACCATGGAAGATATAACAAACTGTTTTGTTTGGTCGATGATTTTTGCAGAGATATAGAGAAAAATTTTGCAGGTAAACTACTGCCAAATGGTAAAAAACCCACAAGAACAATGGAAATTGAGCACTCCGAAATCATGACAATAATCCTGCTATATCAACAATCTCCGTGTAAAAATTTCAAAACTTTCTATCTACATTACCTAACGTTGCTCTACAAATCAGAGTTTCCAAAGTTGCCTTCATATACCAGGTTTGTTGCTCTAAAGCCTAGGGTTTTGTGGCATTTAGCAATGTTGTTGCATTGGCTTTGTGGACAGTCAGAAAACACTGGAATTTCATATATAGACACAACTCCCATTGCAGTTTGTCATGCAAAAAGAATATCCAAAACAAAGTTTTTGCTGGAATTGCAAAATTAAGCAAGAGTACTTACGGCTGGTTTTTTGGTTTCAAATTACATATGGTAATCAATGAAAATGGTGAAATTCATTCACTTACGCTAACAAAAGGCAATGTTGATGATAGGATACCTGTGCCAAATCTGACGGAAAAATTAACCGGCCTTTTGTTTGGTGACAAAGGTTATATTGCAAAAGAGCTTTTTCAGAAGCTGTTTGACCGAGGTTTGAAACTTGTTACCAAGGTGAAAAAAGGTATGAAAAATGCATTGATTTCGCTAAATGAGAAGATTTTACTGAGAAAAAGGTCTATCATTGAGACTGTTTTTGGTTACCTAAAAAATAGACTAGAAATTGAACACACTCGCCATAGATCCCCTGTTAATTTTTTGGTTCATATCTTTTCTACTCTCATTTCCTATTCCATCAAATCCAAAAAGCCTTCTATTTCCTATACTTTCTTCCTTCCTTAATCCAGAATTCGCGTTCCTAGTAGAGAGAGAAGGAGTTTAAGTATTATCTTTTGCATTCTTCGTAAGAGAACAGTAAACCTTCCGAAGCGTAGGGTATTGTTAATACCCTGAACGCTTTTCCATTCGTGAAATGCATCTTATCATCATACGATTCAAATAATTTTTTGAATAACTCATGTCTTTGGTTACTAATAGTTTGAAAATCCTCTTTTTCTAAAAGCTTTTTAGATTCGAAGAGGTAAAGCATAACTTCATGATAAGTTGGGTAAGATGCCAAAAATTTTGGGTCAAATTGAAAGGTTTTTATGAAAGCATTATTATAAAATTTTAGCCTTTGATTCTTACTATATATTACTATAGCAACCGACAACCTCTCAAGCAAATTTTTCTGTGTAGCTAAATAACTGTTTAATTCAGTATATAATTTCTCTGCATCACTAACATCTTTCCCATACATTACTATGCTACCAGAACCTTGTATTGGAATTTTAACAAAATCGAAAACCTTAGGTTCGTTCTTGTAAGTTACGACATGCCTTCCTGGTTTTGTGCTATGAGTGCTACTGGTAATAGCAAATTTCTTAGAACCATCTACATACTTATCATAAAACAAATTATAAAATTCCACCTTTCTATTCTTGTTATATTTTAGTATTGGAAATGGTAAAGAGTTGAAAACATTTTTATAGCTCTCCACTTCTTGTGTAAGCTTACTATTTTCTAACTCAAGTCCGTTAGCTTTTATCTTATAGTCTGAGACATTCCTTATCCATAACAGCACACCTATCACATTGGTAGAATCATCTATTATGCTTCTGCCGTAACATATGCAATAAACCTCACTGTCCTTTGACTTTAAATCTAGAGTAAAAGATTTATTTATTTCCTTTGCCTCAACAAAATTTTTAATTAAGCTTTCTGATTGCTCAAAAAAATTCACAAACTCATTAAACGAGTAAAAAACAGTATTAAGCAAAATTAGTAAGTTGGGAGAGAACTTTTCTATACGCTTTTTTGCATCCCAAATATAAAACCCATCATTCACAGTATCAATTAAATTATTTATGATAACATTTTGATGCTGTAAGTTCTTAATCTTATTACTAATTTTTAATTTAGAATAAGAGAGAAAGAATAATATTAGAATCAATATTAAAACCACTTCATACAAAAAAAACATAGCACTTTTAAAACAAATGTAAAAATTTGTAACCGCTCAGAATTATGCTGAAGAGGTATATAAGTAAAGATTGCCTAACATTTGAAAGCCCAATCTCTTATAAAGGTTCACAGAAGATTTCATACAATGTGCTACTATATATTTGCATTCAAGCTGCTTAGCTATCTTTATTCTTTCTAAAACCATTTGGGTACCTATTCCACGATTCCTGTAAATTGGTAAAACTCCATCACTATAAAAACCAGCTACGCTGTCTTGAACATAAAGACCGCATGTCCCAATAATTTCACTATTTAGTGTTACAAGAAAAAATCTTAATCTTGAGTTTTTATCATCATAATTTGATAATCCGCGAAAAAATGTGCTGACAATTCCAACGCCATGATAAAAAATTTTAGAAGTGTGTAAATCTAACTGTTCTAAGAGGTCGCTACCATTTACAGCATTTAACCTCAAGTTTGGAATAACATCAGCAGGTAAAAAGTAATTTTTCATATTAAGTAAAGCTTTTTTTGGTGTGCTAACGTGTTTTATTTCACACTTTTCTAAAATATCTCTTACTTTCATATGTGAATTTATTACCCATGTTGCTTCTATATCTCTTGTTCTGAGATAATCTAGAGTTTTTTGTATAGAAAGCTCGGTACATTGATCTCCACAGAACACAAAATTAAATAATGACTCCCTGGTACCATTTATTGTAAATGTAACGTTATCAAATTCATCGTGTACTTCCCACTCAGATAAATTCGCTGTGTACAGTATATAATCCTTTAGATTTTGAACAATTAAGCTTGAATAATAAATTTTTTTATCCTGCATACATCAACAATAAACAATAAAAGGCTCCTATAAGAACACAGGCTAAAATTGCAGCTATAATGTCATCTAGCATAACACCTAAAGGACCTTTGGTATTTTTATCGATCAAATTTATAGGCCACGTTTTTATTATATCAAAAAACCTAAAAGAAAAAAAGCACAACAACAATGAAGAGCAATTCATCTCTTGGCTTAACAATATCGAAACTAAAAGTATTGTCAGCAATTGACCAACTACTTCGTCAATTACTACCTCTTTTGGATCACATGAAGTCTCGTAGTGTTTTATATAATTGCCTATAGACCATAGTCCAATCAAAAATAAAAAAAAAATAATTGCTGCACCTAAAATTCTGTCACTCAGTATTACAGGAACAATTGGATAAGAAGCTAAGCTGCCTACGGTACCTGGCATTTTTTTTACTGTGCCAGACAGCCACCATGTTGATATCAATTTATATAAAAATTTCACAATACACCAAAGTACAAAACTAATTTACAAGAACAGAAATAGTATCCTCTATAGAGGCGCTTTCATACAATAATCTATAGACCGCTTCACATATAGGCATTTTTATCTTTAGCTTTCCTGCTAAATTAAATATGGGCTCAGCAGTGCTAAAACCTTCAATCACTGACTTGCCTTCTGACAAAATCTGCTGAACATTAAAGCCATTGTCACTATTACCTATTTTAAACCCAAAAGATAGGTTTCTTGAATTCAAGGATGTGCATGTCATAATTAGGTCACCCAGACATGCCGGCCCAAGTAGTGTATTTATATCCACATTACCGTTACCAGCTTTTGCTGAGTATAAAGCCTTAATTTCGCTCATACTTTTCGTAATCAATGCTGCATGAGCATTAAACCCAAGTTTACTACCTAGAACAATCCCACACGCTATAGCAAAAACGTTCTTTAACGCTGCACAAACCTGTATCCCTATAACATCACTACTAAGGCGTAATTTAACATTTTCTTGCTGTAGTTCTGATATTAGCTTTGAACCCAATATGTTATTTCGGCACGCAAGAACCATTGAATAGGGCAATTTTTTTGCAACTTCTATAGCAAAACTAGGGCCTGAAAAAATAGCAATAGGATTGTTAGGTAAAACTTCATTTACTATTTCACTAGGTAATTTTAATGTAGACTTTTCTATTCCCTTACAAGCTAAAATTATTGCTACATCTTTTTTCAGATTACAATTATGCAATTGCTGACATACCTCCCTCAGAGACTGAGTGGGAACAGCGAGGATTGTTACTGAAGCATTGATTGTGTCTTCAATAGCCAGTTTTACTGACACATTATCAGAAATTCGACAACCGGGTAGCTTGTCACTTTCTCTTTTCCCGTTGATTGATTCAAATGTAGTTTCATTGCGAGTCCACAAAATCACATCTTTCTTACTACCTAATGAAATTGCGATTGCTGTACCCCATGCACCAGCACCTAAAATTGATATTGCCACACAATATTCCTGAAAGTATTACTTATACTTTAAAATAGTAGGATAAGTAAATTAAAAATATAACACAGGCATATAGAATAGTTAAATATTTATTAACCGAAGTATTCTTTTAATAATAGTAACTTTAATTCAATATTTACTAAAAATACTATTACTATCATGGTATGTCTATTATATTTTAGATCTATTTATATAACTTTGGAACAATATATTTACTATTAATTAATAAGTGTAATTTTGATCATTTGTTAATAAAAATTTGATTTATTACTTTCCTTAGTTATATATATTACTAAAATTATAAATTATTTATGGGGTGTAAAATATGCGTATATTATTAATTGAAGATGATCAAGTAAGTGCAAAGACTGTGGTTAACGCCTTAACTTCTGATGGACACTTCTGTGACGTTGTTACTTCTGCACAAGATTATAACAATAACATGGTTTCCTCAAACGGAGATTACTATGACCTAGTTATTTTAGATATACACTTGCCTGGTGATATTGACGGATATGATATATTGTTAAGACTAAGAAGTGCAAAAATCAAAGTTCCTGTCTTAATACTTTCATGTATATCCGCTGTCAATCACAAAGCTAAAGGACTCGGGTATGGTGCCGATGATTACTTAACCAAGCCATTTCATAAAAGCGAGTTATTAGCTCGAATTAAGGCCATAGTGCGTCGTACTAAAGGCCATCCTGAATCGGTGATAAAGATTGGTAATATAAATATCAATTTTGATCACAGGATTGTTGAGGTGAAAGGTAAAACGGTTCACCTTACTAATAAAGAGTATTCTATGATAGAATTGCTAGCACTGCGTAAAGGAACAGTACTAACAAAAGAAATGTTCTTAAATCATCTTTACAATGGCTTGGATGAACCTTCAGATAACAAGATAGTTGATGTTTTTATGTGCAAATTACGTAAGAAACTTGAAAGTGCAAATGATGGAAAAAGCCACATAGAAACCGTTTGGGGCCGAGGGTATGTTCTGAAAGAGTATGTTGATGATGAAGAATATTCTAATGTTAATGTAGGCGAAAGTAGTGATGGCTATCAAGCAGAACAAGTGAAGGACAACGCATGAAATGCCTACACATTTAAATATAGCATGGCTTATATCGCACGTATCATGTGACGCCTAGGTGAAATATAAGCCGAGTTCTGTTTATGTAGCTATTTATCTGGAGTAAATGTTACCATTTACCTCATGCGATTTACCCGAGTAGATATGAGGAAAACATAAAATCTACTTCTATTTAATCTTGCTCCTAGTGTTGGTTACTCGACTACCAATGTTACCATTGCCATGGTGTGCTCTTACCACACCTTTTCACCCTTACCTAAGAATATTTTAGGCGGTAATTTTCTGTAGCCCTATAACTGGAGTTACCTCCGGCGGGCATTACCCGTCACTATTTTTCCTTGGAGCCCGGACTTTCCTCTGCTATGTTTATCACATAACAGCAGCTACTTATTTCACCCAGGAATTATACTTTAACATGAAAATCACAAAAGCAAAAGAAAATTTCCTAACAGTTTACATATTAAAAACATTCAGACAAATAGCTAAAGGTGATATTCCGGCACATCATCGCTATCCCAAGATAAGCTTCTTTCACTCTTAGACTCCGCTTCAGTCAGTCAAGAGCTTGCTGAAGACGATGAGCTACTTCTTGATCGACTACTATTTTCTACTGATATACTGTCTAGCACTGTTTGAGATCGATCCATAGTTCGCATTCTGTCACCAGTGGTAAAAATTTCTTCATCGCTACTTGAAGATGATCGCCTTCTATAACCCAAATCAGTTAGTTCTAACACAGGAGGAGCATTACGACCCTTAACACGCGAATTCTGGATTAAAGGAGAATAGAAAAGGCAAGAAAACAGGGTAAACTCAGCAGTTATAAAAAAACAGATGAGGTTAACCATGGAAGATATAACAAACTGTTTTGTTTGGTCGATGATTTTTGCAGAGATATAGAGAAAAATTTTGCAGGTAAACTACTGCCAAATGGTAAAAAACCCACAAGAACAACGGAAATTGAGCACTCCGAAATCATGACAATAATCCTGCTATATCAACAATCTCCGTGTAAAAATTTCAAAACTTTCTATCTACATTACCTAACGTTGCTCTACAAATCAGAGTTTCCAAAGTTGCCTTCATATACCAGGTTTGTTGCTCTAAAGCCTAGGGTTTTGTGGCATTTAGCAATGTTGTTGCATTGGCTTTGTGGACAGTCAGAAAACACTGGAATTTCATATATAGACACAACTCCCATTGCAGTTTGTCATGCAAAAAGAATATCCAAAACAAAGTTTTTGCTGGAATTGCAAAATTAAGCAAGAGTACTTACGGCTGGTTTTTTGGTTTCAAATTACATATGGTAATCAATGAAAATGGTGAAATTCATTCACTTACGCTAACAAAAGGCAATGTTGATGATAGGATACCTGTGCCAAATCTGACGGAAAAATTAACCGGCCTTTTGTTTGGTGACAAAGGTTATATTGCAAAAGAGCTTTTTCAGAAGCTGTTTGACCGAGGTTTGAAACTTGTTACCAAGGTGAAAAAAGGTATGAAAAATGCATTGATTTCGCTAAATGAGAAGATTTTACTGAGAAAAAGGTCTATCATTGAGACTGTTTTTGGTTACCTAAAAAATAGACTAGAAATTGAACACACTCGCCATAGATCCCCTGTTAATTTTTTGGTTCATATCTTTTCTACTCTCATTTCCTATTCCATCAAATCCAAAAAGCCTTCTATTTCCTATACTTTCTTCCTTCCTTAATCCAGAATTCGCGTTATTAGGACCACCAACCCAGGACCCAAAGTCAGTTTAGCTATATCAGAAAACAGGTTATGTGGAAATCTTAAAATACTTCTTGTTCGCCAAGCAAAATAAATACATTCCTATAAACAAGCAGATGCTCAATACTGACACATAAGAAAACTTAAAAATTAAATCTCTAATATATATTGATAAGCATTTACCTGCAGAAAATTTGTATAGTAATCCAACACATACAACGGCACTATCAACAACTAATGCTATAATTAAAGTAATGAAATTTGCCATATGAAAATTCAACTTGGACTTCAATTTTTCAAAAATAATTATGCTTGAGAGAAGAGAGACTAAAATTGCAGTATATGAAATCAATATCATCAAATTAAAACTTTGCCATTTAAAAACACAACATAGCGCTGTACACACTATTAAGTTGTATGTAGCTTTGCTTCTGCCATAAAATTCAACCATTGAATTTACAACTAAAGCAGCTCCCACAAATAAGGCAGCACATACCATCAATTTATTTGAAGTGTTGAGTAAAGAAAGACTGATAAGCAAGAGTATCGATAAAATAGACATAATTACCTACCCAAAATTAATAACATACATTCATTCTAAATAAACATTACATATAGTAAAAGAGTTATTTAGCATAATAAGAAAAATATTTTAAACTGACATGCTATAGCTAAGGTTTCCCTACATCATACCACCGCGGTATCTCTAGATCCCGCTAACAAGCAGCGGGATGACGAGTTTGTCGTTTATCAAATTGTCTGTAAACCTAAGTCACTTTAGCTATATAATAACTATTTCCCAAATCTTTCAGATCTACTTTTAAAACATCCTTTATGTTTAGCACTTTTTTCTCTGTTACTTTGCCAATACATGAATAAACCGCACCTTTAAACAATTCTTCAAACCTCTTCTGGCTTTGTGGTGCAATAGTAACCAAAATTCTACTTTGCGATTCAGAAAACATTATTATCTTGTTTATTATGTCTGTATTTTGTATTTTTCCTATTGGCACTAGTGAAAGATCGATTTCAGCACCAAGGTCTCCTGCAATTAGCGATTTTGCCAGAGCAATAATTAATCCGCCCAAGTTTGGTGCAATTGCAGAGGCAATTATGACATCTTTTATTGTCTGGTTGTAACATTCATACAACTTTCTAGCACTTTGTGCATCAACTTTTGGTACGTTGTCATTACCTATTCCACTATATAACTGATATTCAGATCTACCAAGCTCATCGTGGGTTGTACCAAGCACATATATCAAGTCCCCCGGCATTTTCACATCAAGCGATACCGCACTTTCAATATTCTCTATAACTCCAATTGCTGAGATGAGTAATGAAGGTGGTGCAGATATCATCACTTTCTCGCCATTTTCGTCATATCCCTTAAAGTCGTTAAACATACTATCTTTTCCGGATATGAATGGTGTTTTAAATGCAGTTGCAAAGTCGTAACAAGCCTCTGCAGCTCTCTTTAGTTGCCACAGCCTTTCTGGATTATAAGCATCACACCAGCAAAAATTGTCGAGCAACGCTAGATGATTTATATTTCCTCCTGCGGCTACATAGTTGCGTATCGCGGTGTCAATTGCACATGCTGCCATGTGGTAGGTGTCAATTTCTCCATAACTCGAGCCAAACCCCTGTGATTTCACAACACCTTTGTTTGAAGAAAAGATTGGCCTTGAAACAATAGCTTCACTGCACACTCTTCCCTTGCCCTGCAATGGTTTTAGCACTGACGATCCTTGAACTTCATGGTCATATTGCACCACTATAAACTCTTTGCTGCATATGTTTGGTCTGCTCAGCATTTCTTTTAGCTCGACTTCTAAAGATGCTGGATTTGTTGTCATTCCAGTGCATGGCGCTAGAAGCCCCTTAGACCACGGCTTTGTCTGTGAATGCACTTTGGGATTACCATCATGCAGAAATTCAGTTTCGATGTCCATTATTGGTGGAGCAGAAGAGAGTTGAACCTTAGCCCTCTTGCTATCACTGAACTCTCCAATCACACAAACCTCCACATCATGTTTTTTCATGATTTGCCTAAATGAAGGAAGATTTTCTTCTGGCACTGCTAAGGTCATTCTCTCTTGTGATTCTGATATCCATATTTCCCACGGAGCCATACCATCCTTTTTAAGGAGAACCTTGCTCAAATCAACTTCAAATCCGTCTTTTCCCATTTCACCAATAGAAGATGATAGACCACCTGCTCCGTTATCCGTTATTGCATTATAAAGACCAAGATCTCTTGCTTTTATGACGGCATTGGATAGTTTTTTTTGTGTTATGGGGTCACCAATTTGTACGATTGTTGAAGGGCTGTTTCCCGACAATGCCTCTGAAGAAAATGTCGCACCGTGAATTCCATCTCTTCCAACTCTTCCACCAATAATTACAATCTTATCGCCGTTTTTAGGTCCTTTTATGTGTGAAGGTGCATTATTTATACTGCGCGGAATAATTCCGACACTTCCAACAAAGACCAGCGGCTTCCCACAAAATCTATCGTCAAAATATACCGACCCAAGTTGTGTTGGAATACCAGAGCAATTACCAGCAACATTAACGCCATGAATCACTTCTTTCATTATATATTTCGGCGGTAAGATCTCATCAGTGCGCTCTTTATCCCTATAAAATTTGCCTTTTGCTTCTTTGGCAAAGCAAAAGTAATAGGTATTCATTATAGGTTCCGCGCCTTTCCCGAAACCCACTATATCACGATTAACTCCAAGCACTCCGGTCATTGCTCCACCAAATGGATCAAGAGCTGAAGGGCTATTGTGAGTTTCAACTTTATCTACAATCAAGTAATCGTCATCAAAAATTATTCCCCCTGCGTTGTCGGAGAAAACTGACACGCATATGTCAGAATTTATCTCACGCGTTGCACGCTTAATATAATGAGCATATAGACCGTCTTTTATTTCATCAATAGGAGAGCAAAAAATATTGTGTTTACAATGTTCGGACCAAGTTTGTGCTAGGGACTCAAGTTCAATATCATATGGATTTCTATTAAGTTTTTTAAAGTAATCCTTTATAGCTTTCATTGCTGCCAGAGAGAGCCCTAAAGTACCATTGCCATCGATTCCATCTTTGCTGATCTTTTCAAGCTCTTGGTCACTTACATTGAGGTCAACAGACTTAACCCCATTACTACTTGATGTCATCCCAGTACTCTCTTTTGTCATCCCAGCCCCTTCTTTTGTCATTCCAGTGCTTGACACTGGAATCCAGTTTTCATTATACAATTGCTTGAAGTTTCCTGGATCCCAGTATCTGGGCACTGGGATCCATTCTTTTTTTTCCTGGTCACGCGCTGGAATGACAACGGTGTGGGTATCTCCAGCTCTCCCTTCTGTCATTCCTGTTTCCCCCTCTGTCATTCCAGTGCTTGACACTGGAATCCAGTTTTCATTATACAATTGCTTGAAATTTTCTGGATCCAAGTACTGGATGACACCAGGTGAGGCATTCGATTTACCATAATACTTCCAACGGCAATTGCTGTTTTCTTTATAAACAAGAATGCAATACTCAGTGATAGGGTTGAATTCTTGTTTTATATCATCTTCAGTTGGCAAATTTCCTTGCCCTAGAATCAATTTTGAACTTCTTGCTTTTATACAAACATTTTCATCAATGTAGTTCTTGTTTATTAAATATTCTCTAACAATTTGTTTCACTGTGTTGCCTACATTATCGGTCATGCCAGGTAAAAAGCTTATTTCCAAGCCCCACTCAGCTTGTGGTTCTATGAAATCATATTGAACTTCTTCAAGGTTTTCGTTGTAGGAATAATAACGGCAATCTTGTATGACTTTATTATAAAATAGCCCGCAAATTTCTTCATATAATTTGGATGGTAATCCTTTGCGTATGTAAATCGAGTAAACGTTGACTAACCATCTGCGGCCAATTTGCTCGCATTTATTTAAAACTTCTATTCTAATGTTTGCCATGTAATGTTATAAAAAATTATAATATATAATAGCATACAAGCACGTTTATATTTTGAATAATTTCTATACAATAAAATATTGTATTAATTGTTACTGTTAGTGGGAAGAGTTTTTACCGTTAATGTGGATGAATCTCTTTTTGATGTGCTGGTTCAGCACATATTTTCTGAATATGAAAGAGAAAAAATTCCTGAAGTAAAAATTATACTTCCTTGCAAGAGGGATGTGATAGCGTTGCTGAGTGCATTCAAGAATCATAATGCTAAAAAATGCATAATTTTGCCAGAGATAGTTTCGCTAGAGAATATTGATGAGGAAGATTTAATATTAAATCTTGATAGGGTTAAAGTTATCAAGCCAACAAAAAGGACACTGCTACTCATTCAATTCATATTAGAGTGGAATAGAAAAAATAATGATAATTTTCCAATTGATTTAGCTTATAGCCTGCCATCACTGCTTGATAAAATTCAATCTACCCAAACAACGGATTATGATCAATTTAATGAACATTCAAAAAAAATAGAGAATTTCATAAGCTTACTCACTGAGACTTGGAGTAAAACTTTAAAAGATTTAGAAGTAGTAGATATATTAAAACATAAGAGTGATTACATAAACAATATGATAATCTCTTTACAAAAAGACCAACATATAATCTTTGTTGGAATTGGAAAGGATAAGTCGTTGATCAAGGCTATATATGATCTGCCATTTGGAAAAATAATTTTGCCTAACTTGAATTTGAAAATTAAAGAGAAAGACTGGAAATCGCTTGATAAAAAACACTATCAATATTGTTTGAAAGATCTGCTCGATTATTTAAATGTGGATAGAAGGGATGTGAGTTTTCTGCCAGAAGCGTGTTCTGGTGTCATCCCAGTGCTCCGACACTGGGATCCAGAAAACTTAACTTTAAATGAGCGCACCAGGTGGCTGTATAATGAAAACTGGATCCCAGTGTCAAGCACTGGGATGACAGCAGAAAGGGCTGGGATAACAGGAAGTCCTGAGGAATATCTAGATTACGTCTTTGATACAACTGCCGATCTAAGCAAAGTTAGTAGTGGACATGTTGGCAATATTGAAGTCATCACTTGTGATTCCAGAGAGGAAGAAGCACAAGTGACATCATTAATTATAGAGAATGAAGGTTATGAAAACGTTTCTTTGGTCGTCTTTGATAAATTACTTGCAACTCGTATAGCATGTTTATCAAGGCAACACAGTGCCATACCGGAAAATTATCCTTATATAACGCTCCTACTTTATAGTATCGAAGTTTTGACCTCAAATTGGAGCAGTGTGTCATTACTTTCGCTCCTTAAACATAGGCTAGTGACTTTTGGTTACACTCAAGAAGAGTACACTCGGATTTTATCTGAATTTGAAATAGAGGTATTACGCAACTTTAGTACAAATGGCCTGAGCGATATTATAAATGCTATCAATGCCCATAAAAAGCTAAAACATAAAGAAGATATATTAATTATTATCAGTAAGTTAGAGGTTGTATTTAATCCTTTGCTTAACATTATAAATTGCCCTATTTCTGATGTGGTGGCAACTCATTTGCAGTGTGTTAATATGCTATCTGGTATAAATTTTTCAGAGCTAAATGGTGAAATAGGTAATTTTACCTATAGCTTCTTGAATGCATGTGAGGGTGTAGAAATTAAGTGCTCCTTAGAGTTATATAGCCAAATTCTGACTTTATTTTTAGAGAAGGAGTTTTTCTCTGTAGCAAATGACTTAAATAAATTCAGCTTATATCACAACAAAGTTGTAATACTCGCTGGGTTTAATGAAGCGCCAAGCTTTCAAAGTCCGCTTTTGAATGCACTTACGAGAGAAAAATTTAACCTTCCTTCTGCGCAAGAAGAGCAGGGGTATTTTTTTTATACTTTACACAATTTGTTTTGTGCAAGTAAGGTTTATATTACAAGATCGCTAAGCCATAGAAAACCAATTCTATTGCAGCGTTTGGAAATTCTGCTTAAGGAGGGGAAACAGCCGTATCGTGATTGGCTGAGGGTATTAAATACGCCTGAATGTACTGTTCCATGTACTCAACCTATGCCAAAACCTCAAACCGAAGTTAGAAAAGAAAAAATGCAGGTGATGTCTTGCAGTGCAATAGAAAAGCTAATTCGTAATCCTTATTCATTTTACGTTGAATATATACTGGGCCTTAAACAATTAAGAGACTTGAATTTTAAGCCATCGATATTGGAATTTGGTACTATGGTACACAACATTCTTGCAAGATATTTACGCAACAAAAAATCGCTGATGAGCATTGCACGAGAAGCATTCTCGACTAGTCAGTTTAATTTTTTAAATATGTGGTGGGTAAGACTACAGAGGGTGATTCAATCTTTTGTCGAATTTGATGAGACTCGAAGCAACCATATTGAGCTAGAAAAGAGCTTTTCCTGTCCGATATTCCATATTCCAGCGCGTGACGCTGGTTCTTGTGATCAGTATGAAACTGCTTGGATGACAAATAGAGATCTTATCCCTCAAGAAATCTTACTGACAGCAAGATGTGATAGAGTTGAGTATCTACCAAGTGGGCAAGTAGCAATTATAGACTATAAACTTGGTTCACCACCTTCCAATGAAGAAGTTATGTCGGGGTTTTTTCCGCAATTAATTTTGCAAGCTTTAGCGGTAGAGTATGTGACCGGAAGGGAAGTCTCAGAACTTGCTTATTGGAAACTTGATTATGATAAAATAAAAGTTATTTCTATACAAAATTATAGATACAAAATGCAAGAATTAAAAAATGATCTGCCTGGTTTTTTATCTAATTATTTAAGTAATTCCACACCCTTTATTGCCTCTCCATATTTTGATAAATTCCTGAGATTTAACAGCTATAAACAGCTAGAAAGGGTAGGGGAGTGGTTGTAAATCTTACTATTACCCACAAATATGGGGTTCATGAGCAAGTCTCCATCCTTCTGCTAGATCAAAGAGACGTCTCCATCCTTTCCAAAGAGTAATTGGTCCTGGTTTTTGGTCGCTTTTTCTTGCTAAATAACCTCCAAGTTGAGCAATCCACGAAACGGCTTCTTTTATAGTAGGGGCTATACTTGGACATGGTTTTTTGTGTATTTTAACATATAAAACTTTCCATTCTTCCTCAGCTAATAAGCCAGTACATGGTAATGTTGGGTTAGTTCTTGCAATTGATGTAATAAAGAAAATTCTCCAAGCAATAATGCTCATGACTGTTAAATACCTCATTAATCTTTCTGCTGTTCCAAGCCTACATTCCTCAACTTTGAGACCAGATTTTAAAATCTTATGCAATATCTCTATTTTCCATCTCAAACAATACCAACTAACTTTTTCAACAGCTTCTTCAAAAGTACTGACCGAAAGATTTGTTAAAAGCATCCACTCTAGCGGACTTGCTCCTGGAGGAGAATTTCTTTCAACAACATGAATTGCGTGAAGTTGTAGACTGAATAATGCTGTCGGTTTATATTTTATGTGACCTTCTTTACATTTTATATGGCTTTCATGTGGACTCATCATAAATTTTCCGAATCTAATTTCTAGAAATGCTGTCCTTTTTTGCTTATTATCTCTAGCAGGGATTTCAACTTCTACTTTTCCAGTGCAAGAACGCGAATTCTGGATTAAGGAAGGAAGAAAGTATAGGAAATAGAAGGCTTTTTGGATTTGATGGAATAGGAAATGAGAGTAGAAAAGATATGAACCAAAAAATTAACAGGGGATCTATGGCGAGTGTGTTCAATTTCTAGTCTATTTTTTAGGTAACCAAAAACAGTCTCAATGATAGACCTTTTTCTCAGTAAAATCTTCTCATTTAGCGAAATCAATGCATTTTTCATACCTTTTTTCACCTTGGTAACAAGTTTCAAACCTCGGTCAAACAGCTTCTGAAAAAGCTCTTTTGCAATATAACCTTTGTCACCAAACAAAAGGCCGGTTAATTTTTCCGTCAGATTTGGCACAGGTATCCTATCATCAACATTGCCTTTTGTTAGCGTAAGTGAATGAATTTCACCATTTTCATTGATTACCATATGTAATTTGAAACCAAAAAACCAGCCGTAAGTACTCTTGCTTAATTTTGCAATTCCAGCAAAAACTTTGTTTTTGGATATTCTTTTTGCATGACAAACTGCAATGGGAGTTGTGTCTATATATGAAATTCCAGTGTTTTCTGACTGTCCACAAAGCCAATGCAACAACATTGCTAAATGCCACAAAACCCTAGGCTTTAGAGCAACAAACCTGGTATATGAAGGCAACTTTGGAAACTCTGATTTGTAGAGCAACGTTAGGTAATGTAGATAGAAAGTTTTGAAATTTTTACACGGAGATTGTTGATATAGCAGGATTATTGTCATGATTTCGGAGTGCTCAATTTCCGTTGTTCTTGTGGGTTTTTTACCATTTGGCAGTAGTTTACCTGCAAAATTTTTCTCTATATCTCTGCAAAAATCATCGACCAAACAAAACAGTTTGTTATATCTTCCATGGTTAACCTCATCTGTTTTTTTATAACTGCTGAGTTTACCCTGTTTTCTTGCCTTTTCTATTCTCCTTTAATCCAGAATTCGCGTAAGAAAGGCCTTGGATAAATGACCATAATTTTTGCTTATTCCTGGTATGCATAAATTTTTTATTTACATTTCTGTTGTGACGAGCTCTTACTAAAATTGCTGAGTTAAGATTATGTGCAAGTTCAAAAAAATCATGTATATCTGCTTCTCTGTCACATACAGTTATAACCTCGGTTTGGGTCGGATCTATAATATTATTTGTTTTCTTTAAACGCGAATTCTGGATTAATAGATGAGGTTAACCATGGAAGATATAACAAACTGTTTTGTTTGGTCGATGATTTTTGCAGAGATATAGAGAAAAATTTTGCAGGTAAACTACTGCCAAATGGTAAAAAACCCACAAGAACAACGGAAATTGAGCACTCCGAAATCATGACAATAATCCTGCTATATCAACAATCTCCGTGTAAAAATTTCAAAACTTTCTATCTACATTACCTAACGTTGCTCTACAAATCAGAGTTTCCAAAGTTGCCTTCATATACCAGGTTTGTTGCTCTAAAGCCTAGGGTTTTGTGGCATTTAGCAATGTTGTTGCATTGGCTTTGTGGACAGTCAGAAAACACTGGAATTTCATATATAGACACAACTCCCATTGCAGTTTGTCATGCAAAAAGAATATCCAAAAACAAAGTTTTTGCTGGAATTGCAAAATTAAGCAAGAGTACTTACGGCTGGTTTTTTGGTTTCAAATTACATATGGTAATCAATGAAAATGGTGAAATTCATGCACTTACGCTAACAAAAGGCAATGTTGATGATAGGATACCTGTGCCAAATCTGACGGAAAAATTAACCGGCCTTTTGTTTGGTGACAAAGGTTATATTGCAAAAGAGCTTTTTCAGAAGCTGTTTGACCGAGGTTTGAAACTTGTTACCAAGGTGAAAAAAGGTATGAAAAATGCATTGATTTCGCTAAATGAGAAGATTTTATTGAGAAAAAGGTCTATCATTGAGACTGTTTTTGGTTACCTAAAAAATAGACTAGAAATTGAACACACTCGCCATAGATCCCCTGTTAATTTTTTGGTTCATATCTTTTCTACTCTCATTTCCTATTCCATCAAATCCAAAAAGCCTTCTATTTCCTATACTTTCTTCCTTCCTTAATCCAGAATTCGCGTTTTTAGCTATAAACATTAAGAAATTTACCAAATAAAAAAAAAGGCAAAAGAAGCCCTAGTCATTGTCTATTTTCAGTATTGGCGTTTTTTAAAGTCTTAAACACTGCAATTTAGCTGCTTTTAAATGCAACTCACCTTAGTTTAAATGTTTAAGAAATTTACTAAACAGAAAAAAAGGCAAAAGAAATCCCGTGTTAGCTAGTTGTCACTCTTTAATCCTGCAAATTGGCGTACTATACTGTCTTAAACGACTTATAAGCGCGTTTCAGCTTATATAGGTAAAAACCTAGAAATATTGTGAAGACATAAGGTGCACATAGTGCAAAAAATTAAAAATAAGACGCCAACTACGTTGTTTTCTTGCTGTTTAATCTTCACAGATGAAGATAACTGAATACCTTCAGTTTCATGATAAGGGGGCTGGCGGAGGGTGTCAAGCAAGTTTTTGTTTCTATTCTCTTCTATTTGCCATATTTTGAAAAAACGTTTTATTTTACTCCAAAAACGTCTTAACTTTCTCTCTACTTTTTCTGAATAAGGTCACTATTGGCATGACAAACATTCATCGTAGTCAATATCTGTTTTTTGTTGCAATATTTCACTTTTTTTGAATATGTCATGCGAAACCTTGTCAGCTCTCTGCATTGATTGTGATCTGCAGTAATATAAGCTCTTCAATCCTTTTTTCCAAGCAAGCATGTGTATTTTGTGCAAGTAACGTTTATGTACGTTGGCAGGTAAGAACAGATTTACTGATTGAGACTGGCAAATATACGAAGTTCTATCACTTGCATGTTCTATAATCCATCTTTGGTCAAGCTCGTACGCTGTTTTAAATTTCAATTTTTCATGCTCACTAAGAAAATCTAAATGCTGAACGGAACCCTCATTTGTTGAAATTGAAGACCATACTTTATCATTGTCTTGATTTT
Organism: Wolbachia endosymbiont (group B) of Ennomos erosarius; assembly: GCF_964026905.1. Classification (NCBI taxonomy): domain Bacteria; kingdom Pseudomonadati; phylum Pseudomonadota; class Alphaproteobacteria; order Rickettsiales; family Anaplasmataceae; genus Wolbachia; species Wolbachia endosymbiont (group B) of Ennomos erosarius. Next base: position 461,243 of record NZ_OZ034708.1, read on the forward strand.
TTTCTGCTAATAGTTTTTGCAAGAATTTATTTCGCACTACAAATGAGCCTGTAAGTGTCTTTTGTATGAATACGTTTGCTGCATATGGTTCTATTCCAGGAGAGGTATTGCCTGCAATAATGGAGATCGAGGCAGTAGGAGCAATAGCGAGCTTGTGTGTAAACCTTTCCATTAGATCAACTTCTTTGGCATCAGGACATGCCCCCTTTTCTTCTGCCAATTTTTTAGAAACTATATCTGCTTGCTTGCGTAAATACTTAAATATTTTTTTATTCCATTGTTGTGCTGTTACTGATTCAAAAGGAACCATTTTGCTTTGTAAAAATGAATGAAAACCCATCACACCAAGACCAATACTGCGTTCTCTGGCTGCAGAATATTTTGCTCGCTGCATTTCATTCGGTGCTTTATTTATAAAATCTTCCAATACATTATCAAGGAAACGCATTATATCTTCTATGAAGAGTTTATTGTCTTTCCATTCTTCGTAGTACTCAAGATTTACGGATGATAGACAACACACAGCAGTGCGTGACTTATTCAGGTGATCATAACCTGTGGTTAAAGTTATTTCACTGCATAGATTTGACATCTTGATGTCTAAGTTGAGCTTTTTGTAAGATTCTGGCTTATTGTTATTTGTTGCATCAAGGAAAATAATGTAAGGTTCTCCAGTTTCAACTCTTGCTGTTAGTATTTTGATCCATATATCCCGCGCTTTTACAGTTGAAATAACCTTATTGTTGTGAGGGCTTATTAAATTCCATTCTTGATCATTCTCAACAGCCTGCATAAATTTATCTGTTACTATTACAGCATGATGTATATTTAACGCTTTGCGATTTGGGTCACCGCCTGTTGGCTTACGTAAATCCAGAAACTCTTCTATCTCCGGATGGAATACAGGAAGATAAACTGCTGAACTTCCTCGCCTTAAGGATCCCTGACTAATTGCAAGCGTTAGAGCATTTTGCACTACAATAAATGGAACAATTCCTGATGTTTTACCACTGCCTTTTACACTCTCACCAATTGAACGTAAATTTCCCCAATAACTACCTATGCCTCCTCCACGTGCAGCAAGCCAAACATTTTCATTCCATAAGTCAACTATTCCCTGCAAGCTGTCTTCGGTTTCATTAAGAAAGCAAGAGATAGGTAACCCTCTCTTAGTGCCACCATTGCTGAGTATTGGTGTTGAAGGCATGAACCACAAGTTGCTCATGTAGTCATAAAGACGCTGCGCATGTTCTTTATTATCAGAGTAGTAATTGGCAATACGTATGAAGAGGTCTTGATAACTTTCATTTTCTATTAAATACCTGTCTGATAGAACTGCTTTTCCAAAATCGGTTAATTTGCTATCCTTTGCGTAATTAATAGTAATGTTATTCATAAAATTCCTTTTATTCTTTTATTATATATAGATACTTAAAAGCCACTTTGAGCGATTTTTAAGTTAGGTTTTTCGGATTTTCTTGTTGATGCTGTAATGCAAACAAGATACAGTCAACCTGACTGCCATATATTTTACAGTAACTCATATAACTTATTTGCATATTTATTTCTTTTGCAACATGTTGAACATAACTTTCTGAATGACGAAAATAGTCTCCTTTGTTTACAAAGTCAATACCTTCACCTTCCTTTCTTCTTATTAAACATACAATAACTCCTTTTTTGCTCGTAGATCTTTTTGCTAATTCCAACTCTTCTTGAAAGTCATGTAGATAATGTAGCACTTCAGCAAAGATAATTACATCATACTGCTGGTTTTTCTCTTGTTTAAGAAACTCTTTCATTTCCATATGTATTAATTCATTGTAAACAGGCTTACCTTTTATAAAGCATCCTCTTGCAATATTTAGCATTCTACTTGAAATGTCAATTCCTGTTATGTGGTTTCCAATACTATTTATTTTCAAGAAATGACCACATATTCCAGTTCCACAACCAAGGTCAAGTATATTGAGCTCAGAAGTGGAGTTGTTGAAGATTTTTGTAATTATCATATGTACAAGTTCATGCCCTTTATACTGTTTAGCAATCAACCAATGCTCAACAAAATATTCACCTGTATAATCAAAATATTGTCTTATGAGGTTTTTTGGCAATTCTGTAATAGGCGCTGAGTTTGTCATTTTTTTTATATAGTAAGACGCCTCCTCGTGGTCACTATCTAATTTTAGTGTCTTTGTTAAATAATTATAAGCTTTGTTAGTATTTCCTACCGCAAAATGACACCTTCCGATGTTATACCAGACTATAGGTAGATGGGGGTAAAATATGCTAATTAACCAAAATCGTAACTTTGCATCTGATATGCTGCCTTTATAAAAGTGATATAAACCGATTTCAATGTTGGTATTTAACAGGTTTTTAGATTTTTCAAGAAGCACTGTCATTTCTTTATCAAGAGTATTATATTTGTTCACAATGAAGTGTTTTACTTTCTTAATATTTAATACGCCAATGAGCTTAGACATACAATTTAAAGCAACGTTTTTTATAAAAGAGAGATTACTTTTCATACATTAGAAATACTCCGAATGTTCATTATCATTTTTAGGCAATTGATTTTAACACATTTTATCTTACAAAATATCTTTTTCATTAATTTTTACTGTATATATAAGTTTACCGCATATTTCTCAGATTGTACTGTTTAGGATTGCTAGTATATTGTTGTTGATAATATAAGTAAATGTTTTGTGCAAAAAGGCGTTGACATATTATTTGTTAGGTTATAATATATAAAAGATTAATTTAGTTTTTAGATGTTTGACAAGTTTTATGGTAGAGATTAATTTAATCTCAATTCAATTTTAATAATATTTAACTCTGCATATTCTACATATAGTCGGATAAATAAATTATTAAGAGCACTTGATGGATGCCTTGGCGTTAAGAGGCGATGAAGGACGTGGCAGGCTGCGATAAGCTGTGGGGAATTGTCAACAAATTTTGATCCGCAGATTTCCGAATGGGGAAACCCAACTAGCTAAGCTAGTTATTACATACTAAGTATGTAAAGCAAACTTGGTGAACTGAAATATCTAAGTAGCCAAAGGAAAAGAAATCAACCGAGATTCTGTTAGTAGTGACGAGCGAAAGCGGAAAAGGCTAGTGATTTAAGAATAAGAATTAGAATACTCTGGAAATAGTAACCATAGAAGGTGATAGTCCTGTATAAGTAGAAAGTTTTTAAATCCTTGAGTAGAGCGGGGCACGTGAAATCCTGTTTGAATATGGGGGGACCATCCTCCAAGCCTAAATACTCCTTAACGACCGATAGTGAACAAGTACCGTGAGGGAAAGGTGAAAAGAACCCCGGGAGGGGAGTGAAATAGAATCTGAAATCAAGTGCTTACAAACAGTTGGAGCTCTATATCAATTTATTGATATTTAGAGTGACAGCGTACCTTTTGCATAATGGGTCAGCGAGTTAATCTATGAAGCAAGCTTAAGCCGTTAGGTGTAGGCGTAGCGAAAGCAAGTCTGAATAGGGCGTTTTAGTTTTATGGATTAGACCCGAAACCAAGTGATCTAGTCATGACCAGGTTGAAGGTGTGGTAAAACACACTGGAGGATCGAACCAGTTAATGTTGCAACATTATTGGATGAGTTGTGATTAGGGGTGAAAGGCCAATCAAACTTGGAAATAGCTGGTTCTCCGCGAAATCTATTTAGGTAGAGCGTTGTATGTATGTTGTTGGGGGTAGAGCACTGGATAGACTAGGGGGATTCACCGTCTTACCAAATCTAACTAAACTCCGAATACCAACAATTAATTATACAGCAGGCACACTACGGGTGCTAAGTCCGTGGTGGAAAGGGAAACAACCCAGATCACTATCTAAGGTCCCAAAATTACAGCTAAGTGGGGAAGGAAGTAGAAAAACCATTACAGCTAGGAGGTTGGCTTGGAAGCAGCCATCCTTTAAAGAAAGCGTAACAGCTCACTTGTCTAAATAAGTTTTTCTGCGCCGAAAATGTACCGGGGCTAAAGCTGTATACCGAAGATGTGAGTGCTTATTGATTTCGATCAATAGGTGCGGTAGCGGAGCGTTCCGTAAGTCTGTGAAGGTGGTTTGTGAAAACTGCTGGAGATATCGGAAGTGAGAATGCTGACATAAGTAGCGTAAAAGAGTGTGAAAAACACTCTCACCAAAAATCTAAGGGTTCCTACGTTAAGTTAATCTGCGTAGGGTTAGTCGGTTCCTAAGGCGAGTCCGTAAAGGAGTAGTCGATGGCAATTAGGTTAATATTCCTAAACCTCTTAAGTGTGACGGGTTTCGTATTTGTATAGATCTTATTGGATTGATCTATGCTTAAAAGAAGCTCCAGGAAATAGCACTTATATTTATGAGGCCGTACCGCAAACCGACACTGGTGGATGAGTAGAGTATACTAAGGTGTTGAAAGAATGATGTTGAAGGAACTCGGCAAATTATACCTGTAACTTCGGAAGAAGGGTAACCTGCTTTTAGGTAACTATGAGTAGGTGGCACAAAATAGGGAGTAGCGACTGTTTACTAAAAACACAGGACTCTGCAAACACGTAAGTGGAAGTATAGGGTCTGACGCCTGCCCGGTGCTGGAAGGTTAATAGGAAGGGTGCAAGCTCCGAATTGAAGCCCCAGTAAACGGCGGCCGTAACACTGACGGTCCTAAGGTAGCGAAATTCCTTGTCGGGTAAGTTCCGACCCGCACGAATGGCGTAACGATTTCTCCACTGTCTCCAACATCACTTCAGCGAAATTGAATTCCCCGTGCAGATGCGGGGTACCCGCGGTTAGACGAAGAGACCCCGTGCACCTTTACTATAGCTTTACATTGCTATTAAAAGTGTGATGTGCAGGATAGGTGGGAGACTTTGAAGTTATGGCGCTAGCTATAATGGAGTCAACCTTGAGATACCACCCTTTACACTTTTGATATCTAACTATGTTTCATTATCTGGAACTAGGACATTGTATGGTGGGTAGTTTGACTGGGGCGGTCGCCTCCTAAAAAGTAACGGAGGCGTGCGAAGGTAAGCTAGAGCTGGTCGGAAATCAGCTTGATAGTATAATGGCATAAGCTTGCCTGACTGCGAGGCTGACAAGCCAAGCAGAGACGAAAGTCGGTCATAGTGATCCGGTGATTCTGTATGGAAGGGTCATCGCTCAACGGATAAAAGGTACGCCGGGGATAACAGGCTGATGGTGTTCGAGCGTTCATAGCGACGACACCGTTTGGCACCTCGATGTCGACTCATCACATCCTGGGGCTGAAGAAGGTCCCAAGGGTTCGGCTGTTCGCCGATTAAAGTGATACGTGAGTTGGGTTTAGAACGTCGTGAGACAGTTCGGTTTCTATCTGCCGTGGGTGAAGGAAATTTGAGAAGGTCTGACTCTAGTACGAGAGGACCGAGATGGATATACCTCTGGTGTACCAGCTGTTATGCCAATAGCATCGCTGGGTGGCTATGTATAGATGGGATAATTGCTGAAAGCATATAAGCAAGAAACCCTCTTCAAAAAGATTTCCCAATTAAGGCCGTGGAAGACTACCACGTTGATAGGCTAGGTGTGGAAGCATGGTAACATGTGAAGCTAACTAGTACTAATAGCCTGATTGATTTATTTGCTTTCTATATGTGTGTATGCAGTGTTAAATATTAAGTTAAAATTGTTAAGTTAGAAATTTTTATTGACTTGGTGGCTATAGCAAAAATGAACCACCCGATCTCATCGCGAACTCGGAAGTGAAACTTTTTAGCGCTGATGGTACTTGAAAAGGGAGAGTAGGTCGCCGCCAAGTTTATAAAAATTTCTTTTTACCGCCTTTTAATAATTCTTTTATTACGAGAAGTCGCTTCTATGTTCAAATCTAATAATTGCGGTCTAGGCTTATTCTTATTCTGCTCTAAGTATTGACTTTGCTCAAATGCTAATTCCCATTGTGTACGATAACTAGATTCTTTATATTCATAAAAATCTTCTTTAACATTATTTGTATTTATATTGAGATTTTTATCTTGTTCTTTTCTACTTTCTACCATTAAACACCCACACCCATTAATTTATTTTAAAAATTTTACTTATGTTATCATAAAAAATATAGTTGTAAATACCTTAATTGAAATTTTTTTTTATTTTATCTTTTTTAAGCAAATAGTTAGATCTTTTTGTAAGTTTTTATAACTTGCTTGCATAATGTTTCTATGAGTTAGTATTATGTAGTAGTGCCCTATATTGCTTATATTTAAAATGCTAATCTTAGCAAGTATTCGTAGTTGCCTTTTTATTTTATTTCTTTTTGCTGCTTTTCCGGCTTTTTTACTGATAGCCAGACCTACTCTAATAGTATGAATGTACTTTTCAGGTTCTCTTTCTTTTATAGCATACAGTGATATATAAAGCCCACGATAAAAAAGACTGCTGAGTGCTAACTTATTTTTGAAAGCAAAGGAAAAATCTTTTTTTTTATACTTACTATGCGCATAATTTGTTACACCCTAATGAACGGCGCCTATTAAGGATTTTTCTTCCAGCTCTTGTTGCCATACGTGAACGAAATCCATGTCTGCGCTTTCTTATCAAAATTTTTGGTTGAAATGTTCTCTTCATTGTTTTTATATTAATATAATTATTTATTTTAAATTGTTTTACTTTATTGTCAAATGATGGTGAACTTGTATGACATTTTTGTAGAATAAAATTTGATGCATGGGAAAATGAATTCGGTGATAGTCATACCTGTCCTACTAATCCTTTTATTTTGTCTTAGTAGGTTTCAAGAGGTAAATAAGGTTAAATCTTATCTATATCTTAGTTGTGTATGGATGCTAACTTGGTTGTTAGTACTCTATAATAATTGTTTTGTAACTTTTATTTCTATAGCGTTACTTTTTTTTATGCTTGCTTTTATCTTTAAAAATAAAAGAAATAAGATAATAAAACTTTCGTTATTTGTGGCTTTGGCCATATCATTTTTTATCACTTTATTTATAATGCTATCTATTTTTATTCAATCCATTAATTTTTTTAATAAAGTAGCTATTTCAGAATTCTTGTTTTGCTTGAAATGGGGCCACAATGTAGTCACTATCAATGAAGAGAAGGTAGGATGTTTTGGTATAGCGCCGCTTTTAGTGGGTACATTACTTATAACTATTATAGCAATGTTAGTTGTCGTTCCGCTTGGTTTATTTTCTGCAATATATATTAGTGAATATGCGAGTGAGAAAGTGCGTTATATTGTTAATACAACTTTGCAAGTTTTGTCTGCTATTCCTACGGTTGTATATGGATATTTCGCGGTTGTGTTTTTGTCTTTCTTTATAAAGCAGGTAGCAAATTTTTTTGGTTTAAGTATACACTCAGAAAGTGCCTTAGTTGCCGGTTTATCGATTGGGATAATGATTCTTCCTTTTATTATTTCTTTACTCGAAGATGCCATAAGATCTGTTCCAAAAAGCTTGCGTTATGGCTTCATGGCACTTGGCGCAACTCCAGCGGAAACTATATGGCATATAACAATACCTTATGCAATGCCTACAATTTTAAGTGCAATTTTATTGTCAATTTCAAGAGTGATAGGTGAAACAATGATTGTGCTAATGGCTGTGGGAATCAACGCAAATTTGACTTTTAACCCTCTTAATTCAGTTACTACCATTACCGTGCAGATCGCTACATTACTTACCGGAGATCAGGATTTCAATAGTGTACAAACTCTTGCTGCTTATGCGCTTAGCTTAGTATTGTTTATTATTACTTGGCTATTAAATGCATTTGCATTGTTTGTAATGAAGCGTAACTAGTAAGCGTTTTAATGTTGCAAAATTTCTATTAATAATATAAGATTTATTTTCTTTAGAAGTTCTTTTATGGAATTCTAGTGTTAGGTGATAAAAGTAAAGAGATGAATATAGGTAGAGCGATTAAGGTAACTCAAGCAGTTGTTGATATAAAATTTGAAGGTGAATTGCCTAAAATATTTAATGCTTTAAAAAGCAAACTAAAATATAAGGATAAGGAGCTGGTTTTAGAAGTTTCGCAGCATATAGGTGACAATATAGTTCGTTGTATTGCTATGGATAGCACAGATGGCATGTCAAGGGGGGATGAATTTTTTGATACAGGTGCACCAATATCTGTGCCAATTGGGCGTTCAACTTTAGGAAGGATTTTTAATGTTGTTGGAGAGCTTATAGATGAGTGTGGTCCACTGAAGGGAAAATATAACTTAGAGTCTATACACAGAGCACCTCCAAGTTTTACTGAACAGAGAATACAGGAAGAAGTTTTAGTTACGGGAATAAAAGTTATAGATCTTCTTGCACCTTATCTTAAAGGAGGAAAAATTGGCTTATTTGGTGGAGCCGGTGTTGGTAAAACAGTCCTGATAATGGAATTAATTAATAATATAGCAAAAGCTCATAAAGGATTTTCTGTGTTTGCCGGGGTAGGGGAGAGAACACGTGAAGGTAACGATCTTTATCACGAGATGATCACTTCAAATGTAATAAATATAAATGAGCATGAAAAATCTCAAGCTGTTTTGGTTTATGGTCAGATGAATGAGCCTCCTGGAGCAAGGGCTAGAGTTGCTTTAACAGCACTTACTATGGCAGAGTATTTTCGTGACCGTGAAAACCAAGATGTTCTGTTTTTTGTGGATAATATCTTCCGTTTTACACAAGCTGGTTCTGAAATTTCTGCTTTACTTGGAAGAATACCGTCAGCTGTTGGTTATCAGCCAACCCTTGCAACTGATATGGGTGCAATGCAAGAAAGAATAGCTTCAACAACTTCTGGCTCTATTACTTCTGTGCAAGCTATATATGTTCCTGCGGACGATTTAACTGATCCAGCCCCAGCAACTACATTCTCTCATCTTGATGCCACCACAGTGTTGTCAAGGCAAATAGCTGAAATGGGAATATACCCTGCTGTTGATCCACTTGATTCAACTTCTCAGTCTTTATCTGCTGAAATCATTGGTGAAGAACATTATAAGGTAGCTTCTGAGGTGAAACGTATATTGCAAACTTATAAATCACTGCAAGATATTATCGCAATACTTGGTATGGATGAGCTATCTGATGAAGATAAAATTATTGTTGATAGGGCTCGTAAGATTCAGAAATTTCTTTCTCAACCTTTTCACGTTGCAGAAATATTTACTGGTATGCCTGGTAAATTTGTTTCACTTTCTGATACTGTTTCCAGTTTTAAAGAGATTGTTGAAGGTAAATATGATCACTTACCAGAGGCTGCTTTTTATATGGTGGGGAATGTAGATGAAGCAATAAAAAAGGCTGAATTAATACAAGCTGAAGCTAAATAAAAGTTAAAGATTATGAATACTTTTAAAGTGCAATTTTTCTCTCCTGACGATCAAATTTCATTCAGTGGAGTGGTTTCTCTTTCAGTAACTGGGCTCGAAGGGGAGCTTATGATTTTAGCTCACCATGCTCCTTACTTAATTTATTTATTGCCTGGTATGATTACTGTTAAAATGAGTAACCAAACAGGAAAGAAGGTTGTAATTGATAGTGGCGTATTAGAAGTTGCAAATAATAATTGTAGCATTATAACAAGTCAAATTCAGGTTTTTGATCGTGCAATTCATGATGAGAAATCGTTTAAAAATAAGAGAATTAGTATATATTTAAGTTCTCTTGATGAGAAGTTTCTTTCTTAGTTGTTTTAGGCAAAAAGTCGGTTATCACTTTCTTGTCATCCAAGTAGCCCAACTTTTGTCATCCAAGTGCTTTTTTTCTGTCATCCAGTATTCTCTTCCCTGTCATTCCAGTGCTCACCTTTGTCATCCCAGTGCGTGACACTGGGATGGCTTTGTTGCATAGCAACTTAAGCAGTGATGGTTTACGACAAATTTATGTAATGATTTCAAATTTAGCCATACCAATATCAGTGAATTTGTTGAGCAAATAGCACTTAATTAGTAATTCTTTTTCACGATTTACTTCAGATTTATTCCTAAAGCTAAATCCAAATACTTGCTTCAACCTTGAGAAAAATCCTTCTATGTAAGATCTCTTTCCATAAATTGCTTCCTTTTTCCACTCTTTTACACCATCTTGTCCATATAATTTTATTAACCTAAAAACGCGAATTCTGGATTAAAGGAGAATAGAAAAGGCAAGAAAACAGGGTAAACTCAGCAGTTATAAAAAAACAGATGAGGTTAACCATGGAAGATATAACAAACTGTTTTGTTTGGTCGATGATTTTTGCAGAGATATAGAGAAAAATTTTGCAGGTAAACTACTGCCAAATGGTAAAAAACCCACAAGAACAACGGAAATTGAGCACTCCGAAATCATGACAATAATCCTGCTATATCAACAATCTCCGTGTAAAAATTTCAAAACTTTCTATCTACATTACCTAACGTTGCTCTACAAATCAGAGTTTCCAAAGTTGCCTTCATATACCAGGTTTGTTGCTCTAAAGCCTAGGGTTTTGTGGCATTTAGCAATGTTGTTGCATTGGCTTTGTGGACAGTCAGAAAACACTGGAATTTCATATATAGACACAACTCCCATTGCAGTTTGTCATGCAAAAAGAATATCCAAAAACAAAGTTTTTGCTGGAATTGCAAAATTAAGCAAGAGTACTTACGGCTGGTTTTTTGGTTTCAAATTACATATGGTAATCAATGAAAATGGTGAAATTCATTCACTTACGCTAACAAAAGGCAATGTTGATGATAGGATACCTGTGCCAAATCTGACGGAAAAATTAACCGGCCTTTTGTTTGGTGACAAAGGTTATATTGCAAAAGAGCTTTTTCAGAAGCTGTTTGACCGAGGTTTGAAACTTGTTACCAAGGTGAAAAAAGGTATGAAAAATGCATTGATTTCGCTAAATGAGAAGATTTTACTGAGAAAAAGGTCTATCATTGAGACTGTTTTTGGTTACCTAAAAAATAGACTAGAAATTGAACACACTCGCCATAGATCCCCTGTTAATTTTTTGGTTCATATCTTTTCTACTCTCATTTCCTATTCCATCAAATCCAAAAAGCCTTCTATTTCCTATACTTTCTTCCTTCCTTAATCCAGAATTCGCGTTAATAGCAGCATTTCTGTCAGACATATAATCTATTTTTGAATGTTCTGCTGCATCCTTTTTTGGTAGAACTTTTGTCTTTATATCGTATTTCTTACACAATTTATAAAGTTTGTGCCTATCGTATGCCCTATCTGCATATAATGCTTTTATTTTGTGCTGAAAATTAACTTCTTCAAGCAAATCGCAAGCTCCATAGTGGTCAGAGTAGAAGCCATTACTGTATCTTGCAGCTATAGCTTTTTTACTATTTACACTTAACATAACATGTAACTTTCTTACTTGCTCGTAGCTTCGGTACTTTCTATCTGCACTGTTTTCCTTACTGTGGCCAGGAGTGTTACTGTAAATGCTGATACTTGTGCTATCTATGATAATTTCAATATTTTCCATGTTGCTTTTATCAACCCTGCAATCATTTATCTTAATATTAAGTTTTTTAAACCTTCTTGATGCTTGTGAATAGCTGATAACTGCCAAATTTTTTCCTATTTGTTGCAGATATCCTTTTATAAACCCCACCGTTTGTCTTAAACCAATTCTAAAAAGATTGACAATTATATGCACCAAAATTACGACTTTATCACTGTAAATATAGTTGCCGCCCTGCATTTTTGGACTATTTTCATACCAATTTTCGATAGCTTCATCGATGTAACGAAAAATATTTCCCCTTTTTTCAAGGAATTTGTTATATTCGTTTTGGTTACTGACTTTCATTTTCTGTGGCATATTTTTTCTTCAACAGTTAAATGGTTATTTATAATGAATTTTGTCAGTAGCCACCAGATTTTTTCGGTTGCTATGCAACAAAGCCATCCCAGTGTCACGCACTGGGATGACAAGAAGAGGGCACTGCCGTCATAAAGGAACCAGTGTCAGCTACTTGGGTGATACCTTTTTCTACTTAGTTTGGGTTATGCAAGAAGTCTAATAACATTTATTGCTATTTTATCCTATATCGTTTATACTATAAAGATAATTATTATATTGCAGGTTTGAGGGATGGTTAAGGAAATTGAAGAACTAATAAAAATTGTTGGTAAGGGTAATTTATTAGAGACGTTATTTATTTTTTTAGGTAGCTTTCAACACGCTGACTTAGATTGTAGTATGGACCACAGAAATCATTTTGGATTGTCTGCATTCATTAAAAAAGAGGTGGAGCCATTAGATGAATATTTTAACTTAAAGTTTAGTCTACAAGGGCTGTTTTTAATTTATGCTCAAGCTTATAAGATACTTAGTGAAAACAATAACCTGAATACTAAAGATGTCATAGATAAAATATATGAAGTTATTAAAGGGTCTGAGTTAAATAGAGATATAAATGAAGTAGTAGATGGAAGTAAATTAGATTTACTTAACATCTTAGCAAGTCCAAAGAGAGAACCAATATTTAAAACAGAAGAAGATTTTGAAAATAAAGTACTCATTGGTCTTAGAAAGTTACTAAGTGAAGGAAATACATTAAACAAATATGACAGAGAATTTGCATTAAATAAGTGCGTTATCAGCAGCTATTATTCCATTCATGACATAAAAGCAGATAAAGATATAGCATTGTTCTTTTCTTTGGGTGGTCACTATAAAGAACTTTCGTCATCTAACAAAACAGTAAAAAGAGAAGTATTAGAGATATGTGAGAATCAGTTAATAGAGAGCTATATAATGTTCTTGGCTGGCAAACTACACATGATCGGATTATCAAGTAGAGATGGAACCATCAAATATACAATCAACCATGAGAATGTGGATCGACAAGAGAAAGAATTAAAAATGGATGGATTAATATATCCTATAAATACAAAAAACACCCTAGAGCAACTGTTAAAAAACCAAAATAGTGATGAATTTGAACAATTAGTAACGAGCCCTAAAAATATATACTACTCAGTGCCACAAGAAGAGAATAAATGTAGGCCAAATTTCATTGTCAGCAAGAAAAAAGAAAAAGACCATAAAAACACAGTCTGTAAACTTATTTTGGGTATGTTTGTATTATCTGTTGGGTTATATGTTGCTGATTATTTCCTTATGGAGCAAAAATTGCTCAACTCAATAAAAAATGTTTTGCCACAAGATAACCTTACTAACCTGATAGTTGGTGCGGTGCTTACTATTGTAATAGTATATGCTTTATTTCAATTATCACAGAAACCACCACTTTCAACAGTCAATAAGATGACGAATGAAAATTTGAACAGCTCCATGCAAAACAATCTTAGAACTACATAAATGTAGCAACTTAAAAGCACATATTGTATAATGCTTATTCTTAAGTTAAGAGGTAATTTATGGATTTAAGTAAAATAACAGCGGGACCAAATGCGGTGAATGTGGTAATTGAAATAAGTGCAAATGCTGAGCCTGTAAAGTATGAATTTAATAAAGAGCTTGGGTTGTTACAAGTTGACAGATTTTTGTCTACCTCAATGACTTATCCTTGCAATTATGGGTTTATACCAAATACCTGCGCAGGTGATGGTGACCCTGTGGATGTTTTGGTGCTAACTCAATTTCCCTTAGCATCTAGTGTTTTAATATCGGTGCGTCCAATAGGCGCATTACTCACTAAAGATGAAAAAGGAGAAGATGAAAAGATATTAGCGGTGCCTGTTTCCAGTGTTGATAGCTATTATGACAATATAAAGGACTATTCTGACTTATCTAAAAACCTACTAGATAAAATTGCTCATTTCTTTTCTCATTATAAAGATCTAGAAAAGGGAAAAACAGTAGCAGTTGGAGAATGGGTTGGTGTAGAAGAAGCAAAGAAAATTATTGAAAAAAGCAGAAATTAGTTTTTATTGATTTATAGCTAAAGCGGCTTAGGTTTGCCTACAATTTGAAAAACAACAAATTCGTCATTCCGCTACTTGTTAGCGGAATCTATGCTGAGATACCGCGCACAACTGTACGAACATTCATTCTTGAAGGTAAACTGCACAGCAAATGGTGTCATTCCAGTGCTTGACACTGGAATGGCTTTGTTGCATCGCTACCTATGAAAGGCTAACATAGTTAGGATTATAAGCAACCTATTGAAAATCTTGTTTTTTTGCAATCAATCTGATCAAATTTAAGAATAGTAATTTGTTATTTGTATTAATAAATTTAATTCTATTGAAAATAGCTAAAGCATTGAAATTCTTGAATTTTAGCCGGATTAGTGAGTGGTAGTGAAATTTCTTTTACTCAAATTTAGGTATTCACTGACCGTTCTTGTTATAAACGCGAATTCTGGATTAAAGGAGAATAGAAAAGGCAAGAAAACAGGGTAAACTCAGCAGTTATAAAAAAACAGATGAGGTTAACCATGGAAGATATAACAAACTGTTTTGTTTGGTCGATGATTTTTGCAGAGATATAGAGAAAAATTTTGCAGGTAAACTACTGCCAAATGGTAAAAAACCCACAAGAACAACGGAAATTGAGCACTCCGAAATCATGACAATAATCCTGCTATATCAACAATCTCCGTGTAAAAATTTCAAAACTTTCTATCTACATTACCTAACGTTGCTCTACAAATCAGAGTTTCCAAAGTTGCCTTCATATACCAGGTTTGTTGCTCTAAAGCCTAGGGTTTTGTGGCATTTAGCAATGTTGTTGCATTGGCTTTGTGGACAGTCAGAAAACACTGGAATTTCATATATAGACACAACTCCCATTGCAGTTTGTCATGCAAAAAGAATATCCAAAAACAAAGTTTTTGCTGGAATTGCAAAATTAAGCAAGAGTACTTACGGCTGGTTTTTTGGTTTCAAATTACATATGGTAATCAATGAAAATGGTGAAATTCATTCACTTACGCTAACAAAAGGCAATGTTGATGATAGGATACCTGTGCCAAATCTGACGGAAAAATTAACCGGCCTTTTGTTTGGTGACAAAGGTTATATTGCAAAAGAGCTTTTTCAGAAGCTGTTTGACCGAGGTTTGAAACTTGTTACCAAGGTGAAAAAAGGTATGAAAAATGCATTGATTTCGCTAAATGAGAAGATTTTACTGAGAAAAAGGTCTATCATTGAGACTGTTTTTGGTTACCTAAAAAATAGACTAGAAATTGAACACACTCGCCATAGATCCCCTGTTAATTTTTTGGTTCATATCTTTTCTACTCTCATTTCCTATTCCATCAAATCCAAAAAGCCTTCTATTTCCTATACTTTCTTCCTTCCTTAATCCAGAATTCGCGTTAGAAGATGCGGGGAAAATCAGAAAAGGTCAGGAAATTGTATTAAATAACTTGCGTAATTTAAAGAATTATGATACTTGTTATACGATAGTGGGTAGTGTACCTATTGCAATCTGCAGTTTTATTTATGGTTGTGTGAAACCTATTCGTGTTTTTAATATTTAAAATGAGGTTTAGATGTCGATAACATCCGAAAAGAAAAAGAGTTTGATAAATATATATGCAATTAAAGAAGATGATACAGGTTCATCTTTTGTACAATGTGCAATTTTGACCGAGAGGATCAGTAATTTAACTGAGCATTTTAAAGTGCACAAGCATGACCATCACTCTAAGCGTGGTTTACTTATATTGATAGGTAGAAGACGCAAGCACTTAAATTATATAAAGCGTAAATTTGGTAATGAAGCCTATCAGGAATTAATAGAGAAGTTAGGCATTAGAAAATAATCGAGGAATTTAGTATGTTTAAAATTATAAAAAAATCTATAGAGTGGGGTGGTCGTGCCTTATCTTTAGAAACAGGAAAAATAGCACGCCAAGCTCATGGTTCAGTAGTTGTAAATTACGGTGATACTTCTGTTTTAGTAACCGTTGTAAGTAAGAAGAAGGAAGAAAATGTTGATTTCCTACCTTTAAATGTACAGTTTATCGCAAAAAGCTATGCCATAGGTAAGATCCCTGGCGGCTTTTTTAAAAGAGAAGGCAAGCCATCTGATAGAGAAACTTTAATCTCAAGAGTAATAGATAGAAGTATAAGACCACTATTTCCAGAAGGATTTAATGATGAAGTTAGTGTGGTGTGCAATCTATTAACTTATGATACAGTCAATCCTCCTGAAGTGCCAGCATTGATTGGTACTGTTGCAGCTCTTGCAATTTCTGGTGTTCCTTTTTACTTTACTATAGCTGGAGTGATGGTTGGTTGTGATGAAAATAATAACTATATACTCAACCCTTCTGTTCAAGAGATGAAAGCAAGCAGCTTGGATCTATTTTTGTCTGGTGATGAAAATTCAATTTTAATGGTTGAATCAGAAGTGAAAGAGCTCTCTGAAGAAAATGTTTTTAATGCAATAAAATTTGGCCATGAACACCTTAAGCCTGTCATTGAGCTCATAAAAGAGTTTGCTGATACAGTTGGCAATAAACCTGAAAGCTTTGCTCCTGTTGATATATCAGATATAACACAAGAGCTTGAAAAACACGGTAAAGATTTTGAGAAAGCATATTCACAAACAGTAAAACAAGAGCGAGTTCAAGCTCTAGAAGCGATCAGAGATAATATATTGAATGCTCTTAAGGAAGCTGGAAAAGACGAAAAGTTAATTACGTATGCAGTAAAAAACTTTGAAAGATCTTTAGTACGTGAAATAATTAGAAAGAAAGGTGTAAGGATAGACGGTCGTAAGCATGATGAAATACGTCAGATAGAAATTGAAGTTGATGTTCTATCCAAGACTCACGGTTCTGCGTTGTTTACCAGAGGTAACACTCAGGCGCTGGTTGTTACTGCTCTTGGCACTACGCAAGATGAGCAAATCGTGGATGATATTGAAGGGGATAGACGTGAGCACTTTATGTTACATTATAATTTTCCTCCTTTTTCTGTTGGAGAAATTTCTACTGGACGTCCACCTGGAAGAAGAGAAATTGGTCACGGTAAACTTGCTTGGAAAGCAATTCATCCTGTTTTACCCGATAAATCTGAATTTCCTTATACAATAAGAGTAGTGTCCGAAATTTTGGAGTCTGATGGTTCTTCTTCTATGGCAACAGTTTGTGGGACTTCTCTTGCTTTAATGGATACGGGTGTGCCAATAAAGGCCCCTGTTGCTGGAGTTGCTATGGGCCTTATTAAAGATAAAGACGAGTATGTGATACTTTCCGATATATTGGGTGATGAAGATTATCTTGGTGATATGGACTTTAAAGTAGCAGGAACTAGTGAAGGGGTTACGGTACTACAAATGGATATGAAAATTTCTGGTATAAGCTTTGAAATTGTTGAAAAATCTTTAGAACAGGCAAAAGCTGGAAGATTACATATTTTAGAAAAAATGAATGCAGTAATTTCAGAACACAGTGATGATGTCAAAGACCATGCACCAAGAATGTTATCATTTTACATAGATAAAGATAAAATTTCTGCAGCTATTGGTGCTAAAGGAAAAAATATACGCAGTGTGTGTGAAAGAAGTAATGCAAAAATTGAAATAGGAGATGATGGTAAAGTTTCTGTTTTTGCCACGAGTGGCACTGAAGCTGAAATTGCAAAGAGTATGATGATTGATTCAATAACAGAACTAGAACAAGGTTCTATAGTTGATGTCAAGGTTGTAAGAATAGAGAAGTCTATTGTAGAGCTTGAATTTCTTAATGGCAAAAAAGGAAAAATGCACATAAGTGAAGTAGCTAATGAACACATAGATTCTATAGAGAGCATACTTAAACAAGATGATACTTTCAAAGCACTAGTAATTGACTTCGAAAAAGGTGGATGTCCAAAGTTGTCAAGACGTCGGGTTGATCAAGAGACGGGAGAGTTTTTTGAAGGTGAGCTTTACAACGAGGAAAGGAAAGATGGTCCAAATGACAGGGATAATTATTACAATAATTCATTTAATAGAAAACCTGGAGGAAGTCACCATAAGAGGCCTCCTCGTCCTCGTTCTGGTTTCAGCAACAGAAACAGGCCGAAATTTGGTAATAATGATTCATCATCAGGTTTTTATTAAGAGTAAACTTCTTGCGTTACCTCTCGTCATTCCAGTGTCAAGCACTGGAATGACACCCTTTCTGGTGAAGGTTGTTCTCAAATCACAATGTTAGTACAATTGTGGTGTTAGCTATAGCTAACCCAAGAAAGGTTTCCCTACGTCATACCGCAATTCATTCGCGGTATAGATTCCGCTAACGAGTAGCGAAATGACGAATTTATTGTTTTCAAATTGTAGGTAAACCTAAGCCACTTTAGCTATATAGGGTCACAACGATGGATTTTTAAGATCGTTTACGGCCTTCTTAATATCTTCAGCCTTGAATATCGCCGATCCCGCAACTAAAATATCTGCACCTGCTTTTATTATATCAGCTGCGTTAGAAAAGTTAATTCCACCATCTACTGAAATTTGTGTTTTAAGATTATGCTCCTGTATCATTTTTTTTATAGTAGATATCTTGTTCAACTGTGAATGAATAAATTCCTGCCCTCCAAAGCCAGGGTTGACTGTCATAATCAGCACAATATCTAGCTCATGTATTATGTATTCAAGCACACTTGGGAAAGTTGAAGGAACAATTGAAACTCCAACTTGAATCGGTTTTTTTGCATCGTTTACATTTTTGTATGACTTTATCTTTCTTATCAACCTCTCAAGATGTATCTCTGCTTCTGCATGTACAGTGATAATATCAGCACCAGCATTTATAAAGCTTTCAATGTGGTTACCAGGAGATTTGACCATTAAATGCACATCAAAAGGAAGATTGCTATATTTACGTATTGCAGAGACAACGCTAGGACCAATTGTAATATTTGGAACGAAATTCCCATCCATAACGTCTATGTGTATGTAATCTACACCTAAATCGCTAATTTTTCTTACTTCTTCTCCTAATTTTGCAAAGTCTGCTGAAAGTATAGAAGGTGCAATTTTAATACTCATGAGCTGCCTTTTTTGTTAAAAAATAACTTATTTTTAAAACTCTGTCACCCTAAGCACCATCTGAATAACTAGAGGAACTGGATACCGATATCGGTATGCCTATTTAACTAGATCTTAAATTAGATAAAAAAAGGTAGTCTTGATAAAACTTATTTACAGCAAGTTTTTTTACATTTGGACTTTCTGTTTGTTCTTTTTTGTACCCTAATTTATAGCCTATTGAATCCTTATATGAACTGATCGTTTTGTATGCTTTGTTCATCTCTCTAGGAAAGATGCCATTAGCAATTACGACGCATAACCCCGTAGCTGTTGCAAAAGCTAGAGTGGTAAATGCTAGATTTTGTAAAAAATTCCTTCCACTAACTTTTTTTTCCTGTATATTAGCAGAGTGCGATTTGTTTGACACTTCTTCTAGATATTCATGCCATATGTGATTGCAGTTCGTACATTTTACCTTCCTTCCAGACGCACCAATTTGCTTAGGAGATACTAAGTAAGTTTTAGTACAACTATTACATTGTATTTTCATAGCACTTACATATAAGTAGTAACAAGCCCAAATGATACGAGCTATAAATTTAATATCAATATATATATAACAAATGGAAGGTTTGCAACTAAAAAAAACACAGAGTGAGATAAAAGATATTTGGAAAAATAGAGAAAAATTTAATGACTGTAATCTAAAGAAAACAGCAAGAATAGCAATTAAAGAGGTAATTGAGCTCCTTGATAGTGGCAAAATTAGAGTAGCAGAAAAGCTATCAAGTGGAGAATGGGTAGTACATAAGTGGATAAAGCAGGCAATATTATTACATTTTCTCACTGAAGAAAGCAAAATAATAGACAATACCAATTGCTGGTTTGACAAGATCGGTAACAAGTTTAGTGAATGGAATGAGGAAAAATTTCGCCGGTTAAAAATTAGAGCAGTTCCTGGGTGTTTTGTTCGCCGATCTGCTTATATAGGTACAAATGTTGTTCTAATGCCAAGTTTTATCAACGTTGGTGCATATGTTGATTCAGGAACAATGATAGATACCTGGTCAACGATTGGTAGCTGTGCGCAAATAGGAAAAAACTGCCATATTTCCGGTGGAGTGGGAATAGGTGGAGTTTTAGAGCCTATTCAAGCTTCACCTGTCATTATAGAAGATAATTGCTTTATTGGAGCACGTAGCGAGGTGGCCGAGGGTGTGGTAGTGAGAGAAGGATCAGTCCTTGGCATGGGTGTGTTTATTGGGGCATCAACAAAAATTATTGATAGAGAAACTAGCAAGGTATTTTATGGCGAAGTGCCGCCTTATTCTGTAGTGATACCAGGGTCTATTCCATCTAAAAATAACATTTCAACCTATTGTGCAGTCATAGTAAAAAAAGTGGATGAAAAGACGAGATCGAAAGTCTCTATAAATGAAATATTGAGGGATTAAACTATCTCACTGCTTGTAGTCACTTTTTTTATCATTATTACTAACCACAGTAATGGCATACGCGCATAGCTCTGAGAAAGAGACTCCATTTTCTTGAGATAATTTATATAATTTTTGTAGACTTTCTTTTACTTTATTAGGGATATTCCCTCCACGTTCTTTTACAAGCCAGGAATCTTGATGATGAATTGGATGAGCATCACTTTTTGGATTTCCTATATATATTGCAAAAGGTGAACTTTGCCCTTTGAAGTCACATTGTACAGTAAATTTTTTTATAGATTCAGCCATCTAAAGACCTCTACTTTTCTTTTTGGTCGATTTTATAGCAGGTGGAAGAGGTGGTTTCTTTATAAAATCTTGTCTATTGACAACACTTTCTTTACCTTCCAAAGCTCGGCAAACATCAGCTCTGCTTAATTGCGACTCTTTTGCTACCTTCATTCCATGCTTTGCCATAATATTAGCATATGCTAGTACTTTTTTTACCAATTCTAGATCACCATTTAGCATTTGAACTAGCACTTGAAATACCTCTGCTAAAGTTAACCCGTCAGCATTTATAACCTTGTTTTCTATAAAATTGACAGCTTCTTCAAATTTGTATTCAATACTATCATCTTGAGGTATAAGGGCAACATAATCGGTGTTTTTGTCGTCCATAACTGAAGCACTATTACTCACAAACTTAAGTTTATACTATATATATAAATACTCTACTATTTTATAGTATGGCACACTATAGTTAAACATTTATTAATAACATGCTCACTTATATACACGAATTAATTGACAAAAGTCAAGGATCAATATCCATCAGTGATTTCATGAATGCCGTTTTGTACCATGAAAAATACGGCTATTATACGAATAAATTACCACTTGGTAAGGATGGTGATTTTACTACTGCACCTGAGATCAGCCAATTATTTGGTGAAGTCATTGCAGTTTGGATAATGCATACATGGGAAAAATTAGGAAAGCCATCAAAATTTTCTCTAGTTGAACTTGGACCAGGCAAAGGAACACTCATTCACGATATAATAAGAGTCACTAAAAAATACAGCAGCTTTTTTAATTCAATGTCTATCTACTTAGTTGAAATAAGCCCTACTTTACGGAAGATACAAAAGGAAAAATTAAAAGGCTTAGATGTTAATTGGCACAAAAATATTGACAACCTACCAGAACAACCAACCATTTTTTTAGCAAATGAGTTCTTTGACGCTCTTCCGATAGATCAGTTTGTATATCGTAATGAGGGGTGGTATGAAAATAGGGTGACAAAACAAGATGATGGCAGTCTCTTGGTGTCATGCCAGTGCGTGACACTGGAATCAAGAAAAAAAGAATCATGGATTCCAGTGTCAGCTACTTGCATGACAGGGGGTTTCGATGGTGCAGTGGTGGAAATATGTTCAACTGGGGTTGAAATATTAAAAAAACTTGAGAAGAAGATATATAATCATAAAGGAGCTGCTTTGATTATAGATTACGGTTATGTATACCCCGCGTATAAGAGCACTTTGCAATCGATAAAACAACATAAGTATGCTAATTCTCTTGAGAATGTTGGTAATAGTGATATTACCGCACTTGTAAATTTTCAAGCATTAAAAGATTCATTAAAACACGTAGATTGCGAGATTTTAACTCAAAGGGAATTTTTATATCTTTTTGGCATAAAAGAAAGAACCCAGGCTTTAATGAAAAGCGCAAGTGATGAACAAAGGAATAGGATCTTTAGTGAATTCCTAAGGTTGACTGAAAATATGGGCACTCTTTTTAAAGCAATGCTATTGATAGCATAGCTAAAGTAATTTATGTTATTGGGTAAGTTAAAAATATGATATAAATGAGATAAGAGGGAGCTACTCACTATAGACGCGAATTCTGGATTAAGGAAGGAAGAAAGTATAGGAAATAGAAGGCTTTTTGGATTTGATGGAATAGGAAATGAGAGTAGAAAAGATATGAACCAAAAAATTAACAGGGGATCTATGGCGAGTGTGTTCAATTTCTAGTCTATTTTTTAGGTAACCAAAAACAGTCTCAATGATAGACCTTTTTCTCAGTAAAATCTTCTCATTTAGCGAAATCAATGCATTTTTCATACCTTTTTTCACCTTGGTAACAAGTTTCAAATCTCGGTCAAACAGCTTCTGAAAACGCGAATTCTGGATTAAAGGAGAATAGAAAAGGCAAGAAAACAGGGTAACCTCATCTATTAATCCAGAATTCGCGTTAGAAATTGAACACACTCGCCATAGATCCCCTGTTAATTTTTTGGTTCATATCTTTTCTACTCTCATTTCCTATTCCATCAAATCCAAAAAGCCTTCTATTTCCTATACTTTCTTCCTTCCTTAATCCAGAATTCGCGTTATAGGAATAGAGTTGCGCGCGCGACTGAGGGTTTTATACCATTCTAGAAGTAATATACGGAAAAGGGGGGATTCGAACCCCCGACATATTTTCATATGTGCACGCTTTCCAAGCGTGTGCTTTAGACCACTCAGCCACCTTTCCATGCTTATTCATAATATTGAAAATTGTACTGCTAAACAATATAAAAACCTGGTATATAGGGTTCACCACGAAAATTTACAGTATTGTTAAACTTGCTTCTGCAAGTTGGAAATGTTTTATTGCAACCTGCAAACGCGAATTCTGGATTAAAGGAGAATAGAAAAGGCAAGAAAACAGGGTAAACTCAGCAGTTATAAAAAAACAGATGAGGTTAACCATGGAAGATATAACAAACTGTTTTGTTTGGTCGATGATTTTTGCAGAGATATAGAGAAAAATTTTGCAGGTAAACTACTGCCAAATGGTAAAAAACCCACAAGAACAACGGAAATTGAGCACTCCGAAATCATGACAATAATCCTGCTATATCAACAATCTCCGTGTAAAAATTTCAAAACTTTCTATCTACATTACCTAACGTTGCTCTACAAATCAGAGTTTCCAAAGTTGCCTTCATATACCAGGTTTGTTGCTCTAAAGCCTAGGGTTTTGTGGCATTTAGCAATGTTGTTGCATTGGCTTTGTGGACAGTCAGAAAACACTGGAATTTCATATATAGACACAACTCCCATTGCAGTTTGTCATGCAAAAAGAATATCCAAAACAAAGTTTTTGCTGGAATTGCAAAATTAAGCAAGAGTACTTACGGCTGGTTTTTTGGTTTCAAATTACATATGGTAATCAATGAAAATGGTGAAATTCATTCACTTACGCTAACAAAAGGCAATGTTGATGATAGGATACCTGTGCCAAATCTGACGGAAAAATTAACCGGCCTTTTGTTTGGTGACAAAGGTTATATTGCAAAAGAGCTTTTTCAGAAGCTGTTTGACCGAGGTTTGAAACTTGTTACCAAGGTGAAAAAAGGTATGAAAAATGCATTGATTTCGCTAAATGAGAAGATTTTACTGAGAAAAAGGTCTATCATTGAGACTGTTTTTGGTTACCTAAAAAATAGACTAGAAATTGAACACACTCGCCATAGATCCCCTGTTAATTTTTTGGTTCATATCTTTTCTACTCTCATTTCCTATTCCATCAAATCCAAAAAGCCTTCTATTTCCTATACTTTCTTCCTTCCTTAATCCAGAATTCGCGTTTAAAGGAGCACCATTATTCCACAATTATACGAACTTGTGATTTAAGAGTAATCTCTGCCAAGAAAGGTGTCATCCCAGTGCTTGACACTGGGATGGCTTTGTTGCATCGCTAGCTATGATGGATTAAAGATAAAAAAGATGGAGAATATCAGTAGCTTATTATTCTGGTATTTATAACAAGAACGGTCAGTGAATACCTAAATTTGAGTAAAAGAAATTTCACTACCACTCACTAATCCGGCTAAAATTCAAGAATTTCAATGCTTTAGCTATTTTCAATAGAATTAAGTTTATTAATATAAATAATAAATTACTATTCTTAAATTTGATCAGATTGATTGCAAAAAAACAAGATTTTCAATAGGTTGCTTATAATCCTAACTATAGTTAGCCTTTCATAAGTAGCGATGCAACAAAGCCCACTGGGATCCAGGAAAAAGAATGGTGTCATCCAAGTAGCTGACACTGGAATGACAGCAGTCCTAAGTCATACCGTCACGGTATCTCATCCGCTAACATAGTAGCAACTGTTCTCCCTTGTCATACCGTCACGGTATCTCTAGATCCCGCTAACAACTTACTATTACCCACAAATAAAGACATGGTATTGTATTTACTCAAATAATTTAATTTTATTAACCTGAAAGCTTATTGGATTAAAATTATTAAATTAAGAGTTATAATTTTAGCAACTAAAAGCTGTAAATTGCACCATATAAACAGTTATTTCAAGCAAAAGTTATGCCATTAAGAGCTATGCAACAAACATTTATATTTGTGGGTAATAGTAAGCGCTAACAAGCAGCGGGATGACGAGCTTATCGTCATGCCACCACGAACCGTCATACCACGATTCATTCGCGGTATCCCTTAGCATAGATCCCGCTAACAAGCAGCGGGATGACGGTTGTCGTTTAGCCATAAATGTTTAAGAAATTTACCAAACGAAAAAAAAGGCAAAAGAAACCCTAGTCACTGTCTATTTTCAGTATTGGCGTTTTTTAAGTCTTAAACACTGCAATTTAGCTGCTTTTAAATGCAACTCACCTTAGTTTAAATGTTTAAGAAATTTACTAAGCAGAAAAAAAGGCAAAAGAAATCCCGTGTTAGCTAGTTGTCACTCTCTAATCCTGCAAATTGGCGTACTATACTGTCTTAAACGACTTATAAGCGCGTTTCAGCTTATATAGGTAAAAACCCAGAAATGTTGTGAAGACATAAGGTGCACATAGTGCAAAAAATTAAAAATAAGACGCCAACTACGTTGTTTTCTTGCTGTTTAATCTGCACAAATGAAGATAACTGAATACCTTCAGCGCCATGATAAGGGGGCTGGCGAGGTTTGTCAAGGAAGTTTTGCATTTAATTCATTTGATAATTCAAAAAACTTGAAAGAATAAAGATAGCTATTGAAATTATCTTGATTTACATCAGTTATCCAAGTTTGACATTGAATACTTAACACTTCCTCCATTAACGCCTTTCTGTAATGTTTATCCAAATGAGACATTATATCATCAAGTAGAAGAAGTGGTGCCTTATTGTAATGAATACACCTTGCTTTTACACTGGATAAAATAATAGAAAGCAGTAATAACTTTTGTTCTCCAGTGGAGCACAGATTTATTGGTACGTTTCTTTTTTGGCAAAAAACCCGAAAATTATCGTTATGCACACCAAAGGTTACTCTACCAGTCAATGAGTCTTTTTCTCTGTTTTCCTTTAGGCGATTCTGAAAATATTCTGCAGTATCGTTCAAAGTTAGTTGGCTGCTGAATTTTAAACTTGCCTTCGGAAAAAGCTCACTGGAATGGTTATCAATTGTGTCTTGTAGTGTCTTTAAAACAGACGATCGCATACGTAAAATACTAACTGCATTAACGGCCATTATGTTTTCAAGACTAGAGAGCCAATTTTCGTCCAAGGTGTTCTCTCTCAACAGTTTACTTCGCTCACGTTTAGCTTTTCTGTGTTTCATGTAGCAGCAAGTGTAATTTTCTTCAAACAGTGAGACTATACGGTCTAAAAATTTTAATCTGTCACTTGGAGAATTAAGAAGAACATAGTCCATTTGTGGAATCAGCCATATTACATTGGATATCTTATACAGAGATGAATAACTCGATTGCGTTTTTCCATCAATTTGTATTAGTTTCTTATCAAAACTCTTTGCGATACCAATTGAATTAAAATCTGTTCCATTAAAAAAATCATAGTGCACTACCCAATCTTCATTACTGAATCTATTTTGTATCTCACTGGCTTTTGCTTTTTTCATTCCATTGCTTTTAGCAAGCAACGAGATTGCTTCAAGTATATTAGTTTTACCAATACCGTTTTTGCCAGTTATTACAACTGAGCTATCATCTGAATCCAGTTCAAAGTTTGAGTGGCTACGAAAATTATGTAATTTCAGCTTTTTTATGTAGCAATGGGTAGCCATTAACCTATTCTTTAGTTTATATTCTCTTTACTTCTTCCAGAACCTCATCAACATGTCCACTAACTTTTACATTTTTCCAGATCTTCACTACTTTACCTTTTTTATCTATTAAAAAAGTAGTGCGTTCTATTCCCATATACTTTTTGCCAAACATACTTTTCTCTACCCAAACACCATATTTTCCCAACATTTCAGCATTCTCATCAGAAACTAAAGAAAATGGCAGAGAATATTTTGCTTTGAAGTTAGCGTGGCACTTAACGCTATCTTTTGATACACCAATTATCACTGTATCGAGGGAAGAGAAGTCATCTATTTTATCTCTAAAGCCTTTTGCCTCCATTGTACAACCCGGAGTATCATCTTTAGGATAAAAATAAAGAACTACATTTTTTTTATCAAAGAATTCACTCAATGATAAATTTTCACCAGAATCTGTTGGTAAGCTAAAATCAGGTGCATTATTTCCTACTGCTAATTCCATACCTTGCTCCATTAATAACACTTTTATCTATAGTAGTATATTGTAGTCAGAGTATCAAATTTTATATATAGCTAACACAGATAAGATTCTTGATAGGGGGCTTATTGATAACTGCCTTCTCGGCTTGCCGCTTTTGATAAAGTGTGATTCTCAAGACCATATCAATAGATCCTATTAAAAATCAATCGAATCTTCACATGTTTGTTCTTCATAAAAGAAGTTCAATGTTATTGTAGTACCAAGTTTTGCTTCACTTTTAATGTCGAAAGTTCCACCCATTAACTCTACTAATTTCTTGCTTAGCGGCAATCCGATGCCCGTACCTTCATTTCTATATCCCGAATTTGCTTGGCCAAAAACAGACATAACTTTATATATATCCTGCTGCATTATTCCTATTCCATTGTCATGAAACTCAATAGTTAATAAGTTTTTTTCTATATTTTCTTTTACCACCATTCTTATTAAACCACCCTTTGGGGTAAATTTGATTGAGTTTGATAATAAATTTATTATAACTTGTTTCATTCTCTTAGGATCTGCAATAACTAATAATTGCTTATTAGGTATCTCTTTTTTTAAATTAATCTCAGTTTCTCTTAATTTAGGTAATAGCATATTTATGCATGAATCCATTATTTTGTTCAGGTTAAACTTCACTTTTTCTACTGTTAAACTACTTGATTCAGCTTTTGAAAAATCTAACACATCATTAATTAAGGTAAGTAAGTGTGTTCCTGCATTATATATATCGTCTGCATACTCCTTGTATTGAGAATTATCCATTGAACCTAAAGTTTTATTTTTGATCAACTCCGCAAATCCAATAATAGCATTAAGAGGTGTGCGTAATTCATGTGTAACGCTTGCAAAAAACTTTAGCTTGTTTGCATTTTCTTGCTCTAATGTCTCTTTTATCTGCTGTAATTCAATGTTAGTTTTATGTTGCTTGGCTAGCATTTGGGTATTAGAAAAGTGCAAATAGAACATTATTAATATTAAAATTATTAATAATAAGCCTAAAAATGTTAAAAATAGGCCATATGCTATAATATAAGAATTATTGTAGTTTCGAAGAATCTTCAAAAAAAACGACGGTTTAACGCTATTTTCATGGAATATAGGGAAAATAGAAGTTAATGTATTTCCTGTAGTATAAAATATTTCTTGGTTACTTAATAGTTTATCAATTTCATCGTTTGTAAGTAACTGTTCATAATCATAATCTTGAGTGTTAAAATTACTGAATATTATTCTGCCGTTTTGATCATACAGTATTAAGCTGAAATCCTTTACTTTGCTCACTGATTGTAATAATTCAGCACGCAGCTTTACCAGTTGGTTTATGTAATCAAAACTTTTGTATTTAATGTGATGCTTTTCTATTAGTAAATAATGGTATTTTTTTATGATACCATTTTCCAGTACACTTTTTAAGTTTACACTTGAATCACGGTAAGAAGAAAGGAAATTACTCCTTAGTAAATAATTACAATATATCACACTGAATAAAATCATAAAGATCGATGAGAGTAATACAATAACTTTTGTGTATTTGTTTTTCTCCAGTGCAGAAAACATTAATTTACCTAGCTTATACATATCCTTCTTATTGTGAAACAACGGTTTTTATGTT
The DNA here is from genome assembly GCF_964026905.1 of Wolbachia endosymbiont (group B) of Ennomos erosarius. Lineage (NCBI taxonomy): Bacteria > Pseudomonadati > Pseudomonadota > Alphaproteobacteria > Rickettsiales > Anaplasmataceae > Wolbachia > Wolbachia endosymbiont (group B) of Ennomos erosarius. The sequence continues at coordinate 489,827 of NZ_OZ034708.1, forward strand.
ATTAATAATAAAATTTAGCATATAATATTTTATGACAATTTCTCCTATCTTGCCAGTTTATTCTCCTGTTAATATAAATTTTTCTCATGGTAAAGGTATCTACCTATATGATGTTGATGGTGAGCGCTACGTAGATTTTCACTCCGGAATAGCCGTTAGTAGCTTAGGTCACACTAATTCGCGATTAATTAGTGCTCTTAAATTGCAAGGAGAAAAATTATGGCATATATCAAATACCTATAATATACCTGCCGCCAATAATTTTGCAGAAAAATTAATAAACAACAGTTTCGCTGACACTGTATTTTTCTCAAATTCTGGATCAGAGGCAGTAGAATGTGGGCTTAAGATTGCTAGGGTCTATCAAAACGGAAAAGGCAATAAAAACCGTCACAGAATTTTAACATTCCATGGTGCATTTCATGGAAGAACCTTCCTAACTTGTGCTGCAAACGATAAACAGAAATTTTCTGAATTACTGAGTCCCTGTATTGATTGGTGTGATAATATCGAGCCCAATATTGAGAGTGTAAAGAAAGCAATTTCAAGTGATATAGGCGTTATATTAATAGAACCAATACAAGGGCAAGGTGGTATCAAAGTAATGAATGAAGTCTTTATGAAAGAACTAAGAAAGCTGTGTGATGAAAATGACATATTGTTATTTTTTGATTGCGTGCAATGCGGTGCCGGTAGGACAGGAAAATTATTCGCATACGAACATATAGGAGTGGAACCTGATATATGTGCTCTTGCAAAGGGAATAGGCGGGGGGTTTCCGCTAGGGGCTTGTCTTGCAACTGAAAATGCTGCTAAATACATGGCAGTTGGTATGCACGGTTCCACTTTTGGTGGCAATCCGCTTGCAATCTCAGTAGGTAATGCTGTGCTCGAAGAATTGCTCAGCCCCGGCTTTTTGAAAAATGTTGAAATTAGAGGTAAATACCTAAAAAATAAACTAGAAAACTTAGCAAGTAAATTTCCAATAATAGAAGAAGTGAGAGGGGAGGGGCTAATGCTTGGAATAAAAGTGAAAGCAGACAATCAAAAGTTTGCAGAAGAGTTAAGTCATCGTGGTTTACTCACTGTTGGGGTAACATCAGATAACGTTGTGAGAATTTTGCCTCCATTAATCATTGCTGAAAAAGGGATTGATGAAGGAATTGAGATTCTTAGACAATATTTATCTGAGAAATCTTCTGGTTAGATAATCCATATTAATATGAACGACAATCTGGTATGCTTAGGAATTATTACCTCTCCTCACGGAATTAAAGGAGCTGTTAAAGTAAAAACCTTTACTGAAAAGCCCGAAAATATCTTCTTATATGGTGAGCTAATAAGTGGTGATGAGAATTATGAAATAGACTCAGTATCCGTCATAGGTGATAATTTAGTAATAGCTACAATAAGCGGAGTAAATTCCCGTAATGAAGCAGAGCTTTTAAGGAATAAGAAGCTATATATAGAAAGAAGCAAGTTACCAGAGCTAAATGATGAGGATGAATTTTACCAAAGTGACCTTGTAGATATGGAAGTAAGGCTGAAAAGTAATGAATTATATGGCCATGTAAAATCTGTGTATAATTTTGGCTCAGGGGATATATTAGAAATTTTAGTTATCAGCACAAAAAAACGCATTATGCTATCTTTCACTAAAGAGATATTTCCACATATAAATATAAAGGGGAGGTATATAGTATTAAATATGCCAGAATTTATTGACTAATAAAGACTTTGATATTTATATAAAGCTATTTATAATTGTAAGATCAAACTGAAAATGTAATTATGGCAGAAAGAGCTAACGATATTAGACCAGGTCAGGTGTTGGAACATAACGGCGGATTGTTTTTGGTTGTAGGTATTATGCATACTCAACCTGGTAAAGGTGGTGCATACATACAAGCCGAAATGAAAAACATCAAAACCGGAGCAAAACACTATGAAAGATTTCGCTCTGATGCAACAATTAGAAGGGCAATTTTAGATGAAGAGGAGTATGTTTACCTTTTCACTGAAGGAAACATTGTAAATCTTATGCATCCAAGTAATTACGAACAAATCACTATAAATTTAGAATTATTGGGAGAAAAAAAGATTTATTTGCAAGATAATATGAAAATTAAAGTAGTAACTTATCAAGACAAAATAATTTCTGCGCATGTGCCTGATTATGTTACACTTGCTGTGAAAGAAACAGAGTCTGTTATTAAAGGACAAACTGCTACTGCTTCTTATAAGCCTGCAATTTTAGAAAACGGAATGCGTGTTAACGTGCCTCAGTTTATAAAAGAAGAGGATAAAATTATAGTACACACTACTGATGACAGCTATTACGAAAGAGTAAAAGAGTAAATGTCCATTTCCTCACCACGAATCAATGTGATGCTTGATTCTGTACGCAGTGCTTCCAAGCAGCTTATGCGCGATTTTAATGAATTGCAAATCTCCAGTGTTAAGTCAGCGGACTTTATCAATAAAACTTATTCAAAATCCAAGCAAACCATATACGATTGCTTGCACGACTACAAACGAGACTATGGGTTTATTTCCGAAGATGATACTGATCAAGAAGTAAGAGATGACACTTATACCTGGTTTATTATGCCTATAGAGGGCAGGGAGAATTTTTCTAGTTGTATGGTTTATTTTGCAGTATCAGTCTGTCTCATTCATAAAGACAAAGTTGTAGCAGCTGTGATTGATGCTCCGGCTCTTAGAGAAACTTTTTGGGCAGAAGAAAAGAAAGGTGCTTTTCTTGAAGATTTTAGATCTCGTCATATAAAAATGCGGGTGAAAAGCCGTGAAGGGGGGCTAATAGATGTAAGTGGTAATTTATTAAATAAATTGCTGCCTGGCAATAATAATGTACGCTCCATCGGTTCAACAGTTCTGGGTTTTGCATATCTTGCTGCAGGAAGATACAGTGGAATAGTTTACTCTGGAATTAACAAATACAAAACTTCGCTCGGTAGGCTTTTTCTGCAAGAAAGCGGTGGAAGGCTAACGGAAGACAACGGATTAATTATTGCTGGCGATATTAAATTAGGATAAACAGGCTACAGAGATAGACAACTTTTCGAAAACTTTTACAAGAGATTCTGTTAAATGTTCTATCATTTCATCAGTATGATAAGGTGTAGGGGTAATACGGAAACGCTCAGTTCCTCTTGGAACTGTCGGGTAATTTATATGTTGAACGTATATTCCATACTCATCAAATAATAATTTTGATGCTCCTTTGGATAACTCTGGGTCGCCAATTATTATTGGAATTATATGAGTTTCTGTTGGAATGAAGTTAATTCCTGCATTTCTCAGTGAGTTTTTTACTTTTTCAACGACTTGCTTTTGCTTTTCCCTTTCAATGTTGCTCGATTTTAGGTGCTCAACGCTTGCCTTTGCTGCCGCTGCTAAAACAGGCGACATAGCAGTGGTGAAAATAAATCCTGGAGCGGAACTTCTTATTACATCTACCAAGCTCTTTGAAGACGCTATATACCCACCCATCACTCCAAAAGCCTTCGATAGTGTACCTTGAATAACGGTTATTCTATCCACCAGGCCTTCTCTTTCTGCAATTCCGCCACCATGTGAACCATACATGCCAACTGCGTGCACCTCATCCAAATAGGTGATTGCATTATGTTGATCTGCAAGATCACATATCGCTTCAAGCGGCGCTATATCGCCATCCATTGAATATACGGATTCAAGTGCTATTATCTTTGGTGTTTTTGTGTCTACGGACTTTAACAACTGCTCTAAGTGATCAACATCATTATGTCTAAATATATGTTTTGGTCTTTTTCCTGATTTTATGCCTTCTATCATCGAAGAATGGTTTTTCTCATCTGAGAAAATTACTACGTCAGGAATAACAGACGATAAAGTGCTAAGTGTTGTCTGGTTAGCGAGGTAGCCACAAGCAAAAGTTAAAGCAGCCTCTTTTTTATGCAAACAAGCTAAGGATTTTTCAAGTTCGACAACCTCTTTTGTTGTGCCAGATATATTTCTTGTTCCTCCAGCGCCAACAGATGAATTTTGAATAGCGGCAATAACTTTCTCATTTTGTGACATTCCTAAATAGTTATTACTGCACCAGACTATTACTTCCCTATTTCTTTCATAGTCCATAATGTGGGGGAGCCTACCTGGCAATGACGCAAAGTTCGTAAATTCACGGTAGCGCCCCTCATCTTTTATATCTTTGATTTTGTTCAAGAATATTTCTTCGTAGTTTACCAAGTTTTTATTCGCTAATAATTAATATAATTATAATAAATTATTAAATGGTAAACTACAATATTTATTCCTTATTGTGCTGTTAGTTCAGCTGTTTTAACAGTTTCAACATTGCTGTTTTCAACTGAGCTTTTAGGTGTGCAGCAGTATATAACTGCAGCAGCAACCAGACAACAAGCTCCAACTGCTATTCCTGCAGCTAGCATTTCCAAGTAAACTGCAATAGCTATTCCTGAAACAACTCCAGCTACTGCTAATGCAGAAGCAGCTATAACAGGCAGCTTACTACTTTTTATATTTTGTGAACCATTGGTTGGATTAGTAGACTGTTTGCTGTTGGTTGGAGTACCATTTTGTTCAAGTTTTTTGTTACCTACTAAAGGTACTTCTGCTGAACTTGATTTCGATTGTGTATCTTGTCTATCATTACCTTCATGTGCAGAACTATCCTCACCATTTGCTGCACCTAACACAGGTCCTTTTTCTACAATTACTGATGTATCACTGTTATCAGGTTGAACTGAAGTATTACCAAGACCATATTGTGGTACATGTTCAGCAGGTTGAACAGGAGTTTGCTCTTTCTTACCAATATCAACTAATGGTGCGGTAGCATCGTTCTTATCATCCTCTTCAGTAGTTACCTGTGAACTATTATTGTTACCAATATATGTTTCCCTAAATTGCTCTTCTTTTTTTTGTTCATTTTTCTTTTTTTCTTTTTTAGATTGTTTTATTCTCTCTTGGCGTTGCTTGTTACTATTTTTACCCATTTCACCCTCCTCAAAATTATTACTTATAGGCCCCGTTATTGAAACCCTCATGCTATTTAGTATATCGCTTTCTCCTTTTTGTGCAAGAGCATTTTCTTCCACCTTTTGACTGCCAGAATTTTCAGGTTCTGGATTGTCTGATAGAATGTCACTTTTTATAACTGGAATTGCTAATTCATCTGCAACGTTATTACTTCTTTTCCGTATTATAAAAGTTCCAGGAGTTTGGTACATTTCATCCCACAAATCTTGACGTTCATGACAGGAATATTTTTGTACATCAATAGAAAATTGCAGAATATTTCTAATTTGCATTAAACTGAATATAAGATCAGTATTCTCTTGACGTTTATTGTCTTTTTGATCTTTAGTGTATTCATCATACACTATGCAAGCAGTCTGAACTAATCCATTTACAATACCTGGAAGACGGCTGTTATATTCACGTAAAGCTTCAGATTGCAATAATTTGTTTTCCTTTTCCAGATCTTCTATGCGCTTTTCTATGCTAGATTTAAAAATCTTACACTCCTCTTGAAAAATTATGTTAATTGCATCAATTTCTGTGCATAAGTAACATACTCCCTTGACTAAGGAGTAATCTTCTTGGCCTGTTGAGTAGTGTGTTGCATTTTTCAGTATATTCTGTATGACCTGCCTAATCACTTGCTCATTATGTGATACGTTTTGATGGATTTCTTTAGTGTAAAAAAGCACCTCGACTATAACGTCTGTGTTTGTGTATTCAACATTAGACAATGCAATGAGGATTGATTCGTGTATGTTATCAAATTCGTTATTTTTAAGTTTATGATCAAGATAATTAATAACATCATTGACGCATTCAGCACATTCTTTGCATAGGTGCTCAATAAATGCAATATTGCCAGCATCCAATGCAGTTTTCAGAATTAAATCATAAATTTCTTTTCTGCCACGAGCTCCTATGTTTCTCAGGATTTGTTGCCTTAGTGTTGTAATAACTTTATCATCTGCAAATGCTTGTTCATATATATCGTAAATGGCACGATCTGCACTATTAGTGTATCGTTTGCACAAGTATTCAATGACAGATATGTGTTCTTGACTTATCGCAGTTCCTAACAAGGTAGCAAAGCTCTTTTTTAATAACTCTTCTGTTGAGGCTTTTTTAGTTGGCTCATTAATATATCTTTCAAATGCATCCAGCACTATCGTGATGAATTCTTCATTTTTGACCAGAGACGCTGTTTCAAGCACACCATACAAAGGATCAGGATTACTTGTTTTTAATACTTGTTCAAGATCTCTTAAGACGCATTCAACAAAAACTGTGTCTAATAAATTTTGTTCCTTTCTTAATGCTGTAGCTGAGAAGAAGTCAATCTTATCAGGTTCGACAAGTTGTATAGCTTGACCTTTTAATCTTCCATAAACTCCATCGTTACCATGGAATTTTTCTATAAAAGCTTCAATATATTTTTGACCACCAACAAGTAAAGGTAAAAGACTCAAATTTTCTTCAATAAAAAGTATGTCCTGATATTTTTCTGTCAGTTTGTCATTAGCTGCAATTGCCAATAATATCAATTCTTTTACTGAGTAACTATGATTATACTCTGTTTGATCAAACCCGTATCGTGATAGTATGCCTGAATATATATGTTGGTGATCACTCCGATTTAAATCTAAATTGAGTTGTTGTAGACAAAAATTTTGAAAATTTACACTATCTAGTGTAATAGACTGGCCTTCATAATCTTCAATATTTTGTATAGCCTTATCTAATTCTTCACAATTATCTTCTTTTATAACTTGATTTAAGATGTTTATTATTTCAGCAAAAGTTAAATTTTCAGGGATGATATCATATAAATCTTCATCCTTTGATTCTACGGTAAGCGACCTATCACAACCATCAGGAAAGTTTGCAAGTATTTCATTATCTAGACTCAGATCTTCAGGGAGTGTATCACATGGATTAGCTGGTATCTCTTGACTTTCGTCATCTAAAACTTCAAACTCTTCTTCAATACCTGAATCTTCAGAATCTGGTTTTTCAAAACCATGCCAACTTTTGATTAATCTTTCAGAATTTGATTGGCCCTGTGAAGTTGTATCTTGTGATACAAAGTCTCTAAAATTGGAACCAAACATGTTTTACCTCCTAACTAGCAGCTAAGCTAAGTATATCATTAAACAGAAATCTTGCCAAGCAAATTATTCAGTCTCTTAGCAAAGCTGCTCGCGTCATCCATCTCTTCGCCTTCCACGATGCAAGCTTGGTAAAACAATAAGTGAACCATGTCCTCCAATGTTGGGGTTTCACCACTTTCAGCGTGAGATTTCATTATGCTTTTTATTACAGGATGTTTAGTGTTAATTTCCAGCACCTTTGGCGTGCGGTAATTTAGCTGCTTTTGTTCGCGTAAAAAACGCTCCATGCGAAGATCCACAGCACCTTCGTCAACCGCCAGGCATACGGGACTACCGGTTAGCTTTTTGGAAATTTTTACGCTTTTCACTGAATTGCCAAGAACTTTGGTGAAATATTGCAGTATAGAATCTGCATTTTCCTCAGTTTTTTCTTTATTCGATTTATTTTCTTGATCTTTCTTATCTTCTTCTGAAGAGAATTTTTCCAAATCAACATCAGCGCGGGTCACAGACTTGATTTTCTGATCTTTGTATTCATGAATTACACTAGTCCAAAAGTCATCAACTGGATCAACAAATAGGAGCACTTCTAGTCCTTTACTGACAAACCCCTCAAGTTGTGGACTGTTTTTCACTGAATCGAGGCTATTTCCGGTGAGATAATAGATATGCTCCTGCTCAGGCTTCATTCTGCTTATATAGTCATCAATGCTGACTAATTTCTCATCACCAGTGCTATGAAATCTGCAAATCGAGAGCAGTGCCTCTCTCTCATCAGTTGGCATAGCTTCGCAAAGACCTTCCTTTAAAACTGCACCAAAATTGGTCCAGAATTTTGTGTATTCTTCTAAATTCTCTTTTGCCTTTTTACCAAGCTCTGATATCGCGCGTTTAGTGAGGGATTTCCTGATTTGCTCAATAACACGATTGTTCTGCAGTGTTTCTCTGCTGATATTAAGAGGCAGGTCCGGTGAATCAACAATACCTTTCAAGAAACGTAAATACTGCGGTATGATCTGTACATTATCTTCAGTGATAAATACTTTATTTACATATAACTTAACAGAGCAACGTCTATCTGGATGGAATAAATCAAAAGGTTTAATGGAAGGAACATAAAGCAAATTCGTATATTCTATTGCACCTTCATTTTTATTATGCAATATCATCCAAGGTTCACCACCAACATGCGCAACACTGCGGAAAAAATCATTGTGCTCCTCTTGAGTAACGTCATTTTTTGGCTTAGTCCAAATTGCAGCCTTACTGTTTAACTTTTCACTTTTTCCTTCTTCGTCTATAAATTCAACAGGAAAGTTTATGTGATCTGAATAAGTAGTGACAATGTTTTCAACACGAAACTTGTCTAAAAACTCATTCTCTTCAGGGCGCATAATGAGCGTAATTTTGGTTCCGCGAGGGACTTGATTATCTGATTTACTTATTGAATATTCCCCATTTCCTTTGGATTGCCAGACCCAAGATTCTTCTTCTCCAGCTTTTCTTGATTCTACTATTACCTCCGATGCAACCATAAAGCTTGAGTAAAAACCAACACCAAACTTCCCAATCAGCTCCACAGCTTGGCTTGAATCTTTGCTATTTTTAATCGCATCTAAGAACTTTTGCGTACCAGAGCTTGCAATTGTACCAAGGTTGTCTATTAAATCTTGTCTGTTCATTCCGATACCATTATCAGTGATATATAGCTCGTTCTTATCTTTATTGGAGCTGATAGTGATTTTTAATTCGTCACTCAAATCTAGCAAATTAGGATTTAGTTGAGATTCATAACGCAACTTATCACATGCATCCGATGCATTTGATATTAACTCACGCAGAAAAATGTCCTTGTTAGTATAAAGTGAATGAATCACTATATTCAGTACTTTTCCTACTTCAGCGTCAAATTTTAAATTTTCAGTTTCTTGTACGTTATGCATTTTGAGCTCCATGATTAGCCTACTATCCTAATAATTTAAGTATTGAATTACGATCTTTCAAGGTCACGTACATCAAAATTAATGTGGGTGTAGTTATTATGACACCCAATTTATGGGATCTCTTGCATAACAAACTTTTGGCAGCGTGTCAAGCAGCTTTTTCGCTTCTGTGAGCTACTTGGGTGACACCAACAGTTGATATTGGTTTGTTGCTTTGCTGGCAGCTACTAGCTATGCCTCAAGTCTCCTATTCAAAACTTTCAACGCGAATTCTGGATTAAAGGAGAATAGAAAAGGCAAGAAAACAGGGTAAACTCAGCAGTTATAAAAAAACAGATGAGGTTAACCATGGAAGATATAACAAACTGTTTTGTTTGGTCGATGATTTTTGCAGAGATATAGAGAAAAATTTTGCAGGTAAACTACTGCCAAATGGTAAAAAACCCACAAGAACAACGGAAATTGAGCACTCCGAAATCATGACAATAATCCTGCTATATCAACAATCTCCGTGTAAAAATTTCAAAACTTTCTATCTACATTACCTAACGTTGCTCTACAAATCAGAGTTTCCAAAGTTGCCTTCATATACCAGGTTTGTTGCTCTAAAGCCTAGGGTTTTGTGGCATTTAGCAATGTTGTTGCATTGGCTTTGTGGACAGTCAGAAAACACTGGAATTTCATATATAGACACAACTCCCATTGCAGTTTGTCATGCAAAAAGAATATCCAAAACAAAGTTTTTGCTGGAATTGCAAAATTAAGCAAGAGTACTTACGGCTGGTTTTTTGGTTTCAAATTACATATGGTAATCAATGAAAATGGTGAAATTCATTCACTTACGCTAACAAAAGGCAATGTTGATGATAGGATACCTGTGCCAAATCTGACGGAAAAATTAACCGGCCTTTTGTTTGGTGACAAAGGTTATATTGCAAAAGAGCTTTTTCAGAAGCTGTTTGACCGAGGTTTGAAACTTGTTACCAAGGTGAAAAAAGGTATGAAAAATGCATTGATTTCGCTAAATGAGAAGATTTTACTGAGAAAAAGGTCTATCATTGAGACTGTTTTTGGTTACCTAAAAAATAGACTAGAAATTGAACACACTCGCCATAGATCCCCTGTTAATTTTTTGGTTCATATCTTTTCTACTCTCATTTCCTATTCCATCAAATCCAAAAAGCCTTCTATTTCCTATACTTTCTTCCTTCCTTAATCCAGAATTCGCGTTCCTACGTCATACCGCCGCGGTATCTCTTAGCCGCTAACACGTAGCGGGATGACGATTGTTGGTGAACCTAAGTTACTTTAGCTATATATAAAAGGTTTAAGTGGTTGTATTGATGTATCTTTGTATTAAAAAACACCCAATAAGCAGAGTTGTAAGTGGAATAAACCACAAAATGTAAGTGCTAGATTTTACAGGTGGTACGATTATAATTGAATTACCGTAAGAATTTTTTAACTCTGAGATTATCTCTTCATCAGTGTATCCATCATTGATTTTTTTACGAATTGCTTCTCGCATATCATACGCAATCTGAGATCCAGATTCAGACAATGATTCGCCAGAACATATTGGACACCTTATTATTTCAAATAAACTGGTTGCTCGTTTTTCCATGCTTTTATCTCTGAGTTTATTATCCAGAGTAAAAGCGTTTACGCCTGAGTGGAATATCAATATGAAAAGTAAGCTAATTACTATTCTCATTCTTGGTTAATTGGATTATTTTACTGAGTTGGTTCATGAAATCAGTGATGGATAACTTTCCAATAAAGCTTGACCCTACATCATCATCGTACTTTATTGAAAATTGAATGCCATTATCAGTTGTTTTTTCTGATAAGGAAGACATTAATTTTTCAAACACATCTGAAGTTTTTGAGTCACCAATCATAAACGAGATTAATTCTTTATAATTTGATATGGCCACGTTGATTTTGTCTTTAAATGAAGACGTAACCAAATTATAATTTTGCACTCCACCATCTGCAGCAAGAGAAAAATTATTACTTTGAATTAAAAGTTTCTCTATGTTGAAATTAATTCTGGAAGCTGAGATGTCGTTTACAAATTCATAATCAAATTTAGTGTCGATACTAAGGTAACTTTCAGGACTTGCAGTATTTTTATACCGATAAGTATACAAATCAAATCCTAGTTTAGTATTTCCACTCGGTTCTTTATCGAGGTGAAATTGAATGTAATTACTTTTATCATTCACTTCAGTTATAACACTTTGCTGATTTTCTGAAACATCACATTTTAATCCATAATCTTCGTAACGAAGTGTATCTATATAGTCTATCACGCTGTTGAATCGCAATGAAGATGGTAAATCGTTTAGTCTAACAACAAAGTGGCTGCTATCGTTTGTGTGGCATTTTATATTCTTTTTCTCATCACCATGAACAGTAATATCAACTTCATTACTTGGTGTATAAATATATACTGATTTATCAAATAATCTGTTTTTCACCAGTAGAGCTTTAGATGAAATACTCAATTGCTCATTGGAAAATTTTGGGTTTGTCACGTGGAAGATTAGATTAAAAGGAAATCCGCTAAAATCATATGAGATGTCAAATTTTTCGTCATTGATGTAGGATATTGTTTCAGCTAAAAGATTTTTTGTCTTCCATGCAGAAAGATACCAGAAACCGCTATATGCTGTTGGAACAAACAAGCATAAAGAGACGATAATATAGATAAAAACCTTACGCATAGCTAATCACTCCCTTGTTTATCCAGCGATATATTTCTTGTACCTCTTGGTATATTAACACACAAACCATCAATATCTTTTGTTATTTTAATTTGGCACCCTAGTCTTGATGTCTCTGTTAAGCCAAAAGCCAGATCTAACATATCATTTTCCTCATCAGATATAGGGTTATGTATTTCTACAGCATTATAAAACTTTGGATCAACAATTACATGGCATGTAGAGCAAGCAAGAGAACCTTCACATGCACCTTCAAGCAGATCTGGATCACTTCTGTGGGCTAAATTGAGCAGAGTTTCTCCCTCTGCAGCTTCATAGCTTTTCTTACTCCCATCAGGTAAAATAAAAGTAACAGATGGCATATTATTCCTATTAAAATCCTTACTAATTTCTCTATATCCTACAGGTAATAACTAATATTTGCAAACTCTTTGCAATTCCAGTGCCTATTTCTTGTTATCCAAGTATCTCCTTTAGCATAGATCCCGCTAACAAGCAGCGGGATGACGATTGTCAGGCCAGCGCACCTATGATGTCATTCAAGTAGCTGACACTGGTTCCTTTATGATGATGTCATCCCAGTGCGTGACACTGGGATGGCTTTGTTGCATAGCACCTTAAGCAGTGATGGTTTACGACAAATTTATGTAATGATTTCAAATTTAGCCATACCAATATCAGTGAATTTGTTGAGCAAATAGCACTTAATTAGTAATTCTTTTTCACGATTTACTTCAGATTTATTCCTAAAGCTAAATCCAAATACTTGCTTCAACCTTGAGAAAAATCCTTCTATGTAAGATCTCTTTCCATAAATTGCTTTCTTTTTCCACTCTTTTACACCATCTTGTCCATATAATTTTATTAACCTAATAGCAGCATTTCTGTCAGACATATAATCTATTTTTGAATGTTCTGCTGCATCCTTTTTTGGTAGAACTTTTGTCTTTATATCGTATTTCTTACACAATTTATAAAGTTTGTGCCTATCGTATGCCCTATCTGCATATAATGCTTTTATTTTGTGCTGAAAATTAACTTCTTCAAGCAAATCGCAAGCTCCATAGTGGTCAGAGTAGAAGCCATTACTGTATCTTGCAGCTATAGCTTTTTTACTATTTACACTTAACATAACATGTAACTTTCTTACTTGCTCGTAGCTTCGGTACTTTCTATCTGCACTGTTTTCCTTACTGTGGCCAGGAGTGTTACTGTAAATGCTGATACTTGTGCTATCTATGATAATTTCAATATTTTCCATGTTGCTTTTATCAACCCTGCAATCATTTATCTTAATATTAAGTTTTTTAAACCTTCTTGATGCTTGTGAATAGCTGATAACTGCCAAATTTTTTCCTATTTGTTGCAGATATCCTTTTATAAACCCCACCGTTTGTCTTAAACCAATTCTAAAAAGATTGACAATTATATGCACCAAAATTACGACTTTATCACTGTAAATATAGTTGCCGCCCTGCATTTTTGGACTATTTTCATACCAATTTTCGATAGCTTCATCAATGTAACGAAAAATATTTCCCCTTTTTTCAAGGAATTTGTTATACCCGTTTTGGTTACTGACTTTCATTTTCTGTGGCATATTTTTTCTTCAACAGTTAAATGGTTATTTATAATGAATTTTGTCAGTAGCCACCAGATTTTTTCGGTTGCTATGCAACAAAGCCATCCCAGTGTCACGCACTGGGATGACAAAAAAAGGAGTACTGGAATGACAGCAGTCCTACGTCATACCGCGATTCATTCGCGGTATCTCAGCCGCTAACTGTTCTACCCTCGTCATACCGTCACGGTATCTCTAGATCCCGCTAACAAGCAGCGGGATGACGATTGTCGTTTAGCTATAAACGTTAAGAAATTTACCAAACGAAAAAAAAGGCAAAAGAAATCCCGTGGTAATTAGTGTTGACTCTCTAATCCTTCAAATTGGCGTACTATACTGTCTTAAACGACTTATAAGCGCGTTTCAGCTTATATAGGTAAAAACCCAGATATTGTGAAGACATAAGGTGCACATAGTGCAAAAAATTAAAAATAAGACGCCAACCACGTTGTTTTTTTGCTGTTTAATCTGCACAGATGAAGATAACTGAATACCTTCAGTTTCATGATAAGGGCGCTGGCGGAGTTTGTCAAGTAAGTTTTTTCGTTTCTATTCCCAATAAAAGTTTGTTATAAGCTTATGCAAGAAGTCTAATGAATCGCGGTATGACGTCTTAGCTATAGATACTGATTTGTGTGATTTCAAGAGAAGCTTAGTAGATAAGTTGTGTTTTAAACCAGATTCGGTATTTTAAACTGAACATTTTCAATAATACCATCTGGCATAACTGAAACTTCTACATTCATACTTACTTTTAGGTAGTCTATTAATTCATCAACTAATATGTCAGGAGCGGAAGCACCTGCAGTGATTCCTATCTTTTCTACGCCCTGAAACCAGCTTTTATTCACACAGCTGTAATTATCAATCAAGTAGGCTCTTTTTCCTCTGGCAGTGCATAGATCTAATAAGCGATTTGAATTTGAGCTATTTTTACTTCCTACAACTAATACCATGTCTACAATTTCAGCTAGCTTTTTAACAGCATTTTGTCTGTTTTGCGTTGCATAGCATATGTCCTTTAAATCTGGACCTGTTATGCCTGGAAACCTTAATTTCAGGGCAGCAATAATGTCACGGGTATCGTCGATGCTTAACGTAGTTTGTGTAACATAAGACAAATTATCTGGATCTTTAACTTTTAAATTGTGTACGTCCTGCACAGTTTGCACTAAAATGATAGGATTATTTACTCTTCCTCTAATTCCCTTAACTTCTGGATGGTTTTCATGCCCAATGAGAATTAATTCTTTACCACTGTTTTCATACCTTTTTGCCTCTTTATGCACTTTGCTGACTAAAGGACATGTTGCATCAATCACTTGAATACCCTTTCTTTTTGCCTCATCTTCTATATTTTTTGACACTCCGTGCGCGCTGAAGATCAGTATTCCTCCATTATCTTCAATTTCCTCGATACTGTTCACAAAAACCACTCCTTGTCTCTTAAAGTCCTCTACTATATATTTATTGTGAACAATTTCGTGTAGCACATAAACTTGGCACTTGTTTTTGTATTTTTCTAAAGTAATAGCTAATATGTCCACAGCTCTTTTTACCCCGGCACAAAAACCTCGCGGCTCAGCTAAGATGATTTCCATTTTTGTCAAATCAAGTAAATATGCAAGCATTACTTAAAAATAAGCTCCGCTCACTGTGTTTTATAGTACCATTATTTATATTTTATATAATAATTATTTTTTGCATATTCTCTTTAACATTTGATCAACCTACTACTTCAGAAAATTTTAGAAAAGATAATATAGTACATAAACAACCTGATATTTTAGATAGAAATGGAGTGGTAATAGCAACAAATGTGCCCACAACATCACTATATACAGATGCAACCAAAGTAAAGAATCCGGAAAGTATAGCAGCACAACTGTGTTCTACTTTGCATGACCTCGAATACGAGAACTTATATAGAATACTTACTTCAGAAAAGAAATTTGCTTGGATAAAGCGGCACTTGACTCCAAAAGAACTGTTAGCAATAAAAAATGCCGGCGTGCCAGGAATAAACTTCTATAACGATGTAAAACGTATATATCCTCACAGTAATTTATTTTCACACGTGCTTGGTTACACTGACATAGATGGCAACGGTATTGCAGGAGTTGAGGCGTACATAAAAAATAGATTCCTTACGCAACTTTCCGTCATCCAAGTAGCTGATATACAGTTGTACGAATATTGCAACTTGAAAGCAATTCCTGCACAACAATCCCCTGCACAGCAGGTGGCATCATCTTCTGCACAGCAATCCCCCACACAACAGATCCAGTGCGTGACACTGGATAAAAATACTGACAAATTACGTGATGAACAACGGATTCCAGAAACATATGTCAAAACCAATGTTAGTGATGAAATTGCGCATAAAACTGGATTCCAGTGTCAGTGCACTGGAATGACACCAGACCAAGTTTCTGCACAATCTTCTGTCATCCAACAGGGATGGTCACGCTCTGCTGATCAATATGTTCAACTATCCTTAGATACACGAGTGCAAAGCATAGTGCATGAAGAGCTAACTAAAGCTGTAAGCAGATATCAGGCACTCGGCGGAGTAGGAATTGTTTTAAATGTGAGAAATAGTGAAGTCATCTCGATGATCAGTCTACCTGATTTTAACCCCAACCTACAGAATAAGGCAGAAGACGTACAAAAGTTTAATCGCGCCAGTCTTGGGGTGTATGAGATGGGGTCGGTATTAAAATACTTTACAATAGCCGCAGCACTTGATGCAAACGTTACAAAAACTAGCGATTTATATGACGTATCAACACCAATCACCATTGGAAAGTATAAAATTCAGGATTTTCACAAATCTAAAATTCCAAAAATTACTGTGCAAGATATATTTGTAAAATCATCCAACATTGGTGCAGCAAAAATTGCAGTCAAATTAGGTATTGAAAAACAAGTAGAATACTTTAAAGCTATGAAGCTATTTTCTCCTTTGAAAATAGAAATACCAGAAAAATCTACACCGATAATCCCAGATAAATGGAGTGAAAACACTTTAATAACAGCATCTTATGGTTATGGCATAGCTGTAACTCCTATACATCTTGCACAAACTGCAGCAGCATTAATCAACAATGGGATATTTCATAACGCAACCTTGATGTTGAATAAAAGAAGTATAGGAGAGCAAATTATCTCAAGAAGAACTTCCAGGGAAATGAGAAAATTATTACGCGCAGCAGTAACAGATGGCACTGGCAGGAAAGCAAAAATAAAGGCATATTCAATAGGGGGAAAGACTGGATCGGCGGAAAAAGTTGTAGATGGTAAATATAGCAAAGATGCAAACATAGCGTCATTTATAGGAGTGCTAACCATGCTTGACCCAAGGTATATAGTGCTAATTGCTATTGATGAACCTCAAGGGATACACCATACCGGGGGAATAATTGCTGCGCCTATAGTAAAGAACATTATAAATAGAATAGCACCTATACTAAATGTTACACCTGAGATGTAAAATTATGATTGCTTTACTGTAATTTCAAATTTATCATTACCAAAATCCTTATTAATATACCAAGAACCATCATCTTTAGTTACAAATTCAAGACCTTTAAGATCTCTTTTTATTGTCTTTCCATTTTGACCATCAATAGCGATATTAATATCGAATGTAATAACGTCTAGATTTATCATAGCTTCTTTCCCGCTGTACGAATTTAGACTGAACTTGCCTAACATGACATCATTAAAACTCACTTCCCCTGTATAGACATCACACTGACCGTCCACACAACACGTAGTTTCAATATAGAAAAGGTCTAACATATAAAATACCTTGCGTTTATAAAAAAAGAGCTAAATATATATAGCTAGTGCAGCCCTACGCCACGCCGCTAACAAGTAATCGTCAGTAAACCTAGATCACTTTAGCTATATGACCATAATACAGCTAGGAATGTAAAATTCAACAGTTAATTGTGTAAGGAAGTCTAAATTACTACATCTTAGAGGAATGGCTGTTTAGTTTTTTTGTTAATCTTTTTACCATGCTGTCAATCATATGCTTTATCCCTTGATATACAGAGTATGTACTTTCGTCACTACGCATATAAGCAGAACAGGAAAATACATTATACTCTTCGTCTTCTATTGATAACCCTGTATCGCACTTTATGTGTTCGCCGCCAAGCTTTTCTATCAACTGTTCTTTGTCATCTCCTATAGTTACCTTAACCTTACTTTCTTCTTTACCTATCTTACTACTTAAAATTGAAACAATGATAGCTGGAGATATGCATATCGCTCCTATTGGCTTTTTTGTAACAAAGAATTCTGAAACTAATCTTTCAAATTCAGGCATTACTGTCACCATGCCTTTATTTTCAGCTAAGTCAGATAAATTTTTTGCAACTCCGTATCCACCAGGTACAACTAGCATGTCAAAATTTTCAGCTTTGGCTTCTTTTAAGTCATATATTTCGCCTCTTGCGATTCTTGCTGCTTCTACAAGTACATTCCTTTTTTCTTTCACTGCCTCCTTTGTTTTATGATTCATAACTTGTGTGATATTGATATCAGGTGCAAAGCATTTAACATCCACATCCTGCTGATCAAGCACAAGCAGACTTAAAACCGCTTCTCTTACCTCTGCACCGTCAAGGTGACCACACCCTGATAAAACCACAGCAGCTTTTAATTTTTTTTCACCCATAAAGTACCTTGATTTCATATAATCTAGATATTTTAATACAAATTATATATTTGGAAAGGGGTAACTATATTAATTATCTCATATTTATTATAATATAATTAATAATTAGTATGTATAATTAGGCATATCCGTAGTTAATAAAGCTGAATATGGCACCTACAAACAGTACGTTTTTTGACACTGACTACCCAGAACTAAGAAAAGCTGTTTCAGATATAATAGAAAGCATTGCACAATCCCAACAGGAAGAAAAAGGGAAGTTATTTACAACCCTATCAGAACAAGTTGAAAAAATGAATTTTAATAATTTAGATTTAGCGATTAATGACCAAGGCTTGCAAAAGGAGGTCAACAAAGAATTATTTATAAAATTCATTGAAGAAGCACTTAAAAGTCCAACTTTTGAAAAAACCAACTTAGAAGTAATAGAAGATGCGCTAAAGCATGTCAATGATCAAGCAATAGGTAATGTTATAAATAATAATAAAGGCCCGCTGGATGATCTAGTCAATTATTTTGAATCAGCATCTGCAAACAAAAAAATTGGAATAGCTTCTACTGGAATAGTATTAGGAGTAGCATTTTCTCCGCTTATTGTGCTTGCTACATTAATAGCACTATGAACGCGAATTCTGGATTAAGGAAGGAAGAAAGTATAGGAAATAGAAGGCTTTTTGGATTTGATGGAATAGGAAATGAGAGTAGAAAAGATATGAACCAAAAAATTAACAGGGGATCTATGGCGAGTGTGTTCAATTTCTAGTCTATTTTTTAGGTAACCAAAAACAGTCTCAATGATAGACCTTTTTCTCAGTAAAATCTTCTCATTTAGCGAAATCAATGCATTTTTCATACCTTTTTTCACCTTGGTAACAAGTTTCAAACCTCGGTCAAACAGCTTCTGAAAAAGCTCTTTTGCAATATAACCTTTGTCACCAAACAAAAGGCCGGTTAATTTTTCCGTCAGATTTGGCACAGGTATCCTATCATCAACATTGCCTTTTGTTAGCGTAAGTGAATGAATTTCACCATTTTCATTGATTACCATATGTAATTTGAAACCAAAAAACCAGCCGTAAGTACTCTTGCTTAATTTTGCAATTCCAGCAAAAACTTTGTTTTGGATATTCTTTTTGCATGACAAACTGCAATGGGAGTTGTGTCTATATATGAAATTCCAGTGTTTTCTGACTGTCCACAAAGCCAATGCAACAACATTGCTAAATGCCACAAAACCCTAGGCTTTAGAGCAACAAACCTGGTATATGAAGGCAACTTTGGAAACTCTGATTTGTAGAGCAACGTTAGGTAATGTAGATAGAAAGTTTTGAAATTTTTACACGGAGATTGTTGATATAGCAGGATTATTGTCATGATTTCGGAGTGCTCAATTTCCGTTGTTCTTGTGGGTTTTTTACCATTTGGCAGTAGTTTACCTGCAAAATTTTTCTCTATATCTCTGCAAAAATCATCGACCAAACAAAACAGTTTGTTATATCTTCCATGGTTAACCTCATCTGTTTTTTTATAACTGCTGAGTTTACCCTGTTTTCTTGCCTTTTCTATTCTCCTTTAATCCAGAATTCGCGTTTGAGGAGCGTTTTGACGCAAAAATTACTATTAGAAAGGGGAGTGTTAAATAAACCATACGCGTCAAGTTAAGAAACAAGGGTAAGAAAATTCAATGAACTTAAGGTGGATACTCTTGTTTTTCTATATCTGTCTTTCACAGAAAATGGGAGTGTTAAATAAACCATACGCGTCAAGTTAAGGCCCAATATAGCACCATTTAAACTTGTTTGTTACATTTATTTTTTTGGAAATTTTGATCTAAAATAAGATAATTCTTTTAGAAGAGTCTATAAATTACTAGATTTATTGCTTAATATCTAAAATAATTTTTACCACTTTTCTTTTTCCTTATGCTACTTTCCCTTAACTTGACGCGTATGGTTTTTTAAACATTCCCGTGCAATTAGAGAACCTAAGTCACTTTAGCTATAGATTCTTGCAAAGTTCTACAAGATTAACCACATTACCTCACGTTTTCTCTATGATTATTTTTAGATTACTTGTCTACCTTATTTGCCGTTTCCTGAACGAATATACAGAAGCTATAAAAACTGTCTAATAGCTACCCAAAACCCTTATCTCCCACTCAAGTTCAACATTAAATTTATCCTTCACTGCGTCTTTTACTCTGTTGCCAAGGTTTTCCAAGTCAGATGCAGTTGCATTATTGTAATTGAGCAAGAAGTTACAATGTTTCTTAGAGATTCTAGCTCCACCAATATTTAACCCTAGGCAGCCAGATTTATCAATTAACTCCCATGCTCGGTAGTTTTTTGGATTTTTGAATATGCACCCAGCAGTTTTTCCTCTCGTTGGCTGGCTTTTGTTTTTTTTATCGATAATTTCCTTTAACCTTTGCAATATAAGCTCATACTCTGAGTTTACTCCTTTAAACTCAGCTTCAACAAAAATCCAATTCCCTTTTAGGCCATGTCCACGATAAAAATACCCCATTTCTTTGCTGGAGAACTCATATAGGTTTCCATCCTCTAGATTCACTGCTTTTATGGATTGTACAACACTTGCGATATCACTACCATATGCACCTGCATTCATTTCTATTCCGCCACCAACTGTTCCTGGAATTCCAACTAGAAACTCGAGTCCACTAATTTGTTGCTCTCCTGCAAAGTAAGCAAGGTTCCTGAGCAGCGCAGCACCACCTGCAACAATAGAGTTGTTACCCTTACTTTTAATATATGCAAACTCCTTACCTAATTTTACTGTTATTCCTCGAATGCCACTATCTCGCACTATTATGTTGGATGTTGCACCGATAACGTTAATTGGCAACTCAGTGTTTTTAATCAAGCATGTTAAATCTTCAATATCACGTGGTTTAAATAATATATCAGCTCGTCCACCGACATTTAACCACGTTGCTTTAGACATTAAGATGTCATAACGATAGATTCCACGTACTTTAGGTAAGCTTATAAGCATTTTGATTTCAACTCTAACCCTGCATCCATACCCATTTTCTCCGCATCTTCTATAAATGAAGTGCGCTCAGTGAAGTATATATTTTTTCCATCTGCCAACATACAACGAAGGTGTAGCATATTTTCGTTCACATATTCAGCCAAAGCTGCAAGTGGTGTAAAACATGAACCATTCACTGTCTTCATAAAACTGCGCTCTGATTTCACTCTTATAAAAGACATATTATTATTAATTTTCTCTAAAAGATCGATAATTTTTACATCATTCCTCCTACATTGAATACAAATCGCTCCCTGTCCCACTGCACTTAACATAACTTTTGGTAGCAATACCTCTGTAATTAAGTGATGCTTTTCTAATCTTATGAGTCCAGCTTCAGCTAAAATTATTCCATCAAAACTTTGATTTTGCAATCTGGTTGTTACATTTCCACGTAACGGTACTATATTTAAATCTGGTCTAAAATTTAGTAACTGAACTTTTCTTCTTATTGAAGAAGTGGCAATAGTAGCCTGTTGTGGCAAAGACTCAAGGCTATTGTATTTATGAGAAATAAACGCATCGCATGGACTTAGCCTTTCTAAAACACAAGGAATTGTTAAACCCCCTGAGAAAAACGCAGGCACATCCTTTAGCGAATGAACTGCCATATCTATATTATTTTCGAGCAATTCAGTCTCAATTTCTTTAATGAATAATCCTTTGCCCCCTATTTCAGCAAGATTTGCGTTTGCATACTTATCTCCAGAAGTTTTTATCTTAACAATTTCAATAAATAAGTTAGGAAAAGAGTCCAGCAACTTTTGTTTTGCTTCCAAAGCCTGGGCAACTGCAAGGCTGCTTCCTCTGGTACCTATTTTGACTAGCATGTGTACGACTGTTTGTCTGATGTCATCCCAGTGCCCAGACACTGGGATGGCTTTGTTGCATAGCAACGAAAAAATCTGGTGGCTACTGACAAAATTCATTATAAATAACCATTTAACTGTTGAAGAAAAAATATGCCACAGAAAATGAAAGTCAGTAACCAAAACGAATATAACAAATTCCTTGAAAAAAGGGGAAATATTTTTCGTTACATCGATGAAGCTATCGAAAATTGGTATGAAAATAGTCCAAAAATGCAGGGCGGCAACTATATTTACAGTGATAAAGTCGTAATTTTGGTGCATATAATTGTCAATCTTTTTAACGCGAATTCTGGATTAAGGAAGGAAGAAAGTATAGGAAATAGAAGGCTTTTTGGATTTGATGGAATAGGAAATGAGAGTAGAAAAGATATGAACCAAAAAATTAACAGGGGATCTATGGCGAGTGTGTTCAATTTCTAGTCTATTTTTTAGGTAACCAAAAACAGTCTCAATGATAGACCTTTTTCTCAGTAAAATCTTCTCATTTAGCGAAATCAATGCATTTTTCATACCTTTTTTCACCTTGGTAACAAGTTTCAAACCTCGGTCAAACAGCTTCTGAAAAAGCTCTTTTGCAATATAACCTTTGTCACCAAACAAAAGGCCGGTTAATTTTTCCGTCAGATTTGGCACAGGTATCCTATCATCAACATTGCCTTTTGTTAGCGTAAGTGAATGAATTTCACCATTTTCATTGATTACCATATGTAATTTGAAACCAAAAAACCAGCCGTAAGTACTCTTGCTTAATTTTGCAATTCCAGCAAAAACTTTGTTTTGGATATTCTTTTTGCATGACAAACTGCAATGGGAGTTGTGTCTATATATGAAATTCCAGTGTTTTCTGACTGTCCACAAAGCCAATGCAACAACATTGCTAAATGCCACAAAACCCTAGGCTTTAGAGCAACAAACCTGGTATATGAAGGCAACTTTGGAAACTCTGATTTGTAGAGCAACGTTAGGTAATGTAGATAGAAAGTTTTGAAATTTTTACACGGAGATTGTTGATATAGCAGGATTATTGTCATGATTTCGGAGTGCTCAATTTCCGTTGTTCTTGTGGGTTTTTTACCATTTGGCAGTAGTTTACCTGCAAAATTTTTCTCTATATCTCTGCAAAAATCATCGACCAAACAAAACAGTTTGTTATATCTTCCATGGTTAACCTCATCTATTAATCCAGAATTCGCGTTATTAACTTTTGTGAGTTACCTGATTCCCAGAGTAAAAATTTTGTTTTATGTGATGAAACAGGTAAAGCTGATAAAGTGCTGAAAGGCAAAAAAAATGTTGCTATTATTGTTGGCCCTGAAGGTGGTTTTTCATCTTATGAACTTGATCTTGCCGATAAGTTTTGTCAAAAATTGAGTCTAGGAAAAAGAATTTTAAGGGTCGATACTGCTGTAGTTGCTGCACTCACTTTCACCAATTGGTGTAGCTAGATTTTTAAATATGGCTAAGGTTTGGGTCATAAAGAAATCTGGTTCAGTGTTGCGCGCACAAAAACCCTGTAGACTTTCTACAAAGCAGTCTGTTGTTAAAGAGGAGCTAATAAAAAACATATTCTAAGATAATATTAAATCTCATATTATATTTTTTCTAAAGTAAACAAATGAATCTTGCATTTTGCCTGAGTTATTGATACTCTGAGTAAAGAAGTCGGGGCGTAGCGCAGCCTGGTAGCGCATTTGGTTTGGGACCAAAGGGTCGGGAGTTCAAATCTCTCCGCCCCGATGTTAGTATAATTGTAAGAACGCTGTAACATAAGAGCAATCTCCATCAGTAAGCAAGTAGCTGACACTGGAATGACATTATTCACCATGTAAATTATGGCATATTACATTTTAACGCTCAAGTTTATAAAATAATTGACAATGTTAATTTTCTAATTTATAAATAGATTTTGAAATGATTACCGAAGGAGGTATAGAGTTTGATAGAAGTATCAGTCCATTATGGTGATGTAGACAGAGCTCTTCCAGTATTGAAAAAAACAATTCAAAAGGAAGGAAGAAGGTTGAAAATGAAAAAACAATATCATGAAAAAAAATCAGAAAAAAGAGCCAAAAAGAAAGCTGAAGCTAAAAAAAAGAGGTACCAACAAGAGTGCAGAAGGCAGCGTTATGGTTGGTAGTTTGTACTCAAGTTAATAGTTTATCATTGGTTATTTTATGAATATTCACGAATATCAAGCGAAAGAAGTTTTGCATAAATTTAATGTCCCAGTGCCAAAAGGTTTTGTTGCTACATCTGCGGAAGAAGTAAAGACTCAAGTAAGTCAATTAAAATCTGACGTGTTTGTAGTTAAAGCTCAAATTCATGCAGGTGGTAGGGGTAAAGCCGGTGGCGTAAAGCTAGCAAAGTCAGCTGAAGAAGCTCAACAGTTTGTAAAGGACATGATTGGTATGACTTTAGTTACTCATCAAACAGGGCCAAGCGGGCAGCAAGTAAGAAAAGTGTACGTTGAAGAAGGCTCAAGCATTAAGAAAGAGTATTATTTAAGCCTGGTAATCGACCCGAAGCTCAGTAGGCCAATATTCATATTTTCCTCAGAAGGTGGAATGGACATTGAAGAAGTGGCGAAAAATTCTCCCGCAAAAATTGTGAAATTTGATATTGATTCTGCTACAAGTTTTGATAGCAGCAAGTTAAGCAGCAGTTTTCATTTGAGTCCAGAACAAATAGAAAAAATAACAAATGTTGCAAAAAATATATATGATGCGTTTATTGCAACTGATGCGAGCCAAATTGAAATTAATCCACTGGTTGAAACAAGTTCTGGAGATTTTATTGCGCTCGATGCGAAAATTAATTTCGATGACAATGCTTTATATCGTCACCCAGAAATTATGGAACTTCGTGATTATGATGAAGAAGTGAAAGAAGAGATAGAGGCTTCAAAGTATGGGCTCAGTTACATAAAAATGGATGGCAGTATTGGTTGCATGGTAAATGGTGCAGGTCTTGCTATGGCAACAATGGATATAATAAAATACTACGGAGCAGAGCCTGCTAACTTTTTGGATGTTGGTGGTGGAGCGAGTAAAGAAACTGTAACTGAAGCATTTAAAATCATATTGTCTGATAGCAACGTAAGAGGAATTTTGGTTAATATATTTGGTGGTATAATGCGTTGCGATATTATCTCAAGTGGAATTGTTGCGGCTGCAAAAGAAATGAGCATTAAAGTTCCTCTAGTGGTTAGATTATCAGGTACTAATTTTGAAGAAGGAAAAAAAATCTTAGAAGAGTCAGGATTAAATATTATTGCTGCAGATGAACTGGGTGATGCTGCGCAAAAGATAGTAAAAGAGGTAAAATAAAGCATGTCCGTTTTAGTAAATAAAGATACAAGATTAATATGCCAGGGTTTTACTGGTGCACAAGGTACGTTTCATTCAGAGCAAGCTATTGACTACGGGACGAAAATGGTTGGCGGTGTAACTCCTGGAAAGGGTGGTAGCACTCACCTTAATTTACCGGTTTTTAATACTGTAGCAGAAGCCAAAGAAAAAACCGGTGCAAATGCTACAGTTATATATGTACCTGCTAAATTTGCTGCTGCTGCAATACTTGAAGCAATAGATGCAAAAATAGAATTGATAGTTTGTATTACAGAGGGCATTCCTATACTTGATATGGTGAAAGTTAAGCGCGCGCTTGTTGATTCAAAAAGTCGATTGGTTGGTCCCAACTGTCCGGGAATTATTACGCCTGAAGAGTGCAAAATAGGAATTATGCCTGGCCATATCCATAAGCGTGGACACATAGGAATTATGTCTCGCTCTGGAACTTTAACTTACGAAGCAGTAGCACAAACAACCGCTGTTGGTCTTGGTCAATCCACATGTATCGGGATTGGGGGAGATCCAGTTCATGGTATGACATTTGTCGACTGTATGGAGCTCTTTTTAAAAGATGACGATACTCATGGTATTGTAGTTATTGGTGAAATAGGTGGAAACGAAGAAGAAGATGTATCACATTTTGTGAAAACAGAAAAGACTAAAAAGCCAATCGTTGGTTTTGTAGCAGGTCAAACAGCACCTCCAGGAAGATGTATGGGACACGCTGGAGCAATCATCTCTTCCAGCGGTGGAAGTGCTGGTGCAAAACTAGAAGTTATGCGGAGTGCCGGGATTGCAATTGCTGAAACCCCTGCAGTGATTGGTAAGAAGGTATTGGAAGTAATGCATCAGTGCCTAATCTAAAACGCAACTGTACGAACGTTGTGATTTGAGGAGCAGTTTCTGCTAGAAAGGGTGTCACTCAAGTAGCTGACACTGGTTCACTCTATAATGGTGTCATCCGAGTAGCTTGACTACTTGGATCCAGGAAAGTTTGCTTGTAAGCAAGCAAACTGATTTGGTGAGTATAAAAGTGTTGTGTTATAGCTAACGCTGACTCTACGTCATACCGCCGCGGTATCTCATCCGCTAACACGTAGCGGGATGACGAATCACTATACTGCCGCGAACCGTCACACCGCGATTCATTCGCGGTATCTCATCCTCTAACAAGCAGCGGGATGACGAGGTTATCGTCATGCCACCGCGAACCGTCATACCGCCGCAGACCGTCATAACGCGAATTCTGGATTAAAGGAGAATAGAAAAGGCAAGAAAACAGGGTAAACTCAGCAGTTATAAAAAAACAGATGAGGTTAACCATGGAAGATATAACAAACTGTTTTGTTTGGTCGATGATTTTTGCAGAGATATAGAGAAAAATTTTGCAGGTAAACTACTGCCAAATGGTAAAAAACCCACAAGAACAACGGAAATTGAGCACTCCGAAATCATGACAATAATCCTGCTATATCAACAATCTCCGTGTAAAAATTTCAAAACTTTCTATCTACATTACCTAACGTTGCTCTACAAATCAGAGTTTCCAAAGTTGCCTTCATATACCAGGTTTGTTGCTCTAAAGCCTAGGGTTTTGTGGCATTTAGCAATGTTGTTGCATTGGCTTTGTGGACAGTCAGAAAACACTGGAATTTCATATATAGACACAACTCCCATTGCAGTTTGTCATGCAAAAAGAATATCCAAAACAAAGTTTTTGCTGGAATTGCAAAATTAAGCAAGAGTACTTACGGCTGGTTTTTTGGTTTCAAATTACATATGGTAATCAATGAAAATGGTGAAATTCATTCACTTACGCTAACAAAAGGCAATGTTGATGATAGGATACCTGTGCCAAATCTGACGGAAAAATTAACCGGCCTTTTGTTTGGTGACAAAGGTTATATTGCAAAAGAGCTTTTTCAGAAGCTGTTTGACCGAGGTTTGAAACTTGTTACCAAGGTGAAAAAAGGTATGAAAAATGCATTGATTTCGCTAAATGAGAAGATTTTACTGAGAAAAAGGTCTATCATTGAGACTGTTTTTGGTTACCTAAAAAATAGACTAGAAATTGAACACACTCGCCATAGATCCCCTGTTAATTTTTTGGTTCATATCTTTTCTACTCTCATTTCCTATTCCATCAAATCCAAAAAGCCTTCTATTTCCTATACTTTCTTCCTTCCTTAATCCAGAATTCGCGTTAATAGTGTGATGTACAAATCTGAAAAGACAAAAAGATAGAGAATTGTACATAACTGCAGAATTTGTGCACTATTTAGCAATAGCCTAACAGATAAATATTTCTTGCATTTCAGCCTGAGTGATTTATGCTTTAAGCAAGAATTACCTGGGGGTATAGCTCAGCTGGTAGAGCATCTGTTTTGCACGCAGAAGGTCAGCGGTTCGATCCCGCTTGCCTCCACCAATATAGGTTCTAACATATCATAAAGTCAGCTTATTTTAGCTCATGAGTATTTTACACTAGTTCCCTAAAAAATCCCTATTTCTTTTCGTAACTTTTCTCTACACAAGTAATGTTTGTTATTATAATTCTGATATATACTAACTTAACAATAAATTAATCAATAAATGTTAGAATACTAACAATTAATTTATTAACGCGAATTCTGGATTAAAGGAGAATAGAAAAGGCAAGAAAACAGGGTAAACTCAGCAGTTATAAAAAAACAGATGAGGTTAACCATGGAAGATATAACAAACTGTTTTGTTTGGTCGATGATTTTTGCAGAGATATAGAGAAAAATTTTGCAGGTAAACTACTGCCAAATGGTAAAAAACCCACAAGAACAACGGAAATTGAGCACTCCGAAATCATGACAATAATCCTGCTATATCAACAATCTCCGTGTAAAAATTTCAAAACTTTCTATCTACATTACCTAACGTTGCTCTACAAATCAGAGTTTCCAAAGTTGCCTTCATATACCAGGTTTGTTGCTCTAAAGCCTAGGGTTTTGTGGCATTTAGCAATGTTGTTGCATTGGCTTTGTGGACAGTCAGAAAACACTGGAATTTCATATATAGACACAACTCCCATTGCAGTTTGTCATGCAAAAAGAATATCCAAAAACAAAGTTTTTGCTGGAATTGCAAAATTAAGCAAGAGTACTTACGGCTGGTTTTTTGGTTTCAAATTACATATGGTAATCAATGAAAATGGTGAAATTCATTCACTTACGCTAACAAAAGGCAATGTTGATGATAGGATACCTGTGCCAAATCTGACGGAAAAATTAACCGGCCTTTTGTTTGGTGACAAAGGTTATATTGCAAAAGAGCTTTTTCAGAAGCTGTTTGACCGAGGTTTGAAACTTGTTACCAAGGTGAAAAAAGGTATGAAAAATGCATTGATTTCGCTAAATGAGAAGATTTTACTGAGAAAAAGGTCTATCATTGAGACTGTTTTTGGTTACCTAAAAAATAGACTAGAAATTGAACACACTCGCCATAGATCCCCTGTTAATTTTTTGGTTCATATCTTTTCTACTCTCATTTCCTATTCCATCAAATCCAAAAAGCCTTCTATTTCCTATACTTTCTTCCTTCCTTAATCCAGAATTCGCGTTTATTATGCAGCCTACTTGACACGTTCATTAAAGTTAAGTTTCCTGGATCCAAGTAGTCAGGGCACTGGGATGACAGGGGAAGGTACTAGCCTGACAACCGTCATCCCGCTACGTGTTAGCGGGATCTAGAGATACCGTGACGGTATGACGTAGGACTGCTGTCATTCCGCCACGTGTTAGCGGATGAGATACCGCGAATGAATCGCGGTATGACGGTTCGTGGCAGCAGACGATAACCTCATCATTCCGCTACTTGTTAGCGGCTGAGATACCGCGGCGGTATGACATAGGGCTGTGCTAGTATAGGTGCATTATATGAAGAAGTACTGGCGTTAGAAATATTAAAAAAGAAATACTTACACTAAAAGAAACTTCAGTAGTAAATTCAAAAAGGAAGTTTAAATCCAGGTGGTAAACCCATCATACCTGCAAGATCAGAAGTTGCATTTGCCATATCTTCTTCTGCTTTTTTAACGGCATCATTAAACGCTGCTGTCACTAAATCCTCTACTATATCTTTTTCCTCATTTCTCATAAGTTCTAAGTCTATGTTCACCTTTTTAGCTTTATAGCTAGCTATTTTTATGACTTCCACTAATACAGAAACTTTGCCACCACCAGAAATACCTTGAAACTCTTTCCCAACATATTTTTCTTGAGCTTCTGCAAACTTTTTTTGCATCTCTTGCGCTTGTTTCATTATTTGACTAAAATCCACAACTTACTCCTTATTTTCTATATTAACTACTTTTGCACCTTTAAACGTGTCAAGTACATCCTTAACTGCAGGTGCATAATTTAAATTACTCACTTCCCTGTTTATATAACTCGTATCAACTGTAATAACCCACTCCTGCTGAGTCACCTGGTTTAAGTAATTTTTTAAATCATTGCAAAAATTACTATCCAACTTAGATACAGCTTTTAATTTTAAATACCCAGGTTTACAACCTATTAATTGTAGATTATTACACAGTTGTTTGTAAAGATAAATTTGGTTACTCCGCCGTAATAGTTGCAAAACTTTGTCAAAATCGTAATTTTGTTGCTGTTCATTTCTTACATTACGCGTATTTTCCGGCTGTGTATTCTGCGAAAGAATTTTTTTGACCACCTGTTCCGGAGAAGGCAGATCAGAAAGATAACAGAGGCTAATTAACATCATTTCAGCAGCAACATCGTTGCATGTTGAAGTTTTTATATCTTGAATACCTTTAAGCAACACCTTCCACAATCTCGAAAAAAATATTAAAGACTTCTTTATACTTAAATCTTTTATCCTATTCTTTTCATGCTCTGTAACTGCATTATCAATTTCTTTTGTAATCAAAAAACGGCATACTAACTGAATTGTTTGCAATAGACCTTCAAAAATACTAAGTGGGTTTGCTGTTTTTACCGCCTTGTCAAACACTAACAGAGCTTTCTGTAAATCACCTTCTAATATTGCTCCTAATAGATCGAATATAATATCTTTATCCACTAGGCCAAGTATGTCTGTCACGTTTTTAGTGGATATTGCACCATCTTTGCTATATAGCACTGCTTGATTCATCAAAAACAAGGCGTTACGCATTGAATTTCCAGAGTGTCGTGCAATTAATTCTAATGCTCCCTTTTCAATGGAATAACTCTCTTTTTGTGCAACATCATTTAAACGTTCCACTATTTTAGCTACAGGAATGTTGTGTAAATCAAATCTTTGACAACGTGCAATAATAGTTATTGGTATCTTTTTTATTTCCGTAGTTGCTAAAATGAATTTTACACTAGATGGTGGCTCTTCTAGGGTTTTAAGTAATGCGTTAAATGCACTGCTGGATAACATATGTACTTCATCTATAATGTAGACTTTGAATTTAGAGCTTATAGGTGAATAGCAAATATCTCCCAGGATTACTTTAATATCGTCAATGCTAGTGTGACTTGCTGCATCGATTTCAATCACATCTGGATGGCTTGAATTTTTTATTGCTAGACAGTTTTCACATGATCCGCAAGGTTCAAAAATTGGCCCCAGAGAACAATTCAAACATAAAGCTATTATCCTTGCAGTGGTAGTTTTACCAACTCCACTACTACCAGAGAGCAGTATAGATTGTGGGATTTTGTTTAAAGTAAAAGCATTTTCTAATACACGCACTAATATATCTTGACCTACTAGATCTTTAAAGCTACTAGGACGATGTTTTAATGCTATATTCATAGCCTCGGATAAAACAAATAATGAAATAGGTATGCAACCCAAAAAGGTTCTGATATGGCTGCTTCATTTCTGATCTGACCAAATTACAGAGTTTTTGCCTGCATACCTTATAAAATATTATACTTTTTTTTTTATTTAGCAAGGTATATCCTATATTAGCTCTATAATTTGATATGTTAAATTTTTTACAGTGCTATTTTGAAGTAAACAAAAAGTTAGTTGTCATGCAAGTCACTACAAGATTGTCACTCCAATGTTTATTTATGTCATTTCAGCGCTTATTTATGTCATCCCAGTGCCTAGGCATACAGCTGTATGAATGTTGTGATATAAGAGCAATTTTTACCGAAAAGGATCTCATCCCAGTGCTTGACTACTTGGATCCAGAAAACTTAACTGTAAATGAGCGCCCTAGGCAATTGTATAACAAGAACTGGATTCCAGTGGGCTTTGTTGCATAGCAACCGAAAAAATCTGGTGGCTACTGACAAAATTCATTATAAATAACCATTTAACTGTTGAAGAAAAATATGCCACAGAAAATGAAAGTCAGTAACCAAAACGAATATAACAAATTCCTTAAAAAAAGGGGAAATATTTTTCGTTACATCGATGAAGCTATCGAAAATTGGTATGAAAATAGTCCAAAAATGCAGGGCGGCAACTATATTTACAGTGATAAAGTCGTAATTTTGGTGCATATAATTGTCAATCTTTTTAACGCGAATTCTGGATTAAAGGAGAATAGAAAAGGCAAGAAAACAGGGTAACCTCATCTATTAATCCAGAATTCGCGTTAGAAATTGAACACACTCGCCATAGATCCCCTGTTAATTTTTTGGTTCATATCTTTTCTACTCTCATTTCCTATTCCATCAAATCCAAAAAGCCTTCTATTTCCTATACTTTCTTCCTTCCTTAATCCAGAATTCGCGTTTTTAGGTTAATAAAATTATATGGACAAGATGGTGTAAAAGAGTGGAAAAAGGAAGCAATTTATGGAAAGAGATCTTACATAGAAGAATTTTTCTCAAGGTTGAAGCAAGTATTTGGATTTAGCTTTAGGAATAAATCTGAAGTAAATCGTGAAAAAGAATTACTAATTAAGTGCTATTTGCTCAACAAATTCACTGATATTGGTATGGATAAATTTGAAATCATTACATAAATTTGTCGTAAACCATCACTGCTTAAGGTGCTATGCAACAAAGCCATCCCAGTGTCAAGGCACTGGAATAACACTACTTGCTATGTGTTTAAGCTATAATGTTCACCATTGTACTGGTAGAATATTATCTAAAGTTACATAATGTTGTCCAATTAGCTAACACTGCGGCCTACTGTCTCCAAGAAATTAGATGGAAAATTTGTACTTTTTTCAAATCAAAGCTTGAATTTTTGCTAGAAAATCAATATATCATATGCATGAAGTTTTAATTTAAGTTGTTATGTTGACCCCAATGGCAAGCTTATGTGTTGATAGCAGAACCAATCTCATGCAATATATTGCTAGGGTGCGAAAATTTCCCATGCTGTCTCAAGAGGAAGAAGTACAACTAGCAAAAAATTGGAACCAATATAAGGATATTTCTTCTGCTCATAAATTGATTACCAGCCATTTGAATTTGGTAGTCAAAATTGCAATGAAATTCAAAAATTATGGACTATTGTTGATGGACCTGGTCATGGAAGGGAATCTTGGTTTAATGCATGCAGTGAAAAAGTTTAATCCTGATTTAGGGTTTCGTTTTTCAACTTATGCAGTGTGGTGGATTGAAGCTTCAATAAAAGACTTTATATTGAAATCTTGGTCGTTCGTGAAAATAGGCACAACGCAAGCACAAAGAAGATTATTTTTTAGTTTACGTAAAATAAAAAAAAGAATTTTACAGTATACAAACAGGGAAACTTTAAATAATGAAGAAATAAAAGCAATATCTAATGAGCTTTCTGTATCCGAAGGAGACGTTCTGCAGATGAATTACCGTTTGGCTTGTAAGGATCAGTCGCTAAACGATTGCATAAAAATAGGTGATGACTCTAAAAGGGAGTTGCAAGATATGATCCCATGTAACTTGGTTAGTCAAGAAGTAACCTATCAGAATCATGAAGAAAAAGAATTAAAAGAAACAATTTTAAACAATGCACTAGCGAGTCTCAACGAAAGGGCAAGAGACATTTTTATCAGTAGATATTTGTCTGAAAACATTCAAACTCTGGATGAACTTAGTAAAAAATATTGTGTTTCAAGAGAAAGAATAAGGCAGTTGGCTGAGCAGGCGATGGCTAAGGTAAAACGATATATACAATCTGAAAGTTTGAAATTTGGTTTGCATGCGTAGTTTTTTTATATTTCTAATATTTTTTTCAATAGGCACTTTTGCATCAGTTAGTGATGTACAATTGAAGGAAAAATATAAAGATTGGCTCGTGTATACTGCATTGGAAGATGGAGAGAAAGTATGTTATATTGTATCCTATCCTAAAAAAAAAAGCGAACATTATACAACCAACCGCAAGCCATATGTAATGGTTAGTTATGTTGATAAAAAAGCAGATGAGGTAAGCGTTACCTCTGGTTTTCAATATGATAAAGAGCCTGTAGCTCTCAATATCGACAAAAAAATTAAATACACATTGCCTATAATACAGGGAAGTCTTGCGTGGGCAGAGCATACAAAAATAGATCAAGATCTCATTCTAAAAATGAAGCAGGGATTATCAATGGTAGTGAATGGGAAAACAAAAACAGTGACCATTGATGATACTTATTCCCTACTTGGGTTTCAAAAAGCGTATCAAAAAATGCATAATTTATGCCATACAAAGTAAATTATTGTAACAGAATACCCAGCTATAGTATAAACTAGACTACTCTTTCAATGGAAATATAAATAGCACTTTACTTTATATGGGATGTGGATATCATTTAAAATATATTTTTGAGAGTTAGCAATGTCAGAGGTTGCAGGTGTAGATACAGAAATCAAAAAGCAAAATTCTGTGTGTGAGCAGATGCGTTTTAGCGTGAGCCGCACAAGTCTTTTAAATGCATTATCCAGAGTAAGTGGAGTAGTTGAAAGGCGTAATGCAATAGATGTTTTGGCATGTATAAATATCAAAGCACAACACGGCAGCATAAAACTAATGGCAACTGATCTTGACATTTCAATGTTTGCCTCACTTGCTGCAACCGTATTAACAGAAGGAGAAGTAAAAATTTCAGCGCATACTTTACATGACATAGTGAAGAAGTTACCCGCTGATTTGGATGTCAATTTTGAAGTAAACAACCAAGGAAAATTATTGATGTCTTGCGGAAATGCAAACTTTTCTTTACCGAATGTAGTTTCAAGCAGCTTTCCTGCTCTTGAAGAAGACAATTATAAACATGATTTTATTCTACTAAATACGGACCTGATAGACTTATTAACTAAAACAAAATTTGCTGTATCACTAGATGATACAAGGTATAATTTAAATGGAATATATCTGCATACGGATGAGCAGTTTCTGTACTGCGTTGCAACTGATGGCCATCGTTTATCATGTATAAAGAGGCCAAAGCCTGGGAACATCAATGATGAATTTGGTGTGATCATTCCACGTAAAACTGTTATGGAGCTGTTAAAAATATTGGACGATTGTAATGAAGTTAATATAAAACTTTCAGACAGAAAAATCAAGTTTACATGCGGTGAATATATACTAATATCAAAATTAATAGATGGGACTTTTCCAAATTATAAAGCAGTTATTCCAGCATCTCAAGATAAGCATATGATTATTGAAAGTAAAAAACTTTTAGATGTTATAGATCGAGTTTCCGTTGTTGTATCTGATAAAGTAAAATCCATTAAATTCTCACTACAAGAAAAGCTGCTAACTTTGCATTCAAACTCTCAAGAGTGCAGTGATGCAACTGAATCCATAGAAGCGGACTACAATAAAGCCCCTATAGAAATAGGGTTCAACTCGCGTTATTTGCTTGATGTTCTATCCTGTATAAAAAATAAATGTAAGTTTAGCTTAGCCGATGGTAATAGTGCTACAATTATCACTGATGAAGACGATTCAAGTGTATTATATGTAGTGATGCCAATGAGAACTTAAACACGTCATCCGCTGCTTGTTAGCGGGATCTGGAGATACCGTGGCGGTATGACACTTATTTCACTAAGAATGTTATTTTTTATTAATTAGTAATCTATCTTTACCAAATACAAGCCAAAAGGCGGCGCGGTAACCCCAGCAACGCGAATTCTGGATTAAGGAAGGAAGAAAGTATAGGAAATAGAAGGCTTTTTGGATTTGATGGAATAGGAAATGAGAGTAGAAAAGATATGAACCAAAAAATTAACAGGGGATCTATGGCGAGTGTGTTCAATTTCTAGTCTATTTTTTAGGTAACCAAAAACAGTCTCAATGATAGACCTTTTTCTCAGTAAAATCTTCTCATTTAGCGAAATCAATGCATTTTTCATACCTTTTTTCACCTTGGTAACAAGTTTCAAACCTCGGTCAAACAGCTTCTGAAAAAGCTCTTTTGCAATATAACCTTTGTCACCAAACAAAAGGCCGGTTAATTTTTCCGTCAGATTTGGCACAGGTATCCTATCATCAACATTGCCTTTTGTTAGCGTAAGTGAATGAATTTCACCATTTTCATTGATTACCATATGTAATTTGAAACCAAAAAACCAGCCGTAAGTACTCTTGCTTAATTTTGCAATTCCAGCAAAAACTTTGTTTTTGGATATTCTTTTTGCATGACAAACTGCAATGGGAGTTGTGTCTATATATGAAATTCCAGTGTTTTCTGACTGTCCACAAAGCCAATGCAACAACATTGCTAAATGCCACAAAACCCTAGGCTTTAGAGCAACAAACCTGGTATATGAAGGCAACTTTGGAAACTCTGATTTGTAGAGCAACGTTAGGTAATGTAGATAGAAAGTTTTGAAATTTTTACACGGAGATTGTTGATATAGCAGGATTATTGTCATGATTTCGGAGTGCTCAATTTCCGTTGTTCTTGTGGGTTTTTTACCATTTGGCAGTAGTTTACCTGCAAAATTTTTCTCTATATCTCTGCAAAAATCATCGACCAAACAAAACAGTTTGTTATATCTTCCATGGTTAACCTCATCTGTTTTTTTATAACTGCTGAGTTTACCCTGTTTTCTTGCCTTTTCTATTCTCCTTTAATCCAGAATTCGCGTAAAAAGGACTAGATTCCAGTGTCAAGCACTGGAATGACATGGTGAGGCGTCATCCTGCTGCTCCTTTCTTGTCATCCCGCGCGGAATAATTAACCGTCATACCGCGATTCATTCGCGGTATCTCAACCGCTAACACGTAGCGGAATGACAGCAAGTCCTACGTCATACCGTCACGGTATCTCTAGATCCCGCTAACAAGCAGAGGGATGACGAGGTCTTTCGATAGTAAATCTTACCTATGTTAGCTATACCAAAAAATCAAAAGTCGTGTAACTCTATTTATTCATTAATAAAATCTTTGTCTTCTCCTAAAAATTAGTTAAAATGTAGAATATTTTGTGTTATTAAGTTAGCACTTGACTTAACTTTAGTTGTTACTTAGACTGCTAAAGTGGAATTTTAATTTTTTTTTTACGAGGACAATTATGCATTATAAAAAGTTTTTTTCAGCAGCCGCTTTAGCAACGTTGCTAAGTTTATCAAACTCTGCTTTCTCAGATCCTGTTGGTCCAATAAGTGATGAAGAAACTAGCTACTACGTTCGTTTGCAATACAACGGTGAAATTTTACCTCTTTTCACAAAAGTTGATGGTATTACAAATGTAACAGGCAAAGAAAAGGATAGTCCCTTAAAAGCATCTTTTATAGCTGGCGGTGGTGCGTTTGGCTATAAAATGGACGACATTAGAGTTGATGTTGAAGGGCTTTACTCACAGTTGAGTAAAGATGCAACTATAATAAATACGTCTGAGAAAAATGTTGCAGACAGTTTAACAGCATTTTCAGGATTAGTTAACGTTTATTACGATATAGCAATTGAAGATATGCCTATCACTCCATACATTGGTGTTGGTGTTGGTGCAGCATATGTAAGCAATCCTTTAGCAACAAAAGTTACTGATGATAAAGCCTCTGGATTTGGTGTTGCTTATCAAGCAAAAGCTGGTGTTAGTTATGATATAACTCCAGAAGTCAAACTTTATGCTGGAGCTCGTTATTTCGGTTCTTATGGTGCTAACTTTGGTAAGACAGCTAAAGACGATGCCGGAATCAAAGTTCTTTACAGCACTGTTGGTGCAGAAGCTGGAGTAGCGTTTAATTTCTAGTCTATCTCAGTCTTGTTATCCCAGTGGGTTTTTTCTTGTCATCCAAGTAGCATGACACTGGGATGGCTTTGTTGCATAGCAACCGAAAAAATCTGGTGGCTACTGACAAAATTCATTATAAATAACCATTTAACTGTTGAAGAAAAAATATGCCACAGAAAATGAAAGTCAGTAACCAAAACGAATATAACAAATTCCTTGAAAAAAGGGGAAATATTTTTCGTTACATCGATGAAGCTATCGAAAATTGGTATGAAAATAGTCCAAAAATGCAGGGCGGCAACTATATTTACAGTGATAAAGTCGTAATTTTGGTGCATATAATTGTCAATCTTTTTAGAATTGGTTTAAGACAAACGGTGGGGTTTATAAAAGGATATCTGCAACAAATAGGAAAAAATTTGGCAGTTATCAGCTATTCACAAGCATCAAGAAGGTTTAAAAAACTTAATATTAAGATAAATGATTGCAGGGTTGATAAAAGCAACATGGAAAATATTGAAATTATCATAGATAGCACAAGTATCAGCATTTACAGTAACACTCCTGGCCACAGTAAGGAAAACAGTGCAGATAGAAAGTACCGAAGCTACGAGCAAGTAAGAAAGTTACATGTTATGTTAAGTGTAAATAGTAAAAAAGCTATAGCTGCAAGATACAGTAATGGCTTCTACTCTGACCACTATGGAGCTTGCGATTTGCTTGAAGAAGTTAATTTTCAGCACAAAATAAAAGCATTATATGCAGATAGGGCATACGATAGGCACAAACTTTATAAATTGTGTAAGAAATACGATATAAAGACAAAAGTTCTACCAAAAAAGGATGCAGCAGAACATTCAAAAATAGATTATATGTCTGACAGAAATGCTGCTATTAACGCGAATTCTGGATTAAGGAAGGAAGAAAGTATAGGAAATAGAAGGCTTTTTGGATTTGATGGAATAGGAAATGAGAGTAGAAAAGATATGAACCAAAAAATTAACAGGGGATCTATGGCGAGTGTGTTCAATTTCTAGTCTATTTTTTAGGTAACCAAAAACAGTCTCAATGATAGACCTTTTTCTCAGTAAAATCTTCTCATTTAGCGAAATCAATGCATTTTTCATACCTTTTTTCACCTTGGTAACAAGTTTCAAACCTCGGTCAAACAGCTTCTGAAAAAGCTCTTTTGCAATATAACCTTTGTCACCAAACAAAAGGCCGGTTAATTTTTCCGTCAGATTTGGCACAGGTATCCTATCATCAACATTGCCTTTTGTTAGCGTAAGTGAATGAATTTCACCATTTTCATTGATTACCATATGTAATTTGAAACCAAAAAACCAGCCGTAAGTACTCTTGCTTAATTTTGCAATTCCAGCAAAAACTTTGTTTTTGGATATTCTTTTTGCATGACAAACTGCAATGGGAGTTGTGTCTATATATGAAATTCCAGTGTTTTCTGACTGTCCACAAAGCCAATGCAACAACATTGCTAAATGCCACAAAACCCTAGGCTTTAGAGCAACAAACCTGGTATATGAAGGCAACTTTGGAAACTCTGATTTGTAGAGCAACGTTAGGTAATGTAGATAGAAAGTTTTGAAATTTTTACACGGAGATTGTTGATATAGCAGGATTATTGTCATGATTTCGGAGTGCTCAATTTCCGTTGTTCTTGTGGGTTTTTTACCATTTGGCAGTAGTTTACCTGCAAAATTTTTCTCTATATCTCTGCAAAAATCATCGACCAAACAAAACAGTTTGTTATATCTTCCATGGTTAACCTCATCTGTTTTTTTATAACTGCTGAGTTTACCCTGTTTTCTTGCCTTTTCTATTCTCCTTTAATCCAGAATTCGCGTTTTTAGCAGCCTGAAACAAATCATCTATACTTTGTGAACTACTCATCCTACACCTCTTTGTAAAACTATATTGTTATGATAAAGCCGTTAATAATCTATGAGCTCTCACCCCCTGTAAAATTATATTATCATGATAAAGTCATTAATAACCCATGAGCTCTGGATCACGCAAATAATGGTTATTCCCTGTGTTTTTCAGTGCATTTGAGCTGGCTGTACATAAGAATCGCAATTGTAGAACATGCTATTGTTAATAGTAAATTTGGTAAAATACCATAGCGAAAAAATTTTCCTACTATATATATTCCAATAGCCCCAAACATCATATTGCAGAATGAGAGGACTGCACTACCAAGCCCTATACCTTTGATCGTTTCTAAAGCAGAAGTTACGTTATTGCTTATTATTAATGCAAGTCCGATATTGGCTGGAATCCAGACGACTTGAAGAATTAATATATTCAACTTGTCCGCGAAATAAAAATATACCAATAAACTATCGGATATTATCGGTAACACCAAACCTATTATTAGCATTTTGCTAACCCCTATTTTTGGTACATACCTTCTATTAATTAAAGTTCCAATTATGTAAAATATGACTATGATCGATATGAGGTAGCCAAAATACTGTACTTCAATGCCCATCGATTCAAATATGAACGGGTAGTTAGCAACGTATGCCCAAAGCCACATGAAAGTTAATCCATGAATAATTGAAAACCCAAGGAAACGATAATTTCTAAATATTGATATATATTGCTTGAAGATATTAGTAGTTATGTTAGTTATACTGGTTTCATTTTTATTTACAGTGAGTGTTTCTTGTAATTTAAAGTAAATAAAAATAAGTATAGCAATTGCCGCAAGTGATATAATAAAAAACAAAAATTTCCAATGATACCCATGTGAAATTATATAACTGCCCACCACTGGAGCTATTCCAGGTGAGAGTGCCACAACCATATTTAATTTTGAAATTACTCTCGAGTATTCACTACCCGAGTACATATCCCTTATTGCTGCATACCCAACAACACCTGCAACACCAGCCCCTGTTCCTTGTATGAAGCGAATTAGTATCAAGAGTGCAATACTGTCGGCTATATAACACATGACACTTGCCAAAGTAAAAATTGTCATACCAATCAGCATCATTGGACGCCTACCATAATGGTCCGATAATGGACCATAAATTAATCCAGATACCGCAAATCCAACTAGATTCAAGCTAATTGTAAGCTGCACTACACTGCCCTCTACTTTAAAATAATTGGCAATGCTTGGTAGTGCAACTGAGTACAAATCAGTTGCCATATCGACAATTGCTACAGACAATATCATAATAAGAGAGATGATATTTTGCGAAAGAGCTGTTTTCACTTAATGATTTACTGGATTAAATATACTTAATTATAATGTATTTTTTTCATTAGTATATTAATTTAACTACTGAAATTAAGAGCAGCTATTCGAGAAAAAGCCTGTGAAGGCTCTATCCAGTAGGGTGTCATCCCAGTGCCATGACTACTTGGATCTAGTTTCCATTATACAATTTCATCAAAGCAGTTTACTTACTTGCAATTAAGTTTCTGGATCCAAGTAGTCATGGCACTGGGATGACAGGAGAAGGAGGCTACTTAGATGACACCCTCCTAACGCGAATTCTGGATTAAAGGAGAATAGAAAAGGCAAGAAAACAGGGTAAACTCAGCAGTTATAAAAAAACAGATGAGGTTAACCATGGAAGATATAACAAACTGTTTTGTTTGGTCGATGATTTTTGCAGAGATATAGAGAAAAATTTTGCAGGTAAACTACTGCCAAATGGTAAAAAACCCACAAGAACAACGGAAATTGAGCACTCCGAAATCATGACAATAATCCTGCTATATCAACAATCTCCGTGTAAAAATTTCAAAACTTTCTATCTACATTACCTAACGTTGCTCTACAAATCAGAGTTTCCAAAGTTGCCTTCATATACCAGGTTTGTTGCTCTAAAGCCTAGGGTTTTGTGGCATTTAGCAATGTTGTTGCATTGGCTTTGTGGACAGTCAGAAAACACTGGAATTTCATATATAGACACAACTCCCATTGCAGTTTGTCATGCAAAAAGAATATCCAAAACAAAGTTTTTGCTGGAATTGCAAAATTAAGCAAGAGTACTTACGGCTGGTTTTTTGGTTTCAAATTACATATGGTAATCAATGAAAATGGTGAAATTCATTCACTTACGCTAACAAAAGGCAATGTTGATGATAGGATACCTGTGCCAAATCTGACGGAAAAATTAACCGGCCTTTTGTTTGGTGACAAAGGTTATATTGCAAAAGAGCTTTTTCAGAAGCTGTTTGACCGAGGTTTGAAACTTGTTACCAAGGTGAAAAAAGGTATGAAAAATGCATTGATTTCGCTAAATGAGAAGATTTTACTGAGAAAAAGGTCTATCATTGAGACTGTTTTTGGTTACCTAAAAAATAGACTAGAAATTGAACACACTCGCCATAGATCCCCTGTTAATTTTTTGGTTCATATCTTTTCTACTCTCATTTCCTATTCCATCAAATCCAAAAAGCCTTCTATTTCCTATACTTTCTTCCTTCCTTAATCCAGAATTCGCGTTTTTTCTGCTGTTCATCTACATTTAAACTTTGACCCTCAGCTATAAATACATTTTCGTTCTCCCATGGCATAATTTTACATTTTTAGAAAATATACTATAATACTAACAATTTTAATTAAAAAATTAACTAATTATGTGGGTAAATAAAGAAGAAATTTGAACACTTGTCCATTATGTTATATAGTAGTTACTCCTTAAGCAGTGCAGTATGGACA
Source organism: Wolbachia endosymbiont (group B) of Ennomos erosarius (assembly GCF_964026905.1). Taxonomy (NCBI): domain Bacteria; kingdom Pseudomonadati; phylum Pseudomonadota; class Alphaproteobacteria; order Rickettsiales; family Anaplasmataceae; genus Wolbachia; species Wolbachia endosymbiont (group B) of Ennomos erosarius. The sequence goes on from NZ_OZ034708.1 coordinate 532,054, forward strand.
ATACCATTATAAGAAAATACGATATTAGAGGTATAGTAGGCAAAGATTTGCAGATTAATGATGGGTACGAGATAGGTAGAAAGTTTGGCCAAACCGTAGCTAGTGTTTGTGTCGGCTACGACAGCAGAATAGATTCACCAGGTATAGAAAGAGAATTAATTAGGGGCTTAACTTTATCCGGTGCAAATGTTATACGCGTTGGACTATGCTCTTCACCTATGCTCTATGCTGCAACACAAATCACGCAGGCGGATCTTGGTATCATAATAACTGCCTCTCATAACCCCAGCGAATATAATGGCTTTAAATTTTTTAGTAATAAAAAAGTCTTCTCAGATCAAGAAATGAAGGAAATTATAAGCAGTCCAATTAAAAACAGTACAAGAATTGGAAGCTTAATTAACATAAATATATATGGTGAGTACATTCGCATATTAAAAGGTGCAGTGAAGAATAATGCTACACAGAAATTAAAAATAGCCTGGGATTGTGGAAATAGTCCAGCAAGTGGAATTATAAGGTATATTGAAAAGATCTTGCCTGGTCATACGCATATCGTAACCAATAACTCTATAGATGGGGCATTTCCACTGCATGATCCAGATCCCATAGAGGAAAAAAATCTCGCTCAATTAATTGACATTGTGAAGGGATATGGATGTGATCTTGGCATTGCGCTAGATGGCGATAGCGATAGGGTGCGCTTAATTGATAATAAAGGCAACGTTGTTTCCAATGACCATTTATTTATAATTTTTGCACGTGAAGTGTTGGAGGAATATCCAGAAAGCAAAGTTATTGCCAACGTAAAAATGAGTATGAAAGTGCATGATTTTGTTAGTAAGTTAGGAGGGCAAGTTATTACCTGCGCTACTGGACACTCACTAGTTAAGAAGAAGATGGTAGAGGAAGAGGCAAAGTTTGCTGGTGAATTAAGCGGGCACTTCTTCTTTTCTGAGCTAGGTTTTGATGATGGGCTATATTCTGCTGTTAAAGCAGTTGACATTTTGCTTAAGAAAAACCAAAGCCTATCTCAAGTAATTGAGGATTTACCGAAGTTATATATCACTCATGAAGTAAAGATTATAGTGAAAGATGAGAAAAAATTTCAAATAATTGAATCAATAAAGAAAACACTGGAGCAGCAAAATATTGTATTTTCAGATCTTGATGGTGTTAAGGTAACCGATAATAAAGGTTGGTGGCTTCTTAGGGTATCAAATACGCAAAACTGCATTACAGCAAGATGCGAAGGAGAGACTTTAGAAGGTTTTGAACTTACTAAAAAGGTTTTGTTCCATTACATTGATGAAGCAAGGTCTTTAAATTGTAGCTACTCATAACGCGAATTCTGGATTAAAGGAGAATAGAAAAGGCAAGAAAACAGGGTAAACTCAGCAGTTATAAAAAAACAGATGAGGTTAACCATGGAAGATATAACAAACTGTTTTGTTTGGTCGATGATTTTTGCAGAGATATAGAGAAAAATTTTGCAGGTAAACTACTGCCAAATGGTAAAAAACCCACAAGAACAACGGAAATTGAGCACTCCGAAATCATGACAATAATCCTGCTATATCAACAATCTCCGTGTAAAAATTTCAAAACTTTCTATCTACATTACCTAACGTTGCTCTACAAATCAGAGTTTCCAAAGTTGCCTTCATATACCAGGTTTGTTGCTCTAAAGCCTAGGGTTTTGTGGCATTTAGCAATGTTGTTGCATTGGCTTTGTGGACAGTCAGAAAACACTGGAATTTCATATATAGACACAACTCCCATTGCAGTTTGTCATGCAAAAAGAATATCCAAAACAAAGTTTTTGCTGGAATTGCAAAATTAAGCAAGAGTACTTACGGCTGGTTTTTTGGTTTCAAATTACATATGGTAATCAATGAAAATGGTGAAATTCATTCACTTACGCTAACAAAAGGCAATGTTGATGATAGGATACCTGTGCCAAATCTGACGGAAAAATTAACCGGCCTTTTGTTTGGTGACAAAGGTTATATTGCAAAAGAGCTTTTTCAGAAGCTGTTTGACCGAGGTTTGAAACTTGTTACCAAGGTGAAAAAAGGTATGAAAAATGCATTGATTTCGCTAAATGAGAAGATTTTACTGAGAAAAAGGCTATCATTGAGACTGTTTTTGGTTACCTAAAAAATAGACTAGAAATTGAACACACTCGCCATAGATCCCCTGTTAATTTTTTGGTTCATATCTTTTCTACTCTCATTTCCTATTCCATCAAATCCAAAAAGCCTTCTATTTCCTATACTTTCTTCCTTCCTTAATCCAGAATTCGCGTTAAAAGGGTTTTGACTTTTTCTCCAAACTCTGCTGAAAATTCTTATACATATTAAAAACATCTTGATAATTGAGGTGAGTGTAAACTTGAGTGGTCTCAAGACTCGAATGACCAAGCAGTTGTTGTATTGATCTTATGTCAATATCTTCCTGAAGCAAATGAGTAGCAAAACTATGACGAAATGCATGTGGAGATAAAATTTCTGGTAAATTTAACATTCTCCTTATTTTCTGCAAACGATTGGCCACATAAGTTCTTCCCAATTTTTTTCCTCTTACTCCCAAAAAAAGATATTGTGTTTCATCATTAATGCCAAGATAAGGACAGGCTTTTACATATTCCTGTATACATTTTTTTACTACCGGAAGAATGAATACCTGCCTTTGTTTATCTCCCTTGCCTGTTACTATTAAACTTTCATTGTTAATATCACTAACCCCAAGGTTCAACGCTTCACTGATTCTTAAGCCCGTACCATATAGCAGGACAATAATTGCAATTTCTCTTTTTACCACCCAAGGTTCGCTCAAGTCAGATAATTTCATTTCTTTCACCAAAGTTTTTGCGTTGCCTCCTGTCATCCCAGTGCTTGACACTGGGATCCATTCTTCTTTTTTTCTGGATTCCAGTGTCAAGCACTGGAATGACAAAGAAGAGTGAGCCCCGTGTAAATAGTGGTTATGTAAGAAAAAGTCTACTAAAGTTTTTATATCAGGTATTGATAATGCTTTGGGCAGAGTTCTTCTCTGAATTGGCCTTGATAAGGAAAATACAGCTTCATTGTCTATATTGTAGTTGTTTTTTATGTACTTGAAAAAATTTCTGATTACTGAGAGTGCTCGAGTGTTAGATCTTGCATTTACACCTCTTGCATAACGAGAGGTAAGCCAACTTCTTAACTCAGGTATACTTAAATTTTTCAGAGTACCAACATTTACTTCTCCACCAATATGAGTATTTAGGAAACTTATAAGATCCTTCAAGTCCCTCATGTATGACTCTAAAGTGTTTGGTGAATAAGATCTGTTGCACCTCAGCCACTCATACCATTTTTCAATGATTGAACCGAGGTCCACAATTATTTTTTAAAGAAAGCATCGATGCACGCATCTCGAAAGGCTTCATTTATATCAGGATGAGAGTGACAAATTCTGTATATATCCTCTGCTGCTGCACCATATGCCATTGCAACCGCTGCTTCGTTGATTAGCGTATCAGCGTATGCTCCTATGATATGCACACCTAGTATTGTATCTGTTCTGCTACAAGTCAGCACTTTCACGAATCCTTCAGCATCATCAGTGATTTTTGCTCTGCCGTTTGCAGCAAATTGACATTTACCAACTTTGTACTTACGGCCAACACTTTTCAACTCCTCTTCAGTTTTACCGATTGAAGAAACCGCAGGGTGAGTGTAAATGACAGATGGTATAATTTCATAATCAACGTGAGGTGACTGTCCTGCTATTATCTCTGCAACTGCCACTCCTTCTTCTTCTGCCTTATGAGCAAGCATTGCTCCACCGATCACATCACCAATAGCAAATATTCCTTTCACATTAGTTTCATATCTGTTGTTAACTTGAACGAAACCGCGATTATCTTTTTCTATTTTTTCATCAATACCAAGATTCTCAGTGCATGGTTTGCGTCCTGCTGCCACCAATACCTTATCCGCCTCTATAGTGTTTGTTTGATTATCTTTTACAGAGCAAACTTTCACACTCAAAGAGTTGCTACTTTGTTTTATCTCCTCGACTTTAGTGCTAAGTAAAAATTTTATTCCTTGTTTTTGTAGACTAGAAAGTAGAGACTTACTTAATTCTCCATCCATTGCTGCAGCGATTCTATCAAAAAATTCTACTACAGTGACTTCAGACCCTAGCCTCCTCCATACAGAAGACATTTCAAGCCCTATTGCCCCGGCTCCGATTACGACAAGTTTTTTTGGTACTTCAGTTAAAGATAATGCACCAGTAGACGAAATAATGTCTTTCTCATCGATATTAATTCCTGGCAAAGAAATAACGTCAGAACCGGTTGCAATTACTATATTTTTTGTCTTCAGCACCTTACCTTCAACTGAAACTTCAAGATTACCTTGGTCAAAAGAAGCAAGCCCATTGATTTTAGTGATTTTGTGAAGGTTAAACAAATATTCTATACCTTTTCCAAGTTCCTGAACTCTGGCATCCTTATAACCTAGCATTTCTTTTAAATCGAAACTTGCGTCCTTAATTTTTATGCCAAGCTTCGACAGATCATTTTTCGTGTGAGCATACTGATAGGAAGAATGGAGCAATGCTTTGGAGGGTATGCACCCAACCCGCAGGCACGTACCACCAAAAATGCTATTTTTATCTATACAGGCAACTTTCAATCCAAGTTTTGCAGCAGCGATAGCACACTTATAACCGCCTGGACCACCACCTATAACAATCAGGTCATAATCAATCATAAAGAACAAACCTATTTTCTAAAGAATAAACACCATTCTTCTCAGTTGTTACATATATCTTATTGCGAGTAAACACTGGAGTGTGGAACACATTACCAGGTACTTTGACTACCTTTCCTGCACTTTCAGATCCCGGAAAAGCAAACATTGAACCTTTATTGCTTGTCACCCACAGTGTATGGGCATGCATAATTGGAGCAAACAATTGCGTATTTTCTATTAAATCAGATGCCCAGACTGTTTCTCCATTTTTTATATCTAGGCCAATTATTTTATCGTCTTTAGTAACTATAAAAATTCTTCCGCCTGCTTTTTGCTCCTTTGGAGGAATAAGAGGACTGTAATATGACTCAATGTCTGATACACTTTTTACTTGCAGTGACTTTGACCATAAAATATTTCCTGATCTCACGTCAATACCATAAATATAGGAATTGTTTGTAGCTATTAAAGTATCGCCAAACACTCTCGGTGTAGTAGTTACATCTGTGAGCTGTGTATCCAAAAGGTTTGTAGCCAATTTTTGGCTCCACAATTTTTTACCGTCTTCATTAAAAGCTATTAACTCACCATTTGAAAATGGTGCTATTATTTTATCGTTAGAAATTGCTGGCGATATGGAATACAAACCTCGAACCTCATTGATACCGTTTTGATAAGTCCAAACGAAGCTGCCATCTTTTATATCAAACACGTACAGATAATTATCAATAGTCAATACTACCAATTTATTGTTTATTACTGCTGCTTTCCCTCTTACTGGAGCTCTCAATTCTTTTTCCCACTGAATCTCGCCGGTTTTTGCATCTATTGTGTGTAGAACGTTATCCACTATAAAGAAAACGTTTCCTCTGTGACGCAATAGGCTCATGTTACTAATTTTTTTTCTGTGTGAGAGGTGTAATTTCCAATTCATAGCCTTTGAGTTATCAATATCAAAGGAATATAAAGCGCCGTGCTTGTCTGATAAAATAACGCTATCTTCTGTAAGCACTGGAGCTACATACCCTTGAGATAGTTTTTTATCCACTAGACTTATTCGCTCGCTTGCCATTGTGTAACTGCTACACAATAACATTATCATGACAATTATTACTTTCATTACTTATTGAAAACAAGACTTAATTAATATACATCTTAAGAACCTTAATTACAACGGAAATGTTCTTGCTGCATGTTAAAAACGTTGATTTATGAACGAAATATAATATTATTATGTGAGATAATGCATACTTGACCTTACCCAGAAAAAGTGCCAACCTGCCACCTATCCACTCTGAAAAGTGATTATCTTCTCTTGCTTCCAACCAAGCAATACCTAATTCATACCTTCTGGGTAAGGTCATCCGCTACTTGGATGACAGAAAAGAGTGCTGGGATGACAGGAGGCAATACAACCTCATTAAAAACTTAATTTCAACCCAGCCAAGAGCACATAACCAGAGTTGTTATTTTCTATTGTAGGTTCTTTGGTACTAAATTTTACAATATCGAAATAGTATGAAGCACCTAAAAAAAGAGAATTTTCAAGGCTTAAAACGCGAATTCTGGATTAAGGAAGGAAGAAAGTATAGGAAATAGAAGGCTTTTTGGATTTGATGGAATAGGAAATGAGAGTAGAAAAGATATGAACCAAAAAATTAACAGGGGATCTATGGCGAGTGTGTTCAATTTCTAGTCTATTTTTTAGGTAACCAAAAACAGTCTCAATGATAGACCTTTTTCTCAGTAAAATCTTCTCATTTAGCGAAATCAATGCATTTTTCATACCTTTTTTCACCTTGGTAACAAGTTTCAAACCTCGGTCAAACAGCTTCTGAAAAAGCTCTTTTGCAATATAACCTTTGTCACCAAACAAAAGGCCGGTTAATTTTTCCGTCAGATTTGGCACAGGTATCCTATCATCAACATTGCCTTTTGTTAGCGTAAGTGAATGAATTTCACCATTTTCATTGATTACCATATGTAATTTGAAACCAAAAAACCAGCCGTAAGTACTCTTGCTTAATTTTGCAATTCCAGCAAAAACTTTGTTTTGGATATTCTTTTTGCATGACAAACTGCAATGGGAGTTGTGTCTATATATGAAATTCCAGTGTTTTCTGACTGTCCACAAAGCCAATGCAACAACATTGCTAAATGCCACAAAACCCTAGGCTTTAGAGCAACAAACCTGGTATATGAAGGCAACTTTGGAAACTCTGATTTGTAGAGCAACGTTAGGTAATGTAGATAGAAAGTTTTGAAATTTTTACACGGAGATTGTTGATATAGCAGGATTATTGTCATGATTTCGGAGTGCTCAATTTCCGTTGTTCTTGTGGGTTTTTTACCATTTGGCAGTAGTTTACCTGCAAAATTTTTCTCTATATCTCTGCAAAAATCATCGACCAAACAAAACAGTTTGTTATATCTTCCATGGTTAACCTCATCTATTAATCCAGAATTCGCGTTCTGAGAAGTGATTATCTTCTCTTGCTTCCAACCAAGCAATACCTAATTCATACCTTCTGGGTAAGGTCACAGAATTTTTTACTGGAAATCTTAATTTTGTTTTAGCAATAAATCAACTTAAGGTCATAATATCTTGACATTTATTTAATGTTGCTATATAATAGCTATGTATATTTTGTGTACTATAGCAATAAAATTACCTTGTAATAGGTGTATTGGACCCGAGGGCAGTACTCGGCGCCTCCACCATGTTTTTTAATTTATATGGGGGCGAATAAGGATCGACATGCATAGTAAAGATGGTAGCTTTGCTCGGTTAGACACCACCGCTAAGAGTTCATAATTTAAATGCAAACGATAATTTTGCTGCTGAAGACAATGTTGCAATAGCTGCTTAATTTAAGCACTATAACTTCATTGCTATAAGCACGGTTTAGGGAACGCCGGGTAACAGAAGTTCCCCAAAATTTACGTATGTGGAAGTTATATGGAGCAAACAGATTACAAAAAATTGCTTAATTCTGCCAAGTTTCAAGTTATCAAAAAGACTTTAGATGTTATATCAGGTAATGGTTTTATCCCTCATTTAGAAATATTATTTTTCACATATTTTAATGGTGTGACCATGCCAGATCGTTTGAAAAAGTCATACCCCACTCAAATGCTTATTATATTACAGCATCAATTCTATGATTTAAAAGTTTCTGAGGATAAATTTAGCGTCAGTTTGAGTTTTCAAGGAAAACAAGAGCGAATTACTATACCGTTTTTTGCTATTAGTGAGTTTCGTGATAAAATTTCAGGAGATGTTTTAATATTTGACAAAATCAGTATCGATTCTGATAAAGAATACAAAAGTGAAAAATGTACTGAAAAATTATCAAACGGTAGTATTATATCCATAGATCAACTGCGTGATAAATAGTTACTCATAAGAGGCTTAAAAGTCTTTTCTCTCGCTTTGACAAAACCTCTGAAGTTTTTATGGGCTTTTTAAATTTCGTGTAGGCTCTCATTTGGCTTCTCTAAAATTTTGTCCACAGAGTCTAGCGAATAGTCTATTTTAGTCAACCACTTCAAAGGTTCTTCTTTGAACGTTTCTACTACATCTTTTAAAGAAAAAGAAACTGGCTGAACACTCTGCAAACGCGAATTCTGGATTAAGGAAGGAAGAAAGTATAGGAAATAGAAGGCTTTTTGGATTTGATGGAATAGGAAATGAGAGTAGAAAAGATATGAACCAAAAAATTAACAGGGGATCTATGGCGAGTGTGTTCAATTTCTAGTCTATTTTTTAGGTAACCAAAAACAGTCTCAATGATAGACCTTTTTCTCAGTAAAATCTTCTCATTTAGCGAAATCAATGCATTTTTCATACCTTTTTTCACCTTGGTAACAAGTTTCAAACCTCGGTCAAACAGCTTCTGAAAAAGCTCTTTTGCAATATAACCTTTGTCACCAAACAAAAGGCCGGTTAATTTTTCCGTCAGATTTGGCACAGGTATCCTATCATCAACATTGCCTTTTGTTAGCGTAAGTGAATGAATTTCACCATTTTCATTGATTACCATATGTAATTTGAAACCAAAAAACCAGCCGTAAGTACTCTTGCTTAATTTTGCAATTCCAGCAAAAACTTTGTTTTTGGATATTCTTTTTGCATGACAAACTGCAATGGGAGTTGTGTCTATATATGAAATTCCAGTGTTTTCTGACTGTCCACAAAGCCAATGCAACAACATTGCTAAATGCCACAAAACCCTAGGCTTTAGAGCAACAAACCTGGTATATGAAGGCAACTTTGGAAACTCTGATTTGTAGAGCAACGTTAGGTAATGTAGATAGAAAGTTTTGAAATTTTTACACGGAGATTGTTGATATAGCAGGATTATTGTCATGATTTCGGAGTGCTCAATTTCCGTTGTTCTTGTGGGTTTTTTACCATTTGGCAGTAGTTTACCTGCAAAATTTTTCTCTATATCTCTGCAAAAATCATCGACCAAACAAAACAGTTTGTTATATCTTCCATGGTTAACCTCATCTGTTTTTTTATAACTGCTGAGTTTACCCTGTTTTCTTGCCTTTTCTATTCTCCTTTAATCCAGAATTCGCGTTATACAGACTTGCAGCTTTTAGTTGGTAATACCATAATGGAAATTTATCATTCATTTTAGAAACTACTATAGTTAGCGGAATCTATGCCGAGATACCGCGGCGGTGTGACGTAGAGCTGTACTAGCTATAGAAAATTTCTATGGTCAAACCTTCAGTTAGAAAAAACAAAAAAGGATGTTACTCAACGAGTAACATCCTTTTAGAGAAAGTAAGTAGTTTTATTTATTTCGTTTTCACACTTGCAGGATGATGAACGCTATTTTCACCTACTTTCGTAGAAGGCTGTCCCACCAGTTTATTCAGATAACCTGTCTTTTTTAAGTCAGCTTGGGTTTTTGCCTTGCCATCTTCGTTAGTAAACATTGTGTGTGTTGGAGAGGAAGTTGGTGAATTGAATCCACTATCAGAACCATTACGATTACTCAAAGAACTCTGTGTAGATTCAGTTTTAGCACTTGAACTAAATTCTTCTAAGTTTTTCTCCATTGCTGCCCCAATTCCATCATTTAAAGAGTTCAGAGAGGGAATTCCAGGCACCTTTGGTGGATCAACTGGAGTAAGCTTAGAAGAACTACCACCTAAGCTACTAGATGAACTGCTTCTTCTAAGACGATTAGGATCTACTGTTACAAAGTCCTGAGAATCTGAATCAGAGACAGTAGCAGTACTTTCAGTTCCTATAGAATTTAGTGAATTGCTCCTTGGTGGCTTCGGTGGAGCAACGTAAAAAGTGCTCTCCCCTACTCGTCTAGATGACGTGTCTGGTTCAGAAAGATCTTGATATTTAACTTCAGTAGTCTGTTCTGATTTCTTGCCATCCTTGAACAAGGATGGCAACTTGTTTCTAAGTGAAGAAGTTGTTTCTACTTCTTTATGCTCCGCAGGATTTAACAATTCCGCTTCGCTGCTAGCAGTACTTTCAGTTCTTACAGAGTCTAGTGAACTGCTTTTTGACAAGCTGTTTTCAATAGATTGCGTTGAACCTTTTCTGATACCATACTTTCCTGCTACTTCATTAAGGTTCTCTATAGAGTTAGAAAGTTTATGCTCTGCTCTGCACTCTTTAACAATCCTCTTGATTTCATCGTGATGGTCAGAGAAAATTTCATAGAGATTGTTATCATCTTGAGCCAACAAATTTTGCAACTTCTTAGCGTCTAATTTATTGACAAAATCTGCTTGCTGTTTCAACTGATTGATCAACTGGTCCTTTTGGAAACCTGATTGACCATCAACAGAATAAGCTTTCTCTAATATTTTTTCTCCCAGCTTAGAAAATATTTCCTTAGTTAAAGCAGAGCTATTCATGGCTTTGTCTTCAAGAACTTCCTTAATAAACATCTCCTTTACACTATTGAAATTCCTTGTTTTTTCTTCTGTTTTCAAAACAACAGTTTGACCTTCGTTACCTATTGAATATGGGATGGCATCTAAACTAGACATACTTCCACTTAAATTACTTAAACTGCGCCCCATTTTTCCTAACGCAGCACCAGTTCCCTCTTTTGTTGCTCGTCCCACAGAACTTATAGCTCCTTTTACTGAATAATAACCTTCTCTTGCTTTTTCTGCAGAATATTCTGCTGCCTTTCTAATTTTTCCTGCAGTATATTCCGCCCCATCAACTGTTTTTTCTGCTGACCATTTGAGCCCTTTGAATGTGTATTCAACTGCTTTATAAGCAAAAAATAGAGTTAGGGCAACTATTGCACCTGGTACAGCAAGTGGTAAGGCAACTGCCACAATTGGAAGTGCTGAAGCAAATATCGCACCTGCTACACTTACTGCTAATATTTTTTCCTTTGAAGACAAATCAGAAGAGAATCTATCAAACATGTTGCTCTCTTTATTCTCAAATAACTTACTAAAAGTTCCAGCAAATATACTTTGTTGCTTCCCCTTAGAAACTAAATTTGTTTGTTTATCAGGTGACATTTTAAACCTCACTATTAATTAAATATATTATATTGTACACCTTCGATTCTTAAGTTAGTGTTAATTTGGCTGCCAGTATTTATTTGTCTTTGAATAATTCTGCTTGACATGTTTTTCGGAAGCGTAGAAAATTAGGTTAAGGGCTCTTCGAGCTAGAGTATTTATGAGGTGCACAAAAAGGATACCCACCCTTTTAATTATTGCAGTTTTAATAATAATGGTTTTGTTATCTCATTATTGTTCTCACCTTCACGAAGACGTAGTGCACTTAAAGAGTGACAATAAAGAATTCAAAAAAAAGCCAGAAAATTCCATAGAATCGACCATATTACATAGAGAAAAGGAAGTGTATGATCATGTTTTCCATCCTGATAATTAATTTATAAATAAAATAGTTTTGCATTTTCTTATAAGATGAGTAATATTAGCGTATTAATTATAGAATCAATCATTATGTTTGATGAGAATAATCCTTGGAATCCGGGAAAGAAATCGATAGGGAACAAAACTCCTAATAATGAAGATATTTTAAGTAAAGCTGTATCTGATATAAGGTTCTTTCTTAATGGATTAACCAGAAACAGGGGCAAAAAACCTTATTTCATCATTTTCATTATTTTGCTGTTCTATGCTTGCACTGGCTTTTATATTGTTCACCCCAGTGAAGAAGGCATAGAACTTACCTTTGGTAAATACTCTAACACAGAGATGTCCGGTTTGCGCTATCACTCCCCCTATCCTATTGGTAAGGTTTTTAAATTAAACGTTAAGGAAGTAAATCGTGAAGAAATTGGTGTAAGCGGTTCTTATGGACGAGATACAGACCGTGGTGAAGGTGTGATGCTAACTGGAGATGAAAATATAGTCAACGTTAACTTCGAAATTCAGTGGCGCGTTAGAGATGCTAAGGACTATTTATTCAAAGTGCGGGATCATCAACCTGGTTTAAGCGTTAAAAACGCTGCTGAAAGTGCTATGAGGGAGATAATAGGTAAGAATACAATTTCTTTTGCACTGGAAGGTCAAGGGAGAGCCGAAATTTCCAGAGATACTAGAATTCTATTGCAGCAGATTCTTGATGGATACCAAATGGGCATAGAGATTTTATCTGTTCAAATGAAAAAAATCGATCCACCAGAAAAAGTAATTAGCTCATTTAGAGATGTGCAAAGTGCTCGTGCAGATAAAGAGCGTACTATAAACGAAGCATATTCTTATAGTAATGATATCATACCTCGAGCAAAAGGTGAAGCGATAAAGATAAAATTAGATGCAGAGGCATATGAGAATGAAGTAATAAATGAAGCAAAAGGTAATGCAAATCGCTTTTTATCTCTTTATGAGGAATATAGACAGAATCCTTCTCTCGTTAAGAATCGTATTTATCTTGAAACTATGGAAAATATTTTCAGTAAGGTAGACAAAGTTGTTGTAACTGATGATCTGAAAGGTATGTTTTCTTATTTACCTCTTACAAATTTAGGGAAATAACCATGAGTAGTAATATTAAAATCATTTTTGTTTCTGTATTTGTTGTTTTATTGATTGTTTTATCTAATTCAATATTTGTTGTACAAGAAACAAAGCAAGCTATAGTTATACAACTGGGTAAAGTTGTAAGGGATGTTAGGGAAAGTGGCTTATATTTTAAGTTACCATTCATAAATAGTGTAGAGTTTCTTGATAAAAGAGTTTTAGATCTAAGTCCTGATAAAACCCCAAGGGAAGTGATAACAGCGGATCAAAAACGTATTATAGTAGATGCGTATGCAAAATATAAAATAACGAATCCTGTTACTTTTTACCAGGCTGTGAGGAATGAATCAGGGCTGGTTAGAAGATTATATCCGGTTATAGAAGCACACATAAGAGAAAATATAGGCAGATTTTCGTTGATTAGTTTGCTGAATGAAAAAAGGTCAGAAGTCATGCAGTTAATTCAGCACGGAGTTTACTCTGAAGCTGAAAAATTTGGCATAGAAATAATAGATGTAAGAATTAAGAGAGCAGATTTACCAGAAGAAAATAGTTCTGCAATATTTCGCCGTATGCAAACTGAAAGGGAAAAAGAAGCAAAAGAAATTAGAGCAGAAGGAGAGCAAGCGGGGCAGGAAATTAGATCAAAAGCTGATAAATTAAAAAGGGAAATTATCTCCAGTGCAGTAAAAGAATCATATGAAACAAGGGGCCGTGGTTATGCTGAAGCAACTAGAATTTATAATGAGGCATTTAAGATTGATGAAGAGTTCTTTAACTTTTATCGCTCCATGAGCGCTTACAGTAAATCATTTGCCGAAAATAATACTAAATTTATACTTTCACCAAACAATAACTTTTTAGATATTTTAAATAAAGGATGGAAATAGTTTATGAAAAGTAAGGCATTTATTTTATCTATATTTGCATATTTTTTAATTGCGTTTTCTTCGCATGCTAATATGTTTGATTGGAATGCAAAAAAGGTCATTGATGCTAGCACTACTGCATGCAACTGTAATCAAGGACTTGCCGATTTAGTGGAAGAACTCATTCCTGCGGTTGTAAATATTTCAAGCGAACAAATCATCAAACAAGAAAATAACAGCAGAACTAGAGTTCCATCTATGCCAGGAAATAATTTTTTTGATGATTTTAGAGAGTTTTTTGAGCACTTTGATCAGTTTTTTATGGATAGGGGCCCTAGTGTTAACAGAGAGGTGGTGTTGCTTGGTTCTGGGTTTATTATAGATAAAGGTGGAACTATAGTAACCAATTATCACGTTATTAAAAATGCCAAAGATATCACAGTTACTATGAACGATAATACTTATTTCAAAGCAGAAGTTTTAGGCTATGATGCAAGAACTGATCTTGCTGTGCTTAAGATTAATTCTGATAAAGATCTTTCTTCTGTTGCATTTGGTGATTCTGATAAAGCAAGGGTTGGTGATACGGTTATGGCAATAGGTAACCCATTTGGTTTGGGTGGCTCTGTAAGCACAGGAATTATATCTGCAAGGTCCAGGGACATTAGTATTGGCACCATGAATGAATTTATTCAAACTGATGCTGCAATTAATAGGGGTAACTCTGGAGGACCGTTATTTGATTTAAATGGAAAAGTTATAGGTATTAATACTGCTATCTATTCTCCATCTGAGTCTGGCGGCAACGTGGGTATAGGCTTTGCTATACCATCTAATTTAGCTATGTCAATTATTGACACATTAAAAAGTGGCAAAAAAATAAAACATGGTTGGCTTGGTGTGCAAGTTCAGCCTATAACGAAAGAATTTGCTGAGTCTTTGGGTTTAAAAGATACAAAAGGTGCACTGGTTGCAAGTATAGTAAAGGATAGCCCTGCAGAAAAAGGTGGAATTAAGGTGGGTGACATATTATTAGAATTTGATGATAAAAAAATTGATAGAATGACACAACTGCCTCAAATGGTTTCAAGAACTGAACCTGGAAAAAAAGTACAAATTAAGTTACTTAGAAAGGGCAAAGAGGTCAATATTAAGGTTGTGATTGAAGAATCTGCAAATGATGGTCAAGGTAATAATCAAGAAGAAAATAAATCAACATCCGATTACATAACTGGTTTAACCGTTTCAAACCTGCCAAAAGAATTAAGAGAAAGCAAAAATGATGTGCCTACAAAAGGTGTGATAGTTACTAATGTAGATAGTAACAGTAATGCCACGCTGCGTGGTATTAAAAAAGGAGACATTATTATCCAATTGGATGGAACTGATATAGAAAATACTAACGATTTTCAAAAACAAGTTGATTTAGCAGTAAAGAAAAACGGTAAAGATTCAATAATGTTGCTCATTTACCGCAATGGAAATCAATTTTTTACTTCAATAAAGTTAAAGAAATCGTAACCAAGGCAACATCGTAAATCACACATTTATTCCTTTATTTACTGCCGTAATATTTACTTTCGACATCGAACTTGTACAGCCAGAAAAATCTTCATAAAACTTACTTTTTCTAAACTCTTCAACTTTCTTCTTATCATTTAGTGAACCATGTTTAGAAAAATACTCATCTGTCACCTGAATATATAAACTAATCAACTCAGGAAAAGTGTAACCAACTTCATTGTAAGATTTTAAACATGTAATTGGCAATTTGTGTACATCTTTATCAGCTTTTTTAGGATCAATACATTCATCATTCCTTCTTAATATTGTATGTTGCTTGAAAAATTCTTCATATTCCTCAAAATCTTCAAAGATTTCTTTTTTTTGGTAATCTTTCCCTCTACCGTTTTGCTCTATTCTTTCTATTTTTGTCGCAAGCTGCGCTGGTTGTTCAATCGTCTTGTCTCCCTCTCGATTGAAGTACATCATGTAAGGAGTAATTGCATTGATAATTTTGTGTGTTTTCCAATGGCAACCAAAAATCTTTAGTACTAATTTGATTATCGGAGCAAGAAAAATTTTTAATTTCGCTATGAACCAAAAATAATAAAGAGACGCTTGTTTGAGTGAACTAGCAGCATTGCTAACGATACATCTCAAATGTATATCCTTATCTTTAAAATTTTTATGAACCTCTGCAGCTACATGTCCACCCAGGCAGTCTCCGAACAATATGATATCATCTGGTTTTATACCTTTTTCTAATAAGTTAGTTACAACTGCTATACCAGATTTAACTCTATTGCTACGTATCAATGAGCTGTTTCTACTTAAGCCAAGTCCAGGATAATTAAAGAGATGAACAGTAATACCTTGATCTGTAGCCCAATCCCAGTTTTGGGTATAATCTTTGCTAGATTTGAACGCTCTATTCCCGCCAATAAAATATATTAGATGTTTTTCACTTTGATTATTGTTTTGATCTATATTTTTACCAGGAAGCGTTATTGTCTGGATTTTTATCCCATTTTGAGTTCTTACAAACTCTTCCTTAGTGTTTATTCTTTCCGTTGCTGTCATACCTTAATTCTCACTACATCAATTTCATAATACATAAAATCTTTAAAAGAGTCAAATCTTATGAACAAAATCAACTTTTTAAAATTCATTGAATTGTGCTTTCAAACGGTGGTGCCGGGATGTGAGTATAATGATTATCAGTACATAAAAGTCATAGAAGACAGGCTGAAAGCAGCGAATGCTGGCGAAGTAAGGCGCATAATATTCAATATGCCTCCGCGTTCAATGAAGTCCATATGTGCTAGTGTTGCGTGGCCCGCGTGGATACTGGGAAATCAGCCGACTGCAAGAATAATAGTTGCAAGTTATTCTCAATTGCTCAGCGAAAAGCACTCGCTTGACACCAGGTGCATAATGCAATCTGATTGGTATAAAGAACTATTTCCAGAGGTAAAATTATCCAAAGACCAGAACACTAAATATAAATTCCAAACAGTGCAGAGAGGATTTAGAATCGCAACATCAGTTGGAGGGACGTTAACCGGTGAAGGTGGAGATTTCATCATCGTGGATGATCCACTTAATCCTGCTCAAGCTTTGAGTGAGACATTTAGAAAACGTGCCACAAACTGGTTCGATCAGACTTTGGTAACGAGGCTCAACGATAGAAAAAAAGGAGTAATTGTGCTTGTTATGCACAGGCTGCACCTGGAAGACTTAACTGGGCACTTCTTATCCAAGCCAAAAAACATATGGCATCACATTTGTTTGCCAATGATTTCTGAAAAAGTGGAGATAATCGACTCAATTACGACACAAGAAAAAGGTTTATATTCAAGAGAAGAGAATGAGTTATTATATCCCCTCGAGGGAGGAAGAGAAGAAGTTGAGATGATAAAAGTTGAACTTGGGAGTTACGCTTTTGCTGCTCAATATCAACAAAACCCCCTGCCGCTTTCAAGTGGTATCATAAAACAAGAGTGGCTAAAGCGCTATAAAATTTCCCTGATAATCTCTCACATGTAACTCAAAGCTGGGACACTGCAGTTTCAACAAACGATTCCAGCGACTTTAGTGTCTGCACCACCTGGGCAAAAATAGATAATAAATTCTATTTACTTGATGTATATCGAGCAAAGCTTGAGTACCCAAAGCTACTAACGCGAATTCTGGATTAAGGAAGGAAGAAAGTATAGGAAATAGAAGGCTTTTTGGATTTGATGGAATAGGAAATGAGAGTAGAAAAGATATGAACCAAAAAATTAACAGGGGATCTATGGCGAGTGTGTTCAATTTCTAGTCTATTTTTTAGGTAACCAAAAACAGTCTCAATGATAGACCTTTTTCTCAGTAAAATCTTCTCATTTAGCGAAATCAATGCATTTTTCATACCTTTTTTCACCTTGGTAACAAGTTTCAAACCTCGGTCAAACAGCTTCTGAAAAAGCTCTTTTGCAATATAACCTTTGTCACCAAACAAAAGGCCGGTTAATTTTTCCGTCAGATTTGGCACAGGTATCCTATCATCAACATTGCCTTTTGTTAGCGTAAGTGAATGAATTTCACCATTTTCATTGATTACCATATGTAATTTGAAACCAAAAAACCAGCCGTAAGTACTCTTGCTTAATTTTGCAATTCCAGCAAAAACTTTGTTTTGGATATTCTTTTTGCATGACAAACTGCAATGGGAGTTGTGTCTATATATGAAATTCCAGTGTTTTCTGACTGTCCACAAAGCCAATGCAACAACATTGCTAAATGCCACAAAACCCTAGGCTTTAGAGCAACAAACCTGGTATATGAAGGCAACTTTGGAAACTCTGATTTGTAGAGCAACGTTAGGTAATGTAGATAGAAAGTTTTGAAATTTTTACACGGAGATTGTTGATATAGCAGGATTATTGTCATGATTTCGGAGTGCTCAATTTCCGTTGTTCTTGTGGGTTTTTTACCATTTGGCAGTAGTTTACCTGCAAAATTTTTCTCTATATCTCTGCAAAAATCATCGACCAAACAAAACAGTTTGTTATATCTTCCATGGTTAACCTCATCTATTAATCCAGAATTCGCGTTATAAGCTTTGCCAAATGAATCTGTGAACCGAAAATTAACAAGAAGTTTTCCTTTGGAAATTTTTTTAAATTATCCATAGATTTTTGAACTAAATTATCACTAACGCAGTATATTATATAATTTATTTAACCACACATGAAAATTTTAGTTTGATTAAAACGGATAAAAACTATATTACTGTTTAGTATAGCTAAAAAATGAAATGATCCCGTAGCTCAGCCGGTAGAGCAACTGACTTTTAATCAGTGGGTCACGCGTTCGAATCGCGTCGGGATCACTTAGAATCTTAAAAAGCATGCTGAAGGAACAGGACAAAATATTTACAAACTTAAATGGTAAAGAAACTCCACTACTTGAGGGTGCAAAAAAACGTGGTAGCTGGCAAAAAACAAAGGAGTTACTAGATTTAGGATCAGAAAAGATCATTGATGAAGTAAAGAAATCTGGTTTGAGAGGTCGAGGGGGTGCAGGATTTTCCACCGGCCTTAAGTGGAGCTTTATGCCCAAAAATCTCCCAAAAGCATATTTAGTAGTCAATGCAGATGAGTCAGAACCTGGTACATGTAAAGATAGAGATATATTGCGATATGAGCCACATAAGTTACTTGAGGGAATTCTCCTAGCCGGCAAAGCGATCAGCGCATCAGTTGCGTATATTTATATCAGGGGTGAATTTTATAATGAATATTTAGTTCTAAAAAAAGCACTTGAGGAAGCCTATAAAGAAAACTTAATTGGAAAAAATGCCTGCAAATCAGGTTATGATCTTGATGTGTTTATCCATAGGGGTGCAGGAGCTTACATATGTGGGGAAGAAACAGCTCAACTCGAATCAATTGAAGGAAAAAAGGGCTTTCCTCGCATGAAACCTCCATTTCCCGCAGGTGTTGGACTTTTTGGCTGCCCAACCACAATAAACAACGTTGAAACTATAGCCATGGTTCCAGATATTCTGAATCGCGGAGGAGAATGGTTTGCATCTCTTGGTAAACCAAATAATACTGGTACCAAGGTCTTTTGTATTTCAGGACACGTAAACAACCCGTGTAATGTTGAAGAAGAGCTCGGAATTCCACTACGTGAATTGATTGAAAAATACGCAGGTGGAGTGCGAGGGGGTTGGGATAATTTACTTGCTGTAATACCTGGTGGGTCTTCAGTGCCATTAATTCCAAAATCTATATGCGATACTATTAAAATGGATTTTGATTCATTAAGAACCGCACAATCAGGGCTTGGTACTGCTGCTGTAATAGTGATGGATAAATCAACTGATATAATAGCTGCAATAGAGAGGTTATCACACTTTTACATGCATGAGTCCTGTGGACAATGCACACCATGCCGTGAAGGTACTGGATGGATGTGGAGGATTATGAAGAGGATGGTGGCAGGAGATATTAAGCCTGATGAAATAGATAAGCTGCTTGACCTTACAACTCAAATAGAAGGACATACAATTTGCGCGCTTGGTGATGCTGCAGCTTGGCCGATTCAAGGATTAATAAGACATTTTCGCCATGTTATCAAAGAGAGAGCGATAGTTTAACTCTACTTATACTTCTTAAGCCGTTTTGCTACTTAGCAACCAGAGCTAAAAAATATTGATTCCCTTCCCTTTTAGGTGCCAATTCTACCTTTGCAATATCTTCAGTGTCTCTAATTAGCCGTTCTAATTTTTCCAGTCCGACTTCAGTGTTTATAAGCTCTCTGCCCTTAAATCTCATTGTAACTTTGATTTTATGTCCGTGGGCAAGTAAGTCTCTTGCTTGACGCAATTTTGTTTCGTAATCGTGATCACCAATATTGGGGCCCAGTTTAATTTCTTTTATAGTTAATGTTTTTTGTTTCTTTTTTGCTTCACTTACCTTCTTTTTTATATCATACTTTTGTTTGCTATAATCCAGAACTTTACATACTGGAGGAGTTGAATCAGGTGCAATTTCTACCAAGTCTAAACCAACACCCTGTGCAAATTCCAAAGCTCGTTCTATTGGCACGATTCCGACCATTTCACCACTATGATCAACTAAGCGTACCTCCTTAGCTGTGATGAATCCATTAATTCTGTTTTTATTGTTCTTTTTAACTTGCAAACTTTAACTCCCTTAATTCAAATTAATACTTTTTAACAGCGATTCAGTAGCCTTTTCCAAAGAAAAAGACTCCTGTCTTTCTGATCCTAAATTTCTCACTGACACAGTTTTACTTGTAACTTCATTTTTGCCTATAATCCATAATATAGGAACCTTGTTTGAACTATGCAAACGTATCTTATAACTAATTTTTTCATTGGTCAAATCAGTCTTGACTCTCACACCTTGTTTTTTTAAGACATTGCTGATTTCTGTGGCGTAACTGTCAGCCTCATTTGTAATGGTCAGAATAGCAAGTTGCGTTGGAGCAAGCCAAACTGGAAATTTTCCTGCATAATTTTCTATCAAAATTCCAATAAAACGCTCAAAAGTCCCAAGAATTGCCCTATGTAACATGACAGGGTGATGCTTGTGTCCATCTGCCCCTATATAAAAAGCTCCCAGACGTTCTGGTAAAATGAAATCAACTTGTAATGTTCCACATTGCCAATTTCTGCCTATTGCGTCTTTCAAAACGAACTCTAACTTTGGACCATAAAACGCACCTTCACCAGGGTTAAGTTTATAACTCAAGTCCGCTTCTTGAACGGCTTCAAGCAGCGCTTTTTCAGCTCTATCCCACACTTCATCATTACCTGCTCTAATATCTGGACGGTCTGAAAATTTCACAGAAATTTCATTAAATCCAAGCTCTGAATATACTTCTTTTAAAAGGTCACAAAACTTTATAGTCTCAGAATTCACTTGTTCTTCCATACAAAAAATGTGTGCATCGTCTTGCGTAAAACCACGCACTCGCATCAGTCCATGCAATGAGCCTGAGCTTTCATTTCTATGGCATATGCCAAACTCTGCCATACGTATCGGTAAATCACGATAGCTTCTGGTGTGAGAATTAAAAATCTGCACATGACAGGGGCAATTCATGGGTTTTATTGCTAGCTTTTTACTTTCAGACTCGTCAACAGTAAACATATTTACACGAAACTTATCCCAATGTCCAGATTTTTCCCACAGCTCTTTGCCTACTAAAATAGGGGTTTTTACCTCAAAATAGCCATTATTTATTAACTTCTTTCTGATGTAAGACTCAAGAACATTATATAAAATATATCCTTGTTCATGCCAAAAAACCTGCCCGACAGCTTCCTCTTGGATGTGAAATAAATCCATATCCTTGGCAATTTTGCGGTGATCACGTTTCTCTGCTTCTTTGAGACACTCAAGATAAGCGTTTAATTCATCCTTATTTCTCCATGCTGTGCCATATATTCGCTGCAACATTGGGCCCTTTGCATCACCTCGCCAGTATGCACCCGCTACTTTCATAAGTTTAAACGCTTTAACTCTGCCGGTTGATGGTGAGTGCGGACCACGGCATAGGTCTACAAAATCGCCTTGTCTATAAACAGTTAGGTTTTCACTCTCTAATATAGAGGATATAATTTCAACCTTATATTTTTCGCCTATACCACTAAAGAAATCAACTGCCTGCTTGCGAGTCCAAACCTCTCGAACAAATCTGTGATTACTTTTCACAATCTCTTTCATTTTCTTTTCTATTGCAGCAAGATCATCCGTAGTGAAGGTACGATCTGTAGCAAAATCATAGTAAAAACCGTCCTGAATTGTTGGGCCAATAGTAATCTGAGTATTAGGAAATAGCTCTTTCACTGCCTGCGCCATTATATGAGCAGCATCATGCCTTATTATATCTAAACCCGCTTCGTCACTCAGTTGTATCACCTCTATCTCTGTATCAGATTCAATTTCACGTGAGAGATCATATAACTCACCATTTACTTTCAATACAACTACTTCTTTCAAAGCATCCGGTTGTAATATATCAAAGCCAGTGACTTTACCACTGTATTCTTTTACTTTTTGTTCGGTTGAAAAAGTAACTTTAATCATTCATCAGACCTTTTGTCATCCAAATCCAAGCGTGATTATTCAAATGTTCCATAAGGCAATAGAATAAATGTAAGACGTTAACGATTGATGTCATCCCAGTGCGTGACACTGGGATGGCTTTGTTGCATAGCAACCGAAAAAATCTGGTGGCTACTGACAAAATTCATTATAAATAACCATTTAACTGTTGAAGAAAAAATATGCCACAGAAAATGAAAGTCAGTAACCAAAACGAATATAACAAATTCCTTGAAAAAAGGGGAAATATTTTTCGTTACATCGATGAAGCTATCGAAAATTGGTATGAAAATAGTCCAAAAATGCAGGGCGGCAACTATATTTACAGTGATAAAGTCGTAATTTTGGTGCATATAATTGTCAATCTTTTTAGAATTGGTTTAAGACAAACGGTGGGGTTTATAAAAGGATATCTGCAACAAATAGGAAAAAATTTGGCAGTTATCAGCTATTCACAAGCATCAAGAAGGTTTAAAAAACTTAATATTAAGATAAATGATTGCAGGGTTGATAAAAGCAACATGGAAAATATTGAAATTATCATAGATAGCACAAGTATCAGCATTTACAGTAACACTCCTGGCCACAGTAAGGAAAACAGTGCAGATAGAAAGTACCGAAGCTACGAGCAAGTAAGAAAGTTACATGTTATGTTAAGTGTAAATAGTAAAAAAGCTATAGCTGCAAGATACAGTAATGGCTTCTACTCTGACCACTATGGAGCTTGCGATTTGCTTGAAGAAGTTAATTTTCAGCACAAAATAAAAGCATTATATGCAGATAGGGCATACGATAGGCACAAACTTTATAAATTGTGTAAGAAATACGATATAAAGACAAAAGTTCTACCAAAAAAGGATGCAGCAGAACATTCAAAATAGATTATATGTCTGACAGAAATGCTGCTATTAACGCGAATTCTGGATTAAGGAAGGAAGAAAGTATAGGAAATAGAAGGCTTTTTGGATTTGATGGAATAGGAAATGAGAGTAGAAAAGATATGAACCAAAAAATTAACAGGGGATCTATGGCGAGTGTGTTCAATTTCTAGTCTATTTTTTAGGTAACCAAAAACAGTCTCAATGATAGACCTTTTTCTCAGTAAAATCTTCTCATTTAGCGAAATCAATGCATTTTTCATACCTTTTTTCACCTTGGTAACAAGTTTCAAACCTCGGTCAAACAGCTTCTGAAAAAGCTCTTTTGCAATATAACCTTTGTCACCAAACAAAAGGCCGGTTAATTTTTCCGTCAGATTTGGCACAGGTATCCTATCATCAACATTGCCTTTTGTTAGCGTAAGTGAATGAATTTCACCATTTTCATTGATTACCATATGTAATTTGAAACCAAAAAACCAGCCGTAAGTACTCTTGCTTAATTTTGCAATTCCAGCAAAAACTTTGTTTTGGATATTCTTTTTGCATGACAAACTGCAATGGGAGTTGTGTCTATATATGAAATTCCAGTGTTTTCTGACTGTCCACAAAGCCAATGCAACAACATTGCTAAATGCCACAAAACCCTAGGCTTTAGAGCAACAAACCTGGTATATGAAGGCAACTTTGGAAACTCTGATTTGTAGAGCAACGTTAGGTAATGTAGATAGAAAGTTTTGAAATTTTTACACGGAGATTGTTGATATAGCAGGATTATTGTCATGATTTCGGAGTACTCAATTTCCGTTGTTCTTGTGGGTTTTTTACCATTTGGCAGTAGTTTACCTGCAAAATTTTTCTCTATATCTCTGCAAAAATCATCGACCAAACAAAACAGTTTGTTATATCTTCCATGGTTAACCTCATCTGTTTTTTTATAACTGCTGAGTTTACCCTGTTTTCTTGCCTTTTCTATTCTCCTTTAATCCAGAATTCGCGTTAATAGCAGCATTTCTGTCAGACATATAATCTATTTTTGAATGTTCTGCTGCATCCTTTTTTGGTAGAACTTTTGTCTTTATATCGTATTTCTTACACAATTTATAAAGTTTGTGCCTATCGTATGCCCTATCTGCATATAATGCTTTTATTTTGTGCTGAAAATTAACTTCTTCAAGCAAATCGCAAGCTCCATAGTGGTCAGAGTAGAAGCCATTACTGTATCTTGCAGCTATAGCTTTTTTACTATTTACACTTAACATAACATGTAACTTTCTTACTTGCTCGTAGCTTCGGTACTTTCTATCTGCACTGTTTTCCTTACTGTGGCCAGGAGTGTTACTGTAAATGCTGATACTTGTGCTATCTATGATAATTTCAATATTTTCCATGTTGCTTTTATCAACCCTGCAATCATTTATCTTAATATTAAGTTTTTTAAACCTTCTTGATGCTTGTGAATAGCTGATAACTGCCAAATTTTTTCCTATTTGTTGCAGATATCCTTTTATAAACCCCACCGTTTGTCTTAAACCAATTCTAAAAAGATTGACAATTATATGCACCAAAATTACGACTTTATCACTGTAAATATAGTTGCCGCCCTGCATTTTTGGACTATTTTCATACCAATTTTCGATAGCTTCATCGATGTAATGAAAAATATTTCCCCTTTTTTCAAGGAATTTGTTATATTCGTTTTGGTTACTGACTTTCATTTTCTGTGGCATATTTTTTCTTCAACAGTTAAATGGTTATTTATAATGAATTTTGTCAGTAGCCACCAGATTTTTTCGGTTGCTATGCAACAAAGCCCACTGGAATCCAGGAATTTTATTAAGTTGGTAAGCATAAAAGTAGCCGTTTTATGTTACAATACAACGTTTTGATGATTATGAAAAGGCTGGATTTCAGACTGGAATGACACCATTCGCTGTACAGTTTACCTTTAAAAATGAATGTTCGTACAGCTATGGAATAAATCGCGGTATAGCTATAGATAGTGTCAACTGTTTAATAAAAAGATCGTAGCTAAACCAAGAAATATAAGAGCTGAGAGAATATCAGTTGTTGCCGATGTTAGGATTGAAGAAGAAACGGCAGGGTCAGACTTTAAACGATGAAGCATTATAGGAATGAAAGTTCCGATGAACGTTGCAATAATTGACATCATAATCATGGAGACCACAAAAATCATCTCCACTTTGAAGCTGTGAAACCTTATTGCTAACACTACTAATGAAATAGTAGATAAGATCACCCCGTTTATAAGACCTATTAAAAACTCTTTTACAAGTATTCTTTTTGCATTCTGCTCAGTTAGATATTTTGTTGCGATTGCCCGGATGGTTAGTGTTACCGTTTGCGATCCTGCATTTCCACTCATTGATGCAATTATCGGCATGATTATTGGCAGTACTATAAAACTTTTTATTACATCATCGAAAAAGCCAACTACTATGGAACACATTGTTGCAGCTAAGAGGTTAAACAGTAACCAAGGTAGCCTTTTAATTATAGTTTTGTATATAGGGGCATTTATATCGGCTTTAGAAGATACACCGCTTATTTTGAGTACATCCTCTTCTGTTTCTTGTTGAACAACTTTTATCACATCTTCAATTAAGATCACACCTATAATTTTACCATTCTTATTTACTACCGGAGCTGATAATAGAGAGTAATCTTTAAATATTCTTGCTACTTCCTCTTGGTCTACTCCAGTTTTAATGATTTTTATGTCATGATCCATTATCTCTTTTATTATTGTGTCTCCTGAGTGAGATATTACCTTATTTAAATTAACACTGCCTATAGGCTCTAATTTTGAGTTGATAATGAATATCTGGTAAAATTTTTCTGGTATTTTTTTATAGTTGCACACAAATTCTGTCAGTTGATTTATTGTCCAATAATATGGAGCTATAACCATATCTTTATGTATTAACCTCCCTGCACTTTCTTCTGGGTATGATATCAACTCCTCTACTGATTTCTGAGTCTTGCTGGGCAAATAGTAAAGTATATTTTCTACAGACTTTCTATCTAAATCTTTCACTATGGTTACTATATCTTCTACATCAAGGAGCATTAGTAACTTTGCTGTATTTTCTATTCCCAATGTTTCTATGATCTCTATTTGTAAATCTGGCACTACATGCACTAGGGCATCACTTAACAAATGTTGATCGAGGATATTAACTAGTTTCTCCCTGTGATCACTGATTGAAGTAGATAAAAAATAAGCTAACTGAACGCTATCTATCGTTTTTACAATATTACGAACATTTTCTAGCTCATCGTTATCAAGTGACTCTATTAAGTCATCAATAGCCTTTTTGTCTAAACCATAATGAGAACTTATTTTAATATTCATTATTTTACCTTTAAATATACGTGCTTGATTCCGTTGAGCATTAAAGTATAATAAAATTATTTCAAATTAACTACTATATGGTTAAATTTCTATTTTGTTTGCTGTTATTGTTAGTAATAGTAAATATATTAAAATCTAAAGTATAATGAAAACTTATTCAGAAATTCTTGAACACTTTCAAAGCTTAAATAAAAGTATTTCTCTTATTAGGAGGTGTCTTTGACATAGAAAAATTAAAGTTGCGTCTTGAAGAGCTTGACTCCCAAGCTGCAGATGATGATCTGTGGCAAGATAACCAAAAAGCACAAGAAATTTTAAAAGAACGTTCTAAAATTAAGAATGACGTAGAGTCGTTTTTAAAGCTGGAAAGCGACTACAGTAACGCTATCGATTTAATGAAATCCGCTATTGATGAAAATGATGAAGAATTTTTCTCCGAAGTTGAAAATGAACTGGTAAAGTTAGAAAAATTAATCAAGTGTAAAGAAACAGAATCCTTATTTACTGGTGAAGCAGATAACAATTACTGCTTTTTAGAAATCCACTCAGGAGCTGGCGGAACCGAGAGCAATGATTGGGCTGAAATGCTGATGCGCATGTATGTAAGGTGGGCAGAAATTTATCACAACTTTAAAGTTGAAGTTGTAGAAAAATTAGAAGGAGAGTCGGTTGGTATAAAGTCTGCAATGATAAAAATCGTTGGAGAAAAAGCTTATGGATGGGCAAAAAGTGAAAGTGGAATTCACAGGCTGGTTAGAATATCGCCGTTTGATGCAAATGGTAAACGTCATACCAGTTTTGCAAGTGTAGGAGTAACTCCAGTGATAGAAGATTCAATTGATATTGCTTTGGATGAAAAGGATCTGAAAATCGACACCTACCGTGCTTCCGGAGCAGGCGGTCAGCATGTGAACAAGACTGAAAGTGCGGTACGCATTACGCATATTCCAACTGGTGTTGTAGTTCAATGCCAAAATGGTCGTTCTCAACACAGAAATAAGGATGAGGCGTTAAAATTACTTAAAGGACGTTTGTACCAAATTGAACTGGAAAAAAAAGAACAAAAGATGGCTGAAGAGTATGGTAAAAAATGCGATATAGGCTGGGGTAATCAGATCAGATCGTACGTTATGCATCCATATCAAATGGTGAAGGATTTAAGAACTGGACATGAAGTGGGTAATATAAATTCTGTTTTTGATGGTAATATAGACTGTTTCATAGTTAGTGTGCTTACTAAGCAAAATTAGACTTTTATAGCTAAAGTAATTTAGGCTTACTGACAACCGTCATCCCGCTGCTTGTTAGCGCCTCGGCGGTATGACATGGGGCTGTCTAGCTATAAGAATTCATTTGGTGGTATTACATATAGCATATTAAAACCTAGTACTAAAATGGACGAAACGAAAGAAGCGCAAAACGTAAATGAAAAGAAGGAGCTGTGTAGAGAAGGTTGACACAGTTGTTATAAATTTCCACTAGGCAGCCAGTGCCCAGACTACTTGGATCCAGAAAACTTAACTTTATACCAGGTAATAAGAACTGGATCCCAGACGGCTTTGTTGCATAGCAACCGAAAAAATCTGGTGGCTACTGACAAAATTCATTATAAATAACCATTTAACTGTTGAAGAAAAAATATGCCACAGAAAATGAAAGTCAGTAACCAAAACGGGTATAACAAATTCCTTGAAAAAAGGGGAAATATTTTTCGTTACATTGATGAAGCTATCGAAAATTGGTATGAAAATAGTCCAAAAATGCAGGGCGGCAACTATATTTACAGTGATAAAGTCGTAATTTTGGTGCATATAATTGTCAATCTTTTTAGAATTGGTTTAAGACAAACGGTGGGGTTTATAAAAGGATATCTGCAACAAATAGGAAAAATTTGGCAGTTATCAGCTATTCACAAGCATCAAGAAGGTTTAAAAAACTTAATATTAAGATAAATGATTGCAGGGTTGATAAAAGCAACATGGAAAATATTGAAATTATCATAGATAGCACAAGTATCAGCATTTACAGTAACACTCCTGGCCACAGTAAGGAAAACAGTGCAGATAGAAAGTACCGAAGCTACGAACAAGTAAGAAAGTTACATTATATGCAGATAGGGCATACGATAGGCACAAACTTTATAAATTGTGTAAGAAATACGATATAAAGACAAAAGTTCTACCAAAAAAGGATGCAGCAGAACATTCAAAAATAGATTATATGTCTGACAGAAATGCTGCTATTAACGCGAATTCTGGATTAAAGGAGAATAGAAAAGGCAAGAAAACAGGGTAAACTCAGCAGTTATAAAAAAACAGATGAGGTTAACCATGGAAGATATAACAAACTGTTTTGTTTGGTCGATGATTTTTGCAGAGATATAGAGAAAAATTTTGCAGGTAAACTACTGCCAAATGGTAAAAAACCCACAAGAACAACGGAAATTGAGTACTCCGAAATCATGACAATAATCCTGCTATATCAACAATCTCCGTGTAAAAATTTCAAAACTTTCTATCTACATTACCTAACGTTGCTCTACAAATCAGAGTTTCCAAAGTTGCCTTCATATACCAGGTTTGTTGCTCTAAAGCCTAGGGTTTTGTGGCATTTAGCAATGTTGTTGCATTGGCTTTGTGGACAGTCAGAAAACACTGGAATTTCATATATAGACACAACTCCCATTGCAGTTTGTCATGCAAAAAGAATATCCAAAAACAAAGTTTTTGCTGGAATTGCAAAATTAAGCAAGAGTACTTACGGCTGGTTTTTTGGTTTCAAATTACATATGGTAATCAATGAAAATGGTGAAATTCATTCACTTACGCTAACAAAAGGCAATGTTGATGATAGGATACCTGTGCCAAATCTGACGGAAAAATTAACCGGCCTTTTGTTTGGTGACAAAGGTTATATTGCAAAAGAGCTTTTTCAGAAGCTGTTTGACCGAGGTTTGAAACTTGTTACCAAGGTGAAAAAAGGTATGAAAAATGCATTGATTTCGCTAAATGAGAAGATTTTACTGAGAAAAAGGTCTATCATTGAGACTGTTTTTGGTTACCTAAAAAATAGACTAGAAATTGAACACACTCGCCATAGATCCCCTGTTAATTTTTTGGTTCATATCTTTTCTACTCTCATTTCCTATTCCATCAAATCCAAAAAGCCTTCTATTTCCTATACTTTCTTCCTTCCTTAATCCAGAATTCGCGTTATTAGGTTAATAAAATTATATGGACAAGATGGTGTAAAAGAGTGGAAAAAGGAAGCAATTTATGGAAAGAGATCTTACATAGAAGGATTTTTCTCAAGGTTGAAGCAAGTATTTGGATTTAGCTTTAGGAATAAATCTGAAGTAAATCGTGAAAAAGAATTACTAATTAAGTGCTATTTGCTCAACAAATTCACTGATATTGGTATGGCTAAATTTGAAATCATTACATAAATTTGTCGTAAACCATCACTGCTTAAGACGCGAATTCTGGATTAAGGAAGGAAGAAAGTATAGGAAATAGAAGGCTTTTTGGATTTGATGGAATAGGAAATGAGAGTAGAAAAGATATGAACCAAAAAATTAACAGGGGATCTATGGCGAGTGTGTTCAATTTCTAGTCTATTTTTTAGGTAACCAAAAACAGTCTCAATGATAGACCTTTTTCTCAGTAAAATCTTCTCATTTAGCGAAATCAATGCATTTTTCATACCTTTTTTCACCTTGGTAACAAGTTTCAAACCTCGGTCAAACAGCTTCTGAAAAAGCTCTTTTGCAATATAACCTTTGTCACCAAACAAAAGGCCGGTTAATTTTTCCGTCAGATTTGGCACAGGTATCCTATCATCAACATTGCCTTTTGTTAGCGTAAGTGAATGAATTTCACCATTTTCATTGATTACCATATGTAATTTGAAACCAAAAAACCAGCCGTAAGTACTCTTGCTTAATTTTGCAATTCCAGCAAAAACTTTGTTTTTGGATATTCTTTTTGCATGACAAACTGCAATGGGAGTTGTGTCTATATATGAAATTCCAGTGTTTTCTGACTGTCCACAAAGCCAATGCAACAACATTGCTAAATGCCACAAAACCCTAGGCTTTAGAGCAACAAACCTGGTATATGAAGGCAACTTTGGAAACTCTGATTTGTAGAGCAACGTTAGGTAATGTAGATAGAAAGTTTTGAAATTTTTACACGGAGATTGTTGATATAGCAGGATTATTGTCATGATTTCGGAGTGCTCAATTTCCGTTGTTCTTGTGGGTTTTTTACCATTTGGCAGTAGTTTACCTGCAAAATTTTTCTCTATATCTCTGCAAAAATCATCGACCAAACAAAACAGTTTGTTATATCTTCCATGGTTAACCTCATCTGTTTTTTTATAACTGCTGAGTTTACCCTGTTTTCTTGCCTTTTCTATTCTCCTTTAATCCAGAATTCGCGTTTAAGGTGCTATGCAACAAAGCCATTCCAGACTGGGATGACAAAAAAAGGAGCACTGGAATGACACCATTCGTTGTGTTTAACAAAGTTCGTACTTAGCTTCATGTTAGCCATAAACATTAAGAAATTTACCAAGCGAAAAAAAAGGCAAAAGAAGCCCCGTTGGTGACTAGTTATTTATATGTACTTCAAAATATTGGCGTTTTTTATTCTAAACGCTTAATAACCGCGATTCAGCCGCTTTTAAATGCGACTAACCTAAATTATAAACATTAAGAAATTTACTAAGTAAAAAAAAGGCAAAGAAACCCTAGGGTAGCTAGTATTCAAGTTCTCCCTTGTCTATTTGACGTCTTTTACTGTCTTAAACGCTTTATAAGCGCGTTTCAGCTTATATAGGTAGAAACCTAGTTTTATAAAGACATGAGGTGCACATAGTGCAAAAATTAAGAATGATTTACGCCAAATACATTAATTTTTTTGTCATTAATCCACTGCAGAGATTGCGAAGATAAATAAATAGCTTCAGTTTCATGGTAAGAGGGCTGACGGAGTTTGTCAAGCTATTTTTTGTAGCTCTCATAAGCTGGATTCCAGTTGCATGACAAGATGGAGTGCCTTTAGTGTCATCCCAGTTTGGGATCTCTTATTCCATTTTATCAACAGTTTGTTTTGCAGTATCAAACAATTTTAATCCTATAATCCCGAATGTAACTAAAATAAAGCATATTACTTCGAATAAATTAACTGGTTCATTAAATAGGTAAACTCCAAGTATCGAAGCTCCTATAGCGCCCACTCCAGTCCAAATTGCATAGCATACTCCGATAGGTATAGAACGTGTAGCGAGCGAAAGTAAATACGTACTAAGAGCCATGGAGAATATGCTAATTATTGATGGTACAAGATGAGTAAATCCATAACTATGCTTAAGTGTTATGACCCAGAACACTTCAATTAGTGACGATAAGAGTAAATATATCCAATTCATGCATAAATTTTTAGGTTTAAATAGAGAGCTTTAGCCCTATGGTTCCTATTACAATTAAAACGATACATAAAACTTGAGATAAATTAATATTCTCTGTGAAAGTGGTTGCACCAATTATAGTTATTCCAATTGTGCATATTCCAGAGGAAACTGCATAGCATACTCTAATAGGTAGAAAGCATGCTGCAAGAGATAAAAAGTAAATGCTAATGATCATAATTACCAATGTTGCAATCGAAGGCACAACTTTAGTAAAACTGTTACTAAACTTTAGCGTTACAGCCCACAGTATCTCTAGGATACTGGACAGCAACAAATATAACCAGCACATTTTCGTAACATTTCAATCTTGTATTGTAACAGAAATTGTTAGTCAAAACTACACTAAAGTGCAATAGATCTCTCTTTCGAAATTACTTTAATATCAAACTTAAAACAACATTCTAAAAAACTTTTCTACGAAATTCAATTCCTGTACGTCATTTGCTGCATAAAGTGGTGTAGTTTGTTGTTCAATGCCTGGTATTTCTACAAAAACTTTGCCCACTTCTTGACCTTTTTTAATTGGTGCAGGTATCATATCTTTATATTCAATACGCACCTTAATTTGGTCATGCAATTTGCGGTTGTAAGTTATGGTAACATCGTTTGCAACTGTGACAGGTACTTTTCTATCTTTCCCATAAAGAACATTTACTTCCTCAACTACACTGTCTTTAACGAATATTTTCTTAGTATTAAAATGATTTAAGGAGTATTGTATCAGTCTTTTTGCTTCTTCTATTCGCTCTTTCTCAGTGTTTAAACCATTTACGACAGCAAAAATTCTTCTATCATTTCGTTTTGCAGATGCTACAATGCCGTAACCACCAGCATTTGTATAACCGGTTTTTAAACCGTCAACCCCAATGTCGTGAAAAAGTAGAAGATTTTTATTCTTTTGTGCAATTTCGTTATATGTCAAATATTGTTCAGAAAATAAATCATAATATTCAGGAAAATCGGTGAAAATCCTTTTTGCCAGTATTACCAAGTCTTTTGCGCTCATGAAATGATCTTCGTCTGGCCACCCACTTGAGTTGACAAAATGACTGTCATTCAGATTCAAATTTTGTGCAACCTCATTCATTTCAGCCACAAAATTCTCTTCTGATCCTGCAATGCCCTCAGCTAGTGTTATGCAGGCATCATTACCTGAGACTATTGTAATTCCTTCAAGTAATTCCCTCACCGTAACAAATTGACCTTCTTTCAAAAACATAGAAGAGCCTTTTCTTTCCCACGCTTTTCTGCTTACTCGAAATTTATCCTCCATATTTATTATTCCAGCTTTTAGATAATCGAAGGCTACATATAAAGTCATTAGCTTGCTCATTGAAGATGGGGCCATCTTTTCATCGGAATTATGGTCAAAAATGAACGAGTCTGAAGCTAAATCTAAAACTACTGCTTGCTTTGCTTTGGTTCTAAACTGGTATGAGTATAAAGAAAAAGGAAGTATAAAAACTAATAGCAAAATTACCAATCTGCTTAACATATTTATAATTTTAAATTTACAGTGTACTAATTAATAGTATAATTTTACAGGGGCATTTCAATAGATCTCTTACATAAAAATTCCTTGACACATTTCGCCAGCCCCCTTATCATGGTACTGGAGGTATTCATTTATCTTCAATCTGTACAGATTAAACGACAACAGTATTACGTGATTGGCGTCTTATTTTTAATTTTTTTGCACTATGAGCACCTTATGTCTTCACAACATTTCTAGGTTTTTACCTATATAAGCTGAAACGCGCTTATAAAGCGTTTAAGACAGTATAGAACGCCAATTTGCAGGATTAGAGAGTGACAACTAGCTAACACGGGATATCTTTTGCCTTTTTTTCTGCTTAGTAAATTTCTTAAATATTTATGACTAAAGGTTAGTTGCATTAAAAAGCAGCTAAATTGCAGTGTTTAAGACTTAAAAAACGCCAATACTGAAAATAGACAATGACTAGGGCTTCTTTTGCCTTTTTTTCGTTTGGTAAATTTCTTAATGTTTGTAGCTGAAAGAGCCCAAGAGACGCGAATTCTGGATTAAGGAAGGAAGAAAGTATAGGAAATAGAAGGCTTTTTGGATTTGATGGAATAGGAAATGAGAGTAGAAAAGATATGAACCAAAAAATTAACAGGGGATCTATGGCGAGTGTGTTCAATTTCTAGTCTATTTTTTAGGTAACCAAAAACAGTCTCAATGATAGACCTTTTTCTCAGTAAAATCTTCTCATTTAGCGAAATCAATGCATTTTTCATACCTTTTTTCACCTTGGTAACAAGTTTCAAACCTCGGTCAAACAGCTTCTGAAAAAGCTCTTTTGCAATATAACCTTTGTCACCAAACAAAAGGCCGGTTAATTTTTCCGTCAGATTTGGCACAGGTATCCTATCATCAACATTGCCTTTTGTTAGCGTAAGTGAATGAATTTCACCATTTTCATTGATTACCATATGTAATTTGAAACCAAAAAACCAGCCGTAAGTACTCTTGCTTAATTTTGCAATTCCAGCAAAAACTTTGTTTTGGATATTCTTTTTGCATGACAAACTGCAATGGGAGTTGTGTCTATATATGAAATTCCAGTGTTTTCTGACTGTCCACAAAGCCAATGCAACAACATTGCTAAATGCCACAAAACCCTAGGCTTTAGAGCAACAAACCTGGTATATGAAGGCAACTTTGGAAACTCTGATTTGTAGAGCAACGTTAGGTAATGTAGATAGAAAGTTTTGAAATTTTTACACGGAGATTGTTGATATAGCAGGATTATTGTCATGATTTCGGAGTGCTCAATTTCCGTTGTTCTTGTGGGTTTTTTACCATTTGGCAGTAGTTTACCTGCAAAATTTTTCTCTATATCTCTGCAAAAATCATCGACCAAACAAAACAGTTTGTTATATCTTCCATGGTTAACCTCATCTGTTTTTTTATAACTGCTGAGTTTACCCTGTTTTCTTGCCTTTTCTATTCTCCTTTAATCCAGAATTCGCGTAGATAGGTGATACCTTAAGTTGTCATTCCAGCGCATGACGCTGGAATGGCTTTGTTGCATCGCTAGCTATGATGGATTAAAGATAAAAAAGATAGAGAATATCAGTAGCTTATTATTCTGGTATTTATAACAAGAACGGTCAGTGAATACCTAAATTTGAGTAAAAGAAATTTCACTACCACTCACTAATCCGGCTAAAATTCAAGAATTTCAATGCTTTAGCTATTTTCAATAGAATTAAGTTTATTAATATAAATAATAAATTACTATTCTTAAATTTGATCAGATTGATTGCAAAAAAACAAGATTTTCAATAAGTTGCTTATAATCCTAACTATAGTTAGCCTTTCATAAGTAGCGATGCAACAAAGCCATTCCAGTGTCAGCTACTTTCATGACACCGTCATAAAGGAACCAGTGTCAGCTACTTTCATGACACCATTCTTTTTTCTGGATCCAAGTAGTCTGGGCACTGGGATGACAGGAGAAAGAGGCTACTGGAATGACAGGGAGAGGGGCTACTTGGATGACAGCAGATCACCTCTTCACAAAGATTTTATCAGTAATACGCATATCAATAATACTCCAATCGCTGAAAGTAAAATCAGTTGTATTGTGTAAGTGGTTTAAATAGTCCCATGCACTATAAGGGTTATCTTCAGGCAGTTTTACTGTGGAATCGTTATCAAGTATGATATTCCATCTTCTATTCCCTATATAAGCAAAAGAAGAAATGTGGTCTCTTAATTGAGTTTTACTCTCCAACACATCTCTAACAAATTCTAGGTTTGATAACGAGTTTTGTCCTGTAATTACAACAAGATCATCTACTAGATAGTCATCTACGATCACTTTACCTTCAAAATCAATTACCGAGGTTTTGTTATTATCTTTCCAGAGAGCAAACGGTTTATGCTCATCTATATTAATGTGTAGAGTATTGGGCAAAATTCTGTGAACTCTTACGTGTTTTATCCACCTGCTTACGGATTGTATGTTACCGGCAAGTTTTGAAAGTGATATATACAGGATAGGTTGCGTTCTATCTGTCAAACTTAGAATATCCTTTTTGTTTGTAAATTTATTGCCGCTCACGACTACTTCGTCGATTGAAAATCCACTACTGAGTAATAAACTAGATAGGCAGTCATTATACCAAGTAAAGTAGTAATTAAATCGATTTATTATTTTATCAAGTGAGCTGTAAAGTATTAGCGTAAGAAAAAGTGCTGTGATAATAACCAAGGCACACTTACGCAAAAAACTCCTTTGGCTTCTAGTAATACTGCTCAACATGACTTAAATCCCTAATATTTTTGTGCTGCAAACTATCTTCAATAATAATTTTAACTAATTCATTAAAATTGATTCCTTTTGCCAATTTTGCAATTTCTGGCACTAACGATAACTCAGTAAAGCCAGGATGTGTATTAATTTCAAGCATTTTTAAAGTGTTATTTTTGGGATTATAACGGAAATCTGAGCGGGAAATAGTTTTGCATCCTAAAAATTGATGAACTTTCAGTGCGTGTTCCAAGGTCATTTTATATATATTGTTAGGAATTTCAGTAGGAAATATATGTTCTGCAAATCCATCTGTATACTTTGCTTCATAATCATAGAATTTATTTTTTGGTCGTACTTCTATAGTGCCAATTGCTTCATCCAGCAATACAGCAGTATGTAACTCTATGCCCGGTATGTATTCTTCTACGATCATCTTTTCCATTATAGTAGAACTATTATCTTTCAGTTCTAAGTAATCCTCGTGCGAGAAAATTATGTGCACTCCGATGCTAGAGCCTTCATTAATTGGTTTTAAGACGTACGGATAATCGATTTTAATATTATTTTTTAGTACATCTTCTCGGCTAATTACATAACCTTTTGGAGTGTCGATATTAAGGGATCGAAATATATGCTTTGACATCACTTTATTCATAGCAACAGCAGAAGCCATAACTCCTGAGTGTGTATATTTTATACCTAAAATCTCCAATAAACCTTGAATGCAGCCATCTTCACCATAAGGTCCATGCAGAGCAATAAAAGCAAGCTCAGGATTAATTTTTCTAAGCTTTTCAGCAACGTTGCTGTCAACATCTATTTCTATTGCATTATATGAAAGGCTATCGAGCGCTTTCTTTACTGCTTTTCCGCTCATAAGCGACACTTCTCTCTCACAAGAAAACCCACCACTTAAAATTGCTATAGTTGGAACCATAAGCATTCTATGTTTTACTATATAGCATATATAATGGTTACATTAAGCTTATTAAATACCTACTTTGGCTAACTATAAGACCTTCTTACTTTCCTTTAAGCACTTTTTTTATCCACTTCAAATAGCGTGCTCGGCAACGGTACTGGCGTGTTTGCTGCACCTTTATACTGTTCACAGACAAGCTTTTCTAAATCCTCAGCAGATTGTTCTTTTGCTTCTTCTTTTTTCACTACTCCACTAGTTACTAAATCAATTAAGGCTGTAGTGTGTATTATCATTCGATTATTTAGCTCAAATATCTTTTTTGTATCAAGTGAGGGGTTTCTAATTAAGGCAGATAGTGCATGCATATATTTGTCTATATCAGAAA
This sequence comes from Wolbachia endosymbiont (group B) of Ennomos erosarius, assembly GCF_964026905.1. Classification (NCBI taxonomy): domain Bacteria; kingdom Pseudomonadati; phylum Pseudomonadota; class Alphaproteobacteria; order Rickettsiales; family Anaplasmataceae; genus Wolbachia; species Wolbachia endosymbiont (group B) of Ennomos erosarius. Next base: position 569,612 of record NZ_OZ034708.1, read on the forward strand.
GACTTTTGCTTGTATCATAGTTGCTAACTAATATATATTCCTTCAAACGCTCAATTTCTTCTGGAGTAAACTTGTAAACTTCATCAAGTTTCCTTATTAAAGATATAGTAAGTATTCTACTTAGAACTCTTAATTCTCTAATAAATTGTACTCCTTCTCCTTCAGGATAAGACATTTCTTCTTTTTTATATTTCTTAAATAATTCTTGATCATAAGACTTTCTGAAATCTGACGTCATTGCTAATGCTAACTCTTTTGAACCTAGCTTAAAAACTTCGTTGAAGCTGCTTGCGTTGGCATCTTGTGCACCGCCTGCAGTAATTCCACAACTCCAAGAAATCTTTTCAGACAAGCTATGATACTCTTTTATCATCTCTTCCAGCAATATTTTAATATCATCTTCGGTTAACTCTACTGTTGATAATAGATCACATGCTTTTTCAAGATTACCGTTCGCTTGAAAAAGTAACCCTTCAATCTTTTTAATGGTTTCTCTTTTATTTATACTCATAACTTACCCCCAAGATTTGATGCTAACAGCTAGTTTTATAATCAAATATTTCAAAAGTCAATAAGCTTTTTTCCTTAATCCTTAAATTAATCGATACTAATTTATCAGCATAACAACTTAGATAACGCAACTATTTTCAGCACCCAAACAACAACCCTGAAATACAAAAAGTTTCTTTTCCTTCAGTAGCATTATTCTAAATTTTCATCAAAATAAGCTGTTTTATCCTTTTTTTCCTTATACTCTTCTGCAGTATAGAGAGGTTGCTTCTTAGCTGTGATATTTGGCCACTTTTGTGAGTATTCTACATTTATATCGTAAAATAACTTGAAAGTTTTTTGTTCGCTGCTCAGCAACTCTTCATCTAGTTCTAAAATATCTTTTATGGAATCATCAGTTACAATTGCATCTACTGGACACTCAGGTATGCACACTCCGCAATCAATACATTCATCTGGGTTAATCACGAGCATGTTTTTACCTTCATAGAAGCAGTCGACGGGACATACTTCCACACAGTCCGTATATTTACATTTTATGCATTTATCTGTAACAAAATGCGTCATAAAACACTGTATATTTGCATTATCTTGGGTACACTAAATTGATAAGAAATTCAAGCCTTTTATGAAGATAAATAAATTGAACAACAAAGAATTAGAAGTATGGTTAAGCTTGGCTAGAACTATAGGACCAATAAAGTTTTTTAGTATACTAAGAACATATGGATCGCTAGATGAGGTGTTGAAATATCTCAATAGGGTGGCTAATAATAAGGTGTATTATGGCATTCAAGATGCACGAGAAGAAATCAATAATGCAGAAAGAATTGGAGCTAAAATTATACCCGCATGTGACCCAGATTACCCTGATCTTTTAAGAAATATCTCTAGTTGTCCTCCTGTAATAACTGCGCTTGGTGATATATCATTATTAAGCCGTGAGATAATTGCAATAATCGGTGGGCGTAACTCTTCAATGAATGGAAGAAATTTTGCCAATAAGTTGGCACTTGATTTAAGCGAAGCTGGTTTTATTATCGTTTCTGGACTTGCAAAAGGAATCGATACTGCAGCAAACAGTGTAATATACAAAAATCATCCCACTATTGCTGTTACAGCAAGCGGAATTGATGTGGTGTATCCAAAAGAGAATTTTGATCTATACAAAAAAATCACTGGGAATGGTGGTTTAGTAATTACTGAGCTTCCATTTGCTACTAAACCAAAGCCTCAATATTTTCCTCAGAGGAATCGAATTATATCTGGTCTATCGCTGGGTGTTGCAGTGATTGAAGCATCGAAACGTTCTGGCTCTCTAATAACAGCAGATTTTGCTTTAAATCAAGGGAGAGAGGTGTTTGCAGTTTCTGGTTTCCCTTTAGATTCACGCTGTAGTGGTAGCAATCATTTAATTAAAAACGGTGCTAAGCTTATCGAATCCGCTGATGACATAATAGAGAGTGTTAGGTTTAGTTTACCTCCGCAGCAAAAAAACCTATTTGATGTTGAGCACCATTCTGTTAACCAAAAACAAGAAAAATTACAACAGGCAAAATCTGTTATAGTTGATCATATTAACTCTGTACCTGTTGATATAGATGAACTTATATTAGCAAGCGGACTTTCTACCAACATAGCTCTAATGGCTCTTCTTACGCGAATTCTGGATTAAGGAAGGAAGAAAGTATAGGAAATAGAAGGCTTTTTGGATTTGATGGAATAGGAAATGAGAGTAGAAAAGATATGAACCAAAAAATTAACAGGGGATCTATGGCGAGTGTGTTCAATTTCTAGTCTATTTTTTAGGTAACCAAAAACAGTCTCAATGATAGACCTTTTTCTCAGTAAAATCTTCTCATTTAGCGAAATCAATGCATTTTTCATACCTTTTTTCACCTTGGTAACAAGTTTCAAACCTCGGTCAAACAGCTTCTGAAAAAGCTCTTTTGCAATATAACCTTTGTCACCAAACAAAAGGCCGGTTAATTTTTCCGTCAGATTTGGCACAGGTATCCTATCATCAACATTGCCTTTTGTTAGCGTAAGTGAATGAATTTCACCATTTTCATTGATTACCATATGTAATTTGAAACCAAAAACCAGCCGTAAGTACTCTTGCTTAATTTTGCAATTCCAGCAAAAACTTTGTTTTTGGATATTCTTTTTGCATGACAAACTGCAATGGGAGTTGTGTCTATATATGAAATTCCAGTGTTTTCTGACTGTCCACAAAGCCAATGCAACAACATTGCTAAATGCCACAAAACCCTAGGCTTTAGAGCAACAAACCTGGTATATGAAGGCAACTTTGGAAACTCTGATTTGTAGAGCAACGTTAGGTAATGTAGATAGAAAGTTTTGAAATTTTTACACGGAGATTGTTGATATAGCAGGATTATTGTCATGATTTCGGAGTGCTCAATTTCCGTTGTTCTTGTGGGTTTTTTACCATTTGGCAGTAGTTTACCTGCAAAATTTTTCTCTATATCTCTGCAAAAATCATCGACCAAACAAAACAGTTTGTTATATCTTCCATGGTTAACCTCATCTGTTTTTTTATAACTGCTGAGTTTACCCTGTTTTCTTGCCTTTTCTATTCTCCTTTAATCCAGAATTCGCGTTATTAGGTTAATAAAATTATATGGACAAGATGGTGTAAAAGAGTGGAAAAAGGAAGCAATTTATGGAAAGAGATCTTACATAGAAGGATTTTTCTCAAGGTTGAAGCAAGTATTTGGATTTAGCTTTAGGAATAAATCTGAAGTAAATCGTGAAAAAGAATTACTAATTAAGTGCTATTTGCTCAACAAATTCACTGATATTGGTATGGCTAAATTTGAAATCATTACATAAATTTGTCGTAAACCATCACTGCTTAAGGTGCTATGCAACAAAGCCCACTGAGATCCATTGTAAGAATTCTGGATTCCAGCGTCACGCGCTGGAATGACACCTAAGTGGGCTGAAGAAATAACGGGAATAATCGGCAAATTGTACCTCTGCGCAAATTCAAAATCACGCTGATCGTGTGTAGGGCAACCAAAAATCGCGCCTTCTCCATATTCCATCAACACAAAATTCGCTATGTAAAGTGGCAATTCCTTATCAAGAAATGGATGTTTTACGTTTAATCCGGTGTAAACTCCTATTTTTTCGTCACTCCCTCTCTTCGATTCTATTTCCTGGATCCAAGTAGTCAAGCACTGGGATGACAAAACTTCAGGAGCATTTGGAAGCCTGATATCTTGCACAATAGGGTGCTCTGCTGCCACTGCACAAAAAGAAGCCCCAAACAAAGTATGAGGATAAGTCGTAAAAACTTTTAATTTCTTATTCAGGCCAACGATTTCAAACTCTATAGTTGCTCCTTCAGATTTTCCTATCCAACGCTCCTGCATTGTTTTGACTTTTTCTGGCCAATTTTTCAAACTTTGCAGGCACTTGAGTAAATCTTCAGCGAAATCAGTAATCTTTAAAAACCATTGGGACAACTTACGTTTTTCAACAACTGCACCTGATCGCCATCCTTTTCCATCAACCACCTGTTCATTTGCAAGCACTGTTTGGTCCACTGGATCCCAGTTAACCCATGACTCTTTTCGATAGGCAAGCCCATGCTTTAAAAAATCCAGGAAAAATTTTTGTTCGTGTTTGTAATAATCAGGCTCACATGTGGAGAGTTCACGCTCCCAATTATAAGAAAGACCTATAGATTTCAACTGTGTACGCATATTATCTATATTCTCTTTTGTCCATGTTTCAGGGCTAATATTGTTGTCCCTTGCTGCATTTTCAGCTGGTAATCCAAACGCATCCCAGCCAATTGGATGCAAAACCTCAAATCCATTAGCTCTCTTGTAACGTGCTATCACATCCCCTATTGCATAGTTACGTAAGTGTCCCATATGAATTTTACCAGATGGATATGGAAACATTTCCAACACGTAACACTTTTTTTGTTTACTATTCTTGCTTACAGAAAAATCCCATTTATCTTGATAAAATTTTTCAACACTTTTAAAATCATATTTCATATAAATCCAAATTCAATTACAGTTCATATGCATCAAAGGATCAACCGCTTGGCCATTATGCCGTATTGTGAAACACATCTGTGGATCTTTATCTTGTGTGCTTGATTTACCTGCAGATCCAATTACTTGACCTTGCTTTACTTTATCGCCAATTTCAACATGTATGTTTTTTAAATAGGAGTACACAGTCATGTAATTATCTTTGTGTTCCACTATAATTAAATTCCCATACCATCTCAGCCCTTTGCCTACATATACCACTTTGCCAGGTGCAGAGGCAACTACGTTCGTTCCATTTTGAGCAGCAATTTTTATGCCATCCTTACACATTTCATCAGAAGAAGTAGCTGAAATAACTGTACCTTTAACTGGCATTACAAATTTACAATTTACCCCATTAATTTCCACGTTTTGTGCATTATTGTTATCTTTGTATATCCTGTTTATGATGGCTTTTCTACTTTCTTTTTGCACTGAAGGCTCCCTAGTTAAATGGTACTCTCTTGTATATTCCAGCTCTCTTTTTCCGTAAAATCCTTCGCCTTTAAGCAGCACAGGTGCAGGTTTTTGCAGGCCACAGCCTATTAATATTGCTAATAACATAAGAAATGAGGCTATATGCCACATTTTAGATATATCAACTCTCACAAAACTCCAAAATTCTAGCGAGACGTAGTGTTTCACGCCTGTTCGTTACTTTCCTCGTTATTTATTTTACTAGTTAAATAGTCCCTCAAATCGGTAAGTTCTTGCAACAAATTCTTTGGATCACGATTGACTTTTATATCATTACCAAATTCCTTTTGCACTACTTTTATTGTATATCCTTTATCATATAGCATGTACTTTACTTTCTTTATGGCCTCTATACACTTACGATCATATAGCCTTCTTCCTTTACGCTTTGTAGGCTTAATTTGATGAAATTGACCTTCCCAGAATCTCAAAACATGCTGTTCCAAATGTAGCTCTTCAGCTACTTCCCTAATCGTATAAAATAATTTTTCCTTATTCATTAATTATTTATTGATTTTTTTATAGTTTTTGAAGGCCTAAAAGAAACTGAGTTTCTTGCTTGAATCATCACTTTCTCTGATGTATTTGGTATATTTCCTGGTCTTTCCTTCTTTTTTTTGACCAAGAATGTTCCAAATGACGATATTTTCACTATTCCATCCTTTGCCAAGCTCGTCTTCATTTCGTCCAATATATCGTCTATTATCGAAGCAGAGTCTTCCTTTGATAATCCTATTTCTTGGTTTATATTTTCAGCTATCATTGCCTTAGTTACTGTTGTGTCTTTTGTTGTAACGTGATCCATAATTGAGTAAGTATTGCAATATGTAAACACAATATAGCAACTGACTTAAGGTTCAGCTACTTTATTTTTTAGGGTATGTCTCTTTTGTAGCATAATTTAAAATACTGGCAGTTGCCAACGTTACGAATATTGCAAAAAGCGCCATTTGATAATCTGTAAAAAGTGCTAACATTGACACTATAACTCCACTGCCAATAAACATAAATCCATTGATAATGGATGATGATGTGCTAATGTATTTTCGTTTCACAATCTCGCTGCCGACAGTAAAATTAAGCATATGTCCTCCCGCAAAAAACCCGAACATTAACATACAAAAGTACACAACGTGGACTGTTAAATGGCTGCATAGTAAAATAATAATTGAGACGCCTTGCAATAAAGCAAAAGCAGAAATTACATGTTTCCTATTTTTAAATAAGTTTGAGATTCGATCTGCAATTGGAGCACCAACTGCAAGACCAAGCCATAGTATTGCGGTTGCTATACCTGACTCCATTGCATTGAGTTCTGAGTTGCTCAGTAACCTTGGAGCCCACAAGGTATTAAGTGCTAAAAATGTTCCAAAAGTAATAGCACCCACCACTGAAGTTATCCAGATATCTCTTAATTTTAGCACCGTTAACGCGAATTCTGGATTAAAGGAGAATAGAAAAGGCAAGAAAACAGGGTAAACTCAGCAGTTATAAAAAAAACAGATGAGGTTAACCATGGAAGATATAACAAACTGTTTTGTTTGGTCGATGATTTTTGCAGAGATATAGAGAAAAATTTTGCAGGTAAACTACTGCCAAATGGTAAAAAACCCACAAGAACAACGGAAATTGAGCACTCCGAAATCATGACAATAATCCTGCTATATCAACAATCTCCGTGTAAAAATTTCAAAACTTTCTATCTACATTACCTAACGTTGCTCTACAAATCAGAGTTTCCAAAGTTGCCTTCATATACCAGGTTTGTTGCTCTAAAGCCTAGGGTTTTGTGGCATTTAGCAATGTTGTTGCATTGGCTTTGTGGACAGTCAGAAAACACTGGAATTTCATATATAGACACAACTCCCATTGCAGTTTGTCATGCAAAAAGAATATCCAAAAACAAAGTTTTTGCTGGAATTGCAAAATTAAGCAAGAGTACTTACGGCTGGTTTTTTGGTTTCAAATTACATATGGTAATCAATGAAAATGGTGAAATTCATTCACTTACGCTAACAAAAGGCAATGTTGATGATAGGATACCTGTGCCAAATCTGACGGAAAAATTAACCGGCCTTTTGTTTGGTGACAAAGGTTATATTGCAAAAGAGCTTTTTCAGAAGCTGTTTGACCGAGGTTTGAAACTTGTTACCAAGGTGAAAAAAGGTATGAAAAATGCATTGATTTCGCTAAATGAGAAGATTTTACTGAGAAAAAGGTCTATCATTGAGACTGTTTTTGGTTACCTAAAAAATAGACTAGAAATTGAACACACTCGCCATAGATCCCCTGTTAATTTTTTGGTTCATATCTTTTCTACTCTCATTTCCTATTCCATCAAATCCAAAAAGCCTTCTATTTCCTATACTTTCTTCCTTCCTTAATCCAGAATTCGCGTTCTTAGGGTCGAGAAATTTAGAAAGAGCCATTGCTAAAATGCTTAGAAAAGATTAATAATTATACACACAGTTATTCAACCATATTTTTGACTTACAATTTTGAATATTTGCTCTTAACCTGACACATATGGCTTTTTGAATACTCCCAATGAACATATTTATAAATAAATATTTACTCTTCTTTTTTATTGTTTTTAGGTTTTTCTTAATCAACCATTTCTCCACCGATCTCTTTTATTTTTAGTATCAACGACTCTGGTACATACATGTCAATTACTTCTTCTGCTGTCACAAATAAAGTCTGATAAGAGTGTGAATTTATTATCCAATTAGGCAATATGTCTTCTGCTTTTATTTCAGAATGTTCCTCTTTTTTGTCATATACTGTGTAGCAATATAAGTGCACAGCAAAAAATAATATATAAGAGAGCAATATTCCTTTAAGCACTCCGAGAAAGATTCCAGTAACTCTATCGATAAACCCCAACCTTATGGGCGATAATATGTACATTAGCCAGTTATTTATTATCATCAATATAAGATTAAGTATAATAAATACAGAAATTGTAGAGAGTATGTTTAACGTAACTTTAGAATCAAAATATTTACTATAATTTAGAGTGAAAAAATCATAGTGATTAGCTGTCAGAAAAACTGATAAAAATAGAAACATTAGTGCGCATAGCTCTTTTATAAAGCCTCTAGTTATCGAGATTATTACACATAGAACAACAATGAAGATAATTAGACTATCGAAAAGCATATTTTATATCTATATGGTTTTCAAGATATAATAGTTATAAATAACGAGGTTGTAAAATTAATTGTATTTATGCTGCATCAGTTGATCTAAATACCTAGCGATCATGTCAATTTCTAAATTCAGATAATCATTTACTTTGTTGTACTGAAAAGTTGTATTTTCCCATGTATAGGGAGTGATATTTACTGTAAATTCCTGATTAATAACTGAGTTCACTGTGAGAGAAACCCCATCTAGTGTAACAGAGCCTTTTTTTGCAACAAATTTAATTAATTCTTGTGGGCATGATAGCTTGATTTCATGAGAATCTAAATTTCGCTCAATTGTTAAAATTTTTACTATCCCGTCAACATGACCCTGAACTAGGTGGCCATCGATCTTATCACTTAATCTCATTGCTTGTTCGAGATTTATTTTTTTGCCTATCTTCCACGTATTTAAGTTAGAAACCTTCATAGTTTCTTGAGACGTTTGGACTGTAAATGTATCGCTCATTATATCAACAACAGTTAAACACACACCAGAGCAAGCTATTGAGTCTCCTTTATTTATAGAGGGTAAGTTTTGTGTTTTGATATGGAAAATTTGATCAGAGTTGGAGTGAGTGGTAGTATCAGTTATAGTCCCGATATCCGTGATAATTCCTTTAAACATGTGGTGAAAATAAATAATTTTACCATGAAAAATTTTTTACAACAACTTATTTCTATTTTGTTATAGCTAAAGTAATTCTGGTTTACCGACGATTTAAAAAACGACAAATTCGTCATTCCGCTACTTGTTAGCGGCTAAGAGATACCGCGGCGGTTGTAAGTTAAAAATATGTTATAAAAGAAACACCTTGGTTACACTTTGTCAACGTCGTTACGCAAATGAGAGCTCAAGAAAAATGCAGACTAGAAGCACCGGCATGTAAAGGAAAGTTTTCAAAAAACTGGTCCTACCCAGAAGGTATGAATTAGGTATTGCTTGGTTGGAAGCAAGAGAAGAGAATCACTTCTCAGTGACCTTACCCAGAAAAAGTAGAGAGAAAGTTAAGACGATTTTGTCATGAGAATGATGCATCAAATTGTGCAGGAATGCAATAGTTAATAGTAGAATGTCTACGTTGTTTGTTATAAAAGATTTCTATGTATTCAAATATGGCAGTTCTAGTTTGTTGAGCAGAATGTTGAGAAATATCAATAAGCAGCTCCCTTTTGAGTGAACTGAAGAAGCTTTCTGCAACAGAATTATCGTAACAACAGCCCTTATGGCTCATGCTGGAAATGATGTTTTTTGTATTCAATAGAAATTGGTAATTTTGAGAGGTATACTGTGACCCTTGATCGCTATGTAACAGTAGATTTTCAGGGGGTTTGCGTTTGTTAACAGCCATAAGCAAAGAATCCACAATTAATTGTTTTGTCATTGTATGACTCATTAACTACCATGCGTGAGAATTATTGCTGCCAACAACCTTCCTTGGTTTTTATATAAGTAATCCCATACTTTATTTGGTTGCTCAGTGATAAAATTTTGATCTAATATATTAAGAGCAATAACCATATTATTTGGTTGTTTTTTAGTTTTAAATCTTCGTCTAAGTTTGGCTATAATGTCATTTTCCTGCATAACATTTTGCACTGTTTTGATGTTATAATTTTTGCCTAAAGCTTTTATGGATTTTAGGGGCTCCATATCTGCATTTAGATGCTTTTTTTGAATCTCTGCTAGAAGTCCTTCCCTTGCTAATTCTTTATTGCTTTTTTCTTTAGCAATCCATTTATAATAACCACCAGCACAAAACCCTGCATAGTTCCTGTATTTTATAGCAATTTCTATGCTCTTTTATAAAAGAATATTTTACTCTTTTTCTTTGGCAAAATATCCCAGGGCTTTTTTTAAAATGTCTCTTTCTCTTCTTAACGCGAATTCTGGATTAATAGATGAGGTTAACCATGGAAGATATAACAAACTGTTTTGTTTGGTCGATGATTTTTGCAGAGATATAGAGAAAAATTTTGCAGGTAAACTACTGCCAAATGGTAAAAAACCCACAAGAACAACGGAAATTGAGCACTCCGAAATCATGACAATAATCCTGCTATATCAACAATCTCCGTGTAAAAATTTCAAAACTTTCTATCTACATTACCTAACGTTGCTCTACAAATCAGAGTTTCCAAAGTTGCCTTCATATACCAGGTTTGTTGCTCTAAAGCCTAGGGTTTTGTGGCATTTAGCAATGTTGTTGCATTGGCTTTGTGGACAGTCAGAAAACACTGGAATTTCATATATAGACACAACTCCCATTGCAGTTTGTCATGCAAAAAGAATATCCAAAAACAAAGTTTTTGCTGGAATTGCAAAATTAAGCAAGAGTACTTACGGCTGGTTTTTTGGTTTCAAATTACATATGGTAATCAATGAAAATGGTGAAATTCATTCACTTACGCTAACAAAAGGCAATGTTGATGATAGGATACCTGTGCCAAATCTGACGGAAAAATTAACCGGCCTTTTGTTTGGTGACAAAGGTTATATTGCAAAAGAGCTTTTTCAGAAGCTGTTTGACCGAGGTTTGAAACTTGTTACCAAGGTGAAAAAAGGTATGAAAAATGCATTGATTTCGCTAAATGAGAAGATTTTACTGAGAAAAAGGTCTATCATTGAGACTGTTTTTGGTTACCTAAAAAATAGACTAGAAATTGAACACACTCGCCATAGATCCCCTGTTAATTTTTTGGTTCATATCTTTTCTACTCTCATTTCCTATTCCATCAAATCCAAAAAGCCTTCTATTTCCTATACTTTCTTCCTTCCTTAATCCAGAATTCGCGTTATAAGTATAAATTTTCCTCATACTGCTGTTGCTTAGTACACTCTTTGAACGCGAATTCTGGATTAAAGGAGAATAGAAAAGGCAAGAAAACAGGGTAACCTCATCTATTAATCCAGAATTCGCGTTTTTATCACCTCATCTGCATCCATTTTGGCGCGAAAACTTCCTTTATGACCAACCTGACCGCCAATATTCCTTTCTCTTTTCGGCTTATTCTTTTTTATTTTATACAACTCTTTGGAACTTGGTATTGATGAATTTTTTGAGCTTAAACCGAGTCTTTCTCTTAACTCAGCGTTTTCTATCTTCAATGCCTTACTTTCTGCTTTTAAAATTTCATTCTATTTTTCCAATCTTTCTATTTTTGCTTCTAACCTTTCTATTTTTTGCTGTAAATTTTTGCAAAGTTCTAAAACATGTTACCTCACTTTCGCTCTATGATTGTCTTTTTAGACTACCTTGTCTACCTTATTTGCCACTCCGCTGAACGGATACAAGTTACGACTGCTTAGTTCTTTATTCATTTTCACAATCCGTGAACGGTTACTTGTTTTTAGCGTTAAGCAGCAAAATTAATAATTTGAGAATTTTCCTGAAAAAACTTACCACAGACTGGTCATAATTTTCTGTGAAAGACAGATATAGAAAAACTAGAATATCCACCTTAAGTTCATTGAATTTTCTTACCTTTGCTTCTTAACTTGATGCGTATGAACGCTCCCTAAGTTCGCCATTGCCTGAACGGATACAATTATTTTAACTATAAGAGCGTTTTACTTTTTACTCAGCATATCCATCATAACTGGCTTACTTTTAGTGATTCATGGAGTTAAAAAAGTCAGCGTTGCTCTTTGTTAAAAGTAGTTTATCACGTAAAAATTCCATTGCTTCAACAGATCCCATAGGATTAAGTATTCTACGCAACACCCATATTTTATTTAGTATAGCCTTATCAACTAATAGCTCTTCCTTCCTTGTTCCGGATTTTGTAATATCAATAGCTGGAAATATACGTTTATCAGAAAGTTTTCTATCAAGTATGATCTCAGCGTTTCCTGTACCTTTAAACTCTTCAAAAATCACTTCATCCATTTTTGAACCAGTTTCTATAAGGGCTGTAGCGATGATTGTCAAAGAACCACCATTTTCAATATTACGAGCCGCTCCAAAAAAACGCTTTGGTCTCTGCAGTGCGTTTGAATCCACACCACCAGTTAGAACTTTCCCAGACGAAGGAATAACAGCATTATAGGCACGTGCAAGTCTAGTAATATTGTCAAGTAGAATTACCACATCTTTTTTATGCTCAACCATTCTTTTAGCTTTTTCTATTACTATTTCAGCAAGCTGTACGTGACGGTAAGCAGGCTCATCGAACGTAGAACTTACTACCTCACCTTTTACAGAACGTATCATATCTGTTACTTCTTCAGGTCTTTCATCTATAAGTAACACTATTAATTCTACTTCAGGGTGATTTATAGCTATAGAGTTAGCCATTTGCTGAAGCAATACAGTTTTTCCTGTGCGAGGTGGAGCAACTACTAACGCTCTTTGCCCTTTTCCAAGAGGAGCTACTATATCTATAGCACGCATGCTTAAGCCTTTTTTATCATCACCATTATTACACTCAAGTACTATGCTTTCCTCAGGATAAAGAGGAAGCAAATTATCAAAATGGACGTACTTTCTTAATTCACTTACTTCAGTAGAGTTTATACTTTGAACCTTAGTTAAAGTAAAATATCTTTCTTTATCACCAGGTGGCCTTATTTCTCCATATGCCATATCTCCTGTACGTAAATTAAACTTCTTTATTTGCCCGTTAGAAATATAAACATCATCGGTACTTGGGGCATAATTTGCACTTGCTGAACGTAAGAAACCAAAACCATCAGGCAATATTTCCACTATTCCACTCCCTGTGGTTATGCCTCCTTCTTCACTCATTTTCTTCATTAAGCTGAATATTATTTCCTGCTTTAGCATTCTACCATTGTTTTTACCGTTAGTTAAAATTTTTCTTTCTTCAGCTAACTCCAACAATTCTTCTGCTGTTTTCTCTTTTAATTCGCTCAGATCTAATGTTTTTCTGTTTTTTTCAGTACCTTCATTAGCTATCTGGTTTACTGTATCGTTATTGTGAACTCGTTCACTTGTTTCAGGTTGAGCTGTAACTTTTCCTTTTGCTAAAACATCTTCATTGATTGTTGTCATAATCCTCCAAAAATTTTAATTGATGCTTACTAACCTAAAATGTGACTACAAGATAATAAATTAGGCTGAGCTAGTTTTATTGCGTATTAAGCTTAATTATCATTAAACCCCGTACTTTACTTATATTATACTAATAAACACTAGCAAGTCAAGTTAATTTAATGTTAACAAAGCACAAAAATTTGAGGATTTTCAATAGCTATTCTTTATATTTTTTAACCTTTCTTGCTTCTCTTCTTCTACTTTTGCTTTTTCCACTTCTGCTTCTAAATTTTCTTGGCTACATAAGCCAAGTAGTACAGGATCTTGGGGTTTTATATTTTGCATGTTATGATGAGATCCATCTCTTATCTGCTCAACTGTGTAATTTGTTGTACTAATTAATTTAGCTATAACGTTATTGTCCAAGATAGGAAATTTTTTTACTAGATAATAAATCGCATCAGGTTTATCTCTACGCCTTGCCGTAGAAGCAAAGCCAAGAATGTTACCAATCGCCTTACTCCTTTTTTTTATATTTTTTATAATCAAATTTGGTACACGATTTGGATTTTTTTTGCAATCATCGATTTCTTTTTCAGTAATTATCCCAGAAATAATAGGGTTATATTTTTCAACTTCTATTTCCTCATCAGCTATGTCTTGTACTTCTTCAAGGGCCAACCTGCAGCATTGTGCTATTTGATTAAAAGTTAAACCAGTGTTGTCTACTAACCAAGCAGCTATTTGCATTAGAAACTGTTTATTTCTATCGTTATTGCCCTTAGAAGATTCCATTGACATCAAAAAAGCATCTCCCATTTAAAGTATCCCTTACTGTTATACAGAGCTAAAATATAAACTATTAAAACTAAAAAAGCATTAATTTTGTCATTCAATAACTTTTGTTTGTCACTTCCTACCTCTGAAGTTAATTAAATGCGCTTACCTTTAAACATATTTCAAACAAAATATTTCCCCTTCTTAAGGTATAGTATAACTCAGTTAAATATATGTTTCTATTTAAGATTAGAGAGTTAAATTTTAAGTTAATATATTGTAATATTATATATATTAGCTAATAAAGCAACAGGTTTACAAGCATTAAATTATCACTATTCTATAATTAACCATTAATTAACTGAGTTTAAAATGAATGTTAAAAATTTTTTCACTAAAGTAACCGTTGTCCTTTTAGCTTGCTTGTTAATCTTCATGGGAATTGGCAACCTTTTATCAGGTGATGATGAAAAAGAAGAGGTAGCTAGGGTTGGAAAAGAAGTTATAACGTCAGATGAGTATAAATCACTATATCAAAATTATGAAAAGCAAATTTCTGGATCTGATGCGAGTAGAGAACAAGTAAAAAAGCTGAAATATGATTTGCTTAACGCACTTATAGAGCAAAAACTATTGTTTAACCTAATTAGTGAGCTGGGGTTGACAGTTGGAGAAGAGTCTATAAAAAACCATATTAAAAACACCAAGTACTTTCAGAATGATAAAGGCGAATTTGACAAAAATAAATTCCATGAAACGCTAAATGACCTGCATATGACAGAGAAAGAGTATATAGCAAAGCTAGAGAAAGTCCTGCCTGCAATGATGTTCATGACTTCGTTATTTAAAGATAATTATCCGGTAACTTTTGGCGAGAGAGTTGATGAGCAGATATACAAAAGTCGCTACCAAACTAGAGTAGTGGATATTGTTAAAATAACTGAAGATGCAGTTACAAACATTCCTGAACCAGATGATCAAGCCTTACTTGATTTGTACGAAAGAAATAAATCCCATTTTTATTATCCTGAGTATCGAACTGCACAATATATTTCCTTAGGCCAAAAGTATTTTGAAGATCAAATCAAGATCTCAGATGAAGAAGTTGATGGTATAATAGAACAACAGGAACTAAAAGATCAAAGAGATATATTCAATGTAATATTTTCTACCAAAGAAGAAGCTGAGACAGCAAGAAGAGCATTTGAGGAGGGTAAAACAAGCTTTGAACAGATAGTAGAAGAGTCTGGCAAAGCAGAGCTTGAGGAAACTAGAGTAAATAATATAACTAAGGATTTTTTACCAGAAGATGTGAGGGAAAAGGTATTTGCTCTCAAAGTAGGTGAAGTAAGTGAAGTTTTAGCAAGCAGTTTTGGTTGGCACATAATAAAAGTGGAAGGGGCGCATCAAATCTCTGATGAAGACTTAGCTGATTTAAAAAAAGATATAAAGTCAGTTTTAACTAACCAAAAGTCTTTTGAAAGAGTCAATGATTTCATAAACCAAGTGAACTATAAGATATACAATGGTTCAACAATTGAAGAAATATTGAGTGAATATAATTTACCTATACAAACTATTGGTCCAGTAGATGCGAATGGAAAAGATCAAAACGGTAATAACGTAGGAGATTCTAGTGATTTGATTTCTTTCATTTTTTCGCGAGAAAAGGAGCAGAAAGGTTATTTTAAGGGCGTTGGGGACGCTGTTGTTAGTGTAAAAATCATTGATATCGTTCCACCCAAATTGCAAAGTTTTGAAGAAGGCAGGGCATTAGCGGTAGAGCTTTGGTGTAGTGAGTTTATAAAAGAAAGAATGTTTAAAATTGGGCAAGAGGTTGCAGTTCAACTAAGAGAAAAAACAGATTTGGAAGAAATTCAAGGTGTGGAATTAGTTAAAGGTCAGCAGATGCACCGCAATGAAGTGGATCAACAAAACTACCCCTTTTCTTTTGTAGAAGAGATTTTCAATATGAAAACAACTGGTTCAGTGACAGACCCTATTCAATACAATAATGAAATTATAATAGGTGTTCTAAAAGAAATGCATTCATCAAATGGTAAATTAAACACGCTTGACACCGGAAAACGTGTGATGATATCGCTAAAAGAGCAATTAATTAGCTATCTGGAATCAAAGTATAAAGTCGAAGTTAATCACGCTATACTTGATGATATATAGCCAGATAAGAATTAAATCCTTATAAGAACCTGTTTTACCTCAAACGCATCCAGTGCTCCGAACTTGGACCCAGAAACTTACTAAGTGGCTGCATGATGCAAACTAGATTCCAGTGCCCGGTGCTGGAATGACACCCTACATTATTGGTAATTATATTATAAACGCGAATTCTGGATTAAAGGAGAATAGAAAAGGCAAGAAAACAGGGTAAACTCAGCAGTTATAAAAAAACAGATGAGGTTAACCATGGAAGATATAACAAACTGTTTTGTTTGGTCGATGATTTTTGCAGAGATATAGAGAAAAATTTTGCAGGTAAACTACTGCCAAATGGTAAAAAACCCACAAGAACAACGGAAATTGAGCACTCCGAAATCATGACAATAATCCTGCTATATCAACAATCTCCGTGTAAAAATTTCAAAACTTTCTATCTACATTACCTAACGTTGCTCTACACGCGAATTCTGGATTAAGGAAGGAAGAAAGTATAGGAAATAGAAGGCTTTTTGGATTTGATGGAATAGGAAATGAGAGTAGAAAAGATATGAACCAAAAAATTAACAGGGGATCTATGGCGAGTGTGTTCAATTTCTAGTCTATTTTTTAGGTAACCAAAAACAGTCTCAATGATAGACCTTTTTCTCAGTAAAATCTTCTCATTTAGCGAAATCAATGCATTTTTCATACCTTTTTTCACCTTGGTAACAAGTTTCAAACCTCGGTCAAACAGCTTCTGAAAAAGCTCTTTTGCAATATAACCTTTGTCACCAAACAAAAGGCCGGTTAATTTTTCCGTCAGATTTGGCACAGGTATCCTATCATCAACATTGCCTTTTGTTAGCGTAAGTGAATGAATTTCACCATTTTCATTGATTACCATATGTAATTTGAAACCAAAAAACCAGCCGTAAGTACTCTTGCTTAATTTTGCAATTCCAGCAAAAACTTTGTTTTGGATATTCTTTTTGCATGACAAACTGCAATGGGAGTTGTGTCTATATATGAAATTCCAGTGTTTTCTGACTGTCCACAAAGCCAATGCAACAACATTGCTAAATGCCACAAAACCCTAGGCTTTAGAGCAACAAACCTGGTATATGAAGGCAACTTTGGAAACTCTGATTTGTAGAGCAACGTTAGGTAATGTAGATAGAAAGTTTTGAAATTTTTACACGGAGATTGTTGATATAGCAGGATTATTGTCATGATTTCGGAGTGCTCAATTTCCGTTGTTCTTGTGGGTTTTTTACCATTTGGCAGTAGTTTACCTGCAAAATTTTTCTCTATATCTCTGCAAAAATCATCGACCAAACAAAACAGTTTGTTATATCTTCCATGGTTAACCTCATCTGTTTTTTTATAACTGCTGAGTTTACCCTGTTTTCTTGCCTTTTCTATTCTCCTTTAATCCAGAATTCGCGTTAACAAAAGGCAATGTTGATGATAGGATACCTGTGCCAAATCTGACGGAAAAATTAACCGGCCTTTTGTTTGGTGACAAAGGTTATATTGCAAAAGAGCTTTTTCAGAAGCTGTTTGACCGAGGTTTGAAACTTGTTACCAAGGTGAAAAAAGGTATGAAAAATGCATTGATTTCGCTAAATGAGAAGATTTTACTGAGAAAAAGGTCTATCATTGAGACTGTTTTTGGTTACCTAAAAAATAGACTAGAAATTGAACACACTCGCCATAGATCCCCTGTTAATTTTTTGGTTCATATCTTTTCTACTCTCATTTCCTATTCCATCAAATCCAAAAAGCCTTCTATTTCCCATACTTTCTTCCTTCCTTAATCCAGAATTCGCGTTATAAGGTGCAAAAGTTGTATAATTCATTTGACTTAAAACGGCTCATTGTATAAAATTGTGACTAATATATGAATAAAGGTTAACATGGCAGTTAAAATAAGGTTGGCAAGGTTTGGCGCAAAGAAACGCCCTTTTTATAGGATAGTTGTAGCTGATTCACGAGCACCAAGAGATGGGCGTTTTATTGAGAAAATAGGACAATATGATCCAATGTTACCAAAAGACAATAAAAATCGTGTTGTGGTGAAGGCTGATAGATTAAAACATTGGCTAAGCGTAGGCGCGCAAGCAACTGAAAGAGTACTATGGTTCATTAAAAAAGGCATAGTAACTTTAGAAACAGAACCAAAGAAAACAGAAAAGAAGAAAGCAGAGAACGAGAAAGCACAAGGGCAAGAGGCATAAGTCTCTTAAAATGCTAAATACTGATTTAACAAACAGCGATAAATTAGACGATGTCGTATCTTCTGATTTATCAGCTATGAAGGACTTTATCTTCAAAAATGTCAATGATGAAGATGCTAAGCTTGCTACTGATATTATATCTCATCTTGTTAGGTCAGGTGGAAAAAAAATAAGGCCTAAACTAGTTTTTATTATATGTAAAATGCTAAACTATTCTGGGGAGAATAGGATCAACGTTGCTGCATCGGTAGAGTTTATACACAATGCTACTTTACTTCATGATGATGTGCTCGATGAAAGTGAGGCACGCCATGGAGTTAAAACAGCGAATAAGATTTGGGGAAATAAATCAAGCATTTTAGTTGGTGATCTATTGTTGACTCTAGCATTTAGATGGCTTATAAAGTGTGGAAATTTAAATATTCTCTCTATTTTATCTAAAGCATCGCATTTACTTGTGAAGGGTGAAATAAAGCAGATGACAACACGTTTTGATCCCCACACAGTCAGGGAAAATTATTTTGATATCATTGGAGAAAAGACAGCATCTTTATTTTCTGCATGCTGTGAAGCTGCATCTACAGTATCTGGTGCAACAAATGACGAAACAGAGAGGCTAAAGAATTTTGGTTTTAATTTTGGTATGGCATTTCAAATAGTTGATGATATGCTCGATTATACTGCTAATCAAGGCACTTCTGGAAAACAAGTCGGAAAAGACTTTTTCGAAGGTAAAGTCACCTTACCTGCTATTATAGCATACGAAAAGGGCAGTCCAGCAGAGCAAAAATTCTGGGAAAAATGCTTTTCTTCAGCTAGAGACAATTTTGACCAAGCATTACACTATATTAATCACCATAATGCCATTCAGCTTTCTATGGAAAAAGCTAGACACTACATTAATATGGCGCTAAATAATATTAGTACTTTTTCTGATTCTTTTTATAAAACTACTTTAATTGACTTTTTAAATGCGAGCATAGAAAGACGAATGTAGCTAGCGCTTGATATTTTCAGATTAATTGCTATATATTTATTAGATTCTTAAGGGTAATAATATGTCAGACAGCAGTAAAGAGAAAAAGAAGAAGTTTACCGATATGGTAAGTGGGCAGAAAGGTGACGACCAACAAAGTGATAACCATAAGCAAACTGATGATTTAAATGAAGATCTCAATACATTAAAAGAACGTGCAGCTCAGCTTGAAGATCATTTACGCCGTGCTGTTGCAGATAATGAAAACGTCAAACGTATAATGCAAAAGCAAATTAGCGATGCAAGTGACTACGCAGTCACAAAGTTTGCACGTGATATGATCGACTCGTGCGACAATTTAAAAAAAGTAATAGAAATTTTGAAAGACGGTGATCCTGTTCATGAAGGAATCAAAGTAGCGCATCAAAAAATTATAAATGATCTAAAAAAACATGAAATAGAAGAAGTAGACCCACTTGGTGAGCTTTTTGACAGTAATTTACACCAAGCCGTTGTGGAAAGAGAGGACGATGAAAAAGAGCCTGGCACTATTATAGAAGTATTACAAACTGGTTATACTATCAAAAATAGGTTGCTCCGCCCTGCAATGGTTATTATTTCTTGCTGATTGTGGAAACGATTAGCAAAACGCATAAGGTACATGTGTAATGACAAGTATTGTCTTTTCAGGTATCCAGCCAAGTGGCGTACTACATTTAGGTAATTATCTTGGTGCAATCAAACAGTGGATAGACTTACAGGATAAATACAAATCTCTTTTTTGTATTGTCGACCTACATGCAATCACAGCAAATAAGCTTCCCGCAAGTGAATTAAAAAGTAATATTTTCAAAACAGCAGCAGCTTATATTGCATGTGGAATAGATCCAGAAAAGTCCATTATTTTTAATCAGTCCACAGTTAGTAGTCATGCAGAACTGGGCTGGCTGCTTGGGTGCTATACACCAATTGGTTGGCTTAATCGCATGACTCAATTTAAAGATAAAGCTGGCAGCGATAAACAAAAAGCCTCTCTTGGATTATATAGTTATCCAGTACTTATGGCTGCAGATATATTGTTGTATCAAACTAAATACGTTCCTGTTGGTGATGATCAAAAACAGCATTTGGAGCTTGCACGTGATATTGCATCAGCTTTTAACAATCATTATAAACTGGATTATTTCATCGTACCTGAAATCTTAACTTTGGATTGCACATCAAGGATAATGAGCTTAAGAGATGGTACAAGCAAGATGAGTAAATCTGACCCTTCAGAACATTCGTGCATTAACCTTGATGATACAGATGACTTAATTGTTAAAAAAATAGAAAAAGCAAAAACAGATTCAATTCTAGGCTTTGATTTTGCTACTTTAGAGTGCCGACCAGAAATAAGCAATTTGATAAACATTTATTCAGTGCTTAGTAATTTAAATGTGGAAAAAGTGTGTGAAGAAGTGAACAAACATGACATGAAACACTTCAAAAAAGAGTTAGCTGATTTAATTATCAGTGTTATGTCACCCATACGTGAGGGGATGAATGATCTTTTAAAAGACCAATTCCATTTACATGAAATATTAAAAAAAGGCACAAAGAAAGCAGCAGAAATTGCAACCCATAATATAAAAGAAATCAAGGATATTATTGGATTTGCTCAATATTTGTAAGGTTCCAAAGTGTAGGTATAAATAAATCAGGAAATTTTGTTCACTTTTTTTGTCATCTAAGTAGCTGACACTGGAATAGCTTTGTTGCATTGCTAGCTATGATGGATTAAAGATAAAAAAGATAGAGAATATCAGTAGCTTATTATTCTGGTATTTATAACAAGAACGGTCAGTGAATACCTAAATTTGAGTAAAAGAAATTTCACTACCACTCACTAATCCGGCTAAAATTCAAGAATTTCAATGCTTTAGCTATTTTCAATAGAATTAAGTTTATTAATACAAATAACAAATTACTATTCTTAAAACGCGAATTCTGGATTAAAGGAGAATAGAAAAGGCAAGAAAACAGGGTAAACTCAGCAGTTATAAAAAAACAGATGAGGTTAACCATGGAAGATATAACAAACTGTTTTGTTTGGTCGATGATTTTTGCAGAGATATAGAGAAAAATTTTGCAGGTAAACTACTGCCAAATGGTAAAAAACCCACAAGAACAACGGAAATTGAGCACTCCGAAATCATGACAATAATCCTGCTATATCAACAATCTCCGTGTAAAAATTTCAAAACTTTCTATCTACATTACCTAACGTTGCTCTACAAATCAGAGTTTCCAAAGTTGCCTTCATATACCAGGTTTGTTGCTCTAAAGCCTAGGGTTTTGTGGCATTTAGCAATGTTGTTGCATTGGCTTTGTGGACAGTCAGAAAACACTGGAATTTCATATATAGACACAACTCCCATTGCAGTTTGTCATGCAAAAAGAATATCCAAAAACAAAGTTTTTGCTGGAATTGCAAAATTAAGCAAGAGTACTTACGGCTGGTTTTTTGGTTTCAAATTACATATGGTAATCAATGAAAATGGTGAAATTCATTCACTTACGCTAACAAAAGGCAATGTTGATGATAGGATACCTGTGCCAAATCTGACGGAAAAATTAACCGGCCTTTTGTTTGGTGACAAAGGTTATAACGCGAATTCTGGATTAAGGAAGGAAGAAAGTATAGGAAATAGAAGGCTTTTTGGATTTGATGGAATAGGAAATGAGAGTAGAAAAGATATGAACCAAAAAATTAACAGGGGATCTATGGCGAGTGTGTTCAATTTCTAGTCTATTTTTTAGGTAACCAAAAACAGTCTCAATGATAGACCTTTTTCTCAGTAAAATCTTCTCATTTAGCGAAATCAATGCATTTTTCATACCTTTTTTCACCTTGGTAACAAGTTTCAAACCTCGGTCAAACAGCTTCTGAAAAAGCTCTTTTGCAATATAACCTTTGTCACCAAACAAAAGGCCGGTTAATTTTTCCGTCAGATTTGGCACAGGTATCCTATCATCAACATTGCCTTTTGTTAGCGTAAGTGAATGAATTTCACCATTTTCATTGATTACCATATGTAATTTGAAACCAAAAAACCAGCCGTAAGTACTCTTGCTTAATTTTGCAATTCCAGCAAAAACTTTGTTTTTGGATATTCTTTTTGCATGACAAACTGCAATGGGAGTTGTGTCTATATATGAAATTCCAGTGTTTTCTGACTGTCCACAAAGCCAATGCAACAACATTGCTAAATGCCACAAAACCCTAGGCTTTAGAGCAACAAACCTGGTATATGAAGGCAACTTTGGAAACTCTGATTTGTAGAGCAACGTTAGGTAATGTAGATAGAAAGTTTTGAAATTTTTACACGGAGATTGTTGATATAGCAGGATTATTGTCATGATTTCGGAGTGCTCAATTTCCATTGTTCTTGTGGGTTTTTTACCATTTGGCAGTAGTTTACCTGCAAAATTTTTCTCTATATCTCTGCAAAAATCATCGACCAAACAAAACAGTTTGTTATATCTTCCATGGTTAACCTCATCTGTTTTTTTATAACTGCTGAGTTTACCCTGTTTTCTTGCCTTTTCTATTCTCCTTTAATCCAGAATTCGCGTAGATAGTATAATAATACATAAAAATGATTAATAAGTCAATAAATATTTTATGTAAACGCAAGTTCTATGATAGCAAACAGTGCATGGCTTGACCATAAGGTGACAAGATTTTAAAAAGGCTCTATAACAGTTTTACACATGTATGAATCTCAATGAGCAATCAGATTTTTCTAAATAGCAGGCTGGAGAATATACCTAAATTTCATTCCACAATATTGCCTAAACTTTGTGTTGGGGACAAAGTGGTGGACCTGCTATTTTATAGGCCACTTAGTTATGTAGACAGAAGTAAGTCGCTATCTGATGCTCAAGTTGGAGAATTTACAACTTTCATGGCAAAAGTTTATGAACATCAGCCTCCCACTTTGAGAGGTAGACCATATAAAATAGTCGTTGAAAGTGAGAGTCAGTATATATTCATAGTCTTTTTTAATTACTCAGTTAAGTATTTATATAAACTATTTCCAATTGGAGCTTCTGTAATCATCAGTGGTAAACTCGAAAAGTTTGCTGAACATTGGCAGATTACTCACCCAGATTACGTGTCGCTTGACATCAACCAATTTAAAGAAATAGCTCGCATAGAGCCAGTCTATCAATTATGCCGTGGCATTACTAATAAGAGCATTGGGAACATAATAAGCTCTAACCTGAAAGAATTGCCTGATTTGCCAGAGTGGATAGATGATACATTAATCAAGCAAAAAAAATGGCTAAGTTGGAGGGAAAGCATCATAAAGTTGCACAGACCAAGCTCATTGGCGGAAGCCGAGGTTTGTAGAAAAAGGCTTGCTTATGATGAATTGTTTGCGTATCAGCTAGCACTGAAACTTGCAAGAGAAAATCATGTAAAAGAAAGGGGAAGAGAATTTATAGTATTGAGTAAATATAAAGAGCAAGTTTTAAATGAATTATCGTTTCAATTAACAAACGATCAAATTCGTGCAATAGATGAAATTTCAGAGAGGCAAAAATCCAAGTACCGCATGATAAACTTGCTGCAAGGTGATGTTGGTAGTGGCAAAACCGTAGTTGCACTTTTTGCGATGCTAAATGTGGTAGAAAACAACATGCAGGCAGCTCTAATGGCACCGACTACTATCTTGGCGGAGCAACATTATAATTGGATTGAGGAAGTTTTATCCTGTACCGATATAAAAGTTGCGCTGCTTACTGGTAAAACTTCGCGCAAGGAAAGAAAGATTATCATGAACGAACTTGCAAGTGGTGTTTTAAATATAGTAATTGGCACTCATGCACTATTTCAAGCTAACGTTACATTTAAAAATTTAGGGCTTGCAGTCATAGACGAGCAACAGCGATTTGGAGTGATGCAGAGAAATCGCTTGGTAGGAAAAGGAGAAAATGCCGATATACTTTTCGTTACTGCAACTCCCATTCCAAGAACCTTGCAGCAAGCTATGTATGGTGACGTTGAATGTTCAATTTTGAAAGAAAAACCAAAATCCAGATTGCCAATAAAAACTGTAACTATGAACATTAGTAGGGTGCCAGATGTTATTGAAAAGCTAAAAGGTGCTATAAACAGGGGCGAAAAAGCATATTGGATTTGTCCATACATAGAAGAAAACGAAGAGACCAATATTGCAGCAGCAGAGATGCGTTTTCAGGAATTACAAAAAACATTTTTTGATAAAGTTAGCATAATACACGGAAAATTGACTCAGGAGCAGAAAGATCAAGTTATGTTTTCCTTCAAAAGAAATGAATTTTCTCTGCTTGTTGCAACCACTGTGATAGAAGTTGGTATAGATGTACCAGATGCAACCATTATGATTATAGAAAATGCAGAGCAATTTGGGTTATCGCAATTACACCAATTAAGAGGCAGAGTAGGACGAGGAAACAAGCCATCTTTTTGTGTATTATTATACGATAATTTAAGTAAAAGCTCATCTTCAAAGTTAAAGATCATATGTGAGTCACAGGACGGATTTTACATTGCTGAAAGGGACATGATGCTAAGGGGCAGTGGAGATATTTTAGGCACAAAACAATCAGGATGTATGGAATTTAAATTTGCTGATTTATATCAGGACAGAGAGCTGCTCAATCTTGCGTATAATAACGCAAAAGGCGCAATGGCTGATTTTGAATTACTGCTTGATATATTTGAATATAGAAGTAGATTACATTTTTCAAAATTTCAGTAGGAAAACCAGGTAGCCCGCAGAAACGAAAAAACTTACTTGACACATTTTGCCAGCCCCTTTATCATAAAAGTTAAATGCTCAAATGGATATGCATATAACCTTCATGCTGATGATATTTTAATTTCTGCAACTAAGGCGTTTAAGGAATTAGGAAGAGATGGAATGTTCCTATATAAAATGGAAGATGACAATTATCAATCAGTGTTTGTAAGAAAGAATGATGCTATACTTACGTTCTATCCTGACTTAACACCAAAATGTGATAACAAGAGTACTTATAACGCGAATTCTGGATTAAAGGAGAATAGAAAAGGCAAGAAAACAGGGTAAACTCAGCAGTTATAAAAAAACAGATGAGGTTAACCATGGAAGATATAACAAACTGTTTTGTTTGGTCGATGATTTTTGCAGAGATATAGAGAAAAATTTTGCAGGTAAACTACTGCCAAATGGTAAAAAACCCACAAGAACAACGGAAATTGAGCACTCCGAAATCATGACAATAATCCTGCTATATCAACAATCTCCGTGTAAAAATTTCAAAACTTTCTATCTACATTACCTAACGTTGCTCTACAAATCAGAGTTTCCAAAGTTGCCTTCATATACCAGGTTTGTTGCTCTAAAGCCTAGGGTTTTGTGGCATTTAGCAATGTTGTTGCATTGGTTTTGTGGACAGTCAGAAAACACTGGAATTTCATATATAGACACAACTCCCATTGCAGTTTGTCATGCAAAAAGAATATCCAAAAACGCGAATTCTGGATTAAGGAAGGAAGAAAGTATAGGAAATAGAAGGCTTTTTGGATTTGATGGAATAGGAAATGAGAGTAGAAAAGATATGAACCAAAAAATTAACAGGGGATCTATGGCGAGTGTGTTCAATTTCTAGTCTATTTTTTAGGTAACCAAAAACAGTCTCAATGATAGACCTTTTTCTCAGTAAAATCTTCTCATTTAGCGAAATCAATGCATTTTTCATACCTTTTTTCACCTTGGTAACAAGTTTCAAACCTCGGTCAAACAGCTTCTGAAAAAGCTCTTTTGCAATATAACCTTTGTCACCAAACAAAAGGCCGGTTAATTTTTCCGTCAGATTTGGCACAGGTATCCTATCATCAACATTGCCTTTTGTTAGCGTAAGTGAATGAATTTCACCATTTTCATTGATTACCATATGTAATTTGAAACCAAAAAACCAGCCGTAAGTACTCTTGCTTAATTTTGCAATTCCAGCAAAAACTTTGTTTTGGATATTCTTTTTGCATGACAAACTGCAATGGGAGTTGTGTCTATATATGAAATTCCAGTGTTTTCTGACTGTCCACAAAGCCAATGCAACAACATTGCTAAATGCCACAAAACCCTAGGCTTTAGAGCAACAAACCTGGTATATGAAGGCAACTTTGGAAACTCTGATTTGTAGAGCAACGTTAGGTAATGTAGATAGAAAGTTTTGAAATTTTTACACGGAGATTGTTGATATAGCAGGATTATTGTCATGATTTCGGAGTGCTCAATTTCCGTTGTTCTTGTGGGTTTTTTACCATTTGGCAGTAGTTTACCTGCAAAATTTTTCTCTATATCTCTGCAAAAATCATCGACCAAACAAAACAGTTTTGTTATATCTTCCATGGTTAACCTCATCTATTTTTTATAACTGCTGAGTTTACCCTGTTTTCTTGCCTTTTCTATTCTCCTTTAATCCAGAATTCGCGTCAAAAACAAAGTTTTTGCTGGAATTGCAAAATTAAGCAAGAGTACTTACGGCTGGTTTTTTGGTTTCAAATTACATATGGTAATCAATGAAAATGGTGAAATTCATTCACTTACGCTAACAAAAGGCAATGTTGATGATAGGATACCTGTGCCAAATCTGACGGAAAAATTAACCGGCCTTTTGTTTGGTGACAAAGGTTATATTGCAAAAGAGCTTTTTCAGAAGCTGTTTGACCGAGGTTTGAAACTTGTTACCAAGGTGAAAAAAGGTATGAAAAATGCATTGATTTCGCTAAATGAGAAGATTTTACTGAGAAAAAGGTCTATCATTGAGACTGTTTTTGGTTACCTAAAAAATAGACTAGAAATTGAACACACTCGCCATAGATCCCCTGTTAATTTTTTGGTTCATATCTTTTCTACTCTCATTTCCTATTCCATCAAATCCAAAAAGCCTTCTATTTCCTATACTTTCTTCCTTCCTTAATCCAGAATTCGCGTTTATTGTAGTTGCAGTAAATCTTAATTTCAAAACCAATAAGTTGATTTTATACTTCAAAAATCAGGTGAACCTTTCTTAGGTATATTTTCAAACTCACCAATTAAAGTTTTTATATCTTGCGGTAAATCAGAGACAAATTCCATGTATTCCTTACTTTTTGGGTGGTATAAGCCCAGTGTATAAGCATGTAGTGCTTGTCTATTGAAATTACGAATAAAACTAGAGTTTTTAGCATATTTTGTGCTTTTACTACTATTTTTTCCGTAAACTTGATCACCAACTATGGAATGTCCTATGTGGCTCATGTGGACTCGAATTTGGTGTGTTCTGCCTGTCTCTAAAGTGCATTTAACGAGGCTTACTTGTCCTATAACTTTTTGCACTAAATAGTGAGTGATTGCTAATTTGCCTGTGATTTTTGTTACACACATCATTTCTTTATTACCGCGTTTGGGAGCAATGTTAGTTTTTATTGTGCTTTGCTGAGAAGATAATATTCCCCAAACTACTGCTAAATATTCTCGCTTTATTTTACGATTTGATAACAATTCAGACAAAAACCCATGGGCTCCTTCATTTTTTGCAATTACCATTAGCCCACTGGTATCTTTATCGAGTCTATGAACAATTCCTGGTCTTATATCAAGGTGAGCGATAACTGCGTTCAAGAGTGTATCATTGTTTGTTCCAGCACCTGGGTGCACTGTTAATCCACTTTGTTTACTCAGAACTATAATGTCCTCATCTTCATAGACGATATCAAGTTTTATGTCATAATTAGGCTCAATTGATGTGGATATGTCAGGTTGAACGAGATGTACTATATACTCTTCACCTGGTTTTACTATGTGGTCATTACTAATTATCGGTGTGCCAAGTAATTTTACCTGCTCATTTTGTATCAATCTTTGAGCTTTACTGCGTGATATGTTGCACTTTTCAGCTATGTAGATATCTAGCCTTAATTTCTCTTTATCATTATTAACACTTAAGGTTATTACTGAGTGATCTATAGTGACTTACCCCGCGCCATTTCCCATGCTGCTTGAACATTTAGGTCTGTAAACATTGGCCCTACCCAGAAAAAGTAGAGAGAAAGTTAAGACAATTTTGTCATGAAAATGATGAATCAAAAAGTTCAGGAATGCAATAGTTAATAACGCGAATTCTGGATTAAAGGAGAATAGAAAAGGCAAGAAAACAGGGTAAACTCAGCAGTTATAAAAAAACAGATGAGGTTAACCATGGAAGATATAACAAACTGTTTTGTTTGGTCGATGATTTTTGCAGAGATATAGAGAAAAATTTTGCAGGTAAACTACTGCCAAATGGTAAAAAACCCACAAGAACAACGGAAATTGAGCACTCCGAAATCATGACAATAATCCTGCTATATCAACAATCTCCGTGTAAAAATTTCAAAACTTTCTATCTACATTACCTAACGTTGCTCTACAAATCAGAGTTTCCAAAGTTGCCTTCATATACCAGGTTTGTTGCTCTAAAGCCTAGGGTTTTGTGGCATTTAGCAATGTTGTTGCATTGGCTTTGTGGACAGTCAGAAAACACTGGAATTTCATATATAGACACAACTCCCATTGCAGTTTGTCATGCAAAAAGAATATCCAAAACAAAGTTTTTGCTGGAATTGCAAAATTAAGCAAGAGTACTTACGGCTGGTTTTTTGGTTTCAAATTACATATGGTAATCAATGAAAATGGTGAAATTCATTCACTTACGCTAACAAAAGGCAATGTTGATGATAGGATACCTGTGCCAAATCTGACGGAAAAATTAACCGGCCTTTTGTTTGGTGACAAAGGTTATATTGCAAAAGAGCTTTTTCAGAAGCTGTTTGACCGAGGTTTGAAACTTGTTACCAAGGTGAAAAAAGGTATGAAAAATGCATTGATTTCGCTAAATGAGAAGATTTTACTGAGAAAAAGGTCTATCATTGAGACTGTTTTTGGTTACCTAAAAAATAGACTAGAAATTGAACACACTCGCCATAGATCCCCTGTTAATTTTTTGGTTCATATCTTTTCTACTCTCATTTCCTATTCCATCAAATCCAAAAAGCCTTCTATTTCCTATACTTTCTTCCTTCCTTAATCTAGAATTCGCGTAAAAAGAACTGAAACTGAGCTAGAAGAAATAATGAGGAAAAGAGCAGAAGAAGAAATGAAAAATGGATTACCTAAACATATGGACCTTGACGGTAACTCACTTGCTGGGGCTGATGATACAAGTCAGACTAAATACGCAACGAACTATATGAATTTAATGCGATCCCCTCCTATGCATATGAATGGATGTTACCAAGAAATCAAAGAACCTACCAAGGCTCCGAGGACTTTTTTCAGTGATAACTTAATGAGAATGCCAGAGCAGCTAACTATGGAAGGTGTTGTTAACCAACGTGATTAGAGTTTATATTAAACTCTCCATCTCATATTGAGGATCAGATGCAATGCCATACACTCTATTTGGCGGAGCAATTTTGTTCTCTATACCAAAAACTATACCTTCAATTATTGCTGTGAGTACTTTTTCAAGGTTACAGTCTGCTCCAGGAACACGGTGCTCTAGGCGGCATCTTTTGGAATCGTTGCCAAAATAGGGAATTCTTATCGCAGCAGTTCTGTTATTTACTCCCCAACTAATCGTAGTTGGAGTGTGAATATCCGGGTACTGAAATCTTAAATATGAATCATCATTTGGAGCAAAAAACAACATATGTTTTTTCATCATTGTGCATAATCCACCAATACTGTGAATCAGATAGTCACTGTACTTTTGCTCATTGATATAAAATAGGTTATCGTTATTTGAATTCACGAGATTAACATGCACATTTAATGCACTGCCTGCTCTATCCAAATAGGGCTTTGCTTTAAAAGAAACATTCCCGCCTAGTTTTTGTGCTACTTCAGTAAGTGATTGTTTTGCTAACTCAAAATGCTTAATTAAATTGTCGGAGTTCGTATAACAACCACTTTTTATCTCATATTGATGTGTAGAATTCTCCTTCTCGCAAGAAAATTCAAGAAATGCTATTTTATTTTTGATGCTATTCAGAAATAAATATTCTTTTTCTATTCTTTCAATGTAAAACTCTAGTTCAATACCGAATACAGCATAACAACTCAAATTACTTAATATAATCATAAATTTGCTTCAGTAAATCTATATTAGGTTAGCTATATTTATATGAATACTTTACTTATTTGCCAGTAAATTTAACATCTTATTTATACATAATGTATTACTATTTTTAATAGCACGCTTCTAATCCTCGATACAAGCGACATTTACAAATTTTTCATTTCTTTGAAATAAAAATGATCAATTTTAGTGTTTTTATACCCTTTACAACCCATCAAAAATCACCATAATTTTTAGTATGTATTAAGTAGTATTAGCTTTTCATTTTGCAGTAAGCTATTGATTGTCTTATAATTTTCTAATTATTGCTTTTTTCTTGGTGTGGTATATGAACTTAACTAGCCCTAAGGTTTCTACTATGTTTTTTGATCAGATTATTACAGTAACGGATCACAATGTTACTTGGGAAAAAATCCAAAATTGTCTTTATAATCTTTATGGAGAAGCAACATATAACAGCTGGCTGAGTTCGCTAAAATTTATCAGTAGCAGAAATGAGGAAGTGCTTTTATCCGTGTCAACAAGGTTTATAAAAGAGTGGATTACAGTTCATTACATGAAAAAAATACTATCATTATGGCAAAGCGAAGATAAAAGTATATGTTCTATTGATATTCAAGTAATTGAGGAAAGGAATTCAAATTCTAATGTTATACTAAAAAACAGAGAGGAAAGTAATCATAATCTTGGTTCACCACTGGATCCCAGATTCACTTTTGATAATTTTGTGGTAGGAAAGTCAAATGAATTAGCATTTACGGCGGCAAAGCGTGTGGCAGGATCTATAGATCCAATATTAGGCAGCAATCCTTTGTTTCTATATGGTGGAGTGGGACTTGGTAAAACACATCTAATGCATGCTATAGCTTGGCACATAGTCAATTCCCCATCAGAAAAAAGAAAAGTAGTATATTTATCAGCAGAGAAATTCATGTACCAATATATTACAGCGCTGCGAAGCAAAGATATTATGTTATTTAAAGAGCAATTTAGATCAGTAGATGTATTGATGGTAGATGATGTGCAATTTATCAGTGGTAAAGATAGTACACAAGAAGAATTTTTTCACACTTTCAATGCATTGATAGACCAAAATAAACAATTGGTTATATCAGCTGATAGGTCTCCTAGTGATCTTGATGGAGTGGAAGAAAGAATAAGATCACGACTCGGTTGGGGGTTGGTGGCAGATATTAATGAAACAACTTTTGAATTAAGGCTTGGTATATTGCAGGCAAAAGTGGAGCAGATGAATATGTATGTTCCGAAAGATGTCCTAGAGTTTTTAGCAAGGAACATAAAATCTAATATAAGAGAATTAGAAGGAGCATTAAATAAGATTACCCATACCTCATTAATTGGAAGAAGTATGACGGTAGAATCAGCTAGTGAAACCCTAATCGATCTTCTTAGGTCAAATCATAGGTCAGTCACAATAGAAGAAATACAAAAGAAAGTAGCTGAATTTTTCAATATAAAGGTTGCAGATATGCAATCCAATAGAAGGCTTCGCAGTCTTGCAAGGCCAAGACAAATAGCTATGTATTTTGCCAAAAAATTTACGCAAAAAAGCCTACCAGATATTGGGAGAAACTTTGGTGGCAGAGACCATGCTACTGTTATACATGCAGTAAAACAAGTAGAAAATTTTATAAAGACCGACTCAAAATTTGCTGATGAAATCAATCGATTAAAAAAGATGTT
This sequence comes from Wolbachia endosymbiont (group B) of Ennomos erosarius, assembly GCF_964026905.1. Classification (NCBI taxonomy): domain Bacteria; kingdom Pseudomonadati; phylum Pseudomonadota; class Alphaproteobacteria; order Rickettsiales; family Anaplasmataceae; genus Wolbachia; species Wolbachia endosymbiont (group B) of Ennomos erosarius. The sequence continues at coordinate 601,892 of NZ_OZ034708.1, forward strand.
TAAGTAGCGTTTTTAAAATAGCTAATAACAAATCCTAAAATGAATCGACTATAGTTTTAATCCGTTTTGAGTTTAAAATCTTCCGTTAGCTTCGCAGAATACATTTCCTTATTGTGTTGATTATAGAAGGTAAATTTGTGATCATCTAAGTTTAGTATTGCAAAGCCAAAGCCAAAAAAGTTTCTAACCTCGTGTGCTAAGTAGTTTTTACCATTTGAATAGTCAAATTCTACATTTTGATAAACAGATTCTTGATCTTGAGCGTGTAATGATGCACCACCGTTTCCAACTATAATTTGGTCTGGAACATTATCCATTAATAAAATCTGGGCTATGTGAATGTGGCCAGAAACTATGGTAGTAACATTGCTTGGAAATTTATCTCCAAAAGCTTCAATTTGTGTAAGATTACCATGGCTTTTTAATGTCAAAAATTCTTTTTTTGGAGATCTCCAAAGCGGTTTATGAGTTAAAAACCACATGGGCTTGTCAGAACTATTTTGTATCAATTTATCAAATTGCCTCTCAAAAGCATCAATTGTGCTTTGGGTTGTAAAAATATCCTCACCGGATGAAGAGTCGAAGATAAAAAATTTCATCGGTCCAGCATCTAAGGACCAACTAGAAACGAAGTTTCCACATTTTTCAGACGAAAAGGGGTATGAATCTAGATACCTGAACCATCCTTCATAAGCTCTATCACAACTCTCATGGTTTCCACGAACAAAAAGAAAAGGGGATTGTGATAAAATATCCTTTGCAGGCTCAAACCAATCAGCGTACCAAACTTCTTTATTATATCCATAAATATCGCCACACTTTTTTGTATTTCTACATTTTGTTTGTCTATAATGATAATCACCAACATGGATAATTAAATCTGGTTTATGAAGGGCGATTGAATCTAAATTTTTTTTTAAAGGCCAGCTATCTACCGAATTACATTCCTGCTGAAATAACATATTTATTCTACAACCCGTGTCACCAATAAAAGCAATTTTATTAACCTTTTCTGGTAATATAGGAACTCGTAGATCCTCAATACTAATGTTTTTGGCACTTGTTTGTACTGTCAGTTCACAAACTGTTTCGTTATGATCACCATTGTTAATCGAGCTGCGATTCAGCATTTCTGTTTCCTCGCCATCGACATAAACAATGGGACACATGTCATTCTCTGTAATTGCACGTATGCTTAATTTATTTTCTGGGATAACTTGAGACCATGTGTATAATATTTGTGCATGGACGAAATGAAAGCTAGTTATAAGAGAGAGAGCTAAAAAAATAAAGATATTAGCTATATTCATTTGTATAAAAACCTAAGTTAAAAATTAGTAGTAAGGTTATTTTAAATGATTAAAATTTATAATCACAAAATTCACAATCAAATTATACAGGTAATTTCTAAATTATTCTAGTATCAGATTGACACTCTAGATGAAAAATTCTAAAATGATTAAGTAATTTAAAATAATTATATAAAAACTAGAATATAGTGCGGCCGTGGTGGAATTGGTAGACACGCAGCGTTGAGGTCGCTGTGGCTCATAAGGCCTTGGAAGTTCAAGTCTTCTCGGCCGCACCAGTTTTTATCGCTGTTTAATATGGGTAAAATGTTTATAGGAAATCAGAGTAGCAATAAGGTAGGAAGAGCTATCAGCGAAATCAGACGCGGTCGGCCAATTGTAATATATGATGAAAGTAATTACCTATTGTTCGCTGCTGCTGAGGCTTTAGAAAGAGATTTATTTAATCAATACAAGCTTATATCAAGTAATGTATATGTTACTTTAACTTCAAGTAAGGTAAAATACATATCTCAGAATAAAGAACATAATAGCAAACGTCTGTTGGTGAATAATTTTGATGAACTGCTCCATTTAATAAACTGTTCAAAGGAAGATTGCATAAAAGAGTTGCAATGCTCAAAGACAATAGATGAATGTGCTATTGCCTTGCTTAAGTTCTCAGAATTATTGCCATACGCGTTAGTAGCTGATATGACTTTTGAGAATAAGTATGAAATGCGAAATTGGTGTGAAGAAAATGACATTATTGCACTAGATACGTTACTCGTAAATGATTTTCAACAAAATCAGAGTGTGTATGAAGTGTGCAAAACATCATTATTTTTAAAACAGACTCAAGAAGTAGATATCATATCTTATAGAACCGAAAGTGGCGGAAGAGAACATCATGCAATTATCATTGGCAATCCAGATAAAGATGACGAACCATTAGTAAGAATTCATTCTTCGTGCTATACGGGTGACTTGTTAGATAGCTTATCATGCGATTGCAGAAGTCAGTTACATCAAGCAATTCAAATGATAGCTGACTTTGGAAGTGGTATTATATTGTATTTGATGCAGGATGGAAGAGGTATTGGTTTAACTAATAAGTTAAGAGCATACAGTATGCAAAGAGAACATAACCTTGATACTGTTGATGCAAATAGAATATTGGGTTTTGAAGATGATGAAAGGAGTTTTGTTGTTGCAGCTAAAATGCTTAAGAAATTGAACATTAACAAAATCCAATTACTTACAAACAATGATAGGAAATTGTCAGAATTGGAAAGTAGTGGTATAGAGGTTACAAAGTGTCTACCACTTATTGTGGAACGTAATAAATATAACGATTCATATATGGAGACAAAGTTTGGTAAGCTAGGCCATAAGTTAAGAGTTTTTTAGCTTTTTTGTTGTAACTACTTTGTTAATTTGCTATGTTTATTAACACAAGTTAAGATTTTTAAGAATATTAAAATGCTAAGATTTTTTAAGCGAGAGAAAAGTACTGAATCGTTAGATAAGGATATAAATTGGAATTCAAACCGCTACAGCACAGTTATTGCTCAAAGGAATATTCTACTTTTATTTGCGTTAATATTATTAGCAACGATCTCTATCAGCATATTAGTCATATTTAAAATTAGCACAAGTAGCACTATTGAGCCATTTGTTATAGAAATTGACAAGAAATCTGGAATAGTGCAATTGGTTGATCCTGTCACAGTAAAGCAGTATTCTGCAGATGAAGCGCTAAACGATTATTTTATTTCAGAGTATATAAAAGCAAGGGAGGTTTTTGATCCATATCATTATAATTATAACTATTATACAAAGGTGAGGTTGTTTTCCTCACCTAATGTGTATAATGAATTTAGAAATTATGTAGGATCGCAGAATATGGATGATCTTTTTAATTTATACTCAGATACCAAAAGTGAATTTAAAATTCGCTCAATTCAAAAATTGGGTAACGATGCTCTTCAGGTGAGGTTTTTTGTGGAATTTACACGGAAAGATGGAAGTTCCACAAGAAAAAATAAGATAGTTATTATGTCATATAGATATGCATCGCTTGAAATGGATGATCAGCAAAGATATATTAACCCATTAGGATTTCAAGTTATTTCATATAGAGTAGATGATGAATATGTATAGGATATTATTAGTTTTAGCTTTACTTATAAGTGGCAATTTAAACGCATCCATTAATTATAATGAGCCTATTTCTGTAGATAGTAGAATAAAGACTTTTGTGTATAGCCCTAATGAAGTATTTACGGTGGTTTTTAGTCAGGGTTACTATTCTTATATTGAATTTGCGGAAGGAGAAAAAGTTAAAAATATCGCTGTTGGTGATGCATCAAGTTGGAAAATTAATCCTTATGACAATAAATTGCTTATCATGCCATTTGAAGTTAGTAGTCGCACTAACATGATTATTACGACAACTAAAAAAAGAAATTACATTTTTGATTTAATCTCAAGGCCAAACTACGATAAATACCCAGATACTGATGCTAAAAAAGTGGATCATGATTATTCTGCTGAAAAGGATATATCTTATGTAGTACGTTTTTATTATCCTCAAGAAGAAGGTGAATTTGATGTTGATTTAGATGAGGTTTCTTTACCTACTCAAATGCAATATACTACAGACAAGCCAGAAAAAATAATACAAGAAAATGATACGAAGTACAATTATACATATATTGATGAAGGTGGTAATGTGGATATAGTTCCGATTGAGCTATTTGATGATGGTTATTTAACCTATTTAAAATTTAGAAATAATAATAAAATACCTCAGATTTTTGTAGAAGAGGAGGATAAACCTTGTAAAAGGCTGTTATTTGATGATTATGTTATAATAAAAGGAGTACATAAAAAGCTATTTATGCGTTATGAAGATGGTGAAGTTGAAATTATAAATAGGTCACTTTAGCTGTGGTACATGCAATATGAATAAAGAAAGGCGTAACAATTCAGAAGATGAATCAGAAATAGAGAACAAGGTAGTAACAGTTGGCTCTAATCAAGGTCATAGGGCATTGATGGTCGTTATTTTAGTGCTTCTGGTTGGTGGAGTGTATTATCTCTATTTTAGTCCTTCTCCTAAAGAGGGTTTAGAAGTTATTAAAAAAGAGGAAACAAAGCAAAACGTTCAAGAATTGAAAGGAAAGTTGGAACAAGTTCCAGATAATGTAATGGTTCCTGAAAGAATAATAACTGATCCCTTACCACCCTTACCTCCTCTTCCTACACCACAAATCATACCAGAAATAAAACCAATAAAAAAAGAAGAAGAGAAACCAAAAGAAATCTCTGTGTCAAATATACCTATTTTGCCAAAGCAAAATTTTCCTTCTAGTAATGTTATGGGCAATTTACCTACCTCGTTTCCTACAATAGGGGGTGGCGGTTATCCTAGAGACAGACGTAGTGCACAAATGTTAACAATTTCAAGTGATGGTGGGGAGAACAAGGCTGCTGATGCTATTACTTCAGCACAATCGAGCAAAGCTACCAGAGTAGGAAAGCTTGGTTTAATGATTACTCAAGGTAAAATTATTGATGCTGTTCTTGAAACTGCAATAAATTCTGATCTGCAAGGAATGCTGCGTGCTATGGTGAGTAGAGATGTTTATGCAGAAACTGGTGATACAGTTTTAATACCTAAAGGCTCAAGATTGATAGGCAGTTATTCATTTGACTCGAATGTTGCAGGAGCCCGTGTAAATATAAATTGGAACAGAGTGATTATTCCACATGGAATAGATATTGCTATCTCATCACTTAGTACTGACGAGCTTGGTAGAGCAGGGATAGCAGGAATAGTTGATAATAAAATAGTAAGTGCATTATTCTCTTCAGTGGCACTTGCTGGTGTTTCAATTGGTTCGGCTGTTATAGGGCAAAAGGCTTCTAATCTTATCGATGCGATAACTGCCATGGATGCAGTGAAGTCTATTACGGCAACTGAAATAGATATTTCTTCTCTCAAAGGGGCTATTGTTGAGAGATTGGAGGATGCTATAAAAACTGAAGTTGGGAAGGTAGGAGACGAAAAATGGAAATTGGGTCTTAGGGCTATTGAAAAAATTCGGAATGCTAAAAGTGATCAGGATTTACTGAGAATAATAAAGGAAGAAATAGTAAGTGTGATAAAAAGTTCTGGAGCTAGTGGAGTTGATGCAATTACTAGTGACAATATCGGTATAACTTTAGACGATGTACGTCAACTGTTGAGGCAAACTCAGAAAAGAAGCAAATCTGTTTATGATGAAGCAATCGGAAAATCAATCAATGATTTTTCTAAAGACATGCGAGATATAGTGGGCAGATATACAGATAAAAAACCAACTATTTATGTCGATCAAGGCACCGCATTGAAAGTATTTGTTAACCAAGATATAGTATTTCCTTCACAGGCAATATTAAATCAATGAAATGAATTATGCTGCACTTGATACATATTTGGAGCCATTACAAGGCATATTTCAAGAAGAAGGCGTAAATGAAATATCAATAAATAAGCCAAAGGAAGTATGGATTGAAAATCGCGGTGAAATAAGGTGTGAAAAATTAGAAGTATTCGATCTTAACCATTTGAAATCTCTTGGCAGACTGATTGCTCAAGCTACAGAACAAAAACTTAGCGAAGAAGCACCGTTACTTTCGGCAACATTACCAAATGGTTATCGTATACAGATAGTATTTCCACCAGCATGTGAACCTGATAAAGTAGTCATGTCGATTCGTAAGCCTTCTAGCATACAATTAGCATTGGATGATTACGAAAAAATGGGGGCTTTTTCTGAAACTGTTACAGAAGCAACTGATAATCTAGTTGACCGTCATTTGGATTTACTGTTAAAACAAAAGAAAATAAAAGAGTTTTTAGAATACGCTGTAATAAGTAAGAAAAATATTATAATTAGCGGTGGAACTTCCACTGGTAAGACTACTTTTACTAATGCTACTTTGCGTGCTATTCCAGCTGAGGAAAGAATTATTACTGTTGAGGATGCAAGGGAAATCGTTTTGAACGAACATCCCAATAAAGTCCATCTAATTGCCTCTAAAGGAGGGCAGGGCAGAGCAAAAGTAACCACTCAAGATTTGATAGAAGCGTGCTTACGTTTAAGGCCAGATAGAATAATAGTTGGTGAACTTCGTGGGGCGGAAGCTTTTAGCTTTCTCAGGGCAATAAATACTGGTCACCCTGGATCAGTATCAACCCTTCATGCGGATAGTCCAACAATGGCCCTTGAGCAAATAAAATTGATGGTTATGCAGGCAAATCTTGGCATTCCTCCAGATCAGATCATACCATACATTAGAAATGTGATTGATATTGTTATTCAGCTAAAAAGAACCGGTGGGGGCAAAAGAAGCATTTCTGAGATATTATTTACTAGATCTGCGAGCGAAAATGCTTAAATTTATACATAAGTTAAGGAAGAGTAGTTTATGAGTAATGGAAATCACCTACGTAATATTCTCGTAGGAGGTGTAGTAGCTTTTAGCGTACTTGACTTTTGCTTCTATCTATCTGGTATATTGTTTGTTCTGTTTGCTGATGGTCCAGATGCTGTGGATTTTAAGGCAATTAATCCTAGTTTGACGCCTTTCCCTCAAGCTCTTTGGCCAACGATTTTTGATCATATACAATATTGTTGGCATCATCCAAAGTTATATAGCCTTGAGCTCAAAATCAAATTAATTATATCTTCTGCACTGCCTATCGTTGTTTTAATGATTATTTTGTGGAATTTAAGAGAAAGGATAATTGAGTGGCGACCGTTTAAAAAGAAAGAATCACTTCATGGAGACTCGCAGTGGGCATCAGAGAAAGACATACGAAAAGCAGGATTAAGAAGCCAAAAGGGATTATTGCTTGGTAAAGATAAAAGAGGATACTTCATTGCTGATGGGTTTCAGCATGCATTGTTATTTGCACCTACAGGTTCTGGTAAGGGTGTTGGCTTTGTAATTCCTAATTTATTATTTTGGACTGACTCGGTAATTGTACACGACATAAAATTAGAAAACTATGAAATAACAAGTGGTTGGCGAGAACGACAAGGACAAAAAGTATACGTATGGAATCCAGCGCAGCCAGATGGAATAAGTCACTGTTACAATCCATTACAATGGATTAGTGAAAAACCTGGGCAGATGGTTGACGATGTGCAGAAAATAGCTAACTTAATCATGCCTGAACAAGACTTTTGGCAAAATGAAGCAAGAAGCTTATTTGTTGGAGTGGTATTATACTTACTTGCTGCACCAGAGAAAGTTAAATCTTTTGGTGAAGTTGTTCGTACGATGCGTAGTGATGACGTAGTTTATAATCTTGCTGTTGCTCTTGATACAATGGGTAAAATACTACACCCTGTAGCATATATGAATATTGCAGCTTTTTTACAAAAAGCTGATAAAGAAAGGTCGGGTGTTGTATCAACTATGAACTCATCGCTTGAATTGTGGGCAAACCCATTGATTGATACTGCAACTGCGTCAAGTGACTTTAATATTCTAGATTTTAAAAGGAAGAAAATTACAGTTTATGTTGGTTTAACTCCTGACAACTTGACTAGGCTCAGGCCTTTAATGCAGGTTTTTTACCAACAGGCAACTGAGTTTTTATGTAGAAAATTGCCATCAGATGACGAGCCTTATGGCGTATTGTTTTTAATGGATGAGTTTCCTACGCTTGGAAAAATGGAGCAATTTCAAACAGGTATTGCATATTTTCGTGGTTATCGAGTTAGATTATTCTTAATTGTTCAAGATACTGAGCAGCTTAAAGGAATATACGAAGAAGCAGGAATGAACTCCTTTTTGTCAAACTCGACTTACAGAATAACTTTTGCAGCCAATAATATTGAAACAGCTAATTTAATATCGCAACTTATAGGAAACAAAACTGTACAACAAGAATCGTTGAATAAGCCTAAATTTTTAGATTTAAATCCTGCTTCAAGGTCATTACATATCTCTGAAACACAGAGAGCATTGCTATTGCCTCAAGAAGTTATTATGTTGCCACGTGACGATCAGATAATTTTAATAGAGTCGACTTACCCAATTAAATCAAAGAAAATTTTATACTACAGTGATACCACCTTCACAAGAAGGCTGCTCAAACAAACTCGTGTGCCTACACAAGAACCATATGATCCAAATAAAGCTTTTTCTGGTGTTGGCAAAGGTAAGGTTAATAACGAAGAAAATAACGCTATCGAAGGGCCTAACGCTGCTGATTATCCTGCTGAAACTAAAACAGAAGATGCAGTGTATGATGAATCAGATGAATTTGCAGACGAAGATATTGATGATGAAGATATTGACGATAAGTTTGAAGATGATGACGAAGAAGATGAGGATAGGAGCGATGACGAAGAAGAGGAGGATGAATTTGAAGATGAGGATATTGACGATAAATTAAAAAATGACGAGAAGTAAGGTTAACTTTGCCTATTTTTAGCTTAGAAAAGTGCAAGTTATGCAAATAATTAGGTTTTTCATATTAAGCCATTTTTAATTAATTAGTATTAGATTAGCTATTTTAACTAGGGGAGTAGTAATGATTAGTAAAAAAACATTAGGCGGTTACAGCACTTGCTTTGTTGTTATCACAACAGTCTTTTGCAAGTGAAACAGAAGGGTTTTACTTTGGTAGTGGATATTACGGTCAATTTTTTAATGGCATGGGTGAACTAAAAACAAGCACTACAGGTATCAAAAGTTTATCTATAAATGACAGGAGTGCTGAGAATACAAAAGGTCAATTACTAAGTAAGTATAAAGGAGATTATAATCCACCTTTTGCTGCAAATGTAGCATTGGGTTATACAGGGGAATTGAATGGCAACAGCTATAGGGCTGAATTGGAAGGGATGTATTCTTCTGTAAAAGTGGATAATATTGGTTTAACAAGCAATCAAATGACTGTATCGTACACAAAGGAAAAAGTTAAGAAGAACGCAAACAACACTGATACAGAATATTTGTATCGTGCTATAGTCAATCACGACCAAATTGAGAACATATCTGTAATGGCAAATGTTTATCATCATTGGAAGGGTGACCGTTTCTCTTTTTCTCCTTACATTGGTATTGGAATCGGTGCAACAAGAATGACAATGTTTGAAAAATCGTCAATAAGACCCGCAGGTCAATTAAAAGCTGGCCTTGATTATCGCATAAATGAAGATGTAAATATGCATATCGGATATAGGGGTTTTGCTGTTGGTGGTGTTATTGATAGCAATTTTATGCTTGAAACGCGAATTCTGGATTAAGGAAGGAAGAAAGTATAGGAAATAGAAGGCTTTTTGGATTTGATGGAATAGGAAATGAGAGTAGAAAAGATATGAACCAAAAAATTAACAGGGGATCTATGGCGAGTGTGTTCAATTTCTAGTCTATTTTTTAGGTAACCAAAAACAGTCTCAATGATAGACCTTTTTCTCAGTAAAATCTTCTCATTTAGCGAAATCAATGCATTTTTCATACCTTTTTTCACCTTGGTAACAAGTTTCAAACCTCGGTCAAACAGCTTCTGAAAAAGCTCTTTTGCAATATAACCTTTGTCACCAAACAAAAGGCCGGTTAATTTTTCCGTCAGATTTGGCACAGGTATCCTATCATCAACATTGCCTTTTGTTAGCGTAAGTGCATGAATTTCACCATTTTCATTGATTACCATATGTAATTTGAAACCAAAAAACCAGCCGTAAGTACTCTTGCTTAATTTTGCAATTCCAGCAAAAACTTTGTTTTGGATATTCTTTTTGCATGACAAACTGCAATGGGAGTTGTGTCTATATATGAAATTCCAGTGTTTTCTGACTGTCCACAAAGCCAATGCAACAACATTGCTAAATGCCACAAAACCCTAGGCTTTAGAGCAACAAACCTGGTATATGAAGGCAACTTTGGAAACTCTGATTTGTAGAGCAACGTTAGGTAATGTAGATAGAAAGTTTTGAAATTTTTACACGGAGATTGTTGATATAGCAGGATTATTGTCATGATTTCGGAGTGCTCAATTTCCGTTGTTCTTGTGGGTTTTTTACCATTTGGCAGTAGTTTACCTGCAAAATTTTTCTCTATATCTCTGCAAAAATCATCGACCAAACAAAACAGTTTGTTATATCTTCCATGGTTAACCTCATCTGTTTTTTTATAACTGCTGAGTTTACCCTGTTTTCTTGCCTTTTCTATTCTCCTTTAATCCAGAATTCGCGTTTTTAGGTTAATAAAATTATATGGACAAGATGGTGTAAAAGAGTGGAAAAAGGAAGCAATTTATGGAAAGAGATCTTACATAGAAGGATTTTTCTCAAGGTTGAAGCAAGTATTTGGATTTAGCTTTAGGAATAAATCTGAAGTAAATCGTGAAAAAGAATTACTAATTAAGTGCTATTTGCTCAACAAATTCACTGATATTGGTATGGCTAAATTTGAAATCATTACATAAATTTGTCGTAAACCATCACTGCTTAAGGTGCTATGCAACAAAGCCATCCCAGTGTCAAGCACTGGGATGACACCTTTTCTTGGGGAGCTATCCTAAAGGCGATACTTATACAGTTGTACTTGAATGGCCCAGGCAATCAGTTCCATAACTCTTCTATTTTATAATACTCCCTTACTTCTGACCTGAATATGTGAACCATTATGCCTTGAAAATTCAAAACCACCCAATTGCCTTCATCCATACCTTCTACATCTATTTTATCATGTCGCTCGAGACTTTTTATTACGTGTTCAGCTAACGCTTTCACATGGCGACTTGAATCACCAGATGCAATAATCATATATTTTGCAATAATGGTTCTATTCTGCACATCGAAAGTAACTATATCGTGACCTTTATTTTGATCTATTATACTTACAATCATGCTTTTTATTGATTCTGTATCACTGGATACATTAGTCATCATCTTAAATTATTTAATTTGCTTATAATTATACACTCAAAATCTCTAAATATGAACTTGTATCTTTATGATGTAAGGTATTAGAGCTAAAATATCTTGCAGGAAAGGGTGAAGCCGGATGTGAACTAACGCCAATAAGGCCGAAAATTAGATTTTGCTCTCCTTCCAATAGAGTTAAAAGACTGAACAGTATCTTTGAAATTATATCCCGTATTTACAAGAACTCTCAATTTTGTTTATAGTCTTGGAGGCGGTTTTATGCAAACAAATGCTATTTTAGTTATAGATATTGCTAAACAAAAATTTGATGCTTGTTTGTTGGTAGGCAGCAAAAAACGACATAAAGTTTTTCACAACAACCAAGATGGTTTTGAAAAGCTTGTGACTTGGTGCAATAATCATGGAGCAGAGCTTATTCATCTGTGTCTTGAAGCAACAGGTTGTTATAGTGAAAAATTTTATGTATGACCTGGGACATAATGTAAGTGCCAGCCCAAATCAAAGCTTTTGGCAAAAGTGAGCTACTTAGAAATAAAACAGATAGATCAGATGCTGCTATGATCGCTAGGTTTTGTATTGCTTTTCCTTGTAAAAATTTGGCTTATCTTTATATCAGCTCATTTAAACAGCATTAACATGACTTATGCCTTTTTTTGGATGTAGAAATTTTCTAGGAATTGTCTTCTTGAATTCTATGGTATTTTGTTTAACATTGAAACAAGATTCCAGTGTCAAGCACTGGAATGACAGGAGAAACGCGAATTCTGGATTAAGGAAGGAAGAAAGTATAGGAAATAGAAGGCTTTTTGGATTTGATGGAATAGGAAATGAGAGTAGAAAAGATATGAACCAAAAAATTAACAGGGGATCTATGGCGAGTGTGTTCAATTTCTAGTCTATTTTTTAGGTAACCAAAAACAGTCTCAATGATAGACCTTTTTCTCAGTAAAATCTTCTCATTTAGCGAAATCAATGCATTTTTCATACCTTTTTTCACCTTGGTAACAAGTTTCAAACCTCGGTCAAACAGCTTCTGAAAAAGCTCTTTTGCAATATAACCTTTGTCACCAAACAAAAGGCCGGTTAATTTTTCCGTCAGATTTGGCACAGGTATCCTATCATCAACATTGCCTTTTGTTAGCGTAAGTGAATGAATTTCACCATTTTCATTGATTACCATATGTAATTTGAAACCAAAAAACCAGCCGTAAGTACTCTTGCTTAATTTTGCAATTCCAGCAAAAACTTTGTTTTGGATATTCTTTTTGCATGACAAACTGCAATGGGAGTTGTGTCTATATATGAAATTCCAGTGTTTTCTGACTGTCCACAAAGCCAATGCAACAACATTGCTAAATGCCACAAAACCCTAGGCTTTAGAGCAACAAACCTGGTATATGAAGGCAACTTTGGAAACTCTGATTTGTAGAGCAACGTTAGGTAATGTAGATAGAAAGTTTTGAAATTTTTACACGGAGATTGTTGATATAGCAGGATTATTGTCATGATTTCGGAGTGCTCAATTTCCGTTGTTCTTGTGGGTTTTTTACCATTTGGCAGTAGTTTACCTGCAAAATTTTTCTCTATATCTCTGCAAAAATCATCGACCAAACAAAACAGTTTGTTATATCTTCCATGGTTAACCTCATCTGTTTTTTTATAACTGCTGAGTTTACCCTGTTTTCTTGCCTTTTCTATTCTCCTTTAATCCAGAATTCGCGTCTTAAGCAGTGATGGTTTACGACAAATTTATGTAATGATTTCAAATTTAGCCATACCAATATCAGTGAATTTGTTGAGCAAATAGCACTTAATTAGTAATTCTTTTTCACGATTTACTTCAGATTTATTCCTAAAGCTAAATCCAAATACTTGCTTCAACCTTGAGAAAAATCCTTCTATGTAAGATCTCTTTCCATAAATTGCTTCCTTTTTCCACTCTTTTACACCATCTTGTCCATATAATTTTATTAACCTAATAGCAGCATTTCTGTCAGACATATAATCTATTTTTGAATGTTCTGCTGCATCCTTTTTTGGTAGAACTTTTGTCTTTATATCGTATTTCTTACACAATTTATAAAGTTTGTGCCTATCGTATGCCCTATCTGCATATAATGCTTTTATTTTGTGCTGAAAATTAACTTCTTCAAGCAAATCGCAAGCTCCATAGTGGTCAGAGTAGAAGCCATTACTGTATCTTGCAGCTATAGCTTTTTTACTATTTACACTTAACATAACATGTAACTTTCTTACTTGCTCGTAGCTTCGGTACTTTCTATCTGCACTGTTTTCCTTACTGTGGCCAGGAGTGTTACTGTAAATGCTGATACTTGTGCTATCTATGATAATTTCAATATTTTCCATGTTGCTTTTATCAACCCTGCAATCATTTATCTTAATATTAAGTTTTTTAAACCTTCTTGATGCTTGTGAATAGCTGATAACTGCCAAATTTTTTCCTATTTGTTGCAGATATCCTTTTATAAACCCCACCGTTTGTCTTAAACCAATTCTAAAAAGATTGACAATTATATGCACCAAAATTACGACTTTATCACTGTAAATATAGTTGCCGCCCTGCATTTTTGGACTATTTTCATACCAATTTTCGATAGCTTCATCGATGTAACGAAAAATATTTCCCCTTTTTTTTAAGGAATTTGTTATATTCGTTTTGGTTACTGACTTTCATTTTCTGTGGCATATTTTTTCTTCAACAGTTAAATGGTTATTTATAATGAATTTTGTCAGTAGCCACCAGATTTTTTCGGTTGCTATGCAACAAAGCCATTCCAGTGCTACTTTCCTGTCATCCGAGTAGCTGGCACTGCCCTCCTTACATGGTCACTAGGGTGACAGGATGAAGGTACTGGGATTGTATATTAAATCAAAGCCGCAAGGCTATAATGAGCAAGGAGTGATACTGTCAATTGGATTGATTGATAGAAATCGTAGGCATCTCAGTGCACTCCTAGCTTTAAAAAATGGAGTACGAACGGTAGGGGGATCTAAAAGATCGAATCACAATCCTGTACAGCATTTACATTATTATTTGATTATATCTATAGGTACAAAAATGGCTAGAACAGTTTTCATTGGTATTGATGTTTCAAAAGAAACACTTGATATCTCAATCGACAATAAACATCAGCGTATAGAAAATGTAGAAAGAGCTATATCTGAGTTTATAAAGTCAAAAATAGTTAACGTATTTGTTAGGTTATGTGTAGTAGAATCAACAGGTGGTTATGAAAAACTTGTCATAAAGTTGTTACGGGAACATAACATAGCTGTTCACAGAGCTCACCCAAATCGGGTATATGCATTTGCAAAAGCCTGCAACCACTTTGCAAAAACAGATAAATTAGATGCAAAATTACTAGAAAAATATGCTGAATTTATCACAAAAAATGACGAGGTAATAGAATACATAGTTTCAAAAAAGCAAGAAGAACTAAAAACGCGAATTCTGGATTAAAGGAGAATAGAAAAGGCAAGAAAACAGGGTAAACTCAGCAGTTATAAAAAACAGATGAGGTTAACCATGGAAGATATAACAAACTGTTTTGTTTGGTCGATGATTTTTGCAGAGATATAGAGAAAAATTTTGCAGGTAAACTACTGCCAAATGGTAAAAAACCCACAAGAACAATGGAAATTGAGCACTCCGAAATCATGACAATAATCCTGCTATATCAACAATCTCCGTGTAAAAATTTCAAAACTTTCTATCTACATTACCTAACGTTGCTCTACAAATCAGAGTTTCCAAAGTTGCCTTCATATACCAGGTTTGTTGCTCTAAAGCCTAGGGTTTTGTGGCATTTAGCAATGTTGTTGCATTGGCTTTGTGGACAGTCAGAAAACACTGGAATTTCATATATAGACACAACTCCCATTGCAGTTTGTCATGCAAAAAGAATATCCAAAACAAAGTTTTTGCTGGAATTGCAAAATTAAGCAAGAGTACTTACGGCTGGTTTTTTGGTTTCAAATTACATATGGTAATCAATGAAAATGGTGAAATTCATTCACTTACGCTAACAAAAGGCAATGTTGATGATAGGATACCTGTGCCAAATCTGACGGAAAAATTAACCGGCCTTTTGTTTGGTGACAAAGGTTATATTGCAAAAGAGCTTTTTCAGAAGCTGTTTGACCGAGGTTTGAAACTTGTTACCAAGGTGAAAAAAGGTATGAAAAATGCATTGATTTCGCTAAATGAGAAGATTTTACTGAGAAAAAGGTCTATCATTGAGACTGTTTTTGGTTACCTAAAAAATAGACTAGAAATTGAACACACTCGCCATAGATCCCCTGTTAATTTTTTGGTTCATATCTTTTCTACTCTCATTTCCTATTCCATCAAATCCAAAAAGCCTTCTATTTCCTATACTTTCTTCCTTCCTTAATCCAGAATTCGCGTGAGAAGGGGCTACTTAGATCCTGGAGGGAAGCGTGCGTGCAATTATTGTGCATGAATTTAAATGGCACAACTTATGACAATTATCTTCGCACCACAACGTTTGTGAGACTCAGTGTTTAGATTTACTTCGCCTATTCAGCTAGTTTTTATTACAATTACAACAAAATAATTTTGGCTTTGATGAAAACTGTATATGTATGTCAATCCTGTGGTCATAGCACTGGCAGGTGGGTAGGGAAGTGCATCGCATGTGACAATTGGGGTACAATTGTTGAGGAAATAGCAGTAAAAACGGGCAAAAGAAGTATATCTGCGCCAATTTTAATAAAGACGTTATCGGGTAGCGAAATTATCACTCCAAGTCGTTTTTTAACAGGGATAGAAGAATTAGATAGAGTTTTTGGTGGGGGTATCGTTCAAGGTGCTAGCATTTTAATTGGAGGCGAACCTGGTATTGGAAAATCCACCCTTTTGCTTAGAATTGCAGCTAATGTTGTGCAACTTTCCTCTTTTGAATGTCTTTATGTATCCGGCGAGGAATCTTTAGAGCAAGTGAGTCTCAGAGCAAAGCGTCTTAAGATAAATGAACCTAAAATTAAGCTTTTATCTACAGTGTCTTTAACTGATGTAGTAGCAACAATAAAGGAAAACAAAAGTATTAAATACTTAGTAATTGACTCTATACAAACAATGTATGATAGCAGAATTACATCAGCACCAGGAACTGTAACCCAGGTTCGTACTTGCGCTCATGAATTAACCATTCTTGCGAAACAATATGGTATTTCTCTTTTAATAGTTGGTCATATAACTAAGGATGGACAAATAGCTGGACCTAAAACTTTGGAGCATATGGTGGATACGGTATTATATTTTGAAGGTGAAAACAGTAATCAATATCGCATTTTGCGTACTATTAAAAATAGATTTGGCCCTGCAAATGAAATTGGTGTTTTTGAGATGTCTGAAGCAGGACTTGTGCCTGTTGATAACCCATCATCATTGTTTCTGATGGCCCATGACAGAGAAGTAGTTGGCAGCGCCGTATTTGCAGGAATTGAAGGTTCAAGACCAATTTTAATGGAAGTGCAAGCATTAATAGCAGGGACTAATATGGCAACTCCAAGAAGGGCAGTAGTTGGGTGGGATATTAATCGATTGGCTATGATCATCGCGGTGCTAAATGCTCGTTGCAAAATGTTTTTGCATGATAAAGAGGTATACCTAAACATTGCAGGGGGACTCAAAATACAGGAACCATCGGCTGATCTTGCTGTTGCTGCTTCTCTTATTTCAAGTGTAGTAAATTTACCGCTGCCAACTTCTTCAATAATCTGCGGTGAAGTTGCACTTTCAGGAGAAATTAGGAATGTCTCGCATGCTGATCTCAGACTAAAAGAAGCACAAAAGTTAGGATTCAAAAAAGCAATTATGCCTAAAAATGGTAATTACTCTTCTCATGATATTGAGATAATCAAGCTTGGTCACGTAAGGGAATTAAGAGAAATTTTTAATTACAATTAAATAACGCTTCAGCAAATTCTTTGCTAGTAAACTCCCTTAAGTCCTCTATACTTTCGCCAATTCCTATAGCATATAACTTTATCTTATAGGCTTCTGCGAGTCCAATTACCACTCCACCCTTAGCAGTGCCATCTAGCTTTGTTACGATTAGCCCGGTAACATTAACCATTTTGCTAAATGCTTCTAATTGGCTATAAGCATTTTGGCCGGTAGTTGCATCAAGAACTAAAATAACGTCATGAGGGGCAGTGTCATCCAATTTCTTTATCGTTCTATATATTTTTGATAATTCCTCCATAAGGTTCACATTATTTTGCAGCCTTCCTGCTGTGTCAATTAGAACAACATCAACGTTATCTTTTATAGCTTGACTTACAGCTCTATATGCCACACTTGCAGAGTCGCTACCGTACTCTCCAGTAACGATAGAACAACCAGAGCGTTCTGCCCAAATATTTAATTGCTCACTAGCAGCCGCTCTAAATGTGTCGCATGCAACAAGCATAACGGATTTTCCCATTTCCTTGTATTTATATGCGAGCTTACCTATAGTTGTGGTTTTACCGTTACCGTTCACTCCGCATACCATTATTATGTGGGGTTTTTTATTCAAAACTAACGGCTGCACGACCGGATTTAATATAGCTTCTATTTCGTTCATTAACTGCTGTGTGATAATGTTATGTTCAACTTCCTTGTCAAACTTGATGCTTGTGAGCCTGTCAATAATCAACTTGGAAGTTTTATGACCAATGTCCATGCTAATTAGCAATTCTTCTAGCTCGTCTAAAAGCGACTGATCTAATTTTTTTTTGTCAGAGAAAATACTTTTTACTCCGTTGCTAAAGCGAGAAGAAGTTTTTAACAAGCCTTTATAAAGGTTACCAAATAAACTCAAGAGAATACTCCTTTTTAATTACAATATAGAGAATGACATGCACTACGTGTATTTGTAAAGTAAAATGCACTCACAAACCACATATTTTACTTTACAAAAATTACTCTTTTTGAGTGTATTTTACTTTAGTTTTTAACCTAAATATGTTATAATGTAGAATAGCGGTTCACAGGTAATTTTATGAGTTATAATGAGAAAATTTTAGATCATTACGAAAATCCAAGGAATGTTGGCTCTCTGGATAAAAATGATCCAAATGTTGGTACTGGTTTAGTTGGTGCACCATCGTGCGGTGATGTAATGAAATTGCAGATAAAGGTCAATGACAAAGGTGTTATTGAAGATGCAAAATTTAAAACTTTTGGTTGTGGTTCTGCCATTGCTTCAAGTTCCTTGTTAACAGAGATGATAAAGGGGAGAACCATCAGTGACGTTACACAGATAAAGAATACTCAAATAGTGGAAGAGTTGTCTTTACCTCCAGTGAAGATACACTGTTCGGTACTTGCTGAAGATGCTATAAAGGCTGCTATTCATGACTATCAAAGTAAACAAAAGAATTAAGAAGCTACGAACATGGGTGAATATCAAGAAGTAGGCGGAGGTGAAACTGTAAAAAAGAATAAAAAACTTATCACTATAACTGCGGAAGCAGTAGAAAGGATAAGGTATTTATTGGACCAAAAGAAGCATACTAACCTTGAGAAACCGGAAGAAGCAATAGGAATAAGAGTGCTAATTAAGCAAAAAGGATGTTCTGGTTTAAAATATGATATTGAATATGCATATGATACTCGTCCTTTAGAGTCGATAATTGAGGAAAACTGTAGTGATGGCCAAAAAGTTAAAGTGTTGATCGACCCAAAATCCGTCATGTTTATTCTTGGCTCTGAAATGGATTATGTAGAAGAAAAATTTTCATCGGGTTTTGTTTTCAAAAATCCTAATGAGAAAGGAAAATGTGGTTGTGGAGAGAGTTTTCATGTCTAGCAACTATTTTGCATTGTTTGAAATTGAACCAGCTTTCAATATCAGCTTTGATGAGTTAGAGAAAAAATATATTGAGCTAAGCAAGACTGATATAAATGAAAAGCAGTCCAAAAATATGGAAAATATCAACAAAGCTTATCAAGTGCTAAAGTCACCACTAGAACGTGCCGAGCATTTATTGAATCTTTTTAATGTAAAAAATCAAAAGGATCATCTGAATTCTGAAATATTAAATGAATCAATGGAAATAAGAGAGTACTTACTAGACTGCGACGACCTACAATTTGCAAGTAGGATGGTTGATGAAAAAATAAAAGGTTGCATTAAAAACCTAATTAACACTTTTGCTGTAAAGAATTTTGATAGAGCTGCTACACAAGTCTTAAGATTGAAATATTTATATAAGTCATTTGAGGAGGTGAAAAAGAATGCAACCAATTCAAATTTCTGAACCAAATTCAAGTGAAGTAGTTTTTGGTATAGATCTTGGTACTACCAATTCTTTGATTGCTATGGTAAATAAAGCTGGTAACGTGGAGATATTTAAAGATGAACAAGGAAGAGAACTGCTGCATTCTGCTCTTTCATATGAAAATAATACATTGAAAACTGGCTACGATGTCGGTCAAAATGCAATCTACTCAATAAAGCGTTTAATGGGTAAAAGTGTTGAAGAATTAAATAAAGAAGGCGTCAATTTTGAAATAGATCATGAAAGCGAAAAAGTTATTAGAATAAAATGCGCAGAGGAAAAGTATCTTACTCCTGTTGAGATTTCTGCTGAGATATTAAAAGCTTTATGTGAGAGGGTAAAAAAGTCTAAGGGGCTGAAAGTAAAAAAAGCAGTGATTACTGTGCCAGCTTACTTTGACGATTCAGCACGTAACGCAACCAAATATGCAGCAAGATTAGCCGGCATAGAAGTTCTTCGCCTCGTTAACGAGCCAACCGCTGCAGCGCTTTCTTACTCCATTGAAAAGAACAATAGCAGTGGAATATATGCAGTTTATGACCTTGGTGGTGGAACATTTGATATTTCGATATTGAAATTGCATCAAGGAGTGTTTCAAGTTCTTGCAGTTGGTGGTGACACCAAACTCGGCGGTGATGATTTTGATCATTTGCTGAGTTCAATTGTGATTGATAAGTATAGAGAAAAGGTAGATTTAAATAAAGAATGCTCTAGTGTCATCCCAGTGCCCAGACACTGGGATCCAGAAAGTTTGATTACAAATGAACACACTAGAAAGTTATATAATAAGAACTGGATTCCAGTGTCAGCTACTTACATGACAGGGCTATTATCATTCGTTGAATTACGTACTGTGAAGGAATATCTGAGCAAAAATACTGTAGGCACTTTTAAATTCAACATTAACGGCGAATTATTTGAATGCGAAATTACTAGAGAAGAATTCGAGCCGGCAATAAGTCCTTTAGTTAATAGGACTATTAATATAGTCACTCGTACTATAAGCG
The DNA here is from genome assembly GCF_964026905.1 of Wolbachia endosymbiont (group B) of Ennomos erosarius. Taxonomy (NCBI): domain Bacteria; kingdom Pseudomonadati; phylum Pseudomonadota; class Alphaproteobacteria; order Rickettsiales; family Anaplasmataceae; genus Wolbachia; species Wolbachia endosymbiont (group B) of Ennomos erosarius. The sequence continues at coordinate 622,460 of NZ_OZ034708.1, forward strand.
ATATAGATCTTAAAATTGACGATATAAAAGGAGTAATTTTAGTTGGTGGTGCAACTAGAACACCATTGGTTCAAAATTCACTAGTCAAACTCTTTGGAAATAAAGTACTAAATGACGTGGATCCAGATAAAGCAGTTGCCATTGGGGCAGCTCTGCAGGCTCATGATTTAACTTCGAGCTCAAAAGATAGGAATATTCTCCTGGATGTTTTACCTTTATCACTTGGCATAGAAACTATGGGAGGCATAGTTGAAAAAATCATACCAAGAAATACGCCACTACCAGTTTCAGAGATAAAAGAGTTTACAACTTATGTTGATAGGCAAACAGCAATGAAAATTCACGTTTGTCAGGGAGAACGTGAAATGATAGAGGATAACAAATCTCTAGCGCAGTTTGAACTAAAAGGTATACCGCCACTGCCTGCAGGTTCTGCAAGAGTTGAAATAGAATTTACAGTTAACGTTGACGGAATCTTGACTGTTACTGCAAGAGAAAAAGCTACTGGAATTGAGCAGACAGTTAAAGTAAATTCAAGTTTTGGCTTGAGTGAAGCTGATGTTCAAAATATGGTTAACCAGTCAATAAACAGCTTTGACGAGGATATGAAGGCTCGTTCCCTTGCAGGTGCTAAAATTAATGGAAATAAACTCATACATTTGGTTGAAAACAATAATAACCTTTCCACTGATCAAAAGTTGAAAAACCTATTACAAAATGTAAAAAACGCTTTACAAGGCAATGACTTGAATGAAATTAACAACACTATCGCCGAGTTAGAAAATTCTTCTTTAGAGTTGTGTGAATTAACAAATAGGTAGAAAAAGCTTACACAACCTTGTGCAATACCCTATTTAATCTCAAAGCAACAGGTAATCTGAAATTAAATGGTAACCAATCGACCTTCCCCAATTTAAACGATAAACCAACTATGCTTACACGCCCAATGATATTTTCCATTGGTACAAAACCAACTTCAGGAAACCTGCTATCCAAAGAATTATTTCTATTGTCTCCCATAACAAAAAATTGATTGTTAGGTACATAATAAACCGGAGTATTATATGATAGCTTATTAGAGACGTTATCTATCAAAATCTCATGCTCCTTGCCACTTAAAAGCGTTTCTATATATCTTGGTATGCTGCGATTTGACTCATAATCAAAAAAACTTTCAATTTGCCTTCGCTCTACTTTCTGATCATTTAGGTATAATTCTCCCTCTATCATTTGCACTTTGTCGACCGGTGTTCCTATTACTCGCTTAACAAACCTGATACTGTCGTTTCTTGTGGGTTTGAAAACTACTATGTCGCCACGCTTTGGAGGGGTGTAAAAAATCCTGCCGCTAAAAATGTTTGGAGAAAATGGAAAGGAGTGTTTACTGTAACCGTATGAATATTTACTAGTAAAAATGTAGTCCCCTTCAAGTAAGGTGCTTTTCATTGAACCAGAAGGTATATGAAATGGCTCGAATAAAAAACTACGTATTGACAGCGCAATCAACAGTAAAAAAAACAATGAAGATAAAAATCTTCCCGTTTTTATCACCCAGTTTTTGCTTAGTCCTTCCAACTTTGTTTTTCTTATAAATTAAGCTTATTATAATACATAAATTAAAAAATGGTAATATGAAATTTTACTTGTGAATGTTATTCCTCTATTCAAAACAATTTTGAAAAGGCGGTTCATTTCTTTCAACGGTGTTATCCAAGTAGCGTGACACATAACTGTACGAACATTGCAATTTGCAGGTAGGCAGATGAAAGTAGCTGACACTAGAATCCAGCCTTCCTGCAATCTCATCGAAAACGTTGTGTTTTAACAACCACTTTTTATGCTAGTTTGCTTGTAACGCGAATTCTGGATTAAGGAAGGAAGAAAGTATAGGAAATAGAAGGCTTTTTGGATTTGATGGAATAGGAAATGAGAGTAGAAAAGATATGAACCAAAAAATTAACAGGGGATCTATGGCGAGTGTGTTCAATTTCTAGTCTATTTTTTAGGTAACCAAAAACAGTCTCAATGATAGACCTTTTTCTCAGTAAAATCTTCTCATTTAGCGAAATCAATGCATTTTTCATACCTTTTTTCACCTTGGTAACAAGTTTCAAACCTCGGTCAAACAGCTTCTGAAAAAGCTCTTTTGCAATATAACCTTTGTCACCAAACAAAAGGCCGGTTAATTTTTCCGTCAGATTTGGCACAGGTATCCTATCATCAACATTGCCTTTTGTTAGCGTAAGTGAATGAATTTCACCATTTTCATTGATTACCATATGTAATTTGAAACCAAAAAACCAGCCGTAAGTACTCTTGCTTAATTTTGCAATTCCAGCAAAAACTTTGTTTTGGATATTCTTTTTGCATGACAAACTGCAATGGGAGTTGTGTCTATATATGAAATTCCAGTGTTTTCTGACTGTCCACAAAGCCAATGCAACAACATTGCTAAATGCCACAAAACCCTAGGCTTTAGAGCAACAAACCTGGTATATGAAGGCAACTTTGGAAACTCTGATTTGTAGAGCAACGTTAGGTAATGTAGATAGAAAGTTTTGAAATTTTTACACGGAGATTGTTGATATAGCAGGATTATTGTCATGATTTCGGAGTGCTCAATTTCCGTTGTTCTTGTGGGTTTTTTACCATTTGGCAGTAGTTTACCTGCAAAATTTTTCTCTATATCTCTGCAAAAATCATCGACCAAACAAAACAGTTTGTTATATCTTCCATGGTTAACCTCATCTATTAATCCAGAATTCGCGTTAATAGCAGCATTTCTGTCAGACATATAATCTATTTTGAATGTTCTGCTGCATCCTTTTTTGGTAGAACTTTTGTCTTTATATCGTATTTCTTACACAATTTATAAAGTTTGTGCCTATCGTATGCCCTATCTGCATATAATGCTTTTATTTTGTGCTGAAAATTAACTTCTTCAAGCAAATCGCAAGCTCCATAGTGGTCAGAGTAGAAGCCATTACTGTATCTTGCAGCTATAGCTTTTTTACTATTTACACTTAACATAACATGTAACTTTCTTACTTGCTCGTAGCTTCGGTACTTTCTATCTGCACTGTTTTCCTTACTGTGGCCAGGAGTGTTACTGTAAATGCTGATACTTGTGCTATCTATGATAATTTCAATATTTTCCATGTTGCTTTTATCAACCCTGCAATCATTTATCTTAATATTAAGTTTTTTAAACCTTCTTGATGCTTGTGAATAGCTGATAACTGCCAAATTTTTTCCTATTTGTTGCAGATATCCTTTTATAAACCCCACCGTTTGTCTTAAACCAATTCTAAAAAGATTGACAATTATATGCACCAAAATTACGACTTTATCACTGTAAATATAGTTGCCGCCCTGCATTTTTGGACTATTTTCATACCAATTTTCGATAGCTTCATCGATGTAACGAAAAATATTTCCCCTTTTTTCAAGGAATTTGTTATATTCGTTTTGGTTACTGACTTTCATTTTCTGTGGCATATTTTTTCTTCAACAGTTAAATGGTTATTTATAATGAATTTTGTCAGTAGCCACCAGATTTTTTCGGTTGCTATGCAACAAAGCCATCCCAGTGTCACGCACTGGGATGACATCAGAGGTTAATGTCACCTACTGTAACACGAGAAGTTCGAACAGTTGTGTATCAGCTACTTTCATGACGTCGTTTGTTGTGCAGTTTACCTTCAAAAGTAAACGTTTGCTGAGATGATAGAGAGCAAAGCAGGAAGTCTAATGAAGTTATTCGTTCAGCTGGTGTTATTTATTTCGTTATTTATTTCTTATTTTACAAAAGCTGCTTTATATGTTGATATAAAAAAAAGCAGTGTTGGTAACATTGGTCTTGTTGTATCTAAATGTACATGTAAAACAGCGCTGGAAAGCGAATTAAGCGAAAATATTGCAAAGGTAATAGGAACAAATTTATCTAATTGTGGCTTATTTAATGTAAAACGTGACGCGGAAGCTGAATTTAAATCTTGGAAAAGCGATACTGTAGTCACAGTAAGTTTAAGCGAAATATCTGGTAGTGCATTAGAGCTATCATTTCGTTTGTTTGACACTTTTACAAAAAGAGAATTACTTACTCAGTCAGTTGTTTTTCCAGCAAAAGACTGGAGAAAAATTGGTCACCTTGTTTCGGATGTGATACATGATAGATTGATTGGTGAGAAAGGGCACTTCAACACAAAAATCACGTATATCGCTGAAGAAAAAGATAGCAATTACAAATCTGTGCGTAAAATTGCTGTGATGAATCAAGATGGAAGTAATATAAAATACTTAACAAATGGCGATAGATTTGTGTCAACACCGAGATTCTCACCAAATGGAGAGGGTATTGTTTATATCTCATATGCAAATGGTAAAAGTTATATAATATTAAAAAATTTAAAAGATAACACTGAATCAATGATCAGCGCATTTGAAGGAGTTGTTTCTGCACCAAGATTTTCTCCTGATGGTAAATCTCTTTTAATTTCCCACTCATTGGGTGGTAAAACGAATATATTATCTTTAGATTTAAGTAGTAAACGAACAAAAAAAATTACTAAAGGCTCAGCTATAAGCACTTCTCCCTCTTTTTCTCCAGATCAAAAGTATATGGTTTTTAGTTCTGATATAAGTGGAAGTCAGCAACTGTACGTTATCGATTTTACTAACAAAAGTAAAAAACCTAAAAGAATTAGTTTTGGAAGTGGAAGATATGCTACGCCTGTTTGGTCGCCAAAAGGAGATCTGATAGCTTTTACAAAGATTCAGTCAGGAAAATTTTACATAGGAGTTATGAAGCCAGATGGCAAAGAAGAACGTCTGCTTTTAGAGGGGCATAAAATTGAATCTCCGGCATGGCTACCAAATGGCAGAGAAATCATTTTTACAAGAACAGAATCACCAAGCAACTCTAAACTATATTTAGTAGACTTAGTAAAGAAAAATCAAAAAATCGTTTCCACTCCTACAAATGCTTCTTTACCGGATTGGTCTTATTTTTGAACTACTGAGCTGCACACTGCTGATTAACTGTATTACCATGAAATTGATTTATCGCCACATCAACAAGATATCCCGCTACGCCACCTACTATAGCACCAGCGATTCCTGACAACACAACAGTTGCAATTACTCCAATAGCAACAATTTTAGGTATAATTCCCATTGCAGCTAGTGTGGCTCCTATAACGCGAATTCTGGATTAAGGAAGGAAGAAAGTATAGGAAATAGAAGGCTTTTTGGATTTGATGGAATAGGAAATGAGAGTAGAAAAGATATGAACCAAAAAATTAACAGGGGATCTATGGCGAGTGTGTTCAATTTCTAGTCTATTTTTTAGGTAACCAAAAACAGTCTCAATGATAGACCTTTTTCTCAGTAAAATCTTCTCATTTAGCGAAATCAATGCATTTTTCATACCTTTTTTCACCTTGGTAACAAGTTTCAAACCTCGGTCAAACAGCTTCTGAAAAAGCTCTTTTGACGCGAATTCTGGATTAAAGGAGAATAGAAAAGGCAAGAAAACAGGGTAAACTCAGCAGTTATAAAAAAACAGATGAGGTTAACCATGGAAGATATAACAAACTGTTTTGTTTGGTCGATGATTTTTGCAGAGATATAGAGAAAAATTTTGCAGGTAAACTACTGCCAAATGGTAAAAAACCCACAAGAACAACGGAAATTGAGCACTCCGAAATCATGACAATAATCCTGCTATATCAACAATCTCCGTGTAAAAATTTCAAAACTTTCTATCTACATTACCTAACGTTGCTCTACAAATCAGAGTTTCCAAAGTTGCCTTCATATACCAGGTTTGTTGCTCTAAAGCCTAGGGTTTTGTGGCATTTAGCAATGTTGTTGCATTGGCTTTGTGGACAGTCAGAAAACACTGGAATTTCATATATAGACACAACTCCCATTGCAGTTTGTCATGCAAAAAGAATATCCAAAACAAAGTTTTTGCTGGAATTGCAAAATTAAGCAAGAGTACTTACGGCTGGTTTTTTGGTTTCAAATTACATATGGTAATCAATGAAAATGGTGAAATTCATTCACTTACGCTAACAAAAGGCAATGTTGATGATAGGATACCTGTGCCAAATCTGACGGAAAAATTAACCGGCCTTTTGTTTGGTGACAAAGGTTATATTGCAAAAGAGCTTTTTCAGAAGCTGTTTGACCGAGGTTTGAAACTTGTTACCAAGGTGAAAAAAGGTATGAAAAATGCATTGATTTCGCTAAATGAGAAGATTTTACTGAGAAAAAGGCTATCATTGAGACTGTTTTTGGTTACCTAAAAAATAGACTAGAAATTGAACACACTCGCCATAGATCCCCTGTTAATTTTTTGGTTCATATCTTTTCTACTCTCATTTCCTATTCCATCAAATCCAAAAAGCCTTCTATTTCCTATACTTTCTTCCTTCCTTAATCCAGAATTCGCGTTAATAGCGTAGCTGTGAATAAGTACGCCCACACAAATTTTAAGTACTTATTCACAGCTACATCAATTTTTCTATTGACTTTTAACACAACTGCTCCTGTTAATTTTTTGGTTCATATCTTTTCTACTCTCATTTCCTATTCCATCAAATCCAAAAAGCCTTCTATTTCCTATACTTTCTTCCTTCCTTAATCCAGAATTCGCGTTTATACTGTACTTTTTTGCTGCAATTACAGCATTTAGTTTTTTTGAAACATATGCATTATTCCTTACTTTCTTCAGCATTTCTTTTGCTGATTCTACTACTTTTTCATCCAATAATTTTGATCTTAATGCCATTTATACCTCAACTATTTTATTTACTTCATTATGGCTTTTCTTCCATCATTGTCCATCTGTTTGCCGTGTAATGGGAATTGGTATAACTATTGCATTCCTGAACTTTTTGATTCATCATTTTCATGACAAAATTCTCTTAACTTTCTCTCTACTTTTTCTGGGTAGGGCCACAGTCACGCGCTGACCATTTGTTGTACTTAACAAAAGCAAATGTTCGTATAGTTGTGGGCTTGACCATAAAATGATTCTTAAGAAAGCAAATGCAATTTTTTGCAGGTTTCACGCGTGATAAAAATTAACAGTTTTATTTTTAGCCAAATCAATTGAATCAAGCTACAAAATCTGCTAAAGTTAACTTTATGAAAGCACCCTTAGCTCAGTTGGATTAGAGCATTTGACTACGGATCAAAAGGTCGGGCGTTCAAGTCGCTCAGGGTGCACCACATTTTATAGGAAACAGAAGTCACACTTGAAATTAATATATGCAATACCTATCTTTAAAGGTTAAACACTAAACTATTATATATGAGCAAAAAAGACTACTATGATCTGTTGGAAGTAGGCAGAAATGCCAGTATTGATGAGATAAAAAAAGCGTATAAAAAATTAGCGTTAAAATATCATCCTGATAGAAATCCTGGCAATCAAGAAGCAGAGGAAAAATTTAAAGAAGTAACAGCTGCATATGAAGTTCTATCTGACTCTGAGAAAAGGGCAGGCTATGATCGTTATGGCCACGAAGGTGCTTCTGGTGGATTTCAAGGCTTCAGCTCTGCAGGAGATTTTAGCGACATATTCAATGACTTCTTTGGTGGAGGATTCGGTGGTGGTGCAAGTAGATCGAGAGCAAAAAGAAGTACAACAGGAGTATCTGGAGCAGACCTACGTTATGATCTTGAAATTACCTTGGAAGATGCATTTAAAGGAATACAAGCGCCTATACATTATGTGACAAATGTAAAATGTGATACATGCCAAGGCACAGGTGGCGAAGGAGCAATTAAACCAGTTCAGTGCCACACATGCCAGGGAAGCGGTAGGATTAGAACTCAACAAGGCTTTTTTACCATCGAAAGAACATGTACTACATGCTATGGGGAAGGAGAAATAATACGAAATAAATGTAAGAAATGTGGTGGAAGTGGACGTAGAAGAGATGAAGTAAATATATCCGTTTCAATTCCAAAAGGCATAGAAGAAGGAGCTAAGGTAAGGGTAAGTGGTAAAGGAGAAGCTGGAGCAAGAGGTGGAAAAAGTGGAGATTTATACGTATACGTGAAAATAGTTCCCCATAAAATCTTTACTCGAAATAAAGCAGATTTACACTGTAAAGTGCCTATAAGGATGACACTAGCAGTGCTTGGTGGTGAAATCGATGTACAATCAATCGATGGAGCTAAAATAAAAGTAAAAGTTCCAGAGAGCACTCAAACTGGTACCAAGTTACGTTGTAAGGAGAAGGGTATGCAATATATGAACTCACATGTTCGTGGTGATTTGTATGTACAGGTAATAGTTGAGACTTTAAATCCAAAGAATTTAACTAAAAAGCAAATTGAGCTATTAAAAGCGCTTGAAGAAGAGGAAAATGCAAGTGTACAACAGCAATCTGAAGGGTTTTTTAGTAAAGTAAAAAAAAAATAAGAAATCTGCTAAATGACATGAAGGGGTAACTGTTTACGGGTTTTCATTTAATCCTGCAATTCTTTGATCTTATTAATGGAAAACTTAACAATAGTGTTATTATTAGCCAACAGAGACTTCTCAGTTCCTTAAAACTATGTAAAAGCAATAAATTTCTTTATTTAAGGTCGAAGTTTTGCTATTCTCAGGTTTTAATAATTTAAATTTAATGAATATAAACAAAAATGAGTTTTTATTTCTTCCTCTTGGAGGAGTAGGAAGAATCGGGATGAATGTTAGCCTATATCATTACCAAGGCAAGTGGATTATGATCGACCTTGGTATCGGTTTTGCAGATGAAACTATGCCAGGTGTTGAGCTGCTCATTGCTGATGTGGATTTTATTGCTCAAAGAAAAAAAGATTTACTTGGAATAATAATTACACATGCACATGAGGACCACTGCGGTGCAGTGCCCCACTTGTGGGAAGAATTGCAGTGCCCCATATATACAACAAAGTTTACGGTTAATTTTCTCAAGGAGAAACTAAAGGAGTTTCGATTGGAAGGTGTGGTACCTGTGAAAGAGGTAGAGATAAATGGCAGCATAAATTTGGGTCCTTTTACCGTTGAGTTTATAAATGTAACTCATTCAATTCCTGAGGCAAATTCAATATTAATTAGCACTGAAATGGGTAGTGCACTTCATACTGGAGACTGGAAATTCGATCCAAAACCTGTTGTTGGATTAACTTCCAATATAGAGCGTTTAAAAGAAATTGGCGATAAAGGTAATCTGCTTGCAGCAATTTGCGATTCAACCAATATATTAAGCAAGCATCACCCTGAGTCAGAAGGTGAAATTTATAATAATATTTATAACATAATAAAGCGGTCTAAAAAATTAGTTGCTGTTTCGCTATTTGCTTCAAATGTGGCACGAATTGAAACGATAAGCCAAGCTGCAAAAGTACTAAATAGAAAAGTAGTTTTACTTGGTAGATCTTTATGGAGAATAGTGAAAGTTGCGCAAGATAGTGGTTATTTAACTGATTCTCCTGAGTTTCTAGAAGCAAAGGAAGCAGTAAATTTTCCAAGGGAAAAACTGGTGCTACTTTGCACAGGTTGTCAAGGTGAGCCACTGGCAGCTACCGCAAGACTTGCTGCTAAGAGTCATCAAGCATTTAAAATGCAGCAAGGTGATACCATGATTTTTTCGTCAAAAATCATTCCTGGAAATGAAACTCGTGCGCACAACATGCTCAATGCCTTTATTGAGATGGGGGTAGAAGTTGTTACTGAAAAAACAGAGCATGTTCATGCTTCTGGGCATCCAACAAGAGAAGAGCTAAAGGAAATGTATTCTTTAATAAAACCGAAGATGTCTATTCCAGTTCACGGCGAATATATTCACACGCATGCACATGTAAAATTTGCTAAAGAGTGCGGTGTGGCAAAAGCAATAATGATTGCACCAGGTGATATTGTTAATTTGGAGAACGGAGAAAAAGTTGATTCAATCGATGTTGACTACTTTGGTATTGATGGTATGTTGCTACGTCATCCGGAGTGCAGTGTTATAAAAATGCGTAAGAAAATGAGAGATGCTGGAGCTATTGTAGTGACAGCAGTTGTAAACAAGAAAAATAAATTGCTTGCTAAACCAAAAGTATTTGCACCTGGTGTTTTCGAAGCGCCAGAAGATGCAGCTATTATGCAAAGGATCATAGAGAAGGTTGAGTCAGCGTTTAGTTTACAGCCGACAAAAAAAATAAGAAATAAGATTGAAAGTTCAATATTTAGTATCTTAAAGGAATATTTACTAAAAAGACCTATAATTGAAGTCCAGATAGAACAGGTATAGAAATATACCTCTTTTATTAACCATTATTTGAGTAAGAAGTTAACAATGTATTCTTTGATGTTATTTCAGCATGCAATGCTGGAATCCATAAAAAAATCAGTGTCAAGCACACAACTGTATGAACGTTGTGATTTTAGAGCAATCCCTACCGGTAGGGGTGTCATCCCAGTGCTTGACACTGGAATGGCTTTGTTGCATCGCTAGCTATGATGGATTAAAGATAAAAAAGATGGAGAATATCAGTAGCTTATTATTCTGGTATTTATAACAAGAACGGTCAGTGAATACCTAAATTTGAGTAAAAGAAATTTCACTACCACTCACTAATCACGCGAATTCTGGATTAAAGGAGAATAGAAAAGGCAAGAAAACAGGGTAAACTCAGCAGTTATAAAAAAACAGATGAGGTTAACCATGGAAGATATAACAAACTGTTTTGTTTGGTCGATGATTTTTGCAGAGATATAGAGAAAAATTTTGCAGGTAAACTACTGCCAAATGGTAAAAAACCCACAAGAACAACGGAAATTGAGCACTCCGAAATCATGACAATAATCCTGCTATATCAACAATCTCCGTGTAAAAATTTCAAAACTTTCTATCTACATTACCTAACGTTGCTCTACAAATCAGAGTTTCCAAAGTTGCCTTCATATACCAGGTTTGTTGCTCTAAAGCCTAGGGTTTTGTGGCATTTAGCAATGTTGTTGCATTGGCTTTGTGGACAGTCAGAAAACACTGGAATTTCATATATAGACACAACTCCCATTGCAGTTTGTCATGCAAAAAGAATATCCAAAAACAAAGTTTTTGCTGGAATTGCAAAATTAAGCAAGAGTACTTACGGCTGGTTTTTTGGTTTCAAATTACATATGGTAATCAATGAAAATGGTGAAATTCATTCACTTACGCTAACAAAAGGCAATGTTGATGATAGGATACCTGTGCCAAATCTGACGGAAAAATTAACCGGCCTTTTGTTTGGTGACAAAGGTTATATTGCAAAAGAGCTTTTTCAGAAGCTGTTTGACCGAGGTTTGAAACTTGTTACCAAGGTGAAAAAAGGTATGAAAAATGCATTGATTTCGCTAAATGAGAAGATTTTACTGAGAAAAAGGTCTATCATTGAGACTGTTTTTGGTTACCTAAAAAATAGACTAGAAATTGAACACACTCGCCATAGATCCCCTGTTAATTTTTTGGTTCATATCTTTTCTACTCTCATTTCCTATTCCATCAAATCCAAAAAGCCTTCTATTTCCTATACTTTCTTCCTTCCTTAATCCAGAATTCGCGTTAATCCGGCTAAAATTCAAGAATTTCAATGCTTTAGCTATTTTCAATAGAATTAAGTTTATTAATATAAATAATAAATTACTATTCTTAAATTTGATCAGATTGATTGCAAAAAAACAAGATTTTCAATAGGTTGCTTATAATCCTAACTATAGTTAGCCTTTCATAAGTAGCGATGCAACAAAGCCCACTGGAATCCAGCAAAATTGATTGTAAACAAGCGCACTATACAACATTGTCGATGAAATTGCCAGAAAACTGGATTCCAGTGGGCTTTGTTGCATAGCACCTTAAGCAGTGATGGTTTACGACAAATTTATGTAATGATTTCAAATTTAGCCATACCAATATCAGTGAATTTGTTGAGCAAATAGCACTTAATTAGTAATTCTTTTTCACGATTTACTTCAGATTTATTCCTAAAGCTAAATCCAAATACTTGCTTCAACCTTGAGAAAAATCCTTCTATGTAAGATCTCTTTCCATAAATTGCTTTCTTTTTCCACTCTTTTACACCATCTTGTCCATATAATTTTATTAACCTAATAGCAGCATTTCTGTCAGACATATAATCTATTTTTGAATGTTCTGCTGCATCCTTTTTTGGTAGAACTTTTGTCTTTATATCGTATTTCTTACACAATTTATAAAGTTTGTGCCTATCGTATGCCCTATCTGCATATAATGCTTTTATTTTGTGCTGAAAATTAACTTCTTCAAGCAAATCGCAAGCTCCATAGTGGTCAGAGTAGAAGCCATTACTGTATCTTGCAGCTATAGCTTTTTTACTATTTACACTTAACATAACATGTAACTTTCTTACTTGCTCGTAGCTTCGGTACTTTCTATCTGCACTGTTTTCCTTACTGTGGCCAGGAGTGTTACTGTAAATGCTGATACTTGTGCTATCTATGATAATTTCAATATTTTCCATGTTGCTTTTATCAACCCTGCAATCATTTATCTTAATATTAAGTTTTTTAAACCTTCTTGATGCTTGTGAATAGCTGATAACTGCCAAATTTTTTCCTATTTGTTGCAGATACCCTTTTATAAACCCCACCGTTTGTCTTAAACCAATTCTAAAAAGATTGACAATTATATGCACCAAAATTACGACTTTATCACTGTAAATATAGTTGCCGCCCTGCATTTTTGGACTATTTTCATACCAATTTTCGATAGCTTCATCGATGTAACGAAAAATATTTCCCCTTTTTTTTAAGGAATTTGTTATATTCGTTTTGGTTACTGACTTTCATTTTCTGTGGCATATTTTTTCTTCAACAGTTAAATGGTTATTTATAATGAATTTTGTCAGTAGCCACCAGATTTTTTCGGTTGCTATGCAACAAAGCCATCCCAGTGTCACGCACTGGGATGACATTCTTCTGGTAGGCTCAAATTGTAATGTTCGTACAGTTATGTGTCAGCTACTTGCATGACGCCATTTGTTGTAAACTTGTAAACTCACTTTTTCTTGATTTTTTGGTTTATCTTGTCTACCTATTTTGCCACTCTGCTGAACGGATACATTACACAATCAACGAACTACCTGTCATTTCATCCGGTTTCTTAATTCCAAGTAACTGTAAAATAGTAGGGGCGATGTCAGATAACCTTCCGTCTCTTAGTTTTAGATTATCGCAAGACACCATAAATGGCACTTTATTTAGAGTGTGTGCTGTATGAGGTGTATTATTTTCTTCATCGAACATACATTCCACATTACCATGGTCTGCAGTAACAATTAATGCGGTGTTGCTTGACTTTTTAACAGCACTCAGCACTTTTGCAAGACAATCATCTACAGCTAGCACAGCTTTCTCGGCTGCTTTTATATTACCTGTATGCCCTACCATATCAGGATTAGCGTAATTTACAACTATCAGTGCGAATTCTTGGGAGTGAATTTTTTCTACAAGCTTTTCTGTGAGCTCGGAGGCTGACATTTCGGGCTGCAAATCATAAGTTTGAACTTTTGGTGAGGGAATGAGTATTCTTTCTTCACCAAGGAAAGGTTCTTCTTTTACACAATTGAAAAAGAAAGTCACATGAGCGTATTTCTCGGTTTCGGCAATGCGTAATTGTCGTAATTTGTTGTCTTCTATTGTTTGTCCTAGAGTATCAACGAAAGAAGTAGGAGGAAAAATATAAGGAATTTTGAGATCTTCTTTATACTTCATCATACTTAGAATTGAAGAGAATTTTGCTACCTCAATATAGTCTGTTTTGCCTAGCAAAATACTTGCTAATTGTATCATTCGATCAGCACGAAAGTTAGCCAGTAACACTCCATCTTCTGGTTTTATACCTTGATAATCACCTATTACTGCGGGTTTTATAAACTCATCAGTTATGTTATTTTGATAATTTTCATCAATCAACGATACTGCATTATCATGACGAGGTGCCTTTGCAAATGCGATAGCCTCATAAGCTTCAATTGTTCTCTCCCACCTGTTATCACGGTCCATAGCATAATAACGTCCAGAAACAGTAGCAATTCTTGTGTCATTTCCCTTTATACTCTCTTCAAATTCTTGAATGCATTTTTTTCCTGAATTCGGCAATGTGTCTCTGCCATCTAAAAATGCATGTATCACCACTTTGATTCCATGCTGTGATATTTTTTTTGCTAAAGCTCCAATATGCTTTTGATGCGAATGAACACCACCATCTGATATCAACCCCATTATATGGCATATGCCATTCTTACTTTTTAGATTACTAATAAAATTTTGTAGATTTGTATTATTTTCTATTGTTCCGATTTCTTGATTAATACGCTGAAGGCTTTGCATTACTACTCTACCACTGCCAATATTCATATGGCCAACTTCTGAATTACCTATTTGACCACCAGGTAACCCAACATCAGCTCCACAGGCGGATAAACTGCATTTTGGATAATTAGAGCTAATATATTGCCAGCAGGGTGGATTTGCGTTGCTGATAGCATTGTATTTACTGCTTTCTACTCCATTTCCCCAGCCATCTAGTATACATAAAACGACTGATTTAATGCCCATATAAGATTAACACTAGAATTTAACAGAGAAGAGCTCCCCGGGCCGGATTCGAACCAGCGACCAATTGGTTAACAGCCAATTGCTCTACCACTGAGCTACCGAGGAATAAACCGTCTTTAATTTATCACGTTGAACGTTGGTTGTAAACGTTTTTTGTGTAGACTTTGAGTCCAACTGGTCATAGAAACAAAAACTTACTTGACACCCTTCGCCAGCCCCCTTATCATGAAACTGAAGCTATTGTATTTGCTTTCGCCAATCTGCAGATTAAAAGGTAAGGATTACTTAATGTATCGGCGTCTTATGTTCAATTTTTTGCAGTATATAGATACTGTATGTCTTTACAAAACTTCATCTACATCTAGATTTTTATCTAAATAAGCTGAACGCGCTTATAAAGCGTTACAAGACATCAAAAAATGCCAATACTTGACAGAGATAGTAAAGGACTAGCTAACTCGGGGATTCTTTGTCTTTTTTTCTGCTTAGTAAGTTTCTTAAACATTTGCAACGCGAATTCTGGATTAAGGAAGGAAGAAAGTATAGGAAATAGAAGGCTTTTTGGATTTGATGGAATAGGAAATGAGAGTAGAAAAGATATGAACCAAAAAATTAACAGGGGATCTATGGCGAGTGTGTTCAATTTCTAGTCTATTTTTTAGGTAACCAAAAACAGTCTCAATGATAGACCTTTTTCTCAGTAAAATCTTCTCATTTAGCGAAATCAATGCATTTTTCATACCTTTTTTCACCTTGGTAACAAGTTTCAAACCTCGGTCAAACAGCTTCTGAAAAAGCTCTTTTGCAATATAACCTTTGTCACCAAACAAAAGGCCGGTTAATTTTTCCGTCAGATTTGGCACAGGTATCCTATCATCAACATTGCCTTTTGTTAGCGTAAGTGAATGAATTTCACCATTTTCATTGATTACCATATGTAATTTGAAACCAAAAAACCAGCCGTAAGTACTCTTGCTTAATTTTGCAATTCCAGCAAAAACTTTGTTTTTGGATATTCTTTTTGCATGACAAACTGCAATGGGAGTTGTGTCTATATATGAAATTCCAGTGTTTTCTGACTGTCCACAAAGCCAATGCAACAACATTGCTAAATGCCACAAAACCCTAGGCTTTAGAGCAACAAACCTGGTATATGAAGGCAACTTTGGAAACTCTGATTTGTAGAGCAACGTTAGGTAATGTAGATAGAAAGTTTTGAAATTTTTACACGGAGATTGTTGATATAGCAGGATTATTGTCATGATTTCGGAGTGCTCAATTTCCATTGTTCTTGTGGGTTTTTTACCATTTGGCAGTAGTTTACCTGCAAAATTTTTCTCTATATCTCTGCAAAAATCATCGACCAAACAAAACAGTTTGTTATATCTTCCATGGTTAACCTCATCTGTTTTTTTTATAACTGCTGAGTTTACCCTGTTTTCTTGCCTTTTCTATTCTCCTTTAATCCAGAATTCGCGTTAAAAGAAGCGTGCAGTAGTGGGCGTATTTTTGATATTGCTAAGCGTCGCTTGAAAGATGTCTATGATATTATACCATCAACTGAGTCAGTACGTAATCTGGTTCCTAGCTTAAAAACAGTAGGCTGGATAGCAGTAGGAACAGGAGCAACATATATCGCTGCCAATAGAGGATTTACTGGTGCCAACAACTCATCTAATGCAGTAAACGCGAATTCTGGATTAAAGGAGAATAGAAAAGGCAAGAAAACAGGGTAAACTCAGCAGTTATAAAAAAAACAGATGAGGTTAACCATGGAAGATATAACAAACTGTTTTGTTTGGTCGATGATTTTTGCAGAGATATAGAGAAAAATTTTGCAGGTAAACTACTGCCAAATGGTAAAAAACCCACAAGAACAATGGAAATTGAGCACTCCGAAATCATGACAATAATCCTGCTATATCAACAATCTCCGTGTAAAAATTTCAAAACTTTCTATCTACATTACCTAACGTTGCTCTACAAATCAGAGTTTCCAAAGTTGCCTTCATATACCAGGTTTGTTGCTCTAAAGCCTAGGGTTTTGTGGCATTTAGCAATGTTGTTGCATTGGCTTTGTGGACAGTCAGAAAACACTGGAATTTCATATATAGACACAACTCCCATTGCAGTTTGTCATGCAAAAAGAATATCCAAAAACAAAGTTTTTGCTGGAATTGCAAAATTAAGCAAGAGTACTTACGGCTGGTTTTTTGGTTTCAAATTACATATGGTAATCAATGAAAATGGTGAAATTCATTCACTTACGCTAACAAAAGGCAATGTTGATGATAGGATACCTGTGCCAAATCTGACGGAAAAATTAACCGGCCTTTTGTTTGGTGACAAAGGTTATATTGCAAAAGAGCTTTTTCAGAAGCTGTTTGACCGAGGTTTGAAACTTGTTACCAAGGTGAAAAAAGGTATGAAAAATGCATTGATTTCGCTAAATGAGAAGATTTTACTGAGAAAAAGGTCTATCATTGAGACTGTTTTTGGTTACCTAAAAAATAGACTAGAAATTGAACACACTCGCCATAGATCCCCTGTTAATTTTTTGGTTCATATCTTTTCTACTCTCATTTCCTATTCCATCAAATCCAAAAAGCCTTCTATTTCCTATACTTTCTTCCTTCCTTAATCCAGAATTCGCGTTTTTACAGTTGTAACTGCTTCTTCACATGCTGTTTTGATATCCTTTATTACTTGCGGAACAAAAGTTTTCTTGTGTTTAAATTTTTCTATTTCTTCTTTTGGATTATTAATCTCCTCATTTTTTTTATTAATTTCAATTTTCTGCTTAGAAATTTCTTCCTCTTTAGCTTTTACTTCCACTTCTTTTTTAGTCAGCTGGTCATTTTGCCCAGAAATTGTTTGTTCTTGAGCTTGTATCTTAGCTTCTAACTCAGAAATGGTTTGCTTTTGATCCTGTACTACAGCTTCTTTCTCAGAAATTATTTTATTTTTAGCTTCTACTTTACTTTTTTCATCAGCAAGCTGAGCTTCCTTCTCAGAAATAGTTTTGTTTTTACTAATTGCAGCATATGAAAGTGCAATAGCTACAGCAGAAAATACAGCACCACCAATAATAAATGGAAGGCCAACACTTAAGGCTGCAACTGGAGCTAAGAACCCAATATAAGGAGCTGCAGCAAACACTCCTGATGCCAATAAAGTGAAAGTAGCCAAAGTTCCAGTTATATAATAGGGTACATTGTTTTTATTTATCACGATTATTCCTCACGTATTATAAAATATAGTATCATTATAAAAGGATTTTTAAGAAATTGTCAAGTTAACTTTTTACATAAAAAAAATAATCAATGAACTTGGGAACAAGAAGATTGCTGCCAAGCTACAAACTATGCCTTTCCGTGTAATCTTTAAATGAACCTCGATTAGAGTCAAAATATAATTTCACACTGCCAATTGGCCCATTTCTCTGCTTTGCAATAACGAGCTCTGCAATATTTCTAATTTTTTCCATTTTCTCTTGCCACTCTCGATGTTTATTGTTCCCTTCATTCGGCTGTTTTCTTAGTTCATAATACTCTTCTCTATAGAGAAACATTACTATATCTGCGTCTTGCTCTATGCTTCCTGAATCACGCAAATCAGAAAGTTGTGGTTTTTTGTCGTCTCTCTGCTCAACAGAACGAGAGAGCTGAGATAGTGCAACAACGGGAATATTTAGTTCCTTTGCAATTGCTTTCAAACCCTGCGTCACTTCCGAGATTTCTTGCACTCTATTTTCATTACTCCTTTTTGTTGTTCCTCTGATTAGCTGCAAATAATCAATGAATACCACTTCTACATTATATAATTGATACAGCAAGCGTATTCTGGTGCGAAGGGCACTAATTGATAGCGCAGGGGTGTCATCTATGATAAAAGGCAGTTCAGATAATTCTGTACTAGTATTGATAAATTCATGCAATTCAAAATCACTAATTCTCCCGGTTAATGCCTTATAATAACTAATCCCTGAATCTATAGTGATCAGCCTTGCAGTTAATTGCTCTGCTGACATTTCAAGCGAGAAAAACGCTACATAGTGTTGTTTATCTGCTCTTTTTTGCAACATCTTACAAGCATTAAGTGCGATGTTTAGCGCCAATGCTGTTTTACCCATAGAAGGCCTTGCAGCTAGAATTAATAGGTCAGATTTCTGCAAACCACCAAGAAGCTGATTTAGATCTTGAAGTCCGGTTGTAACGCCCAGCGCTTCTGGATTATTTTTCAGCGTGCTGATCTTCTCAACTACGTCTTTAATTGAACTTGCAAGTTTTATATATGTTTTCTCACCTTGTTTTTTTATTGCTAAGTTGAACAATTTTGTCATTGCTTGTTCAATTTGCGCCTGTGCAGGATTTTCAATATCGTAGTTGTAGCTATCACCAACTATTTCTTGCCCGAGCTTAATTAAACATCTCCTTAAGTAAGTGTCACGGATTATTCTAGTCAAACTATAGATATCAAGTGCAATACTTGCTTTAGCTGCAAGCTTTGCTAAGTACTCTACCCCACCACATTCGGTAAATGCTTGGTCGTTCTCAAAAAACATTTTTAGGCTGAGTTCATTGGCAATTATGCCGTGTTTTCTGGTTTTGGATATTTGCGTAAAAATACTTTGATGTAATGGATCATAGAAATTTTCTGCTGTTATTGTGTCTTCAACTGCATCACAGATTCTATTATCACGGATCATTGCACCAATAAGCATTTGCTCGGCTTCTAAATTATGCGGTAATTTGCATATTTCCTTGTCTACACCTCTTGAACTGAGGAGACTAGCTAATTCATTCATTTTAAGTTTTGAGAGTAACTGTTGATTATTGTAGAATATTTAGTTTTGATTTGAAAGACATATAAAATTTGACTAATTTTGTGCTACCTATAGCATTAAAACTTAATGCCCCTGTGGTGGAATGGTAGACACGGCAGACTCAAAATCTGTTGCTTGCAAAAGCATGCTGGTTCAAGTCCGGCCAGGGGCACGTTAAATATTGGAAAGCGTATATATGTTACATAAATTTTTTGATCGTTTATTCTCTATTTTTTCTTCTATAAATGTTATTCAAAAGGTAAAGAAAGACGAAAATGGAATATGTTATGTAACGGGCCTCAGGCGCTATATATCAGTATTGCTTGATTTGATTATTATCGTTTTGTTCTTGCAGTTTTGCAGCCAAGCCTTAAATCAGCTCTTTATGAACTCAGAGGATAGCAAAATATTAAGTCAAATTGCTGCAAAATCCCAAATGCAAGCACCACTGTCTGCGGAAGAAAAGGCAATGCAGAGTAGACTTGGTAAACTGTGGATCCTAAATCAAATAGTCCAATGCATTATGCTCTTTTGCTATGTAACATATATGTGGGTAAGGTTTGCTGCCACACCTGGAAAACTATTACTCGGGCTTAGAGTTGTGGATGCACAAACTTTCGAAAAGATGACTCTAAGACAAGCAACAAAGAGATTTTTTTCCTTTATATTGTCAGTTCCACCATTATTCTTGGGCTTTTTATGGTCAAATTTCAACAAACGCTGTCAAACTTGGCACGATAAGATCGCAAGCACAGTGGTTGTCACGAGTAAAAGCCTTAGAAGGCAGAACTAAAAACTACTTGACACCCTCCGCCAGCCCCCTTATCATAAAACTGAAGGTATTCAGTTATCTTCATCTGTGCAGATTAAACAGCAAAAAACAACGTAGTTGGCGTCTTATTTTTAATTTTTTGCACTATGTGCACCTTATGTCTTCACAACATTATCTAGGTTTTTACCTATATAAGCTGAAACGCGCTTATAAGTCGTTTAAGACAGTATAGTACGCCAATTTCAAGGATTAGAGAGTGAACACTAATTACCACGGGGTTTCTTTTGCCTTTTTTTTCTGCTTAGTAAATTTCTTAAACATTTTAGCTAAAGTTAGTTGCACTTAAAAACGCGAATTCTGGATTAAAGGAGAATAGAAAAGGCAAGAAAACAGGGTAAACTCAGCAGTTATAAAAAAACAGATGAGGTTAACCATGGAAGATATAACAAACTGTTTTGTTTGGTCGATGATTTTTGCAGAGATATAGAGAAAAATTTTGCAGGTAAACTACTGCCAAATGGTAAAAAACCCACAAGAACAACGGAAATTGAGCACTCCGAAATCATGACAATAATCCTGCTATATCAACAATCTCCGTGTAAAAATTTCAAAACTTTCTATCTACATTACCTAACGTTGCTCTACAAATCAGAGTTTCCAAAGTTGCCTTCATATACCAGGTTTGTTGCTCTAAAGCCTAGGGTTTTGTGGCATTTAGCAATGTTGTTGCATTGGCTTTGTGGACAGTCAGAAAACACTGGAATTTCATATATAGACACAACTCCCATTGCAGTTTGTCATGCAAAAAGAATATCCAAAACAAAGTTTTTGCTGGAATTGCAAAATTAAGCAAGAGTACTTACGGCTGGTTTTTTGGTTTCAAATTACATATGGTAATCAATGAAAATGGTGAAATTCATTCACTTACGCTAACAAAAGGCAATGTTGATGATAGGATACCTGTGCCAAATCTGACGGAAAAATTAACCGGCCTTTTGTTTGGTGACAAAGGTTATATTGCAAAAGAGCTTTTTCAGAAGCTGTTTGACCGAGGTTTGAAACTTGTTACCAAGGTGAAAAAAGGTATGAAAAATGCATTGATTTCGCTAAATGAGAAGATTTTACTGAGAAAAAGGTCTATCATTGAGACTGTTTTTGGTTACCTAAAAAATAGACTAGAAATTGAACACACTCGCCATAGATCCCCTGTTAATTTTTTGGTTCATATCTTTTCTACTCTCATTTCCTATTCCATCAAATCCAAAAAGCCTTCTATTTCCTATACTTTCTTCCTTCCTTAATCCAGAATTCGCGTTAATAGCAGCATTTCTGTCAGACATATAATCTATTTTTGAATGTTCTGCTGCATCCTTTTTTGGTAGAACTTTTGTCTTTATATCGTATTTCTTACACAATTTATAAAGTTTGTGCCTATCGTATGCCCTATCTGCATATAATGCTTTTATTTTGTGCTGAAAATTAACTTCTTCAAGCAAATCGCAAGCTCCATAGTGGTCAGAGTAGAAGCCATTACTGTATCTTGCAGCTATAGCTTTTTTACTATTTACACTTAACATAACATGTAACTTTCTTACTTGCTCGTAGCTTCGGTACTTTCTATCTGCACTGTTTTCCTTACTGTGGCCAGGAGTGTTACTGTAAATGCTGATACTTGTGCTATCTATGATAATTTCAATATTTTCCATGTTGCTTTTATCAACCCTGCAATCATTTATCTTAATATTAAGTTTTTTAAACCTTCTTGATGCTTGTGAATAGCTGATAACTGCCAAATTTTTTCCTATTTGTTGCAGATATCCTTTTATAAACCCCACCGTTTGTCTTAAACCAATTCTAAAAAGATTGACAATTATATGCACCAAAATTACGACTTTATCACTGTAAATATAGTTGCCGCCCTGCATTTTTGGACTATTTTCATACCAATTTTCGATAGCTTCATCGATGTAACGAAAAATATTTCCCCTTTTTTTTAAGGAATTTGTTATATTCGTTTTGGTTACTGACTTTCATTTTCTGTGGCATATTTTTTCTTCAACAGTTAAATGGTTATTTATAATGAATTTTGTCAGTAGCCACCAGATTTTTTCGGTTGCTATGCAACAAAGCCATCCCAGCGTCACGCGCTAACTTTTAATAGCGATAGTTATTTCTTATTTGTAAGATCTTTCCTCAATCCAAGCTGCTTGAATGGCTTCGAGTATTTTCTCGTTACAGCGTTTTTCATCATCATCAAATTCCTCTAAACTCAAGACCTTTTTTTTAAGCTCAGTGAATCTGATACTAATTATATTCTCATCTGAAAATTTTTCCTCCAGAGCTTCTACAATATCTTCTATATCAAGCCATTTCATACTTTTTTGTATTTATCTGCTAAGTTAAATTGGTGCCCATGGGGAGACTTGAACTCCCAAGGTCGCAAAACCCACGGATTTTAAGTCCGCTGCGTCTACCGATTCCGCCACACGGGCTTTTTTTACCTATCTAGAGTAAAACTCTACTACTAAATTGACTTCCATGTCCGCTGAATAAGGAACCTCAGAATATTGAGGCGACCTCAAATATTTCACTGAATGCTCTTTACTATCTGCTTCTAAATAATCCGGAGCCTTGCGCTCTTGTTTTTGTTCAGCCTCTACTACTACAGGGATTTTTGCTGCCCTTTCTCTTATTTTTATTATATCACCTGGCTTCACTCGATAACTTGATATGTTAACCACCTTATCATTAACTGTAACGTGCTTATGAGATATGAGCTGCTTCGCTGCATAAATTGTTGGCACAAGACTAGAGTGGTATAAAACAGAACTTAATCTCGATTCTAAGATACCGATAAAATTATCAGCCATATAACCCTTTCTGTTATAAGCATCTAAAAATGTACGTCTGAGCTGCTTACTTGAAATCGCATAGTAAAACTTAAATTTCTTATGCGCAGCAAACTGCTTACCAAAGTCGGATAACTTCTTGAATCCAAGAATACCATGTTGACCAGGAGGGTATTTCCTTTTGTTTACTGGGTCTTTAGCTCTACCCCATAAATTTACACCAAGTCTACGGCTAATCCTATACTTTCTAGTGATAACAGTTGTCATATAAAAACTCTCACGATTCAACTCTAGATTATTAAGGATTTTAGCACTCAGTGTCAACTTGTTTTTGCTGGTATAATCTTTTATACTTCATTTTTAAGTTTTTCTATGAATCATCTACCTTTGGAACCTATGGCAAACGCCATCCGTTTTTTATCAATTGATGCAGTACAAAAAGCAAACTCTGGACACCCAGGTATGCCACTTGGCATGGCAGATGTTGCAACTGTCTTGTTTGCTAAATATCTGAATCATAATCCTGATGATTCTAAATGGTTCAATAGAGATCGCTTTGTTTTATCAAACGGTCATGGGTCAATGTTACTATATTCAATATTATATTTGACAGGTTATATTAGCATAGATGAGCTAAAAAACTTCAGGCAAATGGGATCCAAGACCCCAGGTCATCCAGAGTTCGGCTTGACTTCTGGGGTAGAGGCAACAACAGGCCCGCTCGGTCAGGGGTTTGCCGCTGCTGTTGGCATGGCACTTGCTGAATCAATCCTTAAAAAGCAATTCAGAATCAATCACTACACTTACGTAATGCTAGGGGATGGCTGTCTTATGGAAGGAATAAGCCATGAAGCAGCATCACTTGCTGGACATCTTAAATTGAATAAATTAATAGCCCTTTTTGATGATAATGATATCTCTATAGATGGCGCTACTTGCCTTTCCTGTTCTGATGATGTAGAGAAACGCTTCTTAGCGTATGGATGGAATGTTGACAAAATTGATGGCCATGATTTTGATGCCATATCCTTTGCAATAGAGCAAGCAAAAAAGTCTGATAAACCTACAATGATCTGCTGCAAAACCATTATCGGAAAATTTTCAAGCCGTGCTGGCACATCCTCTACTCACAGTGGTGCTTTTTCGGAGGAAGACATCAAACAGATGAGAGAAAAATTGGATTGGAACTACGAGCCATTTCATGTGCCAGAAGATGTGAAAAACGCCTGGAAGAAAACTGTTGAGAGAGCAAAACAAAATTACACGATGTCATTCCAGCGCGTGACGCTGGAATCCAGGAAAGAAGAAAAAGAATGGATCCCAGTGTCAAGCACTGGGATGACAAAAAGTGGAGCTGGGGTAACAGGATATCATGTAGAACTTCAAAGACGGTTAGATAAACGTCTACCAGATAATATCGCTGGTGTTTTAGCTGACCTGAAGAAACAAATATGTGAGCTAATGCCAAACGAAGCTACACGTTCTTCTTTCGGCATGGTAATGGAACTTTTAACACAACATATGCCGGAATTAATCGGCGGTTCTGCTGATCTTACTGGGTCAAATTGCACTAAATATAAGCACATGCAGGTAATAGATAGTAATAATTATAGTGGTTCTTATATCCACTATGGAGTGAGAGAACACGCTATGGCAGCTTGTATGAATGGTATGGCTCTTCACGGCGCGATTCTTCCTTATGGTGGCACTTTTTTGGTATTTTCCGACTACTGTCGTCCTGCTATACGTCTTTCAGCTTTGATGAAACAGCAGGTTATCTATGTGATGACTCATGACTCAATTGGAGTAGGGGAAGATGGCCCAACTCACCAACCAATAGAGCATTTAGCTTCTTTGCGTGCTATACCAAATCTATATGTTTTTAGACCAGCCGATGCAGTTGAAACTCTGGAGTGTGTTAGCATTACACTCGAAAAGAAAGAATCTCCAGCACTGTTTGCGCTCTCAAGGCAAAACGTAAGTTACATGCATTCTGATATCGATCAATCTGCTAATCTATCGAAGTTTGGTGCATATATTTTGTGTGAATGTTCAAAAGAATTAAAAGTGACGATATTTGCTACGGGGTCCGAGGTTGAAATTGCAGTTGAAGCAGGGAAGAAATTGCAGGAAAAGGGTATAGGTACAAGGATTGTTTCTATGCCATGCTGGAGGCTTTTTGACGAGCAAAGCGATGAATATAAAGCGGCGATATTAAATAATGACAGCATTAAAGTTGCAATTGAAGCTGGAAGTGAAATGGGTTGGCATAAGTATATAGGTTCAAACGGTATATTTATTGGCATGAAAAGCTTTGGAGAATCAGCACCTTATAAAACACTTTATGAGCATTTTAATATCAGTGCAGATCATGTAGTAAAATGTGTGTGTGAGAAGTTAGGTTGCATTCAGTAAACCTCTTGCATAACCATATGAAAGCCCACTCTTCTTTGTCATTCCAGCACGTGATGTTATCCAAGATGATGTCATGCCAGTGCTTGACACTGGCATCTAGTTTTCTTTACAAATTCACCAAAAACGCGAATTCTGGATTAAGGAAGGAAGAAAGTATAGGAAATAGAAGGCTTTTTGGATTTGATGGAATAGGAAATGAGAGTAGAAAAGATATGAACCAAAAAATTAACAGGGGATCTATGGCGAGTGTGTTCAATTTCTAGTCTATTTTTTAGGTAACCAAAAACAGTCTCAATGATAGACCTTTTTCTCAGTAAAATCTTCTCATTTAGCGAAATCAATGCATTTTTCATACCTTTTTTCACCTTGGTAACAAGTTTCAAACCTCGGTCAAACAGCTTCTGAAAAAGCTCTTTTGCAATATAACCTTTGTCACCAAACAAAAGGCCGGTTAATTTTTCCGTCAGATTTGGCACAGGTATCCTATCATCAACATTGCCTTTTGTTAGCGTAAGTGAATGAATTTCACCATTTTCATTGATTACCATATGTAATTTGAAACCAAAAAACCAGCCGTAAGTACTCTTGCTTAATTTTGCAATTCCAGCAAAAACTTTGTTTTGGATATTCTTTTTGCATGACAAACTGCAATGGGAGTTGTGTCTATATATGAAATTCCAGTGTTTTCTGACTGTCCACAAAGCCAATGCAACAACATTGCTAAATGCCACAAAACCCTAGGCTTTAGAGCAACAAACCTGGTATATGAAGGCAACTTTGGAAACTCTGATTTGTAGAGCAACGTTAGGTAATGTAGATAGAAAGTTTTGAAATTTTTACACGGAGATTGTTGATATAGCAGGATTATTGTCATGATTTCGGAGTGCTCAATTTCCGTTGTTCTTGTGGGTTTTTTACCATTTGGCAGTAGTTTACCTGCAAAATTTTTCTCTATATCTCTGCAAAAATCATCGACCAAACAAAACAGTTTGTTATATCTTCCATGGTTAACCTCATCTGTTTTTTTATAACTGCTGAGTTTACCCTGTTTTCTTGCCTTTTCTATTCTCCTTTAATCCAGAATTCGCGTAAAAAGAATATCCAAAAACAAAGTTTTTGCTGGAATTGCAAAATTAAGCAAGAGTACTTACGGCTGGTTTTTTGGTTTCAAATTACATATGGTAATCAATGAAAATGGTGAAATTCATTCACTTACGCTAACAAAAGGCAATGTTGATGATAGGATACCTGTGCCAAATCTGACGGAAAAATTAACCGGCCTTTTGTTTGGTGACAAAGGTTATATTGCAAAAGAGCTTTTTCAGAAGCTGTTTGACCGAGGTTTGAAACTTGTTACCAAGGTGAAAAAAGGTATGAAAAATGCATTGATTTCGCTAAATGAGAAGATTTTACTGAGAAAAAGGTCTATCATTGAGACTGTTTTTGGTTACCTAAAAAATAGACTAGAAATTGAACACACTCGCCATAGATCCCCTGTTAATTTTTTGGTTCATATCTTTTCTACTCTCATTTCCTATTCCATCAAATCCAAAAAGCCTTCTATTTCCTATACTTTCTTCCTTCCTTAATCCAGAATTCGCGTTAGGAGCTTATTATTCTGGTATTTATAACAAGAACGGTCAGTGAATACCTAAATTTGAGTAAAAGAAATTTCACTACCACTCACTAATCCGGCTAAAATTCAAGAATTTCAATGCTTTAGCTATTTTCAATAGAATTAAATTTATTAATACAAATAACAAATTACTATTCTTAAATTTGATCAGATTGATTGCAAAAAAACAAGATTTTCAATAGGTTGCTTATAATCCTAACTATGTTAGCCTTTCATAGGTAGCGATGCAACAAAGCCCACTGGAATCCAGTTTTCCATATAATCTCATCGAAAACGTTGTAACCACTTTCTATGCTAGTTTGCTTGTAAACAAGCAAACTTTCCTGGATCCCAGTGGGCTTTGTTGCATAGCAACTTAAGCAGTGATGGTTTACGACAAATTTATGTAATGATTTCAAATTTAGCCATACCAATATCAGTGAATTTGTTGAGCAAATAGCACTTAATTAGTAATTCTTTTTCACGATTTACTTCAGATTTATTCCTAAAGCTAAATCCAAATACTTGCTTCAACCTTGAGAAAAATCCTTCTATGTAAGATCTCTTTCCATAAATTGCTTCCTTTTTCCACTCTTTTACACCATCTTGTCCATATAATTTTATTAACCTAATAGCAGCATTTCTGTCAGACATATAATCTATTTTGAATGTTCTGCTGCATCCTTTTTTGGTAGAACTTTTGTCTTTATATCGTATTTCTTACACAATTTATAAAGTTTGTGCCTATCGTATGCCCTATCTGCATATAATGCTTTTATTTTGTGCTGAAAATTAACTTCTTCAAGCAAATCGCAAGCTCCATAGTGGTCAGAGTAGAAGCCATTACTGTATCTTGCAGCTATAGCTTTTTTACTATTTACACTTAACATAACATGTAACTTTCTTACTTGCTCGTAGCTTCGGTACTTTCTATCTGCACTGTTTTCCTTACTGTGGCCAGGAGTGTTACTGTAAATGCTGATACTTGTGCTATCTATGATAATTTCAATATTTTCCATGTTGCTTTTATCAACCCTGCAATCATTTATCTTAATATTAAGTTTTTTAAACCTTCTTGATGCTTGTGAATAGCTGATAACTGCCAAATTTTTTCCTATTTGTTGCAGATATCCTTTTATAAACCCCACCGTTTGTCTTAAACCAATTCTAAAAAGATTGACAATTATATGCACCAAAATTACGACTTTATCACTGTAAATATAGTTGCCGCCCTGCATTTTTGGACTATTTTCATACCAATTTTCGATAGCTTCATCGATGTAATGAAAAATATTTCCCCTTTTTTCAAGGAATTTGTTATATTCGTTTTGGTTACTGACTTTCATTTTCTGTGGCATATTTTTTCTTCAACAGTTAAATGGTTATTTATAATGAATTTTGTCAGTAGCCACCAGATTTTTTCGGTTGCTATGCAACAAAGCCATCCCAGTGTCACGCACTGGGATGACACCATTCTTTTTCCTGGATTCCAAACTGGGATGACAGCTAGCCTGACAATCGTCATCCCGCTGCTTGTTAGCGGGATGACAAGAAAGGAGCAGCAGGATGACACCATCATAAAGTGAAACTAGATTGTATCTTATCGGTAAAAAAGAAGAGCTATTTTAGGAAGTTTTTATAGGGTTGAAACTAAAGAAAACTTGCATATAGGTTCATCAAGGTGTAAAATTAGAGTTGTTTTAAAAGAATAGGTCAATTATGAATCTTGTAACAAAATCTGCTATCGATTTTACTGCTCCAGCCGTTCTCTCCATCGGAGAAATTGTTGATGATTTCTGTCTGAGTAAGCGCATAAAAAATAAGTATGCTGTCCTTTTTTTCTATCCACTTGATTTTACCTTTGTCTGTCCAACTGAGTTGATATCATTTAGTAATAAAATAGAGGATTTTTCAAAACGTGGTGTTGAAGTTATAGGGGTAAGTGTAGATTCAAAGTTCTCACATTATAAATGGCGAAACATTCCAGTTAATGATGGTGGTATTGGAGAGGTTAGCTACACTTTAGTGTCTGATATCAAAAAGTCTATATCAAGAGACTATGGGGTCTTATATGATGACTCAATTGCGCTGAGAGCAACTTTCGTTATTGATGATAAATTTATTGTACGTCATCAATCGATAAATGATTTGCCTTTAGGGCGTAATATCGATGAATTCGTTAGAATCGTTGATGCAATTAAACATAATGAGGAGCATGGTGAAGTATGTCCAGCAGGGTGGAAGAAAGGTAAGCCAGCAATGCAGGCAAGCGATGAAGGAGTAGCTGATTATCTAAACTCATACAGTGAAGAATTATAGATTTAGTACAAAAGTTCTTATTATTGGATCCGGGGCAGCGGGTTATGCTGCTGCTATATATGCAGCACGTGCAAACTTAGAGCCAATTGTAGTAACGGGAATGCAGCCTGGTGGTCAGCTTACAATTACTACAGATGTTGAAAACTATCCTGGTTTTGTTTCAATACAGGGTCCAGAACTAATGGAGCAGATGAGGTTGCATGCAGAACAGGTTGGAGCAAAAATAATAGATGATGAGATAAAAAGCGTTGAACAACTTGAGGATTCTAATGAGTATAGGTTTAGATCTTCTGGTAATACTAATGACTACTATTCAGATGCAATTATAATTGCATCTGGTGCGCAAGCGAAGTGGCTTGGTTTGGAGAGTGAAAAGGAATTTCAAGGTTACGGAGTTTCGGCTTGTGCAACTTGTGATGGTGCATTTTTTAGGAATAAAGTTGTAGCCGTGATTGGTGGTGGAAACACTGCTGTTGAAGAAGCAATATTTTTAACTCGATTTGCCAAAGAAGTTATACTAATACACAGGCGTGATAAATTGAGAGCGGAAAAAGTAATGCAAGATAGGCTCTTTAAAAATGATAAAATAAAAGTAATATGGAACCATACCGTAGAGCAGATTCTTGGAGAAGAAAATCCGAAAAAAGTTACTGGTATTATAGTTAAATCAACGGAAGCTCAAGAATTGAAAGTCGATGGAGTGTTTATTGCAATTGGGCATGCACCAAATACAGGTATTTTTAAAGGCTTTGTTGAAATGGATGAGCAGGGTTATATAATTACGAAACCTGGAACAACTTTAACTAGTAGGGCAGGGGTGTTTGCTGCAGGTGATGTTCAAGATAAGGTGTATCGCCAGGCAGTAGTTGCCGCAGGAACAGGGTGCATGGCTGCACTTGATGCAGAGAAGTTTTTAGAGTCGTAATTAATTAACTCAGAATTAGGATTTTATAGCTAAAGTGACTTAAGTTCACCGATAATTTTAAAAACAAAAATTCGTCATTCCGCTACTTGTTAGCGGAATCTATGCTGAGATACCGCGGCGGTATGACACCTTTCTTGGGTTAGCTATAGATAAATCGCTTGCTATTTTCCTTTTCTTTTTCATAATTATATTAGTAAATTATTAGGTAGGTTTAATATGCTTTATGGAGAGAATAGGACAAATACTAATGGTTACAGATATCAGAGAACTCTAGATGAACCAACACAAAAGTTATTTGAGGCTATTGATGATGAAAACCTAGAAGGTTTTAAACAAGCTCTGGCAGAGGGTGCGGATGTTAATGCGTTTGATAAAGAAGGCATGACACCTTTGGTGTCCATAGTTACTAATTTGTCTGCAGGCTTTAAAAAAGAATATCAGAATATGATTAGGTTACTTCTACTGCACCAGAGAATAGATGTTAATATTTGTGAAAAAAGTAATGACGATACAGCTTTACACCTAGCAATGTGCTTTCAACAAAAGAAAACGTTATCAACTTTTGCTTAGTCACCCAAACATAAACACTAATATAACCAATAAGAGATATCAAAGTCCTAGTGAGTATGCTGAGCAAAATCGTGCTGAACATTTGGTAATAGAAATACAAAAAGCACGAAAAGGAAAAGAATTATTAGCTGCTCTTTCTAGCGGAAACATTTACCAAGCGAAAACACTATTGAATCAAGAGCTTAATCCTAATTGCTGGAGAAGAACCCAAGATGGAAGAATAAAAACACCACTTAGCTTAATTATTCGATTATGTTTACGAGCGATAACAGAAGATGAAAAAGAAGTATTGACAAAACTTTTAAAACATAAAGACCTAGATTTTAGTTACGAGCAGTATGCACAATTAAAGCAAACAATTGAACAAGCTATTACAGAGCGATTGACTGATACTATGAACGCGAATTCTGGATTAAAGGAGAATAGAAAAGGCAAGAAAACAGGGTAAACTCAGCAGTTATAAAAAAACAGATGAGGTTAACCATGGAAGATATAACAAACTGTTTTGTTTGGTCGATGATTTTTGCAGAGATATAGAGAAAAATTTTGCAGGTAAACTACTGCCAAATGGTAAAAAACCCACAAGAACAACGGAAATTGAGCACTCCGAAATCATGACAATAATCCTGCTATATCAACAATCTCCGTGTAAAAATTTCAAAACTTTCTATCTACATTACCTAACGTTGCTCTACAAATCAGAGTTTCCAAAGTTGCCTTCATATACCAGGTTTGTTGCTCTAAAGCCTAGGGTTTTGTGGCATTTAGCAATGTTGTTGCATTGGCTTTGTGGACAGTCAGAAAACACTGGAATTTCATATATAGACACAACTCCCATTGCAGTTTGTCATGCAAAAAGAATATCCAAAAACAAAGTTTTTGCTGGAATTGCAAAATTAAGCAAGAGTACTTACGGCTGGTTTTTTGGTTTCAAATTACATATGGTAATCAATGAAAATGGTGAAATTCATTCACTTACGCTAACAAAAGGCAATGTTGATGATAGGATACCTGTGCCAAATCTGACGGAAAAATTAACCGGCCTTTTGTTTGGTGACAAAGGTTATATTGCAAAAGAGCTTTTTCAGAAGCTGTTTGACCGAGGTTTGAAACTTGTTACCAAGGTGAAAAAAGGTATGAAAAATGCATTGATTTCGCTAAATGAGAAGATTTTACTGAGAAAAAGGTCTATCATTGAGACTGTTTTTGGTTACCTAAAAAATAGACTAGAAATTGAACACACTCGCCATAGATCCCCTGTTAATTTTTTGGTTCATATCTTTTCTACTCTCATTTCCTATTCCATCAAATCCAAAAAGCCTTCTATTTCCTATACTTTCTTCCTTCCTTAATCCAGAATTCGCGTTCATAGAAAAATTGACCCTATCTCTTAAATAAAGAGCCATAAAAAAATTTTTAAATGTATCTTTATATTATATATTCTTATTGATAATAATTTGTCATCTTTTTTGTTAACTTTACTGATGTTGCCAGAAGGAACGTTGTTGCCAAATTTTGTAAAATTTATTATCCTAAGGTTTCAAGTCCTCACAGGTTTATTGGAACTATATGTACAATGTGTTTATCAGTGAAAATCCGGAGAAAATGATGGGGGAAAAGTTAATACATTACTTCAGCCAGAACAAGTGCGAAGGCAATGCAGAAATGAAAAATCTGCTGGGAGGGAAGGGAGCAAATTTAGCAGAAATGTGCAATGTTGGCATTCCTGTTCCACCTGGTTTCACAATTTCCACCTCTGTTTGTCAGACTTACTGTCAGGATAATGAATTGTCTAACGACCTACGTAACGAGATCAAAAACTACATGGCGATGCTCGAAAATGACATCGGTTGTAAATTTGGGGATTTAAATAACCCCTTATTAGTTTCCATACGCTCTGGTAGTGTCAATTCAATGCCGGGCATGCTTGATACTATTTTAAATGTTGGCCTAAATGATGAAACCGTTGTTGGGCTTGCAAAAAAAAGTGGCGAACGTTTTGCTTACGATAGCTACTGCCGTTTCATTATGATGTACTCCAATGTTGTACTACAGCTTGACCATCACCTATTTCAAGATGTTGTTGATAATGAACAGCAAAAGAGTGGAGCAAAAAGCTTAGCTGATCTTGATGTTGATGTTTTAAAGAGAATTGTTAGCAATTTCAAAAGGATAGTACATGAAAAAACAGGAAAACATTTTCCGCAGAACGTTGAAGAGCAATTGTTAAACTCAGTTAATGCAGTATTTGCCTCTTGGAAAAATGATAGGGCTGTTTCCTATAGAAGAATACATAATATTCCTGAAAACCTTGGAACAGCAGTCAACGTGCAAGCAATGGTTTTTGGTAATTTAAATGATAATTCTGCAACTGGTGTGATATTTACACGAAACCCTTCAACTGGAGAAAAAAAGCTTTTTGGTGAGTTTTTGGTTAATGCTCAGGGTGAGGATGTGGTTTCTGGTGTTTATACTCCTATGCCAATTGACGGAGAGCAAAAAAACACTATGGAGAAGTTGCTGCCAAGTGTCTACCGAGAATTATGCGTGGTATGTGAAAAACTTGAAAGGCATTATAAAGACATGCAGGATATCGAATTTACTGTACAGGACGGTAAGTTATGGATTTTGCAGACTAGGTCTGGCAAGCGCACGGCTGAAGCTGCTATTCGCATAATAGTTGATATGGTAAACGAAGGAACGATTACAAAAGAAGAAGGAATATTGAGAATTGATCCAAAAACTTTTGACAATTTATTGCATCCAATTCTTGATGTTAAGAGTGACCAGAAAGTAATAGGGAAGGGACTGCCGGCTTCTCCAGGGGTTGCTTCTGGATATGTAGTGTTTAGTGCAAGTGATGCTGAAAAAGCTGCAGAGCAGGGCAAAAAAGTGATTTTAGTAAGGTCAGAAACGAGTCCTGAAGATATTAATGGAATGAATGCTGCAAGTGGCATAGTAACAGCACGGGGAGGGATGACCTCGCATGCTGCTGTTGTAACCCGTGGAATGGGTAAGCCATGCATTTGCAGTGTGAGTGGACTTTATATCGATAAAGATGGAATTTTCTTTTCTGTAGGGGATACAAAAGTAAATAAAGGTGAACCAATTACCATCAACGGAGGAACAGGGGAGGTTATGCTTGGCATTCTCCCTACAATTTTACCTGAATTATCGCAAGAATTCAAAACGATAATT
This sequence comes from Wolbachia endosymbiont (group B) of Ennomos erosarius, assembly GCF_964026905.1. Lineage (NCBI taxonomy): Bacteria > Pseudomonadati > Pseudomonadota > Alphaproteobacteria > Rickettsiales > Anaplasmataceae > Wolbachia > Wolbachia endosymbiont (group B) of Ennomos erosarius. Next base: position 656,559 of record NZ_OZ034708.1, read on the forward strand.
AACTGGATAGATGAAATCAAAACGATCAAAGTGAGAGCGAACGCTGATACTCCAAAAGATGCAAAAATTGCAAAAGAATTCGGTGCAGAAGGTATAGGCTTATGTCGCACAGAACATATGTTTTTCGCTAGTGATAGAATCGAATTCATTCAAAAGTTGATAATAGCTGACGATGAAAATGAAAGGGCAGATGCGCTCATTAAACTGGAAGGAATGCAAAAGTCTGATTTCAAAGAAATATTTTCTATTATGGAGGGCAGGGAGGTCACTATACGGTTGCTTGATCCGCCTTTGCATGAATTTTTACCCAATAATCAGTCTACTATAGAAAAAATCGCCAAATCACTTAGTAAGTCAGTTGAGTCAGTAAAAAATAAAATAGCACAGTTATCAGAAAAGAACCCAATGCTTGGCCATCGAGGTTGTAGACTTGCCATTTCTCATCCTGAAATATATAGCATGCAGATTAGGGCAATACTTAGTGCTGCAAGTGAATTAAAGAAAGAAAAGAAGATAGAAGTGGAGCCTGAAATCATGATTCCTTTTATCATGAGTGAGAAAGAGTTTGTTATGATATACGAGCTAGCAAAGAAAGAATCCTCTGTCATCTCAGCTGGGATCCAGATGCAGATTCCAGCGTCACGCGCTGGAATGACATCAGACAAGGCTTATTCAATCGGCACTATGATAGAACTGCCACGAGCGGCACTGATTGCTGATAAGTTAGCAAAACATGCAGAGTTTTTTAGTTTTGGCACTAATGATTTAACGCAAACAACCATGGGACTTTCAAGAGATGATTCAGTTAATTTCCTCGATTCTTATAAGGAAAGCAACATATTCGAAAACGACCCGTTTGAAGTGCTGGACATCGAAGGGGTAGGGGAGTTAATCAAGATAGCCATTGAAAGAGGCAAAAAAACCCGAAAAGAAATAAAACTGGGTATATGTGGAGAGCATGGAGCAGATCCAAGATCTATAGAGTTTCTCATCGAATCAGGGGTGGATTATGTTTCATGCTCACCCTATAGAGTACCGGTTGCAAAGTTAGTAGCAGCACAATTTAGCATAAAATCTAAGTTTGTTGGGTAAATTATAGCTAAAGTAATTTAGGTTTACCTACAATTTGATAAGTGTGAAACTCGTCATTCCGCTACTTGTTAGCGGAATCTATCCGCGGCGGTATGACGTAGGGCTGTGCTAGCTATAGATCCCAGTGGGATTTGTTGCATCGCTACTTATGAAAGGCTAACTATAGTTAGGATTATAAGCAACCTATTGAAAATCTTGTTTTTTTGCAATCAATCTGATCAAATTTAAGAATAGTAATTTATTATTTATATTAATAAACTTAATTCTATTGAAAATAGCTAAAGCATTGAAATTCTTGAATTTTAGCCGGATTAGTGAGTGGTAGTGAAATTTCTTTTACTCAAATTTAGGTATTCACTGACCGTTCTTGTTATAAACGCGAATTCTGGATTAAAGGAGAATAGAAAAGGCAAGAAAACAGGGTAAACTCAGCAGTTATAAAAAAACAGATGAGGTTAACCATATGGTAAAAAACCCACAAGAACAACGGAAATTGAGCACTCCGAAATCATGACAATAATCCTGCTATATCAACAATCTCCGTGTAAAAATTTCAAAACTTTCTATCTACATTACCTAACGTTGCTCTACAAATCAGAGTTTCCAAAGTTGCCTTCATATACCAGGTTTGTTGCTCTAAAACGCGAATTCTGGATTAAGGAAGGAAGAAAGTATAGGAAATAGAAGGCTTTTTGGATTTGATGGAATAGGAAATGAGAGTAGAAAAGATATGAACCAAAAAATTAACAGGGGATCTATGGCGAGTGTGTTCAATTTCTAGTCTATTTTTTAGGTAACCAAAAACAGTCTCAATGATAGACCTTTTTCTCAGTAAAATCTTCTCATTTAGCGAAATCAATGCATTTTTCATACCTTTTTTCACCTTGGTAACAAGTTTCAAACCTCGGTCAAACAGCTTCTGAAAAAGCTCTTTTGCAATATAACCTTTGTCACCAAACAAAAGGCCGGTTAATTTTTCCGTCAGATTTGGCACAGGTATCCTATCATCAACATTGCCTTTTGTTAGCGTAAGTGAATGAATTTCACCATTTTCATTGATTACCATATGTAATTTGAAACCAAAAAACCAGCCGTAAGTACTCTTGCTTAATTTTGCAATTCCAGCAAAAACTTTGTTTTTGGATATTCTTTTTGCATGACAAACTGCAATGGGAGTTGTGTCTATATATGAAATTCCAGTGTTTTCTGACTGTCCACAAAGCCAATGCAACAACATTGCTAAATGCCACAAAACCCTAGGCTTTAGAGCAACAAACCTGGTATATGAAGGCAACTTTGGAAACTCTGATTTGTAGAGCAACGTTAGGTAATGTAGATAGAAAGTTTTGAAATTTTTACACGGAGATTGTTGATATAGCAGGATTATTGTCATGATTTCGGAGTGCTCAATTTCCGTTGTTCTTGTGGGTTTTTTACCATTTGGCAGTAGTTTACCTGCAAAATTTTTCTCTATATCTCTGCAAAAATCATCGACCAAACAAAACAGTTTGTTATATCTTCCATGGTTAACCTCATCTGTTTTTTTATAACTGCTGAGTTTACCCTGTTTTCTTGCCTTTTCTATTCTCCTTTAATCCAGAATTCGCGTTGTAACAACAACTCCAACAACATCTTTTGTTAATGAGGTATAAAAATTTTCCTTGCTTTCTTTATATTTAGTTTCTTGTGTATTTGGTGGAGAAAATTGAGCATCTATGAAGCTGTTAGCTTTGTTATCATTATTTGGTGTGGCAGTTCGGTCAGTCCTTGTTGATACAGGCGTTTTATTTTTGTTATTATGATGCTGACCGTTACCACTATTTGGTGTAACAGTTTGATTGGTATTTGTTTCTTTTGTTAATATAGTAGGTGCTGTTACTACAGGCGTTTCACCTTCGTTATTATGATGCTGACCGTTACCACTATTTGGTGTAACAGTTTGATTGGTATTTGTTTCTTTTGTTAATATAGGATGCACTGTTGCTATAGGTATCCCATTCTTGCTTACTGCTGATGCGCGTGGTGCAATTCTTTCTTGATCGTTCTGTATTAGCACTGTTGCTGCTACAGAATTACTTTCTGCAACAGCAGTGCAGAATGCATCATCTTTTGATTGTTGGTATAATATGTACAATTCATCTTCAGGATTTAACTTTGATTGCTCTGCATTAATATTTCGCAGTAGCGTGCCTAGAATCTCAGCATTACTGTTATCAGTATAAGAAACAACAGAGCATAATATAGATTTGTCTTCTTCAATTTTGCTAACGTAATACCTTCCTTCTTGACTGATTGCATTGATGATAGTCACTTCATTTTGTAAGAGAAATTTTATAACGTTCAAATTTTGATCTTTAATTGCATATTCTAGTACAGCATTTTTTTCACATTTGCTCTGAAGATTAATTCCCTTCCTTTTTAACCTTTTTTGCAAATCTTCAAAACTAGTAACTGTGCTATCCTGTTTTGTAACCCTATCTATATCAAGACACAGATTCCTAATGTCACCATCATTTAGCGTGGTTATATTACTGCCACTGAGTCCCGCTCCATTCTCTTCCACATTAAGTGTGTTTTGTTTCTTGTTTATTGCTGATCTAAGTATTGCAATTATTACATAATTCGAGAGGTATTTACAGTGATCAGAATTGTTGAAGTCCACTTTAAATTCAGAATCTATCTCAAGTGATGATTTACTTTCTTTAATCATTTCTAAAAGACTCCTTATACCATTTGCTGGTATACCTGTCATATGCTTTAAAAGCAACCTAACCTTTGGTAGATCACCATCTATGGAAGCATTACTCAGAGCATCAACCTTTTCTCCTTCAGTAAATCTCTTATTATCTAAAAGCACCTTCATAATGTCAGTGTTCTCATTGCAAGGAGCTGCATTTAAATGCTCTTGTATGCTTGCATGATCTACGTAATCTAAAAATAGTTTAAATTCTTGGACATTGCCTTGAACAATAGCAGAATTCAAAGCATGCAATTTTTCTTCTTTATTAAACTTGCCACTATTCAAAAGTATCCTTACAACGTCAGCTTGTTTATTCATTGCAGCTATATCCAACAGAGTATTGGAAGCAGTATCTTTAATATCATTGATTTTAATGCCTGAATTCGCAAGCAATTCAATAGTTTTTAGAAATGTATCACGATCGTTTGAAATATCGGACCCTCCTGAACGGATAGCATCCGCAAATAAATCAAAAATTTCTATATCTGTTTTTCCTCCCTGTATCAATGTCCAGTAAAACTCCTCAGCAGTTATATCAGGATTGTTAGTTACAATTTCTTTTATCTCTTCATAAGTCATGTCAAATTTTACCACTATTACTATCTAATTTATTATAGCAACTTTCCCACAACCAGTCAAGACATATTGCAGTTTCAAGCAGCATGATATATATTGAATATAGTTCTTAAAGCAAATGATGGAAGATTTAGCCTATAAGTTAGTGAAAGTGACCGAAGCTGCGGCGCTTGCTGCATATAAACTAGCAGGCTTTGGGGATGAAAAAAAGGCTGATCAGGTTGCAGTTGATGCAATGCGAACAGTGTTAAATTCAATGGAAATAAATGGTACTATCGTAATTGGTGAAGGTGAGAGAGATGAAGCGCCGATGCTATATATTGGCGAGAAGGTTGGCACTGGAAATGGTCCTGAAATCGACATTGCTGTTGACCCACTTGAGGGTACCACAATTTGCGCTCACTACAAACAGGGGGCAATGTCCGTTCTTGCTGCAACGAAAAAAGGTAATTTTTTACATGCACCTGATGTTTATATGGAAAAGATAGCAGTAGGAAAAAATCTTCCAGAGGGTGTAGTCTCACTAAAAAATAGCATTGAAAAGAATCTAGACAATTTAGCCAAGGCAAAAAAATGCAAAGTAAATGATCTCGTGGTAACTGTACTTAAACGTGAAAGGCATGATGAATTAATATTGAAAATCAGGAAGTTAGGAGCAAAAGTTAAACTAATAGATGATGGTGATGTTGCGGCCGTAGTTTCACTAGTAAATGGCAATCACGATATGTATATCGGTATAGGAGGAGCACCAGAAGGGGTGCTTGCGGCTGCAGCGCTAAGCTCAATCGGCGGACAGATGGAGGGAAGGTTAATATTTGACACGGATCAGTTAAGAGAAAGAGCAAAAGATTTGAACATTCACGATCCAGAAAAAATCTACACCATAAAAGATATGGCAAGAGGTGAATCAGTGTTCATTGCAACTGGAGTAACAAACGGAGAACTTGTGGATGGAGTTGATAACTTCTGTTCAACTAGTTCTTTAATAATTCTACCTAACAAGCTGATAAAGGTGCAAGTTATACAAAAGTTAGGTTAATTATTTTTCAATATATTATGTAAGAGTTAAAGGGAGTGTTAAAATGTTAGATTCATTTTCTCAAGAGAAACTAATTGTACAAGAAGTTCCTCAAGATGGACATAAAAAGAAGGCTGAACCCTTTTCAAAACCTCTTATCTATTGTTTCTTAAACCACTCTGCTGAACGGAGACAGTTTAGGCTGTTATGCCTGGCGGCTTTGTTGGAATAAGTTTTTCAACACTGCTAACAATAAAATTGATTGTATCGTCAGCTACCTTATCGAATTTATCATTTATCTTTTTTCCTATTTCTTCATTTTTAACATATTCGTGTAGAGCTAAAGCAGTTATAGCTGCACATGCTGCAATTAAGCCAGTTTTTGCTATAATGAGCATTGATAATCCTCCTGCAAATATAAATGTTAATCCAATAGCTAGGTTTATAATTTTACTTTGTGTTGTTTGTTGTGCTGCCTGATTCTGATCTACTTTTTCTTTTTCAAGAACGTTTGATATTGTTTTTGAGAAAATTTTTACCACGATTGTTGCAATTGCGATCATAGCTAATCCTATGGCTATTTTTGCTAAGAGAAAAAATGATGGGAACACCATTGCAAAGAATAGTAAGCCAGCTCCTACAATTAGTAACTTATTTTTAGGTTGGATTTCATTTGACATAATAAACCTCCATTTCATAACTGCCGGAGTATACCTAATATAAAATACGGAGATAGTCAACATATTTTATGAAAGGGCGCGTTAAAAATTTTTTTCATATTGTTCTTCGCCGCCTCGTGGTTAAATTTGGAATTTTAGAAAGAGTTACGTATTATTTAAAATTCTTGTATACTGTTTTGAATCAGTTAAATAGATAATGAAGTGCAGGACGCAGTTTTAATTTTACAAGATGGCAAGTGCTTTTGGGGAAAATCAGTAGGTAAAAAAGGCAAGTGCATAGGTGAGGTCTGTTTTACCACTGGTATGACCGGTTATCAGCATACTATAACTGATCCTTCTTTTGCTGATCAAATTATAACGTTCACTTTTCCTCATATTGGTAACATTGGAATAAACCATAAAGATAATGAAGGAAAGAAAATTTTTGCAAGTGGTGTGGTTATGCGTGAACTTTCTTCTATGTCCCACCCTTCTTCATATATCAGTTTAAATGATTGGTTAGAGAAAAATAACGTGATTGGGATATCAGGAGTTGATACTAGAGCTTTAACGAGACATTTGAGAGAACATGGATCTCAAAATGGAATGATATGCCCGTCAAGCGAGACGTATGTGTTGGATGAATTGAAGAAATACAAACCTGTAAATGGGATGGAAATAACCAATAAAGTTAGCTTGCATAGTAATTTTAAAAGTGACCTTAATGCAAAATATAGGGTTGTAATCGTTGATTTTGGCGTAAAAATCAGTATAGTTTCACGCTTAATAGAACTTGGTTGTACAGTTGAATTAATCAGACCAAGCACAGGTTTTGCTCAAAAAGTGTTGAGTATGAATCCAGATGGTATAGTGCTTTCAAATGGTCCTGGTGATCCGCAAGAAATAGGAGAAAGTGTAGTTTCAGAAATAGACATTATTATAAAATCTAAAATACCAATTTTTGGCATATGCATGGGCCATCAATTACTTGCGATTACTTTGGGGGCAAAGACCATCAAGATGGATATTGGTCACCGAGGGAGTAACCATCCAGTTTATGATGTAAGTAGTGGAAAAGTTGAGATCACTAGCCAAAATCATGGTTTCGTTGTTGATTCAGCTTCTCTTCCAAGTAATGTTAAAATTACTCACATTTCTCTATTTGATAATAGTGTAGAGGGAATAATGATGAAGGATTACCTAGTCTTTTCTGTGCAATATCATCCAGAAGAAGCGCCAGGTACGCATGATTCGCATTATTTGTTTAGACGTTTTATTGACAATATTGTGTTGTATAAAATGAAATCTGCATGATTTTAATCAGGGTAGGTTTTATTGCTTGATTTTTTAATTTTAGGCGTTTAGTATTAAATACAATAAAAGCTTGAGTTAAGGTACTAAAATAGCGTTCTCTTAACAAATTTTTGTGGAGGAGTGACCGAGTGGTTAAAGGTAACAGACTGTAAATCTGTCCGCATTGCGTACGTAGGTTCGAATCCTACCTCCTCCATTGTGCGGGTATAGCTCAATGGTAGAGCTCTAGCCTTCCAAGCTAGTGACGTGGGTTCGATTCCCACTATCCGCTCTTTTTTTTATTGTATTTTTATAAAATCAACATATTATTTATTGATGTATTTGTATTTTAGGTAGAAAAGTTTAAATTATGACAGCAGTAGTGGAAGCATTTGGAAAGCCACATGTAAATGTGGGAACAATAGGACATGTGGATCATGGGAAGACAACGTTAACAGCGGCGATAACAAAGCATTATGGAAATTTTGTAGCGTACGATCAGATAGATAAAGCGCCAGAAGAAAGGAAGAGGGGGATAACGATAGCAACAGCGCATGTTGAGTATCAGACGGAAAAAAGGCATTATGCACACGTTGATTGTCCTGGACACGCTGACTATGTAAAGAATATGATAGTAGGTGCAGCACAGATGGATGCAGCGATATTGGTAGTGTCGGGAGTTGATGGGCCAATGCCACAAACGAGAGAGCATATATTGCTGGCGAAGCAGGTGGGTGTTGGATATATCGTGGTGTATATAAATAAAGCTGATGTTGCTGATGCTGATATGATAGATTTAGTAGAAATGGAAGTGAGGGAATTGCTGAGTAAATACGGATTTCCAGGGGATGAAGTGCCTGTGGTAGTTGGGTCAGCACTCAAGGCGCTGGAGGATGACAGCGGCGAATATGGAAAGAAATCAATAGACAAATTGATGGAAAAGTTAGATGAATATGTGGCGGTTCCACCAAGGCCTGTGGATTTACCATTTTTATTGCCAATCGAAGATGTATTTTCGATATTGGGGCGAGGGACGGTGGTAACAGGAAGAATAGAGAAGGGAGAGATAAAGACGGGAGAAGAGATAGAGATAATAGGTCTGAAGGAGACGCAAAAGACGATATGCACAGGTGTAGAAATGTTTAAGAAGTTGCTGGATAAGGGAAGTGCAGGACTCAATGTAGGAATATTGTTAAGAGGAACAAAAAGAGAAGAAGTGGAGAGAGGGCAAGTATTAGCAAAACCGGGGACGATAACGCCGCATAGAAAGTTTAAGGCGGAGGTTTATATATTAAAGAAAGAGGAAGGAGGAAGGCATACACCATTTTTTGCGAATTACCAGCCACAGTTTTATTTAAGGACAACGGATGTAACTGGGAGCATAAAATTGCTAGATGGGAAGGAGATGGTAATGCCAGGAGATAATGTGAGTGTAGAAGTAGAATTGCAAGTACCGATAGCAATGGATAAGGGATTGCGTTTTGCGATAAGAGAAGGCGGTAGAACTGTTGGTTCTGGTGTTGTTTCTGAAATTTTGGAGTGAGAGTTTGAGTTATAGGAGTGTAGCTCAATTGGTAGAGCGCTGGTCTCCAAAACCAGAGGTTGTAGGTTCAATTCCTATCGCTCCTGCATTAATGTTGTGGTGAAAATGTTAAAAAGTTTGTGTGTTTTTTTCTGTGATATAAAGCAAGAAATACGAAGAATTGCTTGGGTAAAGAAACAGGAGGTGTTGTCATCTCTATTTGTTGTAATGATTGTTATATTATGCTTTTCGATTTTCTTCTGTTTTGTGGATTTTATGTCTCTTTACGTAATTAAGGCTTTATTTGGAATTATTTATGGAATGTGAATATAAATGGTATATCATTAAAGTTGATTATGGATATGAGCAAAATATACGCGAATTGGTAAGTGATGCTGTTTATTTTAAGGAAGTGTTTATTCCTTATCAAACGGTATGTAATTCAAAGTCTGATATAAAAGAGTTATGTGAAGTGTATGTATATATGCATCTATGTGATGAAAGCAAAAATATTTTGAATCAAACGCCTGGATTCTGCAGTGGCGAATCTGGTGATTTTGAGATGATTTCAGATGATGAAATAAGTTTAAAGTGTAAAGAATTTAATAGATATAAATGGTATATCTTGAGAGTTGCTTCCAATTGTGAAGAGAAAGTGCGCAAACATATATTGGAAAATTCTATGAGATTGGGTGTTAATGATTACTTTAAGGAAGTTTTTATTCCATATGAAGAGCTAAGTGAAGTAGAGTTGAAATCTAAGAAAATTGCTACACGAAGGAAATGCTTTCCTGGTTATGTCTTTTTATACGTGAATTTATGCGATGAAGTATTGAATTTTATCAATAATATACCAAAATCTCTTAAGGTTTATGGATTTTTGAAAAATGGTAATATTCCAAAGGTGATTTTGGATGATGAGATTCACTCAATGTGTAATGCACTTTATGATGCTCAAGAGACAAAGAAGTTAGGTTATGGTTATGAAAAAGGTGAAAAAGTGAAAATTAATGATGGTCTTTTTCAAAATTTTACTGGTAAGGTAAATATGGTAAACAATGAGAAAAAAATTATTAATGTGGAAGTATCGATTTTAGGTAAGCCGACAATAATAGAGCTTGATCTGGCTCAAGTAGAGAAAATAGAGGATTAATTATGAGTGTTGTAGTTGCTAAGATTAACTTACTTATGGAAGCTGGGAAAGCAGTTCCAGGGCCGAAAATTGCTTCAGTACTTGGTCCACGTGGTATACCTGTTCCTAAGTTTTGTGAAGCTTTTAATAAAGTTACTAGCACTGCTAACGCTAATTATAAAGTAGGCGATTTAGTAACAGTGCGAATTTCCATAAAGGATGATCGCTCTCATGATTTTACTGTCAGCGGTCCGCCTGTGGCTTATTTACTTAAGCAGGAGGCTAAATTAAGTAAAAGTTCTGGTAATCCTGGTAAAGAATTAGTGGCTAAATTACCTATGTCTGCTATAATTAAAGTGGCAAAGTGCAAGATGGTTGATATGAAGGTGGATAATGAAGATTCAGCAGTGAAAATGGTTGTAGGCACTGCAAAATCTATGGGTATAGAAGTTGTGGAAGGTTAGGTAAATGAATACATATAATGATAATCCTAGGCAGTGTTTGAAGAAGATTGTTGAGTCTGCTTCAGCAAAATTTAATGAATCAGTTGATATTGCAGTCAATTTAGGCGTAGATTCACGTAAATCTGAAGAGCAGGTGTGTGGTACAGTAGTTTTGCCTAAAGGTATCGGGAAAAATATTAAAGTAGCTGTTTTCGCTCAAGATAAACATTTATTAGAAGCTGAAAAAGCTGGTGCTGATATTGCAGGAGGAGAGGATTTAGTTGAAGAAATAAAAAAAGGTAGAAAATTAGATGTTGATTGGTGCATTACTACTCCTGATTTTATGGCAAAAATCACTCCTATTGCAAAAGTATTGGGTGCTAAAGGGCTGATGCCTAACCCTAAATTTGGTACTGTGACTTCTAACATTGCAGAAGCTATTAAAACCATTAAGTCTGGTCAGGTGAAATTTAGAACAGATAAAAATGGTGTTATTCATGGTAAATTAGGAAATATTAAATTTGATATTGATGGCTTGCTAGAAAATTTAAAAGCCTTTCTTAAAGTAATTAAAGATAATAAACCTATTTCTGTGAAAGGAATTTACTTTAAGGGTGTTTTTTTAAATTCAACTATGGGTAAAGCTTATAAGATAAGCAAAGTGGAAGATGTAATTTAAGGGAGTGATACCGTGAAGCGTAAAAATAAGGATGAATTTATACAGAGCACAATAAACGTATTTGTAAATAATGATTTCTTAATATTAGTAAATTTTAAATCTATAAATGCTAATGATTCGTTAACTCTGAGAAATAGCCTGAAGTCTATAGCAGGTGGGGTATTAGTAGTTAAAAATACTCTAGCTCGCTTGGCTTTAGAAAGGACTGGTAAATTTTCTTATTTATCGGGCAAATTTTCTGGTCCTGTTGCTATTATATACTCTAGTGGCATAGTAGAAGCTGCAAAATTAATAGTTGATTTTACTAATGCTAACAAAGAAAAAATGTCTGTGATTTGCGCAGCTCATTTAAATGAATTGTTAACAGTGGAAGATGTTAATAAACTGGCTAAGTTGCCTTCTCTGGATGAATTGCGTGTTAAAATTATGCGTTTAATATCTTATGATATTCCTGCTCGGTTGGCGTTGTCTATTAATTCATCTTCTATGAGGCTTATGAGAGTTTTGGATTATTATAGTTCTAAAAAATAAATTTGTTGTTAAGTAAGGTGATAATTATGAGTAATGTAACAAGTGATTTGGTTGATAAAATATTATCTTTAAACCTATTAGAGGCTTCTGAACTTGTAAAAGTTCTAGAAGAGAAAATAGGGTTGCCTGCTGGTTCTTTTCTTGGTGGAGCTGTTGGTGCTGGGGCGCCTATTAGTGATAATGCTGCTGCTCCTGCTGCTCAAGAAAAAGCTGAGTATAAAGTTGTGATTAAAGAAATTGATGCGAGTAAAAAAATAGGAGTTATTAAAGCTGTGAGAGAAGTTAATTCTACATTGGGTTTAAAAGAAGCAAAAGAGTTGGTTGAATCTTTACCTAAAGATTTGACTGCTAATGTTCCTAAAGACGAAGCAGAAAAAATCAAGCAAAAACTTATTGAAGCAGGAGCAACTAAAGTGGAGCTTGAATAATATTTAATGTATTAATTTTATATTGATATAGCTCTTTTAATTAATTTGGGGTATTTTAATGGTTGATTCTTCTTATATGTACGCTTCTGGTGCTTTTGTTCCTAGAGTTTCTTATTCTAGGTCGATTGATTTAAAAGATTCTTTATTGGATTTGGTTAAGGTTCAAAAAGAATCGTATGATTCATTTGCTCCTAAGAATAAGGGTAATGAAAGACTTGAAGTTATCTTTCATACAATCTTTCCAATAAATGATCCTTTGCGTAGGGCTACTATTGAGTTTATAAGTTGTAGGGTAGATGATCCTAAGTATGACGAATCTGAGTGTATAAAGCGTGGTGTAACTTTTTCTGCTCAGGTTATTGCTTCTATACGTCTTGTTGTTATGCAGGATGGTATTTCTCTTGATGAATATAAATCGATTAAAGAGAGTGGAGATCATTCTAAACTTGCAACCGTTGTAAAATCTATAGAAGAGCAGAAAGTCCACTTTTGTGGGTTGCCTATGATGACTGATAAGGGCACTTTCATCATTAATGGTGTGGAAAAAGTTATCGTCTCACAAATGCATAGGTCTCCTGGTGTATTTTTTGATAGCGATAAGGGAAAAACTTACAATTCTGGTAAATTGATCTATTCTGCTAGAATTATTCCTTATAGGGGTTCTTGGCTTGATATTGAATTTGATGTTAAAGACCATTTGTATTTTCGTGTTGATAGAAAAAGAAAATTGCCAATCTCAGTTTTATTAAAGGCGTTGGGTCTATCAAATAATGATATACTCGATAGATTTTATCAGAAAATAAAGTATGTAAAACATAAAGATGGTTGGAAAGTGCCTTTTGTTCCTGATAAATTTAAAGGAGTGAGGCTGCCTTTCGACTTAATGGATATTGAAGGTAATGTGCTGCTTAAAGCTAACGTTCGTATTACCTCAAGACTAGCTAAAAAGCTATATGATAATGAATTAAAAGAGTATCTGGTTCCTTTTAATTCTATATGTGGTTTATTCCTCGCAGAAGATTTAATGGATAGTGCTAGCTCTACGAAAATTTTATCTGCTGGTGAATCTATAAAGCTGGAAGACATAAAGAAGCTTGAGTTATTGTCTGTGGATGAAATATCAGTATTGAACATAGATAATGTATCTGTTGGACCTTATATATTAAATACGCTTTTCTTAGACGAAAACATGTCTTATCAGGATGCGCTATATGAAATATATAGAGTTTTGCGTCCTGGTGAAGTTCCTGTTTTAGAGATAGTAGAGGAGTTTTTCCGTAATCTTTTCTTCAGTCCGGAATATTATGATTTGTCTAACATTGGTAGGTTGAAGCTTAACTCTTACCTTGGATTAAATTATGATGAGGATTTAACTGTTTTAACATATGAAGATATTATTGAAATTGTAAAAAAAATAGTATTGTTACGTGACGGTCAAGGATCTGTAGATGATATTGATCATTTAGGAAACAGAAGAGTAAGATCAGTTGGAGAGTTTATAGAAAATCAATTTAGAACTGGGTTGTTGAAATTGGAACGCGCAATAGTTGATTCTATGTCCACTTCTAGTTTAGATAAAGTTTCTCCATCTGATTTTATTAATCCAAAAGTGTTAACTAATGTCTTAAGAGATTTCTTCAATTCTTCTCAATTATCTCAATTTATGGATCAGACTAATCCGTTATCTGAAATAACACATAAAAGAAGGTTGTCCGCGTTAGGTCCTGGCGGTTTAACAAGAGAACGGGCAGGATTTGAAGTGCGTGATGTTCATCCAACTCATTATGGAAGAATTTGCCCTATTGAGACTCCTGAAGGGCAAAATATAGGGTTAATCAACAGCTTAGCTATATACGCGCGTATTAATAAATATGGTTTCATTGAAAGTCCTTATAGAAAAGTAGTTAATAGGGTTGTTACTGATCAAATTGAGTATCTGTCTGCTATAGATGAAGGTTTATATTATATAGCTGATACCAGCGTAAAGCTCGATGAAAATAATTGCTTTGTTGATGACATGCTATACTGTAGATATGCTGGTAGTTTCATTATGGTAAGTAGTGATCAGGTGAGTTACATTGACGTATCTCCTAAGCAGGTAATATCAGTTGCAGCTTCCTTGATTCCATTTTTAGAAAATGATGATGCTAATAGAGCATTAATGGGCTCAAATATGCAACGTCAGGCCGTACCTTTATTGAAGCCTACCGCTCCTCTGGTTGCTACTGGTATGGAGTCTTTTGTAGCTTCTGGCTCTGGTGCTGTAGTTTTAGCAAAATGCGATGGCATAGTTGATAGTTCTGATAGTAACTCTATAGTTATACGTGCTTTTGATAAAGAAAGGGTTAACTACTTGGATGTAGATATTTATCATCTAAGGAAATTTCAGCGTTCTAACCATAATACTTGTATTAATCAAAGACCGCTAGTGTGCGTAGGTGATTATGTTAAAAAGGGTGATGTAATAGCTGATGGTCCTGCAATTAACAGTGGTGAGTTGGCTCTTGGTAAAAATTTGCTAGTCGCTTTTATGTCTTGGCAAGGTTATAACTTTGAAGACTCTATTATTATTTCTAGTGAAGTTGTTAAAAAAGATCTCTTTACTTCTATTCATATAGAAGAATTTGACTGTGTTGTACATGATATCCCTTTAGGATCAGAAAAAATAACTCGTGCTATACCTGGTGTTAATGAAGAAAATCTATATCACTTGGATGATAGTGGTATAGTGAAAATTGGTACAAGAGTTGGTCCAGGCTATATTCTGGTAGGTAAAGTTACACCTAAACCTTCTCTTTCATTGCCTCCTGAAACGAAGTTATTAATGACAATTTTTGGTGAAAAGTCATTCGATTGTGCGGATTCCTCTTTATATACATCTCCAGATGTTGAAGGGACAGTAATTGATGTACAAGTCTTTACACGCAGGGGGGTTGAAGAAAATGAAAGGGCATTACTCATCAAACAAAAAGAGGTAAATGACTTTGAGGAAGAGCGAGATTATATAATCAATGTTACTAGTGAATATTTCTATGATGAACTGAAGAAACTTCTTATTAATTCTGGTTCTCAAGATCAAGAAAAATTTGACTCTATTGAACGTGAGCAATGGTGGGGTATGGGATTAAAAAACCAATCCATTTATGAGCAAGTTAAGAGCTTAAAAAAAGATTTTGATGAAAAAGTATCACATGCAATAGCACAGTTTAAGCGAAAAGTAGAAAAATTACATGAAGGTTATGACCTGCCTCAAGGTGTGTCGATGTCAGTAAAAGTTTTCATTGCTGTGAAACATAGTCTGCAAACAGGGGATAAAATGGCTGGTAGACATGGGAATAAAGGTGTGATTTCTCGAGTTGTGCCAGTGGAAGATATGCCTTATTTGGAAGATGGTACTCCTGTTGATATTATTCTTAACCCTCTTGGTGTTCCTTCACGAATGAATGTAGGGCAAATACTGGAAACGCATGTAGGTTGGGCTTGTAGAAAATTAGGGGAAAGGGTAAGTAATATTCTCGATGAGATCAATAAAATCAAAAGTGCTTTTTGCAAGGGAATTAGGTCCCTTAACGATGATAATTTTACACAATTTGCAGTAGCATACCTTGACAATAAAAAAATTGAAAATATTGATGATGATGAAATAATGGCTTCTGTTTTAAATACACCTAATAAGAATGCACTAAATGACGAGTTGAATGCGTTAGTAGAGAACTATTTGAACTCTTGTAAAAGTTCATACAGCAATTTACGTAATTTCCTGATTGAGGTTTATAGCTATGGTAGTAACGTATCTATCTGTAATGATATTCGTAATATTAGTGATAATAATCTCATTGAATTTGCACGTAAATTACGTGATGGCGTTCCTGTTGCTGCACCTGTATTTGAGGGTCCAAAAGATGAACAAATAGCAAAATTATTTGAACTTGCTGGTTTGGATAACTCTGGACAAGCTGTATTATATGACGGTTGCAGTGGTGAAAAATTCGACCGCAAGGTTACAGTTGGTTACATGTACATGCTTAAGTTGCACCACTTAGTTGATGGTAAAATTCATGCGCGTTCAGTAGGGCCTTATAGTTTGGTTACTCAACAACCTCTAGGAGGAAAATCTCATTTTGGTGGTCAGCGTTTTGGTGAAATGGAATGTTGGGCATTACAAGCCTATGGTGCTGCTTATACTTTGCAGGAAATGTTAACTGTGAAGTCTGATGATATTAATGGTAGAGTTAAGATTTACGAGTCGATAATAAAAGGTGACAGTAATTTTGAATGTGGAATTCCTGAATCCTTTAATGTGATGATAAAAGAACTACGTTCTTTATGTTTAAATGTAGATTTAAAGCAAAATGATGTAGTGATTGAAGATATATCTCACACTAACATTGCACAACCTTTTAATGAGGTTAGCATATCGATTGCTAGCCCTGAAAGTATTAAGCGTATATCTTGTGGTGAGATAGAAGATGTTTCAACTGCAAATTATCGTACGTTCAAAGTTGAGAAAGGTGGATTATTTTGCCCTAAGGTTTTTGGCCCTGTCAATGACGATGAGTGTTTATGTGGAAAATACAAAAAAAGAAGACACAGGGGTCGCATATGCGAAAAATGCGGAGTAGAAGTTACATCTTCTAAAGTAAGAAGAGAAAGGATGGGTCATATAGAGCTTGCATCTCCTGTTGCTCATATATGGTTTTTGAAATCGCTTCCTTCAAGAATTGGAGCATTATTGGATATGTCTCTCAGAGATATTGAGAATATTTTACATAGCGATAATTATATCGTGATAGATCCTCTTGTTTCGCCTTTTGAAAAAGGTGAGATTATTAGTGAAAAAGCTTATAATGAAGTTAAAGATAGCTATGGGATCGATAGTTTTGTAGCTATGCAAGGTGTTGAAGCTATAAGAGAGTTGCTAACGCGCCTTGATTTACATGAAATTAGGAAGGATTTAAGACTAGAATTAGAGTCTGTTGCTTCTGAGATAAGAAGAAAGAAAATTATAAAGAGATTGCGTATTGTTGAAAACTTCATTAAATCTGGAAATAGGCCTGAGTGGATGATACTTACAACTATACCTATTTTACCACCTGATTTGCGTCCTTTGGTATCGCTTGAAAGTGGTCGTCCTGCAGTTTCTGATCTGAATCATCATTATAGGACTATTATTAATAGAAATAACAGGTTGAGGAAATTGTTGAGCTTAAATCCTCCTGAGATTATGATTCGTAATGAAAAAAGAATGTTACAAGAAGCAGTTGATTCTCTTTTTGATAATAGTCGTCGTAGTACTTTGGTAAATAAAGCTGGTGCTGTTGGATATAAAAAGTCCATTAGTGATATGTTAAAAGGAAAACAGGGTCGTTTTCGCCAGAACCTCTTAGGAAAAAGGGTAGACTACTCTGGACGTTCTGTAATAGTTGTTGGTCCAACTTTGAAACTAAATCAGTGTGGATTACCAAAAAGAATGGCTCTTGAACTATTCAAACCTTTTGTTTACTCAAAGCTTAAGATGTATGGTATGGCTCCAACTATTAAGTTTGCTAGTAAGTTGATAAGAGCAGAAAAACCAGAAGTTTGGGATATGCTTGAAGAGGTAATAAAAGAGCATCCTGTTTTGTTGAATAGAGCGCCTACGCTACATAGACTTGGTATTCAGGCTTTTGAGCCAATCCTTATTGAAGGCAAAGCAATACAGCTTCATCCGCTTGTCTGTACGGCGTTTAATGCTGATTTTGATGGTGATCAAATGGCAGTGCATGTGCCAATTTCATTGGAAGCTCAGCTTGAAGCTAGGGTGTTGATGATGTCTACTAATAACGTTTTAAGTCCTTCTAATGGCAGACCGATTATAGTTCCTAGTAAAGATATAGTACTTGGTATATATTATCTGACTTTACAAGAACCTAAGGAAGATAATATACCATCTTTTGGTGCTTTTTGTGAAGTTGAGCATTCTTTGAGTGATGGTACTTTGCATATTCATTCTAGTATAAAGTATAGGATGGAGTATATTAATAGCAGCGGTGAAATTCACTATAAAACTGTTTGTACAACTCCTGGCCGTTTAATATTATGGCAAATTTTTCCTAAGCATGAGAATCTAGGCTTCGATCTAATAAATCAGATATTAACAGTCAAGGAAATAACTAGTATAGTTGATTTGGTATATCGTAACTGTGGTCAAAGTGCTACAGTGGCATTTTCTGATAAATTAATGGTACTTGGCTTTGAGTATGCCACATTTTCTGGTGTTTCTTTTGGTCGTTGTGATATGGTTATACCTGAAACTAAAGCTACACATGTTGATCACGCGAGGGGTGAAATTAAGAAATTCTCTATGCAATATCAAGATGGGCTAATAACTAGAAGTGAGAGGTATAACAAGGTTATAGATGAATGGTCTAAGTGTACGGATATGATAGCTAATGATATGTTAAAAGCAATATCTATATATGATGAAAATAGTAAGTACAACTCAGTGTATATGATGGTTAACTCTGGTGCAAGGGGTTCTACTTCACAGATGAAACAGCTAGCAGGAATGCGAGGGCTCATGACCAAACCTTCTGGTGAGATTATAGAAACACCTATAATTTCTAATTTCCGTGAAGGATTGAACGTATTTGAATATTTTAATTCTACTCACGGTGCACGTAAAGGTTTAGCTGACACTGCGCTTAAAACTGCAAACTCTGGATACTTAACTCGTCGTTTAGTTGATGTGTCTCAAAATTGCATAGTTACAAAGCATGACTGTAAAACAAAAAATGGTCTTGTTGTGAGAGCTAAAGTTGAAGGAAGTACTATAGTTGCATCTCTAGAGAGTGTTGTGCTGGGTAGAACAGCTGCAGATGATATATATAACCCAGTGACAAAAGAATTATTAGTAAAAGCAGGGGGATTAATTGATGAGGATAAAGTAAAGCAAATCAGCATTGCAGGTCTTGATGCTATAAAAATTAGATCGCCTTTAACTTGTGAAATAAGTCCTGGTGTGTGTTCTTTATGTTATGGAAGAGACCTTGCAACTGGTAAAATTGTTTCAATAGGTGAAGCAGTTGGTGTTATAGCTGCTCAATCTGTTGGAGAGCCAGGTACTCAGTTAACGATGCGTACTTTCCATATAGGTGGAGTAATGACTAGAGGCGTTGAATCCTCGAATATTATAGCTTCTATTAATGCTAAAATAAAGTTAAACAATAGTAATATAATTATAGATAGAAACGGAAATAAAATTGTGATAAGCCGTTCCTGTGAAGTCGTGTTGATTGATAGCCTTGGTAGTGAAAAGTTGAAGCATAGTGTACCTTACGGTGCTAAACTTTATGTGGATGAGAGTGGGTCAGTAAAAATTGGCGATAAAGTTACGGAATGGGATCCTTATACATTGCCTATTATCACGGAGAAGACTGGTACAGTGTCTTATCAGGACTTAAAAGATGGAGTTTCGATCACTGAAGTGATGGATGAATCTACAGGAATATCAAGCAAAGTAGTAAAAGATTGGAAATTGCATTCTGGTGGAGCTAATTTACGTCCTCGTATTGTCCTGCTTGACGATAATGGTAAAGTAATGACACTCGCAAGTGGCGTTGAAGCATGTTATTTTATACCAATCGGGGCAGTGCTCAATGTACAAGATGGCCAGAAGGTTCATGCAGGTGATGTTATTACAAGAACACCAAGAGAGTCAGTTAAAACTCGTGATATTACTGGTGGTTTACCGAGGGTTATAGAGTTATTTGAAGCACGTCGTCCTAAAGAGCATGCTATTGTTAGTGAGATAGATGGCTATGTAGCGTTTTCTGAAAAAGACCGTAGAGGAAAACGCAGTATATTAATTAAACCTGTAGATGAACAAATTTCTCCAGTTGAATATTTGGTATCAAGAAGTAAGCATGTAATAGTCAATGAAGGTGATTTTGTACGTAAAGGTGATCTATTGATGGATGGTGACCCTGATCTCCATGATATTTTACGTGTGCTTGGGTTAGAAGCTTTAGCACACTATATGATTTCTGAAATACAGCAAGTTTATAGATTGCAGGGTGTTCGTATAGACAACAAGCATTTAGAGGTGATCTTAAAACAAATGCTACAAAAAGTGGAAATTACTGATCCTGGTGATACTATGTACTTGATTGGCGAAAGCATTGACAAGCTGGAAGTTGATAGGGAAAATGATGCTATGAGTAACTCTGGCAAACGGCCTACTCATTATCTTCCTATTCTGCAGGGGATTACTAGGGCAAGTCTTGAAACTAGCTCCTTTATTTCTGCTGCCTCTTTCCAAGAGACAACAAAGGTACTTACAGAAGCAGCATTCTGCGGAAAGAGTGATCCTTTAAGTGGATTAAAAGAAAATGTTATAGTAGGAAGATTAATTCCTGCTGGTACAGGTTTGATTATGAATAAGATCAGAGCACTTTCACTTTGTGATAATATAGATGAATATGAAAAATATTTTGATATTGAAACTTATGACGAGAAATGGTTGATGGATAATGGTTGTTATTTACACTCTGGTGAGGAAGAGAGCGTAGTGGCATATGATCAGTCGAATTGAGTACAGCTAGTGTGTTTCGTATCAGTTCAGGAGAGTGACAAAATAAGGTAGACAAGGTAGCATAACAAGATAACCAATAAAGTAAAAGTGAGTTTACAACAGATGGTGTCATTCCAGTCTGGAATAACATCATTCTCTTGTCATCCAAGTAGCTGACACTGGTTTCCATCCAAAAGGGCAGTGCCCAGACACTGGGATGACACCCTTTTTACGCGAATTCTGGATTAAGGAAGGAAGAAAGTATAGGAAATAGAAGGCTTTTTGGATTTGATGGAATAGGAAATGAGAGTAGAAAAGATATGAACCAAAAAATTAACAGGGGATCTATGGCGAGTGTGTTCAATTTCTAGTCTATTTTTTAGGTAACCAAAAACAGTCTCAATGATAGCCTTTTTCTCAGTAAAATCTTCTCATTTAGCGAAATCAATGCATTTTTCATACCTTTTTTCACCTTGGTAACAAGTTTCAAACCTCGGTCAAACAGCTTCTGAAAAAGCTCTTTTGCAATATAACCTTTGTCACCAAACAAAAGGCCGGTTAATTTTTCCGTCAGATTTGGCACAGGTATCCTATCATCAACATTGCCTTTTGTTAGCGTAAGTGAATGAATTTCACCATTTTCATTGATTACCATATGTAATTTGAAACCAAAAAACCAGCCGTAAGTACTCTTGCTTAATTTTGCAATTCCAGCAAAAACTTTGTTTTGGATATTCTTTTTGCATGACAAACTGCAATGGGAGTTGTGTCTATATATGAAATTCCAGTGTTTTCTGACTGTCCACAAAGCCAATGCAACAACATTGCTAAATGCCACAAAACCCTAGGCTTTAGAGCAACAAACCTGGTATATGAAGGCAACTTTGGAAACTCTGATTTGTAGAGCAACGTTAGGTAATGTAGATAGAAAGTTTTGAAATTTTTACACGGAGATTGTTGATATAGCAGGATTATTGTCATGATTTCGGAGTGCTCAATTTCCGTTGTTCTTGTGGGTTTTTTACCATTTGGCAGTAGTTTACCTGCAAAATTTTTCTCTATATCTCTGCAAAAATCATCGACCAAACAAAACAGTTTGTTATATCTTCCATGGTTAACCTCATCTGTTTTTTTATAACTGCTGAGTTTACCCTGTTTTCTTGCCTTTTCTATTCTCCTTTAATCCAGAATTCGCGTTTTTTGGGTCCTTCTAAATAGCCTTCTCTTCCTGTCATCCAAGTAGCCCCTTTTCCTGTCATTCCAGTAGCCTCTTTCTCCTGTCATGCAAGTAGCTGACACTGGGATGACACCATTTGTTGTGTTTAACAAAGTTCGTACTTAGCTTCATGTTAGCTACAAACATTAAGAAATTTACCAAATAAAAAAAAAGGCAAAAGAAGCCCCGTGGTTATTATCCGCTTTAAAATATTGGCGTTTTTTATGTTTTAAACGCGAATTCTGGATTAAAGGAGAATAGAAAAGGCAAGAAAACAGGGTAAACTCAGCAGTTATAAAAAAACAGATGAGGTTAACCATGGAAGATATAACAAACTGTTTTGTTTGGTCGATGATTTTTGCAGAGATATAGAGAAAAATTTTGCAGGTAAACTACTGCCAAATGGTAAAAAACCCACAAGAACAACGGAAATTGAGCACTCCGAAATCATGACAATAATCCTGCTATATCAACAATCTCCGTGTAAAAATTTCAAAACTTTCTATCTACATTACCTAACGTTGCTCTACAAATCAGAGTTTCCAAAGTTGCCTTCATATACCAGGTTTGTTGCTCTAAAGCCTAGGGTTTTGTGGCATTTAGCAATGTTGTTGCATTGGCTTTGTGGACAGTCAGAAAACACTGGAATTTCATATATAGACACAACTCCCATTGCAGTTTGTCATGCAAAAAGAATATCCAAAACAAAGTTTTTGCTGGAATTGCAAAATTAAGCAAGAGTACTTACGGCTGGTTTTTTGGTTTCAAATTACATATGGTAATCAATGAAAATGGTGAAATTCATTCACTTACGCTAACAAAAGGCAATGTTGATGATAGGATACCTGTGCCAAATCTGACGGAAAAATTAACCGGCCTTTTGTTTGGTGACAAAGGTTATATTGCAAAAGAGCTTTTTCAGAAGCTGTTTGACCGAGGTTTGAAACTTGTTACCAAGGTGAAAAAAGGTATGAAAAATGCATTGATTTCGCTAAATGAGAAGATTTTACTGAGAAAAAGGCTATCATTGAGACTGTTTTTGGTTACCTAAAAAATAGACTAGAAATTGAACACACTCGCCATAGATCCCCTGTTAATTTTTTGGTTCATATCTTTTCTACTCTCATTTCCTATTCCATCAAATCCAAAAAGCCTTCTATTTCCTATACTTTCTTCCTTCCTTAATCCAGAATTCGCGTTTTAAACGCTTGACAAGCGAGATTCAGCTGCTTTTAATTGCAACTAACCTACGCTGCAAATGTTTAAGAAATTTACTAAGCAGAAAAAAAGACAAAGAATCCCCGAGTTAGCTAGTCTTTTACTATCTCTGTCGAGTATTGGCATTTTTTGATGTCTTGTAACGCTTTATAAGCGCGTTCAGCTTATTTAGATAAAAATCTAGATGTAGATGAAGTTTTGTAAAGACATACAGTATCTATATACTGCAAAAAATTGAACATAAGACGCCGATACATTAAGTAATCCTTACCTTTTAATCTGCAGATTGGCGAAAGCAAATACAATAGCTTCAGTTTCATGATAAGAGGGCTGGGGGAGTTTGTCAAGTAGGTTTTTATGACTTAAAAAGCCAGTGTCAAGCACTGACCACTTTTGCTTCAATATTTGCACATTAGCCACGCCCCTAAACAGATACGTGTGTCTCTTGACCAAAAAAGCCAATAATATTTTCTTTCACTTCTGTGCTATCTGTCATGTTATTTACTCTCACACGAAATTCAGATGAGCATTGAAGCCCGCTACTGTACCAACCTATGTGTTTGCGGGCCATCTTTATCCCCGTGTCATTTCCATAGTACTCAAGAATATTATCGTAATGCTCAAGTATGATGCTTAATCTCTCTGAAGCTGTTGGCTCAGAAGTTTTACTTCCACTGAGAAAGTGCATTGCTTGATTAATCAGCCAAGGTTTACCGTAGGCACCACGACCTATCATCACTCCGTCTGCTCCGGATTCTTTAAGAGCACTTTGAATATCACTCAAGTTTTTAATATCGCCATTTACTATAACTGGAATTTTCACTTGTTCTTTAACATTTCTAACGAATTTCCAATCTGCTTGACCGTTATAGAGCTGCGCTCTTGTCCTTCCATGCACAGTAATCATTTTTGCCCCTAAGTCCTCTGCGATTTTTGCTAAACGTGGAGCATTGCGATTTTCATCATTCCATCCAGTGCGCATTTTCACTGTAACTGGTATATTTACTGCATTGACCACAGCTTCAATGATTTCAGCAGCTTTTTTCTCATCACGCATTAGCGCTGATCCTGCATAACCGTTTACAACTTTTTTAACAGGGCAACCAAAGTTTATGTCTATAATTTTTGCACCCATATCCTCATTTAGTTTTGCAGCCTCCGCCATAACATCTGGCTCACACCCAGCAAGCTGCACAGCAGTTAATTCATCGACTTTTGCTTTTTGCAGACTCTGGCGAGTTTGCATAATCATGGCTCTGCTTGCAATCATTTCTGAGACTAACAAACTTGCACCAAGTTTCTTTACAATACTTCTGAACGGATAATCAGTCACCCCAGACATTGGAGCTAAGATTACCGGGGAATCAATCGTTAGATTTCCTATTTGCAGGGGCATAAGGTTAATGGTAATTCTTCATTGTAAACTATATAGCAACCTGAGCTGTATTCTGCACCCTTGAGGTAAGAGAGGTGTCCGTTCCTGGTGGAAGATCGCACAAAAGCCCGTTTTTTAAATGCTCTTTCCACCCTTCATCCTCCATAAGCGCTTTTGTAAACTCTCTTCTTTTCCCATTCAAATCAAATTTATATTCTGATAACTCTTTGTCAATTTCGTCAAATGATTTGCCTTCGTTGAGCATTTGTGTAATTTTATGAGCATTTTCTAGTGCGAATATGCCACAATTGCAGCCATCGTTTTGCTGCTTAGTTTTAGAGCTTCTTATGTTATCCTTTCCTATTTTCAAAATTTCTTCCAGTGCACTCACTATATTATCGGTATTTATTGGGACGTTAACTAATTCATCTTTCTTGTTCCGACACGTTTGTGCTGTCTCTTTGACATCTTTACTCATTTCTTTTTTTCCTTGCGCATTCAACTCACTAGCTTGATCAGTAAGAGGTGTAACCAATTCTTTAATTTCATTTGCAAGTTCTATTTTCTTACGTTGACTACCAGGACTTGGTAAATCAGCACTAAAAGAATCACAATAATAAGCTCTAAATTGTTTGTTATCTAAGCTGTATGCAACAACTAGCGTTACCCAATGATTACCACCCAAATTAATAACTGAAGTAAAATATCCTTTTCGAACTCTCTCGTTCTGCTTTATTTTTATATTCTCTCAACCTTTCACTCAAGGATTCAAGATTACCAGGAATACAGAAGAATACACCATCCGTAAAACCTTCTGAATACTTATATTTAATTCTTGCAATATGAGCAATATCATGTTGCTGCAACCAGTAAGCGTAATTCTTTCTATTTGTCTGATGCACAAGAGTGTCCAAATTTTCATGAAACTCTTTACCACCCAAACCACTATCCAAAGAGCTTCTACGACTACTGTTCCTTGAATCGGGTTCACTGCCTGGTACAATACCACTATCCCTATCAGGAATTTTTGGTCTTGCTTGCTTTTCTGGAGTCTTGCCTTGCAAATCTTGTAGTTCTGTATCTTTTTCTTTACTCTTTTCCCCCTTTGAAGCTCCTTTTCCATTTCCATTAATATAGTTCTTCGCTAATTTGTATGCTGTTGTAAGAACTACTCCCATTATAATCCAAATTACAGGATGAGAAATTAGCATAGCAAGTGGAAAGGTCAATAGAGGGGATCCTATTACCGCTCCTAAACAGCCAGCAGCGAATGTGGCTGCTAGGCATACACAAGTAGCGCAGATAACAAATTTCCCACCAGCAAAGTAAGTGCTCTCTTTAAATTGATTATATTTTTCTGTGATGCCCAACATACTATATCCTATGAACGCTAAGTTAATTAAATTTTAACAAATTCTAACAAAAAAATCAACCATAATAATTTTAGTAGTATGAGAAAATATTGAATATTAAGAGCTTTTGAAGTACAGTAATAATGTTAGTAATAGCACAATATATGCACGATATAGAATATATACGCAAAAACCCTAAAGGATTTGAAAAGGCAATGAAAAGCAGGGGGATAAGAGAGTTTACTGCAAAAGAGGTATTAGAAATTGATCACGAGAAAAGGTCATTAACCACTAAATTGCAAGATTTAAATAGGCAGCGCAATGAAATCACAGAGGAAATAAAGAAGCTTAAAATGAGCAAGAGCCCTTGTGAAGAGCAAATAAAATCATCAAAAAACATCACGAATGAGATAGAGGCAATTAGCTTAAAAGAGCAAGCAGAAAAGGATAAGTTAGTGAATGTTTTATCTAACTTGCCGAATATTTCTGCGCAAGATGTGCCAATAGGCGCAGATGAGAACTCTAATTTAGAGGTGAGAAAATATGGAGAAAAAAGACAGTTTGATTTTACAGCAAAATCTCATTATGAACTCGGAGAAAAATTAGATTTAATGGACTTCGAACAAGCGGCGAGAATTTCCGGATCAAGATTTGCGATATTAAAAGGACAGTTAGCTAAGCTTGGACGAGCGCTAATAAATTTTATGCTTGAAATGCATGTTAATGAATTTGGCTATACTGAGGTGTACCACCCGACTTTGGTGAAAAACGAGGCTATGTATAATGTTGGTCAGCTACCGAAATTTTCTAATGATTCATATCTAACTACCGACGAATTAAGGCTGATTCCCACAGGTGAAGTGGTTCTGACAAATTTGGTTACTGATAAAATAATAGAAAAAAAAGAACTGCCTATTCGCTTTACTGCGTATTCAGAGTGTTTTCGTAAAGAAGCAGGCAGCGCAGGGCGAGACACGAGAGGCATGATAAGGCAACACCAATTTGGTAAAGTGGAATTGGTGAGTATTACAACTGAAGACCAATCAAACGATGAACTTGAGCGCATGACGAGTGTTGTTGAAGAGATATTAAAAAAACTAGAATTACCGTATAGAGTAATGCTACTGTGTAGTGGTGATATGGGTTTTGCTGCACAAAGGACTTATGACATAGAGGTATGGTTACCTGAGCAAAATAAATATAGAGAAATATCAAGCTGCTCAAATTGTGGTGCATTTCAAGCAAGAAGGATGAACGCTAAATACTCTTCAGAAACTGATAAAAAGATAAAAAAATATGTTCACACTTTAAACGGCTCAGCTTTAGCTATAGGAAGAACGATTATTGCCATAATGGAGAATTACCAAAATTCCGACGGATCGATTATAATACCAAACGTGTTGCAAAAATACATGAGTAATGATACTGTTATAAGCAAATAATAATTTTGACATATAGAAAAGCGAGGAAATAAAGATGAAGGTTCTGGTTATAGGTTCTGGTGGACGTGAGCACGCTCTACTTTGGGCTCTAAAAAAATCTCCTATCTTGACTGAGTTATATGTAACTCCTGGTCGCCCGGCCATGGAAAATTTGGGAGTTCTTGTGGATGTAAATATTCAAAATTCAGTGGATGTTACACAATTTTGCAAGAGAGAAAATATAGAGTTGGTTGTTATTGGTCCAGAACAACCAATAATTGATGGGCTTGCTGATGATTTAGTTGCAGAGGGAATAAATGTTTTTGCTCCGAGTCAAGCAACTGCAAAGCTTGAGGGATCAAAGTCTTTCACCAAGGGACTATGCAAGCGATATGGTATACCAACTGCCAAGTACGAGTGTTTTGTTGATGAAGGATTAGCTAAAGATTTTGTACGTAGCAATAAAATAAAGTTTCCACTTGTAGTGAAAGCAAATGGAATTGCGGCAGGGAAAGGCGTGATGATATGTTGCGCAGAAAACGAAGCTTTTTCAGCAATAGATTCAATGCTAGTGGAGAAAAAATTTGGTGAATCAGGTGAAGAAATAATCATAGAAGAGTTTTTAATTGGAGAAGAAGTAAGTTTTTTTGCTCTTGTTGATGGGTTGAAAGTAGTAACTCTTGGGTGTGCAAAAGATTATAAGAGAGTTGATGAAAGTAATGAAAGCCAAAATACTGGAGGCATGGGATCGTACTCATCACCTTCAATTATAAGTAAGGACATGGAGCAAAAAATTATCCAAAAAATAATATACCCTACAGCTCAAGCATTGGTTAACATGGGTACGCCTTATAAGGGAGTACTCTTTGCTGGTTTAATGATTTGCAGAGATGGCCCAAAACTTCTCGAGTATAACGTTAGATTCGGTGATCCAGAAACGCAATCTATATTACCTAGATTTGATTCAAATTGCGATTTGTTAAAATTGATGTTGTCAGCTGCAGAAGGAAAGTTAAATGTCAAAATGGTGGAGCTTAATAACAAATCTACAATTTGTGTAGTTGTTGCAAGTAAAGGCTATCCGGGTGATTATCAAAAGGGAGAAGTAATTAAGGGATTAGATAAAATTGAAAGCATTCCTGGTATATTGGTGTTTCATGCTGGTACTAAATTAGATGAGAGTGGTAATTGGGTTTCAGATGGCGGAAGAGTGCTAAATATAGTAGCAGAAGGGAGCACTATAGAGGAAGCCAAAAGTAAGGTGTACTCAGCATTAAATTTTTTAGAATGGCCAGGGGGTTTCTTCAGATATGATATTGGTGTTAATGTTAGCTGTCGGTTAGCAGGTGGCTCACAGAAACGAAAACTTACTTGACAAACTCCACCAGCGCCCTTATCATGGTACTGAAGGTATTCAGTTATCTTCATCTGTGCAGATTAAACAGCAAAAAAAACAACGTACTTGGCGTCTTATTTTTAATTTTTCGCACTATGTGCACCTTATGTCTTTATAAAACTTTTAGGTTTCTACCTATACAAGCCGAAACGCGCTTATAAAGCGTTTAAGACAGTATAGTACGCCAATTTGAAGGATTAGAGAGTGAACACTAATTACCACGGGGTTTCTTTGCCTTTTTTTCTGCTTAGTAAATTTCTTAAACATTTATGACTAAAGGTTAGTTGCATTAAAAAGCAGCTGAGTCGCGGTTATTAAACGTTTAAAACATAAAAAAACGCCAATATTGAAAATAGACAATGACCAGGGCTTCTTTTGCCTTTTTTTCGTTTGGTAAATTTCTTAATATTTATAGCTAAACGACAACCGTCATCCCGCTGCTTGTTAGCGGATGAGATACCGTGACGGTATGACGTAGAATTGCTGTCATCCCGCTACTTGTTAGCGGCTGAGATACCGCGAATGAATCGCGGGAAACCTTTCTTACGCGAATTCTGGATTAAAGGAGAATAGAAAAGGCAAGAAAACAGGGTAAACTCAGCAGTTATAAAAAAACAGATGAGGTTAACCATGGAAGATATAACAAACTGTTTTGTTTGGTCGATGATTTTTGCAGAGATATAGAGAAAAATTTTGCAGGTAAACTACTGCCAAATGGTAAAAAACCCACAAGAACAACGGAAATTGAGCACTCCGAAATCATGACAATAATCCTGCTATATCAACAATCTCCGTGTAAAAATTTCAAAACTTTCTATCTACATTACCTAACGTTGCTCTACAAATCAGAGTTTCCAAAGTTGCCTTCATATACCAGGTTTGTTGCTCTAAAGCCTAGGGTTTTAAGGTTATATTGCAAAAGAGCTTTTTCAGAAGCTGTTTGACCGAGGTTTGAAACTTGTTACCAAGGTGAAAAAAGGTATGAAAAATGCATTGATTTCGCTAAATGAGAAGATTTTACTGAGAAAAAGGCTATCATTGAGACTGTTTTTGGTTACCTAAAAAATAGACTAGAAACGCGAATTCTGGATTAAGGAAGGAAGAAAGTATAGGAAATAGAAGGCTTTTTGGATTTGATGGAATAGGAAATGAGAGTAGAAAAGATATGAACCAAAAAATTAACAGGGGATCTATGGCGAGTGTGTTCAATTTCTAGTCTATTTTTTAGGTAACCAAAAACAGTCTCAATGATAGCCTTTTTCTCAGTAAAATCTTCTCATTTAGCGAAATCAATGCATTTTTCATACCTTTTTTCACCTTGGTAACAAGTTTCAAACCTCGGTCAAACAGCTTCTGAAAAAGCTCTTTTGCAATATAACCTTTGTCACCAAACAAAAGGCCGGTTAATTTTTCCGTCAGATTTGGCACAGGTATCCTATCATCAACATTGCCTTTTGTTAGCGTAAGTGAATGAATTTCACCATTTTCATTGATTACCATATGTAATTTGAAACCAAAAAACCAGCCGTAAGTACTCTTGCTTAATTTTGCAATTCCAGCAAAAACTTTGTTTTTGGATATTCTTTTTGCATGACAAACTGCAATGGGAGTTGTGTCTATATATGAAATTCCAGTGTTTTCTGACTGTCCACAAAGCCAATGCAACAACATTGCTAAATGCCACAAAACCCTAGGCTTTAGAGCAACAAACCTGGTATATGAAGGCAACTTTGGAAACTCTGATTTGTAGAGCAACGTTAGGTAATGTAGATAGAAAGTTTTGAAATTTTTACACGGAGATTGTTGATATAGCAGGATTATTGTCATGATTTCGGAGTGCTCAATTTCCGTTGTTCTTGTGGGTTTTTTACCATTTGGCAGTAGTTTACCTGCAAAATTTTTCTCTATATCTCTGCAAAAATCATCGACCAAACAAAACAGTTTGTTATATCTTCCATGGTTAACCTCATCTGTTTTTTTATAACTGCTGAGTTTACCCTGTTTTCTTGCCTTTTCTATTCTCCTTTAATCCAGAATTCGCGTTATAAATACAAGCTTATCTCTTGGAATTTCTGCAATTATTTCTTGAAACTTTTTTCTTGCTCCAGTATCCCTTTTCGGATGATAAAAAGTTTTTTTTATAGCTGTAACCAAGTGTTTTTATTGCTCGGTGTATTGTTGTTGGAGATACTTTTTTTCGCCATATCTTCGATAGTTCTTGTAAAGTTTTATCATTATTTTTATCGAGAAATTCCCTGAATTCTTCTTGATCTTTTATTATATGACTATGACCTTTTTGATAGCAGGTCCTCGATTTTATATCTCCAGTATCTTGTTTGATTTTTTTCCATCTGTAAATAGTTGCCCTACCTACTTTGAAGATTTCTTTTACTTTTACTACTGCCATTCCAGATTCCACTGCTGAAATCACTCTTTCCCTTAGCTCATATTGATATGGTGATGCCATCTATTACCTCTCTTTTGGTTTTTTCTACTCTACCATATCTCTACACCTTTGTCTCTACCTTTATGCATTAAGCTATAGCGGAATCTATACCGCGAATGAATCGCGGTATGACGTAGGAAAACCTTGCTTCTTATATTATGTGATTTTATTTTCCATAATATATATTATGTAATTTTTTAGTGTTTGAAAGTCATATTTATTATAATTTATAAAACTATACTTTCAGGACAAGGTATTCCAAGACGGTTTTTTTCAGGAAACCACATAATAAATTCACTCAAAACATCAGCTATATCATCTGTGTATTTAGTTTCAGTGTGGATCTTTTCAAATTCATTGAATATCAAATAATGAAAATTTCGATATTCTCTTTCAAGAAATATATGTCCCTGCTTCACAAATTGGCTACAAGACTGAAATACTTCCATTTTTGATCTCTTCCTTCTTGAGCCTAAAATCAATGTATTTTGCAGTAGCGTTCGTAAATCCGCTATAACCTTAAAACCTATACCATGTTCCTCTACTACTATGGCATGTAATCTCTGTTCGTACTTTCTCAAAAAGTTATGAATATCCCGTTCAACTGTAGCTGGGTCTAATTTTGCTGCTAGTAAGTCTACCCATACTGGCTTTGTTGCATCGCTACCTATGAAAGGCTAACATAGTTAGGATTATAAGCAACCTATTGAAAATCTTGTTTTTTTGCAATCAATCTGATCAAATTTAAGAATAGTAATTTGTTATTTGTATTAATAAATTTAATTCTATTGAAAATAGCTAAAGCATTGAAATTCTTGAATTTTAGCCGGATTAGTGAGTGGTAGTGAAATTTCTTTTACTCAAATTTAGGTATTCACTGACCGTTCTTGTTATAAATACCAGAATAATAAGCTGCTGATATTCTCTATCTTTTTTATCTTTAATCCATCATAGCTAGCGATGCAACAAAGCCACCCATACTCCACACCGTTTTGGTTCAAATGCTACCAGATCTTTATCGCCAATTGTCTTATAAGCAAAATCAATCTTCTTAAAGTATTTTTCATTAAATATTCGCCATTTTGGTTCTTGCGGGTCCTGCATATATTGTGACTGATAAACATAAGGCTCAGCTTTTTCCTTAATTTTCAATTCCTGTATCGGCAATCTATCTTCATCAATACTTGTCCCATCTTCAAGTACTGCAGGTATTATAATCTTTTCAAACTGCCGCTCTGATTTCTTCTCTAAATAGCCAAATATGTCATGAATACTAATTCTATGACCAATGACTAAAAATGGCGTATCAGCAGTGTTACGTCTTGAAGTTATGCATTCAAATTTTTGACAGCTGCTTAGTAACGATGCTCTACTAAAAACGCGAATTCTGGATTAATAGATGAGGTTAACCATGGAAGATATAACAAACTGTTTTGTTTGGTCGATGATTTTTGCAGAGATATAGAGAAAAATTTTGCAGGTAAACTACTGCCAAATGGTAAAAAACCCACAAGAACAACGGAAATTGAGCACTCCGAAATCATGACAATAATCCTGCTATATCAACAATCTCCGTGTAAAAATTTCAAAACTTTCTATCTACATTACCTAACGTTGCTCTACAAATCAGAGTTTCCAAAGTTGCCTTCATATACCAGGTTTGTTGCTCTAAAGCCTAGGGTTTTGTGGCATTTAGCAATGTTGTTGCATTGGCTTTGTGGACAGTCAGAAAACACTGGAATTTCATATATAGACACAACTCCCATTGCAGTTTGTCATGCAAAAAGAATATCCAAAAACAAAGTTTTTGCTGGAATTGCAAAATTAAGCAAGAGTACTTACGGCTGGTTTTTTGGTTTCAAATTACATATGGTAATCAATGAAAATGGTGAAATTCATTCACTTACGCTAACAAAAGGCAATGTTGATGATAGGATACCTGTGCCAAATCTGACGGAAAAATTAACCGGCC
The DNA here is from genome assembly GCF_964026905.1 of Wolbachia endosymbiont (group B) of Ennomos erosarius. Taxonomy (NCBI): domain Bacteria; kingdom Pseudomonadati; phylum Pseudomonadota; class Alphaproteobacteria; order Rickettsiales; family Anaplasmataceae; genus Wolbachia; species Wolbachia endosymbiont (group B) of Ennomos erosarius. Next base: position 689,619 of record NZ_OZ034708.1, read on the forward strand.
TTTTGTTTGGTGACAAAGGTTATATTGCAAAAGAGCTTTTTCAGAAGCTGTTTGACCGAGGTTTGAAACTTGTTACCAAGGTGAAAAAAGGTATGAAAAATGCATTGATTTCGCTAAATGAGAAGATTTTACTGAGAAAAAGGTCTATCATTGAGACTGTTTTTGGTTACCTAAAAAATAGACTAGAAATTGAACACACTCGCCATAGATCCCCTGTTAATTTTTTGGTTCATATCTTTTCTACTCTCATTTCCTATTCCATCAAATCCAAAAAGCCTTCTATTTCCTATACTTTCTTCCTTCCTTAATCCAGAATTCGCGTTAGAGGGTGATCTTCATTGATTGCCTCACGAATAAGATTTTTTGTGCTTTTTTCATCTTCTATTTCCATTTTTCTCCTTGTATTTTAAATACTCCGTCCATATAACTTTAATTAGCTATATCTAATCCTTTGTCTTCTTTTTTTCAATATACCTACATATCAGAATGGACAATTCATATAGAATCAGCATTGGTATTGCAAGCCCTACTTGGCTTAATACATCAGGTGGAGTTAAGATTGCAGCAATAATAAAAATTACCACTATTGCGATTCTACGTTTATTTGACAAACTTTGTGCAGTCAGTAGCCCAACTCTCACCATTAATGTGAGTATGACTGGAATTTGAAATGCAGTGCCAAATGCAAACATAAATTGGAGAACAAGGTCTAAATATTCGCTAACTGATGGCATAAACTCTATCGGTATATCGAAGGATTTACCACTGTGTTCGAAGTTGATAAAAAACTTCCAGGCTAAAGGAAATATATAGTAATAGACTACAGTAGCTCCCGTTACAAATAAAACCGGTGTTGCAATTAAGTATGGCAGCAACACTGCCCTTTCACTTTTATATAACCCAGGTGCTAAGAACATATAGAATTGCCATGCAAACACAGGAAAAGAGAGCAAAAGTGCACTCATTACAGCAACCCTAAGATATACAAAAAATGCCTCTGTTAAGTCTGTGTAAATTAAAGAAAAACCTTCGCTACCTTTTGTTGCTTCTATTAAAGGTGCAAGTAAAAAACGGTATATATTTTCCTTAAAGTAGTAACAAAAACCAAAAGCAACGCAAAAAAATAGAAAGCAAAAGATAACTCTTTTTCTGAGTTCCGCAAAGTGCTCATAAAAAGAGGCATATTTGTTCGAGTTTTCATTCATACTTTACTATGGCTCAATAATGCTATGTCTAACATTCTCAGCGAAAAAGCCCACTCATTGTCATACCACGCTGCAACTCTACAGATGTTGCCTGTAACATATGTACCAGTTGAATCCACAATTGCACTATAAGGGTTATGCACAAAGTCTATTGAAACTAAAGGTTCCGCACATACAGAAAGCACATTGCTTGCTGCATCCTTAAACATTTCATTTATTTCTTTAACGGTCGCTTTCTTATCAGTCGTAAATTTAAAATCAACCATAGAAACATTGCTAACCGGAACTCTGACGGCAGTGCCATCTAGCTTTCCCTTTAATTCAGGAATTATAGAACCAATTGTTTTTGCTGCCCCGGTTGTAGTTGGCACCATAGATAGTCCGCAAGCCCTTGCCCTGCGCAAATCTTTATGATTACCATCAAGAACATTTTGATCATTCGTGTAGGCATGTATAGTAGTCATAAAACCGCTTTTTATACCTAGATTGGAGTGTAGAACCTGCACAATCGGAGCCAGGCAATTTGTAGTGCAAGAACCTGCTGATATCACTTTATGCTCTTTTTCGAGCATATCGTTATTCACACCGTAAACTATAGTGACATCAGCATCCGGAACTGGAGCAGAGACAATTACTTTCTCTGCATTGTGCCTTATTGCTTCTTCACGCTTGTTAAATGCACCAGTACATTCAAGTATTACATCAACATTCCAAGGAATATTTTCAGGGCTCCGTTCTCTATATAAAGAAAATTTTCTGCCATTTATAGATAGCCAATTTTGAGACTCATTAAAATCAATATCACCACTGAATTTGCCATGAACAGAATCATATTTAATCAAATGTGCATGCTGCTCAGCACCGAGCGATCCGTTCACTGCTACAACTTCTATCTGCTTGCTATATTTTTCCACTTCATGGATAGCAAGCAGAACACTTCTTCCTATTCTACCCAGACCATTAATTCCTACACGAATCATCATCTCTTCATTCAAAAAATTTAATTATAGAGGATATCGCTTGATATTTCATTCTATTCTTTTGACTGCTAATTGGCATTTTATTCCTTAATATATTAATTATTTATCTTGATTGGATAACTATAGTACTATATTATTTCACTAAAATATTTAAATATTAATGATAATTATCATGGATTTAAAAAAATTAAAAAACTTACAACAAGATTTGCTTGGAATAATTTTTCTCATAGTTGCACAAGCTAGTGAAGAAGAAGTAAGAGATATGCAAGATCGAGCATTAAAGATTATCGATGAATTAAGAGATCATATTAATGATGATATAGAAGTGAATAATAATCTGAGAATGATAATTTTAGACTGCATTATCTTTTGTGATAGTCACGATGGTGTAAGGTTAAATAACAGATCTTTGTTAGACTTAGAAGAATTAAGATCTGGTCTGATAGCTGCAGCCGGAGCAGGAATTGGTGCTGCATTGTCAACGGCTTTGGTGAGAAGGGCGCTTGCTCCTGTCTCTACAAATTTGGAAGATATTGCAACTGAACAACCAAATATGCAAGGACAGAACAGATAGCTCTCCCCTACCCTTCTGTATACAAAATAGCAAGTCATAAAACCTTGCTATTTTGTTACTTTAAAAAAATACTTCCCCTTTTTAGAGAACTGCATATAATAGATTTGACATTGCAGTGCATTGTGCAGCTGCACGATGTCATCCCAATGCTTGACACTGGGATAGCTTTGTTGCATAGGACCTTAAGCAGTGATGGTTTACGACAAATTTATGTAATGATTTCAAATTTAGCCATACCAATATCAGTGAATTTGTTGAGCAAATAGCACTTAATTAGTAATTCTTTTTCACGATTTACTTCAGATTTATTCCTAAAGCTAAATCCAAATACTTGCTTCAACCTTGAGAAAAATCCTTCTATGTAAGATCTCTTTCCATAAATTGCTTTCTTTTTCCACTCTTTTACACCATCTTGTCCATATAATTTTATTAACCTAAGAACGCGAATTCTGGATTAAAGGAGAATAGAAAAGGCAAGAAAACAGGGTAAACTCAGCAGTTATAAAAAAACAGATGAGGTTAACCATGGAAGATATAACAAACTGTTTTGTTTGGTCGATGATTTTTGCAGAGATATAGAGAAAAATTTTGCAGGTAAACTACTGCCAAATGGTAAAAAACCCACAAGAACAACGGAAATTGAGCACTCCGAAATCATGACAATAATCCTGCTATATCAACAATCTCCGTGTAAAAATTTCAAAACTTTCTATCTACATTACCTAACGTTGCTCTACAAATCAGAGTTTCCAAAGTTGCCTTCATATACCAGGTTTGTTGCTCTAAAGCCTAGGGTTTTGTGGCATTTAGCAATGTTGTTGCATTGGCTTTGTGGACAGTCAGAAAACACTGGAATTTCATATATAGACACAACTCCCATTGCAGTTTGTCATGCAAAAAGAATATCCAAAAACAAAGTTTTTGCTGGAATTGCAAAATTAAGCAAGAGTACTTACGGCTGGTTTTTTGGTTTCAAATTACATATGGTAATCAATGAAAATGGTGAAATTCATTCACTTACGCTAACAAAAGGCAATGTTGATGATAGGATACCTGTGCCAAATCTGACGGAAAAATTAACCGGCCTTTTGTTTGGTGACAAAGGTTATATTGCAAAAGAGCTTTTTCAGAAGCTGTTTGACCGAGGTTTGAAACTTGTTACCAAGGTGAAAAAAGGTATGAAAAATGCATTGATTTCGCTAAATGAGAAGATTTTACTGAGAAAAAGGTCTATCATTGAGACTGTTTTTGGTTACCTAAAAAATAGACTAGAAATTGAACACACTCGCCATAGATCCCCTGTTAATTTTTTGGTTCATATCTTTTCTACTCTCATTTCCTATTCCATCAAATCCAAAAAGCCTTCTATTTCCTATACTTTCTTCCTTCCTTAATCCAGAATTCGCGTTTATAGTAACAACACAGCAAGCAAAACTGAAGCAAATCCTACAACAAATTTGTTTGACACTACTTTAAGCTTTCCACCAGTGACTTCTATTGTAGTTGCTGCAAGTTAATTTTATCCAGGAGAAATAGTGTAAAAACTATTTCTCCACTTTAACATCAAACTTCGAAAAGAACGGCGTAGGTTTAGGCAATGTTATGCCTGAACTTACGCACGCGTCGCACAAAGATTTTAAATCACGTTGCTCTTTCGGGATTTGCAATTGATCGAGTATCATTTCCGCTGACTTGGGAACGATTGGCTGCAATAAAATGCCAGTTATCCTGATATATTCCAGTAGTTTGTAGATTACTAAGTTCATACGCACTCTATCGGTTTTGCTTAATATCCAGGGTGCACTTTTGTCTATATAAGCATTGGCTTCAGAAGAGATGTTGATAATTAGAAGTATAATCTGGTTAAACTCATACTTTGATAGGTGATTCATCACCTGATCGAGTATAGCTTTGCAACCTGGAAGACTTTCTTCACCTTTAAGTAGGCTTTGATCGATTGTCGGTACAATTCCAGAACATTGCTTGTGTAAAAATGAAATTGTTCTTTGTACTAAATTGCCTATGTTGTTTGCCAGTTCTGAGTTTATTCGGCTGATCATGTTTTTCTTACTAAAGTTGCCATCCTGGCCAAAACTTGCTTCCCTGAGGAGAAAATAGCGTAGTTGATCAACACCAAACTCTTGAGCGAGGCCGATTGGATCTATGACATTACCAAGGGACTTGGATATTTTTTCTCCCTCGTTCAACCACCAACCATGAACTGCAATTTGTTTTGGCAGTGGCAGGCCTGCTGCAAGGAGAATTGCTGGCCAATATACAGCGTGAAAGCGTAATATGTCTTTGCCGATTACATGAACGTTGGAAGAGCTGTCACTTGCCCAAAACTTCTTATATCCTTCATCTTCTGTGCTAGGGAAACCTATTGATGTAAGATAATTGGTTAATGCATCTATCCAGACATAGATTACGTGTTTGTCATTACCTGGTACTTTTATTCCCCAGTTAAAACTAGTGCGAGAGATTGAGAGGTCAATGAGCCCTGATCTTACAAACGATATCACTTCATTTTTTCTGCTCTCAGGAAAGATAAAATTTGGTTGATTTTTATAGAGTTCCAGTAATTTGTCTTGCCAGTTTGACAAGCGAAAAAAGTAGCTCTCTTCTTTTATCCACTGAACTTCTGCGCCTGTTGGTGCTTTGCCATCTATCAGCTCTGATTCCTGATAAAATGCTTCATCACGAACTGAATACCAACCCGAATAGGAATTCAAATATATTTGCCCTCTCTCTTCAAGTCTATTCCATAAAGCTATAACTGCTTTTTTGTGACGTTCCTCCGTAGTGCGAATAAAATCGTCATACTCAAAATTCATGAACTTAGCCAATTCTTTAAATGAAACGCTCACTTCATCTGTAAATTCTTTTGGCTGCATTTCCTTTGCTTTAGCTGCTTTTTCTATTTTTTGTCCATGTTCATCTGTACCGGTGGTAAATTTGACATTTTTCCCAGCTAGTTTCATGAACCTTGCCACCACGTCACACAAGAGAGAAGTGTATGCATGACCGATATGCGGCTTATCGTTTATATAATATACTGGCGTGGTGATGTAAAAGTTCTCGAATTGCTTCATTATCTAGTGCTTAAAGCTTTATCGTATCTGTGCTAATAATAAAAATTAATATGTAGTACACTATGTATAACTATACAAACGTTTGTTTTAGAAAGCAATCCGCACAGCAGATGGTGTCATGAAAGTAGCTGACACTGATTTCCATCCGTGTCAAGGAATTTTTGCATTTCTATGAGCTACTTAGATGACAAAAGAAGAAATACTAGACCTTATACCTTTTGCACTCAAATTCACATAAATCATGAATTATACACGTTTCACACAAAGGTTTCTGTGCTTTGCAAACATATCTACCATGCAAAACTAGCCAGTGATGAGCATAAAGCAGGTATTTTTTGGGAACCACATTTAAAAGAGATTGTTCTGTTTTAAACACATCTTTTTCTTTCACAAGCCCGATTCTATTGCTCACTCTAAAAACGTGAGTATCAACTGCCAATGTTGGAATGCCAAGCCCCGAATTTAAGAACACATTAGCGCTCTTTCTCCCCACTCCCGGCAAAGACACCAAATCATCGAAATCAGTAGGCACTTTGCTGTCGTATCGTTCTACCAATATTTCACTAAGGCCGATTATATTTTTTGCTTTGGAATTATATAAACCAATACTGCTTATGCATTTTTTCAGCTCACTCTGCCCAAAGCTCAGCATTTTTTCTGGCGTATCAGCGATATTAAATAGTTCTCTTGTAATTTTATTAACGCTTACATCAGTTGTCCGCGCTGATAAAACTATCGCAACCAGTAACGTAAAATGATTGGTATAATTTAGCTCTATTTTTGGTGCAGGATTTGATTGTTGAAACTTTTCAAATATTAGTTCTACTTTTTTTGAGTCCATGCATAGAGCTAAAAGTTTATACTATACCGTAATATTCTACTATGCAAATTCAACCGCTTGAGGTCTAGGTGGCTGTTCAGTGTTAACATCAGACATATTAGTGTTCACTTCATCCAGATTTCTCTCAGCAAATTCGCTTGCTACCTCTGTAAAACACTTTCTAACAAGAGGCATAATTATTGGCATTAATAGCCTTCGTGGATCATACCGTCCTAACAGATCAGTTTCCTTTTGCACTCTATCTCTCGGATCTTCCTCAAGTAAATCTTTCATGTGTTTTTCAGTGTATATTTCACAGCCTTTTGAAAATGTAGGACTAAATATCTCAGTAGCTAGCAGTGCTAACAATGATAAAGTACCAAATATTGTTATGTCAACATAAAAACTGCCAGAGATAAAACCCTCTATCATTAAAGAAGTAAAAAAGACAGGCAAAGGGTAAAAAACAAAAAGCTTATAGCATAAGTAAATACAATTTATTCTATTTACATATTGATCAGTAGAAATTTCAGAGTTTTTGTATTTTTTTCGTAATGTTGTGTTAAAGCAGATAAAATCTCTGTCATAATAAGATTTAATGCTACTAGTGGCAAGCATAAACACATCAAGGTATCACTGGCAATTAACCAAGTAGGCAAGAAACAATAGCAATAAATTGCTTCAGCAAAAGCTAAAAAAAGTAAAGTATTTACTTTTTTCTTTAAAGTACTAGATAGCAAATCGTCTCTACGCTCTATAAACTTTTGCATTAGTGCTTGTTGGTCTTCCCTTATTAGACTTTCATGATCTCTTAAAGGAAAGATATAATTAAATAGTTGCATGTTAGGCTTCATTAAGTGCTCATCAAGCTCATTTCCCAGCTTTTTTACTTTATCATCGAAAAGTGAGCCATATCCTGTCCAACTATTTATATCACGAATTAATTTATCTTTGTGTTTCAAGTCCTCCTCTAGTGAGCTGCTTTTTTTTCTAAGTATAGAATAGAGCTCCACAAAATTCTTTCCTACAGCTTCTTCTTCACTAATTTTCAGTGTATCAAATAACTTTTTCCTATAATGGAATTCACGTGCTGTTAAACGCCCGTCGCTTTCAGCATCAACGCTAATTTTAACACAAGGGTCCCCTGACTTTAAAGGTTCAATATATGCATTTAATTCTTCATAAGCTTTGTCAAGATTTTTAAATCTTTCTTCATTTCCACCTTTATCAGGGTGGTGTACAAGAATCAATTTTCTATATTGTTTTTTTAAAACGCTACTAAGCTCTTGATGATCCTTACCTATAACTTGCTTAGCTTCTATTTCCAATACGTTGAACAGATCAGCATTATCACAAAACTCCTGACCAGTTAACTTGAAATGTTGACCCATTACTACATCTCACATAAATAAATTATATCTCTAGTATAATCTATTTAAATGTTTTATGCAATCATAAGAATGTTAAACGATCATTAAGAGAAAAACCCCTCTTTCCCATCATATAAATACAATTTATCCATCCTTACAACATCAAAATTGTGTTCTTCAAGTTTGATTAGCAAGTTATTCACATCACTATTTGTAATAGCTTGCTTTTCATTATTTGCGATAAACCTACAGGTTATTTGATCACTTGAAGGTTTTGAGTTTCCTGGCCAAATCGCAAGTCCTTTTGAGTATATTGCTATCATTTGCAGATTACTTGATTCAAATAATCCTACTATTTGATCAACATTACTGGATTTGTCCCAAGCGAGAGTTATATCACTACCCACTAGCTTTTTAACTTTGTAATCTTGTTCGTAATTATCTTGTACTTTATTTATTTTACTATCCGAACTACTGCCAATTATAAGCTCAGCAGTTTTCTTTCCTAGATTATCTATAACAGCTTCTGCAAATTCTTTGGTACCAACTTTCTGTTTACTTCTTTTCTCCTTATATAAATCGGCAGTGTGTATTCCATCCTCCAAAGTCTTGAGCCATGCATCGTAGATTAGTTTTGCAGTACCCACTTGACCTATGTAAATTAGCATATGCACTGCAGCATTTAAAAGACCAGAAGGATTGGCTATGTTTTTTCCTGCAATATCAGGGGCAGAACCGTGCACTGCCTCAAACATTGCGTATTCATTTCCGATGTTGCTACTTCCGGCAAGCCCCACAGATCCAGAGGTTTGTGCCACTATATCTGATAATATGTCGCCATACAAGTTCTCGGTTACTATAACATCGAAATTCTCGGGTTCTGTTGCAACACGTGCCATTCCAATATCAACTATATAATGTTCTGCCTTTATGTCCTGGTATTCCTTTGCAATGCGATCAAACGCAGCATGGAAAGTGCCGTCAGTCATTTTCATTATGTTATCTTTAGTCAGGCAAGTTACTTTTTTTCTGTTGTGTTTTTTCGCGTATTCAAAAGCGTACCTGCATATCTTCTCTGAGCCAGACCTAGTAATAATTTTAGTGCATTGGTAAGAGTCACCAGTGAGCCTATGCTCTATTCCGGTGTAAACGTCCTCTTCATTTTCGCGTATCACTACGATATCAAACTTACCGAATTTATTTTCTATCACAGGATGATATGAAATGCATGGTCTGATATTTGCATACAACCCTAGGTTCTTTCTGAGTGCTACATTTAAGCTTTTGTGGCCTTTACCTTGAGGAGTTGTTGTCGGAGATTTTAATAATATTTTTGTCCTTTCAATTGATTCCCAACCACTTGGAGAAATTCCGTGAGACCATTCTTTATTATAAACACGCTCCCCTATTTCAATAATATCCATTGAGATTTTTGCTTCCGCTTTGCGCAATATCGACAGCACCGCTTCCATAATTTCTGGCCCGATACCGTCACCATATGCAACTGTGATTGGTGTTGACATAACTTTCCTAGCTACAAATGATTTAATGTTAATTCAAATAATAGAGTGGCACAAGCAGCTTGTATTATCCAAATTAGTATATTTACGGTTATGTAATAAAATACTTTTATATTAGTCAGTAAAATATAAGTGGGTTATGGATACTGAAATAAATGTTAAAGTAAATTACGTAGGATTTACAAGGCGTATTGTAGCAGAAGTACTTGACCGAATCATATTTTTCTTCCCCTTACTTATTGTTGTGCTTATATCTTTAAGTAAAGATGATTTTCTTCAAGCATTAAAACAACCAGAAACAGTAACATTATTAGAAGAATTTTTTGTAACAGCCATAATATGGGTGCCATATATAACATTAAAAATACTAATGACAACAAGACTCGGCGGCACTCCAGGAAAGCTGTTGTGTGGTATGCGTATTAAAGATGCAAATACATTTAAAAATGTTACCCTAATGCAAGCAACAATAAGATACATTTTTAAGGACGGCATTTGGATTATTCATGATTTTCTGTTTTATCCGCTGCCTGATTATGTTTCTGCATGTTTTTTTATTATACTAATTTTAGCTTTATTGTTTGCAATATTTGACCAACGTAAACAGACCTTTTATGATAAAATTGCAAAAACAGTGGTAATAGACTATAAACCTAGTTGATATTTTTCTTTATAGGTAATACATGGATAAAAAAGTAAACTACTCAACGATGACAAGACGCATTTTTGCATTTGCATTTGATTATATTTTACTATATGCAATAACGTTCTTAATTGGGCTTGTAATTGGATCTATTTTACGTTCCCTAACACCCAACGCGGTTAAAATAATTTTAGACAACGCAACAATTATTAATGCAATAACACTTATATTGGCATTAGCATTTTATGCATTTACGATAATAGAATTTGGCGGAACTCCGGGACAATTGTTACTTCGCATGCGTATAAAAGACAAAAATATACTTGAAAAAATCACTATAACACAAACAATAATCAGAACAGGAACTTTTGGAGTGTTATATTTTATAATTTTTTATGCAATATTTAATATTTCTAGTCTATTCATAATTTTACCGATCCCAATTATATTGTTCGCAGCATTTGATAAGCATAAACAGTTCCTCAATGACAAAATTGCAAAAACAGTGATGATAGACTATAAATCTAGTTGATACTTTTCTTTATAGGCAGTGTATGGATAAAAAAGTAAACTACTCAACGATGACAAGACGTGTTCTAGCATTTGTAGTTGATTGTATTTTATTTATCGCAATACCATTTGGTTTAATGGCGGTGGGTTTCTCACTTACACACGCAATACAAGGGATCATGGGTGCAATAATTGTAATCACCACGATTGTATTTTCTTTATTTTTAATGATACCATGTATATTTCATATATTCATGCTAGTAAAATTTGGCGGCACTCCAGGACATTTGTTATTTAGCATGCGTGTAAAAGACAAAGATACACTTGAGCCAATCACTACAATGCAAGCAATGAAAAGGACTATAGCTCTTTTCATAATTTACTGTATATCACTTTGTAATCCTATTTTACTTTTAGCTATACTAATCTTAGTTTTAGTATGTGCAGTAGGTGATGAACATAAACAAGCTTTTCACGACAAAATTGCAAACACGGTAGTGATAGATTATAAACCTAGTTGATATTTTCCTTTAGCTGTCTGCCTCCAAGGGTGTCATTCCAGCACATGACGTTAGTTAGAATCCAAAAACCATGAAAGCTACAAAAAGTTACTTGACATATTTTGCCAGCCCCCTTATAACGCGAATTCTGGATTAAGGAAGGAAGAAAGTATAGGAAATAGAAGGCTTTTTGGATTTGATGGAATAGGAAATGAGAGTAGAAAAGATATGAACCAAAAAATTAACAGGGGATCTATGGCGAGTGTGTTCAATTTCTAGTCTATTTTTTAGGTAACCAAAAACAGTCTCAATGATAGACCTTTTTCTCAGTAAAATCTTCTCATTTAGCGAAATCAATGCATTTTTCATACCTTTTTTCACCTTGGTAACAAGTTTCAAACCTCGGTCAAACAGCTTCTGAAAAAGCTCTTTTGCAATATAACCTTTGTCACCAAACAAAAGGCCGGTTAATTTTTCCGTCAGATTTGGCACAGGTATCCTATCATCAACATTGCCTTTTGTTAGCGTAAGTGAATGAATTTCACCATTTTCATTGATTACCATATGTAATTTGAAACCAAAAAACCAGCCGTAAGTACTCTTGCTTAATTTTGCAATTCCAGCAAAAACTTTGTTTTGGATATTCTTTTTGCATGACAAACTGCAATGGGAGTTGTGTCTATATATGAAATTCCAGTGTTTTCTGACTGTCCACAAAGCCAATGCAACAACATTGCTAAATGCCACAAAACCCTAGGCTTTAGAGCAACAAACCTGGTATATGAAGGCAACTTTGGAAACTCTGATTTGTAGAGCAACGTTAGGTAATGTAGATAGAAAGTTTTGAAATTTTTACACGGAGATTGTTGATATAGCAGGATTATTGTCATGATTTCGGAGTGCTCAATTTCCGTTGTTCTTGTGGGTTTTTTACCATTTGGCAGTAGTTTACCTGCAAAATTTTTCTCTATATCTCTGCAAAAATCATCGACCAAACAAAACAGTTTGTTATATCTTCCATGGTTAACCTCATCTGTTTTTTTATAACTGCTGAGTTTACCCTGTTTTCTTGCCTTTTCTATTCTCCTTTAATCCAGAATTCGCGTTTAAAGTGTATTAGGCGGGCAAAGACTTTACCATAATTTGACGCCTGCGTTAGTATTTATTTAACATTTATACTAATATATATAACTTTATTACTGTTAAAATTTTCTGTAAATTAAAGTTAAAAAATAAGGTAATTTTATGCTAAATATTAATAATACAGTTAATTATAAAATTAATGTTAAACGAAAGGAAAAAAAAATACAGCTGGTCTACTGTATTTGCTTGGTTGTACTTAAAAACAATTGGACGAATACTACCAAAGAAATGGAACAAATGGGCAGAAAATATTCTATATTACGATAAAGCTACTGGAAGTAATGAAATTCGGACTGATGATCCTGAAATAACAGATGAAAGTGCTCAAATTGAACCTGAGATTGCAGAAAAAGGGAGTCAAAGTGAAGTAATAAGTAAGGATGAAACTACATTTCAAGATACGACAATGCAGACCGAATACATTGAAACAACGGATAAAAATATTGAAGCTGATTTAGAATCTGAAGTTGCAGAAAAAGGGAGCCAGAGTGAAGTAATAAGCGAGAATGGAGAGGTTCAAGAAGATGAAGAATATTTAGAGAATTTTACAGTGTTGTCAGAAAGTGATAGTACTGTAGAAAAAATAGATAGCATTTTATTGGAGGTAGGTAAAATTGGAAAAGAACATGAGCACCTTGGCGCTGATCTAAAGAAGCTTATGGATAAGTTCGGAGCACAGGGCATAAGTAGTACACATGATCAGTTAATAAGTACCATTAAAGAGGGATATAAGGTAATTCTTAATGAACAAAATTTGGTTGCTCAGGAAAGTGAAGTTCTTAAAGAGAAGGTACAAGAATTTATTGATATTCTAACAAATTCAGAATCTGTACTGGGTAGTACTTTTAGTGTATTATTTCAGGAAAAGGAAGAAGAAATTAGCAAGCTAGTAGGTGAATTAAAGCAAGCTCAAGAAAAAAATGCAGAATTAGAAGGCAAAGTTGGGAATTTAGATCATGAAATAGGAAGGCAGAAATCAGATATAGACAGATTGAATGATCAATTAGCTGGAATGGAGGAATTGAGAATACAATTGAAAAGCACTCAGGAATCTAAGCAACAATTAGAGAAAGAAAAGATTGATTTAGAAGATAAATTGAAAGATTTAAATAGTCAATTAAGAACTGCAGTAAAAGAGAGAGAAGACTCAAAAAATGAGGTTTCTAAATTACAAAAACAGGTGCAGATCTTAGAAGGAAGTAAAGAATGGGAGTTAGCTGGAATAGATGATAGCTTAAAGAAAGTTTTTTTGGATGTGATAGGAATGTTAGAAAAAGAGCTATTAATAAATAATCAAGAGCAACGACTACAGGGAAAAAAAGTTGACTTAGAAGATAAATTAAAAATTTTAATCAGTCAGCTAAATGCTACTGAAGAAGAAAAGCAGATCTTAGAAGGGAATAAAGCTGAAGAAATAGAAAGACTAAAGGCAGAATTAAAGAAAGAGTCAGATGAAGCGTTACAAGAAAAGCTTGCAGAACAAGAGAAGTTGATTGAGCAGCTAAAAAAGGAACAGAAGCAAGTAGAAAGCCAATTGGAAGCTGATATTAAGAGACTACAGGAAGAAAAAAGGGATCAGTTAACTGAAATAGATAGCTTAAAGGGAAATTTGTCAATTGTGGAAGAACAGTTAAAGCAACAACAACTGTTAAATAATCAAGAACAACAAAAGTTGGAAGAAAAGTTAAAGGGTGTTGATAAAAGGTTAGAAGATATTGATGGAGAAACTAAAAAATCACAAGAACAAACAAAAGCTCACAAGCCAGATGCAGTGAGTTTGGTAAGCACAGTATCTACTGGAAAATCAACTACTAGCTCTAGTAGATCAACCCTTTCAAAATTGCGGAACTTGCCCAATAAGCTTTTTGGGGATAAGAATCTCAATAACTTTTTATCTAGGAAAAACGAGGAGTTAAAAAAAGGTTTTCCTGAATTTAAAGAAAAGCACTTTTGCCATAACATGCTTAATGAAACTATAAAGTCTCTATCAAATCAAGATGATGGCAAATTTGAAAGCAGTAAGCTGCTTGAATTATTAGAAAGTAATTTGAAACAATCCGCAAGGGAGATCATAGAAGCCAAGGTTAAAGAAGTTGTCAACAAACATTGTAACATTGGAAAAAATGTAGGTAAAGAACTACGAGATGGCACGTTAAAAGCCAAGTTGTCACCTTCTGTTAGAAAATGCGTAAAAAAATTAGAATTTAACAAACAAGAAGAAGGGGTAAATAAGATTGTAGACTCTATCTTGCACAGCTTTAATAGCAAAAATAATAATAATAACGACTCAGGAGAATTACTTAAAGAAATTGTCGTGAAAGAATTAGCAGAGGCTAAAATGAAGTCTTTTTCAAGTGAGATTCAAAAGTTACAGCTAGTATCAAGCATAAGAGATAAATTTTTATCTCCAGATCAGAAAATGTGTAGCCGAATTCCAGGGAAAGAAAATATGTACAAACTCAGTACTGAAGTTATCAACAAGATAAGAGGACCTCATTCCTCGATGAGTTCCCCTAATATTGCAAGCATACATTCATTGAGAGCCGGAAAGCAGTTAGAGTATGCTCTACACGCGAATTCTGGATTAAGGAAGGAAGAAAGTATAGGAAATAGAAGGCTTTTTGGATTTGATGGAATAGGAAATGAGAGTAGAAAAGATATGAACCAAAAAATTAACAGGGGATCTATGGCGAGTGTGTTCAATTTCTAGTCTATTTTTTAGGTAACCAAAAACAGTCTCAATGATAGACCTTTTTCTCAGTAAAATCTTCTCATTTAGCGAAATCAATGCATTTTTCATACCTTTTTTCACCTTGGTAACAAGTTTCAAACCTCGGTCAAACAGCTTCTGAAAAAGCTCTTTTGCAATATAACCTTTGTCACCAAACAAAAGGCCGGTTAATTTTTCCGTCAGATTTGGCACAGGTATCCTATCATCAACATTGCCTTTTGTTAGCGTAAGTGAATGAATTTCACCATTTTCATTGATTACCATATGTAATTTGAAACCAAAAAACCAGCCGTAAGTACTCTTGCTTAATTTTGCAATTCCAGCAAAAACTTTGTTTTTGGATATTCTTTTTGCATGACAAACTGCAATGGGAGTTGTGTCTATATATGAAATTCCAGTGTTTTCTGACTGTCCACAAAGCCAATGCAACAACATTGCTAAATGCCACAAAACCCTAGGCTTTAGAGCAACAAACCTGGTATATGAAGGCAACTTTGGAAACTCTGATTTGTAGAGCAACGTTAGGTAATGTAGATAGAAAGTTTTGAAATTTTTACACGGAGATTGTTGATATAGCAGGATTATTGTCATGATTTCGGAGTGCTCAATTTCCGTTGTTCTTGTGGGTTTTTTACCATTTGGCAGTAGTTTACCTGCAAAATTTTTCTCTATATCTCTGCAAAAATCATCGACCAAACAAAACAGTTTGTTATATCTTCCATGGTTAACCTCATCTATTAATCCAGAATTCGCGTTACTAAGGCTATTATTGCTATTGCCAGGAAATTTCTTACAACTATTTTCTATACTCTTAAAAATGACTGGGTTTTTAAAGATTTCACAAAATTTGAATTTTTTATTGGACAACAATCATAGGAGAAAAAGTGAAGAGAAAGAAAAGGCGTTTTTTTATAATAAAAATGTTTTTTCAAAAGGAGTAGTAATAACAAAAAGAAGAGAATATACAGTTGAGTTTAAATTAGAAGCTGTGTATTAAACAGCATAAGCATTCTGCTATTAATTATTGCATTCCTGAGCAATTTGATTCATTATTCTTTTTATAAAAAATTTTCTTAACTTTCTCTCTACTTTTTCTGGGTAAGGTCACTTAAAGGAAGTCTAATAGATGCTACATAGAAATCCAGATGAGTTCCTAAAGTCTATTCCAAAAGATAAGCGCATAATGTGCCTTGACATGGGAGAAAAGCAACTAGGCATAGCATTTAGCAATAAAACACAGCTTATAGCCACAGCTCATAGTGTATATTATAGGAAAAATATGAACAAAGATTTAGGTTATCTGCATAGAATATTTAAAGAAAATGAAGCTGGATCAATGGTAATAGGACTACCATTCAAAATGGACGAGCAAGAAACTAAATGGTGTAAAACCATAATCCAATTCGCAAATAAAATAATAAAAAAATATAAAGTAAATATATACTTACAAGACGAAAGCTTCTCAACATCTATCGCAACTCATACACTAAAAATCACTGGAATATCAATCACAAAATCGAAAAAAATAGATGATAAAATCTCCGCATGTATTATTTTGCAACGAACGTTAGACAAGATAAATACAATCAAATAGTTTTTTCAGATCTGGAAATCTTCAAACTGAATCTCATATAAAAGTTACTCAACAAAACAAGAACCTTTCGTATAAGCATGACAAATTGCTACAGCAAGAGCATCAGCAGCATGGTGACATTTTATACTCAAATTTTTAACTATTTGCTTCACCATAAATATAATCTGATCCTTATCAGCATGGCCATTTCCGGTAATGCTTTTTTTTACATAGTTTGCATCATATTCATTCATAGTTAGCTTTGTTATTTTTAACGCTAAAATTACAACCCCTCTTGCATATCCTAAAGTTAGTGAAGATTTAGGATTTTTATTAACAAAAATTTTTTCTACTGCAGCTTCATTCGGAGAATATTGAAATATTACTTTCTTTAATTGTTCAAAAATTATATGTAAGCGTTCACCTGTACCCAATTTACCATCAGTTGATATGGTACCGCCGCCCAAAAATTCAATATTATTTTTCTCGTTCAGGCTGATAATGGCCCAACCAGTCTTGCTTATCCCTGGATCTAGACCTATTATTTTAACCACTTAATAAACGCTTAACCAATAAATAAATAAAAATAAAAATATCCAGACTACATCTACAAAGTGCCAATACCAGGAGGCAAACTCAAAGCACAAATGGTCCTGAAGTGTAAATTGGCCTTTCCGCGCTCTAAATAAACACACTGATAAAAATATTATTCCTATTATAACGTGTGCGCAGTGAAACCCGGTAATCATATAAAAATTGGATGTATAAATAAGCTTTTCTCCTGTTTCTTGTAGAGAAAAACTCGCTTCATGATACTCTATTGCTTGCACTATTATAAAAAAAACCCCAAGCCATATAGTTATGGACAGCATTTTAATCATGCTCTTTTTATCATTTTCAAGTAAAGAGTGATTTGCCCAAGTAATTGTTGTACCAGAAAGCAATAATATTAATGTATTCATGAATGGTAGTGACCACGGATCAGGTGGCAAAATTCCCTCAGGGGGCCATTCAACTTTTTTTGCAGGAGAAAACGCCTCAAATAAAAAAACTGGATCAAGCCAGGCTTTAAAGAATGAACAAAAGAACACTATAAAAAATACGACCTCCGAGAGAATAAATAAGTACATTGCAAATTTGAGTCCATGTTTTACAATGGTAGTATGACATTTATCATAAATTGCCTCCCTTATTACATCTCTCCACCAGTAGAACAGCACCCCTGATACCGCGAAGATGCCTAAAACTAAACCAAACATTCCGAAAATTTGTTTATGAAGCGCGCCAACTAATCCAAGTGCAAGAATAAGAATTGCTGCTGATATAGCAATTGGCCAAGGACTTGGGTCCACTAAATGAAAATCATGTTCTTTACTTTTCATAGCATTTTAAAAAATACTTACTAAGGATACAAATTAGCTTAAAATTGTCAATGTTCCTTAGGAAATTGATTGAATCTTGAAAAATTATATGCACCGTTCAAAAAATCTAACACAAATTGTGCAGTTATTCTAAACAACTCAAGCATTTTGCTCTTTTCATTTTCTCTTGCTCTGCTGCAATATCCATCAATAATATTTTCCAAAATAATGCATCCAGACTTTACTGAATCACTGTAACAAAAATTAAACCAATCCCTATATCTATTATTTTTTTTGAATCTATTTTTCATGCTATCAACGACAGTCTTGTATATAAACATGCAAGAATACAAAACCGTCATAGCCTCATAACGCGAATTCTGGATTAATAGATGAGGTTAACCATGGAAGATATAACAAACTGTTTTGTTTGGTCGATGATTTTTGCAGAGATATAGAGAAAAATTTTGCAGGTAAACTACTGCCAAATGGTAAAAAACCCACAAGAACAACGGAAATTGAACACTCCGAAATCATGACAATAATCCTGCTATATCAACAATCTCCGTGTAAAAATTTCAAAACTTTCTATCTACATTACCTAACGTTGCTCTACAAATCAGAGTTTCCAAAGTTGCCTTCATATACCAGGTTTGTTGCTCTAAAGCCTAGGGTTTTGTGGCATTTAGCAATGTTGTTGCATTGGCTTTGTGGACAGTCAGAAAACACTGGAATTTCATATATAGACACAACTCCCATTGCAGTTTGTCATGCAAAAAGAATATCCAAAAACAAAGTTTTTGCTGGAATTGCAAAATTAAGCAAGAGTACTTACGGCTGGTTTTTTGGTTTCAAATTACATATGGTAATCAATGAAAATGGTGAAATTCATTCACTTACGCTAACAAAAGGCAATGTTGATGATAGGATACCTGTGCCAAATCTGACGGAAAAATTAACCGGCCTTTTGTTTGGTGACAAAGGTTATATTGCAAAAGAGCTTTTTCAGAAGCTGTTTGACCGAGGTTTGAAACTTGTTACCAAGGTGAAAAAAGGTATGAAAAATGCATTGATTTCGCTAAATGAGAAGATTTTACTGAGAAAAAGGTCTATCATTGAGACTGTTTTTGGTTACCTAAAAAATAGACTAGAAATTGAACACACTCGCCATAGATCCCCTGTTAATTTTTTGGTTCATATCTTTTCTACTCTCATTTCCTATTCCATCAAATCCAAAAAGCCTTCTATTTCCTATACTTTCTTCCTTCCTTAATCCAGAATTCGCGTTCTTAACATAAGGTGACACTGCGTCATAAAAAAAACAGCTATTGCCTGTTAGCTATTTCATCTGTTTCTTGAAGATTTCTGATAAAATTATTTAAGTCTTTTAAGCGAAACGTTTGAATATACTCCGATTTTCCTTCTTGCAAGTAACAAACAGTAAAACTATTGGTATAATGCCTATGTGACGCATATTTTTCCTCCAATTGCACATTTCAATATATCAGAGTACTGGTTGGTCCAAACTCCTATACGAGGTCATCACATTTTGTGAGCCTCACCGGTGGCAGAATCTGAGTAACGAGGTCTTCTTTCATATACTTTATACAAGAACACTCAGAAAAAGTGCCAACCTGCCACCTATCCACTCTGAGAAGTGATTATCTTCTCTTGCTTCCAACCAAGCAATACCTAATTCATACCTTCTGGGTAAGGTCAATTGTTTCTTAAACCTCTCCCCTAAACGGATACACTGTAGAAGGAGAGTTTCTTCTCCCCAGAAAGCTACACATTAAACCTAAAGTGCATTATATCACCATCTTGTACGATATAATCTCTGCCTTCAAAGCGAATTTTTCCTGCGTCTTTACAAGCCGGTTCACTTCCATACTTTATGTAGTCTGCAAAGCTTATAGTTTCTGCTTTTATGAAGCCTTTCTCAAAATCAGTGTGGATTGCACCTGCAGCTTTGTCAGCTGTTGATCCTATTTTTACTGGACATGCCCGTGCTTCTTTGGGGCCCACAGTAAAGAAAGTTATCATACTCAGCACTTCATACATAATACGCGCTACTCCATCAAGGCCTGATTCTTGTAAGCCAAATTCTGATAAAAAACTCTGTTTTTCCTCTTCACTATCAAGATTTGCAATATCTGCTTCAAGTTTTGCTGAAATGCAATAAAATTTGCTTTTATTTTCCTCCGCCATTCTCTCTACCTTTTTAGATAATTCATTGCCAGTTATAACATTTGTATCTTCAACATTGCAAACGTACATAACGGGCTTTGTTGTGAGCAATTGAAGCGACTTCATCTCATCTCCATCGATATTCTCCAAGTTTCTTGCAGGTTTACCTAATTTTAAAGTAGCTAATACCTCTTGCATTAATTCAAGTTGTCTCTTTAGCTCTTTATCACCTTGCTTTGCTTTCTTTTCCAATTGAGGAAGCCTTTTTTCTATGCTATCAATATCAGCTAGGATTAATTCCATTTCTACCACTTCAGCATCTGATATTGGATCTATTTTACTGTGTACGTGGCTAATATCGTCATCCGTAAAGCACCTGAGCAGATGAACGATGGCATCAACTTCTCTGATATGGCTTAAAAATTTATTGCCGAGCCCTTCACCTTTGCTCGCACCCTTTACCAGACCTGCAATATCTACAACTTCTAATTGGTTGTAGATTACCTTCTCTGAACCGGCAATTGCTGCGATTTGTTTCAAGCGCTGATCTTTTATCGAAATCTTGCCTATATTTGGCTCGATTGTGCAGAAAGGATAATTTGCAGCTTCGGCTGCACTTGACTCTGTAAGCGCATTAAATAAGGTTGATTTTCCTATGTTTGGTAACCCAACTATACCACAGTTAAAGCTCATATTTGCTATTTAAAGCCATAATTATTGCATAATTTAAGAATTTTTGCTATACTTAATTAGTTACAATTTTGTTGGTATAGTAATATATATTAAATTGAGGTAAAACCATGACTACAGCTCAGAAGCAGAAGCTACTAAGTGATTTTTACAATGTTGAAAGTGAAGTAACTTCTTTAAATAGTAATTCTTACCCTGACAATTTTTATGTAGGGCAAGCAATTGGTAATGGAAGCTGCTTTTTTGACTCGTTCAGACAAAGTCTAGAACAACAGACAGGAGAGCAAGTTACTGTCGAAAAATTAAGAAATGATTGTAGGGAATTTGCGCAAAAGAATCCGCCAGAATGGTTTATAGATGCAATTGCCAATAGTTATGATAACAATGGCCAGCGCCGTAATGAGACTGTAAGTGATTATACAGCAAATATCATGAACAACAGTAGATGGGGTGATTCTGACATTGAAGGCAGAATACTTTGTGAAAAGTATGGTGTGAAATTGCATGTTGTAGAGAGTAACCCATTGCG
The DNA here is from genome assembly GCF_964026905.1 of Wolbachia endosymbiont (group B) of Ennomos erosarius. Lineage (NCBI taxonomy): Bacteria > Pseudomonadati > Pseudomonadota > Alphaproteobacteria > Rickettsiales > Anaplasmataceae > Wolbachia > Wolbachia endosymbiont (group B) of Ennomos erosarius. The sequence continues at coordinate 711,050 of NZ_OZ034708.1, forward strand.
TGCTATTGACATCCAACAAGATCGGTTTTTGCATCAATTAATAGACAATTCAGGTTCAAAAAATGCAGGTGAATACAATAAAGTTGATTATGATGATAGTAGTATTGTGCATGTAATAAACAAAGGCGGATTGCATTTCGAACCGTTGCTTGATAGAAATAAAAGTTTAGCAAAACAATTACAAGAGGAAGCTAAACTTAAACAAGAGCAAGAACAAGAAGATTTCCTATTAGCAAAAAAACTTCAGGTAGACGAGATCTTAGAACGCGAATTCTGGATTAAGGAAGGAAGAAAGTATAGGAAATAGAAGGCTTTTTGGATTTGATGGAATAGGAAATGAGAGTAGAAAAGATATGAACCAAAAAATTAACAGGGGATCTATGGCGAGTGTGTTCAATTTCTAGTCTATTTTTTAGGTAACCAAAAACAGTCTCAATGATAGACCTTTTTCTCAGTAAAATCTTCTCATTTAGCGAAATCAATGCATTTTTCATACCTTTTTTCACCTTGGTAACAAGTTTCAAACCTCGGTCAAACAGCTTCTGAAAAAGCTCTTTTGCAATATAACCTTTGTCACCAAACAAAAGGCCGGTTAATTTTTCCGTCAGATTTGGCACAGGTATCCTATCATCAACATTGCCTTTTGTTAGCGTAAGTGAATGAATTTCACCATTTTCATTGATTACCATATGTAATTTGAAACCAAAAAACCAGCCGTAAGTACTCTTGACGCGAATTCTGGATTAAAGGAGAATAGAAAAGGCAAGAAAACAGGGTAAACTCAGCAGTTATAAAAAAACAGATGAGGTTAACCATGGAAGATATAACAAACTGTTTTGTTTGGTCGATGATTTTTGCAGAGATATAGAGAAAAATTTTGCAGGTAAACTACTGCCAAATGGTAAAAAACCCACAAGAACAACGGAAATTGAGCACTCCGAAATCATGACAATAATCCTGCTATATCAACAATCTCCGTGTAAAAATTTCAAAACTTTCTATCTACATTACCTAACGTTGCTCTACAAATCAGAGTTTCCAAAGTTGCCTTCATATACCAGGTTTGTTGCTCTAAAGCCTAGGGTTTTGTGGCATTTAGCAATGTTGTTGCATTGGCTTTGTGGACAGTCAGAAAACACTGGAATTTCATATATAGACACAACTCCCATTGCAGTTTGTCATGCAAAAAGAATATCCAAAACAAAGTTTTTGCTGGAATTGCAAAATTAAGCAAGAGTACTTACGGCTGGTTTTTTGGTTTCAAATTACATATGGTAATCAATGAAAATGGTGAAATTCATTCACTTACGCTAACAAAAGGCAATGTTGATGATAGGATACCTGTGCCAAATCTGACGGAAAAATTAACCGGCCTTTTGTTTGGTGACAAAGGTTATATTGCAAAAGAGCTTTTTCAGAAGCTGTTTGACCGAGGTTTGAAACTTGTTACCAAGGTGAAAAAAGGTATGAAAAATGCATTGATTTCGCTAAATGAGAAGATTTTACTGAGAAAAAGGTCTATCATTGAGACTGTTTTTGGTTACCTAAAAAATAGACTAGAAATTGAACACACTCGCCATAGATCCCCTGTTAATTTTTTGGTTCATATCTTTTCTACTCTCATTTCCTATTCCATCAAATCCAAAAAGCCTTCTATTTCCTATACTTTCTTCCTTCCTTAATCCAGAATTCGCGTTAAGAGTATTGTAACCTTTCAAAGGATATCTCTGAGAGAGCAGAGGTTGAGAAGAGATTTGATGAGTTATTGGCAGAAAATGCTAATGGAAAAATTTATGATGTTGTAGAGCAGTGCGTTAGTGATATAAAGCAGCGCATAGAGCGCTCTGAGAAGCAAAACCCTTCAAATTTACCAAGATGTGGTATGGAGGAATCAAGAATAGAAAAAACATTTCATCAACAACAAATATCATAATTGGAAGTGTAAAATAAATCTTCATAGCCATGTATATTTTTATATAGGGCTTTTGCAAGCATTTCATATAATATGAACTTGCAGTACGTACTAACCTAAATGCAAGTTGACCATGAGACTAGTTTAATTATTGATGCCATAGAGGAATTTGGTGGTGAGGCTAGGCTTGTCGGCGGGTGTGTGAGAGACTCAATTTTGCAGCGTGATGTCCACGACATCGATTTAGCTACTAATTTGCTTCCCAATCAAACGATTAAAGCGCTAAAACTCCGTAATATAAAAACTATTCCAACTGGCTTAAAACATGGAACTATCACTGCGGTTCTAAATCAGAGGTCTTTTGAAATTACGACACTAAGGCATGATGTGAAATGTGATGGTAGGCATGCAAAAGTAGAATTTACTAATAATTGGCAAGCTGATGCTTCAAGGCGTGACTTTACATTTAACGCTCTATATGCAGATAAGCATGGCCATATATATGACTACTTTGGTGGCATTGAGGATTTAAAGGCGCGAAGGTTAAACTTTATAGGCAACGCTGAAGATAGAATTAAAGAAGACTATCTACGTATTTTAAGAGCATTTCGTTTTCATGCAAAAATATGTGCCGGAGATTTGAGTGATGAAATACTAAGCGTATGCAAAAAGTATTCGCATATGATCCAAAACCTCTCTGAAGAGAGAATAAGAGATGAAATACTTAAATTGCTGAAGTGCAATGATCCTTTTCCAACACTTAAGAGCATGCAAGAATCTGATGTTTTGCAAAAAATTATCCCAAAAGAAGTAAAATGCGAAATTCTGTCTTCGCCACTTCTTTTGGGCACTGATGCACTAGTAAAATTAGCGTTACTCCTTAGGACCACTAAAAAAAATGACAGGCTAAGTCTTGGAGAATATGTAAGCAAATTTTTACGTCTTTCAAACAAGCAAAAGAAAAAGCTGTTATTTTTACTATCCAACGATATCAAAACAGAACTCTCAGAAAAAGAGCAAAAAAAGTACATATCTTTATTTGGTAGAGAACTATATTGTAATTTAATAAAAATTTGTGGTGTTGAGTCTGGAGAAAATATTGACAAATACATTTCATTTGCTGATACATTCAATATTCCAAAATTTCCTTTATCTGGCGATGATTTGATAAATATAGGTCACCAGCCAGGAAAAAGTTTAGGTAAAAACTTAGAGTTGCTCAGGCAAAATTGGGAAGACAGCTCCTACACTTTAACAAAAGAGGAGCTGGTGCTTTATGCTAAGAACGCGAATTCTGGATTAAAGGAGAATAGAAAAGGCAAGAAAACAGGGTAAACTCAGCAGTTATAAAAAAACAGATGAGGTTAACCATGGAAGATATAACAAACTGTTTTGTTTGGTCGATGATTTTTGCAGAGATATAGAGAAAAATTTTGCAGGTAAACTACTGCCAAATGGTAAAAAACCCACAAGAACAATGGAAATTGAGCACTCCGAAATCATGACAATAATCCTGCTATATCAACAATCTCCGTGTAAAAATTTCAAAACTTTCTATCTACATTACCTAACGTTGCTCTACAAATCAGAGTTTCCAAAGTTGCCTTCATATACCAGGTTTGTTGCTCTAAAGCCTAGGGTTTTGTGGCATTTAGCAATGTTGTTGCATTGGCTTTGTGGACAGTCAGAAAACACTGGAATTTCATATATAGACACAACTCCCATTGCAGTTTGTCATGCAAAAAGAATATCCAAAACAAAGTTTTTGCTGGAATTGCAAAATTAAGCAAGAGTACTTACGGCTGGTTTTTTGGTTTCAAATTACATATGGTAATCAATGAAAATGGTGAAATTCATGCACTTACGCTAACAAAAGGCAATGTTGATGATAGGATACCTGTGCCAAATCTGACGGAAAAATTAACCGGCCTTTTGTTTGGTGACAAAGGTTATATTGCAAAAGAGCTTTTTCAGAAGCTGTTTGACCGAGGTTTGAAACTTGTTACCAAGGTGAAAAAAGGTATGAAAAATGCATTGATTTCGCTAAATGAGAAGATTTTACTGAGAAAAAGGTCTATCATTGAGACTGTTTTTGGTTACCTAAAAAAATAGACTAGAAATTGAACACACTCGCCATAGATCCCCTGTTAATTTTTTGGTTCATATCTTTTCTACTCTCATTTCCTATTCCATCAAATCCAAAAAGCCTTCTATTTCCTATACTTTCTTCCTTCCTTAATCCAGAATTCGCGTTCATACCTCTTCCAATTTTACTTTTGGTGGTTATCGCCTCTTCTTTTATTGGCTGTGACCAAATAATGTTCCCTGCAACACGAGCAGTGCCATAGATAATTGGGATCGTTCTGCCGTAAGTTGAGGTTTGAACTTGCAGGTTTTTTAGCCTTGCCCCATGCCTTACTTTTTGCTCAGCATCAAGACCAAACATTGCGCTATCTAGCTGTGCACCAAGAAGAGCACCGAGTTCTGAGCCGATAATCCGGCCAATTGGACCAAAAATGCTGCCTGCTTGACCAAAAATTGATGATAAAATTATTGTGGACATGATAATCCTCTTTTGATAGATTTTTTTGAAATTGTTGAGAAAAGATCCAAGTGTCAAGCACTGGGATGACAAGAAAGGGGCTACTCGGATGATAGATACTATGATAAGAAATTCAATAACTTACAATGAATAGTTGAAGTTTTTAATTAAGAAAAGCACATGAGCAAATCATGTAGCTATAATCATTGTAAGCAATAATAAGAAAGTGCGGAAGTGAAAAATTTATGTTGATTTTATATTAATTTTTAGTACAATTTAGCATTATAATATGGGGGTGCCAATGAAATTTGAAATGTCGAAAGAAAATAGTAAAAGAGTCTTGTCTGGTACAAAATGGATTACTAATGTTGGTCAAAACTATCTTACATCACTGAATAATAGCACTAAACCAACTAGTTCTGGAAAAAATTTAATCAACACTTTTTTACTTGTTCCAATCATCGTGCCTACTGCTATAACAGTGTTATCTTTTGGTTTTACTATGCTATTTTTAAATGCTGTAAGTGCTCAAAAAGATGATTCTAAATTATCTAAAGTAATAAAGTTTATAGTTAGATCTCTAATCTATATAGCTGCTGCTGTGATTTTAATTCCGTGCATTATATTAAACCTAGTAATTTCACTGATACCCTTTCTTATTTTTCGAGCTATCAATAAAGACATATTTAGTCAAAAAAACATAGAAAACAATCAAGGTCAACCAGTAAATAAAGTTGAAATAAGTAATGATGAAGGATACAATGAGCGTGTTGAAGAAGAAGTTAATAAGTTAGGGCAACAGGATGATATGGAGCAGGATCAATTAAATACTGATTTACATCAATCATTAACAAGAAGTGGTCAGCTATATAATCAACCAAATATAGAGGTAATATCTCGAGTAGTGGAAGGTGAACAAACCGTAGATGAGACTGTTATAGCAAAGGATATAAATAATGATGGTATACGAGATGGTGAAGTGATGATGCGAACAGTGAGAAATAATCGTAACTTCACTGTTTGTGGTGTTGTTACTGGAGATGCTACTAACCGACAAGAAAGCTTCGCTACTGCTATGGGGTTGTCATGTAACATTGTTGAAAATGGAATAGATATGCAATTTGGCTACAGTATGCGCACTGGAACTGACAAAAAGCAGGCAATTAAACATCTTAAGCAAAGTGAATCAGCGCGAACTTTGCTATCTGGTGATAGTGGAATATTGTCTATAGAGCAGCCTGGTAGCTCACAACGAAAGCAGTAATTATTTCACCAGCGGCAAAGTGATACCATGCTGATTCATATATTTTCCTTTCATATCATCATATGATTTCTCACACTCACTTTCGCCGCTTAAAAATACGAATTGGCATGCGCCTTCATTAGCATAAATTTTTGCAGGAAGTGGAGTGGTGTTTGAGAATTCGAGTGTGACATGACCTTCCCATCCAGGTTCTAAGGGAGTAACGTTTACTATAATTCCACATCTTGCGTAAGTTGATTTACCAACACAAATGACCAGTACATTCCTTGGTATACAAAAATATTCCACTGTACTTGCAAGCACAAAGCTATTTGGTGGAATTATGCATACATCTGTTTCCCTATCTATAAAACTATTCTCAGAAAAATTTTTAGGGTCCACAACAGCTGAATTAACGTTAGTAAAAATTTTAAATTTATTATCCACTCTTGCATCGTAACCATAAGATGATAGTCCAAAAGATATGACACCTTTGCTTCTTTTGTGATTCACAAAAGGCTCTATCATTCCAAAGTTTTCAGCTTTTTCTCTTATCCATTTATCTGGCATAACTGCCATAACTGTTCCTTAAAGTTGTGTAATACTTACAATAATATAAAATAAAATTTAAATGTAAACTGTAGCTTTTGTCATGCAATTAAAGCTTTTCAGTTTGATTTTTTATTACAATAATTAGATTTATGTTCTTAACTAAAAATAATGCTTAGAAACTTTCTCCTGATTTTTGTATTCGTATTATTCACGCCGCTGTCAAATGCTGATGCCAGGAAATACATCAGAATTGTTGGGTCTTCAACTGTTTTTCCTTTTATCTCATTTGTAGCCGAGGAGTTCAATCGTGTATTCTCCTTTAAGACTCCAGTTGTAGAATCAATAGGAAGTGGATCAGGGTTCAAAATGTTTTGCTCAGGAATAGGGGAAGACACGCCAGACATCACCACTTCATCTCGCCCTATAAAGGAAGTAGAAAGAGAACTATGTAAAAGGAATAAAATTAATGAAGTGATAGAGATCATCATTGGCTACGATGGAATTGTCATTGCAAATTCAAATCAAAGCCATAGATTTGATTTCACAAAGAAGGACTTATTTGAAACTTTATCTGCATATTCTCAAGAAAATGATAAATTAGTAAAAAATAATAAGAAGTTTTGGTCTGATGTAAATCAAGCCTTACCAAAAACAGAAATTGAAATTTATGGTCCACATCAAAATACAGGTACATACGAAACTTTGGTTAATTCTATTATGCTTGATCAATATTCATGCATGAATTCAAGAATTTTTAAAGAGAATTATAAAGATCAGGAAGAAAGAAAGAAAGCATGTGGTAATATAAGGGATGATGGAAGGTATATAGAAGTTGGAATTAATGAAAACATAATAATACAAAAATTGAAAAGTAACAAAAACGCCTTAGGGATATTTAGTTTCAGCTTTTTAATGAGGAATCAAGATAAAATACAAGGAAGCACAATTGCAGGAATTGAGCCAACCTATGAAAATATATCATCAGGAAAATATATATTATCAAGACCTCTATACCTTTATATAAAGAAAGAACACTTGGATACTGTTGATGGATTCAGAGAATTCATTAAAGAAATTATAGATTCGATCGGCATTGAAGATGGGTATCTATCTAGGCTTGGTCTAATCCCACTTTCAAGTGAAGACATGAAAAAAGCTTCAGCAAAAGTTTATGATATAACATGACGGCAACGCTTCTTTTATATTCTTTGTCCCAGCGCATGGCGCTGGGATGACATTATTAATGTTATACTTCTTGTTGTTGTGTAAACGGTTTTTCTACACTTGGATCTTCTAAAACCTTAGCAATATCAGCACCCATTAATATAACTGCTGCCAAAACTGCCAAAGCTAATGTAACTGCAGGATACGCTAGCACATAGGCTGCAATAGCACCAGCTACGCATAGTCCAGTAACGCCTAGAGCGATCTTTCCTTTGTGTTTACTCCAGAAACGCGAATTCTGGATTAAGGAAGGAAGAAAGTATAGGAAATAGAAGGCTTTTTGGATTTGATGGAATAGGAAATGAGAGTAGAAAAGATATGAACCAAAAAATTAACAGGGGATCTATGGCGAGTGTGTTCAATTTCTAGTCTATTTTTTAGGTAACCAAAAACAGTCTCAATGATAGACCTTTTTCTCAGTAAAATCTTCTCATTTAGCGAAATCAATGCATTTTTCATACCTTTTTTCACCTTGGTAACAAGTTTCAAACCTCGGTCAAACAGCTTCTGAAAAAGCTCTTTTGCAATATAACCTTTGTCACCAAACAAAAGGCCGGTTAATTTTTCCGTCAGATTTGGCACAGGTATCCTATCATCAACATTGCCTTTTGTTAGCGTAAGTGAATGAATTTCACCATTTTCATTGATTACCATATGTAATTTGAAACCAAAAAACCAGCCGTAAGTACTCTTGCTTAATTTTGCAATTCCAGCAAAAACTTTGTTTTGGATATTCTTTTTGCATGACAAACTGCAATGGGAGTTGTGTCTATATATGAAATTCCAGTGTTTTCTGACTGTCCACAAAGCCAATGCAACAACATTGCTAAATGCCACAAAACCCTAGGCTTTAGAGCAACAAACCTGGTATATGAAGGCAACTTTGGAAACTCTGATTTGTAGAGCAACGTTAGGTAATGTAGATAGAAAGTTTTGAAATTTTTACACGGAGATTGTTGATATAGCAGGATTATTGTCATGATTTCGGAGTGCTCAATTTCCGTTGTTCTTGTGGGTTTTTTACCATTTGGCAGTAGTTTACCTGCAAAATTTTTCTCTATATCTCTGCAAAAATCATCGACCAAACAAAACAGTTTGTTATATCTTCCATGGTTAACCTCATCTGTTTTTTTATAACTGCTGAGTTTACCCTGTTTTCTTGCCTTTTCTATTCTCCTTTAATCCAGAATTCGCGTACTAAGCATAAAAAGTCTGTTGAACGTAGAACTTGAACTTCTTATAACTTAATTTGCCATTCATCAATTCAACATAAAAAGGATGTTCTTCTATTCTATCAATAAGATCAGATGATTCTTTTATAGCTATGCTACAAAATTCTTCTTTTATGTCATTATACATTGCATGAGCCTCACAATAAAAACTGAATATAATAATTATCACTAATATAGTATAATTATTATGAAAAAGTAATTATACTTTAACAATAAGCTAGTATATAAATGTGGGGCTGTAAATCAAAAATTTCAGCAACCTAAAGAAATTTTACTATTACCTTCTATATTGAATTCTCTACAAAGATCAGCAGACAAGTTCATGCTTTCCCAAGAAAATCCACCGTCATTTTCTGACTCTTTACCAAAATGTCCATAACAGGCTGTACGTTTATATATAGGATGATTAAGCGATAAATGCTTGATTATACCTTTTGTTGATAAATCCACACTATTCTCAATAAACTTTTTAATCTTTTTTTCATCTATCGTATTTGTACTAAATGTGTCAATATAGAATGAAGTAGGTTGTGATATACCAATTGCATAAGAAAGCTGCACAAGACAACGTTTAGCCAAACCTGCAAAGACAATATTTTTAGCAAGGTATCTTGCCATATAAGCTGCAGATCTATCAACTTTGGTTGCATCTTTTCCGGAAAACGCTCCTCCACCGTGTGGAATATAACCTCCATAAGTATCAACCATAATTTTCCGTCCGGTTAATCCACAATCACCAACCGGCCCACCAATAACAAATCTACCTGTTGGATTGACTAAGAGATTTTCCTCATGACACATCCATCCTTCAGGTAAAGATGAAACTATGTAAGGGTAAATTATTTCTTTTACTTTTGATTGATCCAAATCCTCAGGGTGCTGTATTGAGACAATAATACTTTTAGCACGTACCGGGAGGTTATTCTCATATGCCAAAGTGATTTGTGACTTTGCATCCGGACCAAGTTTTGCTTCTTTAACTGCGCTCATGATATTTTTCAGAATCGAGTGCGCATAAAAAATGGGAGCCGGCATAAGGTTTTCTGTCTCTGTTGTTGCATAGCCATACATTATGCCCTGATCTCCAGCACCTTGATCCAACCCTATTGCAATGTCATTTGATTGCTCATGTAATAATATATTTACCTTCACTTTTCTCCAGTGGAAACCATCATGCTCATAACCAATATCTTTTATTGTATTCCGTACAATACTTTCAATCCTGCTCTTTTTGATGTTAGGTCCGAATACTTCCCCAGCTATAATAACGTTATCTTTGGTGACTAAAGTCTCTATTGCAGCTCGTGCAAAAGGATCAGTGAAAAGGTATTCATCAAGTATTGCATCTGAAATTTGATCTGCTACTTTATCTGGATGACCAGCCGCCACTGATTCACTGGTTACTAAATTTTTATATGAACTCATGCTTTAGGTTTCTGCTTACATAATACCAAAACCGCTATAAAAAACACAGTTAGTAATTATTAAATGGTGGGTCTGGGAAGAGTTGAACCTCCGACCTCACGCTTATCAGGCGTGCGCTCTAACCACCTGAGCTACAGACCCATGATTTATTCAAGCTGAAGCTTTCATATTATCTGTAGGCAAGATATCAATAAAAGTCTTTTTATTTGCTGACCTTCTAAAGCTGACCCAGCCTTCTATTTTAGCAAAAATCGTATGATCTTTACCTATACCAACATTCTTTCCAGGATGGAATTTTGTGCCTCTTTGGCGCACAATTATGTTACCAGGAATAACCTTCCCATTCTTCTTTATTCCTAACCTACGACCTGCGGAATCTCTACCATTACAGGAACTACCACCTGATTTTTTAGTTGCCATATTTTACCTCTTACTTTTGAAGATTAATTTCATTGATACGAAGAACAGTTATATACTGCCTATGACCAGTTTTCCTACGGTAATTTTTTCTTCTTTTCTTCTTAAAGATTATAATTTTTTCTCCTCTACACTGCTCCAATACTTCAGCTTTAACAGTAGCATTAGATGAATAAGATAAGCCATTATTTGAAATACAAATCACCTTATTGATTTCCACCTCTTTTTTTTCTTCAGCTTCTAACTTCTCTACCTTTATTATACTGCCTTCTTTTACTAAATATTGCTTTCCACCAGTCTCAATTACTGCAAACATGATAAATATAAATTATTGTTATTAACTTTAATCGTAAACGATGTCATATATACTGTCAATATAAATAAAAAGCACGACTTAACGTTCTTTTTGAGCTACTAAAATACTTTTAAGTAAACTCAAGAACAGGGTTTGCATTATGATCTAAAAGTAATTCTACAAGCTCTTGCAACAGTTCTGTTATTAGGAAGATCTGCTATAATTACAGCGAATTACTTTATTCTCTTAATCACTTGTTTTTCTCTTGCTATTGCAAGGCTTTTCTCTGGCACGTTCTTAACTATAACACTGCCCGCTGCAATTATAGAGTCATCATAAACATTGAGCGGTGCAATGAGTGAGCTATTGGCGCCAACAAAGCAATTGCTCCCTATATTCGTTTCATATTTATTTTTCCCATCATAATTACAAACAATAGTGCCTGCTCCTATATTACTCCCCTGCCCTACTTTAGTATTTCCTATATAACTTAAGTGTTTTATTCTAGTGTTTTGACCAACTTCACTTGTTTTCACTTCCACAAAATTTCCTATTTTTGCCTTATTACCAATTGTTGTGTTTCCGCGTATTCTGGTAAATGGACCGACCTCAGCATTACTTTTAATTAAGCAGTTTTCTAAATGCAAAAATTGCAGTATTTTCGCACCAGACTCTATTTTCACTCCAGGACCAAAAAAAACGTATGGGTAAATCACTGAATCTCTGGCAATTTGCGTATCAAGAGAAAAGAAAACAGTCTCTGGCGCAACAAGCGTTACTCCGGCGTCGGTAAAAATTTTTCTTTTATTTTCTTGAAAGTAAAATTCAGCTTTTATAAGGTCATTTCTGTTATTTATTCCCGTTGCTTCTTCTCCACCCGTAATAACGTAACCGACATTTAAATTACTCTTCACTGCAATGGAAACTATATCGGTCAAATAATATTCATGAGTTGAGCTATTGCACTCTATTTTCTCCACCAATTCACGTAAATTCTTTGCATATGCAACCATTATTCCAGCATTGGCAAGAAACTCTTCATGATTATTTTTATCACTCTTTGCTTCTACGATTTCTCTTAAGGAACCATTCTCAATGATTAACCTACCATATTCTTTATTGCTTGCCCTAAAACCTAGGCAAACTAGAGCCTTGCCTTCTAAAGAACTAATCATTTTAGTTATTGTGCTGCTTTTTATGAGCGGAGTATCTCCATACTGCACAACAACTATGTTCGAATCTGGCAATTCTTTCAGGTTTCTCATCGCAGTTTTGACTGCATCTCCCGTGCCGAGTGTTGATTCTTGTATAATTAACTGTATATCCTCAAAGCACTTTAGTCTTTCAATTAAAGGCTGATCAACTACAACAGCAATATTTTCAGGATTGAACTGTTTTGCATTGTAAATGACATGCTGAAGCATGGAAAAATTGCCTATTTCGTGCAGAACCTTAGGCAAATCTGAATTCATCCGCCTGCCATGCCCGGCAGCAAGTATGATGAAAGTATGAGCTTTATTTATCACTTATCTTAAAGATGAAAAATGAAAACCATAATGATCAAGCCAACTGATTTTGTTATCGTAAAAGCTTCTTAGGTCGCTGATTTGATATTTTAGCATTGCAAGCCTTTCTATACCAATGCCAAACGCAAAACCATTGTATTTAGTGCAGTTTATTCCAACATTTTGAAAGACATTTGGATGCACCATACCACATCCAAGCACTTCTATCCATTTACTACCTTTATAACTTATGTCCACTTCCGCAGAGGGTTCAGTAAAAGGGAAAAAACTATTACGAAAACGTATCTTCAGCCCTTTATCTCCAAAAAACTTATTAAGGAAGTGATGAATAGTAAATTTTAACTGGCCCATATTGACGTTTTCATCGACATATAACCCTTCTATCTGGTGAAACATAGGAGTATGAGTTGCATCAAAGTCATTTCTGTATACCCTACCAGGGGCTACTATTTTAATTGGGAAATTTTTTGTTTTTTCCATGGTTCTAATCTGCACAGATGAGGTGTGAGTGCGCAGTACCATTCTTTTATCGTTTATTTTATTCTTTAAGTAGAAGGTATCTTGCTCCTCTCGTGCAGGATGATGACTTGGAGTATTCAGTGCATCAAATACATGAAATTCATCTTCAATGTCAGGGCCATCAACTGCTTTAAAACCCATATGTGCAAAAATAAGCTTTACTTCATTTATAACTTTACTGAGTGGATGGATCTTGCCAATTTTTTCTGGTCTAACGGGCAACGTAATATCAACTGCCTCGTTCTGCAATTTAAAGTTAACTTCTTCTGTTTTTAGTACATTTCCCCTATTCATGATAAGATGATCTATCTTATCACGTAAAGCGTTAATAACTGCGCCTAAATCACGCTTTTTCTCTGCATTTTCTAACTTTTTTAAGTTATCAAAATAAGCTCTAACTACACCCTTTTTTCCCAAATATAATAGCCTAACTTTTTCTAAATCTTGCAAAGAAGAAGCATTTTCAATTTCGGAAACTGCTTTATCTTCAAGTGAAAGTATGTCATCTAATAACTCTTTATTCATCTTAAAATGCTGGCTTAAACTTTCATTATAGTGAAATTTTAAATATCATCAACAATCCGAAAAATCGCCCTATTCTGATTATTAATTTATTGACCGATTAATCTTTTTTTATTTACCTTTATGTTGATGAATTTGCTGTATCAACTATGCACAACAGTAACACTGAAACTAAGAATAAGTATAAAATAGAGGATTTACCTAAGCTCTTTAAACGCGAATTCTGGATTAAAGGAGAATAGAAAAGGCAAGAAAACAGGGTAAACTCAGCAGTTATAAAAAAACAGATGAGGTTAACCATGGAAGATATAACAAACTGTTTTGTTTGGTCGATGATTTTTGCAGAGATATAGAGAAAAATTTTGCAGGTAAACTACTGCCAAATGGTAAAAAACCCACAAGAACAACGGAAATTGAGCACTCCGAAATCATGACAATAATCCTGCTATATCAACAATCTCCGTGTAAAAATTTCAAAACTTTCTATCTACATTACCTAACGTTGCTCTACAAATCAGAGTTTCCAAAGTTGCCTTCATATACCAGGTTTGTTGCTCTAAAGCCTAGGGTTTTGTGGCATTTAGCAATGTTGTTGCATTGGCTTTGTGGACAGTCAGAAAACACTGGAATTTCATATATAGACACAACTCCCATTGCAGTTTGTCATGCAAAAAGAATATCCAAAAACAAAGTTTTTGCTGGAATTGCAAAATTAAGCAAGAGTACTTACGGCTGGTTTTTTGGTTTCAAATTACATATGGTAATCAATGAAAATGGTGAAATTCATTCACTTACGCTAACAAAAGGCAATGTTGATGATAGGATACCTGTGCCAAATCTGACGGAAAAATTAACCGGCCTTTTGTTTGGTGACAAAGGTTATATTGCAAAAGAGCTTTTTCAGAAGCTGTTTGACCGAGGTTTGAAACTTGTTACCAAGGTGAAAAAAGGTATGAAAAATGCATTGATTTCGCTAAATGAGAAGATTTTACTGAGAAAAAGGTCTATCATTGAGACTGTTTTTGGTTACCTAAAAAATAGACTAGAAATTGAACACACTCGCCATAGATCCCCTGTTAATTTTTTGGTTCATATCTTTTCTACTCTCATTTCCTATTCCATCAAATCCAAAAAGCCTTCTATTTCCTATACTTTCTTCCTTCCTTAATCCAGAATTCGCGTTACCAATATTAATCGCGCTGTGTATTTTGAATTTAGCTCGCTTTATATATTCTGAATATTCTATAGAATCTGTTAAGCAAGTAAGTGAAAACGATCCCCTTTCTCACGCCTATAGCTAGTGCAGGCTCAGTTTTTCTACGTCATACCGCCGCGGTATCTCTAGATCCCGCTAACAAGCAGCGGGATGACGATTGTCGTTTAGCTACAAACGTTAAGAAATTTACCAAACGAAAAAAAGGCAAAAGAAGCCCCGTGGTGCTGGTTTTGACTCTCTAATACTTTAAATTGGCGCTGTAATAATGTGCTGACGCTTATTTTAAGCGCGATTTGGCTGAATGTAGAAAAATTTTAAAAGACATGCAGCCGCTATAATTTTATGTAATCCGCCAAAAGATACCCTGAGTTTTTTACTGAATTTTGTCATTGAGCCTGCAGGTCAAAAACAAGTTTTGAGTCATAAATACCCTTATTATCATAATAAGGGGGCTGGCAAAGCTTGTCAAGTAGGTTTTTTCGTTTCTCAACGTGCTGCCAAGAACTATGCAAGAAGTCTATTGAAATCGCGTATATCGATCGTTGTAAAATCACACAATTGCTCTGTAGAGCTATGTCCTGTAATAATTACTATACCATTTTGCTCAGAGCGTATTGAGATTAGGTTCAGCACTAATTCACACGTTGCACTATCAAGATTACAAAATGGTTCATCTATCAGCCAAACGTTTGCATTAGAAATCAAGAGGCGGGCAAGCGCAACTCTTCTTCTCCAGCCTGCAGAAAGTTCGCCATATCTAATATTAAGTACAGGCTGTAACTGCAAGCAACAAACAGCTGCCACAATCAATTCCCTAGTATTTCGTATTCCTGCCCATAATTCTATGTTTTGAGTAACAGTTAAGCTATCCTTGCAGGCATTTTTATGCCCTACGTAGACCATAGAAGGTATATAGGATTTTGGATCATCATATATGTCTTTTCCGCAGTGCCTTATATTGCCTGATACCGGCGGCAAAAGTCCAGATAAACTTCTAATTAAGCTGGTTTTACCACTACCATTTGGACCAGTGATTAGAATCTTTGATTTTGGCTCAGCTTTAAAGCTAAGATGTTTAAATAATACTTTGTTATTACGAGCGCAGGATAAATTTTCACATTCAAGCATGGATTATCTGCCCTTCCCCTTATGTTTACCTTGAGTTGAAGCCTGAGCTTTTACAAACAGCTCCCAAAATACTTTCTGGCCGCCTTCTCTATGTATCAATTGTGCAAAACGCTGCATTAAACCATTACCCATCATAACCATCTTTGTCCATTTACCTACCGGTTTTGCTATGTCAACTATTTCTGGATCTTCTTTATAAACTTGCACATCTTTTTGTTTCTCGCGTAGCGTTTCTTGTTGTTTCAGCAACTCTTTTTGCTTATTTTTTTGATACAATTCATTGAATTTTCTGTCTTCTTCCCACTCTTCTTTAAAAACTTTTCTAGGAAATATGATTTTTCTAATGCGATTTTTGTATATTTTTCTCAAAAAGAGAAATACTGCAGCTACAACAAGTAATGTTACGCTATATAATATGATCTGTGTAAGTGGCATTTCCTGTATCTAATTCATTAAAAATACCCTTACCATTATACCATAATTATAGAAATTGTGCAATTTTTTTGCGGGTAAAGACAGTATAAAAGTAATACTGCTCTATTTCGTAAATTGGACAAATACAGCTACAGATCAGGTCTTCCTACGTCATACCGCCGCGGCGCATAAGTGTTGAAAACGCGAATTCTGGATTAAGGAAGGAAGAAAGTATAGGAAATAGAAGGCTTTTTGGATTTGATGGAATAGGAAATGAGAGTAGAAAAGATATGAACCAAAAAATTAACAGGGGATCTATGGCGAGTGTGTTCAATTTCTAACGCGAATTCTGGATTAATAGATGAGTTTACCCTGTTTTCTTGCCTTTTCTATTCTCCTTTAATCCAGAATTCGCGTCTTAAGCAGTGATGGTTTACGACAAATTTATGTAATGATTTCAAATTTAGCCATACCAATATCAGTGAATTTGTTGAGCAAATAGCACTTAATTAGTAATTCTTTTTCACGATTTACTTCAGATTTATTCCTAAAGCTAAATCCAAATACTTGCTTCAACCTTGAGAAAAATCCTTCTATGTAAGATCTCTTTCCATAAATTGCTTCCTTTTTCCACTCTTTTACATCATCTTGTCCGTATAATTTTATTAACCTAATAGCAGCATTTCTGTCAGACATATAATCTATTTTTGAATGTTCTGCTGCATCCTTTTTTGGTAGAACTTTTGTCTTTATATCGTATTTCTTACACAATTTATAAAGTTTGTGCCTATCGTATGCCCTATCTGCATATAATGCTTTTATTTTGTGCTGAAAATTAACTTCTTCAAGCAAATCGCAAGCTCCATAGTGGTCAGAGTAGAAGCCATTACTGTATCTTGCAGCTATAGCTTTTTTACTATTTACACTTAACATAACATGTAACTTTCTTACTTGCTCGTAGCTTCGGTACTTTCTATCTGCACTGTTTTCCTTACTGTGGCCAGGAGTGTTACTGTAAATGCTGATACTTGTGCTATCTATGATAATTTCAATATTTTCCATGTTGCTTTTATCAACCCTGCAATCATTTATCTTAATATTAAGTTTTTTAAACCTTCTTGATGCTTGTGAATAGCTGATAACTGCCAAATTTTTTCCTATTTGTTGCAGATATCCTTTTATAAACCCCACCGTTTGTCTTAAACCAATTCTAAAAAGATTGACAATTATATGCACCAAAATTACGACTTTATCACTGTAAATATAGTTGCCGCCCTGCATTTTTGGACTATTTTCATACCAATTTTCGATAGCTTCATCGATGTAACGAAAAATATTTCCCCTTTTTTCAAGGAATTTGTTATATTCGTTTTGGTTACTGACTTTCATTTTCTGTGGCATATTTTTTCTTCAACAGTTAAATGGTTATTTATAATGAATTTTGTCAGTAGCCACCAGATTTTTTCGGTTGCTATGCAACAAAGCCATCCCAGTGTCTAGGCACTGGGATGACATCCTTCTAGTGTACAATATTCGTACAGTTGTGTACATGACACAAGGTTCTATAACTCTTCTTTTTTGGATTCCAGTGTCAGCTATTTGCATGACACCCTTACTGATGTGTCACTCATGTTAGAAGTAAATATTCTTGACAAGAAATGGTGCAGCATTATAGAAAATCCTAAAAATTTTGTATTAGGTGTCATCAATGCTTCTCTAAAAGAATTAAAAATAGACCACTATAAACCAAATATATCAATAGCTCTGGCTGATGATGACTTGCTACATCAACTTAATTTAAAATTTAGAGAAATGGATAAGCCAACTAACGTACTATCATTTCCGTATGAACAATTGTCTAATGAGTGCGATTTAGGAGACATAGCAATTTCAATAGACACAATAAAAAGAGAATCGCATGAGTATTGTATACCCATTCTTGCTCACATTGCACACATGTTAGTGCATGGATTACTGCATTTACTTGGTTATGATCACCAAAAAAAAGATGAAGAAATTATAATGAAAAATCTAGAAAGAGAGATTTTAGCTTCGCTTGGCTACAATATGTGTGCGATTTAAAAGGAATTTAATAAAAATATAGTAGATGATAATAAAATATGTTATCTACAAACGGTTTTAGCTATAAACAATAAAAGGTAAGTGATATGGTTCAGTTTTCTTTGCCAAAGAATTCTAAAATTAATCAAAAGGGCAAAATTTATCCTATTCCTGCTAGAGCAAAAAACATCAGAAGATTTCAAATTTACCGTTGGTCTGCTGATGACGAGAAAAACCCTAGAATAGACACATTTTTTATTGATATGGATAGTTGTGGCCCTATGGTACTTGATGCATTAATAAAAATAAAGGATGAAATAGATTCGACTTTAACTTTCAGACGTTCTTGTAGAGAAGGCATATGTGGATCTTGTGCCATGAATATTGACGGAACCAATACTCTTGCATGTACTAGATCTATACACGATATAAAAGGTGACGTAAAAATATATCCATTACCTCACATGTATGTGATAAAGGACCTAGTCTCGGACTTGAGCCAATTTTATGAGCAATACAAATCAATTAAACCTTGGTTACAAGCAGATAAGCCTGCCCTACCAAATAAAGAATACTCTCAATCTCCTAAAGATAGAAAAAAATTAGATGGCTTGTCCGACTGTATATTATGTGCTTGCTGTTCAACTGGTTGTCCAAGCTACTGGTGGAATAGTGATAAATTTTTAGGACCAGCAATACTATTACAAGCCTACAGATGGATTGCTGACAGCCGTGATAATAAGACAGGTGAAAGACTTGATGTTTTAAACGACCCATTCAAGTTGTATCGTTGTCATACAATAATGAATTGCACAAAAACTTGTCCTAAAGGACTTAATCCAGCAAGAGCAATAGCGAAAGTAAAACAGCTGATAACGCGAATTCTGGATTAAAGGAGAATAGAAAAGGCAAGAAAACAGGGTAAACTCAGCAGTTATAAAAAAACAGATGAGGTTAACCATGGAAGATATAACAAACTGTTTTGTTTGGTCGATGATTTTTGCAGAGATATAGAGAAAAATTTTGCAGGTAAACTACTGCCAAATGGTAAAAAACCCACAAGAACAATGGAAATTGAGCACTCCGAAATCATGACAATAATCCTGCTATATCAACAATCTCCGTGTAAAAATTTCAAAACTTTCTATCTACATTACCTAACGTTGCTCTACAAATCAGAGTTTCCAAAGTTGCCTTCATATACCAGGTTTGTTGCTCTAAAGCCTAGGGTTTTGTGGCATTTAGCAATGTTGTTGCATTGGCTTTGTGGACAGTCAGAAAACACTGGAATTTCATATATAGACACAACTCCCATTGCAGTTTGTCATGCAAAAAGAATATCCAAAAACAAAGTTTTTGCTGGAATTGCAAAATTAAGCAAGAGTACTTACGGCTGGTTTTTTGGTTTCAAATTACATATGGTAATCAATGAAAATGGTGAAATTCATTCACTTACGCTAACAAAAGGCAATGTTGATGATAGGATACCTGTGCCAAATCTGACGGAAAAATTAACCGGCCTTTTGTTTGGTGACAAAGGTTATATTGCAAAAGAGCTTTTTCAGAAGCTGTTTGACCGAGGTTTGAAACTTGTTACCAAGGTGAAAAAAGGTATGAAAAATGCATTGATTTCGCTAAATGAGAAGATTTTACTGAGAAAAAGGTCTATCATTGAGACTGTTTTTGGTTACCTAAAAAATAGACTAGAAATTGAACACACTCGCCATAGATCCCCTGTTAATTTTTTGGTTCATATCTTTTCTACTCTCATTTCCTATTCCATCAAATCCAAAAAGCCTTCTATTTCCTATACTTTCTTCCTTCCTTAATCCAGAATTCGCGTTAAGAGGGAGTATAAATTCCGTTAAAAAGCAGCAGAATGACAAACAATCTAAAAATAATTAACTGTAGCAGTCTACTTTTCAATAAACTTCATTTGCATTTCTTGTATACTACTTTCTATTTGCTTTATTTGTTCTATCAACCTTTCTTCTAAGTCAAGATTACCGCTCAGCCTCGCTTCGGTTCTTTCTTTTCGTAATGCATTTAATTCTTTTAGTAACACTATATTATTCCACACAATTTCTGCAGATTTTCTCTCGTTCAGTTGGCTACTTAGTATGCTAGTTTTTTCAAATACATACTTTATAACGTTAAACTGTTTCAATTCTTGTAACAAAGCCTCTTTACCAAGTTTGCTTTTGTTACTTATTACATCAATTATACGCTGTTGTAATCTTTTCATCTCATTAGTAAATTCAAAATGAGAAAATTGCTCAAAAAATATAGGACGATTCAAGATTTCAGGAAATTCTACGGCTATACGTAAAATTACGGCCTGATTTTGCTCTGCTTCAATTAGCTCTGGAGATTTGCTATGAAGATACTCACCTTTTGTTGCTCTAGCTTTACTATTAAAAATCTGTTTTTTGAAGCTACTTCTTAGTTCACTAGCCTTATTGTAAAAATAATCTCTGTAATACCTTCTAATACTGCTGTTGCTAATAGTATTTACATATTCCATGAACTTGTGCTCAAGAATTGAATATTTTTCCGGAGCAAGTTTTTCATAATTTTGCAAATTGCTATCGATTATGTGATGCCATAAATATTCAGAATGCAGTTTTGTTGAATGGTCAAGAGCAGTCAATACGTCTTCTTTCTTGTATTCCAGTTCGTTACATATATCGTATGGATCTTTATTACTCGGCAAAGTCACAAACTTTAACGTGTATCCAGGCTCTAATATTGGCAGAGCAAGTTCTGCAACTCGGGTAGCAGCATGACGTCCAGCACTATCGCCATCCATACAGATGGAGATTTCTTTAGCAAATCTCCATAGATTTTTTATCTGTTCTGCAGAAATTGCGGTACCAAGTGGAGCAACTGCATTACTAATTCCCGCTTGATGTAGCGCTATAGTGTCCATATATCCTTCAACAACAAATATGTGCTGTTTTTTACGTATTTCGCTTAAAGCAAAGTTTAATCCGTATAAATTCTCCCTCTTCTTGAAGAGCTGACTCTCTGGGCTATTTAAATATTTCGGCTGTTGCTCAGAACTCAGCGCACGTCCGCCAAAACCAATAACTCTTCCTGCAATGTTGTATATAGGAAATATCAGCCGGTCATAAAAATAATCATGAAAATTTTTGTTTACTAATCCAATATCAATTAAAATTTTGTCTTCAATACCTGAAGAGTTTAAATACTCTTTCAAACCAGAGCTTGGTGCATAACCTATCTTAAATTTATCTATGATTTCAGGTAAAATCTTGCGCTGCTTTAAATAATCTACAACGCCCTGATTTTTTTGTGCAAACCAATTTGCAGCTAAGCTTAGTGTTGAAAATAGTTTATTGTCTTCTTTGGTAACATTAAGGTTTTTAGGTAACTCAACACCTGTAACTTGTGCTAATCTTTCCAATGCTTCTTTAAAGCTTAATCCTTCAGTTTGTGAAATAAATTCAAATGCGTCACCACTAGCTAAGCAACCAAAACAGTAATACAACCCTTTAGTATTACTTACCGAAAAAGATGGGGTTTTTTCGTTATGAAATGGACAGAGCCCAACAAAACTATCTCCTCTTTTTATTAGCCTGACTTTTTTACCTACTATTTCAGATAATAATAATTTTGATTTTATAATATCTATGTGATCCATCTTATTAAATTAGTAGTAGGATAAAAATTATATAGAATTTATACACATCTGACTCGAAATTTATTTCTATAACTAAAGCAATTTAGATTTACCGACAATGTAGCTATACAAATTCAAGAGCAATCCTGTCATCCAGGTAGCCCACAGAAACAAAAAACTTACTTGACACCCTTCACCAGCCCCCTTATCATGATATGTAGTACAATGATACAAATTAAGAATTCCCCCATCCTGCTCTGGTTCTTCGATCTGAAATCCTACTTCTACCTGATCACGACCAATGTTAATTTGTCCTATTAATGCTTTAATAATGCCGCGCTTAGTTTGCCAATCTAGCTGTTCCAGGTTCGATTTTACACTAGAATAAAAATTCTTTATACTATTTATAATAAGACTTATTCCTTTTTCTACTGCCTTCTGATCAACTACCTTTTTTTTCTCTTCTTCTATCCCTTGTAAACGCGAATTCTGGATTAAGGAAGGAAGAAAGTATAGGAAATAGAAGGCTTTTTGGATTTGATGGAATAGGAAATGAGAGTAGAAAAGATATGAACCAAAAAATTAACAGGGGATCTATGGCGAGTGTGTTCAATTTCTAGTCTATTTTTTAGGTAACCAAAAACAGTCTCAATGATAGACCTTTTTCTCAGTAAAATCTTCTCATTTAGCGAAATCAATGCATTTTTCATACCTTTTTTCACCTTGGTAACAAGTTTCAAACCTCGGTCAAACAGCTTCTGAAAAAGCTCTTTTGCAATATAACCTTTGTCACCAAACAAAAGGCCGGTTAATTTTTCCGTCAGATTTGGCACAGGTATCCTATCATCAACATTGCCTTTTGTTAGCGTAAGTGAATGAATTTCACCATTTTCATTGATTACCATATGTAATTTGAAACCAAAAAACCAGCCGTAAGTACTCTTGCTTAATTTTGCAATTCCAGCAAAAACTTTGTTTTGGATATTCTTTTTGCATGACAAACTGCAATGGGAGTTGTGTCTATATATGAAATTCCAGTGTTTTCTGACTGTCCACAAAGCCAATGCAACAACATTGCTAAATGCCACAAAACCCTAGGCTTTAGAGCAACAAACCTGGTATATGAAGGCAACTTTGGAAACTCTGATTTGTAGAGCAACGTTAGGTAATGTAGATAGAAAGTTTTGAAATTTTTACACGGAGATTGTTGATATAGCAGGATTATTGTCATGATTTCGGAGTGCTCAATTTCCGTTGTTCTTGTGGGTTTTTTACCATTTGGCAGTAGTTTACCTGCAAAATTTTTCTCTATATCTCTGCAAAAATCATCGACCAAACAAAACAGTTTGTTATATCTTCCATGGTTAACCTCATCTATTTTTTATAACTGCTGAGTTTACCCTGTTTTCTTGCCTTTTCTATTCTCCTTTAATCCAGAATTCGCGTTACCAAGGTGAAAAAAGGTATGAAAAATGCATTGATTTCGCTAAATGAGAAGATTTTACTGAGAAAAAGGTCTATCATTGAGACTGTTTTTGGTTACCTAAAAAATAGACTAGAAATTGAACACACTCGCCATAGATCCCCTGTTAATTTTTTGGTTCATATCTTTTCTACTCTCATTTCCTATTCCATCAAATCCAAAAAGCCTTCTATTTCCTATACTTTCTTCCTTCCTTAATCCAGAATTCGCGTTTTACCCAATCGAAGCGGGGAACTTGAACGGATAATTTCGTTATACTTAACATGGAAACAAAGGGCCTTTCCACAATCTCCTATCTACCGTTTCTTAAACCACTCTGCTGAACGGATACAATCGCGGTATTACAAAAAACGCCAAACTTTTTTCTGCTTTTATGCAAGAAGTCTAGTCCATATATTCTTCCCACTTTTCCGTAACTTTTCTTACTATTTCCTCACTCATCTCAATTTTCTTTCCCCACTCTCGTTTGGTTTCAGGCGGGATTTTATTTGTCGCATCAAATCCCATTTTACCTCCAAGGCCACTTTCAGGGGAAGCAAAGTCTAAATAATCAATAGGTGCATTTTCTATCATGATTGTATCACGCACAGGGTCCATTCTCGTTGATATTGCCCACATCACTTCCTTCCAATCACGTACATTTATATCATCATCAACAACGATAATAAACTTCGTGTATAAAAACTGCTTGAGAAAAGAAAGTATGCCCATAACAATTCTTTTTGCGTGTCCTGGATAAGACTTTTTTATCGATACCACCGCTATTCTATATGAACAACCTTCTGGTGGTAGATAAAAATCCACTATCTCTGGAAATTGATTGATAAGAATAGGCACAAAAATTTCATTGAGTGCTTCACCAAGAATTGATGGTTCATCAGGTGGCTTGCCAGTGAAAGTGCTGAGATAAATTGGATTTTTGCGCATAGTAATTGCAGTAATATTAAATTCTGGAAATTGCTCAACAGAATTATAGTAGCCAGTGTGGTCTCCGTATGACCCTTCGTCTTGATATCTATCCAAACTCACATAGCCTTCCAGAACGATTTCCGCGTGAGCTGGCACTTGAAGTGGAATAGTCTTACAATTTACAAGCTCAAGCGGCTTCTTTCGCAGTAGTCCAGCAAATTGGTATTCTGACAATGTTTCTGGCACCGGGGTTACTGCAGCAATAATCGTTGCAGGATCACTACCGATCACAGCAGCAGCAGGAAATTTCATATTTTGTTCCTTCTCTTTCCATCGTTTATGGTGACCTGCACCACCACGATGTGCAAGCCAGCGCATTAGAGTCGTTTTTTTATCTATGACCTGCATACGATATATTCCAAGATTGAAATTATCTTGTTTATCTTTCGTGGGTCCTTTTGTTACCACAATCGGCCAGGTGATAAGTGGTGCAGGTTCATTTGGCCAGCATGTTTGAATGGGCAGTAGACTTAGGTCCACTTCATCTCCGGTTAGCACTACCTCTTGACATGGAGCCTTGCTCACGACTTTGCTTCGCATCGATAACACGACTTTTAATAGAGGAAACATTTTTATAGCATCCTTAAAGTTTTTCGGTGGTTCAGGAGATTGCAAAAATGCTAAAAGTTTACCAAGATCTCTTAGTTCATCAGGATTTATGTTCAACCCCAATGCAATCCTCTTAATAGTACCAAATAAATTCACCAAAACAGGAATCGCACTTTTGCCGTTTTCTGTGACAACATTTTCAAAAATGATCGCTGGCCCTTCGTTTGACAAAACCCTACGGTGAATTTCTGTCATTTCAAGAACTGTTGAAACTTCCTCCTTAATCCTAATCAGATCTTTTTTTTCTTCTAAGGCTTTGATGAAGTTGCGTAAGTTGTTGTACATATTCCAGTTTTTAAAATTTTAAGTTTACATTGAGTTTCCAAGCACTTTATTGAAATTTGATCTATGCACTGCTTTCCTGTCTAGCGAGCTTTCAGTTAATTTGAAATCAAATCCTCATATTGCCTACTAAGTTTGTATTTCCTTCCTCTATTGGAAAAATCTACAATCTAGATAAACCCCATTTCCACCCACTTTTTACAAAGTTGCGCACTGGTGCGAGGCTTAAAATTAAATAGTTCGCCAACCTGACTAGCTGTAATAGCGGAAAACTCCTGGAAGAGCTCAAGAGCTTTGCGTTGTTTAGGATCAAGCTTACGTATAAGATCAGTCTGATCAGTGTGGTATTCTTCTTCATTTATACGTTGTAAAACGTTCTCAAATGAATTTGCCATACCTTCTACGAAATACTCCACCCACCTGGTAATATCTGCTTCAGCTCGTCCCATGTAATAGTTGTGCGATGGACCTATACTGATTGCTTCATAATACGCTCCTAGATTCTTAGCATAATATTCTTCCAATGAATAAAGTCCTTTTAGGTCATACCCACCAAGGTGTAAAATTAATGTAGTCAACAATCTTGCAGTACGACCGTTACCATCATAGTAAGGGTGAATTGTTACAAATTGATAATGAGCAATACCTGCAATAATTGGGTAAGGCACTTGTTCACTGTCACGAATCCAATCAATCATACTGCTCATGAGCTTTGGTACATCCTTTGCTTCAGGTGGCATATAAATTATTGCACGTGTACGGCTATCACGAATAACGTTTTGACCATCACGATAAGAGGTTGGCTTCACTTTAGATTTTCCACTTGCCATTACTAGAGCATGAAGCGTTTGAATGGCTTTCTCAGTAATAGGGATCGTTCTCGCTGCCCATTGTTCAACTTGGGTTAAAGCTGCATAATATCCTTTAACCTCATTTTCATCTCTACTATATTTTGGAAAGTGGCTTTTACCACTTAAAACCTCTTCAATCTGCTTAGGCTCAAGTCGATTTCCTTCAATCATAGTAGAATAGTGTGTGGTATAAAGCCGTGCAGTTTCACGAAGAGACGAAAGCATTGATACAGTGAGCGGCAAATGTAACACTTTTTCTTTTGCTGCTTCAATCCTTATAAGAGAACTAGCAATTTTAGAAGTAATCGTATAATTTGGCATCGGCATAATATCTGCATTACATTACTTCTATATTATGCTGATAAAATGCAGATAATGCAACATTCACACAACGCCAACCATAAACAGCAATAAATTCGGCTGATTGAGAAAGAAGTTCGTCTTGTAGAATAGCTATTTCTTTTTCTCTACCAATTATTGGCTCGTTCATATGTTTATTCCGCGGAGTTTGTTGAAATTATACACAGCGGAAACAACTTAAATCTATGCTCCGCGCGCTTTTGCTGTTTGCATCTTAAATTTTCTGATTAGTTTTGCGCTTAGTTTTTATTGTTAAAGTTTGCATTTGAGGCAAAACTGGTTATAAAATACACTTGATATAAATGTTTTTATATATTAACATTAGATGCTTCTTTTAATATACAGGTAAATGTGTACTAAAAGTTTTATGTTGTAGGTTTTTAAATAAATTGTATGTCTAGGGTATCGTTTTTATTGATTTTAATAATAGCAATAGCAAGCTTGCCGATAATAAATAATTGGCTTTCAAATCGCAGCCAAACGCTAAACGATGATTATATAGGTGAGAAATTAGATAATTATATAAGCAGAAATTTTGATAAGATCGTAAAAACTCTCAAAGAGGAGTCGATTAAAAGTAGTTACGCTGCTCGAGATAACGCGACTAAAGGTAAAATTTTACAGTACAAAAATGAAATATTCGACTCCGCTTATCCTTACTCAGGAAATGAAAATAGTAGTGTTGTAGCTGCAGGCTTCTTTGACTATTCTTGTGGATATTGCAAAGCTATGAAGAATGATATAAAGCAGTTAATTAACGACGGTAAAATTAAGTATATCTTTAGGGATGCTCCAATACTTGGTAATGACTCTTTAAGGGCAGCAAAAAGCGCTTTAGCTGTTTACTTTATTGATAAAGAAAAATATTTCGACTTTCACTATTCTGCTTTAAGTCACAAAGGAGGATTTTCAGACGAAAGCATATTGGATATAGTGAAAGGCATAGGGATTGATGAGGAAGACTTTAATAATTCCATAAAAGATAACGCGGACAAAATTGAGCAAATGATAAATGGCAGTAAGCTCCTAGTAAGAGATTTGGGAGTAGGTGGTACACCTTTTTTAATAATGGGGGATAGTCTGTTTGTAGGAGCAACTGATTTGAATGTATTACGCAAAAAAGTAGATGAATTAAGTCACAAGCAAGGCTAGTTGCAATTTGCCATAAAATTTTATTTTTTTTGCTTGACAACTCAAATGGACCTGAGTACAGTAATTGTGGGTATAACAGCAGTTTAACTCAGTGGTCTCATCCACTTTCCATGGCCTCATTTGCTATGTGAAACGCTTTCAAATTACAACATTTTCTTCAACCAAACTATTTTACTTTCACAGGAGGACATATGTCATTCACAGAAATTAGATTTCCAGAAAATATATCTTATGGTTCCACTGGAGGACCGGAATTTTCTACTGACGTTGTAACAACTCACAATGGTTGTGAACAGCGCAACATCAATTGGTCTCATGCACGCACTAGATACAACATAGCTTACGGGGTCAGATCAAACAAGCAGCTATAGCTTAATGCATAAAGGTAGAGACAAAGGTGTAGAGATATGGTAGAGTAGAAAAAACCAAAAGAGAGGTAATAGATGGCATCACCATATCAATATGAGCTAAGGGAAAGAGTGATTTCAGCAGTGGAATCTGGAATGGCAGTAGTAAAAACGCGAATTCTGGATTAAGGAAGGAAGAAAGTATAGGAAATAGAAGGCTTTTTGGATTTGATGGAATAGGAAATGAGAGTAGAAAAGATATGAACCAAAAAATTAACAGGGGATCTATGGCGAGTGTGTTCAATTTCTAGTCTATTTTTTAGGTAACCAAAAACAGTCTCAATGATAGACCTTTTTCTCAGTAAAATCTTCTCATTTAGCGAAATCAATGCATTTTTCATACCTTTTTTCACCTTGGTAACAAGTTTCAAACCTCGGTCAAACAGCTTCTGAAAAAGCTCTTTTGCAATATAACCTTTGTCACCAAACAAAAGGCCGGTTAATTTTTCCGTCAGATTTGGCACAGGTATCCTATCATCAACATTGCCTTTTGTTAGCGTAAGTGAATGAATTTCACCATTTTCATTGATTACCATATGTAATTTGAAACCAAAAAACCAGCCGTAAGTACTCTTGCTTAATTTTGCAATTCCAGCAAAAACTTTGTTTTGGATATTCTTTTTGCATGACAAACTGCAATGGGAGTTGTGTCTATATATGAAATTCCAGTGTTTTCTGACTGTCCACAAAGCCAATGCAACAACATTGCTAAATGCCACAAAACCCTAGGCTTTAGAGCAACAAACCTGGTATATGAAGGCAACTTTGGAAACTCTGATTTGTAGAGCAACGTTAGGTAATGTAGATAGAAAGTTTTGAAATTTTTACACGGAGATTGTTGATATAGCAGGATTATTGTCATGATTTCGGAGTGCTCAATTTCCGTTGTTCTTGTGGGTTTTTTACCATTTGGCAGTAGTTTACCTGCAAAATTTTTCTCTATATCTCTGCAAAAATCATCGACCAAACAAAACAGTTTGTTATATCTTCCATGGTTAACCTCATCTGTTTTTTTATAACTGCTGAGTTTACCCTGTTTTCTTGCCTTTTCTATTCTCCTTTAATCCAGAATTCGCGTTTTAAGAAGAGATTCTCTCTCAACTTCTAACTCATTTACTTTCTGATTCAATTTTTTTGCTCTCTTGTCTAAATTTTGCTTTTCTCGAGTTAATTCACGTGATTGATTCTTTAATTTTTCCACTTCTTTGTTTGCAGCTTCTTTTGCCAGAGTTATTTTATTTTCTAACTCTTGCTCTTTCTGAGCGAATTTATTTCTCTCAACTTCCAGTTTCTTATTATTGCTAATTATTTTATACGAAAGTGTAAGCACCAAAACAGATAATGCAGCTAAAGCAAGAATTAGAGGAAGAGGTACATTAGAAGTTACAATAAGCGCTAAAGATGTAAGTAACGTCAAGGAACTAGCTATAAAATAAAATGTGTTAGCTTTGTTAAACAAATTGCTCATTACCCCTCCTCCATACACAAAGCAGTCTTGTATATATTTGTTAAGATTCTCTTATCTGTGGAGGTTCCTGCACTTACATCTTTAAGGTGTGATAGGAATTATTTGTTGTATCTTTAAAAGGCGATGAATGAGGGCTGTTTATATTTGTATCAAGACTTTCGTGATTTAGTTGCTCTGAATTTTCTTTATTCTCATCCTCATCTTCCTTTTTAGGAGATAGAGATTTTCTAAGATATCTTCTTGGTGTGGATGTGTGAGGAGAAAGTGGTTTCGGGAAAGTTAGTCCATTAGCGAGCTTATTTTCACCTGTTCCTTTAAATTCTGATGAATGTTCACTACTTATATCTAGTTGATTATTTATACCTAACTTTTCATATATAGGTTGCATAAATTCATCAACTGCTTCTTGTATACGGTCTGTATCTTGCATGTCTTGTTCTTCTAAATTAAAAAGTCCTTGCTCTACTCTTTCTTTCACTACACTGAGTACAGTAAATACTGTTTTCGTTACATATTCTCTCTTTTTTTCTTCAAATTTATTTACATTTTTCTTGTAATCATCCTTAACGTTTATTGATTGATTAACAAGTTCTTCCTCGTCTGCTTTTAAAGATAATAATTCCTTTTCCAGCTCCTCAATTTTAGATAAGTGCTTTTTCTCCTTTGTACTTAATTTGTCAACTTCATTTTTAAAACGAGTGTGCTCTTGACGCTCATAACTAACTTCACCTTCTAATCTTTTCTTTTCCCTTTCCAACTGGTATAACTTCTTCTCTAATTCTTTTATGTCGTTACTTAATTCTTTTTCTCTTTTCTTTAATTCCTCCTTCAGAGAGGAAGCTTCATCACTTTTTATTCTTAACTGCACTACTAATTCTTCTACTTTTTTTCTTAATTCTGTTTCTAATTGTATCTTTTCTTTTTCTAACATAGTTAATTGATGATTTAGAGAAGAAACCTTCTCTTTTAATTTACAAAGTAAGTCATTGTATTCATGTTCTAAGTTGCTCAGTTTGTTCTTCATCTCACATAATTCACCTTGTAAATTACCTTTTTTTTCATTTAGTTTCGTATTTTCATCATGTAACTCTTGGTATTCAAGAGAAAGCATCTCCTCCTTATGTTTTAACTGACCTTTTACTTTTGCACTCAATTCTGTATTTTCATCGTGTAAATCTTTGTTCTTATTATTAAGAGCACCTATTTTATCCTTTAATTCTCGGATTTGATTACCTTTATTATTTAACTCTTGTACCTTACTCTCAAATTGTTGTTTTACGTTAGCCAGCTTTTGCTCTTTTTCAGCAAATTTATTTTTCTCAACCTCTATTTTCTTAATCATTTTACATGAAAGTGCAAGCACCAAAACAGAAAGTATAGACAAACTCAAGGCAACAGGAAGAGCTACATTAAAGGCTGCAACTGAAGACAAGAACTCAACATAAGGAGCAACAGCAAGTGTCCCAGATGCAAGTAATACCAAAGTAGCAAAAGCACCAGCTATAAGATATGGTGCATTGGTTTTACTATACAAATCCCTCATTATTCCCTCACAACCAATAATGATTATAATAGCATGGATATCAAAGGAAGTAAAGCTATAACAATCAGTATAAATCTATATTCACTATGTATTTTCTGTCTCCAGTTTCAAGTTCAGACTGCATCCACTCTATCGTTTCCGCATTGCACACTGCTTGCAAATCATCCTGTGCAGATTGATCCAACTTATCCTCTTGTATGCTCGCTTTTATCATCAACTTTTTTATCAGATGCTTAACTGATACATTATTATCTGCCTTCATCTTTCTGATAATGTTTAATATCTGAATAACATTATCTCCCATTTCCTCTGAATATTTATCATAGATAAGTTCTTCTTTGCTCGGCCAATTACTTTGATTGTGTACAGAATTATAACTATACAACTGGTGGTATATCTCTTCTGTAATATATGGCAGAAAAGGTGCAAATAACCGCAAAATAACATTTAACACATACGCCAAGCTTTGTTTCGCACTTAAACTGCTTCCGTACGCACGTTTTTTTACTAATTCCAAGTAGTTATCACAAAAATCTTTCCAAAAAAATTCCTCTATTACGCCCAAAGCTTCGCAGTATTCAAACTGTAATAGGTTATTCATTGCTCTTTCTATAACTTTGTATAACTTAGACAATATCCACTTATCCATTGTCTCGTGAGCAGAATTTATGCTCATCACTTGATGCTTTTCCATGAACATGGAAACAAACTTGCTAGCGTTCCAAAGTTTTGTAACTAGGCGCTTGCCAATTTTGAATATATTTTTAGAGTAGACTGTATCAACTCCAAGCCTTGAGTTCGCTGCCCAATAGCGCACTACATCAGCTCCATAAGTTTCAAGTATTACATGAGGAGTGATGATGTTACCTTTTGATTTACTCATCTTTTTCTTATCATCGGCTAAACACCAACCGCTGATCATAATGTTTTTCCAAGGTAAAGAATTTGCATGATAATATGCCTTTAAAATAGTATAAAAAGCCCAAGTTCTTATTATCTCATGGCTCTGGCTGCGCAGATCTGCAGGAAATATTGTATTATAGCGATGATTTGGTAAGCTAAACTCACTGTTTACTGCCAGTGCACTCAGTTGAGGAGTAATTGAACTTGTGGCCCAGGTATCCATTACATCTTGATCTGGAATAACCTCTTCTTTGCTATACCCTTTTGGTAAATCTTTCGATGGATCTATAGGTAGGGCCTTTATTTCAGCTAGAATAATTTTACCTTCTTCTCCCTTACATTTGGAATACCACGCTGGAAATGGCACACCAAAATAGCGCTGCCTTGAAATGCACCAGTCCCAATTTAGCCCTTCTATCCACACTTCCATACGTTTACGCATAGTAGCTGGATGCCAATTGCATTCTTTTACTTTATCTAATACTTGAGCTTTTTGCTCTAAAATCTTGATAAACCATTGATAAGTAGGTAATATCTCAAGTGGTGTACCAGATCTTTCTGCGCACTTAACAGAGTGAGAAATATTAGTGCTTTCTATCAAAAGTCCTTTTCTACTCAGGATTTCGATCATCCTCTTTCTTGCTTCTTTAACCTTTAGTCCATTTATTTCATTTAGTATATCGTCTGTCATCCCAGTAGCCCCTTCGGTGTCATCCGAGTAGCTTGACACTGGGATCCATTCTTCTTTTTTCTGACCATACGCTGACATGATATCTTCCTCTTTCATCGCTGGTATTGGCTCTTTTTCCTGGATTCCAGTGTCAAGCACTGGAATGACATCATAAAGGCTTATTCTCCCATCCTGATCGATGATAATTTTCATCGGTAGATTATGCTTTTGCTGCCAATATATGTCGAGCTCATCACCAAACGTACAGCACATAACAAGCCCGGTGCCTTTATCTATTTTAACCTTATCATCAGCTATTATTGGAACTTTTTCCTTTGTTATTGGCACTACGGCTGTTTTTCCGATCAGATGAGTGTAGCGCGTATCCTCTGGATGACAAAAAACTGCAACACATGCTGGAAGTAATTCAGGTCGCGTAGTTGCAATATTGATCTGCTCATTTTCTTCAGTAGAGAAAACTATCGTGTTTAAGGATGACTCAAAAACTTTATCTTCTATTTCTGCTTGCGCAATTGCTGTTTTATCAACCGGGTCCCAAAGGATGGGCTGCATTTTTCTATATGCATACCCTTTATTATATAGATCAATAAACGACATCTGTGAAAGCGTCACAGTTTCCTTGCTGATCGTGTGATATTCCAAATCCCAGTCATAACTAATGCCGACCGATTTAAATAGTTCCTTAAATTCTTGCTTTGACTTCTCAATAACTTCATGACACATCTCTATAAATTTTTCTCTGCCAACTTCTTTTGCACGGGTTTTATAGGTTTGTTCAACCAATCTTTCAGTGGGAAGCCCGTTATCATCAAACCCAATTGGGTAAAACACATCTTTCCCCAGCATGCGCTGAAACCTTGCAATAAAGTCCGTGTGGCAATAGCTAAATATATGGCCGATATGGAGTTTTCCCGATATTGTCGGTGGAGGCGTGTCTATAGTGAAAGTGTTATCCTTTTCACCATTCCATTTATAAACTTTACTGCCTTCCCATAATATGTTGCATTTGTCTTCAATTTCTTTAAAGCCGTATTTTTCTTTTAACATAAATATTTCTCAATTTTAAGCTTTAAACTATAGCTAGCGCAGCCCTACGTCATACCGCCGCGGTATCTCTTAGCATAGATCCCGCTAACAAGTAGCGGGATGACGATAGTCGGTAAACCTAAATTACTTTAGCTATAGCACAATTACGGCAATTTTACGCCAAAATTTTTTGTTTACGAACATAAATTTTCTATGCTATAATAAAATATTACTTGACCTTAGGTTCTAAAGGTATTATGTAATGTCAATTTATATTGAGGTTTAATATGTTGAATTCAAATGAAAATCGGAGTTCTTCACCTGAACTAATCTTACCAACTGATATAACATCTGATCAAGCAGAAGCTATAAATAAAAACTCTATTGAATTAGAAACAGAGCAGCCGTTACAAGGTTCTTTAGCTGGTAGTCGAGCTTCTTTAGTTAGTGATGATATATATGTTGACTCGAGAGAAGAAAGTCCTAATGATATGAAGGAGTTGTTAGATAGGCACCATCCTACAAGCAGTAGCACGCCATCAGGTCCTGTGTCTAAAGAGATTAATGGTACAATACAGATTATCGATAATAAAGTAGAGCTTACTATAGGAGAGAATGATCTTGAAAAATTTAGAAAGTACAAAAACATAGATGGGGATAACAACGTAATTGATCGGGAGTTCTTTGCGAGTTTTACGCTAAATGATAAACGAATACATATTACTGGTTTGTATCCTCAAGGAGAACAAACGAATAATAGTATTGTAACCGTGTGTGCAAGTTCAATTGCGAGCAATGGCACATGTCATTTCGAATGCGATAACAATGGTACATATGATAGTCCTCAACTACAAGAGATAAAAGATCTGTTGGGTCTTAGTGAGAATGAGGTTAAGGTAAACATATCTAAACATTTTGTAAAAGAATTAAAAGATGAAATAAATGCACTAGAAGCACAGTTAAGCAACCGACCAGATGCTGCTCAGTTAAAAGATAAAGACGAGAAAATAAAAGATTTAGAAGCTGAAATAAACCAACCAAATGCTGAAGTTGAAAAACTAAAGAACGACTTAAAAACTAAAACTTCTCGAGTTCATCAGTTAGAGAAGGAAAATAAAGAATTAGAAGCTAAAAACAAAACAACTGAGCAACCAAAACAAGGCAATGGAGCACGGTACACTGCTACTGTTGGTATGGGTCTTGCTGCTGGACTGATAGCATTTACTGCACTTGAACGTACAGTTAGGTTAGATATGTTAGTAATGATTGGTATAGCAGTAACATCTGCTCTTGTAGCCGGTGGTATTACATATGCAGCATTACCTAGTACTCAAGTAGATGGGGCGAAAGCACAAGAAGTAGATGGGAATAATAAAGGGAAGTAACAAGGGTTGAGCCATACGCGTCAAGTAAAACACTTGACGCAAACTTCAATTTTTATATTCCTTCATTAACATAATATAGTTTTGTGCCGACTGCGCGATATGTTTAATTTCTTCATTTGACATTTTTTTGAAGAATTTTGCTGTCCTGCCAGCCCATATTTCCCCACTTTTTATCACTTTTCCGTGTGTCACTAGTGAGCCAGCAGCTACCATAGCTTCAGGCTCCACAACTGCATGGTCCATCACGGTAGAGCCCATACCAATAAACGCTTTATCATGCACCGTGCATGCGTGCAACATACAAAAATGTCCCACTGTTACCATACTGCCAATAGTTGTGTCACCACCTGGGTTTCTATCCACATGAATTACCGTTCCATCTTGAATATTTGTTCCATCACCTATTTTTATTGATCCAACGTCTCCTCTGATTACACAATTAAACCAGATGCTTGCATCTCTTCCTATTTCAACCTTGCCTATGATATGCGAACCACCTGCGATGAAAGCACTTTCGTCTATTTTTGGTTCATAATTTTTGTATTTTAAAATGTGATACATATTAAGCCCAAAGTCTTATGCATATGTTAATCAAAATAAGGTAAGCAGTAAATACATACTTAGATTTCAAGTTATTTGGGTGACAGATGTTCTTGACTTACGTACTTTGTACTGCTAAGATTTTTATTTTCAGCCCTATCTATAATGTCAGTAGCGGTATTAAGTATATTTCAAATAATATTGGTTGTTGTGTTAGTAATTTTAGTGCTCTTGCAGCCACCTGGGAGTAGTTCATTAAGTGGTTTTAGTAATACACAACAAGGGGTCAATTCGATGATTCCGGTGAAATCTTCTGAAAACCCGCTCAGCAGAATAACGGCTATTGTTGCTGGATTATTTATTATAAACACATTGCTATTGTCAGGATTATGTTCAAAAGACGTACATAAAAAATCGATCGTAGAGAAAATTATATTAGAAAAAAAGCAAGAAAGTGAATCTACTTCTGTTCCATTTGAAAATTAATGAAGGAAGCTAAATTTATCTTTGTCACAGGTGGAGTTGTGTCATCGCTTGGTAAAGGCTTAGTTGCTTCAAGCGTTGGTGCGCTTCTTCAAGCTCACGGTTTTAAGATCCGTATCAGAAAACTTGACCCGTATCTCAACATTGATCCTGGGACAATGAACCCAACTCAGCACGGAGAGGTATTTGTTACCGAGGATGGTGCTGAAACTGATTTGGATCTTGGGCATTACGAGCGTTTTACTGGAATTAAAGCAACAAAAGATGACAATATAACAACTGGTAAGATATATCATGAGTTATTGAAGAAAGAGAGGCGTGGTGATTATCTGGGCAAAACTGTGCAAGTCATTCCTCATGTGACAGATTTGATCAAATCGTTCATTTTTAATGGTACGGAAGGTTTAGATTTTGTAATATGTGAAATAGGCGGAACTGTAGGT
Organism: Wolbachia endosymbiont (group B) of Ennomos erosarius; assembly: GCF_964026905.1. Lineage (NCBI taxonomy): Bacteria > Pseudomonadati > Pseudomonadota > Alphaproteobacteria > Rickettsiales > Anaplasmataceae > Wolbachia > Wolbachia endosymbiont (group B) of Ennomos erosarius. The sequence continues at coordinate 747,516 of NZ_OZ034708.1, forward strand.
GACATTGAAAGCCAACCATTTTTGGAGGCTATACGCCAAGTTAACTACACATTAGGAAAACAAAGAGTTATCCTGATTCACTTAACTTTAATACCATATCTTACCGCAGCGCAAGAATTAAAGACAAAACCAACGCAGCATTCAGTTCGAGAGTTAAATTCCGTGGGGTTACAACCAGATATTATATTATGCCGCAGTGAGAAAGAAATTTTCGATAATCAAAGAGAGAAAATAGCTAAGCTTTGCAATGTTTCTTTATCCAATGTGATACCTGCTCCTGATGTGAGTCATATATATGAGTTACCGGTGTTGTATAGCCAATGTGGGCTTGATACGCAAATTTTGGAGCACTTTCATTTAAGTAAGCCAAAACCAAGCTTGATTGAATGGGATCAAATAGTGCACTCTATAAGGCACCCAACACAGGAAGTTACTGTGTCTATAGTAGGGAAATATACCGAATGCCCTGATGCGTATAAATCACTAGTTGAAGCATTAAATCATGGTGCAATTAGTAATAAAGTCAAAGTAAGGATAAATTGGGTTAACTCAAGAGAAAAGGAAGAAAAACCTAAAAATGAGAAGCTTATAGAAGAAAAATTACAGAATTCTCATGCAATCCTTGTCCCAGGGGGGTTTGGTGATGACGGAGTAGAGGGTAAAATATTAGCAATAAATTATGCCCGTACAAATAATATCCCATTTTTCGGAATTTGCCTTGGTATGCAGCTTGCAATTATTGAGTTTGCTCGTAATGTTGTTAAGCTTGAAGATGCACACTCTGAAGAATTTCATAACTGTAAACATCCAATCGTTAAGTTAGCTGGCGATCAAGATGACGATCTTGGTGGAACCATGAGACTTGGGGCATACAAATGTAATATAAATGCAAACTCTAAAATGATGGATGCATATAGTAACACTACTATTTCAGAAAGACACAGGCATAGATACATAATCAATTCAGATTATAAAGATGATTTGGAAAAAAATGGGCTGCTATGCAGTGGCATATCAGAAGATGGAACGTGCATAGAGGCAGTGGAGTTAGAGAGTCATCCGTGGTTTATTGGTGTGCAGTTTCATCCAGAATTTCAATCAAAGCCGTTTTCTCCTCATCCTCTTTTCGTGTCGTTCGTTAAAGCAGCAATTGATAAGAAATAAGTGCCTAGTGTTTAAGTATCAATATATGGAGCTTGCCATAGAGCAAGCCAAACTCGCTCAAAAAAATGATGAGGTTCCCATAGGTGCTGTAATAGTAAGTAGAAGCAATGTTGTTTCTTCTGCACACAATATATCCAGCGATCCAACTGCACATGCAGAGATGTTAGCGATCAGACAAGCATTTTCAACTTCAACGCTTTATGATTCTGACATGTACGTAACATTAGAACCATGTCCGATGTGTGCTCAAGCTATTGCCTTTGCCAGAATTAAACGATTGTACTTTGGAGCTTATAATCCAAAAGGTGGAGGAATTGAAAATGGTGCTAAGATATTTCAATTTTGCAGCCATATACCTGAAGTTTATGGTGGGATATTAGAAACAGAATGCTCTTTTTTGTTAAAGGATTTTTTTGAAAGACTAAGGACCTAATTAGGTCTAACAATTTCAATTAGATTTCTCTGTCATTCCAGCGCGTGACGTACAACAGAGGGTGTCATCCCAGTGCCCAGACACACAGCTGTACGAACATTGTCTACCAGGAGGTTGTCATCCCAGTGCTTGACACTGGGATGGCTTTGTTGCATCGCTACTTATGAAAGGCTAACTATAGTTAGGATTATAAGCAACCTATTGAAAATCTTGTTTTTTTGCAATCAATCTGATCAAATTTAAGAATAGTAATTTGTTATTTGTATTAATAAATTTAATTCTATTGAAAATAGCTAAAACGCGAATTCTGGATTAAAGGAGAATAGAAAAGGCAAGAAAACAGGGTAAACTCAGCAGTTATAAAAAAACAGATGAGGTTAACCATGGAAGATATAACAAACTGTTTTGTTTGGTCGATGATTTTTGCAGAGATATAGAGAAAAATTTTGCAGGTAAACTACTGCCAAATGGTAAAAAACCCACAAGAACAACGGAAATTGAGCACTCCGAAATCATGACAATAATCCTGCTATATCAACAATCTCCGTGTAAAAATTTCAAAACTTTCTATCTACATTACCTAACGTTGCTCTACAAATCAGAGTTTCCAAAGTTGCCTTCATATACCAGGTTTGTTGCTCTAAAGCCTAGGGTTTTGTGGCATTTAGCAATGTTGTTGCATTGGCTTTGTGGACAGTCAGAAAACACTGGAATTTCATATATAGACACAACTCCCATTGCAGTTTGTCATGCAAAAAGAATATCCAAAAACAAAGTTTTTGCTGGAATTGCAAAATTAAGCAAGAGTACTTACGGCTGGTTTTTTGGTTTCAAATTACATATGGTAATCAATGAAAATGGTGAAATTCATTCACTTACGCTAACAAAAGGCAATGTTGATGATAGGATACCTGTGCCAAATCTGACGGAAAAATTAACCGGCCTTTTGTTTGGTGACAAAGGTTATATTGCAAAAGAGCTTTTTCAGAAGCTGTTTGACCGAGGTTTGAAACTTGTTACCAAGGTGAAAAAAGGTATGAAAAATGCATTGATTTCGCTAAATGAGAAGATTTTACTGAGAAAAAGGTCTATCATTGAGACTGTTTTTGGTTACCTAAAAAATAGACTAGAAATTGAACACACTCGCCATAGATCCCCTGTTAATTTTTTGGTTCATATCTTTTCTACTCTCATTTCCTATTCCATCAAATCCAAAAAGCCTTCTATTTCCTATACTTTCTTCCTTCCTTAATCCAGAATTCGCGTCTAAAGCATTGAAATTCTTGAATTTTAGCCGGATTAGTGAGTGGTAGTGAAATTTCTTTTACTCAAATTTAGGTATTCACTGACCGTTCTTGTTATAAATACCAGAATAATAAGCTACTGATATTCTCCATCTTTTTTATCTTTAATCCATCATAGCTAGCGATGCAACAAAGCCATTCCAGTGTCAAGCACTGGAATGACATTACAGGGACACTGGGATGACATCATCCTTTTTTCTGGATTCCAGACTGGAATGACAGCAGTCCTACGTCATACCGTCACGGTATCTCTAGATCCCGCTAACAAGCAGCGGGATGAAGGTTGTCAGGGTGTTAGATGAAACCCTTTCCCGGTCTATCAAATCACATAGGAGAAAACTAAGACCAATCAAATTTCTTATCTTGCGGTTTTATTTGCAATATTGCTACCACACTGACCAACAAGCAGAAGACTATATAAAGCCCAGCAGCAAGGTTTGTTTGAGGAAATGTTACAGTCAACCAAATACAAACCATAGGGGTAAATCCTCCATGTAATGCATAAGAGATGTTACGTGATAAGCTTACGCCACTAAATTTGACATTGGTGGGAAAGAGTTCAGATGCAACTATTCCTATGGGAACTATACCCCTTTCTATTATAGAGAGAACCATTACGCTCAACGCAATCACAAGATAATTTTTGTAGTAATATGCAATAGATAACGCAGGACAACACAGTGCCATTGTAATTGCTATAAATAAGATTGCAGTGCGCTCTTTTCCAACTTTATCAGCCAACATTCCAAACGCTATTGAAGATATCGGCATTAATATACTGGTTATAATCAATACAATTTCGTTGATATATGTCGTTACATAAACATCCACTGATGCTATTTCCTTTGCGAGTGTTCGAAGAAATATGGTAAATCCAACAGCAACATTAACAGGTACAGATATTAAAATAGCAAGTATAAGAGCTCTCTTGTGGCGCTTTATAAGCTCTATTATTGGCAAATCAGGTAAATTTCTTTGTTTTCGATTTTTTTCATATGCTGGAGTTTCTCCCAATGTGTATATGCTATACGCGCTAATTAATCCTAAAATAGCTGAGAAAATAAATGGCAATCTCCAACCCCAGATACAAAAATCAGTAGTTTTTTTGCAGATAATTACTATCACCGCAGAAAGCAGTACACCAATGGAACGACCAAAGCCCATTATTCCAAAATACATCCCTAAGTTCTCTTTCCTACTGGATAAATGTTCTATAAGATAAACAGAACTTCCTTGTTCACCACCAAGTGCAATTCCTTGTGTCACATGGATTGCAAGAAGCAATATAGTAGAAATTATACCTACTTGATTGTGACTTGGAATAAATGCAATGAGACTTGATGGTATCGATATTAGCAAGATAGTAATTATTAATGCTATCCTCCTTCCATACCTGTCACCAACGTGACCAAATATGAATGCACCAAGTGGCCTTACAATTGCGCCTAGCCCTACAATTCCAAATAATTGCAGTATGTTACTGTAGACATCTTTTACAAAACAAAACTCTCTGCTGATTATGTTAATCAAATCAATAAAGAGCATGTAGTCATACCATATTGCGATTCTGCAGAGTATGGTTGATATCAACACCCTTGTTTGCACTAAATTCAATTCGTAAATGTTTGCTTATTCTATTCTGGCTGCTTTTTGGGATTTTACAACCTAAACATATGGTGTTGACTTTTTTATTATGGTATGTGATAATTAAAATGTTATTAAAATCAGAGGTGAAGTTATGGGGAAATATGTGCAATTGGAAAAATATTAAGTGTAATTGATAAGGAGGAAGGTTTAAGTAAGGACAACGTAATTGAAAAAATAAAAGAGAAAGTAGAAGATGAGTATGAGTATGAAAAATGGGAAAAAGCTGATTTTAGTGTAAATAACCTGTTTTGGGGTATTTTTTTAGGAAAAATTGGAAAACATACATTATTACATTTAGCTGCTGAAGAAGGCCATACAGAAATAGTAAAATTCTGATAGCAAAAGAAGCAAATGTTAATGCAGTAGGGAGATATGGTAATACTCCTTTACATTTAGCTGCTGAAAAAGGCCATACAGAGATAGTAAAAATTCTGATAGCAAAAGGTGCAAAAGTTGATGCAGTAGCTGGAGGTAGAGGTGGACGGACTCCTTTACACTTGGCTGCTGAAGAAGGCTGTACAGAGATAGTAAAAATTCTAATAGAAAATGGAGCAGATCCTTTAATAAAGGATGAACATGGTAAAACTCCAAGAGACTTAGCTCAAGATGATGTTATAAAGAAACTTCTAGAGGAAGCAGAAGAAACACAACTGGGAAAACGAGCATTTAAAAAAAGCGTTTTTTATGGTGGTTTGACAGCATTATTAACGCGAATTCTGGATTAAAGGAGAATAGAAAAGGCAAGAAAACAGGGTAAACTCAGCAGTTATAAAAAAACAGATGAGGTTAACCATGGAAGATATAACAAACTGTTTTGTTTGGTCGATGATTTTTGCAGAGATATAGAGAAAAATTTTGCAGGTAAACTACTGCCAAATGGTAAAAAACCCACAAGAACAACGGAAATTGAGCACTCCGAAATCATGACAATAATCCTGCTATATCAACAATCTCCGTGTAAAAATTTCAAAACTTTCTATCTACATTACCTAACGTTGCTCTACAAATCAGAGTTTCCAAAGTTGCCTTCATATACCAGGTTTGTTGCTCTAAAGCCTAGGGTTTTGTGGCATTTAGCAATGTTGTTGCATTGGCTTTGTGGACAGTCAGAAAACACTGGAATTTCATATATAGACACAACTCCCATTGCAGTTTGTCATGCAAAAAGAATATCCAAAAACAAAGTTTTTGCTGGAATTGCAAAATTAAGCAAGAGTACTTACGGCTGGTTTTTTGGTTTCAAATTACATATGGTAATCAATGAAAATGGTGAAATTCATTCACTTACGCTAACAAAAGGCAATGTTGATGATAGGATACCTGTGCCAAATCTGACGGAAAAATTAACCGGCCTTTTGTTTGGTGACAAAGGTTATATTGCAAAAGAGCTTTTTCAGAAGCTGTTTGACCGAGGTTTGAAACTTGTTACCAAGGTGAAAAAAGGTATGAAAAATGCATTGATTTCGCTAAATGAGAAGATTTTACTGAGAAAAAGGTCTATCATTGAGACTGTTTTTGGTTACCTAAAAAATAGACTAGAAATTGAACACACTCGCCATAGATCCCCTGTTAATTTTTTGGTTCATATCTTTTCTACTCTCATTTCCTATTCCATCAAATCCAAAAAGCCTTCTATTTCCTATACTTTCTTCCTTCCTTAATCCAGAATTCGCGTTTTTAGGTTAATAAAATTATATGGACAAGATGGTGTAAAAGAGTGGAAAAAGAAAGCAATTTATGGAAAGAGATCTTACATAGAAGGATTTTTCTCAAGGTTGAAGCAAGTATTTGGATTTAGCTTTAGGAATAAATCTGAAGTAAATCGTGAAAAAGAATTACTAATTAAGTGCTATTTGCTCAACAAATTCACTGATATTGGTATGGCTAAATTTGAAATCATTACATAAATTTGTCGTAAACCATCACTGCTTAAGGTGCTATGCAACAAAGCCATCCCAGTGTCTGGGCACTGGGATGACATCCTTCTGGTAGGCTCAAATTGTAATGTTCGTACAGTTGTGGAATGAATCACGGTATGACGGTTTGCGGCGGCATGACGATAACCTCGTCATCTTGCTACTAGTTAGCGCCGCGGCGGTATAGCTATAAATTGTTGATATCTTTTTTATATCACATTTTTAACTTACAATAGTTAGCCAGCGTTTCTTACATTAACCAAATCTTTCAAATTCTGCACTCACCACTACCTATAACTCACTTTCACACAATATTGATTGTTCTTAAAAAGCAATCTAACATTTTTCATTCCTTGATTACGAAGCTTCGATGCAGCTGATTTAGCAGCCTGAGCACTTTTAAAAAATGCGACATATCCTTTACTTTCTGCACTGTCTTGTTTTGGGTGACGTTTCTGCATTTCTTTTTCATATTGCTTTCTGTAATGAGGAGTATTTTGTATCAATTGTTCTGACATCTTTCTTAGGTATTGGACTTTTACCTTTGCAAGCCCTACTTTATGAAATCCTAAGACTTGAGCTGCTTTTTCTGATAAGTCTATTATTCTGCCTTCAATAAATGGTCCTCTATCGTTAACCCTTGTAACAAGCTTTCTTCCATTTTCTAAATTAGTGACAAGAACAAAGCAGGGTAGGGGCAAAGTCTTATGCGCTGCAGAGATCAAGTGGCGGTTAAACACTTCACCATTTGCTGTAAGCGTGCCATGATCTTCTATTCCATACCACGATGCTATTCCTATTTCTTCGTGATGTTTACAGTTTTTTGGGTGATAAGTTATACCATTTATTGTGTAGCTGCTGCCAATTTTGTAATGACCTGCAGTGCAATTAAACCTGTTGCTAAAACTGCAACTACTTATCAAAACAAATGTTAGACATAGAAAGGTTAGGTTTTTTATCATTGTATTCGGTAAGAGGGCTCGATACTATGAGGATTTTAAATTATACTATAATAAATTTAGTAATGAGTAAACATCTACTGCTAAATATTAACAAAACTCAAAAAGGAATAATACATATTATTGGTATAGGTGGAATCGGAATGAGTGCCATTGCTGAAATTCTCCATAATTCCAATTACAAAGTTCAAGGCAGTGATGCGCAGTCAAACGACAATGTAGATAGGTTACAAAAGCTAGGTATAGAGGTTTATATTGGTCACAATGCTAATAATACAAGCCAAGCTCAAATAGTTGTACATTCTTCTGCAATAGAATCTGATAATGTGGAGTTAATTGCGGCAAAAAATAACAATAAAACCATTTTGCATAGATCAGACATACTTGCTGAACTTTTAAGAGATAAATATGTGATAGCAGTTTCAGGTTCAAGTGGTAAGACAACGACAACGGCAATGATTGCTTCCATTTTTGATCATTCTAATATCGATGCAACTGTAATTGTGGGAGGAATACTAAATTCATACCAGAGTAATTCAAGACTTGGAGGTAGTGGCATTTTTTTAATCGAAGCTGATGAATCAGATGGAACTATGCTAAAAATTCCTGCAAATATTGCTGTCATAACGAGTATTAACGACGATCATATGGATCATTATGGTACATTTGACGATATTAAAAATGCGTTTTCTCAGTTTATAAGCAAAGCAGATTTTGCAGTTTTGCCTGATTCTGTAGGCATTAATTATGATGCAAGTAACTCTATGATGTTTGGATTTGAGGGTGCCAATATTAAAGCTGTTAATATTAAGCAGCATGCTAACAGCATAGAATTTGATGTATTGAACAACTGGATTCCAGTATCAAGTACTGGAATGACAGAAGAACAGGTGTCATCCCATCACCTTCTGTCATCCCAGTGCCTGACACTGGGATCCAGAAACATAAAAAATGTAATACTAGCAAACGCAATAGGGATGCATAAGGTCAGCAACGCCTTAGCTGCAATATCAGTTGCGATAAAGCTCGGAATTAGCGATGCAGACATTAAAAAAGGCCTTTTTGAATTCAAAGGAGTAGCAAGAAGATTTTCTTTAATTGCCGATATTAAGGGTGTTAAGCTAATTGAGGATTATGCTCATCATCCAAACGAAATACAAGCAACTTTAACAGCAGCACGTTCGATTACCAAAGGAAAGATAATAGGAATTATCGAACCACTTCGTTTTGCTCGCATTCGTAATTTTTTTGATGAATTCATACGAATTTTCATGATATTTGATTATGTCATCCTCACCCCTGTTCATCCCCCAGAAGACAAGCCTATTCCTGGTTGTGGGATTAATGATATACAAGAAGCTTTAATCAGTAATGGGTTTGATAGCGTAAAAATCATGAATGATTCTCTACTCATTTCACATTTTATTAGTGATTCGACAAGTCCAGGTGATATAGTATTATTTATTGGTGCTGGTAGTAATATAGCTAAATTAGCAAAGGAAGCTGCGAAGCTCATAGCAGAAACTATACAAACATCTAGTTAAACGATAGAATAAATGCAAGTACCGGTGTCATTCCAGTGCTTGACACTGGAATGGCTTTGTTGCATAGCACCTTAAGCAGTGATGGTTTACGACAAATTTATGTAATGATTTCAAATTTAGCCATACCAATATCAGTGAATTTGTTGAGCAAATAGCACTTAATTAGTAATTCTTTTTCACGATTTACTTCAGATTTATTCCTAAAGCTAAATCCAAATACTTGCTTCAACCTTGAGAAAAATCCTTCTATGTAAGATCTCTTTCCATAAATTGCTTTCTTTTTCCACTCTTTTACACCATCTTGTCCATATAATTTTATTAACCTAATAACGCGAATTCTGGATTAAGGAAGGAAGAAAGTATAGGAAATAGAAGGCTTTTTGGATTTGATGGAATAGGAAATGAGAGTAGAAAAGATATGAACCAAAAAATTAACAGGGGATCTATGGCGAGTGTGTTCAATTTCTAGTCTATTTTTTAGGTAACCAAAAACAGTCTCAATGATAGACCTTTTTCTCAGTAAAATCTTCTCATTTAGCGAAATCAATGCATTTTTCATACCTTTTTTCACCTTGGTAACAAGTTTCAAACCTCGGTCAAACAGCTTCTGAAAAAGCTCTTTTGCAATATAACCTTTGTCACCAAACAAAAGGCCGGTTAATTTTTCCGTCAGATTTGGCACAGGTATCCTATCATCAACATTGCCTTTTGTTAGCGTAAGTGAATGAATTTCACCATTTTCATTGATTACCATATGTAATTTGAAACCAAAAAACCAGCCGTAAGTACTCTTGCTTAATTTTGCAATTCCAGCAAAAACTTTGTTTTTGGATATTCTTTTTGCATGACAAACTGCAATGGGAGTTGTGTCTATATATGAAATTCCAGTGTTTTCTGACTGTCCACAAAGCCAATGCAACAACATTGCTAAATGCCACAAAACCCTAGGCTTTAGAGCAACAAACCTGGTATATGAAGGCAACTTTGGAAACTCTGATTTGTAGAGCAACGTTAGGTAATGTAGATAGAAAGTTTTGAAATTTTTACACGGAGATTGTTGATATAGCAGGATTATTGTCATGATTTCGGAGTGCTCAATTTCCGTTGTTCTTGTGGGTTTTTTACCATTTGGCAGTAGTTTACCTGCAAAATTTTTCTCTATATCTCTGCAAAAATCATCGACCAAACAAAACAGTTTTGTTATATCTTCCATGGTTAACCTCATCTATTTTTTATAACTGCTGAGTTTACCCTGTTTTCTTGCCTTTTCTATTCTCCTTTAATCCAGAATTCGCGTTTAAGGTGCTATGCAACAAAGCCATTCCAGCGTCACGCGCTAACTTAAATTGTTCAATACAACCATAAAATTTGTTTCGGTAAACCTAATTTGGGTTAGCTATAGAATTAAATATTAAAAAACCTTGATTTATAATTAAATAAAGGTGATATAATCTATGTGTTACTTGACTTCAGTCAAGTTTTAATATTTAAAGGTCAATATTTTAAATGGAGGTGGAAATGAGTTTAGGACCATGGCAATTGTTTCTAGTCTTAATAATAATTTTAGTTCTGTTTGGTGCAGGCAAATTACCGCAAGTTATGGGTGATTTAGGAAAAGGCATCAAAAACCTTAAACAGGAGCTTAAGGACTCAGAAAAATTATCGCCTAACGAACCAGATCGTTAGCGTCCTCATACTTCGTGACATGCACCTTAGTGCATGTCATCTGTTTAAAAACTTAGTCAGGTTAAAGAATGAAAGAGATGAAGTGTTGGTATGAAATAAATAACAAATATTGAAATACAGCAACAACTATGTTAGCTTAGAAGGAATATTTTATTAAAGGATAATTGTGCAAAAAAGTGAGAAACTAACTAAAGATAAAAAACTAGCTTCTGATATTCTAAAAGAGGTTGCAGATACCAATAACAATGATAGCGATAAAGTAACTTTGTTTGACATTAAAACAGCTTTGCATGAGCGCGGTTTTGGTATTTTAATAATCATCTTCTCCTTGCCGCTATCGGCGCCTATACCGGTTCCACCTGGTTATACAACTATTCTTTCTATACCTTTAATCTTATTCTCACTGCAGCTTCTATTTGGATTTGATTCTCCTTGGATGCCCAGTTGGCTAGAAAGAAGATCTTTTCAGCGTTCAACACTAGCTCTTGTGGTAGAGAAAACTTCCCCTGTATTAGAAAAAATAGAAAAATTCATGAAGCCAAGACTGTCTTTCATTTTCTATGGGCCTGGTGAGAAGATTCTGGCTTTTATGATGTTGCTTTGTGCAATAATAATAGCTCTTCCATTACCTTTTACTCACTTCCTTCCTGCAATTGGCACAACTCTTATTTCACTTAGCATTATGAGTAAAGACGGGTTTCTATCCATATTGGGAGTTTTAGTATCATTGTGTGCGTTGTTGCTTACTCTTGTTGTAATAGTCAAAGGACCACAACTTATAACCGGAGCACTTTCTCTTCTTAAAAGCTTTACAACACTTTAACAAAAGAACGAATTACTAGCGCAAAATGAATAATGCATATTGAAATATGGCAATAATTATGTTAGTTAGAAAGAATAGTTTTATTAAAGAGTAACTGTGCAAAAAAGTAAGAAACTGACCGAAAATAAAAAATTAGCTTCTGATATTCTAAAAGAGGTTGCAGATACCAATAACAATGATAGCGATAAAGTAACTTTGTTTGACATTAAAACAGCTTTGCATGAGCGCGGTTTTGGTATTTTAATAATCATCTTCTCCTTGCCGCTATCGGCGCCTATACCGGTTCCACCTGGTTATACAACTATTCTTTCTATACCTTTAATCTTATTCTCACTGCAACTTTTATTTGGATTTGATTCTCCTTGGATGCCGCATTGGTTGGAAAGAAGGTCTTTTCAGCGTTCAACACTAGCTCTTGTGGTGGAAAAAACTTCTCCAGCATTAAGAAAAATAGAAAAGTTCATGAAACCAAGAATGTCTTTTATTTTCTATGGGCCCGGTGAAAAGATTTTAGCTTTTATAATGTTGCTTTGTGCGTTATCAATAGCTCTTCCATTACCTCTTACCAACTTTATTCCTGCAATTGGTACGACTCTTATTTCACTTGGCATTATGAGTAAAGATGGGTTTCTATCCATATTGGGAGTTTTAATATCATTGTGTGGGTTATTGCTTACTACTTGTTGTAGTAGTCAAAGGGCCACAACTTATCATTGGGGCATTTTCTTTTCTCAAAAGCTTCGTGTATGGTTAGGCTTTACAACACTTTAACAAAAAAAAAGGAACTTTTTACACCAATCGATAAAGATCATGTGAAAATGTATGTTTGCGGACCAACAGTATATGACACAGCCCATATAGGCAATGCACGGTCTGTTGTTGTGTATGATGTGTTATTTCAGCTACTTAAGTTTTGTTATGGCAAAGTTACCTATGTGCGTAACATAACCGACATTGATGATAAGATAATTAATGCAGCAAGTGAGAAAAATAGCAACATAGAAAGTATAACCACATATTACATTAAAGCTTTTCATGATGATATGGAAAGCATAAATTGTAAAGAGCCAACACACGAGCCAAAAGCAACGGAAAACGTAGATTATATTATAGAATTAATTGAACATTTGCTGCAATCAGGTCACGCTTACGAATCTGACAAACACGTGTATTTTAATATAGAATCTTACCATGAATATGGTGCTTTATCAGGAAAAAAAACTGATGAATTGGTTCCAGGTAGCAGAGTTGAAGTTAATGAAAATAAAAAGCACCCTGGAGATTTTGTACTGTGGAAACCTGCAAGTGATATTGACTACAAACTTTCAAGTTATTGGAATAGCCCATGGGGAGAAGGAAGACCAGGATGGCATATAGAGTGTTCAGCGATGTCATATGCTTACCTTGGCAAAGATTTTGATATTCATGGTGGCGGCATAGATTTACAATTTCCTCACCATGAAAATGAAATCGCACAGAGTAAGTCTGCATTTGCTGGATCAATGTTTGCAAAATACTGGATGCATAACGGTTTTCTTACAGTAAATGAAGAAAAAATGAGCAAGTCCTTATTTAATATAGTCAAAGTAAGGGATTTGCTAGATAGTGGAATAAAGGGTGAAGTAATACGCTATGCACTGCTCAAAACTCACTACAGAAAACCACTTGATTGGACAGAAAACGTTATTTCTGATGCACAGGAAACCTTAAATAAATTTAATCGGTTATCACGTGGTTTAGATACAATAAATATTGATGAAAGTAATGCAGAGATTTCTAAAGATTTTATAGACGCTTTAAAAAACGACTTAAACATTCCTGAAGCCCTAGCTATATTACATGAAATGGCTGCAAAAATCAACAAAATGAGTAATGAAAGTGAAAAGCTTAAATTAACTGAGAGTTTTGTTAAGAGTGCCAGATTTATTGGTCTTCTTGAGTCAAGTTATCAAGAGTGGTTTGCTGTGGATGTAAATCATCAAGAAATAGAAAGGTTGATAGACTTAAGAAAAATTGCAAAAAAAAATAAAAATTACGATACTGCAGACAAAATAAGGGATCAGTTGAAACAAATGGGGATTACAATTTCTGACAATGAAGATGGTACAACAACTTGGTAACTTATATGGAAGATTACTTTCTGCTGTTTAAAGACAGCCTATTATCATCATTAGTCTTACCCATACATCAAGGTTTTGTGTTCAATACCATGCTTTATTTCAGGTCGTATTACACTCCACTACTTATGTTATTTTTTGGAGTACTAGGATCAAGCCTTGGTGGAATAGTTAATTGGTACTTAGGTAAAATAACAATCTCTATACGAAAATCATACCACAAATTAGAAAACGAATATACAATGCCAAAAGTTACAAAAAATTTGCTAATTTTTGCAACTTTATTACTTTCGTGGGTGCCAGCACTTGGAAGTGTGATTCAAATTTTATCAGGTTATTTTAAGTTAAACCTTTATATCCTTGCCCCTTTAATCATTCTATCTAATTTCTTCTATTTGTTATATCTAATACTTACTTTTGGCGTATAACAGCTATAGTACTACAGCCATTAAAGCCCACTTCTGTCATCCTATGGCCTGACAGAGGCTGAGCTATAAATTAAATGCAAAATTTCAATAGTCACGGGATGCACCATGAGCTAAAAGTAACTTTATTTGAAAAAATTTCTCTTATACAAATATCATCAGGAGCAAGGTAGGACATTTGTAATTTTCCAAATTACAAATGTTGTTTTAGTATAACAGTCACTTTTATATTTGGATTGAAAGTCAAGCAGTTTCTCTGCTTCTTCTTCATACTCTTTCAGGTAGTCACTAACACTAATTTTTTTCTTACTTCTACGACTTAGTACAATATTGCTTTCGTTTATATATTTTACTGCTTGCCCCAAAGCTAATGGAAAATACTGCAATTCTTTTGTTAGTTTTTTTATTTCTTCATCTTGTAAATTATTTCTTATATTCAAAGCCTTCTTCACAAACCTCAAAGCTTCTGTTTCAGTAAACTCATCTAATTGTATTACTTGTATCTTACCTTCCTCTTCTCCTACTTTCCAATCTTTACTACGAGAAGTAATTAATACGCAAGGCTTGTTATAGTCCTGGCCTAAAGAGAATGGCAAAAACTTACTAATATCCTCATATCCCTCAGCATTATCAAAAATGAACAGGCTTTTCCTTCCCCTTCTTGCAAAGAAAGCATATATTTCTTTAACAATAGTTTCTATCGTCTTGTCATTTCCGTACTTATCCTGGGGAGGAATACCTAGTTTATCATCCTCAGCTAACTTCAGAAAAGAATTCTTCATAATTCCAAAGTTTTCAGCGTTTACCCATACAACATTGCCATCATAATGTTTTCTATACTCATAAGCATATTTCCTAGCTAACTCACTTTTTCCTATTCCTCCAAGACCACCGATAACAACCATTTGTGATATTGCCGTTAGTTTGCCAGTACTTTCATGCAATTTACCATATATTTCTTGCAATTCGCTGTCCCTCCCAACAAACATCTCAACTGGATATACCATATTAAACTGAATAGGCTTCTCTATCTGCTTGTTATTCTGTGTTGTTGCAACTGCATGCATTTTATGCAGTATTTTACTATCCTTACGCTGTTGTTTTGCTATTTTACCTATTTCTTTATTCCCTTTCTCTACTTCTTGTCTTATCTCACTTAAAGTACTAGCACACATCTCTACTTTTCGGAAAAGCTCTTCGCCTTCTTTATGTGAAAGGAAACGTCCTTCTCTATCCTTCATCCAACCCCATATTTTCATAAAAAGCGCGTTGTAAGCAGTTTCGTCATTACCAAAGTAGTTGAACTTTTCGATCAATTTGTTACTTATCTCATTTTTGATTAATCCTTCCAGTTCAGCATGGTTAGGTAAATTAACTGCAAACACCAATTTATCTAGAAATTCCTCTATTTTCTTATTTATTTCTCCATCGCTAACTTGTCCACCTACCTCACCCTTTATAAAATCCATATTCTCCTGCAAGTGTGAGATAATACTATTATCAAATTTATATCTTACACTACTGCCTATATTCAGAAACTCATCTTCTGTGTTCATCATTGTAAATGAAATTCCCTTATCTGCTAGACTTTCAAAGTCAAAACCGACATTTGTGGCAATAACAAAATCTTCTATTTCACCCTCGAACTTTCCTCTACTTTTGATTTTTAAATAAGCAACAAGATATTTTACTAAGCTGAATTCACTACTTTTTCGCCATGTTAATAAGTCACCTATGCTGATTTTTCTGTGTCCATCTTGCTTGTGCTTGATTTGTATGAATCTATGTATTATTCTTCTGTTTTGTTCATACCGAAGAACAATATCACCAAAACCTTCAGCTAACTCCATTTCCGTAGCCAAGAGGAAAGGACACTTTTTATCCATCGCACGTTCGAGAAAGAATATGAGCCACAATTTTTGATAGGTAATACCATGGTAAAAGCGTTTTACCTCTCCAGCAGGATAACCTTCGGGCACCTTATCTAACTTTTCACTCAAAATTGAATTCACGACATCAGGGCTGGCTTTTCCTTTGGTAAGTTTCATAACTTCGCCGACAAAGAATCCGTATAATCTTGTTTTACCGCTTTTGTATTCTTGAACCCTATCTTGGTTGCTATTGATGATTGTGTCGATAACTTCTGATACTTGACCTTTATTGGTTATTTGCTTTAGGTCCTGCTCTTCTATGATGAGAGATGCAGGTTTGCCAGTTTCAAACATACTATCGAATACTTGTTTGCCAAGTTTAGCAGAGATTGTTCCATCAACGATAAAATCTAAGAGTTCGGACAAAGCATTTGCTTTGATTGGGGAGCTCACAATATCAATATTTGCTTTATTTAAACGACCGAAAAGCTCTACAGTTAACCAGGTAACCGCGAGCTTTGAATCATGTTTTTTTATCAATTCCTCAAAGTAATCAGCGGTTGCCTTATCGGAAGTAATGACGTTTGCATCGTATTCATTGATACCTAATTCCTCAATGTATCGCAGCTTTTTTTGATCTGGCAACTCGGGCAAAGATGATTGAATTAAATCAATCTTCTCCTGGCTTACCTCAACAGGTAATAAATCAGGCTCAGGGAAGTATCTATAGTCGCTTGCATCCTCTTTGTTTCGCATCACTTTTGTTTTTCCCGAAGCAACGTCAAACAATAAGGTATCCTGACTTATTTCTTCCCCACTTTCTAAAATTTCAATTTGTCTTTGTATTTCATAGTCTATAGCTTGCACAATATAACGTATCGAGTTCAGATTTTTTATCTCACAACGAGTGCCAAATGTGCTACTGCCTTTTAGGCGGACAGAAACATTTGCATCACAACGAAGTGATCCCTTTTCCATATTACCATCACATGAACCAATGTAACGCAAAATCTGCCTCAATTTTTTCATGCATTCTGCAGCTTCTGAAGATGAACGGAGATCTGGTTCTGAAACAATTTCCATTAAAGCAACTCCTGCACGATTTAAATCCACATAAGTTTTGCTTTCCTCATGAACGCTCTTCCCTGCATCTTGCTCTAAATGAATTCTCGCGATTCTTATTTCCTTTTCATTGTCGTTGATAAATACTCTACCATTTTTAACTATTGGCTCAAAAAACTGGGTTATCTGGTAACCTTGCGGTAAATCGGGATAAAAATAATTTTTCCGATCAAAGTAAGAACACTTATTAATTTCTGCAGAAAGTGCAAGACCGGTGCGTATTGCTTGCTCTATGCAGTAATAATTTAGTATTGGCAGTGTACCTGGCATTGCCGCATCAACTAGAGAAACTTGAGTGTTATGCTCAGCACCAAACTCCGTTGATGAGCTAGAAAATAGCTTCGTATTAGAAGAAACTTGAGCGTGCACCTCAAGCCCAATTACCGCTTCCCAATCCTCTTTCGTCATGTATTTTATTTAAATGATAATCTTAATATTCTGCAAAATTAACACAAAAAGTCAAAACAAAACCCACATTTTTATTTTTTTGTCTTAACTTTTTAACCTATAGTAATTAAAGTGCAAAAAATCTATTGTTTTTTTATAAATTAAATCCTAAGGCATTTTTTACTGTAGATTAATCATTTGATTATAGTATCATTTTAATTAAGCTTATGCTTGGGATATTTATGAAGAATATTTTATATTTTATATTATTAGCTGTCGTATTCGGATCACCCATCCTGTTTGCTGTAGAGCAATTTGAAGAAAAGAAAATTGAATCAGTTCATAAAAACGAAAATGTAGGTGCAAGGAAGCAAGATTTACTGAGCAGCACAAATCAAAAAGATGAGTTGAAAAGCAACGTCGATGCTAAACAAACACAAGAAGCTGAGAGCAAAAGATTAGACGGCACTACCGATAAAGAGAAGCTGCAACACAATGAGAACAAGGCTTCCGTGGTTGAAAAAACTATAAGTGAGGGTGAAAAGATTGATAAAGATTTGCCAAATGACCCGCTAGAAGAAAGCACAGACAAATTTGCTCGAAATTTACCAAATGTGGCCAATAAAGAAGTGAATAAAGATTTAAAACCAGAGCCTTTGCCTTTAAGTGCTGATTTAAATGAGAATATAGCTGATCTGCAAAAAAATCTACAAGCTGATCAGAAGATTGATATAAAAGATAATGAACTTTCAAAAAGTGATGCGAGTCAATTATTAGAGGAAAAAAAAGAAAAAGTAGAGAGTCAGTTTGAAGAAAAAAAAGTAAAAAGAAGAAGTAATAATTCTAAGGACCGCAATAGAGTAAAACCTATAACTAAAAAAGATGAAGAAGAGCAAAGTGAAAAGAAAAATTTACAAAAATGGACAAAGCTAAACAGAGAACCAATAAAAGAATGGGGTCATAAAGATATACAAAGCAAGTCAATATATAAACGACAATATGATAGCCTTAATGAGCATCTTCCTACGACTATATTTATTGACGATTACAGTAAACAATTTTTTTACTGCATTAAGAAGAACAACTTAACTTGCTTAAGAGGAATAATAAGTAAGCTAGAAAAAATTGGATTAACAACTCAAGAGATACTAAGGTTTAGAAATAAATTGGGTGACACTTCTCTAATTTATGCAGTGAAGCAAGGTGAAATAGACACAGTTCGTTTTCTCTTATTACAAGGTGCTGATCTTAGAGTAGTTAATAATAATTTTCAATCCCCAATTGATATAGCAATCGAAAGAAAGCAGGTCAATATAATAAACGTGATTGCCGAAATGATGCCACACCTTTTGGAGGATAGAAAAATAGACAATAAAGAAAGCTCAGCAATGTACGATTGGGCTGTGAAAACGAAAGAAATACAGTGCGATAAGCAAGATGATTAGATTTTTGATATTAATTTTAGTTGGTCATTTATGTTATGGAAAAGAAATAAATGATGAAAAAAATCAGATTAGTGATTTTTTAAACGCTCTGCATGATGCAAAATACGTATCTTACAGTAAAAAAGACTTTGCTGAATTTTTGGTGCAGTGCCACAAAGAGGGCGTGCCAGAAGATTTTAAGAAAGGTTTTGGTTCTAACTTAAATGGAGCTAATTTTAGCCAACTGTACCTAAGTAAATCTGTTTTTGATGGAGTAAGTCTAATTGGTGCTGATTTTTCTAACACCGATTTATCAGATGTGTCTTTCATTGATGTTGATTTACGTGGTGCTAATTTTTCCAATGCTAATTTACATGGCATTAAAATAAAAGGTACAAATTTGAGTTTTACAAAATTTGTTTCTGCAAACTTAACAGATATCGTATTTGATCAGTCTAATGTTAGTTATGCTGATTTTATCAGTTCCGATCTCAAAAAAGTAAGTATGCACAACGTAATTGGTTTGCATACTAATTTCTCGAATGTGAAAATGAATTTCTCCAACTTATCAAACTCGAATGTTGGCCACGTAAATTTTAGTGATAGTGAAATAAACGATACCGTTATGCAGAAAAACAACCTTGATAATGCAAGTTTCTTTGGAGTGGATGCATATAAATTAAAGATACAATTTTCTTCATTAAAAAATGCTAACATATATGGTGCAGAGTTAAAAGAATCAGACTTTACAGGTAGCAATCTTTCCGCTGCCTACCTTAATTCTTCTATCATAATTAACAGTAACTTCGACGAAACTAATTTAAGCAACACACAAATTTCCTATGTGAATGACGATAATTCAAGTTTTGTTCAATCTATACTAAATGGTTCCAAGATAAAACATGCATATGTTTCTGAAGCAAATCTTCATGATGCTGATTTATCCAATATTGATTTTAGTTTTAGTGAACTGCATCAAGTTAATGTCTCTAATGCTGACATTCGTCACGGAAAGTTTCATAATACTAAAGTTGCAAATTCTACCATGAATGGCTCATTTTTTGACCATTCACTATTCACCTATGTGAAGATAGAAGATTCAGACCTTTCTACAACTTCAATGTATAAGATAAAAATCCAAGACTCTCAAGTTTATAACAGTACACTTTCTCGCCATAATATTGATTCCAGTGAAATAGAAAATTCAACATTCTTTAATTTATTAGCTGATAATTCAAGCTGGTCTAATTTAAAAGTAACTAATTCAAATTTTATTGAAAGCGATTTCAGATCTTCTTTGCTTCACGCTAATGCCTTTAGGAAAACTAGCTTTTTTCTTAGCAATTTGAGCAATTCAACAATTAGTGATATGTCTTTTCTCTCTTCAAGCATATATAAAAGTTCAGTTGTTGATGCTCACTTAACAGGTTGCAAATTTGATAATTCAATTTTGATTGACAATAAAGGACAGAAAAAACTTGCAGGTTCAGAAAATGCTATAACTTCGATTAAAGATTTGCAAGAGAAAATATCACAGGGTGAAAAATTTAATGTAAATTATTCTTACTTTGAATTTAAGGATATGAATTTAGAAAATGCTGATTTTTCTAATTCAACATTGAGTAGAGCAAAGTTTGTAAACGTTAATTTGAATAAGGCAAATCTTGAAAAAACCGATTTGCGCTATACTGTCTTTGATAATTCTTCTCTTATTGGCACCAACTTATCAAATTCTAATTTAGAAGGTTCTAGCTTTTTAAACTCTGATCCAAAAAGCGCCATGTTAAAAAATGCAAAGAAAAATGACCGTAAAAAGTGAGGGCGTATTATTGGTTCTATCCTCCCCTTCTGGAGCTGGAAAAACTACCATATCAGCAAAATTACTTGAGCGATCAACTAATTTAGTTAGGTCTGTTTCTACGACTACGCGCAAGCCTCGCCCCGGCGAAATAAATGGAAAAGACTATTTTTTCGTTACCGAAGAAAAATTTCACGAGTTATGCAAAGCTGGCCAAATGCTTGAATACGCCAAAGTTTTTGAGAATTTTTATGGTATACCAAGAGATTTTATAGAGCAAAACCTGAGCAGTGGAATAAGCGTTTTACTAAGCATAGATTGGCAAGGAGCATTTCACTTATTCAAGCTCATGAGAAAAAAAGTTGTGAGTGTTTTTATACTTCCTCCTTCAATGGAAGAGCTTAGGTTGCGTTTGCAAAAGCGTAATAGTGATGATGCAAGCGAAATAGAGCGCAGATTAGCCGAAGCTCAAAAAGAGATAAGCAAACGTGATAAATATGATTATGTAATAATCAATGATGATATTGACAAAAGTGTAGAAGAGATAAGCTCCATACTAAATAAAGAAAGACTAAAAAATCAGAAGAAAAACCAAGCCTGGAAGATTTATAAAAAATCAATTTGGATATTTGCAGCTATAGTTTCTTATCCTATTTTAGCCAATAGCACGTTTCACAGTTTAGCTATATTTATTATTTTTTAAGATTAAATGGTTAAAATAGTAGCAACTGTTCAAGTGAGGATTTGACTATGATAACAGATTTTCTAATAGAAACTAGTTTTCTGCCTTTCCACCTATATTTTGATCACATATACAACGTTTAGCTCAATTTAAAAGTCAAACTTCTTGGTTGTTAGTTTAGTGCTGACAACTTAAATAGCTTTTAATATTGAGGTTTTAGTATGGGTATAGATATAACTGCACTAACTACTAATGCAGATAAATTAGGTGAATGCATAGATAAAAATAAAAAGCAAGAGCGAGAGCGAGAGCAGGATAGAAAAGACGAGCAATTGCACTGCAATATAGAGAGAAAGGTAAAAAAAGAAGAACACAAGCGTGAAAAACCAAGAGGTCAAGATGGAACCCTCAAGAAGTGTAAAAGGTTATTTGAGAAAGATGCTAGTCCTGAAGTATTAACTAAATTAGAAGAATCACTTAGAGAACAAGAAAAATATTATAGGTATTATGTCCAATGCTTCCTTCCAGTGCTAGATAAAGCAATAGAACGATCGAAAAAAATATCAAATGAAACAAAAGAGCGAGTAAAGCAAGCAATTTCAGAAATTACTTATAATAGCAAATATTGTAACCAAAATGATCGTAGGAATAGTGAAGACAGTGGAATTGAAAGTGACTACAGTAGCGATGCTGGTGATGATTATGAGAAACATTCAATCAGTAACCCTAATACAGCAAATGAAGATCAAGAAGTAGAGAAAAGCAACGAAATAACAAATAGCAATGCTCTGTTATTAAAAGCGATCAAAAACGGAAATAACAGGAAATTAAAAAAATATCTAAAAGATTGTACGGATATTAATAGTGTGAAAGGTGAAAAAGACAACAATATTTTACACCTTATCGCGTCGTTGGAAAAGAAACAGAAATGCAAATTTCTAGGTACCTTAATAAAAACGGTCACCGAGGAAGATTTAGCACAACTTGTTGATAGTGAAAATCAGGACGAAAAAACTCCTCTTCAGGTGGCACTAATCAACAAGATAACAAAAGAAAAACATGAGTCTCATACAATCCAAGATAACGATAACACACTTAAGTTTCTTACAAAATTGTTAGAGCATGGAGCTAGCCCTGATAATTTAGGATTATCTACAAAAGAATTACAAGGTTTAGATGAAAGACAAAAAACATACTACCGTAATCTCTTAGGAAAATTAGCAGAGCAAGGAAAGAAATCTAAATTAAAGCCAGAAATAAAAATCAATACAGAAGCAAAAATTAAAGAAATTATACCACGTACCATAAATACTCCAGATAGTAATGATAATTATCAATTACATTTAGCAATTAAAGATAATGATAAAGAACGTTTTGAAGAGTTATTGCAAAAAGGGGCAGATATTAGCCTTAAAGACACAGATGGTAATAATGCTTTACACTTGATTGTTAAACCTGAAACAAAACAAAAACTTGAACTTCTCAATATATTGCTAGAAGCAGGTCAAAAAGAGCAATTTATAAAAGCTGTAAATGATAAAAACAAAAAAGGGCAAACACCGCTCTATCAACTACTCCAGCGCATACAAGAAAAGAGTAAAGAACCTTCATTGAAAAATAAAATAAAAAATGTAGTAAAAAAAGAATTTAAGGATACTGGCAGGTATAAAACCTTAGAGTTATTTCTACAAAACGGTGCAGATATTACTGTGCAAGATAAAGATGAAAAAAATGCTCTGCACTATATTGCTTCATTCAAAGGAAGACAAAAAGTTGCATGTTTGGAATTGATTTCAGATAAAGATGGATTTAGTAATGCTGTAAATACTACTAACAAGGAAGAACAAACACCTCTTCATCAGCTGCTTCAGCATATAAAAGAAAAGAATGAGGATCGATCATGTACAGATAGAAAATTTGAAAAAACAAAGAGGTATAAAGCCTTAGAGTTATTTCTACAAAATGGTGCAGATATTACTGTGCAAGATAAAGATGAAAAAAATGCTCTGCACTATATTGCTTCATTCAAAGGAGAACAAAAAGTTGCATGTTTGAAGTTGATTTTAAATTCGGTGGAAAAAGAGAAATTTAGTAAAGCTGCAAACGCCACTAACGAAAAAGAACGAACACCACTACAAGTAGCGTTAATTACTAAGACGACAAAAGATAAACATAATTTGGTCAATCCTAAGAGCCGTGATAACACGATCAAGTTCTGTGTAAAATTATTGCAAAATGGTGTTGATCCAAAGCAGTTAATACTACCCAAAAGATTATGGAGCAAAGAGTATTATAAAACTATAAAAGGAATAGAGAAACCAACGGGTAGAGCGCTTATTCCAGATGATATGAGAACTGAACTGAAGTGCAATTTTGGCAAGAAGTTAAAAGCACGCGATATTGTGAAGTATGTCAATAATGTTGTTTGTAAAGTAGTGACAACGCTTGTATTTGCTGCTTTAGCCTGTGCAGTAATATTCAGTACTTCTCAAGGAATTATTACAATTGCAACTGCCTCATCTATTATAGCAGTTATTGGAGTTTGTTATCTTATTTACTTGAATTTAGAAAATATTTATGAAGGATTTGGAAAAATTAAAGGAAAGTTTACTGAAGAAAAGCAACTTACACTTCAAGATAACGCACCAAAAAATGATACACAATGCAATAACTCTGTTAAAGATATAGAAAATAAGTCCAACGATTTAGAAGAGCAAGAGGTGCAAAAATCATCAAATCAATCAGAATGTGCAGAAAATCCAGCTACCAAAATGAGCGATATATCAATACTACGTCAATTCATAAATAAGCTAGATGGGCTGACTAATAAACCCTCTTCTCTGGCGCTATGAAATCAATCTCACCGCTCAGAGTTTTTTCAGCAACTTTTTTGTAGTCAATTTTTACGTTAATTTGCCCTTTCTTTTCTTCAAGCCACGCTATAGTGTGCTTCATCCAGTTTTTGTCATCACGTTCAGGAAAGTCTTCACGAGCATGGGCACCTCTACTTTCCTTTCGATTGGCTGCGCATTCCATGGTAATAACCGCTTGTGGGATCATGTTAGCAAGCTCCAGCGCTTCAACTAAATCACTGTTCCACATCATACTGCGATCCTCAAGTGAAACATCAGGCATCATTTTTGCTACCTTTTTTATAGCTTTTTTACCTTCTTCTAAAACTTCAGCAACACGGAACACTGATGCGTACTTTTGCATAGTGTGCTGCATTTCGCTGCGTATTTTTGCTACTTTGAGCTTTCCAGAAGCAAATCGCATTTTATTAAACCTATCTATTATCCAATCTGTACAATCTGAGCTCAATTTTTTATGTGGTGTACAGGATTTTAGTTTCTCTTTTGCTCTGAGCGCTGCAGCTCTGCCAAAAACCACAAGATCAAGAAGCGAGTTAGAACCAAGTCGATTTGCACCGTGCACAGAGACACACGCAGCTTCTCCAATTGCAAATAGTCCATCTACCACTTCTTCCTTACCTTGCTTCAGCGTGATCACTTCTCCATAATAATTGGTTGGAATGCCACCCATGTTATAGTGAACAGTCGGAATGACCGGTATTGGATCTTTAGTGACATCAACTCCAGCAAAAGTTCTTGCGGTTTCGCTAATGCCCGGCAATCTGAGTTTTATTACTTCCGGATCAAGATGTGCTATAGTTAAATACATGTAATCTTTTTTCGGTCCAACTCCCCTTCCCTCTCTAATTTCAATTGTTATTGCGCGACTTACCACATCACGAGAAGCTAAATCTTTTGCTTTTGGTGCGTAACGTTCCATAAACTTTTCGCCCTGAGAATTAACGAGATATCCCCCTTCGCCACGGCACCCTTCTGTCATCAAGCACCCTGAGCCATATATTCCTGTTGGATGAAATTGTACAAATTCCATATCTTCAAGTGGTAATCCAGCCCTTACTACCATGCCATTACCATCACCTGTGCAGGTATGCGCACTTGTTGCAGAGAAATAAACACGTCCATATCCACCTGTTGCTAGCACCACTCTATGCGCACGAAATCTATGTAATGTACCGTCGCATAGCGACCAAGCAAGAACTCCGCAGCATGCTCCGGTTTCGCTATCCATAATTAAATCAATCACAAAGTATTCAACAAAAAACTCAGCGTTGAATTTAAGACACTGCTGATATAGAGTGTGAAGGATTGCGTGCCCAGTTTTGTCTGCTGCCGCACAAGTGCGTTGAGCTGATTTTCCTTTACCAAAGTGAGTTGTCATTCCACCAAAAGAGCGCTGGTATATTTTGCCATCTTCTGTACGAGAAAAAGGTACGCCAAAATTTTCAAGTTCAATAACAGCTTTAGCAGCGTTTTTACACATATATTCTATTGCATCTTGATCACCAAGCCAGTCTGAACCTTTTATTGTGTCATACGCATGCCAGCGCCAATTGTCTTCACCGATATTACCTAAAGCTGCACTAATTCCGCCTTGTGCTGCAACTGTATGACTTCGTGTAGGGAAAATTTTCGAAATGCAGGCAACTGAAAAATTAGTTGCAGCCATCCCAAGCGTTGCTCTGAGCCCTGCTCCACCTGCACCTACTACTACCACGTCATACTCATGTTCTATGATCTCATACGCTGACTTATCCATATTTACTTATTTTATCATTACGGGCTTATGATATCACAGAAGTAGAAAAAATCTATACAAGTTTTCTATAGCTATACCACCGCGAACCGTCATACCGCTGCGGCGCTAACGAGTAGCGAAATGACAGCAATCTACGTCATACCGCCGCGGTATCTCTAGATCCCGCTAACAAGCAGCGGGATGACGATTGTCAGGCTAGCTGTCATCCCAGTTTGGAATCCAGGAAAAAGAATGGTGTCATTCCAGTGCTTGACACTGGGATGGCTTTGTTGCATAGCACCTTAAGCAGTGATGGTTTACGACAAATTTATGTAATGATTTCAAATTTAGCCATACCAATATCAGTGAATTTGTTGAGCAAATAGCACTTAATTAGTAATTCTTTTTCACGATTTACTTCAGATTTATTCCTAAAGCTAAATCCAAATACTTGCTTCAACCTTGAGAAAAATCCTTCTATGTAAGATCTCTTTCCATAAATTGCTTTCTTTTTCCACTCTTTTACACCATCTTGTCCATATAATTTTATTAACCTAAAAACGCGAATTCTGGATTAAGGAAGGAAGAAAGTATAGGAAATAGAAGGCTTTTTGGATTTGATGGAATAGGAAATGAGAGTAGAAAAGATATGAACCAAAAAATTAACAGGGGATCTATGGCGAGTGTGTTCAATTTCTAGTCTATTTTTTAGGTAACCAAAAACAGTCTCAATGATAGACCTTTTTCTCAGTAAAATCTTCTCATTTAGCGAAATCAATGCATTTTTCATACCTTTTTTCACCTTGGTAACAAGTTTCAAACCTCGGTCAAACAGCTTCTGAAAAAGCTCTTTTGCAATATAACCTTTGTCACCAAACAAAAGGCCGGTTAATTTTTCCGTCAGATTTGGCACAGGTATCCTATCATCAACATTGCCTTTTGTTAGCGTAAGTGAATGAATTTCACCATTTTCATTGATTACCATATGTAATTTGAAACCAAAAAACCAGCCGTAAGTACTCTTGCTTAATTTTGCAATTCCAGCAAAAACTTTGTTTTTGGATATTCTTTTTGCATGACAAACTGCAATGGGAGTTGTGTCTATATATGAAATTCCAGTGTTTTCTGACTGTCCACAAAGCCAATGCAACAACATTGCTAAATGCCACAAAACCCTAGGCTTTAGAGCAACAAACCTGGTATATGAAGGCAACTTTGGAAACTCTGATTTGTAGAGCAACGTTAGGTAATGTAGATAGAAAGTTTTGAAATTTTTACACGGAGATTGTTGATATAGCAGGATTATTGTCATGATTTCGGAGTGCTCAATTTCCGTTGTTCTTGTGGGTTTTTTACCATTTGGCAGTAGTTTACCTGCAAAATTTTTCTCTATATCTCTGCAAAAATCATCGACCAAACAAAACAGTTTGTTATATCTTCCATGGTTAACCTCATCTGTTTTTTTATAACTGCTGAGTTTACCCTGTTTTCTTGCCTTTTCTATTCTCCTTTAATCCAGAATTCGCGTTTTAAACGCTTGACAAGCGAAATTCAGCTGCTTTTAATTGCAACTAACTTACGCTGCAAATGTTTAAGAAATTTACCAAGCAGAAAAAAAGACAAAGAATCCCCGAGTTAGCTAGTCTTTTACTATCTCTGTCGAGTATTGGCATTTTTTGATGTCTTGTAACGCTTTATAAGCGCGTTCAGCTTATTTAGATAAAAATCTAGATGTAGATGAAGTTTTGTAAAGACATACAGTATCTATATACTGCAAAAAATTAAACATAAGACGCCGATACATTAAGTAATCCTTACCTTTTAATCTGCAGATTGGCGAAAGCAAATACAATAGCTTCAGTCTCATGATAAGGGGGCTGGCGGAGTTTGTCAAGTAAGTTTTTTCGTTTCTATGTTGTCAGCTACCTGAATATTGATCATACGGGTTCCATCTGTTATATATAATCTTTTTGAATACGAAGAAAACTGATGAATGAGTATGATATTACAGTTATAGGTAGCGGTCCTGGTGGTTATATAGCAGCAATTAGAGCGGCACAGCTTGGGTTTAAAACTGCAATTGTGGAAAAAGAAAAAAATTTAGGCGGTATATGCTTAAATTGGGGATGTATACCAACAAAATCACTGCTTAGAGCATCTGAGGTTTATAGGCTAATAAAAAGATCAAAAGAGTTTGGTATAGAAGTAAAAGGAGCGAGTTTTGATATACAATCAATAGTGAAATATTCAAGAAGCGTTGTTGATAAATTATCAAGTGGCGTTGCATATTTGATGAAAAAAAATAACATCAAAGTTCATCAAGGCTTTGGTAAACTTGCAGGCAATAGTACTATAAAAATTGTTAGCGATAAGGAAGAACAAGAAATTGTTTCCAAGCATATTATTTTAGCAACAGGCGTGAGGGCACGGAATCTGCCTGGAATAGAGGTAGATGGAGATTTAATATGGAATGCACAGCACGCTATGATGCCGGGCAAATTACCAAAATCACTACTAATTATAGGGTCTGGTGCAATTGGAATAGAATTTGCAAGTTTTTATAGCACTTTGGGGGTTGATGTAACAATCATAGAGATAAAGAGCACTATTTTGCCGCTGGAGGATAAAGACATTTCAGATTTAGCACAAGAAATATTCACAAAACAGGGGATAAAAATATATACAAACAGTAGCGTAAAAGCTTTGACTAAAAGTAAAGACTCTGCTCAAGTGCTACTAAGTAGTGGTGAGAGCAAAGAATTTGATAGGGTGATTGTTGCGGTTGGAATTCAGGCAAATACTGAAAATATAGGTTTAGAAAATACAAAAATTAAATTAAGCCCTTCTGGTTTTATTGAAACGAATGAATGGTATGAAACTAGTGAATCAAATGTGTATGCAATAGGTGATGTAGCTGGCCCACCATGTTTAGCACATAAAGCGAGCCATGAAGCCGTGATCTGCATTGAAAAGATTGCTGGTAAAAATGCTCATGCGTTAAAAAAAGAATGCATACCAAATTGCACTTATTCTCATCCACAAATAGCGAGCATCGGCCTTACTGAGGAACAGGCAATAAAAGGTGGGTATGATATAAAAATAGGAAAATTTCACTCTAACTTTAATGGTAAGTCTGTTGCACTCAGTGAAACTGAAGGGTTAGTGAAAACGATTATAGATAAAAAAACCGGAGAAATTCTGGGTAGCCACATGATAGGTGCAGAAGTAACGGAGTTAATTAGCAATTTTGCTCTTGCAAAGCAACTAGAAGGAACAGACTTCGACATAAAATCTACGATTTTTCCTCATCCAACCATTTCAGAGATGATACATGAATCAGTGCTTGCTGCAGATGTTAAATAGTTGAACTAACGTTCCATCGTTTTAGAGTTGTCAATGTCTTGAGTAGTAGTTTGATTAGGCACTTTAGTTTCAATAGATTGATTACCACCAGCATCAGAATTCTGTAACTCTTCTTTCAATCCCTTAGCTGCTTCTTTGACTTCAAGCTTTGCCTTTGGATGAAGATCTTCTAGGCCTTTTCCTTTAGTATTCAAACCTTGTTGTAGATTAGTGCTTTTCATTTTATTATGCTGCTCGTGCCCAGGTAGGTCAACGACCGAATTGAAAAGAATTTTTGTTATATTTTTTAGCAGTTCTAAAAAACCTCCGCTTCTGCCTTCTCTTTGTTCTTGAGGTTTATTTTTCTCATTAGGTTCTTTTTTACTATTACTTTTAGGCATTTTTAACTCAACTATCATAAAGCTTAATAAAATTCTACGTGCAAATTATTAAATAACAGTTAACAATCTAGGATTTATTATTTACAGATGGATATCACCCTAGCAACAGGTGGCACAGGCGGACACATTTTTCCAGCTATAACTTTAGCAAGAGCACTAAAGGCACAAGGATATAGTTGCATAGTATTTACTGATAAAAAAACAAATAAAAATACTGACGTGGGAAACTACACCTTGCCATTATGTAAACCAAGCAGCAACAAATTTAAGTTTTTCCTTTTATTAATGTATAGTTGTGTGCTAGCAATATATAAAATCAGAAAATTGAAGCCAAGATTAGTAATTGGTTTTGGTAGCTACGCTTCTTTTCCAACTCTTCTTGCAGCAAAGGTTCTTTCTATACCTATAATTTTACATGAACAAAACACAGTTTTAGGGAGAGTAAATAGATTCTTTTTCAAGAGTGCAAAATTAATTGCAACCAGCTTTCCGGAGACTAAATATGCAGAGGGCAATAAATGTATTTTTACAGGAAATTTTGTTGATATAAAAGCACAGAGCCATTCTAGCACTGAGAAAGCCCTAAACATATTGGTCATAGCAGGCAGCCAAGGTGCAAATTTTTTTGATGATGTGGTAAGCAGCGTAATTTGTGATTTACCTATTAAAATGAAAAAGAAAATTAGAGTGACGCAGCAATGTACGAAGAAAAATGTAAACAAGGTCAAGAGTCTATACAAAAGTGAAAAGATCGATTGTGAATTAAGTGAATTTTTTGATGATATGGAGAATAGACTGGCCAATGCTCACTTGGTAATTAGCAGAGCAGGAGCAACTTCAATAGCAGAGATCACTCTTGCTAGGCGTTCTACTATATATATTCCTTACCCTTACTCAAAAGATAATCACCAATTTTATAACGCAAAATATATTGAAGATTCGGGAGCAGCTGTAATAGTTGAGCAAAATAGTGAAGCAAAAAAAAATCTAACAGAGTTACTATTTGATCTACTCAGTAATTCTCAAAAATTGCGTGATATGACCAATAATACAAAAAAAACAGGGATAAAGAATGGGACTACTGAGTTTGTTAAGGTAATTGTTCACAGGTTTAGTTGATGGCTGCTTGCTTTTTCTTCAAACACGTCCCAAAGATCTTTTTCTAGCGATATATTATACAATTTATTGATATGAACTACTCCCGTGGGTGAAGTTGTGTTAATTTCGAGCAGGAAGTCATCTATAATATCAATACCAACAAATATTAGCCCTCTTTTCTTTAATTCAGGACCAATTTTGTTACATATTTCATTGTCCCTATCGTTCATTTGAGCGGGCTCAAAACTTGCTCCGAGCCGCACATTTGTCCTAATCTCTCCACTAATCTTTGGAACTCGTTTCATTACACCAATTGGTTGACCATAAAGTAGCAATATTCTTTTATCTTTATCTATGTTTTTACAAAATGATTGCGCAATTACAGGACATTCATATTTTGCTATCATGAGATCCACTACTACTTGAATACTATTCTCGTCTTGTATTCTTATCACATCGTTTCCTCCATAACTATACAATGGCTTCAGAATAATATCTTTATAGTTGCGGTAAAAATCTCTAATCATTGATATATTTTCAGTAATCAAAGTCGGCGGAATTAGCTCTGGAAATAATGAAGTTATCAATTTTTCAGGACAATTTCTTATTTCTGTTGGATTGTTAATTACCAATGCGCTAGTTTTTTCTAAGATATATGTTGTTGTAATATAACGCATATCAAAGGGTGGATCCTGTCTGATAAATACGATGTTCATTTCATTCAAGTTGATTGCCATATCTTCTTTAGAAATGAATCCACAATTATCAACTGTAACTTTCTGGGCTAAAGCAATTGGATGGTTTAGCTTTAGTGCTAAATTGTTAGGAGCATAGACAAAAACTTCATGCCCCCTCCTTTGTGCTTCTTTTATCAATGTAAATGTAGTGTCAGTTTCAAAATTTATATTTTTATCCATCTGAAAGGCAACTTTCATTTATGTTCTCTACCTATTGTCACAACTGTACAAATGTTATAATTTGAAGGCGATTTTTGCCTAATGGCGTAATTTACTGTACCTATATCGTACATAACTTACAACTTGTTTTACTCCCTTTACTTTTCTTGCAATTGCTATTACAGCTTTTAATTCCGCTTTATTTTGGGCTATGCCCATCAAATAAACAACTCTATCAACCGTATTAACGCTATAATTAATTGACTTAATATTTCTTTTCCCCAGAAGTCTTGTTCTTATTTCCGCTGTTATCATGCCATCTACAGTGGTGTCTAGCATGGAAGCCATTTGAATTGGTATTACTCTTATTTCATTTATCACTTCTTTAATTTCTTTTTGCTGCCAAGCTATTTTTTCTGCTGTAAGTTGTTTTTCAGGAGTGTCAACACTTCCAATGAGCAATACTCTTCCTTCACTTACTTTAACCTTTATGGATGAAAATAGTCCATGCTTTAAGAGTCCCTTATTAATTCTGATGACCATAGTCGTATCATCAATGATATTTCCCAAGGATTTGTCCTGCATTGTTATTGCTGTTGCTGTCGCTGTAGCCACCACACCACCTATTATAAGGGTTGTGCAACCGCTTTGTGTAATCAAAAAAATTGCGAGTAAGAAGCTTGTTATTAATCTCATTATTGATTTTCAGGATTTAGAGCTTTCATTAAGAAATGTTAGTAAGCTTTTTTGATTGTGTAAATACCATAAACGCGAATTCTGGATTAAGGAAGGAAGAAAGTATAGGAAATAGAAGGCTTTTTGGATTTGATGGAATAGGAAATGAGAGTAGAAAAGATATGAACCAAAAAATTAACAGGGGATCTATGGCGAGTGTGTTCAATTTCTAGTCTATTTTTTAGGTAACCAAAAACAGTCTCAATGATAGACCTTTTTCTCAGTAAAATCTTCTCATTTAGCGAAATCAATGCATTTTTCATACGCGAATTCTGGATTAAAGGAGAATAGAAAAGGCAAGAAAACAGGGTAAACTCAGCAGTTATAAAAAAACAGATGAGGTTAACCATGGAAGATATAACAAACTGTTTTGTTTGGTCGATGATTTTTGCAGAGATATAGAGAAAAATTTTGCAGGTAAACTACTGCCAAATGGTAAAAAACCCACAAGAACAACGGAAATTGAGCACTCCGAAATCATGACAATAATCCTGCTATATCAACAATCTCCGTGTAAAAATTTCAAAACTTTCTATCTACATTACCTAACGTTGCTCTACAAATCAGAGTTTCCAAAGTTGCCTTCATATACCAGGTTTGTTGCTCTAAAGCCTAGGGTTTTGTGGCATTTAGCAATGTTGTTGCATTGGCTTTGTGGACAGTCAGAAAACACTGGAATTTCATATATAGACACAACTCCCATTGCAGTTTGTCATGCAAAAAGAATATCCAAAAACAAAGTTTTTGCTGGAATTGCAAAATTAAGCAAGAGTACTTACGGCTGGTTTTTTGGTTTCAAATTACATATGGTAATCAATGAAAATGGTGAAATTCATTCACTTACGCTAACAAAAGGCAATGTTGATGATAGGATACCTGTGCCAAATCTGACGGAAAAATTAACCGGCCTTTTGTTTGGTGACAAAGGTTATATTGCAAAAGAGCTTTTTCAGAAGCTGTTTGACCGAGGTTTGAAACTTGTTACCAAGGTGAAAAAAGGTATGAAAAATGCATTGATTTCGCTAAATGAGAAGATTTTACTGAGAAAAAGGTCTATCATTGAGACTGTTTTTGGTTACCTAAAAAATAGACTAGAAATTGAACACACTCGCCATAGATCCCCTGTTAATTTTTTGGTTCATATCTTTTCTACTCTCATTTCCTATTCCATCAAATCCAAAAAGCCTTCTATTTCCTATGCTTTCTTCCTTCCTTAATCCAGAATTCGCGTCATAAGTTAATTAAAGCTTTAAACCTTGAATATTTTCAAGACGATACTTATAATAAAACTGGAGTAGTTTAAATTTATTCAGAATCTGGTAAACAGAAAACTCGTCATTCCGCTACTTGTTAGCGGAATCTATAGCGAGATACCGCGGCGGGATAACGTCAGGCAGCTTCGATTGAGTTAGCTATAAATTACTGAAGATTTCTTGCGGATATGGCGAAATTGGTAGACGTGCCAGGTTTAGGTCCTGGTGAGCTTGCTCGTGGGGGTTCAAGTCCCTCTATCCGCACTTTAAAGTCATGTAACTTAGGTTTTAAGGAAAAATTTATAATCACTAAATACACTTTTGTTTGTATAAAAACCTGTTCTTAAGGATTGTGTTTAACTTAAATTCTGGTAAAATGACTCTATTAAGATATGAATTAAAATATTAATAAATGAATTATGATGTCTAATAATATACCTCAAAATACAGTCGAAGTAAGTAGCGTATATACCTACAAAGAGCTTAGTATAGATAAACTAAAGCATGAGTATGAAATCACAGTTAGT
Source organism: Wolbachia endosymbiont (group B) of Ennomos erosarius (assembly GCF_964026905.1). Classification (NCBI taxonomy): domain Bacteria; kingdom Pseudomonadati; phylum Pseudomonadota; class Alphaproteobacteria; order Rickettsiales; family Anaplasmataceae; genus Wolbachia; species Wolbachia endosymbiont (group B) of Ennomos erosarius. The sequence goes on from NZ_OZ034708.1 coordinate 781,678, forward strand.
AGTGATTATATAAAACAAAAGGTAGATTCTAGGTTGCAGGAGATAGCAGAAAATGCAAAATCACCTGGGTTTAGGGCTGGAAAGATGCCCTATGACCTTGTTGTTGCAAATTATAAAAACGAAGCTTTGGAATATGTGGTAAATAATACAATTGATTATTGCTCAAGTGATTTGATGAAAAAAATTGAAGTCAAGTCTCACATTTATCCTAAGGTTGATGTGATATCATTACCAGATCTGGACAAAGAAAATGAGGAGGGCAATTTTGTATACAAGCTATCTTTTGAGTCGATGCCTGAAGTACCAGTGATAGATCTTGACAAAATAAACTTAAAGAAAATTGAAGCAAAGATTGAAGAGGAAGATATAAAAGAATTTATTGATTCTATTAAAACAAAATTCCCCAATTTCGCCTCTGTTGATGATGCTTCTTATCAAGCAAAAAATGGGGATAAATTGATAATTGATTTTGAAGGGCGGATTAGGAATAAGCTCTTTCAGGGTGGAAGTAGCAAAAATTTTGCCGTTAATTTAGGGTCTGGCACATTTATTAATGGTTTTGAAGATCAATTAACTGGTATGAAAAAGGGAGAAACAAAGAACTTTAAGTTGAAATTTCCTGAAAATTACCAAGCCATTTCCCTTGCAGGACAGGAAGCTGATTTTTCTGTGCGAATTAATGAGATTCAGGTTGCCAAAGATTTTGAAAATGATAATGAAATAGCTAAGAGTATTGGTTTTAAAGATTATTCTTTGCTAATAAATCATGCAAAAAAAATGATTGGTGATCAGTGTACCGAAATGAGAAATCTCTTAATTAAAAAGGAGCTGTTTGATTATTTGGATGCTAATTATAGTTTTGATTTACCCACAGACATAGTAAAACAGGAGCAACAAAGAATGGAAGGAGAACTGGGTGCTCAAAATGATTCTCGTAAAGAAGCTGAAAAACGTGTAAAGCTTGCTATGTTATTTATGAAATTTAGTGCAGAACATAAAATATCATTAACTCAAAATGATGTTTTGAATGTTATTGTAAATCAATATGTCAGTAAGGATGTACCGTTTGACAGAGTACTTAAGCATTTTGAATCAAATAAACAATTTCAAGAATTAGTTAGAGGGCAAGCGCTTGAGTATAAAGTGACAGATTATATAATAGAAAAAGTTAGTAAAGAAGAGCAGATTATTTCTGTGAAAGAATTAAAGGAATTGTTTGGTAATATTTAATAGGAAAAGGTATGACTCTTATACCAATTGTAGTTGAACAAACTAGTCGCGGTGAGCGCGCTTATGACATATATTCAAGACTAGTGAAAGAAAGAATAATTTTCGTAACAGGTCCTATTGAGGACAACATGGCTAGCGTAATAGTAGCACAGCTTTTATTTTTAGAATCGGAAAATCCCGATAAAGACATTTGTATGTACATCAACTCACCAGGTGGTGTTGTAACTGCTGGTTTGTCGATCTACGATACAATGCAGTATATAAACCCAGACGTTTCAACTTTATGTATAGGTCAAGCTGCATCTATGGGTTCTTTATTGCTTGCAGCTGGTACAAAAGGTAAGCGCTACTCTCTACCTCATTCAAGAATTATGATACATCAGCCATCTGGTGGTTATCATGGTCAAGCAACTGATATAGAAATACATGCTAATGAGATTTTGCGAGTTAAGAAAAAACTAAATCAAATTTATGAAAAACATACTGGAAATTCACTGAAGAAAATTGAAGCAATGATGGAAAGAGATAAGTTCATGGATCCTGAAGAAGCAAGGAAAATTGGCTTAATTGACAAGGTGATAGCTGAGCGTACAGATATTGAAATTGAAAATACTAAAGTTAAACAAAAGGTGGGTTAATGGATAACAATAATGATTTACACTACTGTTCTTTTTGCAACAAGGCGCAAGATGAAGTAGATAAATTGATTACTAACTCTTCGGATGGTTTAAAGGTGTTTATTTGTAATGAGTGCATAGAATTATCCCATAAAGCAATAAGTCAAAAGAAAGATAGATCTTTTAATTCAGATCGTATATCTGATATGAAGCTATTACTAAAGAAACCTGAGGATATAAAAAATTTTCTTAGCAAGCATGTTGTAGGTCAAGAACATGCGCAACATGTCTTATCTGTAGCTATGTATAACCATTGTCAATCCATGGCACAATTTCATGCTATAAGTGATATCGAAATCGAGAAGTCAAATATAATGCTTATTGGTCCCACTGGTTCTGGTAAGACTTTGCTGGCCAAAACACTTGCTAAAGTTTCAGATGTGCCATTTGCTATGGCTGATGCGACAACTTTAACTGAGGCAGGTTATGTGGGTGATGATGTAGAAAGCGTGTTGTCGCGTTTATTACAAGCTGCAAATTATGACGTTGCAAAAGCACAGCGTGGTATAGTGTTTATAGATGAAATAGATAAGATCACAAGAAAATCTGAAAGCACTTCAATAACCCGTGACGTTTCAGGTGAGGGGGTCCAGCAAGCTCTGCTTAAGATTATGGAGGGTACAGTTGCTTATGTTCCGCCACAAGGAGGGCGAAAACATCCACAACAAGAGTTTATACAAGTGGATACTAGTAACATACTGTTTATTTGTGGAGGAGCTTTTGAAGGCCTCGATAAAATTATTGAAGCGAGAAAAAAGGGAACATCAGTTGGCTTTGGAGCAGATATAAGTCAGTCTAAAGAGCAAAAGAAAAAAAATGCTTTACATGATGTTCAACCTGAAGATTTAATCAAATTCGGTTTAATACCCGAATTTGTAGGGCGGGTTCCAATAACTGCTGTTTTAGATGAGCTGGATCATGAAGATTTAATACATGTTTTGACAGAACCAAGAAATGCGCTAATAAAACAGTACAAAGCATTGCTTGCGTTTAGCAAAGTAAACCTCGAGTTTTCAGATGAAGCAATATCAGCTATTGCTAAAAAGGCTATAAGTTATAAAACAGGTGCAAGAATGTTACGTGCTATTTTAGAGTCACTTTTGCTTGACATTATGTATACATCTGGAAACGGAGGCTTTGAAGGTAGCACTATAGTAATCACTAAGAAAATGGTAGAGTTAGGAAAAGCAACGGTTAATCATAATAATAATGGCAATGTTATAACGGTTAATGATTAATTTGAGGCATATATTATGAACATTGAACGTGCTGTGAGCTCTGGTTTTGCTGCATTGTCAGTATTACCTTTAAGAGATGTAGTAATTTTTCCAAATATAATGGTGCCTTTATTCATAGGCAGAGAAAAATCTGTTAATGCACTAGAGTATGCAATAAGTAGTAGTAGTCACCAAAATGAGATTTTTCTTGTAGCACAGAAAGATGGCTCTGTTGATAATCCAGAGCCAGAAGATCTTTATGAAGTAGGTGTGTTAGCAAACATTATACAACCATTAATAAAATTGCCTGACAATGCAGTAAAAGTTATAATCCGGGGGATAAGAAGGGGAAGAGTTGTAGAATATATTAGCTCTCATACTTTATTACAAGCCAGGGTAGAGTTAGACAATCATTATAAAGAAGATGAAGACAATATTGACTTAGAAGCTTTAAGGCGATCTGTTATAGACGCGTTCGATAGCTGGTGTAAGCTAAACAAGAAAAATCAGCCTGAAGTTGCCATTAACCCCATTGATCAAATCAAAGAAGTTGATCAACTTGTAGACACGGTAGCTTCACATTTAAATATAAAAGTATCGGATAAACAAAGCATACTTGAGGCTTATGACCCAAAAGAGCTTTTAAAAAAAGCTTTTGCTTTTATTGAGAGAGAAATAAGTATTTTGAACGCACAAAACCGTTTATATAAGACAATTAAATCGCAAGTTGAAAGCACTCAGAAAGTTTACTACCTTAACGAGCAATTGAAAGCTATACAGAAAGAATTAGGCGAATTTGAGAATGGTGATGAAGGGAATATACTCAATGAATTTGAAAAAAAGATAAATGAAACAAAGCTTTCTCAGGAAGCAAGAGAGAAAGCTATAACTGATTTGAAGAGATACAAGAAAATGAATCCCATTTCTCCTGAAGCTACAGTTATATCTAGTTACTTGCATTGGTTACTTGATTTGCCGTGGGGAAAGTACAAAGATGCAAAAATTAACTTAAATGCAGCTAAAAAAATCTTAGATGAAAATCATTATGGCATAGAGAAAGTAAAAGATAGAATAATAGAATTTTTAGCAGTATTAAAAAGAGTAAAAGAGATAAAAGGTCCTATACTTTGCTTAGTTGGACCGCCAGGTGTTGGTAAAACTTCTTTAGCTAAGTCTATGGCAAGAGCAGTAGGAAGAGATTTTGTTCGCATAGCTCTTGGTGGTGTGCGTGATGAGTCCGAGATACGAGGGCATAGGAAAACTTATATTGGCTCAATGCCTGGTAAAATCATTCAACACATGAAAAAAGCTAATTCATGCAACCCGCTTTTTCTGCTTGATGAAATAGATAAGATGGGTTCTGATTCGCGTGGCGATCCTGCATCTGCATTACTTGAGGTTTTAGATACTGAGCACAATAAACACTTTACGGATCATTACTTGGAAGTTGAGTTTGATCTTTCAAGTGTAATGTTTGTAGCTACGGCAAACAGCTTAAATTTGCCACATCCTTTGCGTGATAGGATGGAAATTATACAATTGTCCGGGTATACTGAAGATGAAAAAATCAGTATTGCTACACACCACCTTATTCCGAAGTTAAAGAAGGAGCATGGTTTGTATCAGAAGGAATGGGACATAACTAATGAGGCGTTATACGAGTTGATACGTTTATATACACGTGAAAGTGGTGTGCGGAGTATGGAAAGGGAGCTTGCAAAGCTCATGAGAAAGGCAGTTAAAGAAATATTGACTGATAAAAATAAGAAAATATCCGTAGGAGTTGACAATTTACAAGATTATTTAGGGGTACGTAAATATACCTTTGGTATTGCAGAAAATGAGAGTTTGGTGGGAATAGTAACTGGGCTTGCCTATACTGAAACAGGTGGTGATATTTTGATGATAGAATCAGTCCTAATTCCGGGCAAGGGAGAAATAAAATACACAGGAAAGCTTGGAGAGGTTATGCAAGAATCTATAAAAGCTGCGTATAGTTATATTCGATCAAATTGTTTATTTTTTGGTATAAAGCCCGAAAAATTCCAAAATAATGATATACATTTGCATGTACCTGAGGGTGCTGTACCAAAAGATGGCCCTTCTGCTGGCGGCGCGGTATGTACGTCTATTGTTTCTCTTATGACAAATATACCAGTTAACAAAAATGTTGCTATGACAGGCGAAGTGACATTGCGTGGTAGAGTTTTAGCTATCGGGGGCTTGAGAGAAAAATTGCTTGCAGCGCTCAGAGGATCAATCAAAACTGTGATTATACCAAGTGAAAATGAGAAAGATATGCAAGAGATTCCTGCAAGCATCAAAGAGGGGATCAACGTAGTTTTTGCTAAGAATATTGATGAAGTTATGAAAGTTGCTTTAATGCACCCTAATAACGCGAATTCTGGATTAAGGAAGGAAGAAAGTATAGGAAATAGAAGGCTTTTTGGATTTGATGGAATAGGAAATGAGAGTAGAAAAGATATGAACCAAAAAATTAACAGGGGATCTATGGCGAGTGTGTTCAATTTCTAGTCTATTTTTTAGGTAACCAAAAACAGTCTCAATGATAGACCTTTTTCTCAGTAAAATCTTCTCATTTAGCGAAATCAATGCATTTTTCATACCTTTTTTCACCTTGGTAACAAGTTTCAAACCTCGGTCAAACAGCTTCTGAAAAAGCTCTTTTGCAATATAACCTTTGTCACCAAACAAAAGGCCGGTTAATTTTTCCGTCAGATTTGGCACAGGTATCCTATCATCAACATTGCCTTTTGTTAGCGTAAGTGAATGAATTTCACCATTTTCATTGATTACCATATGTAATTTGAAACCAAAAAACCAGCCGTAAGTACTCTTGCTTAATTTTGCAATTCCAGCAAAAACTTTGTTTTGGATATTCTTTTTGCATGACAAACTGCAATGGGAGTTGTGTCTATATATGAAATTCCAGTGTTTTCTGACTGTCCACAAAGCCAATGCAACAACATTGCTAAATGCCACAAAACCCTAGGCTTTAGAGCAACAAACCTGGTATATGAAGGCAACTTTGGAAACTCTGATTTGTAGAGCAACGTTAGGTAATGTAGATAGAAAGTTTTGAAATTTTTACACGGAGATTGTTGATATAGCAGGATTATTGTCATGATTTCGGAGTACTCAATTTCCGTTGTTCTTGTGGGTTTTTTACCATTTGGCAGTAGTTTACCTGCAAAATTTTTCTCTATATCTCTGCAAAAATCATCGACCAAACAAAACAGTTTGTTATATCTTCCATGGTTAACCTCATCTATTAATCCAGAATTCGCGTTAATAGCAGCATTTCTGTCAGACATATAATCTATTTTGAATGTTCTGCTGCATCCTTTTTTGGTAGAACTTTTGTCTTTATATCGTATTTCTTACACAATTTATAAAGTTTGTGCCTATCGTATGCCCTATCTGCATATAATGCTTTTATTTTGTGCTGAAAATTAACTTCTTCAAGCAAATCGCAAGCTCCATAGTGGTCAGAGTAGAAGCCATTACTGTATCTTGCAGCTATAGCTTTTTTACTATTTACACTTAACATAACATGTAACTTTCTTACTTGCTCGTAGCTTCGGTACTTTCTATCTGCACTGTTTTCCTTACTGTGGCCAGGAGTGTTACTGTAAATGCTGATACTTGTGCTATCTATGATAATTTCAATATTTTCCATGTTGCTTTTATCAACCCTGCAATCATTTATCTTAATATTAAGTTTTTTAAACCTTCTTGATGCTTGTGAATAGCTGATAACTGCCAAATTTTTTCCTATTTGTTGCAGATATCCTTTTATAAACCCCACCGTTTGTCTTAAACCAATTCTAAAAAGATTGACAATTATATGCACCAAAATTACGACTTTATCACTGTAAATATAGTTGCCGCCCTGCATTTTTGGACTATTTTCATACCAATTTTCGATAGCTTCATCGATGTAACGAAAAATATTTCCCCTTTTTTCAAGGAATTTGTTATATTCGTTTTGGTTACTGACTTTCATTTTCTGTGGCATATTTTTTCTTCAACAGTTAAATGGTTATTTATAATGAATTTTGTCAGTAGCCACCAGATTTTTTCGGTTGCTATGCAACAAAGCCCGCTGGAATCTAGATTTTTTTCTATGGTCAAGCCATAGGATGACAAAAGAGTAAACTTTATCTGTGTGAGCTATATCTTATAACAATTCCAGACTAGATTATTTTCTTGCAGCGAATAAGTGGAAACTTTTCGCTTAACTATAGAGTAGAAGAGAGCTCACTAAAAAACTTTGCTAGCGTATCATCTTTAGGCCTATGGTATATATCGCTAGAAACTCCTGATTGAATAATTTTACCATTTTTCATTACGTAGATAAAATCTGCAACTTTCAATGCTTCTTGCGGGTCATGAGTTACCATTAGCACAGGGATATTTTTACTTCTAAAAAGGGACAATATATGTTGTCTTATTCGGCACTTGAGCAGTATATCTAAATTAGAAAATGGTTCATCTAACAACACAACATCAGGGTTTTGTGCCATCACTCTTGCTATTGCAACTAATTGTTGCTGTCCTCCAGATAAGGCGTTAGGGTACATATTTTCGTATTTTTCTATATTAAGTAACTTCAAAATTTCCAATGCAATTAGGTGCTTTTCTCTCTTGGAAGAGCTGCGGATAGCAAAGGTTATATTTTCTACTACTGTTTTATGAGGGAATAATGCAGAATGCTGAAAAATCAATCCGATATTTCTATGCTCTATAGTGACTGATGCCTTATTGCTTGCAACTAACCTATCATTTATAAAAATAGTTCCAGATTTTGGATTTTCTATCCCCGCAATTAATTTCAAAATTGTTGACTTGCCACAGCCAGAATGCCCCAATAAACATGCAACATTTCCTTTCTTTACTTTAATGTTTATATTGTTTAAAGCAAAGTCGTTTTGATTGTTATAGAAATAACCAATGTTGTTAACTAGCATTAATCTTACTTGAACCATGTTATTAAATATAATAGCATTATACTCAAGAAGTACAGAAATGTTTTTTGTCGTCATAAATTGGTTATGCAAGAAATCTAGAAAAGAAAGGATTTTTTGCTATAACTTTACATGAATGGTAGGAAACACGGGACTATAGCTCAGCAGGATAGAGCGTTGGACTCCTAATCCGAAGGTCGTGCGTTCGAATCGCACTAGTCCCACCACATTGCTTCACAAATTTCATGGAGATTTTTTTTCACAAATACACACACCTTTTTTTGCGGTTTTGAGATATAAATTCCCTTTAAGTTAATATGTATAGCTGGCCCAAGCAACACGTCATACCGCCGCGGTATCTCAGCTGCTAACACGTAGCGGAATGACGAGTTACTATACCGCCGCGGTATCTCTTAGCCGCTAACAAGTAGCGGGATGACGATTGTCGGTAAACCTAAGTTACTGTAGCTATAAAAGCTTTCACAATAACCTATTTTCCTTGAAACTAAAATAGCTACTGAATGTAATAATAATGTGATCTATTAATTCTATTCCTATACTTTGGCAAGCTTCTGCTAGTTGTCTAGTGAGAGATATATCGCTATTTGAAACGCGAATTCTGGATTAAGGAAGGAAGAAAGTATAGGAAATAGAAGGCTTTTTGGATTTGATGAAATAGGAAATGAGAGTAGAAAAGATATGAACCAAAAAATTAACAGGGGATCTATGGCGAGTGTGTTCAATTTCTAGTCTATTTTTTAGGTAACCAAAAACAGTCTCAATGATAGACCTTTTTCTCAGTAAAATCTTCTCATTTAGCGAAATCAATGCATTTTTCATACCTTTTTTCACCTTGGTAACAAGTTTCAAACCTCGGTCAAACAGCTTCTGAAAAAGCTCTTTTGCAATATAACCTTTGTCACCAAACAAAAGGCCGGTTAATTTTTCCGTCAGATTTGGCACAGGTATCCTATCATCAACATTGCCTTTTGTTAGCGTAAGTGAATGAATTTCACCATTTTCATTGATTACCATATGTAATTTGAAACCAAAAAACCAGCCGTAAGTACTCTTGCTTAATTTTGCAATTCCAGCAAAAACTTTGTTTTTGGATATTCTTTTTGCATGACAAACTGCAATGGGAGTTGTGTCTATATATGAAATTCCAGTGTTTTCTGACTGTCCACAAAGCCAATGCAACAACATTGCTAAATGCCACAAAACCCTAGGCTTTAGAGCAACAAACCTGGTATATGAAGGCAACTTTGGAAACTCTGATTTGTAGAGCAACGTTAGGTAATGTAGATAGAAAGTTTTGAAATTTTTACACGGAGATTGTTGATATAGCAGGATTATTGTCATGATTTCGGAGTGCTCAATTTCCGTTGTTCTTGTGGGTTTTTTACCATTTGGCAGTAGTTTACCTGCAAAATTTTTCTCTATATCTCTGCAAAAATCATCGACCAAACAAAACAGTTTGTTATATCTTCCATGGTTAACCTCATCTGTTTTTTTATAACTGCTGAGTTTACCCTGTTTTCTTGCCTTTTCTATTCTCCTTTAATCCAGAATTCGCGTTTGAAGGTTGTGTATCTCCGCTTGGATGATTGTGAGATATTACAATGGACGTTGAACCAATCAAAAGTGCGCGCTTGATGATCTCTCTGACATAAAGAGGAGTTTGATCTACTGTACCAATGTTTTGCAGGTCTTCCGCTATTAGACGATACTTTTTATTCATATAGATGACGCGAAAATTTTCCTTATTGAGGCTTCCTATACTTATTCTTAAATAATCAAGCAATTTTTCCCAGTTATCGATTATAGGCAGGTCTTTTATTTCTTCTCTTGCAGAACGAACAAAGGCTTGTTTTACACAAAAGATGGCAGATATCGCTGCATTGCTGACACCATCAACGTTTTGCAGTGCTTCCAACGCGAATTCTGGATTAAAGGAGAATAGAAAAGGCAAGAAAACAGGGTAAACTCAGCAGTTATAAAAAAACAGATGAGGTTAACCATGGAAGATATAACAAACTGTTTTGTTTGGTCGATGATTTTTGCAGAGATATAGAGAAAAATTTTGCAGGTAAACTACTGCCAAATGGTAAAAAACCCACAAGAACAACGGAAATTGAGCACTCCGAAATCATGACAATAATCCTGCTATATCAACAATCTCCGTGTAAAAATTTCAAAACTTTCTATCTACATTACCTAACGTTGCTCTACAAATCAGAGTTTCCAAAGTTGCCTTCATATACCAGGTTTGTTGCTCTAAAGCCTAGGGTTTTGTGGCATTTAGCAATGTTGTTGCATTGGCTTTGTGGACAGTCAGAAAACACTGGAATTTCATATATAGACACAACTCCCATTGCAGTTTGTCATGCAAAAAGAATATCCAAAAACAAAGTTTTTGCTGGAATTGCAAAATTAAGCAAGAGTACTTACGGCTGGTTTTTTGGTTTCAAATTACATATGGTAATCAATGAAAATGGTGAAATTCATTCACTTACGCTAACAAAAGGCAATGTTGATGATAGGATACCTGTGCCAAATCTGACGGAAAAATTAACCGGCCTTTTGTTTGGTGACAAAGGTTATATTGCAAAAGAGCTTTTTCAGAAGCTGTTTGACCGAGGTTTGAAACTTGTTACCAAGGTGAAAAAAGGTATGAAAAATGCATTGATTTCGCTAAATGAGAAGATTTTACTGAGAAAAAGGTCTATCATTGAGACTGTTTTTGGTTACCTAAAAAATAGACTAGAAATTGAACACACTCGCCATAGATCCCCTGTTAATTTTTTGGTTCATATCTTTTCTACTCTCATTTCCTATTCCATCAAATCCAAAAAGCCTTCTATTTCCTATACTTTCTTCCTTCCTTAATCCAGAATTCGCGTTATTAGGTTAATAAAATTATATGGACAAGATGGTGTAAAAGAGTGGAAAAAGAAAGCAATTTATGGAAAGAGATCTTACATAGAAGGATTTTTCTCAAGGTTGAAGCAAGTATTTGGATTTAGCTTTAGGAATAAATCTGAAGTAAATCGTGAAAAAGAATTACTAATTAAGTGCTATTTGCTCAACAAATTCACTGATATTGGTATGGCTAAATTTGAAATCATTACATAAATTTGTCGTAAACCATCACTGCTTAAGGTGCTATGCAACAAAGCCCGCTGGAATCCAGAAAAAAAAGAAAAATGGATCCCAGCTGGGATGACAACAAAAAAGAAGGAGTCTAAAATTCGGACACCGTATATCATTCATTTTAGACAATACTGTACTTTTTAAATCTAATTTAAAATTCACTCAGGTTAATAATAATTTAACTAATTACAATTAAAACAGCTAGAAGGTTAATTATGAGGCAAAACAAAAATTTTTGAATGGAACGACTTACTTAACAAGTGCTACGTTAAGGTAGATTGTTACATAAAAATACTGCTTTTATGGTGTGAGGCTAGAGGTTTGTAAAGTAGTTAGAAGGTTGTCATCCCAGTGTTAGCTACTTGGATTTGGCACTGAGGAAATCCAATGTAGTAGTAAACCTTACTTATTTAGTTATACTAGAAACAAAACAGAAAAATGCTCAAACGTAGCGGTCCAAAAAAATTAAAGTCTATAATTGAAAATTACGCATTAAAATGCATGAAAAATAAGATTAGCAAAAATGAAATACGTCTGATTTTAAACTGGCGAAATATAGTAGGGAAAGAAATAGCAGAGTGTACAAAACCGAAAAAGATCTCATATGCACAGAATATAAATTCGGGTGTATTGCATCTGGTAGTAACAAATGGCAGTAAAGCATTAGAAATTCAGCATATGATTTCTCTTATAATAGAAAAAATTACGATATTTTTTGGCTACAAAGCAGTATATGGTATAAAAATTAAGCAAGAGAGTATTGACTATTTGACTATATAAGGTAATCTAAGTACATAGAATAATTTGGTATATTGAAGTGAGTAGAGTTTGTGAATTAACAAATAGAAAAAAATCTTTTGGTAATAAGGTATCACATTCGAATCGTAAAACAAAGCGTACCTTTCTTTTAAATTTACATAAGGTTACGTTAACAAGTGATCTATTGAATAAAAAGTTTAGATTTCGTGTGGCAACAAGAACTTTGAGAACTATAGATTACAAAGGTGATTTAGATGCTTTTTTGCTCAACACAAGAACGATTAAACTAAGTGAGAAAGCGCAGAAGATAAAAAGAAGGTTGAAAAAAGTTTTAGTAAAGCAAGAGGTAGAGTTAGCCGTTTCAGATGCATAGCAAACCTCAATGGCTCAGAGCAAAAGCTCCGACCGGTGAAGTATTCAATGAAACTTTAAACATCGTTAAACTGCATAACTTACATACGGTATGTGAAGAAGCTGCATGTCCAAATATTGGTGAATGTTGGAATAAACGTCATGCTACTGTGATGATTCTTGGTTCTGTTTGCACTCGTGCTTGTGCATTTTGCAACGTTGCAACTGGCATTCCTGATAAACTAGACCCTCATGAACCAGAAAATTTAGCAAAAGCGATAAAAAAGTTAAACTTAAAACATGTTGTCATTACCTCTGTTGATCGTGATGATTTGCCAGATGGTGGCGCAAATCAGTTTATAAAGTGCATAGAAGAAATTAGAAAGATAACTTCAGAAACAACAATAGAGATTTTAACTCCTGATTTTTTAAATAAGAAAGGAGCATTTGAAGCAATTGCTGTTGCATCACCTGATGTCTATAACCACAATATTGAAACAGTGCCGAGATTGTATGCAAAAATAAGACCACGAGCTCGCTATTTTCATTCACTATATTTACTGAAGATGGTAAAGCAGATTAATCCTAAAGTTTTCACAAAGTCAGGGCTTATGGTTGGTCTTGGAGAAAAAAAAGAGGAAATACTTCAGGTTATGGACGATTTGCGCAGTGCTGAAGTTGATTTTATTACAATTGGTCAATATCTACAACCAACTCCAAAACATGCAAAACTTGATAGGTATGTTACCCCAGAAGAGTTTGAGCATTATAAATACATTGCTTACTCCAAAGGTTTCTTAGTGGTTGCATCAAGCCCACTAACTCGGTCATCATACCACGCTGAAGAAGATTTTAACAGGCTCAAGGCCTGTCGTTAATATTTATGTTAATTCAAATTAATTTTTACTATAAACGCGAATTCTGGATTAAAGGAGAATAGAAAAGGCAAGAAAACAGGGTAAACTCAGCAGTTATAAAAAAACAGATGAGGTTAACCATGGAAGATATAACAAACTGTTTTGTTTGGTCGATGATTTTTGCAGAGATATAGAGAAAAATTTTGCAGGTAAACTACTGCCAAATGGTAAAAAACCCACAAGAACAACGGAAATTGAGCACTCCGAAATCATGACAATAATCCTGCTATATCAACAATCTCCGTGTAAAAATTTCAAAACTTTCTATCTACATTACCTAACGTTGCTCTACAAATCAGAGTTTCCAAAGTTGCCTTCATATACCAGGTTTGTTGCTCTAAAGCCTAGGGTTTTGTGGCATTTAGCAATGTTGTTGCATTGGCTTTGTGGACAGTCAGAAAACACTGGAATTTCATATATAGACACAACTCCCATTGCAGTTTGTCATGCAAAAAGAATATCCAAAACAAAGTTTTTGCTGGAATTGCAAAATTAAGCAAGAGTACTTACGGCTGGTTTTTTGGTTTCAAATTACATATGGTAATCAATGAAAATGGTGAAATTCATTCACTTACGCTAACAAAAGGCAATGTTGATGATAGGATACCTGTGCCAAATCTGACGGAAAAATTAACCGGCCTTTTGTTTGGTGACAAAGGTTATATTGCAAAAGAGCTTTTTCAGAAGCTGTTTGACCGAGGTTTGAAACTTGTTACCAAGGTGAAAAAAGGTATGAAAAATGCATTGATTTCGCTAAATGAGAAGATTTTACTGAGAAAAAGGTCTATCATTGAGACTGTTTTTGGTTACCTAAAAAATAGACTAGAAATTGAACACACTCGCCATAGATCCCCTGTTAATTTTTTGGTTCATATCTTTTCTACTCTCATTTCCTATTCCATCAAATCCAAAAAGCCTTCTATTTCCTATACTTTCTTCCTTCCTTAATCCAGAATTCGCGTTTGAAACATAAAAAACATAGCTCTAGTATGACCCTTCAGTGTTGTTATGTTAAGGTAATACTGTTTATGGTAGTTACTGAGGCTATTAAACGTCTCTCTAAATTTGTTTATTCGCCTGCATCTCGCTGAATCGTTCAATTCTTGAATTACTTCACTGCTTATATCATTAGGACTATTATGCATTTCTCTACCACCACTATTAATCAGTACATTAATGTTATATTAATATTTATCAAGAAATCAATAGAAATATTTAAAAAAAATAGATTAGTCTTAGCATTAAGTATTAGAGGGTTTGAGATCTCTGTGAAAAGAACTACAAGCAGAGTACGTGTATAAGCCTGTTTTGATTAAAAAACAATTGCAGAATTGTTTAATCAATTTTAACTCTCTCCGGCCAATCTTTCTGCTTCATTACGTGAAATTAATGCCTCAATAAATTCATCTAGTTCACCTTCTTTTATAATCTGCTCTAGCCGATGTGAAGTTAGATTAATTCTATGATCTGTTATTCTTGATTGTGGAAAGTTATATGTTCTTATGCGCTCGGAGCGATCCCCAGAGCCAATCTGACTTTTTCTCATTGTTGACCTTTCCATTTCTTTTTTTTGTCTTTCAATTTCGTATAGCCTTGCCCTCAATACTTTGAGCGCTTTAGCTTTATTTTTGTGCTGCGATTTTTCATCTTGCTGTATTACAACTATTCCTGTTGGTAAATGAGTAACTCTTACAGCACTGTCAGTTGTATTCACTGACTGCCCTCCAGGGCCACTGGATCTATAAACATCTATGCGTAAGTCTTTTTCTTCTATTTTAAAGTCAACCTCTTCTACTTCAGGTAATATCGCAACAGTAGCGGCAGAGGTATGCAACCTTCCTGAGGATTCAGTTTCTGGCACTCTCTGTACTCTGTGCACCCCTGATTCAAATTTCAACCTTGCAAAAACTTCTGTTCCATTAATGAGTGCAGAAGCTTCCTTATAGCCACCTATACCTGTATTAGAAATGCTTATTGGCTCGAACTTCCAATTTCTTCTTTCTGCATATTTTTGATACATACGAAATAACATTGCTGCAAATAATGCTGCTTCTTCTCCGCCTGTACCTGCTCTAATTTCTAATATTGCATTTCTTGAGTCATCTTCATCTTTGGGCAATAATGCTAACTTTAATTTTGCTTTTATTTTTGGTAATAATACCTTGTGCTTTTCGAAGAATTCTTCTTTTGCTAACTCTTTTATATCACCTTCGCTGTTTTCATCTTTCATTATTTCTTCTAAGTCTGAAATTTCCTCTTTCAGCGTGTTATATTCATCAATTATCTTGATTATTGGCCTGAGCTCAGAGTATTCCTTTGAAAGGGTAATGAATTCTTTTTGACTTAAATTGGTAGGATTTTCCAAATTCCTCTCTATATCATTAAATTTTTTCTTTAAGTCTTGTAAATTATTTTCCATATCCATATAGCACAGATCTAGCTAAGTAATATATACTGAAATAAAAAATTTCTTATATCAAGCAATAACACTATAATATACCTACTACCTTCTAGTTGAATATAATGGCAAAACAGATAACATCAAACTGCAATTTCATATTTGGAGCTTCGGACATAAAAACATTACCAGATGAATCGGCTCCAGAGATTGCGTTTGCTGGTAGATCAAATGTAGGAAAATCCAGTCTGATCAACTTACTGATAAACAGCAAAAAAGCTGCCAGAGTTTCCTCTAAACCTGGATGCACTAGACAAATAAATTTTTACTCTATGTACAATGATAAGTTCAGGCTTGTTGATCTACCAGGGTATGGTTATTCTCATGCAGGTAAGGAGGAAATTATACAATATTTAAACTTAATTGAGTATTATCTAATTCAAAGAAGAAATCTAAGAAGAGTGTTTGTGTTGATAGATAGCAAGGTAGGATTAAAAGAAATAGACAAAGACTTCATTTATTGGTTAATATATAATAACATTAACTTTAACATTGTACTAACAAAAATAGATAAAGTAAGTCAAAAAAGCTTAGGTGCTGTTATAGAAGATATTCAAAAATGGATTAATAATGAGAATGTGTCAATTCATCAAATGAGCATCCGTGTTAAGCATAAAATAACCAAGGTAAGAGATGAGTTTTTCAAGTTTACAAGATAAAAAATGAAGAGTAGTGAATTTTTAAAGGGTGAGGTATCATTTGAACAAAAAGCAGAAATATTACTTGAAGTGCTATCTAACATACCTAGCTTTGTAGGCGAGACTTTTGTCATTAAATGCGGTGGTACAATAATCTTAGATGAAACACTATTTAATACTTTTGTGCATAATGTTGTCTTGTTGAAGCAGCTTGGTATAAATCCGGTAATAATTCATGACGGAGAATATGAAATTAACTCGGTGTTAAAAGTGCTGGGTATGGACAGTAAATTTGTGAATGGTATCAGACTTACAGACAAAGACACTATGAAAATCATTGAAATGGCACTGTGTGGTTCAGTTAATAAAAAAATTGTTCAGCATATAAATTCTGCTGGTGGTTCAGCTATTGGATTATGTGGAAAAGATGGTCACTTAATTAAAGCCGAAAAAATAACCGCTACGCTTAGAGAAGATAGATCAAATAATATCGAAAAGATATTAGACATGGGGTTCATCGGTAGACCCACTGAAATCAATCCTGATATATTATTTTTTATTGAAGAATCAGATTTTATACCAGTTATTGCACCAATTGGTCATGGAAAAGATGGGGAAACATATCATATTGATGCCGATAGCACTGCAAGCGCAATCGCAATCGCAGTTTCTGCATCTAAAATGATAATCTTGAGTGACACAGATGAAGAAATAGATAAAATTGGTGGCAGGAAGATATCTGTTAAAAATTTAAATGCATCGATTGATTGTGGGAAAATTAAAGGGGAAAAATTTATTGAAAGGCTTATGGCATACGTTAAAATGGCGGAGGAATGTGCTGGAGTTGTTCACATAGTTGATGGTAGAATACCTAACATTATGCTTGATTTATTTACTGAGAGTAATTCAAGCATATCGATTGTGAGTGATTTATAGCTATACTGCTTGCAACTACACGAATACCAAGAGGGTGTCATTCAAGTAGCTGACACTGGAATGACAGCAATCTACGTCATACCGCGATTCATTCGCGGTATCTCTAGATCCCGCTAACAAGTAGCGGGATGATGGTTGTCAGGGTGTCATCCCAGCGCCCTTATGATGTCATCCCAGTGCCCAGATACTGGGATCCAGAAGACTTAATTTCAACCAAGTGGCTGCATAATAAGGACTAGATTCCAGACTGGAATGACATCATAGACGCGAATTCTGGATTAAGGAAGGAAGAAAGTATAGGAAATAGAAGGCTTTTTGGATTTGATGGAATAGGAAATGAGAGTAGAAAAGATATGAACCAAAAAATTAACAGGGGATCTATGGCGAGTGTGTTCAATTTCTAGTCTATTTTTTAGGTAACCAAAAACAGTCTCAATGATAGACCTTTTTCTCAGTAAAATCTTCTCATTTAGCGAAATCAATGCATTTTTCATACCTTTTTTCACCTTGGTAACAAGTTTCAAACCTCGGTCAAACAGCTTCTGAAAAAGCTCTTTTGCAATATAACCTTTGTCACCAAACAAAAGGCCGGTTAATTTTTCCGTCAGATTTGGCACAGGTATCCTATCATCAACATTGCCTTTTGTTAACGCGAATTCTGGATTAAAGGAGAATAGAAAAGGCAAGAAAACAGGGTAAACTCAGCAGTTATAAAAAAACAGATGAGGTTAACCATGGAAGATATAACAAACTGTTTTGTTTGGTCGATGATTTTTGCAGAGATATAGAGAAAAATTTTGCAGGTAAACTACTGCCAAATGGTAAAAAACCCACAAGAACAATGGAAATTGAGCACTCCGAAATCATGACAATAATCCTGCTATATCAACAATCTCCGTGTAAAAATTTCAAAACTTTCTATCTACATTACCTAACGTTGCTCTACAAATCAGAGTTTCCAAAGTTGCCTTCATATACCAGGTTTGTTGCTCTAAAGCCTAGGGTTTTGTGGCATTTAGCAATGTTGTTGCATTGGCTTTGTGGACAGTCAGAAAACACTGGAATTTCATATATAGACACAACTCCCATTGCAGTTTGTCATGCAAAAAGAATATCCAAAAACAAAGTTTTTGCTGGAATTGCAAAATTAAGCAAGAGTACTTACGGCTGGTTTTTTGGTTTCAAATTACATATGGTAATCAATGAAAATGGTGAAATTCATTCACTTACGCTAACAAAAGGCAATGTTGATGATAGGATACCTGTGCCAAATCTGACGGAAAAATTAACCGGCCTTTTGTTTGGTGACAAAGGTTATATTGCAAAAGAGCTTTTTCAGAAGCTGTTTGACCGAGGTTTGAAACTTGTTACCAAGGTGAAGAAAGGTATGAAAAATGCATTGATTTCGCTAAATGAGAAGATTTTACTGAGAAAAAGGTCTATCATTGAGACTGTTTTTGGTTACCTAAAAAATAGACTAGAAATTGAACACACTCGCCATAGATCCCCTGTTAATTTTTTGGTTCATATCTTTTCTACTCTCATTTCCTATTCCATCAAATCCAAAAAGCCTTCTATTTCCTATACTTTCTTCCTTCCTTAATCCAGAATTCGCGTCATAGGGGCACTGGGATGACAAAAAAAGGAGCACTGAACTTGTCAAGGAATTTTATGGCCTAGCGTCACGCGCTGGAATGACATCATTTACGATGTAACATTTATCACTTTTGCAGATACAATTTACATGCTATAATTGAGTCTTCATAGATGGTAAATTGGAGTGCAAAGAAGTAAAATTAAAGTAGAAATAAAAAGATTATCACACGGAGAAGACTTGTCTCTTCCATGTTATGCAACTACGCAGAGTGCTGGCATGGATCTTTATGCTGCATTGAATGATTCTGCTGTTTTAAATCCACTTGAAAGATTACTTGTTCCAACTGGAATTGTGATTGCAATACCAAACGGTTTTGAGGGGCAAATCCGCCCACGTTCTGGTCTTGCTGCAAAACATGGAATCACTGTCTTAAATTCTCCGGGCACTATAGACTCTGATTATCGAGGTGAAGTTAAAATTTGTCTAATTAATCTAAGTAATCAGCCATACGAAATAAAAAGAGGAGATAGAATCGCACAAATCCTTATTTCTCCTGTATCTCAGGTAATTTGGGATGACAGAGAAGAATTCTGCGCAGAAGAAACCGGTCGCAATGCAGGGGGCTTTGGCTCAAGCGGCAGGTAGCTTACGAAAAAGCTTGACTATGACAGTTCTTTTATACACAATTTAAGCATATTAATATTTTATTAAATGAAGTCGTTTATGCTAACTTTCAAAAATCATTGTGGCCAGCTCCACAAAGCAAACACTGTATTTGTTGCATTTACTGCTATATACGTTATAGGTGGATTAGCAATACTTTCAACACCGCTTTGGAGGCCTTCAACTTGCAAGCTAGCAGCTTTTGCAGCTACACCACTTGGAATGGGCGTTTTAGCATTTGTTGCTGCTGCGCTGACTTATTTAGCAATATATGCTATCAGCAAAAATAACGAAATAATCTGAGTTGAAAGCTCTGAAGGTTATTAAGGATGGGTTGCTAGTAACAGAAGACGCATTTAGGGAAATTGCAAGGAATAACCAAGTTAAAGATGAAGAAGGTAAGGTAGAAAAGGATAAATATTATATAGACTTCAGCTTAGAAGGCAAGAACTACCGTATTATTGTTGATATTGATCAGCTTACCAAGACGCTAGGCAATACTTTACTCTTCAAGATAGATTCACTAAAAGAGAAAAACGATGAAGGTAAGTTCGAGACAGTAAATGAAACAAAGTGGAGTAAAACATTAGGTTTAGACAAAAAGGGTGCTGAAGAGGTTAACACTTATTTAGGCCAACTTATTTCTGTTGAACAAGTTGCTTCTCAACAACAAGGAAAATAGACAGTATGGCCAAGTGAAGTAAAAGAGGCAGGCTAAGTCTGCCTCTTTATTTTTTTAGTTCAAACGACATTATTCATTATGGAAATTGCCTTAACTTTTATATAGTTGTGAGAAGCTGCTAAGGATTTTTATTTAATTTAACTGCATCTTTTGCCTTATCCAATAACCCATTAATAAAGCCAATTTCGCTTGGTTTATCAAGTAAATCAGATGCAATGTTAGTATATTCATTAATGACAACTGGAACTGGCGTATCGCAATTAATCAACTCACATATTGCAACACGCAAAATAGATAAGCTTATAAGATTTAACCGTGAAAGGGACCAGCTTGGGTGTAAGTAAGACTCTATTATTTTATCATATTCTTCACTGTTTTTTATAACCTTATATAACAAGTTTTCTAAGAACTGATGTTCAAATTCTTCACATTCAAATATATCTCTCAACTTACTTATGTAGTCCTTAAGCTCACAATTTTCCAGTTTAAAAGTGCTTTTGTTGTAACCTACGAAAATATTTGAATAAGCAATTTGTACAGCAAGAAATCTTGCCGTGCTTCTTTTTATGCGCCACTTTTTATCTACTGGTTTTTCCTCCATTATTTTAATTTATTGTGTAAATCTATCATACGCAAAACAGTTGAGGCTGCATGGCCACCAACGTTCTTTTTGTTTTTGTCAGCTCTAACTAGTGCTTTATCTTTGCTGTTAGCGGTAATTACGCCCATACCAAGGGGCATTGCATAATGCATAATAACTTCATTTAAGCCTTCGATTACTCCTTTACAAACATATTGATAGTGATCGGTTTCACCGCGAATCACGCACCCAAGAGCTAAATAACCGTCATAATTATCATTCTTGCTTTTGACTGCAAAAAGAATTGTAGCTGGTATCTCAAATGCACCAGGGACTTCAATTATCTCATAATCAACATTGTTTCCTTTGAATTTATCAATTGCACCCTCAAGCAAAAGGTTCGCTATTTCAGTATAATAAATTGAATTAACTATTAGTATTTTCGACATTCACTACCACTTTTTTCGTTAAAAACAACTTTATTAATGATTGTTGAATTAAAGTTATAATATTACTAAATATCCAATATATTACCAGGCCAGCAGGAAAAGAAGAAAAAATAAAGACAAAAATGTAAGGTACAAACTTCATAGCATTTACTTGAGTGTTATCTTTGCTAGTTTGATCTTTCTCATTTAGCTTCTGCTGAATTATCACAGTAATACCAAAAATTATAGGCAAAATACCTATAGAAATAGGGAAATTGTAATTAAACAACCCAAATAATGTAAAAATGTTCGTTGGATCAGGAGCTGAAAGATCTTTAATCCATAAATAAAAAGGGGCGTGTCTCATCTCTATAGTAACAAATAACACTTTATATAGAGCAAAAAATACCGGCATTGGTATTAGCGCAGGAAAGATGTTTGACATTAGACTTACATTATTTTTCTTGTATAATGCAGTTATTTCCTTACTCTGCTTTAAACTATCACTTTTATACAGCTCCTTTATACGAGCTACTTCAGGATGCAGGCTTTTCATCTTAAGTGTCGAAATATGTGATCTATTAGATAAGGGAAGCATCAAAAGTTTGATTACTAAAGTCAGCAATAATATTGCTAAGCCAAAATTTTTTAAAACGAAGTTAAAATATTCAAGCAGTAAAAACACTGGCTTGGTTATAAAATAAAGAACACCAAAATCTACAGCTTTATCAAATAAAGGTATATTGAGAGTATCCTTATAAGAATCCAGTAAATTCAACTTTTTTGCTCCAGCAAAAAAATAATTCACATTAGAAATGCTTGCACCAGGAAGTATGCTCTTGTAAGGTTTGACAAAATCTACTTGGAATTTATCAGTATTATTAACGTTTGTGTGTTTAATGCTTACATTTATTTTATCGGATTTCTCAGGTATGATGGCTGTAAGCCAGTATTTATCAGCAAAACCAAACCAATTTCTTTCACTCGTGCTTGCTTTTACTAAATGTTTTTTGGAAATATCCTTATATTTCCACTCCTCTAGTTTATTATCAAATGCACCCAGTACTCCTTCATGGGATATCCAATAAGATTCGTTGATATTGTCACGTTTACGGTTAATTTTACCATAAGGAACCAAAACTACATTATCTTTTGTGTTATTTTCAACAATCTGCTCAATTTTAAACATGTAGTTATCGTCAAGGCTAATTTTCATTTTAAACACAATGCCATTCTCATTGTCCCAAAATAAATTAACTACTTTTTGATTAGTCAGTTCAGCCCCATCAGCTTGCCAGACTGTCTTAGAATCTGGAACTTTAATTTTGTTATTCGGATCGAGCCACCCAAATTCTGCGAAATATATATCTTTTGATTCTGCGGGTGACAGTAACACCACTTGTGGAGAAGAAGAACTCGGTTCTAAGTGGTAATTAGTTAAAATTAAGTCATCAAACCTTGCACCTTTCAGAGAAATTGATCCTTTAATCATGTTATTGGTTAAACTAACCCTCTGTTCTCGAGTAGAATTAATAATTTCAGAACGATTTTGGTGTATTATAGGAGCAAGGTCGTTAAAAGATTCGATATGTTCAATATTTTCAATCAATGGCTGATTTTGGTTTGCACTAAAAAAATTATCATAAATAATACGCCAAAATACCATGATCAACATGGAAAGGATAGCTGCTAAAATTAAACTTTTTGCTTCTGACATGAAATTAAATCAAACATATCTTCTTAAAGTGTATACTAAATATTGTACTAAAACAATGAAATTTACTTATTTTTAATAATAACTTTTAACGCTGATCTTTAAAATTTATTTTAATAGCTTCAAATTTTGACAATATGAACGCGGTGAAAAATCTAGTTATTTGGTTGCTAATAATAGCCACTACTGCAATGCTTATTGATTCACAAAGGGACAAACTAAGCGACAGATTTCTCAGTACTTTTTTACCATATAAAGGAAGAATTCAAAATAGCGGTCAGAATAGTGGAAGTATTGAATTTACGAAGTCATATGATGGACACTTTTATATTCAGGCTCAAGTCAATGATAGCAATATAACGTTTTTGCTTGATACTGGAGCAACCGATATTGTTCTATCACAAAAAGACGCATTACATGCTGGTATTAACTTACAAAACGTTCAGGATTTTAAAATATATGAAACTGCGAAAGGTCAAATAAAAGCTGGAGTGGTCCAAATACCTCAAGTTAAAATAGGAAATTTTTTGATTAATGATGTACAGGCAAGCGTTAACACTCATTCTATGTCTTATTCACTACTTGGAATGAGCTTTTTAAGGTATTTTCATTTCACTATAAGAGATAATAAGTTGATATTATACCGCGACTAAACACTTCTACAATCTGCTTATCAAAGCTCTGTAGGTTAATATAGGAGCAGAAATAAATATTGCAGAACAAGTGCCAATCAAAATACCAAAAAAAATGATCAAGCTGAAGTCTTTCACTTCATCTGTGCAGATTAATGCCAAAGGAAGAGCAGCAAGAAGGGTTGTACCCGAGGTTAATATAGTGCGAAATAATGTAGCGTTGATACTTGCATCTACTATCTCACTCATCCGCCCACTTTTACCACTCTTGCAATACTCTCGAATTCGATCGTATATAATTACTGAGTTATTGATTGAATAACCAATGACAGTGAGGAGAGCTGCAACTGATGAAATATTAAACTCAATGCCAGTTAGGCTAATAAAACCAACAGTTAAAATCACGTCATGAATCAGTGCTGTTATTCCACTGAATCCACATTGCCAATTAAATCTAAACCAAACGTAAAAAAATATTCCAACAATCGCGATCAACATGGATAACATTCCTTCAAATATTTGTGTTGAGCTTATTTGTGGGCCAACATAGTCTATTTTACGATAGCTTATTGAGCTCCCCAGCTTTTCTTCTAGTATGCTTTTTATCTTTTTGATTTTATTTTCATCTCCTTCATCTTTAAAACGCATGACTAAATTGTCACCCGCTTTTGAACTCTGCACTGTAAAACCATTTCCTTTTAATGCATCGAGAATAGAGTGATTCTCATCTGAAGATTTTATCTCTATCAAAATTCCGCCTGCAAAGTCTATGCCTAAGTTCACTCCACGCAGCACAACAGTGAACATTGAAAAGATGATAAGAATAATGCTAATTAATGCAGTCAAATCCCTATATTTACTAAACTTGATATTGAGGTTATCTGGAATGAGTCTAAGTGCCATGCTATTTACTTAAAGTAATCACTTGAATTTTATATACTTTTCAAAAAATTCACTAGTTTATTCTGTGGTTGTTTAACTATGTAAATTTTTCTGTCAGTTGATTCTTGTCTGTCAATTAAGTTCTATCTAGTGCAAACTTTGCAATTTTGAAGTACATTACAAGAGCAAAATACCGCCAATTTGGCCCATCTATTTTATCTCTGCAAGCTTATCCCCCCCTTGCTATGTTAGCAACGCAACCTAAGCTAGGTTCCTTCATAGCAGTGTTAGATACACTGCCATACCTTTCAAAACTTTCATGCTCTATAGCTTCCTCAACACTTTTTCCCCCAAAAAGACAGTTTTCCCCTAAACTTTTTCCCTTATTTTTTAACTTGTTAAGCCTTGCTCTATTTTCCTCATCAATCTCTACTTTTATTTTATTGCTGCCTTTCTCACTAGGACTTAGATAAATACTTATCTCTCCTACCTCAGTGGTAAAAGACATTTCAATACCACCTTTTGAGACATCCATGTAATTTCTTTTTCCCCCTATTTCTTCTACATTTTCAACTCTTACTATACTTTCTCCAATTTTGAGTATGCCAACTCTTAAATTTAAGCCTTTGGCTTTTTCATTGTTTAGGATTTCTGCAACTTCAACAATACTATCTTGCGAGTATTCTATACAAAAATATCCATTATCCTTGTCTACTCCTAATACATTTTGAGTCTGCTTGCTTTTGTTTACAATACTTTCATATGCTAAATTATTAAGTCCTAAAATATTTTTATTCCTTTGACTTAAAATCTCTTTTTCTCTGTAAATACAATTTACATAATCATCGTACCTCTCTTTAGTAAATTTATTTAAAGTTGCACCCTCCGATATTACTTGTAATATCTTTTTCTCCTCTAGAAACGCGAATTCTGGATTAAGGAAGGAAGAAAGTATAGGAAATAGAAGGCTTTTTGGATTTGATGGAATAGGAAATGAGAGTAGAAAAGATATGAACCAAAAAATTAACAGGGGATCTATGGCGAGTGTGTTCAATTTCTAGTCTATTTTTTAGGTAACCAAAAACAGTCTCAATGATAGACCTTTTTCTCAGTAAAATCTTCTCATTTAGCGAAATCAATGCATTTTTCATACCTTTTTTCACCTTGGTAACAAGTTTCAAACCTCGGTCAAACAGCTTCTGAAAAAGCTCTTTTGCAATATAACCTTTGTCACCAAACAAAAGGCCGGTTAATTTTTCCGTCAGATTTGGCACAGGTATCCTATCATCAACATTGCCTTTTGTTAGCGTAAGTGAATGAATTTCACCATTTTCATTGATTACCATATGTAATTTGAAACCAAAAAACCAGCCGTAAGTACTCTTGCTTAATTTTGCAATTCCAGCAAAAACTTTGTTTTTGGATATTCTTTTTGCATGACAAACTGCAATGGGAGTTGTGTCTATATATGAAATTCCAGTGTTTTCTGACTGTCCACAAAGCCAATGCAACAACATTGCTAAATGCCACAAAACCCTAGGCTTTAGAGCAACAAACCTGGTATATGAAGGCAACTTTGGAAACTCTGATTTGTAGAGCAACGTTAGGTAATGTAGATAGAAAGTTTTGAAATTTTTACACGGAGATTGTTGATATAGCAGGATTATTGTCATGATTTCGGAGTGCTCAATTTCCGTTGTTCTTGTGGGTTTTTTACCATTTGGCAGTAGTTTACCTGCAAAATTTTTCTCTATATCTCTGCAAAAATCATCGACCAAACAAAACAGTTTGTTATATCTTCCATGGTTAACCTCATCTGTTTTTTTATAACTGCTGAGTTTACCCTGTTTTCTTGCCTTTTCTATTCTCCTTTAATCCAGAATTCGCGTCTTAAGCAGTGTAATCAATATGGCATAAAAACGAAAATTCCTCCGAAAAACAACGCAGCAGAGCATCCAAAATTGGATTATATGCTTGATAGAAATGCCGCTATTCAGTTAATGAAATTACATGGTGAGAATGGTATAAAAAGATGGAAAGAAGAAGTAAATTACGGAAAAAGATCGTATATTGAAGAATTTTTCTCAAGGTTGAAGCGAATATTTGGGTTTAGTTTTAAGAATAAATCTGAGACAAATAGAGAGAAGGAACTACTTATTAAATGCTACTTAATGAACAAATTTACTGCAATTGGTATGCCTAAATTTGAAATAGTCGCATAAAATTATTTACTCTGGAAAAAAAACTTACGTTGCTATGCAACAAAGCCATCCCAGTGTCGGCTACTTGGATGACACCCTCTTGGATGAAAACCAGTGTCCGCTGCTTGCATAGCATTTATCTACCAAAACAATGGTCATGCAAGAGGCTTAATGACTTTGCTTGGATGTTTGATATAATTTAAATTGTAAGGTCTAAAGAATACTAGCATGAATGAAGTGATAACATTTGGTTGTCGTCTAAATTTTTACGAGAGTGAGTTAATCAAAGAAGCATTAAAAAAAGCAAAGAGAGAAAATGTTGTTGTGGTGCACAGCTGTGCAGTGACAAACGAAGTAGAACGTCAAGTAAAGCAAAAAATACGTAAGATCTATAAAAATGACCCAAGTAAAGAAATTATCGTAGTTGGCTGTGCTGTTCAGTTGGATCCTGAATCGTATAGTGATATTCCTGGTGTAAGTAAAGTGCTCGGTAATCAAGATAAGCTAAAAGCTGAAAGTTACTTACTAAATGATGATAAAATCTTAGTCAGTGATAACCAAGTAAACAAGTCAGAACCTGTTCTAATTAATGGATTTGAAGATAAATCAAGGGCATTTATTGAAATTCAAAATGGTTGTAATCATAGCTGCACATTTTGCTCAATTACTGAGGCAAGAGGGAATAATCGATCTGTGCCAATAAACAGTATTATAGAGCAAATCAGGATCTTTATAGAAAATGGATATCAAGAAGTAGTGTTTACAGGTGTTGATATTACTGACTTTGGTACAGATTTGTTGGGTAAGCCATCACTTGGTTCAATGATTAGGAGAGTTTTAAAAGATATACCAGAGTTGAAGAGACTAAGACTTTCCTCTATCGATGTTGCTGAAGTTGACGACGAATTAATGGATTTAATAGCTAATGAGTCAAGACTTATGCCTCATTTACATTTGAGTCTACAATCTGGTAATAATTTAATACTAAAGAGAATGAAGCGTCGTCACAACAGAGAACAAGTGATAGAATTTTGTCATAAAATGAAGAGCTTGAGGCCTAATATAGCATTTGGCGCTGATATTATTGCTGGATTTCCAACAGAAACTGATGAAATGTTTCAGGATACAGTTGATTTACTGAGAAAAACAAATATAGTTTACCTACATGCTTTTCCATATTCAGAGCGGAAGAATACACCTGCTGCACGAATGCCACAAGTACCAGAGAATGTGCGTAAAGAACGAGTAAAAAATTTAAGAGAAATGAATAGAGAAATGATGAGTAGCTTTTATCAATCTTTGATAGGCACTGAACAAAGTGTTCTGGTTGAGCAAAATCATATCGGTAGAACAGAAAATTTTGCATTAGTAAAGCTTGAATCAAAAGCTCAAGCCAAGAGTATTGTGAAAGTTAATGTTAAAAGAGTGGAAAATAATTATCTAATCGGAAGTATCTTACCTTAATTTTTTGTACATTAAAGAAATATATGATATAGTAGTTATACTATAAATGATAATTATGGGTTCATTTGTGATAACTAAAATATCTATTGCTTTATTTTTAATTTTCATTCCATGTGTCTATTTTTTTATTACTTATATTAGTAATAGTACACACATTGAGCAAGTACAACCCTTAAAATTAGAAACAGACAATAATGAAAGTGTAATACGTTCTGAAGAGGTTACTGAAAAAGAAATACTAATAAATGATTTAAAATATCAAGAACTTGAAAGTAGTCCTATTAAGCAACCTTCTATTCTCCAAGTAGCTGATCAGAAAAATATGTGGTCACGTATTGCAGATCAAGCTGAGCCTACAAAAGAAAAATCAAAAAAACTTGATTTTTATGTTAGCGCTAACGGTGGTAAGGTATACCATGATAATTCAGAAACATTTGTAAAGGGTATACAAGAAATAGGGAAAAGAGTCCTAACTTTAGTTGAAAGTCATTATGGTTTTATAATAAAAAATATAGCGGCAAATGAAATTAAAAGTATACAGCAATTTGATGGTAAAATTGATTTCCAGTGGCTTAACAGCATATCTTTAGGTTACTATGCTGGAGAAAATGGCCGAGTTGATTTTGAAGCCATGTATTCTAGAGTCAATATTGAAGATAGTACTTCTCCTCTGGTATTTGATAAATCAGCAAGTATATTTGCGTTTTTGTTAAACTTCTATTATAATCCCAGCGTTCAGGATACACAATTTGCTCCGTACATCGGTCTTGGCATAGGGCCAACAGTTTTTAGATTAAAAAGGATTAATGGGTCACCCCAAAATTCAATGCCACTCAATGTTCCTTGGTTTGCTTATCAAATAAAACTTGGTGTTGATTATTCAATAATCCCAGAAGTCAAAACCTTTCTCGGCTATCGTTACTTTAGCATTCCGATACCTGTTGCAGATGACATATCTACTCACAATATTGAAGTTGGTTTGATATTTAATTTTCAGTAATGATTTAATATATATATAAATTCTTATCTTTTCTGTCTAACAAACCAAATGTTGGTACGATTGTTGCTTTTAAAAAAATGACAGTTTCTACTGTTCTAACGCGAATTCTGGATTAAGGAAGGAAGAAAGTATAGGAAATAGAAGGCTTTTTGGATTTGATGGAATAGGAAATGAGAGTAGAAAAGATATGAACCAAAAAATTAACAGGGGATCTATGGCGAGTGTGTTCAATTTCTAGTCTATTTTTTAGGTAACCAAAAACAGTCTCAATGATAGACCTTTTTCTCAGTAAAATCTTCTCATTTAGCGAAATCAATGCATTTTTCATACCTTTTTTCACCTTGGTAACAAGTTTCAAACCTCGGTCAAACAGCTTCTGAAAAAGCTCTTTTGCAATATAACCTTTGTCACCAAACAAAAGGCCGGTTAATTTTTCCGTCAGATTTGGCACAGGTATCCTATCATCAACATTGCCTTTTGTTAGCGTAAGTGAATGAATTTCACCATTTTCATTGATTACCATATGTAATTTGAAACCAAAAAACCAGCCGTAAGTACTCTTGCTTAATTTTGCAATTCCAGCAAAAACTTTGTTTTTGGATATTCTTTTTGCATGACAAACTGCAATGGGAGTTGTGTCTATATATGAAATTCCAGTGTTTTCTGACTGTCCACAAAGCCAATGCAACAACATTGCTAAATGCCACAAAACCCTAGGCTTTAGAGCAACAAACCTGGTATATGAAGGCAACTTTGGAAACTCTGATTTGTAGAGCAACGTTAGGTAATGTAGATAGAAAGTTTTGAAATTTTTACACGGAGATTGTTGATATAGCAGGATTATTGTCATGATTTCGGAGTGCTCAATTTCCGTTGTTCTTGTGGGTTTTTTACCATTTGGCAGTAGTTTACCTGCAAAATTTTTCTCTATATCTCTGCAAAAATCATCGACCAAACAAAACAGTTTGTTATATCTTCCATGGTTAACCTCATCTGTTTTTTTATAACTGCTGAGTTTACCCTGTTTTCTTGCCTTTTCTATTCTCCTTTAATCCAGAATTCGCGTTTTAAGTGATGAGGACATAAAAAACAGAAAGGATATGTTTATTAAAGGTCTTATAGATGCAGCAACAACTTATGGTAATCACGGTCAAAGTTGTGCTGGTGGAACATATAATAAAATGGTTGAGTCTTTATCTGGCTTGCATCCATCGGTAGTTATTACACTAAATAAACAGGAAGTTGGTGGAATGATAAAAGAAACGATTACTCAAAAATTTCCTGAAATGGCCAGGGAAAACCTCAGTAATTTTTCTGAAGAAGAACAAGAAAAAGTCCGAAATGAATTACCAAAGGTCTCACCTGAAACAGTAATGTATATCATAGCTACACGCTTAGCTCTTGAGAAAAAGTGTCAGGGGTTTAGCAGTGGACTAGGTAATGATAAAAAGGAGGAAATACTAGAAACGCGAATTCTGGATTAAAGGAGAATAGAAAAGGCAAGAAAACAGGGTAAACTCAGCAGTTATAAAAAAACAGATGAGGTTAACCATGGAAGATATAACAAACTGTTTTGTTTGGTCGATGATTTTTGCAGAGATATAGAGAAAAATTTTGCAGGTAAACTACTGCCAAATGGCAAAAAACCCACAAGAACAACGGAAATTGAGCACTCCGAAATCATGACAATAATCCTGCTATATCAACAATCTCCGTGTAAAAATTTCAAAACTTTCTATCTACATTACCTAACGTTGCTCTACAAATCAGAGTTTCCAAAGTTGCCTTCATATACCAGGTTTGTTGCTCTAAAGCCTAGGGTTTTGTGGCATTTAGCAATGTTGTTGCATTGGCTTTGTGGACAGTCAGAAAACACTGGAATTTCATATATAGACACAACTCCCATTGCAGTTTGTCATGCAAAAAGAATATCCAAAAACAAAGTTTTTGCTGGAATTGCAAAATTAAGCAAGAGTACTTACGGCTGGTTTTTTGGTTTCAAATTACATATGGTAATCAATGAAAATGGTGAAATTCATTCACTTACGCTAACAAAAGGCAATGTTGATGATAGGATACCTGTGCCAAATCTGACGGAAAAATTAACCGGCCTTTTGTTTGGTGACAAAGGTTATATTGCAAAAGAGCTTTTTCAGAAGCTGTTTGACCGAGGTTTGAAACTTGTTACCAAGGTGAAAAAAGGTATGAAAAATGCATTGATTTCGCTAAATGAGAAGATTTTACTGAGAAAAAGGTCTATCATTGAGACTGTTTTTGGTTACCTAAAAAATAGACTAGAAATTGAACACACTCGCCATAGATCCCCTGTTAATTTTTTGGTTCATATCTTTTCTACTCTCATTTCCTATTCCATCAAATCCAAAAAGCCTTCTATTTCCTATACTTTCTTCCTTCCTTAATCCAGAATTCGCGTTTATAGTTTTTTCTATCGCTTTAGCCTGTTCATAGTCTTGACTCAAAAAATACATGGCCAGCCCAACAGCTATACTAGCAACAAGAACAGGTGCTATCATTACACCTAGTATCATACCACCAGAAAGACTTACTGCAACACATACACCAGCTCCAAGTACAACACCAAGAAAACCACCAATCATTATGCCAGGCACCAAACTGCCTATCATAGCGCTTTCTTTTTTCGTATTAGCTTGTTTTTTCATACTTTTAATAAGCACTTCTTTTGTTTTTCCTTGAGCTAAATCTAAAGGAATTTTATTATCCGCGTTTTGTATCAAAGGATTTGCACTATATGTAACAAGAAGGGTGGTTATTTCTTCAGTTTTATTACCTATAACTGCATGATGTAGTAATGTACTTCCCTTTTCATCTTTAAAGTTTATATGAGTACGAAATTCTTCATCTAGATTTCTTATTGGGTTGTTTTTTGCATATATCCTAGGTTTTATTGCTCCATCTAAGTATTGTATTACTTGTTCTAGTGATTGCTCGCCAGGATTTTGTATAAAATGAAGCAGAATTTCGTGTACTATCGCTTCCTTTGTAGTTTGTGGGCAGCGTAAAGCACATGCAAATGTGTCTTTATTAATAGTTATTTCTTTTTCTTTTCCAAGAAAATCTCTTAACTTCTCAATTCTACTTATACTGTTATTTTCGCCAGCAATTATCGATTGTAAAGTTTTTCTGTTATCGTCACCAGTCATGCTATCCTCCTTGATTTGATTGCATTACTCATTAATAAATAATATAATAAATCCTGCTAAAAGTCAAGCAATTGATTAATAAGTTAATATAATTCTCCAAAAGGAGCTCCTTACTTTTTGTTCAGCATGTCCATTGGATCAGACTCTTTAAGCTTGCTGTTTGCTGAATTTATTCATCACAATAGCTACAATGTGCTATCGAAGTTCTCTGTAATCTTAGTTGGTTCTTCTAGAATATTCAAAATATCAGTTGCACAATAAACCCGATCTCTCTTTCCTTGAGAAGTTTGTGAAACGATGCCTAAATCTTCAAGCTTTACGATTGCTCTTTGGGCTGTTGTAAATACGACACCTAAGTTTTCAACCACTTTCCTTATAACGCGAATTCTGGATTAAGGAAGGAAGAAAGTATAGGAAATAGAAGGCTTTTTGGATTTGATGGAATAGGAAATGAGAGTAGAAAAGATATGAACCAAAAAATTAACAGGGGATCTATGGCGAGTGTGTTCAATTTCTAGTCTATTTTTTAGGTAACCAAAAACAGTCTCAATGATAGACCTTTTTCTCAGTAAAATCTTCTCATTTAGCGAAATCAATGCATTTTTCATACCTTTTTTCACCTTGGTAACAAGTTTCAAACCTTGGTCAAACAGCTTCTGAAAAAGCTCTTTTGCAATATAACCTTTGTCACCAAACAAAAGGCCGGTTAATTTTTCCGTCAGATTTGGCACAGGTATCCTATCATCAACATTGCCTTTTGTTAGCGTAAGTGAATGAATTTCACCATTTTCATTGATTACCATATGTAATTTGAAACCAAAAAACCAGCCGTAAGTACTCTTGCTTAATTTTGCAATTCCAGCAAAAACTTTGTTTTTGGATATTCTTTTTGCATGACAAACTGCAATGGGAGTTGTGTCTATATATGAAATTCCAGTGTTTTCTGACTGTCCACAAAGCCAATGCAACAACATTGCTAAATGCCACAAAACCCTAGGCTTTAGAGCAACAAACCTGGTATATGAAGGCAACTTTGGAAACTCTGATTTGTAGAGCAACGTTAGGTAATGTAGATAGAAAGTTTTGAAATTTTTACACGGAGATTGTTGATATAGCAGGATTATTGTCATGATTTCGGAGTGCTCAATTTCCGTTGTTCTTGTGGGTTTTTTACCATTTGGCAGTAGTTTACCTGCAAAATTTTTCTCTATATCTCTGCAAAAATCATCGACCAAACAAAACAGTTTGTTATATCTTCCATGGTTAACCTCATCTGTTTTTTTATAACTGCTGAGTTTACCCTGTTTTCTTGCCTTTTCTATTCTCCTTTAATCCAGAATTCGCGTTACTAGCGGAAATTACTCTCAAATGTTTGTTCATGTTAGCTGTAAACATTAAGAAATTTACCAAACGAAAAAAAAGGCAAAAGAAACCCTGGTCATTGTCTATTTTCAGTATTGGCGTTTTTTTAGTCTTAAACACTGCAATTTAGCTGCTTTTAATTGCAACTCACCTTAGTTTAAATGTTTAAGAAATTTACTAAGCAGAAAAAAAGGCAAAAGATATCCCGTGTTAGCTAGTTGTCACTCTCTAATCCTGCAAATTGGCGTACTATACTGTCTTAAACGACTTATAAGCGCGTTTCAGCTTGTGTAGGTAAAAACCTAGAAATACTGTGAAGACATAAGGTGCACATAGTGCAAAAAATTAAAAATAAGACGCCAACTACGTTGTTTTCTTGCTGTTTAATCTGCATAGATGAAGATAACTGAATACCTTCAGTTTCATGATAAGAGGGCTGGCGGAGTTTGTAAAGTAATTTTTTACATTTAATTTATAGCTCCCTGCATGATACCACGTATTATCTATACCAAGGTGTTCTGCTTGTAGATATTATACCAACAATCCACTATTTTTTTTATGTCTTGTGGTTTAGTTTCTGGACCTATGCTGATTCTAATTGAACACTCTGCTTGCTCTTTTGTTGCCCCCATTGCAAGCAAAACATGGGAAGGCTCAACTTTTCCAGAAGAACATGCAGAACCATTACTAACTGCAATATGATTCAAGTCAAAATGCATGAGCTGCACATCACTCTTTACTCCTGGCATATAAATAAAACTTGTGTTTGGCAGCCTCTTAGAGTTTTTACCGAAGATTCTTATGTCACTGGCAAGATTTAATAATTCACACTCTAATTGATCACGTAGCTCCTTTACTTCATCCATTTTTGATAGAAGATCTGGAATATTTTGCAGTGCAGCAGAAAGGCCTGCAATTGCAACAATATTTTCCGTACCACCACGAAATCCCTTCTCTTGTCCACCACCTATTATAATAGGTTCTATCGCAAGTTCTTTATTGAATATTAAAACTCCACTGCCTGCTACACCGCCAAATTTATGGGCGGATAAAGTGAGTAAATCCACTCCTAAATCTTCCATATTAACTTTAATTTTCCCAACACTTTGAGCAGTGTCAGTGTGGCAAATTGCTCCAAATTTGTGTGCTATTTCAGCTATTTCCTCAATAGGTTGAATAACTCCGGTTTCGTTATTTGCCATCATAACTGAAACTATTGCTTTGTTTCCTTTAAGTTCGCTTAGAATTTTTTCTAGCTCTAAAAAGTCAACAATGCCCTCCTGATTAACGGGTATTATATATGGATTACATGCAGAATTAAGAATTGAAGGATGCTCTATAGCTGAAATTACATGCAGGTAGCCTGCTATTCCTCTCATAACAAGGTTATTCGCTTCAGTTGCACCAGACGTAAAAACTATTTCTTTATCACTTGAGACGCCAATAGCACCACGTACGTTATCTCTTGCCTCCTGAAGAATCTTCCTCGCTTCTTGTCCTCTTTTATGTAGTGATGATGGATTGAGCGTTTGTTTTAACAAGACCTCAAATATACTTTTTTTTACATTTTCACTAATTGGAGCAGTTGCATTGTAATCAGCATATACGCAACCACTATTTTCTAAAGAGAATGGACTCATCTGTCACTTAAATAAGTTTACCATCAACTATAACCATAACTATGTACGTTAGCTTTAATACGATAAAAAATTTATTGCAAAAACAGCGAAATTAATACATAATTAATAACTCACGTCATCAATACCTGTCAAGCAGGTTCTTATTAGGGGTTACCATGGTTGAAGTTTTTTTGAATAATACAACAAAAAAGATAGAAGGTGAATACCACCAAAGCAAAGATGCCAACGCGCCGGTTGTGCTGGTTTTACATCATCATCCTCAATATGGTGGTAATATGGATAGTAAAATTGTACATAGTACATATACGTCTTTTATCGATAACAATTTTTCTGCATTGAAAATTAACTTTCGGGGTGTGGGAAAATCTACTGGAACTTTTGATAAGGGTATAGGAGAGTTAACTGACGCTGCGGTAGCTATTGATTGGCTTCAGGAACATAATTCTAGCAACGTTCCAATTTGGATCGCTGGTTTTTCTTTTGGAGCATGGGTGGCTATGCAGCTAACAATGCGCCGCCCTGAGATAGTGGGTTTTATTGCTCTTTCTCTTCCGGTAACTAAGTACGATTTTTCTTTTCTTTCTCCCTGTCCAGTTTCTGGGCTTATAATACAAAGCAGTAATGATACAATCTCAGAAGAAAGCGATGTAACAGAATTAGCAAAAAGGTTGATAAATTCAGTAAAAAGTGATCACATGAAATACCATATAATAGATGAGACTAATCACTTTCTAAGGGATAAAGAAGAGGAAGTGACTCAAATCGTAGACGATTATATAAAACTGCGCTTGAATAGTGCAGCTATTTCTTCTCAAAAGGTCAAAAAAGAGGTAAGGGTAAAAGAATATGCCTAATCTTTACAAACAAGAGAAATGAGTGTAGTAATATAAATGAAAAGGTTTTGTTATGTTTAAAAAGCTATTATTTTTTGTTTTAGCTGTGTTTATGTTATCGGGGTGTTCCCTAAGTAAACAGCGTAAGTTAAAAAGTCCGTGTATAAAAAGCAATGAAAGCATTTCATGCGAGTTGTACTCTGTTAATGATCATTGGTTAGATAAGTATAAGGCATAGGTAGTTTTAAATTGTGCTATTTTTCCTATTCACAACTTCACTAATGATCGATCTCTCAATTGGAAAATGCAGTCTGCCTTTTCTGCAAGGAGATGATTGTGCGTTACTATAAGCATAGAGCTGTTATTTTCCTTTACGTATGAATGTAGCAGTAAAAACACGTTAAAAGAATTTGTTGGATCTAAGTTTCCTGTTGGCTCATCTGCAAGTAAAAGCTTTGGAGAATTTACAATGCTTCTTGCAATTGCAACTCTCTGCCTTTCCCCACCTGAAACTTCAGATATCATACTACTTGCTTTGTTTTCCAGACCAAATTTTTCCAATGTTGCTTGCGAATTTTTTTTTGCTTCAGCTTTGCTTTTTCCTGCAATGAGTTGAGGAAGCATAATATTTTCCAACACCGATAACTCTTGTAACAAATAGTGAAATTGATAAACAAAACTAAGAAAATTTCTTCTTACATGGGTTTTATGCTTATTACTGGCTTGTGTGCAATTTATTCCATCTATCGTAACTATACCTGAAGTTGGCTTATCCAACAAGCCTGCGATTTGCAATATAGTTGTTTTCCCTGCACCTGAATCGCCAATCAGCGCTACTACTTGCCCTCTTGTGACACTTAAGTTGATATCCTTTACAACAGCAGAATTGTCCTTGAAGCTTTTATCTACAGAAGTTAGTTCTAGTGCTACATTACCACCCATGTTTAAAAGACCCAGAAGGCATCTAAGTTTTGGAAACCGAAAAACTGTTACCACAACCACATTGAGACTTAGCAAGGGTATTCTTTATTTGAAAACCAGAACCACTGAGATTCTGAGTATAATCTATAACTGAGTTATTTAAAAATTTTGCTGAACAATTATCAACCATTAATACAGGATTGCCATTTTCATCATTAATTACTATATCTTTACCTTTTTCGCTAAAACTGGAGTGGCTTCTATAGTCCTCGCTTTCTTCATAATCATCATCTTCGTCTTCGTCATCAAACTCATCATCGTAATCATCATCTTCATCATCCAAAGATAGATTTTTATTCATTTGATCCATAAGAAAATTGTATTTGAAGCCAGAACATCCACCACCTGAAACTGCAACACGCAAAATGGAACTCTTATCCCCTTCCTGCTCTGCAAGAGAGTGGATTTTTTTTAGTGCATTATCAGTTAAGTTGATGTTGTAATTTGTTGACATAGTAACCACCGTTTATTATTAATAACTTATTATAGTAGAAATTTTACATGTCAAACAATAATTTTCTATTAAATTATGCATGCTTTCCAAGCAAAACAAAAGGGAGATACTTCAAAGAGCCAGAAGATGAGAATCGCAGCTGCTTTCAGCGTGATAGGGACCGTATCATTCACTCTAATGCGTTTAGAAAATTGGAGTACAAAACACAAGTTTTTATCAATTATGAGCACGACTACTATCGCACTCGGCTTACTCATAGCCTTGAAGTTGCACAAATTGCAAGGTCCATTGCGCGTAGACTTGGCTTAAATGAGGATATCACTGAATGCATAGCGCTCGCACATGATCTTGGTCATCCTCCATTTGGTCATGCAGGTGAAGATGCTCTAAAGAAATCAGTTCAAGATTTGAATCTTGATAACGAGAA
Source organism: Wolbachia endosymbiont (group B) of Ennomos erosarius (assembly GCF_964026905.1). Classification (NCBI taxonomy): domain Bacteria; kingdom Pseudomonadati; phylum Pseudomonadota; class Alphaproteobacteria; order Rickettsiales; family Anaplasmataceae; genus Wolbachia; species Wolbachia endosymbiont (group B) of Ennomos erosarius. Next base: position 819,724 of record NZ_OZ034708.1, read on the forward strand.
GTATGAGTTTGATCATAATGTTCAAGCTATAAGGATTTTAACTTACCTCGAACAAAAACACGCTGACTTTGATGGTATGAATCTAAGTTGGGAGGTGATTGAAGGGGTTGCAAAACATAACGGTCCCTTACTTGGTCAGAATGCAGTATCTCACACAAATAATCAGCTATTGCTAGAATACAACAAAAAATATGATCTAAAACTTGGAGAATTTTCAAGCATTGAAGCGCAAGTTGCTTCAATTGCCGATGATATTGCTTACAGTGTTCACGATCTTGATGATGCACTCAGGGCGAATTTAGTAACCATCGAAGATTTGCTGAATGTCCCTTTAATTGGAAAAATGTTTAAAGACATAAGGAGCAGATATTCAGAATTACCTCAGAGCAAACTCATACATGAATCACTGAGTGGAACTATAGGAACTATGATAAGCGATGTTGTTTCTCAGACTGAAAGAAATATTGAAGATCACAAAATAAAAAGCGTAGAAGACGTAAGAAGTCTAAATAAAATGCTAGTCACATTTTCACCAGAAGTTGCGAATGCTACAAAAGAAATGAAAAGATTCAACATGGAGAAAATATACAGAAGCTATAAACTGAGTAGAACGATGAACAAAGCAAAACGCATAATACAGGAACTTTTTCAATGTTTTTATGAAAACCCAGGATTACTTCCCACAGAGTGGAGCAAACTCGCTTGTGAATCTCAGCGTTCAGTAATAATATGTGACTATATCTCGGGTATGACAGATAGATTTGCCATACACGAGCACAGAAGAATTTTTGATACCTCATATGAAATGACTTCTTTCTAATGACTGATGATCATTTCATGTCAATTGCATTAAGACTTGCAGAAAAAAATCTTGGAAATGTTGCACCAAATCCTGCTGTCGGGTGTGTTATTGTAAAGGATGGTACAATTATTAGTGAGGGATATACAGGGATCGGTGGGCGTCCGCATGCGGAGGTAGTCGCTTTGCAAAACGCGAAAGATTCAACTCAAGATGCAACTATGTATATCACGCTCGAGCCATGTTGCCATTTTGGAGTTACAGAACCTTGCACCGCAGGAATTATAAGAGCTGGAGTCAAAAGGGTAGTAATTGCAACTATTGACCCAGATAGTAGAGTTTTAGGTGGAGGCATTAAAGCTCTGAAAGAAGCAGGAATTGAAGTGAAACAAGGAATTATGCAAAAAGAGGCAGAAGAACTGAATGTCGGCTTTTTCACCACTAAAAAACTACACAGGCCATTTATAGCCTGTAAAATCGCAACAACTCTTGACGGGAAAATTGCAACATTTATAGGCGATAGCAAATGGATAACAAGTGAAGATACGAGAAATTGGGTACAGAAGCTTAGAACAAAATATGATGCGATTATGATTGGCAGCAATACTCTTATTAACGATAATCCACTCTTAACTTGCAGATTACCAGGACTTGAAAATAGATCGCCAATAAGGCTAATTATTGATAGCCAAGCAAAATTGAAGGAAGAGCACAATATTGCAAAGACTGCAGATAAAGTAATAACTTGGGTGATTACAAATAAGGAAGTAGAGAGAAAAATAAAAAACATTAATTATTTGATAGTCAATTCAAATCACAAACCTCCTGTTATTCCAGATGTCACCCCAACACACTCTCCTGTCATTCCAACGCCTTCTCCTGTCATCCCAGTGCCCAGACACTGGGATCCAGAAAACTTCAAGCAATTGCATAATGAAAACTGGATTCCAGCGTCACGCGCTGGAATGACATCGGAACCTGATGTTATCGGCAAAGTCTGTCTAAAAGACATGGCATCAAAGCTTGTTTCAGAAATTGGCATAACAAGGTTATTAGTTGAAGGTGGAGGAGTGTTAATCACAGAGCTACTGAAGCATAGTTTAATCGATAGGTTGATAATCTGCCGCAGTGGTAAAATTTTAGGTAATGACGCCACTCCTTTTATAGGAAATTTAGGAATTCAATCTATTAACAAATGTTACCAGTTCAAAAAAACAGAGATAATAGAGTTTAGTGAGGATGTAGCTGAGGTGTGGGATAGATTGCCTTAACCTTTACATATTCAAATGAAAGGAAAAAGAAAGAGGTAGAAAATCTACCTCTGGTTATGCTAATTTATTTAATTAGTTTGAAATATTAAGCGCAGTCTTAAATTGCTGTTTAACAGCATCATCACTAAGTCCATCAAGTAATGTTTTTACAACGTTATCTTTATCACCTTCAGGTCCTTTATCACCTTGAGGTCCTTGTGCACCCTTCTCACCTTGTAGTCCTTGTTTACCTTCAGGTCCTTGTTTACCTTCAGGTCCTTGTGCACCCTTCGCGCCTTCTATTGCATTCATTTGCTGATATGAACAGTAAGCTGCTGCGGCAAAATATACAGCGGCAATAAATAGAACTGCAATTCCAGCAGGGCTAGCAACAAGTGCTAAAGATGCAGGTCCAGCAATTACTTTAGTAGCAATTAATATTGCTGTTATTGCTCCCGCTAAAGATGCAACTGCAACTAAACCTTCAATACTCATTTTTGTTATATGTGCAGTATTTTCCCACTTCAATATGTTTTTTATAGTCATAATAGTCCTCTTAAAGTAAGGTTAATAAAAGGATTAAGTATGTGTTAATAATGCATGTTGGTCAAGCCATTTTTTACATAAAGTATATATTTCAAGCTAAACTGTTACCAATTGTATATAATTAACTATGAAACATGGTTGGCTGAATCTCGATAAACCAATAGGAATTAGTTCTGCACAAGCTGTAACTCAAATTAAAAGGATTTTTGGGATAAAAAAGGCTGGTCATCTGGGAACACTTGATCCTTTAGCTTCAGGTGTGCTGCCAATTGCTCTTGGCGAGGCAACAAAAACTATACCGTATTTATCTTGCGACTTAAAAGCATACGATTTCACAATAAAATGGGGTGAACAAAGAACAACGGACGATTTGGGTGGTGATATTATTAGAACTAGCACTATAGAACCTCAATATAATCAAATAAATTGTGCAATTAAAAATTTTATTGGTGAGATCAAGCAGACTCCTCCTCAATTTTCAGCAATAAAAATCAAAGGAGCAAGGGCGTATAAATTGGCAAGAAGTGGGCAAAAGGTGAATATAAAGTCCCGACAAGTCAAAATACATGAACTGAAATTGATATCTGTGGACACCATAAATAATAGTGCAAATTTTTCTATGATATGTGGTAGTGGTGTATATGTAACGCGAATTCTGGATTAAAGGAGAATAGAAAAGGCAAGAAAACAGGGTAAACTCAGCAGTTATAAAAAAACAGATGAGGTTAACCATGGAAGATATAACAAACTGTTTTGTTTGGTCGATGATTTTTGCAGAGATATAGAGAAAAATTTTGCAGGTAAACTACTGCCAAATGGTAAAAAACCCACAAGAACAACGGAAATTGAGCACTCCGAAATCATGACAATAATCCTGCTATATCAACAATCTCCGTGTAAAAATTTCAAAACTTTCTATCTACATTACCTAACGTTGCTCTACAAATCAGAGTTTCCAAAGTTGCCTTCATATACCAGGTTTGTTGCTCTAAAGCCTAGGGTTTTGTGGCATTTAGCAATGTTGTTGCATTGGCTTTGTGGACAGTCAGAAAACACTGGAATTTCATATATAGACACAACTCCCATTGCAGTTTGTCATGCAAAAAGAATATCCAAAACAAAGTTTTTGCTGGAATTGCAAAATTAAGCAAGAGTACTTACGGCTGGTTTTTTGGTTTCAAATTACATATGGTAATCAATGAAAATGGTGAAATTCATTCACTTACGCTAACAAAAGGCAATGTTGATGATAGGATACCTGTGCCAAATCTGACGGAAAAATTAACCGGCCTTTTGTTTGGTGACAAAGGTTATATTGCAAAAGAGCTTTTTCAACGCGAATTCTGGATTAAAGGAGAATAGAAAAGGCAAGAAAACAGGGTAACCTCATCTATTAATCCAGAATTCGCGTTAGAAATTGAACACATTCGCCATAGATCCCCTGTTAATTTTTTGGTTCATATCTTTTCTACTCTCATTTCCTATTCCATCAAATCCAAAAAGCCTTCTATTTCCTATACTTTCTTCCTTCCTTAATCCAGAATTCGCGTTAGTAAGATCTTGAATAGTGCTGAGGAATTCTATTTCTTTTATTTCATCTTTGCCAGTGAACCCCAAAATATCATTGAGAAAGTGAATGAGGATGTCTTTATTTTTTTTCAGTGCCAAAGATACGCCGGAACGCAACATCATTCTTGGGATCAAGAAATTTAGAAAGAGCCATAGTAAAAATACTGAGAAAAGATTAATAATTATACACACAATTATTCAACCATATTTTAAGCTTACAATTTTGAGCTTAATTTGACACATATGGTGGACTGTGTGGGCAACTCTTCACTTAAACAATAGTTATGTAAGAATTTCCTCTCAAGCCTTTAGCTCCTCAAACACCTCACTTGCTCTATTTAAAACAGAATCAGGAAAACCAGCAAGTTTTGCCACATGTATTCCATATGACTCATCTGCAATGCCTTCAATTACTTCATGTAGAAAGATAACCTCTCCGTTCCACTCTCTTATTTTTACACAAAAACATTTCACGTTCTTCAAGTATTTGCTTACTTTAGTTAATTCATGATAATGAGTTGCAAAAATGGCGCGGCACTTATTTACATTGTGAATATGTTCAATCACCGCCTGTGCAATAGATAATCCATCATACACCCCTGTGCCCCTACCAATTTCATCAAGTATCACCAAGGAACGGTCCGTTGCCTGATTTACTATCGTTGCTGTTTCGATCATCTCTACCATGAAGGTAGAATAACCAGCTATTATATTATCTGTTGCACCAACCCTGCTGAATATCTTGTCAATCACTCCAATATGCGCACTCTCTGCTGGCACAAATGACCCCATGTGAGCTAAAACTGCAATGAGAGCGTTTTGCCTCAAGAAAGTGCTTTTTCCAGCCATATTAGGACCAGTAATTAGATGTATACCAGCTAAATTGATGCTATTTGCAATGAATTTATCGTTAATTTCAACCACTGGATGTCTTCCGCTACAGATATTGAACTCTTTGCTGTCATCAATAATGGGTTTTACGTAATTATTTTGCACTGCAAGCTCTGCAAACGCGGTTCTAATATCAAGTTTTGCCAAAGCATTTGCAGCAGAAGCAATTTTTTCAGATTCTTTAGCGACTTCACTACACAGTTCACTAAAAATTTTCATTTCTAAGCCGATTGCAGCATCACGTGCCGTAAGAATTTTATTTTCTAGTTCTTTCAATTCATTAGTAGTGTAGCGCATGCTATTTGCTAAGCTTTGCCTATGAATAAATATATCCAAAGTTATTTTGTGATTTGCCGACACTTCAACGTAATAACCGAGTATGTTGTTGTGTAATATTTTGAGTGCGGCAATGCCAGTTAGGTTGCGATAAGATTCACGGAGTTTGGTTATCAACTTGTTACTGTTATTTAATATGTAGGATAACTCAGATAATTCTGAGTTGTATTTTGAGTGAATAAACCCTCCTTCTTTCATGGAACTGAGGTTATTATCAAGTATAGCACTATTTAGCAGTTCAAATAGATCTTTATGATTGCCAAGGCTTTTATGTATTGTGTTTAGTTCACTCTCGTCACTACTTATCACCTGAGTAGTAGACACTGATTCCTTTCCTCTGGTCAAGCACTGGAATGACATCTGAGAGTTAGTTGCTGATTTTTCACTTAAACAATAATTATGCAAGGTAGACAGAAACTCAGACAACTCTAAAGTTTTTCCGAGGCCTATTTTTAATAGGTTCATATCCTTTGGTGAACCACGCCCTAGTATTAAGCGCGATAAAGACCTCTCAATATCTGGAATGTTAGATAACATTTCTCGTATTTTTCTGCGTGGCTCATGATTATTTACAAAAAATTGAGCGGTGCTGAGCCTCAAATTGATTGCCTTGGAGCAAGCAAGTGGTGAAGCAAGCATTTGTTTTAACAGGCGTCCACCAGAGGCTGTAACTGTGTGATCAATAACTGAAATTAGTGAACCTTTCTTTTCACCAAATTGAGTTGAAAACAACTCAAGATTTCTCCTTGCTGAAGCATCAATAAGCATGAAATTTTGTTGCTTATAGGTTTTTGGGAATTCAAGCCTTGGAATAGAGCCCCTTTGTGTTACTCTGACATATTCAAGTAGTGCACCACACGCCATGATTTCTACTTTGCTGAAATTTCCTATACTCCCAAGTTCCGTGATTTTATAAAACTCGCATAATGTTCTGTGAGATTTACTATACTCAAAAAAGCTCTGTGCGTGTTGCGTAATTGATATTTTATAATTTTTTAAAACCGATCTAATTTTTTCGTCCTCAGTGAATTTTTCAGAAATTAATAATTCTCTTGGTGATATACGCAACAAATCACTATCTAGAGCTTTCAAACTCGTTAAAGTGTGAAAAAATTTTCCCGTTGATAATTCAAGCCAACTAATAGCATATTCGTCATTTTGTTCAACTATGGACGCGAGATAATTATTGCTTTTATCCTCTAATAGTGAATCTTCTATAATTGTACCTGGAGTTACAACTCGCACTACATCACGTTTTACTATGGATTTATAGCCCCTCTTTTTTGCTTCATCAGCAGTTTCTAATTGGTCACAGATTGCTACTTTGAATCCTAAATCTATTAGCTTGTGTAGGTAAGATTCGCTACTGTGTGCTGGCACTCCACACATTGGTATTTCTTGCCCACACGAATTACCTCTCTTAGTGAGCACTATATTCAGCAATTTCGCAGCTTTAATAGCATCATCGAAAAGCAACTCATAAAAATCTCCTAGCCTATAAAATAGCAGATGATCCTTGTATTGAGCTTTCAGGTTCAAATATTGCTCCATCACAGGAGTGTTTCTTTCTTTCACAAAGCTCATAATATTTTTTAATATATTGTATTGGTAATAAATTCAATGTTATTATAGATTATATTGCACATGTGAATAACATAAATTTTAAATAGGTGTATAGAGGGGAAAATTTAAAACAATTAGATTTCCTGGATCACGGTGTTAGCTACTTGGATGACATAAAGAGTAGGAGTATCAGTTGTCATTCCAGCGTCACGCGCTGGAATGACATCATAGGGGCGCTGGGATGACACCCTCCTGCTAGACAATGTTCGTACAGTTGTAGAATGAATCGCGGTATACTTGGGTCAGCTATATGTAGGTTGTGGCCCTTCTTTATTATTTTTATTAGCGGCAGTTGCATCATCAACAGATATTTCAGAGCTAACAGTGCTAATAACGCGAATTCTGGATTAAGGAAGGAAGAAAGTATAGGAAATAGAAGGCTTTTTGGATTTGATGGAATAGGAAATGAGAGTAGAAAAGATATGAACCAAAAAATTAACAGGGGATCTATGGCGAGTGTGTTCAATTTCTAGTCTATTTTTTAGGTAACCAAAAACAGTCTCAATGATAGACCTTTTTCTCAGTAAAATCTTCTCATTTAGCGAAATCAATGCATTTTTCATACCTTTTTTCACCTTGGTAACAAGTTTCAAACCTCGGTCAAACAGCTTCTGAAAAAGCTCTTTTGCAATATAACCTTTGTCACCAAACAAAAGGCCGGTTAATTTTTCCGTCAGATTTGGCACAGGTATCCTATCATCAACATTGCCTTTTGTTAGCGTAAGTGAATGAATTTCACCATTTTCATTGATTACCATATGTAATTTGAAACCAAAAAACCAGCCGTAAGTACTCTTGCTTAATTTTGCAATTCCAGCAAAAACTTTGTTTTTGGATATTCTTTTTACGCGAATTCTGGATTAAAGGAGAATAGAAAAGGCAAGAAAACAGGGTAAACTCAGCAGTTATAAAAAAACAGATGAGGTTAACCATGGAAGATATAACAAACTGTTTTGTTTGGTCGATGATTTTTGCAGAGATATAGAGAAAAATTTTGCAGGTAAACTACTGCCAAATGGTAAAAAACCCACAAGAACAACGGAAATTGAGCACTCCGAAATCATGACAATAATCCTGCTATATCAACAATCTCCGTGTAAAAATTTCAAAACTTTCTATCTACATTACCTAACGTTGCTCTACAAATCAGAGTTTCCAAAGTTGCCTTCATATACCAGGTTTGTTGCTCTAAAGCCTAGGGTTTTGTGGCATTTAGCAATGTTGTTGCATTGGCTTTGTGGACAGTCAGAAAACACTGGAATTTCATATATAGACACAACTCCCATTGCAGTTTGTCATGCAAAAAGAATATCCAAAAACAAAGTTTTTGCTGGAATTGCAAAATTAAGCAAGAGTACTTACGGCTGGTTTTTTGGTTTCAAATTACATATGGTAATCAATGAAAATGGTGAAATTCATTCACTTACGCTAACAAAAGGCAATGTTGATGATAGGATACCTGTGCCAAATCTGACGGAAAAATTAACCGGCCTTTTGTTTGGTGACAAAGGTTATATTGCAAAAGAGCTTTTTCAGAAGCTGTTTGACCGAGGTTTGAAACTTGTTACCAAGGTGAAAAAAGGTATGAAAAATGCATTGATTTCGCTAAATGAGAAGATTTTACTGAGAAAAAGGTCTATCATTGAGACTGTTTTTGGTTACCTAAAAAATAGACTAGAAATTGAACACACTCGCCATAGATCCCCTGTTAATTTTTTGGTTCATATCTTTTCTACTCTCATTTCCTATTCCATCAAATCCAAAAAGCCTTCTATTTCCTATACTTTCTTCCTTCCTTAATCCAGAATTCGCGTTTAAGGTGCTATGCAACAAAGCCCACTGGGATCTGGTAGACTCAAATCACAATGTTTGCACAGTTGTACGCTTAGTTCTGGTCGCACGCTACCATTCTTGTACAGCCACAAATAGAAAATTTACGCTTTAAAAGGATCATATACATCGATTTCCTTAGGATTACTCTTTTTCAATTTTTCACTTAATAATCTCAAAATGGGCTGTAAATCACCATTAATTGATAAGCACAGTACTTCTTTATTAAGATAATTAGCTAGGTGATTCTTCTTTTCCAGAATTTCTGCTTCCCTCAATAAGTCGCATTTGTTTAATACTACAATCTCTTCTTTTTCAACAAGATCACCATTGTAAAGTTCCAATTCATTATGGATACAACTATAAGCAGAAACAATGTCATCGTGAGTTACATCGATTAAATGAAGTAAAATTTTACACCTTTCTATGTGCTTTAAAAATTTATGCCCGAGCCCAACCCCAAGGTGAGCATCAGTAATTATTCCAGGAATATCTGCTATTACAACTTCGCTATCATCCACTTTTGCCACACCTAAGTGGGGTCTTACGGTGGTAAATGGATAATCGCCTACTTTTGTATCCGCATTCGAACAGCGAGTCAAAAATTTTGATTTACCTGCGTTTGGCATGCCAATAATTCCAACATCTGATAAAACTTTTAGTTTTAACAATACATGTTTTTCTTCGCCAGGATGACCGTAAGTAAAATGTCTTGGTACCTTATTAGTAGAAGATTTAAAATTAGTATTTCCAAGTCCACCTTTTCCACCCTGTGCTATTAAAAATTCCATATCAGGCTTGTCAAGATCGACTATTATCTCTTCACTTTCTTCATCAATTATTTGTGCACCGACTGGAACTCGAAGTATAACGTCTTTCCCTGCTGTGCCAGATCTATCCCTGCCTGCACCATTTTTCCCACTATCTGCTTTAATGTGTCTTCTATAACGAAAATGAAGCAAAGTGTTGAGATTAGCGTCGCTGATGAAAACTATGTTTCCACCCTTTCCTCCATTACCACCATTTGGACCACCAAATTCAACGAACTTTTCTCGACGAAAACTTGCACAGCCGTCACCACCGTCACCGGCTTTTAAACACAATTTTACTTCGTCTATAAAACCCATGCTAACCCACGATAATATTTAGCATCCTTTCCTAATGCGCTTTCTATTCTCATTAGCTCGTTATACTTCGCGAGTCTATCAGAACGCGATAGCGACCCGGTTTTTATCTGCCCGCAATTTGATGCAACTGCTATATGAGATATTGTTGTGTCTTCTGTTTCACCTGAGCGATGAGAAATAACAGCTTTATAGCCATTTGATTTTGCCATTTCAATAGCAGCAAAAGTTTCTGTTAACGTCCCTATTTGATTTGGCTTGATCAGTACAGCATTTGCCATTTTTTCCTCTATTCCTTTGCATATCAGTTCACAATTTGTAACAAACAAATCATCCCCTACTAATTGAACTTTACTCCCCAATTTTGCAGTAAGTAATTTCCAACCTTCGTAATCGTCTTCACTCATTGCATCTTCTATAGAAATTATTGGATATTTTTCCACAAGGTCACAATAGTATTCAGCCAATTTCTCTGAAGTAAGATCTCTGTTTTCAAATTTGTAAATTCCATCTTCATAAAAAGTAGATGAAGCAACATCAAGGCCTAGTGCAAAGTGATTTTGCGCTGAATAACCTGCTGATTCTATAGCGTATATGATCAAATCAAGTGCTTCTTCAGTACTTTCAATATTTGGTGCAAAACCACCTTCATCTCCTACGTTTGTGCTATAACCTTTTTTCTTAAGAATGCTACGTAAGTTGTGGAACACCTCCGCAGATATTCTGATTGCTTCACTGAAAGTCTCAGCACCGACTGGAAGAATCATGAATTCTTGGAAATTGAGCTTATTGTCTGCATGTACTCCACCATTAATTATGTTAATGAATGGAACCGGCATAACACTCATCTGCTCTCCTCCCAAATATCTATACAACGGTATTTTGAAACTGTTTGCTGCTGCTTTTGCAACCGCAAGAGACACACCCAAAGTTGCATTTGCTCCAAGTTTAGATTTATTTTTTGTTCCATCTAGTTCAATTAATGCTTTATCAATTGCATTTTGGTCCGCTGCATTCATTCCAATGATTTCATCTGCTATTATCCCATTTACAGCTTGAACAGCTTTCAGCACTCCTTTACCACAATACCTTTTCTCATCTTGGTCTCTGAGTTCCAAGGCTTCTAATTTACCGGTTGAAGCTCCAGAAGGTACAGATGCTCTGCCTATTGCTCCATCACAGAGCTCAATCTCTACCTCAACAGTGGGGTAACCCCTGCTATCTAAAATTTCTCTTGCAAATACGTTATTGATTATCTTATTCATCGCATTAAATCCCTACTGTAAACTTTCTGTACAAACGTGTGATCTGAAGATAATTCTAGTTGTCATCCCAGTGCGTGACACTGGGATGGCTTTGTTGCATAGCAACCGAAAAAATCTGGTGGCTACTGACAAAATTCATTATAAATAACCATTTAACTGTTGAAGAAAAAATATGCCACAGAAAATGAAAGTCAGTAACCAAAACGAATATAACAAATTCCTTGAAAAAAGGGGAAATATTTTTCGTTACATCGATGAAGCTATCGAAAATTGGTATGAAAATAGTCCAAAAATGCAGGGCGGCAACTATATTTACAGTGATAAAGTCGTAATTTTGGTGCATATAATTGTCAATCTTTTTAGAATTGGTTTAAGACAAACGGTGGGGTTTATAAAAGGATATCTGCAACAAATAGGAAAAAATTTGGCAGTTATCAGCTATTCACAAGCATCAAGAAGGTTTAAAAAACTTAATATTAAGATAAATGATTGCAGGGTTGATAAAAGCAACATGGAAAATATTGAAATTATCATAGATAGCACAAGTATCAGCATTTACAGTAACACTCCTGGCCACAGTAAGGAAAACAGTGCAGATAGAAAGTACCGAAGCTACGAGCAAGTAAGAAAGTTACATGTTATGTTAAGTGTAAATAGTAAAAAAGCTATAGCTGCAAGATACAGTAATGGCTTCTACTCTGACCACTATGGAGCTTGCGATTTGCTTGAAGAAGTTAATTTTCAGCACAAAATAAAAGCATTATATGCAGATAGGGCATACGATAGGCACAAACTTTATAAATTGTGTAAGAAATACGATATAAAGACAAAAGTTCTACCAAAAAAGGATGCAGCAGAACATTCAAAATAGATTATATGTCTGACAGAAATGCTGCTATTAGGTTAATAAAATTATATGGACAAGATGGTGTAAAAGAGTGGAAAAAGGAAGCAATTTATGGAAAGAGATCTTACATAGAAGGATTTTTCTCAAGGTTGAAGCAAGTATTTGGATTTAGCTTTAGGAATAAATCTGAAGTAAATCGTGAAAAAGAATTACTAATTAAGTGCTATTTGCTCAACAAATTCACTGATATTGGTATGGATAAATTTGAAATCATTACATAAATTTGTCGTAAACCATCGCTGCTTAAGGTGCTATGCAACAAAGCCATTCCAGACTGGGATGACACCATTTGCTGTGCAATTTACCTTCAAAAATGAATGTTCGTACAGCTATGGAATGAATCGTGGTATGACGCGTTAGCTATAGCTTTGTCTTCCCTTTTCTGAATGGCTTGCAAGCTGCTATCTCTACAAAAACTATATTTTTCTTCAGAAGAGAGCTATATTGTAACTATGGACAAAATAATCATAAAAAAATTTGGTGGGACTTCGCTAACTGATTTAAACCGAGTTGCAAATTTGATAAAAAACGATATTGAGAAAGGTTGTAATGTAATCGTTGTTGTATCTGCTGTTGCAGGATTTACTGACCAAATGGCTTTTCAGGCTAGAAAAATCTCAAATTTAAGTTGCAGACAAGAGTTATCAGAGTATGACGTCCTGCTTTCAGCAGGAGAACAAATCTCTTGCAGTCTATTAGCTATCACTCTCCAATCGATCGGAGTTAATGCTAAATCGTGGCTTGCCTGGCAGTTACCAATTGTAACTGATGATTTTTATTCTGAGTCTAAAATAAAAACAATAAAGATTGACCGTGTGAAAAGATCTTTTGCTGAGGGTTATACTGCTGCGATCATCGCTGGTTTTCAGGGTATAAATGATGATAGAATCACTACTTTTGGAAGAGGAGGCTCTGATATATCAGCAGTTGCCTTCGCGATAGCCTTTGGTGTTAGAGCTTGCGAAATTTTTACTGATATTGATGGAATATATACAGCAGACCCGAAAATTGTTCCAAGGGCACGCAAGCTTAAATTTATCTCTTACGATGAAATGTTGGAAATGTCGTCATCTGGTGCTAAAATACTGCATAATCGTTCAGTACAACTTGCAATGAAACATAACATTAAAGTGCAAGTGCTATCCACTTTTAAGGAAGTAGAAGGCACCGCAGTACTACACAAAAGGGATGTACTAGAGAGATACTTAATTACTGGAATAACTTATAGCACTAATGAAGCTCTTGTAACTCTCATTAACCTTGCAAATAACTTGCGTACTTTAAGAGATATAGTAGGGGCAAACGTTAAAATCGATATGATACATGGGTCAAGTTTTGTTATCTCCAAATTTGATATTGATTTAATGGAAAAGTTACTGAATAAGAATGAAAATTATGCTATAAATGGTAATGTAGCTAAAATTTCAATAATTGGTATTGGTGTTATGTCTAACACTGAAGTGATGCACCGCACACTCAAGGTTTTAAGCGAAAAAAAGATAGAAATACTTGCTATCACAACATCTGAAATCAAAATTAGTATAATTGTTCAAAAAGAATACGCTGTAGCTTTGGTCAAAGATTTACATACTGAGTATGAGCTTGATATGCAGCACTAGGATAGGCTTGACGTCCACAACTGATCCGTTCAGCCAATGGCGTCAACTTAAGAGTCCTCATTAGCAAACCCTCCTATGGATCTTCTGAAAAGTTTTTGAGTATATTGTATTTTTAATTTGTAAAATAAGATTTTTCCTTTCTGCATGTCTCCTTATAACGCGAATGAATCCACAACTGTACGAACATTGTGATTTGAGAACAATCTCCGCCAGGAAGGGTGTCATCCCAGTGCGTGACACTGGGATGGCTTTGTTGCATAGCAACTTAAGCAGTGATGGTTTACGACAAATTTATGTAATGATTTCAAATTTAGCCATACCAATATCAGTGAATTTGTTGAGCAAATAGCACTTAATTAGTAATTCTTTTTCACGATTTACTTCAGATTTATTCCTAAAGCTAAATCCAAATACTTGCTTCAACCTTGAGAAAAATCCTTCTATGTAAGATCTCTTTCCATAAATTGCTTCCTTTTTCCACTCTTTTACACCATCTTGTCCATATAATTTTATTAACCTAATAGCAGCATTTCTGTCAGACATATAATCTATTTTGAATGTTCTGCTGCATCCTTTTTTGGTAGAACTTTTGTCTTTATATCGTATTTCTTACACAATTTATAAAGTTTGTGCCTATCGTATGCCCTATCTGCATATAATGCTTTTATTTTGTGCTGAAAATTAACTTCTTCAAGCAAATCGCAAGCTCCATAGTGGTCAGAGTAGAAGCCATTACTGTATCTTGCAGCTATAGCTTTTTTACTATTTACACTTAACATAACATGTAACTTTCTTACTTGCTCGTAGCTTCGGTACTTTCTATCTGCACTGTTTTCCTTACTGTGGCCAGGAGTGTTACTGTAAATGCTGATACTTGTGCTATCTATGATAATTTCAATATTTTCCATGTTGCTTTTATCAACCCTGCAATCATTTATCTTAATATTAAGTTTTTTAAACCTTCTTGATGCTTGTGAATAGCTGATAACTGCCAAATTTTTTCCTATTTGTTGCAGATATCCTTTTATAAACCCCACCGTTTGTCTTAAACCAATTCTAAAAAGATTGACAATTATATGCACCAAAATTACGACTTTATCACTGTAAATATAGTTGCCGCCCTGCATTTTTGGACTATTTTCATACCAATTTTCGATAGCTTCATCGATGTAACGAAAAATATTTCCCCTTTTTTCAAGGAATTTGTTATACCCGTTTTGGTTACTGACTTTCATTTTCTGTGGCATATTTTTTCTTCAACAGTTAAATGGTTATTTATAATGAATTTTGTCAGTAGCCACCAGATTTTTTCGGTTGCTATGCAACAAAGCCATTCCAGTGGGATTTGTTGCATCGCTACTTATGAAAGGCTAACTATAGTTAGGATTATAAGCAACCTATTGAAAATCTTGTTTTTTTGCAATCAATCTGATCAAATTTAAGAATAGTAATTTATTATTTATATTAATAAACTTAATTCTATTGAAAATAGCTAAAGGATTGAAATTCTTGAATTTTAGCCGGATTAGTGAGTGGTAGTGAAATTTCTTTTACTCAAATTTAGGTATTCACTGACCGTTCTTGTTATAAATACCAGAATAATAAGCTACTGATATTCTCCATCTTTTTTATCTTTAATCCATCATAGCTAGCGATGCAACAAAGCCATTCCAGTGCCAAGCACTGGAATGACATCCTCCCTTGTGGAAATTGCTCTCAAATCACAATGTTCGTACAGCTATGGATTCATTCGCGGCATCTCATCAGCTAACGAGTAGCGGAATGACGAATTCGTCGTTTTTCAAATTGTCGGTAAATCTAAGCCACTTTAGCTATATAGCACGAATTAAACCACTAAGTAGCAGGAGACCTTGCATGACCTCCAAAAAATACTTTTATTCTTTCAAGATAAGTAGGTGGTACTGCAGGGATTTCTATATTATACATTGAATAATAAATTGCTTCCTTTATACTATCATCTGTAATTAATTCCCTTAATTTCTGCTTTATGACACTCCTTTGAATATGTTCTCCATAATCTTCGTAAAATTTTATGTAAAGCTCTTTAAAGACAAATTCCCTTATTTCTATTATTGATTGGTTAATGTTGCTCTTCACCTCATCGCTTATATTATTTTTATCCGCATAATCTTCGGAGTAAAAATCTTCAAACTTGTCTACCAAAATTTTTAATTTTTTATAATTGCAATATTCTTTTAAAAATCTTTCAGTAATTTTAGGCGTTAATACGTTCACTGTTCCATTTATTTGAACCGAGAAATTATTTTGTACTTCAAGACAACTAAGCGAATAAATAATACGATCGAACATTCCCAGAGGACATAAACCAAGTCCATCCTTTAAATTCATTAATAATAGTGAATTCACATCTAATTTTTGATTCTCAGCAGCAGCTAAAACTAAGTTTGCAGTTTGTGTAAGAGTTAGGCCAGTTTTTGATTCTCGCCAATTTGCTATATTAGAATGATTAAAGTTAAGATAATTCTGCAATTGATTTCTTTGTTCAGCTGTTAACTCATCTGAGTTGTTTATATAATCTTCATACTTTTTATTGAGTGCATTTGACTGAGTTCCAAATTTCTGTTTTAGCTCCTCAGCACACTTTATAACACTTTCCTCAAAACTTCTAGTATGAACACTTTGACTGCCAGTGCCCACATCACTTACATTAAACAAAAAGCTTAGCTGCTTTACATTCAAACCCAAAGGTGAGAAAAGCCTCACTAATGGATACTTTATCAATTCAAGAAGTGCCACTGGGATTAATAATACAGCACTTATAAGCATAAAAAATATGTTAATACCTGGTGTCCTTCCGTCAGTGTTCAGTAGCAGCCCCCGATTAAGGGCAGATATTTTCGATGCACAGTACAAAAATGGTAATTGAATGCAATATACTAAATATATAGAGAAAAACAAAATTTTATCTTTTAACCCTATTGTTGGGTCATTATATACTTCAGAAAAAATGTTATCATCACTGTTTTCATTTTTGAAAGACTGATAGTTGCTTGTAATTTTTTCTGTAAAGATAGAACAGAGCTTATGTATGCCATAGCATGCAACACAGGCAGCAAGAGAAATTGCAAGTGTTCCAAAAGCAGCTAATACCTCACTTGAAGTTTTGGCAAGAAGGAATGCATAAAGCGCATTAATAAAGATCTTAAGCAGAGAATCATGATGAAATAATGTTCCAATAGCAGCACCAATTAATAAAACATACCCACAAACAACCAAAAATGTTTTTAACCTCAGATTCATAGCCTTCTCCTAATAATCTATTTCATTATATGCATAAATTAAAAAAATGCAAGTTTTTATAAAGATCGATTGAAATTTCTGAGCTTCAGTTATATCGTTAGTCTATTTAGATAAAAATTATTGTGTCAAATAAAATAGGTTTTTGGGCTATTTTTGCCTTAGTGATTAGTAGCCAAATTGGCTCTGGAATTTTTATGCTTCCAATTAGCCTTGCTCCATATGGCATGTACAGCCTTGTAAGCTGGGTGATATCAGGGCTTGGTGCTATATCTCTTGCTTTGGTTTTTGCCTTACTCTGTGCAAAATTTCCGGAAACGGGTGGTCCTCACGTTTATGTAAAGCATGCTTTTGGCCCTGCTGCAGCTTTCTTTGTTGGTTGGACATATTGGGTGATTTCATGGGTTAGCACGACAGCAGTAATCGTTGCAAGTATTGGCTATCTTACTTCGCTTTTTCATGGAGATATTCAAAATATACGCTTATTTTTAGAAATACTATTATTTACGATCATTACACTAATAAATTTAAGAGGTGTCACTGCTGCTGGATGTGTTGAGCTTTTATTGATGACTGTCAAAATTACCGCACTGCTTGCTATACCGGTAACAGCGTTGTTTTTCTTTGATAGGAATAATTTTATCATAAGTGAGGAAATATCAAGCCTCACGATGTCTCAAGTCCTTGCTCGCTCTACACTACTCACTCTATGGTGTTTTATTGGACTTGAATCAGCAACAGCACCTGCAGGATCAGTCAACGATCCAGCCAAGACTATACCAAGAGCCATAGTGCTTGGCACAATCTCTGTTGCAGTTATATATTTCATTAATAGCCTTGCAATCATGGGATTGATAAACGGCAATGATCTAGTTAATTCAAAAGCGCCGTATGTTGACGCAATAAAAATTATGTTTCCAGGTAACTGGCATTTGATCATTTCTATTGTTGCTTTTATTGTTTGTGTTGGCAGTTTAAATGCTTGGGTACTAGCTAGTGGACAAGTGGCTCTTGGCCTTGCAGAAGATAAACTGATGCCACAGTTCTTTGCTAAAAGAAATAAGCACGGTTCTCCTTTCTGGGGCATAATAATCAGCTCTGTTGGCACTTCAGTTCTACTAATTCTCACTTCAAGCAACAATTTTGCTAAACAGATCACATCAATTATCGACTTTTCTGTAGTTTCATTTTTATTTGTTTACCTTGCATGCAGCCTTGCTTTTCTCAAAGTTATTGTGCAAGAAAAGAGTTGTTACAAATTTTTAATTGGCAGTATAGCAACAACCTTTTGCTGCTGGGTAATATTTGAAACTTCTGTGAATACTTTGCTGATCGCAAGCTTATTCACCGCAAGTGGCGTACCTCTTTATTTATTTTGGTATCGCAGAGTTTCTGCACAATAAAATAGAGTTTAAGGCCTTTTATTTAATAACGACTTTTCTTATTGTCCACTCGTTCAACATTACCCTTCTCAAGTTTACTATCTACTTCTTTTGCGTGTTCATCATCTATACTAGTCTCATCTTTTATCTTACTGGAGTGACCTGCCTGCGATTTTTCATATGCTTCCATTATAGGGTTACTGATGATTTCTATTTTTTCAGGTGTGAAAATCCTTGCTAAAAATCTCCCTATTATTGGTATTGATCTTAAGAAATCTCTTAGCTTTGAAGGTTCTTGTCTTTTATTTAGGAACTGTTGGTCTATTTTAAGGTTTTTTACACCATACTTTTTATCATCAAAATTTATTGCAGGCTTTCTTTTTTTCGAAAGAACATTTTGAGCCTTTAATCCATTGGTTCTTTCAGGCTCTTGAGGTGTAGACATTGCAGGTTTAACCTTAGTTTCATCGTATTCTTTACTCATCTTTCATTTTATTATGTAATATTACTAATATTGCATAATAATAGCTAAATTACAATTAATTGCAAGGTGAAAATATTAAAACAATTGTAAATTTTGTCAGTAAAAATATAATATAACTTTAAAGTTAGAGGTTTATCTATATGAGATACAAAATTGCTGTTATTGGAGCAACCGGAAGAGTAGGGCGTGAGGTGTTAAGCACGCTTGCTGAGTTTCAAGATGAGGCGATAGATTCTGTTATTGCACTTGCGTCGAAAAAATCAGAAGGGAAGAAGGTGAGTTTTGGTGACAAAGAGTTAACAGTTTTATGCCTTGAGGATTATGACTTCATTGGAACTAATGTAGCCATTTTCTGTGCCGGATCTCATGTTTCTGAGAAACACGTACCGACTGCAATTAAGGCTGGGTGCATCGTAATAGATAACACTTCCCATTTTAGAATGAAAGAAGGTGTGCCGCTCATTATTCCAGAGATTAATAAAGAAAAAATTATGGAATATAAAAACCACAACATAATATCCAACCCAAACTGTACTACAATACAGATGTTGCTAGTACTACATCTATTACACCAGAAAGCAAAAATAAAGAGAATCGTTGCTTCAACTTATCAATCAACTTCTGGTGCAGGTAAAGCAGCAATGGATGAACTTTATAATCAGACAAAAAAAATCTTCATGAATGAGACTAAAAAGCCTGAGATATTCCCTAAGCAAATAGCGTTTAATTGCATTCCCCATGTAGGAGAATTCATGGAGAATGGTTCTACAGAAGAGGAATGGAAAATGCAAGAGGAGACAAAAAAAATTTTAGAGGAAGATATAAAAGTTACTGCAACTTGTGTAAGGGTACCCGTCTTTATCGGCCACGCTATGGCAGTAAATGTGGAATTTGATCAACATATCACTGAAGAACAAGCTCGTGAAGTGCTAAGTGAAGCCGAAGATAGTGGAGTTTTAGTATACAACAGGCGTGAAGACAGTGAATACATAACTCAAATTGATGTTGTACAGGAAAATGCTGTATATGTATCGCGTATTAGACGAGACAATACTGTTGAGCACGGATTAAATATGTGGATAGTGGCTGATAACCTGCGCAAAGGTGCAGCACTAAATATAGTGCAGATTCTTGAGATTTTGATAAGAGAGCATTTGTCAATCAAGTGCATATAACGCGAATTCTGGATTAAGGAAGGAAGAAAGCATAGGAAATAGAAGGCTTTTTGGATTTGATGGAATAGGAAATGAGAGTAGAAAAGATATGAACCAAAAAATTAACAGGGGATCTATGGCGAGTGTGTTCAATTTCTAGTCTATTTTTTAGGTAACCAAAAACAGTCTCAATGATAGACCTTTTTCTCAGTAAAATCTTCTCATTTAGCGAAATCAATGCATTTTTCATACCTTTTTTCACCTTGGTAACAAGTTTCAAACCTCGGTCAAACAGCTTCTGAAAAAGCTCTTTTGCAATATAACCTTTGTCACCAAACAAAAGGCCGGTTAATTTTTCCGTCAGATTTGGCACAGGTATCCTATCATCAACATTGCCTTTTGTTAGCGTAAGTGAATGAATTTCACCATTTTCATTGATTACCATATGTAATTTGAAACCAAAAAACCAGCCGTAAGTACTCTTGCTTAATTTTGCAATTCCAGCAAAAACTTTGTTTTGGATATTCTTTTTGCATGACAAACTGCAATGGGAGTTGTGTCTATATATGAAATTCCAGTGTTTTCTGACTGTCCACAAAGCCAATGCAACAACATTGCTAAATGCCACAAAACCCTAGGCTTTAGAGCAACAAACCTGGTATATGAAGGCAACTTTGGAAACTCTGATTTGTAGAGCAACGTTAGGTAATGTAGATAGAAAGTTTTGAAATTTTTACACGGAGATTGTTGATATAGCAGGATTATTGTCATGATTTCGGAGTGCTCAATTTCCGTTGTTCTTGTGGGTTTTTTACCATTTGGCAGTAGTTTACCTGCAAAATTTTTCTCTATATCTCTGCAAAAATCATCGACCAAACAAAACAGTTTGTTATATCTTCCATGGTTAACCTCATCTGTTTTTTTATAACTGCTGAGTTTACCCTGTTTTCTTGCCTTTTCTATTCTCCTTTAATCCAGAATTCGCGTTTCTAGTAAAGTAAGGGTTTACAGCGAGATACCTTACAATACCACTCGCAACTCCCTCAGTTTTAGAACTAACTTCAGTTTGCCAATTTGCAATCAAAATGTTAATTCGTTCTGCTCTTGACAATGCATCCAATGATTGCAGTACTACACCATTTAAGAAATAAGAGAACCAATCATGCCACGTGCCTCTGTTGCTTATATTGTAAAGTTGGTCATAATACTCACTTTTTGTAGCTTCAAAAAATGCACTTAAGTATAACGGAGGTAATGGTAATAATTTTCTTTCGATCAGAAGTAATGTTATTAATAAACGTCCAATACGTCCATTGCCGTCCAAGAATGGGTGAATCGCTTCAAATTGATAATGACATAGAGCTATATGTATAAGTGGGGGTAATGTTCTATCATGTAGAAACTTTTCAAAAGAGTTCAAGCAACCCATCAGTTCACCTGGCATTGGTGGCACATATTTTGCTGTGTCTATTGTACATCCTGGGCTTCCAATCCAATTTTGCACTCGGCGAAATTCTCCTGGAATTGCGTGAGAACCTCTTACACCTTGCATAAGTTTTCCGTGAATTTCTTTAACCAACTGAAGCGACAGTGGAAAAGATTGTAAACGTTTTAGTCCATAATCGAGCGCTGATATATAATTGCGTACTTCTTGTAAATCATCGGGATTGCGATCTACGTTAGCACCTGCTTCTTGAGCCAAAATTTCACCAAGAGTTGCTTGAGTTCCCTCGATTCTACTTGAAAGAACTGCTTCACGTGTTATAAAGGGTCGTATGAGAAGATGAGGGTTAGGCAATTTAGCTCCTTCCCTGGATAACATACCCAAAATATGATCTGCTCTGGAAAGACTATTAACTAAATCATTGTCCCATTCAAATTTTGGTGGCAAGGGGTTAGGTATAAATGCCTGATAACCAGCGAATACTTTGCCTGATGGTGATCCTTTAATATACATTCATTCAACCTAGCACGCTATTTTTATAGTATATATTATTTTCAAATAAAGTCAAAAATGAAAATAAGAAACTCTCTTATTATTGATTTTGCTCAAAAACGAAAATAGAAGAAGCCTCTGAACTTTATATTACGTTTGCTTCAGTCATCCTGTTTTTCTGGAGAGCTGCTATAACGCGAATTCTGGATTAAAGGAGAATAGAAAAGGCAAGAAAACAGGGTAAACTCAGCAGTTATAAAAAAACAGATGAGGTTAACCATGGAAGATATAACAAACTGTTTTGTTTGGTCGATGATTTTTGCAGAGATATAGAGAAAAATTTTGCAGGTAAACTACTGCCAAATGGTAAAAAACCCACAAGAACAACGGAAATTGAGCACTCCGAAATCATGACAATAATCCTGCTATATCAACAATCTCCGTGTAAAAATTTCAAAACTTTCTATCTACATTACCTAACGTTGCTCTACAAATCAGAGTTTCCAAAGTTGCCTTCATATACCAGGTTTGTTGCTCTAAAGCCTAGGGTTTTGTGGCATTTAGCAATGTTGTTGCATTGGCTTTGTGGACAGTCAGAAAACACTGGAATTTCATATATAGACACAACTCCCATTGCA
Source organism: Wolbachia endosymbiont (group B) of Ennomos erosarius (assembly GCF_964026905.1). NCBI lineage: Bacteria > Pseudomonadati > Pseudomonadota > Alphaproteobacteria > Rickettsiales > Anaplasmataceae > Wolbachia > Wolbachia endosymbiont (group B) of Ennomos erosarius. Next base: position 842,356 of record NZ_OZ034708.1, read on the forward strand.
GTTTGTCATGCAAAAAGAATATCCAAAAACAAAGTTTTTGCTGGAATTGCAAAATTAAGCAAGAGTACTTACGGCTGGTTTTTTGGTTTCAAATTACATATGGTAATCAATGAAAATGGTGAAATTCATTCACTTACGCTAACAAAAGGCAATGTTGATGATAGGATACCTGTGCCAAATCTGACGGAAAAATTAACCGGCCTTTTGTTTGGTGACAAAGGTTATATTGCAAAAGAGCTTTTTCAGAAGCTGTTTGACCGAGGTTTGAAACTTGTTACCAAGGTGAAAAAAGGTATGAAAAATGCATTGATTTCGCTAAATGAGAAGATTTTACTGAGAAAAAGGTCTATCATTGAGACTGTTTTTGGTTACCTAAAAAATAGACTAGAAATTGAACACACTCGCCATAGATCCCCTGTTAATTTTTTGGTTCATATCTTTTCTACTCTCATTTCCTATTCCATCAAATCCAAAAAGCCTTCTATTTCCTATACTTTCTTCCTTCCTTAATCCAGAATTCGCGTTACCAAGGTGAAAAAAGGTATGAAAAATGCATTGATTTCGCTAAATGAGAAGATTTTACTGAGAAAAAGGTCTGTCATTGAGACTGTTTTTGGTTACCTAAAAAATAGACTAGAAATTGAACACACTTGCCATAGATCCCCTGTTAATTTTTTGGTTCATATCTTTTCTACTCTCATTTCCTATTCCATCAAATCCAAAAAGCCTTCTATTTCCTATACTTTCTTCCTTCCTTAATCCAGAATTCGCGTCTCTAGATCCCGCTAACAAGTAGCGGGATGACGAGGTATCTCTTAGCCGCTAACAAGCAGCGGGATCTTTTTGATTTACTCCCACTCAATAGTTGCTGGTGGCTTGGAAGTTATATCATAAACAACTCTATTCACTCCGGGAACATTATTAACAATGATACTGCCGACATTGCGTAAAAAATCCCAAAATACTAACAAGTGTTGATCCTTATCTTCAAATGGAAATGCATCGGCTGTCATACCATCAGATGATGTTACAGCCCTCAAAGCACAAACATATCCGTACGTACGACCATCTCCCATGACGCCTACAGTTTTTATTGGTAATAATACAGCAAAAGCTTGCCATATCTTATCGTATAGATCGTAATTTTTCATCGTATTAATATATATTTCATCTGCTTCTTGCAATATTCGCACCTTTTCTTCATCGACTTCACTTATAATCCTCACTGCAAGTCCGGGTCCAGGAAATGGATGTTGAAATATTATCTCATCTGAAAGCCCAATTTCCTTTCCAAGTAGCCTTACCTCATCTTTAAAGAGGTAACGTAAAGGCTCCACTAGCTTCAGGTTCATCTTTTCTGGCAACCCACCAACATTATGGTGAGACTTAATTGTACTAGTGTTGTCTGAGGCATGCCCTGACTCAACTACATCAGAGTAGATGGTACCTTGCATCAAAAAATCCACATCACCTATTTTTTTTGCTTCTTCTTCAAACACTTCAATAAAAGTGTTACCGATAATTTTTCGCTTTTCTTCTGGATCAGTTATTCCCTTCAACCTACTCAAAAATAAATTTGATTTATCAACATAGTTTATCGGAATCTCTTTCAACATAGTAATGGTCTGGTTCTTGCGTAACAACCCAGTATCGATAAAAATACAGTTCAATTGTTTTCCTATAGCTTTATGTGTGAGAGCCGCTGCAACACTTGAATCAACCCCACCACTTACTGCAGCGATTACTTTTTTCTCTCCTACTACATTTTTGATTTTTTCCTTCTGCTCCTCAATAAACGACTTCATTGTCCAGTCTCTTTCGCAATTTGCAATATCCAAGAAGTTAGAGAGCAATTTACTGCCATTTGTTGTGGGCCTCACTTCAGGATGGAATTGAGTACAGTAAATCTTCCGCTGTTCGTTGACAATCATTGCAATTGTTTGATTTATCACACCTGATGCGATAACAGTAAATCCCTGTGGTATAGTATCAACACTGTCTGCATGATTCATTAATACATCCACTTCAGAATTAACATCCCACGTATCCTTTATAATGGGAGATTCTTTTAGTACCTTGATCTTAGTTCTGCCAAACTCCTGTTTGAAACTCTCTTTTACTTTTGCTCCAAAATAATGACAAATGAGTTGCTGTCCATAGCATATTCCAAGTATAGGAACGTTTGTTGCCTCATTGAGTTTTATAATTTCATGTACTACTCTACTTGTTTCAGAACAATCATCATTTACAGATTGCGGTCCTCCAGAGAGAATAAACCCATTGAATTTTGATATTGTTTCAAAACTGACGTTGCTTGGAAATATTTCACAATAAACGCCCATGCCTCTTACTTGTCTTGCGATAAGCTGTGTAAACTGTGAACCAAAATCAATAATGGCAATTGCTGACAACTTACTCCTCCATATTATTTAAAAGTGATATCTGATAATAAAGAAAATAATGGAGTAAGTAAACTAAGACCTCTTAAAAGCTTTAATGTGTGGCTTAAACGTTAGCTATGATCTACTTTTTATAGCTAAAGTGGCTTAGGTTTACCTACAATTTGAAAAACAATAAATTCGTCATTCCGCTACTCGTTAGCGGAATCTATACCGCGAATGAATTGCGGTATGACGTAGGGAAACCTTTCTTGGGTTAGCTATACCTTAATCGTTTATAACCTTTGGCACTACGAAATACCCATGCTCAGGTTTTGTATTGGACAATATCTCTTCTTTAATGTTTTGAGAATTTATAACATCATCGCGTACATGAATGTCCTTGTCTATACTGCCATAATGCATAGGAGAAACACCTTCAGTATTAACTTGCAATAAAGTATCATGTATCCAATCCAGCATTGTCAGTTCTTTGGAGTAGTGATCAATCTCATCATTTGATAACTTAATCCTTACAAGCTGTGCAATTTTAAGCATTTCTTCTTTGGTAATTGTTATTTTTCTCTTATTTGCAAATTCTATTAGTGAAGTAATAACATCTTCTGTTGATCTAGTTGGCATCTTTACCTCCTTGGATGAAGTGAGTTAAAATATTTACGACCGAAACAACTTCTATTTTACCAGTTTTTTCAAGTTTGTGAAGTATGGTATCCGTAATCACTAATTTATCTAGAGAAGAGGAGGAAATTCTCTCAACTGCACTTCCTGAAAGCACGCCATGTGTGATGTATGAAATTACGGACTTTGCTCCACGGGCTTTTAAAGCAAGAGCTGCATTACACAATGTTCCACCAGAGTCAACTATATCATCAACAATGACACAATTTTTATTCGCAACTTCTCCTATTATGTTCATTACTTGAGATGTGCCTGCTTTCTCCCTATGTTTATCTACTACAATAATCTTATCACTTAACCCTATCTTGCACTTTTCCTCTAAAGTCTTTGCAAAAGCACGTGCTCTGCCAATTGCTCCAACATCAGGTGCAACAATTGCCAAATTTTTCGTGTATATACAGTCAACAAATGCTTCAAAGCAGTTCAAATTAGTTATCGGTACATCAAAGAATCCTTCAATTTGACTTGAGTGCAAATCAATAACTGCAACACTACTTGCACCTGCAGTTTGAATAAGATTTGCAACTAATTTGGCACTTAAAGCAGATTGCATATTATTGTTCTTGATAACTCTATCTTGCCTGCTATATCCATAATAAGGAATAATTACTACTATTCTTTTGGCTCCTAATCTATTTACTGCATCAATTATAAGCAGAAGCTCCATAAGGTTATCATTCACAGGGGGAGAAAGAGATTGTACTATATATACTTCTTGATTATATAGATCATTTGCTACTTCTACATTTACCTCGCCATCGGTAAACTTTGATATCCAAGCAGAGGATGGTTGAACATCTAGCCGGTTAACTACTGATTCCCCTAATTCCTTACTAGCATTACCTATTATTATCTTCATAACGCACTAATTGAGTTTTTAAGATTATACAGAAATTATGAAATAATTGAAATGTAAGTTTCTTTATCTAGCATTCTTGTCGGCGAATTAGGTACCTCTTGTACAATGACCTGTCATTTTCACGCATTATTTCAATAAATAGGTCTAAATTGAAACAATTACACAAAATCCTGCTTATGTTTCAAGATAAATGACTTTAATGAAATATAATTTACCTTACCACTTCGTTTTGATTCTTCAGTTCAACATAGGATAAATTACTCATACATTCTTCTAACGCGAATTCTGGATTAAGGAAGGAAGAAAGTATAGGAAATAGAAGGCTTTTTGGATTTGATGGAATAGGAAATGAGAGTAGAAAAGATATGAACCAAAAAATTAACAGGGGATCTATGGCGAGTGTGTTCAATTTCTAGTCTATTTTTTAGGTAACCAAAAACAGTCTCAATGATAGACCTTTTTCTCAGTAAAATCTTCTCATTTAGCGAAATCAATGCATTTTTCATACCTTTTTTCACCTTGGTAACAAGTTTCAAACCTCGGTCAAACAGCTTCTGAAAAAGCTCTTTTGCAATATAACCTTTGTCACCAAACAAAAGGCCGGTTAATTTTTCCGTCAGATTTGGCACAGGTATCCTATCATCAACATTGCCTTTTGTTAGCGTAAGTGAATGAATTTCACCATTTTCATTGATTACCATATGTAATTTGAAACCAAAAAACCAGCCGTAAGTACTCTTGCTTAATTTTGCAATTCCAGCAAAAACTTTGTTTTTGGATATTCTTTTTGCATGACAAACTGCAATGGGAGTTGTGTCTATATATGAAATTCCAGTGTTTTCTGACTGTCCACAAAGCCAATGCAACAACATTGCTAAATGCCACAAAACCCTAGGCTTTAGAGCAACAAACCTGGTATATGAAGGCAACTTTGGAAACTCTGATTTGTAGAGCAACGTTAGGTAATGTAGATAGAAAGTTTTGAAATTTTTACACGGAGATTGTTGATATAGCAGGATTATTGTCATGATTTCGGAGTGCTCAATTTCCGTTGTTCTTGTGGGTTTTTTACCATTTGGCAGTAGTTTACCTGCAAAATTTTTCTCTATATCTCTGCAAAAATCATCGACCAAACAAAACAGTTTGTTATATCTTCCATGGTTAACCTCATCTGTTTTTTTATAACTGCTGAGTTTACCCTGTTTTCTTGCCTTTTCTATTCTCCTTTAATCCAGAATTCGCGTTTCATAAGTAGCGATGCAACAAAGCCCACTGGGATCCAGAAGACTTAATTCTAACCAATGAGTTTACCCTGTTTTCTTGCCTTTTCTATTCTCCTTTAATCCAGAATTCGCGTTTCATAAGTAGCGATGCAACAAAGCCCACTGGGATCCAGAAGACTTAATTCTAACCAAGTGGCTGTATAATAAAGACTGGATTCCAGACGGCTTTGTTGCATAGGACCTTAAGCAGTGATGGTTTACGACAAATTTATGTAATGATTTCAAATTTAGCCATACCAATATCAGTGAATTTGTTGAGCAAATAGCACTTAATTAGTAATTCTTTTTCACGATTTACTTCAGATTTATTCCTAAAGCTAAATCCAAATACTTGCTTCAACCTTGAGAAAAATCCTTCTATGTAAGATCTCTTTCCATAAATTGCTTTCTTTTTCCACTCTTTTACACCATCTTGTCCATATAATTTTATTAACCTAATAACGCGAATTCTGGATTAAAGGAGAATAGAAAAGGCAAGAAAACAGGGTAAACTCAGCAGTTATAAAAAAACAGATGAGGTTAACCATGGAAGATATAACAAACTGTTTTGTTTGGTCGATGATTTTTGCAGAGATATAGAGAAAAATTTTGCAGGTAAACTACTGCCAAATGGTAAAAAACCCACAAGAACAACGGAAATTGAGCACTCCGAAATCATGACAATAATCCTGCTATATCAACAATCTCCGTGTAAAAATTTCAAAACTTTCTATCTACATTACCTAACGTTGCTCTACAAATCAGAGTTTCCAAAGTTGCCTTCATATACCAGGTTTGTTGCTCTAAAGCCTAGGGTTTTGTGGCATTTAGCAATGTTGTTGCATTGGCTTTGTGGACAGTCAGAAAACACTGGAATTTCATATATAGACACAACTCCCATTGCAGTTTGTCATGCAAAAAGAATATCCAAAAACAAAGTTTTTGCTGGAATTGCAAAATTAAGCAAGAGTACTTACGGCTGGTTTTTTGGTTTCAAATTACATATGGTAATCAATGAAAATGGTGAAATTCATTCACTTACGCTAACAAAAGGCAATGTTGATGATAGGATACCTGTGCCAAATCTGACGGAAAAATTAACCGGCCTTTTGTTTGGTGACAAAGGTTATATTGCAAAAGAGCTTTTTCAGAAGCTGTTTGACCGAGGTTTGAAACTTGTTACCAAGGTGAAAAAAGGTATGAAAAATGCATTGATTTCGCTAAATGAGAAGATTTTACTGAGAAAAAGGTCTATCATTGAGACTGTTTTTGGTTACCTAAAAAATAGACTAGAAATTGAACACACTCGCCATAGATCCCCTGTTAATTTTTTGGTTCATATCTTTTCTACTCTCATTTCCTATTCCATCAAATCCAAAAAGCCTTCTATTTCCTATACTTTCTTCCTTCCTTAATCCAGAATTCGCGTTAATTATAAAGGAGTTGAGCGACTTTACGTAATGTCTACTATAAAAATCGAGAAGAAATCACAATTAGTTAAAGAGGTATTCGATTCCGTGGCAAGTCGCTACGACACCATGAATGATATAATGAGCCTTGGAATGCACAGATTATGGAAAGATAAAATGGTAAATAGTGTGCATTTTACAAAAAACTCTAAGGTTTTAGATGTTGCTGGAGGAACTGGAGATATAGCAATAAGAATAGTAAGAAAAGAGCCAAGTGCTAAGGTTACAGTATGCGATATAAATCAGAATATGCTAAGCAGAGGACGTGATAAAGCTATAAATTCAAACCAAATTAATTTTGATTGGGTATGTGCGAACGCAGAAAGTTTACCATTTGAAGACTCCGAATTTGATTATTGCACAATAGCTTTTGGCATTCGAAATGTTTCTGACCGCAAGAAGGCTTTAAATGAGGCGCACAGGGTATTAAAACCACATGGAAAATTTATCTGCTTAGAATTTGCCCCTATGCACTATCAAAATGAGATATTTACCAAACTTTATGACTTATATTCATTTAAAGTAATTCCTAAAATTGGCAGCATAGTTGCTCAAGACGAGAGTTCTTATGAATATTTAGTGAAGAGCATCAGAGAATTTCCAACTCAGGCTGATTTTAAAATGGAAATTGAAGAGGTAGGCTTTAAGAATGTTGAGTTTCATAATATGAGCTATGGAATAGTGGCATTACACATTGGAACAAAATGAATATTAAACTCTGGTATAGAACCCTAGATTATTATCTTATCCTTCCAGTGTTTTTTTTGCTCACTATAAGTTTCATTCTTGTTTATTCAGCGAGCCCTGTAATTGCGCAGCGTCTTTCTCTACCACAGGATTATTTTATACGGCGCCATACAATTTATATAGTTCTATCACTGATTACCTTAGTAACATTTTCTTTTCTCAACACAAGAACTATACTTAACCTCTCATTCGCAGGTTTCATTTTATTTACTATTCTAGTGGCAGCTGCGATAATACTTGGTATAGAGGTAAAAGGTGCGAAACGATGGTTACATATTGTCAAAATTTCAGTTCAACCATCTGAGTTCGTAAGGCCATTTTTTTCTGTTGTCATAGCTAGTATCTTAGCCAGCGGAATGAAGTTTAAAATGCACATATCAATCATAATATTTCTGTTAGTTTTTGTGTTGTTACTTTTGCAACCTGATTTCAGTATGTCCATGCTTTTAACATATTCTTTTATTGGTCAAATGTTTATTGCATGTATACCACTTTTATACTTTCTATGCATAATAGGAATGGCCACAACTGGAACTACAATAGCTTACTTATGCCTCCCACATATAAAGCAAAGGATTTACAATTTTGTCTTTTTTACGCAGCGCGATAACTTTCAAGTCACAAAATCATTAGAAGCATTCAAAAGAGGTCAATTAACTGGAGTTGGACCTGGTGAAGGTAGCGTAAAAACCTCTCTTCCTGATTGTCATACAGATTTTGTGTTTTCTGTTTTAGCAGAAGAATTTGGTTTGATTACGTGCTTAGCCACATTGATGTTATTTGGCATCATTTCCGCCCGCTTGCTTTACGTTGCATATAGGGAAAATGAACTACTTAATCTGTTGGTGATTCTTGGTATCTCAATTCAATTCATCACACAATTCATAATAAACATAGGGGTAACATTGAGTGTTTTTCCCACCACCGGCATAACCCTGCCACTACTTAGTTATGGTGGCTCTTCTCTTTTATCTTCGAGCATTGCACTTGGCATAATGCTGTCTTTCAGTAGAAATCAAGCTATTGCATTAAAGTTTCGTGAGCGTGTTATGCTTGGAAGGTATATGGACTAAACTTGTACCGCTCACAACTGTACGAACGTTGCGATATAGGGGTCAAGAATGATGTCATCCCAGTGCCCCTATGATGTCATGCAAGTAGCTGACACTGGAATGGCTTTGTTGCATAGCACCTTAAGCAGTGATGGTTTACGACAAATTTATGTAATAATTTCAAATTTAGCCATACCAATATCAGTGAATTTGTTGAGCAAATAGCACTTAATTAGTAACGCGAATTCTGGATTAAGGAAGGAAGAAAGTATAGGAAATAGAAGGCTTTTTGGATTTGATGGAATAGGAAATGAGAGTAGAAAAGATATGAACCAAAAAATTAACAGGGGATCTATGGCGAGTGTGTTCAATTTCTAGTCTATTTTTTAGGTAACCAAAAACAGTCTCAATGATAGACCTTTTTCTCAGTAAAATCTTCTCATTTAGCGAAATCAATGCATTTTTCATACCTTTTTTCACCTTGGTAACAAGTTTCAAACCTCGGTCAAACAGCTTCTGAAAAAGCTCTTTTGCAATATAACCTTTGTCACCAAACAAAAGGCCGGTTAATTTTTCCGTCAGATTTGGCACAGGTATCCTATCATCAACATTGCCTTTTGTTAGCGTAAGTGAATGAATTTCACCATTTTCATTGATTACCATATGTAATTTGAAACCAAAAAACCAGCCGTAAGTACTCTTGCTTAATTTTGCAATTCCAGCAAAAACTTTGTTTTTGGATATTCTTTTTGCATGACAAACTGCAATGGGAGTTGTGTCTATATATGAAATTCCAGTGTTTTCTGACTGTCCACAAAGCCAATGCAACAACATTGCTAAATGCCACAAAACCCTAGGCTTTAGAGCAACAAACCTGGTATATGAAGGCAACTTTGGAAACTCTGATTTGTAGAGCAACGTTAGGTAATGTAGATAGAAAGTTTTGAAATTTTTACACGGAGATTGTTGATATAGCAGGATTATTGTCATGATTTCGGAGTACTCAATTTCCGTTGTTCTTGTGGGTTTTTTACCATTTGGCAGTAGTTTACCTGCAAAATTTTTCTCTATATCTCTGCAAAAATCATCGACCAAACAAAACAGTTTGTTATATCTTCCATGGTTAACCTCATCTGTTTTTTTATAACTGCTGAGTTTACCCTGTTTTCTTGCCTTTTCTATTCTCCTTTAATCCAGAATTCGCGTTTTAACTATTACACATAAAGTAAAAAAGTCAACTCATCTCTTCCAAAGGCTCTATATTAAAGATGGAAAGTCCAGAAGCAATGACGTGCGCTAAGGCTTGTACGAGTTGCAGCGGTGAGGTCTTTCTTATATTTTTAATTGTGTAATCTTCTGTGTTTGTAAATGTTTTTTCTATGCCCCACTGCAGTAATAAGTACTTTACGTTCTGAATGATTTATAATGTAAATTATACGGTAGTTGCTAACCCTTATCCTATATTGCCCTCTAAAGCTATGACATAAAGGCTTTCCTAGATTAAAAGGATCAACTGTAAGGCGTTTCTTTATGGCCTCCTGAACCATTAATTTAATCTTTGCCGGAAGAGCTGGAATTTCTTTTTCAATAACATTTTTTAAGAATTTTATAGTGTAAGTTTTATTTCCAGATGTTTTCATCATCCTCTACTTCTTCTTCACCTTCAGAGAGGCGATCGTCAGCTATTTCGGATAGCTCTACATCTTCTTCGAACTCTTCTTCCACTAAATCTACTAAAACTTCAGGGATAGTTTTATTTTGAATCTCTGCCATTTCTGTAAGATACTGAGCCAATTTACTGTCAAAACTTACATTAACATTGAGCTTTTTTTGACTGTGAGCCATATATTAACCAAAAAATACTACTATAAACTATAACATTTTTACTTAATTTTGTCAACTCCTTTATTCGTTGAAAAAACAATCTTGCACAAAAAAAGTCAACTCATCTCTTCCAAAGGTTCTATATTAAAGATGGAAAGTCCAGAAGCGATGACGTGCGCTAAGGCTTGTACGAGAAACATTCTTGCAGCGGTGAGGTTTAAGTTGTCTTCCAGTATGAACCGCATGTTTAGATCACTCTTGCCATACCCCCATAAAACGTGAAACGCTTCTGCAACTTCAAGTAAGTAGAAAGTAATTCTGTGTGGCTCATAAAGCCTTGCTGCAATTTTTACCACATCTGGCCACTTTGCTAAGGTTTTTATGAGGAAGAGCTCCCCATCGGTCTTTAAAAGTGAAGGATCTGCTGTTGGGGGCTCTTTTGGAGCATTACGCATTAACGAATGAGCACGAGCATGCGCATATTGCACGTAAAAAATAGGATTGTCTTTTGACTGTTCTTTAACTTTAGCAAAATCAAAGTCCAAGACCATATCATTCTTGCGTGTTAGCATTATAAAACGAGTTATGTCCCTGCCAACTTCTTCCACTACATCTCTTGCTGTGAGGAAGTTTCCTGATCTTTTGGACATTTTAACAGGTTTGCCATTCTCAAAAAAATTCACAATATTATGCAGTTTTACCTCTATTTTCGCTTGATCATCACTTAGCGCAGAGACGACTGCTTTGAGCCTTTTGATATAACCACTATGATCACTACCAACCTCTAAGATCATATTGTTAAAACCACGTGATATCTTATCAAAATGGTAAGCGATATCCGAGGCAAAATAAGTCCAACTGCCGTCCTCTTTTTTCAGTGCACGGTCAACATCATCGCCAAATTTTGTAGAGCGAAATAACATTTCTTTTCTGGAAGTCCAATTTTCGCTTTCTTTGCCTTTTGGTTTCTCCAAGTACCCTTCATACACTAGACCCTTGTCAGACAATATCTTTATACTCTCTTCAATTTTGCCACTTTTTTGTAGCTCATACTCTGAAGTAAAAACATCATGACTTACTCCAAGTAAGTTCATGTCTTCCTTTATTAGTTCTAAGATAGAACTTAAAGTATAGTCTCTAATTATCTGATTATCTTGCTTTTTTAGAAGCTCTTTGCCATATTTTTTAGCCAGCTCCTCCCCTATCGGTTTTAAATATTCACCTGGGTATAAACCTTTTTCAATGCTAATTTCTTCTCCCAGAGCTTCCTTATACCGCAAATATACTGACTTTATTAGTGTATCTATCTGCGCTCCAGCATCGTTAATATAGTATTCCTTAGTAACTTTATAACCAACTTTTTTCAATAAATTTGCCAGAACGTCACCAAATACTGCCCCTCTTGCATGACCAATATGCAGTGGACCAGTTGGATTTGCAGATACAAACTCAACATTGATGGCCTGCTTGTTCCCTATATCTAGGGTACCAAACTCTGTTTTTAGCTCATTTATTTGTTTTAAAATTCCATGCCACACTTCTATTTTTAAGTGCATGTTGATGAAACCAGGGCCTGCTATTTCCACTTTTGCAACTTCATCAAAAAGTTCAAACTCTTTAGCTAAAACCTCTGCAATCTCAACTGGATTCTTCTTTTCATGCTTTGCGAGCACCATAGCAACGTTTGTGTAAATATCTCCATGCGCTCTATTGCTTGGAGGCTCTACGATAAAGTTTGTTGCATTCGTGCTTATAACACCCCTTTGCTTCAACTCATTTAATTTGCTGGAAATTAGAGAGGAAACCTGTTTAAAAATGTTCATCGACTAGAAAAACTATGAAAACCTCCAACAATATAGCGAATAAGTGGGGCTAGTTGAAGGTTTATCTTATCTCTATTCTTTGTTTGGTGTAAGGCGACCTTTTCTGGGTCGAAAGACCCAGAAAAGTTATGGTTTATATTAAGTCGTTATTGCTAACGCGAATTCTGGATTAAGGAAGGAAGAAAGTATAGGAAATAGAAGGCTTTTTGGATTTGATGGAATAGGAAATGAGAGTAGAAAAGATATGAACCAAAAAATTAACAGGGGATCTATGGCGAGTGTGTTCAATTTCTAGTCTATTTTTTAGGTAACCAAAAACAGTCTCAATGATAGACCTTTTTCTCAGTAAAATCTTCTCATTTAGCGAAATCAATGCATTTTTCATACCTTTTTTCACCTTGGTAACAAGTTTCAAACCTCGGTCAAACAGCTTCTGAAAAAGCTCTTTTGCAATATAACCTTTGTCACCAAACAAAAGGCCGGTTAATTTTTCCGTCAGATTTGGCACAGGTATCCTATCATCAACATTGCCTTTTGTTAGCGTAAGTGAATGAATTTCACCATTTTCATTGATTACCATATGTAATTTGAAACCAAAAAACCAGCCGTAAGTACTCTTGCTTAATTTTGCAATTCCAGCAAAAACTTTGTTTTTGGATATTCTTTTTACGCGAATTCTGGATTAAAGGAGAATAGAAAAGGCAAGAAAACAGGGTAAACTCAGCAGTTATAAAAAAACAGATGAGGTTAACCATGGAAGATATAACAAACTGTTTTGTTTGGTCGATGATTTTTGCAGAGATATAGAGAAAAATTTTGCAGGTAAACTACTGCCAAATGGCAAAAAACCCACAAGAACAACGGAAATTGAGCACTCCGAAATCATGACAATAATCCTGCTATATCAACAATCTCCGTGTAAAAATTTCAAAACTTTCTATCTACATTACCTAACGTTGCTCTACAAATCAGAGTTTCCAAAGTTGCCTTCATATACCAGGTTTGTTGCTCTAAAGCCTAGGGTTTTGTGGCATTTAGCAATGTTGTTGCATTGGCTTTGTGGACAGTCAGAAAACACTGGAATTTCATATATAGACACAACTCCCATTGCAGTTTGTCATGCAAAAAGAATATCCAAAAACAAAGTTTTTGCTGGAATTGCAAAATTAAGCAAGAGTACTTACGGCTGGTTTTTTGGTTTCAAATTACATATGGTAATCAATGAAAATGGTGAAATTCATTCACTTACGCTAACAAAAGGCAATGTTGATGATAGGATACCTGTGCCAAATCTGACGGAAAAATTAACCGGCCTTTTGTTTGGTGACAAAGGTTATATTGCAAAAGAGCTTTTTCAGAAGCTGTTTGACCAAGGTTTGAAACTTGTTACCAAGGTGAAAAAAGGTATGAAAAATGCATTGATTTCGCTAAATGAGAAGATTTTACTGAGAAAAAGGTCTATCATTGAGACTGTTTTTGGTTACCTAAAAAATAGACTAGAAATTGAACACACTCGCCATAGATCCCCTGTTAATTTTTTGGTTCATATCTTTTCTACTCTCATTTCCTATTCCATCAAATCCAAAAAGCCTTCTATTTCCTATACTTTCTTCCTTCCTTAATCCAGAATTCGCGTCATTACTGTATTTTGTAGCTATGACTTGTTTGCCCAACATTATGTGCAATTTTCTTACTTGTTTATAGCCGCGATACTCTCTATCTTTGCTATTTTCTTTGCTGTGTGTTGTTGTATATACTAATTCCTGTACTGTCTATAGCAATTTCGATATCTTCCATGTTATTTTCTGCAATCATTGATCTTAATATCAAGTTTCTTTTGATGCTTGTGAATAGCTAATAACCTAAATTTTTTCCTATTTGTTCAATGTATCCTTCTAAAAATCCCACTCAAACCTATTCTGAATAGATGGGTTATTATATGTATCAAAATCACCACTTTATTGCTGTAAATATTGTTGCCACCCTGCATTTTGGCCCAATTTCATACCAATTTTCGATAGCTTTATCGATGTGACGAAAAATATTTCCTCTTTTTTCTAGAAATTTGTTATATTCGCTATGGTTACTGACTCTCATTTTTTGTGGCATATTTATCCTTAAATCGCTATTTTATAATGAATTTAGTCAGTAGCCACCAGATTTTTCGGTTGCTATGCAACAAAGCCATCCCAGTGTCTGGGCACTGGGATGACAAGAAAGAGGCTACTTGGATGACACCCTGACAACCGTCATCCCGCTACGTGTTAGCGGGATCTATGCTAAGATACCGCGAATGAATCGCGGTATGACGTAGGGAAACTTAGTCAGCGTTAGCCATACTTTTATACTTACCAACTCAGTATCCAATCTGGATCCAAGTAGTCAGCTACTCGGATGACAGGAGAAGGTACTAGGATGACACCATCTGGATGCAAATTTCCTTAAACGTTCGTATAACTCAAAACTTTACTTTAGATCAAACTGCTGTATAGTGACTTTATAGCTTCAATTTTGTAATGAACATACCTAGTATAGGAAATTGTGATCTTCACAATAAAACCGTCTTACTCAGAGTTGATTTCAATGTTCCTATAAAAGATGGAGAAATTCGTGACGTCACTCGTATTTTGAGAGCATTGCCTACTATTCAGTATTTAGTAAATGCGAGTGCAAAGATTATTATTATATCGCATTTCGGACGCCCAAAGGCCAGAGACAATAATCTGTCGCTAAAAAATGTAATTGACACTTTATCGCAGTTACTAAATAAAAAAGTGAAATTCATTGATGATTGCGTTGGTGAAAAAGTGCAGAAAGCAGTGAGTGCTATGGATGCAAGAGATATAATATTACTAGAGAATCTAAGATTTTATAAAGAGGAAGAGCAAAGTGACTCAAATTTTGCCAAACAACTAGCATCTCTAGCGGATATATATGTCAATGATGCATTTTCTTGCTCTCACAGAGCTCACGCTTCTATTTCACGCATTACAGAATTTTTACCCTCCTATGCAGGATTTTGCTTACAAGATGAGCTAAAGTATCTTGGAAAAGCTGTATCGTTTAAAGCTAAACCTATTACTGCGATAGTTGGGGGAGCCAAAATGTCAACTAAGATAAAAATGCTTATAAAGCTAACAGAAAAGGTTGATTACCTAGTTCTAGGTGGTGCAATAGCCAATAATTTTTTGTCATTTAGCAAAGTAAATATAGGGAAATCTTTCTTTCAAAATGGTGTTGACGACCTTCTACATAATATTGTTGAAACAGCAAATAAAAACAATTGCAAAATAGTTGTGCCAGAAGACGTTCTGGTTGCAGTAAACTCTGATTACAGCACTAGTATTTCAAGAAAAACTGAGTCCATTTTGGACGGTGATATAATTTTGGATATCGGACCACAAACTTTGAGTACAATAAGCAGTATAATAGCAAGCAGTAAGACTCTGCTGTGGAATGGACCTATTGGTGTTTTTGAACATTCAGCTTTTGCAAGTGGTACAATAGGGGTAATGAAAGTCGTAAGTGATTTAACGCACAAAGGAAAGTTAACCAGCATAATAGGGGGAGGCGATAGTCTATCTGCAATAAGCGCTGCAGGCCTTACCGATAAGGATTTTACATGTGTTTCCACTGGTGGAGGAGCGTTTTTAAGTTGGCTGGGTGGCGATGAAATGCCGGGAGTTGCTGCTCTGCAAAAATGCACTCAACATTAGATTAAAACTTTTTTAAATTGTTTCTTATAAGCTAGCTTTTTTGTGAACGTGATTATGTCGAAGACAGTTAAACTAATTTTGTGTTTAATAATACCAATAATAGGATTTATTTTTTATATTAAGGATCATTATTTTCACACCGGCTATGTAGAAGAAAATGTTAAGGTCAATTTTGAACCATTTTTCAGTTCACAACCAGCCACCGTTTCCAGAATTAACTGACTTCGATAGAGGAGTGTTGAAAGTTTGTGGAGATTGAGGAGCACATCCAGATAAAGAAGATTTCAAAATTTTACTTAGTTGTCCGCAGCATCAAGAAGTAGTGAAAGGAATATATGATGAGCTTGATCATCAAGTGATTACGCCAGATGCGGATTTGGAGTTATTTAAAGATGAACTGGCTAACATTTGGTTTACAAATAACGCGAATTCTGGATTAAAGGAGAATAGAAAAGGCAAGAAAACAGGGTAAACTCAGCAGTTATAAAAAAACAGATGAGGTTAACCATGGAAGATATAACAAACTGTTTTGTTTGGTCGATGATTTTTGCAGAGATATAGAGAAAAATTTTGCAGGTAAACTACTGCCAAATGGTAAAAAACCCACAAGAACAACGGAAATTGAGCACTCCGAAATCATGACAATAATCCTGCTATATCAACAATCTCCGTGTAAAAATTTCAAAACTTTCTATCTACATTACCTAACGTTGCTCTACAAATCAGAGTTTCCAAAGTTGCCTTCATATACCAGGTTTGTTGCTCTAAAGCCTAGGGTTTTGTGGCATTTAGCAATGTTGTTGCATTGGCTTTGTGGACAGTCAGAAAACACTGGAATTTCATATATAGACACAACTCCCATTGCAGTTTGTCATGCAAAAAGAATATCCAAAAACAAAGTTTTTGCTGGAATTGCAAAATTAAGCAAGAGTACTTACGGCTGGTTTTTTGGTTTCAAATTACATATGGTAATCAATGAAAATGGTGAAATTCATTCACTTACGCTAACAAAAGGCAATGTTGATGATAGGATACCTGTGCCAAATCTGACGGAAAAATTAACCGGCCTTTTGTTTGGTGACAAAGGTTATATTGCAAAAGAGCTTTTTCAGAAGCTGTTTGACCGAGGTTTGAAACTTGTTACCAAGGTGAAAAAAGGTATGAAAAATGCATTGATTTCGCTAAATGAGAAGATTTTACTGAGAAAAAGGTCTATCATTGAGACTGTTTTTGGTTACCTAAAAAATAGACTAGAAATTGAACACACTCGCCATAGATCCCCTGTTAATTTTTTGGTTCATATCTTTTCTACTCTCATTTCCTATTCCATCAAATCCAAAAAGCCTTCTATTTCCTATACTTTCTTCCTTCCTTAATCCAGAATTCGCGTTATAAGTACTCATTTACTATTTTCTCAATACTTTCTAGAATATTTTCTTCAGGTTCTTGTTTATTTTGTGCTGTTATACCTTTTATCTTCTCACAAAATTCACTAATTAGCCCCTCTTCACTTGTATAGCTTAATCCACAAAGGTAGAGACATTTTTAAGGATAAAGTAAACGGCATTGAAAAAATCAGCAAACATGTGAGATATTTTTCGAATATTGTGCTTAATTTTAAACCAATAGTGCTCAATAGGGTTGAGATCAGGTGAGTAGGTTGGTAAATATAAAACTTTACATCCTACTGACTCTATTAAAGTTTTCACTTTTGGCGTTTTATGAAAGTTGATATTATCTAAAACAATAGTCTGTCCTGCCCGCAAATTCTTAATTAAAATTTGCTCAACATAGCTTTCAAAAATAGCTTTGTCACAGTTTCCTTCAAATATCAAAGGTGCAAGAATTTGGTTATTATGAAGTCCTGCAATCATACTTATTCTCCTCTTATGCCGATAGGCCTTTTCACCATAACAACGAGTGCCTTTTGCACTCCATCCATACTCAACACACACATTGTCTTCAATGCCAGATTCATCTATAAATACAAGCTTATCTCTTGGAATTTCTGCAATTATTTCTTGAAACTTTTTTCTTGCTCCAGTATCCCTTTTCGGATGATAAAAAGTTTTTTTTATAGCTGTAACCAAGTGTTTTTATTGCTCGGTGTATTGTTGTTGGAGATACTTTTTTTCGCCATATCTTCGATAGTTCTTGTAAAGTTTTATCATTATTTTTATCGAGAAATTCCCTGAATTCTTCTTGATCTTTTATTATATGACTATGACCTTTTTGATAGCAGGTCCTCGATTTTATATCTCCAGTATCTTGTTTGATTTTTTTCCATCTGTAAATAGTTGCCCTACCTACTTTGAAGATTTCTTTTACTTATAACGCGAATTCTGGATTAAAGGAGAATAGAAAAGGCAAGAAAACAGGGTAAACTCAGCAGTTATAAAAAAACAGATGAGGTTAACCATGGAAGATATAACAAACTGTTTTGTTTGGTCGATGATTTTTGCAGAGATATAGAGAAAAATTTTGCAGGTAAACTACTGCCAAATGGTAAAAAACCCACAAGAACAACGGAAATTGAGCACTCCGAAATCATGACAATAATCCTGCTATATCAACAATCTCCGTGTAAAAATTTCAAAACTTTCTATCTACATTACCTAACGTTGCTCTACAAATCAGAGTTTCCAAAGTTGCCTTCATATACCAGGTTTGTTGCTCTAAAGCCTAGGGTTTTGTGGCATTTAGCAATGTTGTTGCATTGGCTTTGTGGACAGTCAGAAAACACTGGAATTTCATATATAGACACAACTCCCATTGCAGTTTGTCATGCAAAAAGAATATCCAAAAACAAAGTTTTTGCTGGAATTGCAAAATTAAGCAAGAGTACTTACGGCTGGTTTTTTGGTTTCAAATTACATATGGTAATCAATGAAAATGGTGAAATTCATTCACTTACGCTAACAAAAGGCAATGTTGATGATAGGATACCTGTGCCAAATCTGACGGAAAAATTAACCGGCCTTTTGTTTGGTGACAAAGGTTATATTGCAAAAGAGCTTTTTCAGAAGCTGTTTGACCGAGGTTTGAAACTTGTTACCAAGGTGAAAAAAGGTATGAAAAATGCATTGATTTCGCTAAATGAGAAGATTTTACTGAGAAAAAGGTCTATCATTGAGACTGTTTTTGGTTACCTAAAAAATAGACTAGAAATTGAACACACTCGCCATAGATCCCCTGTTAATTTTTTGGTTCATATCTTTTCTACTCTCATTTCCTATTCCATCAAATCCAAAAAGCCTTCTATTTCCTATACTTTCTTCCTTCCTTAATCCAGAATTCGCGTTTTTAGGTTAATAAAATTATATGGACAAGATGGTGTAAAAGAGTGGAAAAAGAAAGCAATTTATGGAAAGAGATCTTACATAGAAGGATTTTTCTCAAGGTTGAAGCAAGTATTTGGATTTAGCTTTAGGAATAAATCTGAAGTAAATCGTGAAAAAGAATTACTAATTAAGTGCTATTTGCTCAACAAATTCACTGATATTGGTATGGCTAAATTTGAAATCATTACATAAATTTGTCGTAAACCATCACTGCTTAAGGTGCTATGCAACAAAGCCCGCTGGAATCCAGCCTTGCCGTAATCTCATCAAGAACGCTGTGTTTTAACATAATACTTTTATGCTTACCAACTTAGTGCCCAATCTGGATCCAAGTAGTCAAGGCACTGGGATGACAAAGGAGGGCATTACTCCAGTGTCAGCTACTCAGATGACACCTTTTTTCTACTTAGTTTGGGTTATGCAAGAAGTCTAATGAAGTGAAAATAAATTTATTTACCAAAATAGAGTTGCCTTGGTCTACAGATCTTAGTTTCTTTATCATTTATCATTTCATACCACTGAGTAACCCAACCAGTGGTTCTTGCAAGTGCAAAAATAGGCGTGAACATATTTGAGGGAATATCGATAGCATTCATTATTATACCTGAGTAAAAATCAACATTTGGATATAACTTACGCACAATAAAATATTCATCCTTTAAAGCTATTTCTTCAAGTTTTTTTGCAATTTTGAGCAATTCATTATTTTGTTCTAGTTTACTTAGAACCTCATGGCAAGCGTCTTTCAATATGCGTGCGCGCGGATCATAATTTTTATAAACACGATGTCCAAATCCCATCAATTTAAATGGATCTTTATCATCTTTAGCTTTTTCGATGAATTTATCTATATCTCCACTTTGCTCTATCTCTTTTAGCATATTTATAACTGCCTCATTAGCTCCACCATGTGCTGGTCCCCAAAGTGTAGCAACTCCTGCAGAGAGGCTTGCAAACAGATTAGAACCAGCCGATCCCACCAATCTGACAGCCGCCGTAGAAGCATTCTGTTCATGATCAGCATGGAGAGTAAATATTTTATCTAGAGCTTTTGCAAAAAGGGCGCTTTTATCATTATCAACAGCATCGCCAAATATCATCTTTAAGAAATTTTCACTGTAACTTAATTCATTGTTAGCATTTATGAATTCCTGATTGTTGATATGCCTATAAATCATTGCAACAATTGCAGGAACTTGTGCTATTGCAGAAATTCCAAAATCTAGATCTTCACCATTGATATTGTTGCCATGCTTTTCATGGTAAGATGCTGACAAACTTGCAAAACATGCAATTAAAATCGACATAGGGTGAGCAGTTTTTGGAAATGCTTTGATTACATTTGTAACTTGCTCTGATACTTTGGATAATTTTTGTATTTTGAGAAGAAATTTTTTGTGTTGCTCTGAACTGGGTAATTCACCATAGAGCAATAAATAAATCACAGCAGTAAAACTATTATTCTCTGCCAAATCAGCTATATCATGTCCCCTATATTTAAGAACTCCTTCATCTCCATCAATGAATGTAACTGTGGAAGAGCATGAAGCTGTAGAAACAAACCCCGGATCATAAGTGAATAATCCTGTCGTCTTATATAAATCCTTGATATTTAACACGTCAGGACCTATTGTTCCACTTAATACAGGTAGCTCGATTTTTAATCCATTACTTAGTTCTAATAGCACTTTTTTATCCATCACTTAAGCTACTTAAATTTTATACAGAATATACAAACTGAAGAGTATATATTAATACAGTTAACTTTACATTAACCGTATTAAGCGGTCATCAATGCTTTTACTTTTGCATTTAAGCGACTTATTTTACGCGCAGCAGTATTCCTATGAATAACACCTTTATTTACACACTTGTGTAAATTAGATTCAGCATTCCGAAATGCCAGAACAACATTTTCTTTGTCGCCAGACTTGATTATATCAACCAATTTTCTAATAGAGGTGCGAGTTTTACTTTTCCGCATCTTATTTATTAAAGTGCGCTTTGCTATTACCTTTATCATTTTTTTAGCACTCTTATGATTTGCCATATATTAATACCTAAAATACTGTACTTTTCTTTTAATTATAAAATTTTTTTATTAATTTGCAATATCAGTTTTTTCTGTGGTTAATCTACCGCTTCTCTCTTCAATAATTTTTTCTAAACTTTGCAAGAATTCATTTTTGTTTAACCCAGGATATATTGGGGGCAATATTTCTATTACTGCCTTTCCGGGATTCTTTCTCAGAGAAAGTATGCTTTTTGGCCAAAACAAACCAGTGTTTAAAGCAACCGGTAACACAGGAACAGATAATACGCTATATAAAGCAGCAATACCTGGTTGATATTTTATATTTTGGTTTATAGTCGTTCTTGTACCTTCAGGAAATATTATTATGCTTCTATTTTCTTTTATACGCATTTTTGCTAGTTTGATTATATGACGTATAGAACTGATACCATCTGAACGGTTAATAAAAATCATTTTCAGCGCTATGAGGTGCAAATCAATGAATGGAATCCATTTCAATTCACGTTTTAAAATAAAAACCGCTTTTCTAAATAGTAGTATAAAAATAAATGTTTCAAATGGAGATTGGTGTTTGGATGCAATTATAAAAGGTTGCTTAGGAATGTTTTCCATTCCCCTCACTTCATATTTAATGCCACATAATAAACGCAGCATGAACAATACAACTCTCACCGAGCAGACGAGGAAAATGGTTATTACACACTCAGGAAAGAAAATTACAGGGAGAGTAATTAAAGTATAGAATACTTCCCATAATATAAGGAAGAAGTTAAACAATAAACTTGAAATCACAAACTCACATAAATTTATTTAAATTTAACTTTACTACAAATTAAAAGCAATAAGTTTAATTATTGATCATCTGAGTAATAGGATGCGAATCAGCTAATTTGTCCTTTAACTTTTCGTTAGCAATATGAGTATATATTTGTGTTGTAGAAAGGTTAGTATGGCCAAGAACTTTCTGTATCAACACAATATTTGCTCCGCTATCCAGTAGATGGGTAGCAAAAGAATGCCTAATCACGTGTGGAGAGATCTTATTTTCATCAATATTGCATTTTCTTGCTAACTCCTTCATTAATTGACCGACCCTCTGCCTTGTAATTGGTTTATTAGGTTTATCACCTGGGAATAGCCAATCGGATTCCTTTCCGTTAGGGATCAGATTGTCACGAACTGATAAATAATTTCTAAGGCTCTGCAATGCTTGTTCATTAAAAAGAATTTGCCTCTCTCTACCACTTTTTCCTTTTATTATTATATAGCATTCTTTGTTATTACTGTTTATTAAATGTGACACTTCATATAACTTCATATTAATTAGTTCAGAAACACGCATTCCAGAAGAGTAAAGGATATCTAAAATCGCACATAGCCTTTTACTGCTTATCTCTTTATTCGATTCGCTTGCTGATTTTCTCACTGTGTCCATTAGCAAAAATATTTCTTCGACACTTAAATACTTAGGCAAAGGACGAGAAACTTTTGGATTCTTTAATTCAGCATCATTAGCCGGCGCTGGATTAAAATCTATTATTCCGTCATTAAATAGACACTTGTAGAAATTTTTCATAGCGGATATTTTTCTTGATATAGAGCTACTTTTATATTTTTTTTGTGTACATAGAGATTTCACATAATCTTTAATATTGGTTTTGTTTACACCAACCAAGGTAGTGCTGCTTTCTAATAAAAATTCTTCAAACTGGTGTAAATCCGAACGATAACTTTCCAGAGTATTTTGTGTAGCGGACCTCTCTGAAGCCAAAGCATCTATGTAATATGTTATGTAAAGATTTTCTTTTTTATTTTGCGACTGTTTATTTTTCATTATCAGCTCCTATATTTATTTCTTTGGCTATAATTTGATTAGAAGTGTTCCCTGTGTTTCTTATGAGAAAATATGAGACAAATAAAGCATTTATCAATAGAGTGAACATCACAAACTTTTGCTTTAACCTTTTTCTTAAATTTAATCTTACTCTTATCATAGTTAAATTATAACGTTAAATCTATAAAAAACACCTTTTAACGCGAATTCTGGATTAAGGAAGGAAGAAAGTATAGGAAATAGAAGGCTTTTTGGATTTGATGGAATAGGAAATGAGAGTAGAAAAGATATGAACCAAAAAATTAACAGGGGATCTATGGCGAGTGTGTTCAATTTCTAGTCTATTTTTTAGGTAACCAAAAACAGTCTCAATGATAGACCTTTTTCTCAGTAAAATCTTCTCATTTAGCGAAATCAATGCATTTTTCATACCTTTTTTCACCTTGGTAACAAGTTTCAAACCTCGGTCAAACAGCTTCTGAAAAAGCTCTTTTGCAATATAACCTTTGTCACCAAACAAAAGGCCGGTTAATTTTTCCGTCAGATTTGGCACAGGTATCCTATCATCAACATTGCCTTTTGTTAGCGTAAGTGAATGAATTTCACCATTTTCATTGATTACCATATGTAATTTGAAACCAAAAAACCAGCCGTAAGTACTCTTGCTTAATTTTGCAATTCCAGCAAAAACTTTGTTTTTGGATATTCTTTTTGCATGACAAACTGCAATGGGAGTTGTGTCTATATATGAAATTCCAGTGTTTTCTGACTGTCCACAAAGCCAATGCAACAACATTGCTAAATGCCACAAAACCCTAGGCTTTAGAGCAACAAACCTGGTATATGAAGGCAACTTTGGAAACTCTGATTTGTAGAGCAACGTTAGGTAATGTAGATAGAAAGTTTTGAAATTTTTACACGGAGATTGTTGATATAGCAGGATTATTGTCATGATTTCGGAGTGCTCAATTTCCGTTGTTCTTGTGGGTTTTTTACCATTTGGCAGTAGTTTACCTGCAAAATTTTTCTCTATATCTCTGCAAAAATCATCGACCAAACAAAACAGTTTGTTATATCTTCCATGGTTAACCTCATCTATTAATCCAGAATTCGCGTTAATAGCAGCATTTCTGTCAGACATATAATCTATTTTTGAATGTTCTGCTGCATCCTTTTTTGGTAGAACTT
The DNA here is from genome assembly GCF_964026905.1 of Wolbachia endosymbiont (group B) of Ennomos erosarius. Classification (NCBI taxonomy): domain Bacteria; kingdom Pseudomonadati; phylum Pseudomonadota; class Alphaproteobacteria; order Rickettsiales; family Anaplasmataceae; genus Wolbachia; species Wolbachia endosymbiont (group B) of Ennomos erosarius. The sequence goes on from NZ_OZ034708.1 coordinate 866,583, forward strand.
TTGTCTTTATATCGTATTTCTTACACAATTTATAAAGTTTGTGCCTATCGTATGCCCTATCTGCATATAATGCTTTTATTTTGTGCTGAAAATTAACTTCTTCAAGCAAATCGCAAGCTCCATAGTGGTCAGAGTAGAAGCCATTACTGTATCTTGCAGCTATAGCTTTTTTACTATTTACACTTAACATAACATGTAACTTTCTTACTTGCTCGTAGCTTCGGTACTTTCTATCTGCACTGTTTTCCTTACTGTGGCCAGGAGTGTTACTGTAAATGCTGATACTTGTGCTATCTATGATAATTTCAATATTTTCCATGTTGCTTTTATCAACCCTGCAATCATTTATCTTAATATTAAGTTTTTTAAACCTTCTTGATGCTTGTGAATAGCTGATAACTGCCAAATTTTTTCCTATTTGTTGCAGATATCCTTTTATAAACCCCACCGTTTGTCTTAAACCAATTCTAAAAAGATTGACAATTATATGCACCAAAATTACGACTTTATCACTGTAAATATAGTTGCCGCCCTGCATTTTTGGACTATTTTCATACCAATTTTCGATAGCTTCATCGATGTAACGAAAAATATTTCCCCTTTTTTCAAGGAATTTGTTATATTCGTTTTGGTTACTGACTTTCATTTTCTGTGGCATATTTTTTCTTCAACAGTTAAATGGTTATTTATAATGAATTTTGTCAGTAGCCACCAGATTTTTTCGGTTGCTATGCAACAAAGCCATCCCAGTGTCACGCACTGGAATGACACCTTGCCTTACTGAACGTTCGTGGAGTTCTGTAGCGGACACTGGGATACCACCATTTTTGTACTTTTGCCTTCAAAGATGACAATGTTTTGTAAAGATAGTTTTTTAATAGGATATTAATATGGAAATTTTTCTTGATAGCGTTGATTTAAATGAAATTAAAGAACTAAAGGAGTTCATTGACGGCATAACAACTAATCCTTCTTTAATAGCAAAGTCCGGGCGTAAAGATAAATACGAGGATTTAGTGCGTGAAATATGCTCTATTATAAAAGGGCCTGTTAGTGTTGAAGTTGTCGCTGACAAGCATGAAGAGATGATCAAAGAAGGTCTTAACTTAGCTAAAATAGCTGATAATGTTGTGGTAAAATTGCCCCTTACATATGAAGGATTAATTTCTTGTAAAAAATTGTGGACAGAGCATAAAATACCTGTTAACATCACATTATGTTTTTCTCCTGGACAAGCACTGCTTGCCGCTAAGGCCGGTGCTTGTTTTATTTCTCCCTTTGTTGGTCGCCTTGATGATATAAGCTATGATGGCTTATCGCTAATAGAAGATATATGTACTATATATTCTAATTACGGTTTTGATACTAAAGTTCTTGTTGCATCAGTGAGAAGCCCAGCACATGTAATAGAAGCTGCAAGGCTTGGTGCTGATTCAATTACTGTGCCAGCAAAAGTACTTAGACAATTAATTAATCACCCACTTACTGACCAAGGGCTAGCAATATTTGAAAAAGACTGGGGTGCAAAATAATAAACGGTCACTACTCTGAATCGGTTGACAAATTGGACGTTTGATAAGCGTAATTTGGAGCTTCTTGTGTAATGACTACATCATGAGCATGACTCTCTCTTAATCCTGATGCAGTAATAGTCACAAATTTGCAGTTTTTCTTCATTTCTTCTATATTCCTGTTACCGGTATATCCCATTGCAGCTTGCAATCCGCCAATCAACTGATGGATTACTCCTGAAGCCGGACCTTTGAATGGAACTCTTCCTTCCACTCCTTGTGGAACTAATTTGAGTTTTGAATCTTTATCTTGAAAATAACGGCTAGCTGAACCTCGTTTCATTGCACTAATAGATCCCATTCCTCGATAGCCTTTATATGCTCTGCCCTTATACATGATAATCTCACCTGGGCTTTCGTCAGTGCCAGCAAAAATCGAACCAATCATCACAGAGTCAGCACCAAATGCAATAGCTTTTGCAACATCTCCTGAGTATTTTACCCCACCATCAGCAATTAGTCTGACGTTTCTTGCTCTACACGCCTCTGCAACATTCTTGATTGCAGAGAATTGTGGCACACCAACACCTGTAACTATTCTGGTTGTACAGATTGATCCTGGTCCTATTCCAACCTTCACTGCATCAACACCCGCATCAATCAACGCTTCAGCAGCCTCCTTTGTTGCAATGTTTCCGCCAATTAATTGCGTATTAGGATACATCTTTTTTATTTCCCTAATGGTATTGATAACGTTTTCGGAATGACCGTGAGCAGTATCCACAACTACTACATCAACTTCTTCTCCGATCAAAGCTTCACATCTTTCTATACCATCTTTTTTACCAGTGCCAATTGCAGCGGCAACTCTGAGCCGCCTTTTACTGTCTTTACATGAATTTGGGTATCTATTGTATTTTTCAATGTCTTTAACCGTAATTAAACCTATACAACAAGAATTTTCATCTACGACCAAAAGCTTTTCTATTCTATTTTCATGCAACAATTTCATTGCTGAGGCACTATTTACTCCCTGCTCCCGCACTGTCACTAACTTATCTTTTGTCATCACTTCGGAAACTTTTACATTCATGTTCTGGTCTTCAATAAACCTCACATCTCGGTTAGTTAAAATTCCAACTAACTTGCGTTGATCGACTACAGGAATGCCAGAATAATTGTGCTCTCTCATTAATGAAATTGCTTCCGCAACTGTTTTATCCGGTGAAATCGTAATTGGGTTATATACGATCCAACTTTCATATTTTTTCACCTTTCTCACTTCTAAAACTTGTTCATCTATTGATAAATTCTTATGTATGCAACCTATCCCTCCATGTTGGGCAATAACTATTGCAAAGCCCGATTCAGTAACAGTATCCATTGCAGAGGATATGAGAGGGATATTTAGTTCTATACTATTTGTTAAATAAGTTTTTGTATCTGCATCGTAAGGTAATATATCAGAATAGGCTGGCAAAAGAAGTATATCGTCAAACGAATAACAAGCTTCCATTTTTTTCATAGGCTTTATTTAAAGCTTATACGCCAATTAATTAAATTGCAATAGGGCTTTTGCAAAATTAGCTACAGCTTTAGATTAGTAATTATAACGCGAATTCTGGATTAAGGAAGGAAGAAAGTATAGGAAATAGAAGGCTTTTTGGATTTGATGGAATAGGAAATGAGAGTAGAAAAGATATGAACCAAAAAATTAACAGGGGATCTATGGCGAGTGTGTTCAATTTCTAGTCTATTTTTTAGGTAACCAAAAACAGTCTCAATGATAGACCTTTTTCTCAGTAAAATCTTCTCATTTAGCGAAATCAATGCATTTTTCATACCTTTTTTCACCTTGGTAACAAGTTTCAAACCTCGGTCAAACAGCTTCTGAAAAAGCTCTTTTGCAATATAACCTTTGTCACCAAACAAAAGGCCGGTTAATTTTTCCGTCAGATTTGGCACAGGTATCCTATCATCAACATTGCCTTTTGTTAGCGTAAGTGAATGAATTTCACCATTTTCATTGATTACCATATGTAATTTGAAACCAAAAAACCAGCCGTAAGTACTCTTGCTTAATTTTGCAATTCCAGCAAAAACTTTGTTTTGGATATTCTTTTTGCATGACAAACTGCAATGGGAGTTGTGTCTATATATGAAATTCCAGTGTTTTCTGACTGTCCACAAAGCCAATGCAACAACATTGCTAAATGCCACAAAACCCTAGGCTTTAGAGCAACAAACCTGGTATATGAAGGCAACTTTGGAAACTCTGATTTGTAGAGCAACGTTAGGTAATGTAGATAGAAAGTTTTGAAATTTTTACACGGAGATTGTTGATATAGCAGGATTATTGTCATGATTTCGGAGTGCTCAATTTCCGTTGTTCTTGTGGGTTTTTTACCATTTGGCAGTAGTTTACCTGCAAAATTTTTCTCTATATCTCTGCAAAAATCATCGACCAAACAAAACAGTTTGTTATATCTTCCATGGTTAACCTCATCTGTTTTTTTATAACTGCTGAGTTTACCCTGTTTTCTTGCCTTTTCTATTCTCCTTTAATCCAGAATTCGCGTCTTAAGCAGTGATGGTTTACGACAAATTTATGTAATGATTTCAAATTTATCCATACCAATATCAGTGAATTTGTTGAGCAAATAGCACTTAATTAGTAATTCTTTTTCACGATTTACTTCAGATTTATTCCTAAAGCTAAATCCAAATACTTGCTTCAACCTTGAGAAAAATCCTTCTATGTAAGATCTCTTTCCATAAATTGCTTCCTTTTTCCACTCTTTTACACCATCTTGTCCATATAATTTTATTAACCTAATAGCAGCATTTCTGTCAGACATATAATCTATTTTTGAATGTTCTGCTGCATCCTTTTTTGGTAGAACTTTTGTCTTTATATCGTATTTCTTACACAATTTATAAAGTTTGTGCCTATCGTATGCCCTATCTGCATATAATGCTTTTATTTTGTGCTGAAAATTAACTTCTTCAAGCAAATCGCAAGCTCCATAGTGGTCAGAGTAGAAGCCATTACTGTATCTTGCAGCTATAGCTTTTTTACTATTTACACTTAACATAACATGTAACTTTCTTACTTGCTCGTAGCTTCGGTACTTTCTATCTGCACTGTTTTCCTTACTGTGGCCAGGAGTGTTACTGTAAATGCTGATACTTGTGCTATCTATGATAATTTCAATATTTTCCATGTTGCTTTTATCAACCCTGCAATCATTTATCTTAATATTAAGTTTTTTAAACCTTCTTGATGCTTGTGAATAGCTGATAACTGCCAAATTTTTTCCTATTTGTTGCAGATATCCTTTTATAAACCCCACCGTTTGTCTTAAACCAATTCTAAAAAGATTGACAATTATATGCACCAAAATTACGACTTTATCACTGTAAATATAGTTGCCGCCCTGCATTTTTGGACTATTTTCATACCAATTTTCGATAGCTTCATCGATGTAACGAAAAATATTTCCCCTTTTTTTTAAGGAATTTGTTATATTCGTTTTGGTTACTGACTTTCATTTTCTGTGGCATATTTTTTCTTCAACAGTTAAATGGTTATTTATAATGAATTTTGTCAGTAGCCACCAGATTTTTTCGGTTGCTATGCAACAAAGCCATTCCAGTGCTACTTTCCTGTCATCCGAGTAGCTGGCACTGCCCTCCTTACATGGTCACTAGGGTGACAGGATGAAGGTACTGGGATTGTATATTAAATCAAAGCCGCAAGGCTATAATGAGCAAGGAGTGATACTGTCAATTGGATTGATTGATAGAAATCGTAGGCATCTCAGTGCACTCCTAGCTTTAAAAAATGGAGTACGAACGGTAGGGGGATCTAAAAGATCGAATCACAATCCTGTACAGCATTTACATTATTATTTGATTATATCTATAGGTACAAAAATGGCTAGAACAGTTTTCATTGGTATTGATGTTTCAAAAGAAACACTTGATATCTCAATCGACAATAAACATCAGCGTATAGAAAATGTAGAAAGAGCTATATCTGAGTTTATAAAGTCAAAAATAGTTAACGTATTTGTTAGGTTATGTGTAGTAGAATCAACAGGTGGTTATGAAAAACTTGTCATAAAGTTGTTACGGGAACATAACATAGCTGTTCACAGAGCTCACCCAAATCGGGTATATGCATTTGCAAAAGCCTGCAACCACTTTGCAAAAACAGATAAATTAGATGCAAAATTACTAGAAAAATATGCTGAATTTATCACAAAAAATGACGAGGTAATAGAATACATAGTTTCAAAAAAGCAAGAAGAACTAAAAACGCGAATTCTGGATTAAAGGAGAATAGAAAAGGCAAGAAAACAGGGTAAACTCAGCAGTTATAAAAAACAGATGAGGTTAACCATGGAAGATATAACAAACTGTTTTGTTTGGTCGATGATTTTTGCAGAGATATAGAGAAAAATTTTGCAGGTAAACTACTGCCAAATGGTAAAAAACCCACAAGAACAATGGAAATTGAGCACTCCGAAATCATGACAATAATCCTGCTATATCAACAATCTCCGTGTAAAAATTTCAAAACTTTCTATCTACATTACCTAACGTTGCTCTACAAATCAGAGTTTCCAAAGTTGCCTTCATATACCAGGTTTGTTGCTCTAAAGCCTAGGGTTTTGTGGCATTTAGCAATGTTGTTGCATTGGCTTTGTGGACAGTCAGAAAACACTGGAATTTCATATATAGACACAACTCCCATTGCAGTTTGTCATGCAAAAAGAATATCCAAAACAAAGTTTTTGCTGGAATTGCAAAATTAAGCAAGAGTACTTACGGCTGGTTTTTTGGTTTCAAATTACATATGGTAATCAATGAAAATGGTGAAATTCATTCACTTACGCTAACAAAAGGCAATGTTGATGATAGGATACCTGTGCCAAATCTGACGGAAAAATTAACCGGCCTTTTGTTTGGTGACAAAGGTTATATTGCAAAAGAGCTTTTTCAGAAGCTGTTTGACCGAGGTTTGAAACTTGTTACCAAGGTGAAAAAAGGTATGAAAAATGCATTGATTTCGCTAAATGAGAAGATTTTACTGAGAAAAAGGTCTATCATTGAGACTGTTTTTGGTTACCTAAAAAATAGACTAGAAATTGAACACACTCGCCATAGATCCCCTGTTAATTTTTTGGTTCATATCTTTTCTACTCTCATTTCCTATTCCATCAAATCCAAAAAGCCTTCTATTTCCTATACTTTCTTCCTTCCTTAATCCAGAATTCGCGTGTAAATGGTAGTTTTGGTAAATTACTGCAATGAGAAAACATAATAATCCTTAAAAAAATACTATGATGTTATTATAAATCACAATAATTAAAGATTTAATAATTGTGATTATAAATCTAGCATATCAACTAACGGTATGATTTAAATTTTCTTTCAATTCTACTGTATCTTCGCCAGTTTTGCATATAGCCCGTCTTTACTCATTAGAGAGTCATGAGTTCCTACTTCTTCTACTTTTCCATGATTAATTACTATAATCTTGTCAGTTTTAAGTGCGGTTGATAATCTGTGTGTAATTACGATTGTTGTTCTGTTTTGCATTAACTTGCTCAATGCTTTTTGCACGAGGTTTTCACTTTCATAATCAAGTGCGGAGGTTGCTTCATCCAGTATTAAAACCTGAGGGTTTTTGAGTATGGCTCTTGCTATTACAATACGTTGTTTTTGTCCTTCAGAAAGTTTTAACCCTCTTTTTCCTACAAATGTATCAAATTTATCAGGCAGCTTATCAATAAATTCCATCGCATAAGCACCGATAGCTGCTTGCCTTACTTCCTCATATTCAGCACCCGGTTTGCCATATAGTATATTTTCCATTATTGAGCAAGAAAATATCATGTGATCTTGTGGCACTAAGCCAAACAACGATCTGAGGTCATTTAGCGCAATTGACTTAATATTGTGCCCATCGATAGTAATGCTACCTTTATTTGGATCATGAAAACGGAGCAGAAGCTTTAAAATGGTGCTTTTACCACTGCCAGATGGTCCAACAATTGATACTGCTTGACCTGCCTCTATAGAAAATGATACGTTATCTAATGCTGGCTTATCAGCATAAAAAAATGTTACGCCATTAAACGAAATTCCTTTTTGAACACTACAAATTTTTATAGGATCATCGGGATCTGCTATAGAGCTTTTCATATTTTTAAATTCAAATAAACGCTCTACTATTCCAAGACCTCGTTGTAAATCACTGATATTATCGCTCAAATTATTTATAGCTCCTGCTGCGAGCGCTGAATAAAACACAAATGAGGAGAGTTTTCCAATAGTTATATTATTGCTTAAGACTTCTTTAATACCAAAAAAGAGCAAAACAACTAGTGAGCCTATCACACACGTGATAACTAGAGTTACTAGAATAGCACGCAAGAGTACTAATTTTACGTATGATTTTGATACTGAGTTTAAATACTCCTTAAAACGGGTTTTTTCATTTTCTTCGAGTACAAACGATTTGATAGTCACTATAGATCGAAAATTTTCCTCACTAAATGACGCAAGCTCACTTAATTTATCCTGGGCAAAGCGTGCATAGCTACGCACTTTTTTTCCAAGTGAGGTCATGATAATGAGTAGTATAGGTATTATTGCGGCTGCATACGCAGTTAGTTGTATATTTGTATATAATAACATGGCAACACTACCAATCAGAATCACAAAATTTCGTAATATGGTTAGTAAGCTGCTGTTTATTATTGATTGCAGCATAGAGGTATCAGTAATCAACGCTGAGATAACATCTTGTACGCCTGTGTTCTCAAAGAAACTTGGTTGCAAGTCAGTGATACTGCTATATAAGTCATATCTGATTCTTGCGATAACTTTCTCGCTGCCAATGCCAATGAAATATAACCGAGTAAATGCAGTGAGAGAAATGGCTAAAACTATAAGTATTGCAACTAATAGTTTGGTAGTAAAATCGTGCTCTGTACCAGAATCAATTATATTGCTTAAGCCTCTGCCAAAGAGGAGGATCGTTAAGGCTGAAAATAAAACTGCAATAAAAGCTATGATGAAATAAGATAGATTAGGCTTTATATAGTAAAATAACTGCCTAATATTAGATCGCATCGTATTTTGAAGTTTCTAAAGTTAAGTATATAGATTTTAGTTTCAGGGGAAAGGGGAAAGGTGTAGCACAATAGCTAACGTCATACCGCCACGAACCGTCATACCGTCACGGTATCTCTGAGCCGCTAACACGTAGCGGGATGACGAGCTTATCATCATGCCACCGTGAACCGTCATACCGTCACGGTATCTCTTAGCCGCTAACACGTAGCGGGATGACGAGCTTATCGTCATTCCACAGCGAACCGTCATACCGCCGCGGTATCTCTGAGCATAGATCCCGCTAACACGTAGCGGAATGACGAGTTTTACGCTTATCAAATTATAGGTAAACCTGAATTACTTTAGCTATACCCGAATGAATGGGCTTGTATGTAGTAAGGTTTATTTCTATACTTTTTAAAGAATTTTGAAGTGAAACAAATATGAACTGCTACAAGACTCACACGTGTAAAGAATTAAGGAAGAACGACGTAGAAAAGGAAGTTACCCTCTCTGGATGGTTATACCGTAAGCGCGACCATGGTAACCTAATCTTTGTTGATTTAAGAGACTTCTATGGAATCACTCAACTAGTATTTAATAATGATAAAGATTTTTTTGATGAGATTTCAAATTTAAAATCAGAAAGTGTGATCACTGTTACAGGAATAGTTGAAGCTAGAACTGAAGATACGGTAAATACCTCTATCGCAACCGGAGAAATTGAGGTTGTAGTTAGCAATTTGCACGTTGAATCGGAAGTTGAGTTCCACCGTGATGAAGAAATAGCGAAAGAAGAGAGAAGTATATTAGCGAGCATTGCTGGCGAACAAGAATACCCAGAAAATATGAGATTTAAATATCGGTTTCTTGATTTAAGGCGTGAAAAAGCCCGCAACAATATTATTCTGCGCTCACAAATTATTGCAGAACTCCGCAAGCTCATGATAGAGCAAGGGTTTTTGGAAATTCAGACTCCAATACTTACTGCTTCATCTCCTGAAGGTGCACGTGATTATTTGGTGCCAAGCAGACTAAATCTTGGTAAATTTTATGCATTGCCACAAGCTCCACAGATTTTTAAGCAATTGCTTATGGTTTCAGGGTTTGATAAATATTTTCAAATTGCACCGTGTTTCCGTGACGAAGACGCAAGGGCTGACCGTTCTCCGGGAGAGTTTTATCAGCTAGATCTTGAAATGTCTTTTGTGACTCAAGAAGACATCTTTCAGATTATTGAGTCTACCTTATATAAAGTGTTCGCTAAATTTTCTCGTAAGTCTGTTGATAAAGATTTTCCACGTATTACATATAAAGAGGCAATGCTCAAATATGGTTCTGATAAGCCAGATCTGCGCAATCCACTATTAATCAGCGATGTTACAGAAATTTTCCGTGATTCACGGTTCAATATTTTCAAAAGCAATATTGAGCGTGGTATGGTAGTGAGAGCCATCCCTGCACCTAAAACAGCAGAGGAACCACGCAGCTTCTTTGATAAAAAAATAGAACATGCGCAAAAAGAATTCGGTGCTAAGGGTCTTGGATATATAACGTTTTATAAAGATGGTACTGCGAAAGGCCCAATTGCTAAATTTCTTGATGACAATAGGCTAAACCACATAAGAGAAATAACGAATGTAAAGCCTGGAGATAGTGTGTTTTTTGCTTCTGACAAAGAGAATGAGGCAGCAACAATTGCAGGAAAAGTGCGCACCCTTTTAGGGTCAGAATCAGGTCTTATAGATGATAATATCTTCAAGTTTTGTTGGATCATTGATTTTCCCTATTTTGTATATGACGATAAAAGTAAAAAAATCGATTTCTTTCATAACCCATTCTCCATGCCACACGGTGGTCTGAAAGATTTAGAGGAAAAGAATCCACTCGATATCCTTGCTTACCAATATGATCTTGTTTGCAATGGAATAGAGTTGTCAAGTGGAGCAATTCGCAATAACAAACTGGACATCATGTATAAGGCTTTTGCCATTGCAGGTTATAGCCGGAGAGAAGTTGATACAAAATTCGGTGCACTTGTGCGTGCATTCAGATTTGGAGTACCACCTCACGGCGGAATAGCACCAGGGGTTGACAGAATGGTTATGCTGCTTGCTGATGAGCCAAATATTCGTGAAGTAATCTGTTTTCCTATGAACCAGCAAGGTGAAGATGTTCTAATGGGCGCCCCTTCCAAAGTGGACAATAAACATTTACGTGAACTGTCTTTGCAGGTCATTGAATGAAAAATTTTATAGCGAAGCAAATAGCATATTACATTATGGCAAATTGAAAATCATGAATAATATCCAAAAGGCAATACTATCAAGCATAATCTGCAATATGATTATATGGTATGAAGTAACTCTGTTTGGAGTTTTAACGCATATAATAAGCAACGTTTTTTTTCCTTCAGAAAGTAATTATTTAAGCACAATCAAATTTCTCGGTACCTTTGCAGTTGGCTTTGGATTTAGGCCACTTGGTGCATTTATTTTTGGCTACATTGGAGATAAATCCGGTAGAAGGAAAGTTTTACTTACTTCAGTGATATTAGTTTCAATACCATCTACTGTAATTGGAGTTATACCTGGGTATAAAGAAATAGGAATATTTTCTTCTATACTACTTCTATTGTGTAGAATCATGCAAGGAATGGCAGCGGGTGGAGAAACAAGTATCAACTCAGCCTTTTTAATAGAGCATTCAAGCGATAAAAAAAATCTAGGATTTCTGGGAAGCATGAAACCTTTTAGCGGCGCTCTTGGTTCTCTTACATGCTTTGTAATGATAGCTGTTTGCAAAAAGTTTACAGGTGAAAATTATGAAATTTGGGGCTGGAGATTGCCTTTCTATTTCTGTTTCATTATGGGCATAATAGGTTTTTTAACAAGATATATAATGGAAGAGAGCTTAGCATATAAAGTGCACGATCAAAATAAAAGCTTATCTAATTCTCCATTTTTAGAGTTAATCAGGGACTATAAAAAAGCATTTGTGATAGCAATTGGACTTGGTATTGCTCAAAATGCAATCGTTTATTCAGCAATCATGTTTTACAACATATCTGTAAAAGAACTTATTCTCTCAGGCATCAATATTAAAAATGTAGTAAGGATTATAGTTGAAATTACATTTGGAGCGTCTGCAGTGCTGTTTGCAATACTGTCTGATAAAGTTGGAAGAAAAAATGTAATGATTCCTACATTAGTAGCTCTAGCTTGCGCCGGTTTGCCGGCACTTTCGCTATTATCATATGATAACCACTATATTGTAACGCTCACTTTTCTATTGATAAGCGTACCGATAGGTGCATCTTTTGGAATATATAATTCTCTTGTCTGCGAGTTATTTCCAACGAAAGTTAGGTGCACGGGCTTTAGCCTCGCAAATAACATATCTGCAGGAATTTTTGGCGGCCTTTCTCCATCTGTATGCATATGGCTTATAGAAAAAACCGAAACAAAACTTGCAGCAGGCATTTATCTTACTGCCTGCGCATTAATTAGCCTAATATCTGTGCTTCAAATCAAAGCCAAAGACAGAAAAGTTGATTGGTGAAATCGTTTCAGTCGAAAAATAGCGCTTCAATAGACTTTTCAATGTGCTTAGGAATAGGAGCGGTAATAGTGATTTCTTTATTATTTGGTAATTTTAAAGATAAAGAATGTGAATGAAGGTGAATTTTACTTGCTACTCCATCAATAAAAGCTTTTTTACCACCGTATTTACCGTCACCAAGAATAGGGCAATTTATATGAGCTAAATGTGCACGTAACTGATGGGTTCTGCCGGTAATTGGTTGTAATTTTAAATAAGCAACATTGTGTTTGGATTTTGCTATAATTGAAAAATGCGTAATGGCATTTTGAGGTGAATTTTCATCAACAACTACCTTTTCTTGACCAGAAATATATTTTTTCGCCAATGGATAGTCTATTGTTCCACTATCCTTGCTCGGTATGCCAGAAGTCAATGCTAAATAAGTTTTTTTTACTCTTCGTCCTTTAAATTCCTCCATAAGGTATCTTGCAACATTAGCATTGCGTGCGAATATTATCACTCCACTCGTATCTCTATCTAGCCTATGGACAATTTTAAATGTTTCTCCCTCTCTTATTTGGTCAAGCAAATCACTAATACTAATCTTTACTTTTACGCCACCTTGAACGATGACCCCTGCGGGTTTGTTTATAGCTAATATATATTCGTCTTCATATAATATGTTCTCTCTTAGCAGATTCACTAACTTTTCATTATATTTGCGATCAGAATTAGCGTTTTCAATATAATTCAAGTGCTTCAGCGTTATAGTTTGCCCAGAGTTTACTCTGTCACTAGACTTTGCTTTGCAATCATCAACTTTGATTAATCCTTTCCTTAAAGATTTTTCAATTACAGATTGCTTTAGATCAGGAAAGATTCTTCTGATGTACCTATCCAGCCTAACGTTATCGTCTTCTACTGATATGGTTTTTATATTCTCCATTGCTTTATTTGGATGTATGCTAATATCAGCTATTTGCATGACATAAAATAAAGTATAGCACAAGATATAAACTCTTCGGCTACATGTACTATTTATTTAGTAGATTAAATATGAAGTTTAAAACTCTGCTATTAACTTCCTGTAGAACTAGTGAAAACCAAACTTGCTTAAGACCACTTAATTAGTTATAGTTGTAAGTTTGAGGTACAGTGAAATGACAGCTTTTGTCCCTTTGATCATTTTTTTAATCTTATACCTTGGAAGTGGTGCTTATTTTTCTTTTATCGGAACTGATAATCCACTTCATCAGGTTTCACCAGTAATATGCTTGTTACCAGCACTATTTTTTGCTGTCTCACGTGGTACAAATAAAATTCAACATAACATAGATACTGTTATCAAGGGCATGGGTGACAAAATACCCTTACTATGTGCTTGATTTCTATTTTCCGGAGCATTTTCTGCGGTTACTCAATCAATTGGTAGCGCAGACACTGTTGCTAATTTAATTCTTAATTTCCTTCCAGCACGATTACTACTTCCTGGAGTATTTTTGGCTTCTGCTTTTATTTCAACTGCGATTGGTACATCTATGGGAGTTGTTGCGCTGATGGTACCTATAACGCGAATTCTGGATTAAGGAAGGAAGAAAGTATAGGAAATAGAAGGCTTTTTGGATTTGATGGAATAGGAAATGAGAGTAGAAAAGATATGAACCAAAAAATTAACAGGGGATCTATGGCGAGTGTGTTCAATTTCTAGTCTATTTTTTAGGTAACCAAAAACAGTCTCAATGATAGACCTTTTTCTCAGTAAAATCTTCTCATTTAGCGAAATCAATGCATTTTTCATACCTTTTTTCACCTTGGTAACAAGTTTCAAACCTCGGTCAAACAGCTTCTGAAAAAGCTCTTTTGCAATATAACCTTTGTCACCAAACAAAAGGCCGGTTAATTTTTCCGTCAGATTTGGCACAGGTATCCTATCATCAACATTGCCTTTTGTTAGCGTAAGTGAATGAATTTCACCATTTTCATTGATTACCATATGTAATTTGAAACCAAAAAACCAGCCGTAAGTACTCTTGCTTAATTTTGCAATTCCAGCAAAAACTTTGTTTTGGATATTCTTTTTGCATGACAAACTGCAATGGGAGTTGTGTCTATATATGAAATTCCAGTGTTTTCTGACTGTCCACAAAGCCAATGCAACAACATTGCTAAATGCCACAAAACCCTAGGCTTTAGAGCAACAAACCTGGTATATGAAGGCAACTTTGGAAACTCTGATTTGTAGAGCAACGTTAGGTAATGTAGATAGAAAGTTTTGAAATTTTTACACGGAGATTGTTGATATAGCAGGATTATTGTCATGATTTCGGAGTGCTCAATTTCCGTTGTTCTTGTGGGTTTTTTACCATTTGGCAGTAGTTTACCTGCAAAATTTTTCTCTATATCTCTGCAAAAATCATCGACCAAACAAAACAGTTTGTTATATCTTCCATGGTTAACCTCATCTGTTTTTTTATAACTGCTGAGTTTACCCTGTTTTCTTGCCTTTTCTATTCTCCTTTAATCCAGAATTCGCGTTAGTAGGTGGTGCTGTATTTGGCGATAACCTTTCGATGATATCTGATACCACCATTGCATCTGTTTCTTCACAGGGAGCTTCAGCAAAAGATAAACTTAAAATGAACTCTAAAGTTGCAATTATTGCCAGCATTATAACACTCACCTATCTGGCAGTAATTTCAAGTAGTACAAAAATTATTTCTATATCAAATTTAGATTATTATTCTATAATAAAAATTATTCCTTACATTTCTTTAATAATCATGGGGCTGCTTGAAGTCACCACTTTAGTAACAATAACTGTAAACATAATTATTGCTGGTGTGCTAGGAATAACTTTTTTTGACTATGCTATCATTCAATTTCCTCATGACGTGTATGACGGTTTCAAAAAAGTAAACGAGATAATGATATTTGCTCTATTTATCGGTGGGTTGAGCCATATAATGTACAAACAAGGCCAAAAAGCGTTGCATAAACTCATCGATGAAAGCAATATCACAAAAACTAAAGCTGAATTTGTGATAGCAGGAATTGCGTCTATGTTTACTACCTTAGTTGCCAATAATACCATTGCTATTTTACTAAGTGGTGGCATTGCAAAAAGACTCGCACAGAAACACAGTATTGCGCCACATCGCAGTGCATACTTATTAGATGTTTTTGCTTGTGCTACAAAAGGTATCTTACCTTATGGTTCTCAACTATTGCTGGCAGGTAGCATCGCCTTTGTATCACCTGTTTCTTTATTAACACAGGTATATTACTGCTTTATTTTAGCAGCAGTTACAATAGGCGAAATAATCATCAACAGCAGAAAAGAGAAACATCGTGCGGCTGCAACTTAGAGTTTCTCTTTTTTTTACCCATAAGGAACGGAATTACTTGACAAACTCCGCCAGCCCCCTTATCATGAGACTGAAGGTATTCAGTTATCTTCATCTGTGCAGATTAAACAGCAAGAAAACAACGTAGTTGGCGTCTTATTTTTAATTTTTTGCACTATGTGCACCTTATGTCTTCACAATATTTCTAGGTTTTTACCTATATAAGCTGAAACGCGCTTATAAGTCGTTTAAGACAGTATAGTACGCCAATTTGCAGGATTAGAGAGTGACAACTAGCTAACACGGGGTTTCTTTTGCCTTTTTTTCTGCTTAGTAAATTTCTTAAACATTTAAACAAAGGTGAGTTGCATTTAAAAGCAGCTAAATTGCAGTGTTTAAGACTTTAAAAAACGCCAATACTGAAAATAGACAATGACTAGGGCTTCTTTTGCCTTTTTTTCGTTTGGTAAATTTCTTAATGTTTATAGCTAAAAACGCGAATTCTGGATTAAAGGAGAATAGAAAAGGCAAGAAAACAGGGTAAACTCAGCAGTTATAAAAAAACAGATGAGGTTAACCATGGAAGATATAACAAACTGTTTTGTTTGGTCGATGATTTTTGCAGAGATATAGAGAAAAATTTTGCAGGTAAACTACTGCCAAATGGTAAAAAACCCACAAGAACAACGGAAATTGAGCACTCCGAAATCATGACAATAATCCTGCTATATCAACAATCTCCGTGTAAAAATTTCAAAACTTTCTATCTACATTACCTAACGTTGCTCTACA
This sequence comes from Wolbachia endosymbiont (group B) of Ennomos erosarius, assembly GCF_964026905.1. Lineage (NCBI taxonomy): Bacteria > Pseudomonadati > Pseudomonadota > Alphaproteobacteria > Rickettsiales > Anaplasmataceae > Wolbachia > Wolbachia endosymbiont (group B) of Ennomos erosarius. The sequence continues at coordinate 882,901 of NZ_OZ034708.1, forward strand.
AATCAGAGTTTCCAAAGTTGCCTTCATATACCAGGTTTGTTGCTCTAAAGCCTAGGGTTTTGTGGCATTTAGCAATGTTGTTGCATTGGCTTTGTGGACAGTCAGAAAACACTGGAATTTCATATATAGACACAACTCCCATTGCAGTTTGTCATGCAAAAAGAATATCCAAAACAAAGTTTTTGCTGGAATTGCAAAATTAAGCAAGAGTACTTACGGCTGGTTTTTTGGTTTCAAATTACATATGGTAATCAATGAAAATGGTGAAATTCATTCACTTACGCTAACAAAAGGCAATGTTGATGATAGGATACCTGTGCCAAATCTGACGGAAAAATTAACCGGCCTTTTGTTTGGTGACAAAGGTTATATTGCAAAAGAGCTTTTTCAGAAGCTGTTTGACCGAGGTTTGAAACTTGTTACCAAGGTGAAAAAAGGTATGAAAAATGCATTGATTTCGCTAAATGAGAAGATTTTACTGAGAAAAAGGTCTATCATTGAGACTGTTTTTGGTTACCTAAAAAATAGACTAGAAATTGAACACACTCGCCATAGATCCCCTGTTAATTTTTTGGTTCATATCTTTTCTACTCTCATTTCCTATTCCATCAAATCCAAAAAGCCTTCTATTTCCTATACTTTCTTCCTTCCTTAATCCAGAATTCGCGTTTTCTAACTGTATAGCCTCAGCAAATATAGAGAGGCTAAAGGGAGTGGCATCACTTAAATAATTAGATGAAAAATTAGGCAGATCATTCTGAAATTCTTGCATTTTCTGTCTATAGCTGACCCAAGCAACACGTCATACCGTCGCGGCGCTAACTAGTAGCGGAATGACGGTTTTTCAAATTGTCGGTAAATCTAAGTCACTTTAGCTATATAATTTTGTTAAACAACTTCCCTTTTGGTCATATCGAACCAAATTTCTTTTTCACACCACCTTTTAAGCCACTTTCGTCAGTTTTTTTGTCATAATGCGGTCAAACACTCCCAATAACCTCTTTAATAGGTTTGGAGTTAGCGAAGAGATAAGATCAACAGATACGTTATTGTTTTTGTCATCACCACTTGCTTTATAGTCTATTGAAATGATTCCCCTACTTTTCCCGCCAGTAAGAAGTTTCCCAATTATAGGAATTTTTAACAAAGATTTATTAATTGAATATGCTGGTATTACCTGTCCTTCAACTTGGAATTTATAATTTCTAATGTCGAGCTTACCGCTAGTGCTAATGCCTAATTCCGCCCCTTCAAGCCAAGATTCTTCAATTTCGACAGAGCCATCTTTGTATGAGAAAGGTACATTACATTTATAAAAGTATACACCTTCATCCTTTATAGCATTCACAATACCAGGAAGCGAAGACATCGATAATAAAGTAGTGAGTAGTGGAGCATCTTTGATATAAAAATTACTAATAGATAACATGCCATAATGTTCTTCATTTTCTCTCTGAGGAGATAGATAAAGAGAAAATTTACCATTTTTGACTGATTTACTAATGCCTAAGGAACGCGAAAGTATACCTGCATTATCTGCATATATTTCGAGCCCTATTCCACTGTATTCCGCTAGTATGTTGCTGCTATCTTCTAGAAACTGTCCTGTAAATTGACTTCCACCGCAATCTCCTTTAGTGCAGGTTACATTCAGCTTAGCATCTTTTATAACAATGCCTTCTTTCATAATTACATTGTCAACATTCATACTAATTTCTATATCTTTGTTTAATCCATTACTGTTTTTGCCAAGCAAGCCTAAAATATCACTCAAATTAATTTTCTCACCATAAATAGTTATGGCATTTTTTTCCTTACCTGATTCAATTTCTATACTAAAATCATTATCAGGCAATTTAAAGCTACTAGAATTTAAATATAAATTTCCATTTCCTACTCTTCCGCTGAATTTTACATCTAAATCACTTCCTACAATGTCTAATTTATCTACTAACAATTCATCGGCACCTTTTAACTTTACAGAGAACAAAACTTTATTGTGATCTTCAAAACGATTTTTCCACCCAAAATAACTTGAACGTGATTCAAGCTCTGATAAATCCATATTACCATTAACATGCCCCGTCTTATCTTGATTTATCACCGATTCTATATTTGCATTAACATAGCCACCTATACTTTCATCAGAATTAAGCATTTGAGCAGGTAAATCTCCGGTCAAATTCCAGGCAAAACTTTCATTCCTATTGCTACTTTTCAGGTCAAATAATAGCTGTGTGTTATTCACCATACCACTACCATTTAAATCTATAAAGTCACTGCCAAAACTAAGCTTAATGTCATATTTACCAAGACTTGCATTATAGACGGCCAAATTGTCAATTTCAGAATGAAAATTTGCTGAGAAGTCTACTTTTTTGTCATCAGCATTTAGATTAAAAATGCGAAAACTGAATACAGATTTTGCCATTCCACTTACTTTATCCCTTTCAACCTTCACCACATCATCCAGCTTAAATCTTATAGGCTCATATAAACCATAAGCATCACTTACAGCTTGGCCATTAATGGTTAGAACTGAATTTTCCTTATTGAGAGATTTCATTTCAATATCACCGCCATTAATAGTGAAATTCTGAAACTTAGCACTATTTACAGTAATTTTAAGATCGTTATTCTTGATAATCAAATCACCCTTTAATTCCTTTACTTGCTCAAAATCTTCATCAAATTTTACGCTACCGTTTTCTATATCAGCAACAATTACAATGTCTGACAGATCGTCATCAACCAAATTGTTAATTTTGCCATTGAAACTTACAATGGTATTTAAAACATTCCCTTCAATATTATCACAATACCAGCTTTTAAATTTACTATTTACTACACTATCTGGTACATAAGTACATAAATCCTTTGCAGCAAACTTACTAATATTAATTCTAAGCAAAGCATGGCTTGTACTAAAGTTCATTTTGCCTATTAAAGAAAGATACATACCATTTAACTTAAAATGGAAGTTTTTTACACTAATAATTCCATCACTATATGTTAAATTTATATTTACATTAGTTAAGGCCAAATTTTTGTCCAAATAATTTTCTGTATTCAATACGTATATATTTCCATCTACAATTTCATCCTTTTTATTAATTTTCACTGAGAAGCTTCCTTTGAATCCTATATTTTTGTCCAAATTGTAGCTTTTAACTAATGTAGAAAACTTGCTCAATAGTCCCAATTTTAGATCATAAAATGTCCCGTACACATTTAGCAAATTGTTGCGATTTTTTATCGTAATTGATAAATCATCCAAAAATCCCTTTCCATCTTTTGTATTCACATGAATATCTAAAACATTAAAATCTTCCCCCTTCCCTATATATAATTTATCAATAAAAAATTCATCTTCTGTGCTTTTATCAATAGCAATGTTAGTAAATTCAATTTTTGAATCCGCATTTAAGTCAAAAAAAAATTCCCTTATTGTTTTTAATAGATTTTTTGCACTACTTTCTGTCATCTTGAAATTCTTCCCTGTCATCCCAGTTGTCATCCAAGTAGCTTGACCACTTGTTTCTTTTTTTCTAGATTCCAGCGTCACGCGCTGGAATGACACCGAAGGAAGGCGGTTATTACTTAAATAATGATTATCCAAAAGGTCTAATGAGTTTTGCGGATTAACATTAGTTTCTTCTCTCTTGATATATACATGCACATTATCAGCTGAAACCTGAGAGAGATTTGTGCTAGCTTTAAATAAGGAACTTAACTTAAAATGTACAAAAAGCTCAGGAACTTTTATAGTAAAATTAGGGTTTGCTATTGCCAAATCCGTAATGACTAAATACGGATCTTTGCCATCTTTCTGCCAAACAACTGAGGTATTCTCCATATTAACGCTTGAGCCAACAAATATTTTTGATATTTTATGTTTAACATAAAAATCAATATAATTAATATTGATTTCTAAAGGCTTAAAAAAAATAAAGAAGCACAATATGAATAATAAAGCTACGGAAAATAATATAGTAATTTTTTTAAGCATCGATTATTGCTTTTCTTGCTAAACTATCAGCCTCCTCATTATACTTATCGCCACTGTGTGCTTTAACCCACTTCCAATCAATTTCGTGTTGTGAAGCAACGTTGTCTAGATCTTTCCACAATTCCATATTTTTTACTGATTTTTTATTACTTGTTTTCCAGCCATTCATTTTCCACTTATTTATCCATTCTGTTATGCCATTCTTAACATAAAGACTATCCGTATATAAATTAATATTACAAGAAAATTTCAATACTTTCAGCCCATTGATCACCGCTGTTAACTCCATTTTATTGTTTGTGGTATTTTCTTCTCTACCATAAATGTCTTTTCTATAATCTTGAAATAATATGATAGCTGCCCATCCTCCCGCTCCAGGATTACCAGAACACGCCCCATCCGTGTATATTATCACTTCTTTTTTACTCATCTTTAACTGTAATGAATTAATAAAGTATATAGTTGCTTTTATGAAAGCACAATTTCTAAAGGTAGTTTAAGCTGCACCTTTAAATTTTATTATAGAAACAAAAAAAAGTGTGACAACGAGCATTACCAAAAGGAAAAGTAAAAAATAGTTTTTATGCTTCTGCCGTTCTTTCATAACTAAAATAAATCAATAGAACAAAAAATAATACTGGCGAATAGGGAAAATAGATAAGAAATTGAATAAGAAAACATTTTTTTCTGTGAGCTGTGATTCTTGAACTTCATAACAGATACAGCGTACCAAATAAAAACGCAACCTTCAAAGGTTGCCATGCTTAGATAAAGTAAAGCCTTTTTCAAAAATAGAGCCGGAAGCAAGCTAGTTAGCACCAGCAAAACACTATAAATTAATATATATTTTCTTGTTTTTTCCGGACCATAAACAATATTGAACATTGGAATTGATGCCTTTGCATAGTCTTCAGACTTATTTAAAGATAGGGCCCAAAAGTGTGGTGGAGTCCACATAAAAATTACTAAAAATAAAATGAAACTTTCCCAACTGACAGAATTAGTCACAGCTGCCCAGCCAATCATTGGAGGAAAAGCACCTGCTGCACCACCGATAACGATATTCTGCGGAGTGCGCCTTTTTAGCCAAATTGTATATATGAAAACGTAAAATAATATGCTAACTGCAAGCAAAGCAGCAGAAATATAGTTTACTGCTATTGCCATTATAAATACTGATAATATTCCAAGAGTTATACCAAATTCAAGCGCGCTTTCTGCAGAAATTCTACCTGAGGGTATAGGGCGGTTTTTTGTCCTTTCCATGAGCAGATCTATGTCTCTGTCATACCACATATTTATAGCACCTGCAGATCCTGAGCCAAGAGCAACACATATAAGAGATATTAGTGCTAGAAAAGGGTGCATACTACCTGGTGCAGTAACCATACCAGCAACTGCAGTAAATACCACAAGATACATTATCCTTGGCTTCAGCAAACGCAAAAAATCCAGTATTGTTGATTCAACATTTAGCAAAACACTTGTGTACATTCTATTTTACCACTGGTGGTTTTTCGAAAGTATGAAAAGGCGGTGGTGAAGATACCGTCCATTCCAAGGTGTCACCTTCCCAAGGATTATCTCCAGCTTTCTTGCCCCATTTAAAGAGATGTATAACTATAAACACAAAAAACATAACTGAAACAAAGGACATATATGAGCCAATTGAGGATATATAATTCCAAGGGATAAACGCATCAGGATAATCAGGTATACGCCTTGGCATACCAGCTAATCCTAAGAAATGTTGAGGTAAAAAAGTGATATTGGTGCTAATAAAAGTAAGCCAAAAGTGGATTTGACCTAAGCGCTCATTATATTGTTTACCCGACATTTTACCAATCCAATAATAAAAGCCAGCAAAAGCTCCAAATAATGCAGCAAGTGACATGACATAATGGAAGTGAGCAACAACATAATAGGTATCATGCAGAAGCTTATCTATTCCACCATGAGAAAGAATTATTCCCGTTATGCCACCGCCAACAAACATGAAAATAAAACCCAACGCAAATAGCATAGGGGTTTTAAACTCAATTGCTCCGCCCCACATAGTTGCAATCCAGCTAAAGACTTTTACACCAGTTATAACACCGATAAAAATTGTGGTAGTGCTAAAAAATGCAGCAGCGTCAGCACTAAGCCCAACAGTGAACATATGGTGAGCCCAAACCATAAAGCCAAATACTGCTATACCTATCATTGCATAAACCATTCCTATGTAACCAAATACAGGTCTGTGAGAAAAAGTTGATACAACCTGACTTATGATGCCAAATGCAGGAAAAATAATTACGTAAACCTCGGGATGACCAAAAAACCAAAATAAATGTTGAAATAACACAGGGTCACCACCACCTGCAGGATCAAAAAAGGAAGTACCAATATTGCGATCAGTAAGAAGCATAGTTATAGCACCGGCAAGCACTGGTAAGGCAACAATCAACATAAACGCTGTTAGCAAGACAGACCAAACAAATAGTGGCATCTTAGTTAATGACATTCCTTTTGCGCGCATGTTAAATATAGTAACTATAAAGTTGATTGCCCCAACAATTGACGACATACCAGCAACATGAAGTGCAAGTATAGCAATGTCAACTCCTGCACTTGGATGGGACATTACCTGTGATAAAGGTGGATATAAAGTCCAACCTGTACCTGGACCTTCACCAATAAACACTGAGAGAATGAGCAAAATAAAAGATGACACTAATAACCAAAAACTTAAATTATTCATACGAGGAAATGCCATATCTGGTGCGCCAATCATGAGAGGTACAAACCAGTTACCAAATCCTCCCATGAGGGCTGGCATTATCATAAAAAACACCATTATCAACGCATGCCCTGTAACCATTACGTTATATAATTGATAGTTATTGTTAAGTATATTAATGTGCATTAGCTGAGTGCGAATAACCACCGATAATAATCCACCAATAATTCCAGCTAATATGGAAAAAATAATGTACAGTGTCCCTATGTCTTTATTGTTGGTGGAAAACAACCAACGCTTTATGCCCTTTGGTGCGTCACTCATATCTATACTCCAAATTTAACTCACTAATTTTCTATTTTCAATCCACTTATTAAAATCTGCTTTGCTTACTGCTTCAACAACAATTGGCATAAATCCATGGCCTTGACCACACAATTCGTAGCACTGCCCGTAATAAACACCAGGCTTTTTGATATTAAACCACGCCTCATTCAGCCTTCCTGGTATCGCATCAATTTTTACACCAAAAGCCGGCACTCCCCAACTGTGTATCACATCTCCTGCTGTAACTTGTAAACGAACGTTAGTATTAACGGGTAAAATGATGTTGTTATCAACAGAGAATAGCTTCAAATCCCCTTCAATAAAGTCATCTTTTCCCTTGATATAACTATCAAATGACACACCTTGATATTCTGGATATTGGTAGCTCCAATACCATTGATGGCCAATAACTTTTAGTGTTATGTCAGCTTTCGGTATTTCTTCCTGTAGCTTCAGTAATTTAGCGTTTTCAAAGGCTAATATTCCAACAATGATAGTTGGTATAACAAACCAAATAATTTCTAAAGGAACACTATGGGTAGTTTTACTTATGTTTGTTACTTTGCTTTTACGAAAGCGAAACGCTATATAAGCAAGCAGCGCCCACACAAAAAGCATTATTGTAACCATCACAAGCATCACAAATGAATGTGACCTAACTACAGCCTCCATTACTTCAGTTGCAGGAGCAGGAAATCCAAATTGCCAGGAAGTAGGAGCAGAGGCAACAGATATATTTGAGTAAAATATTATCAATAGTGCAAATAACTTCACCATATCTTTTGTTTGTTTGCTATAAAACTAAGTGATATACTGTATAATAGTATATATAAACTTACTATGCAAATAGAGATTAGTGATGGTTAATAATTTTTTAGCATTCAACAAGTATAATAGTACAATACTAATTTGAGGAAAAAAGCATTTACATAAATCTATTGTAAGTAAAAATATTATAATATTTTAAATTAAGTATTTACTTTAAGTAAATTCTATAATAAGTTTAATAGTGTCTGTTACTGCTAATAACCCTCTAGCCTCACACCTAAAAGCAGTAACAGACACTATTAAACTTTATGACAAGTTTATAATCTGTAAGATCAAAGTCTTACAAGTTTCTTTATTTCATTATACATTGCAGTTTGTTAATTAACTTTTAATGCCTATGGTAGCATTTACTGAACCAAAGGTTTGCGTATTATAGAAAATAATTACAAAAAAAACACACTATTTATATACCATACAAACTTTTTTCATTCTGCATAGCTGAGTTACTAGATTTTGTAAACGAAATCTTTAGAGAAGCCAAATGGGCAAAGTTTCATGAAGGTCTTTGGCATCTCTTAACGCGAATTCTGGATTAAGGAAGGAAGAAAGTATAGGAAATAGAAGGCTTTTTGGATTTGATGGAATAGGAAATGAGAGTAGAAAAGATATGAACCAAAAAATTAACAGGGGATCTATGGCGAGTGTGTTCAATTTCTAACGCGAATTCTGGATTAAAGGAGAATAGAAAAGGCAAGAAAACAGGGTAAACTCAGCAGTTATAAAAAAACAGATGAGGTTAACCATGGAAGATATAACAAACTGTTTTGTTTGGTCGATGATTTTTGCAGAGATATAGAGAAAAATTTTGCAGGTAAACTACTGCCAAATGGTAAAAAACCCACAAGAACAACGGAAATTGAGCACTCCGAAATCATGACAATAATCCTGCTATATCAACAATCTCCGTGTAAAAATTTCAAAACTTTCTATCTACATTACCTAACGTTGCTCTACAAATCAGAGTTTCCAAAGTTGCCTTCATATACCAGGTTTGTTGCTCTAAAGCCTAGGGTTTTGTGGCATTTAGCAATGTTGTTGCATTGGCTTTGTGGACAGTCAGAAAACACTGGAATTTCATATATAGACACAACTCCCATTGCAGTTTGTCATGCAAAAAGAATATCCAAAAACAAAGTTTTTGCTGGAATTGCAAAATTAAGCAAGAGTACTTACGGCTGGTTTTTTGGTTTCAAATTACATATGGTAATCAATGAAAATGGTGAAATTCATTCACTTACGCTAACAAAAGGCAATGTTGATGATAGGATACCTGTGCCAAATCTGACGGAAAAATTAACCGGCCTTTTGTTTGGTGACAAAGGTTATATTGCAAAAGAGCTTTTTCAGAAGCTGTTTGACCGAGGTTTGAAACTTGTTACCAAGGTGAAAAAAGGTATGAAAAATGCATTGATTTCGCTAAATGAGAAGATTTTACTGAGAAAAAGGTCTATCATTGAGACTGTTTTTGGTTACCTAAAAAATAGACTAGAAATTGAACACACTCGCCATAGATCCCCTGTTAATTTTTTGGTTCATATCTTTTCTACTCTCATTTCCTATTCCATCAAATCCAAAAAGCCTTCTATTTCCTATACTTTCTTCCTTCCTTAATCCAGAATTCGCGTTTCTAGTCTATTTTTTAGGTAACCAAAAACAGTCTCAATGATAGACCTTTTTCTCAGTAAAATCTTCTCATTTAGCGAAATCAATGCATTTTTCATACCTTTTTTCACCTTGGTAACAAGTTTCAAACCTCGGTCAAACAGCTTCTGAAAAAGCTCTTTTGCAATATAACCTTTGTCACCAAACAAAAGGCCGGTTAATTTTTCCGTCAGATTTGGCACAGGTATCCTATCATCAACATTGCCTTTTGTTAGCGTAAGTGAATGAATTTCACCATTTTCATTGATTACCATATGTAATTTGAAACCAAAAAACCAGCCGTAAGTACTCTTGCTTAATTTTGCAATTCCAGCAAAAACTTTGTTTTTGGATATTCTTTTTGCATGACAAACTGCAATGGGAGTTGTGTCTATATATGAAATTCCAGTGTTTTCTGACTGTCCACAAAGCCAATGCAACAACATTGCTAAATGCCACAAAACCCTAGGCTTTAGAGCAACAAACCTGGTATATGAAGGCAACTTTGGAAACTCTGATTTGTAGAGCAACGTTAGGTAATGTAGATAGAAAGTTTTGAAATTTTTACACGGAGATTGTTGATATAGCAGGATTATTGTCATGATTTCGGAGTGCTCAATTTCCGTTGTTCTTGTGGGTTTTTTACCATTTGGCAGTAGTTTACCTGCAAAATTTTTCTCTATATCTCTGCAAAAATCATCGACCAAACAAAACAGTTTGTTATATCTTCCATGGTTAACCTCATCTATTAATCCAGAATTCGCGTTACTACTTTAACGAGTGAGCTACCTTTCTATAAAAGACCTATCGACTGTTGCAATTATAGGCGTAAACAAGAATGATAAAAGAGTACGGGATTGAGTAACTATGTACACTTCTGCTGGCATACCAGGGTATAGGTATACATTTTTAAACTGAGCAAGCTCTGACTTTGGTATCACCACGCGCACTGAATAATAACGCCCTAGTCTTGGATCATCAAGAGCGTCAGGAGAAATATGGCTTACTATACCACTAATTAAACTTAAACGACGTGCACTGTAAGCACTTAACCGGACTTTAACCTTTAGTCCTTCTAGCCCATCAATAGAGACTATGTTGCTATCTTTCTTTTGTGCTGACAGTACCTCTTCTATGTTTCTGGTCTGAATTTTAGCATCTATTATTAAGTCATCATCCGATGGCACTACGCTCATGATCGGAACTCCAGATTGTATAACACCACCTTCAGTATGGTATCTTATATCTGTAACTATCCCATCTTGAGGGGATTTAATTATTGTACGTGCCAGTGAATCTTCAGCAACCATCAGCCTCTCTTTCAAGTCTGCAATAGACGTACTAACTTCCTTAAGTTCAGCGTTTGCTCTTTCTTGAGAATCATTTTTTACGTTTATAATTTCTAATTCGTTCTCTCCAATTTTTTGCTGCACTTGAGATATTGCAGAACGGTAATGTCCAACTCTGCCTTCAATTTCAGCAAACTGTTTTTCTAAAGCTAAAATGTGTGGTTTGCTTATATGGCCACTATCAAGTAATTGTCTTTTTGTTTCCAACTCCTCAGTTATCAAGTCATATTGCTTATGAGCTGCATTTAGTTGAAAGTTTAGCCCCGCTAATTCATCATTTAACTGCTTTATACGTTGTTGCAGTATGTCTGTTTTTCCCAATATGCTCTTTCTCTGAGAGTTGAACAACTTTACTTGATTCTTTATCGCTTTATTTACAAGTTCATCGTGAGATAATTTTTTAACCTCATCAGGAAACTCGAGCGTGTCCAAATCTACTCTGATTGCAAGAAGCCTTGCTTCTGTTGCTAAAAATGATAAGAGCTTCTCTTTGATAATACTTAAATTCGCCTTCTCGTTAACATCACTCAACAAAACTAGAGGCTCATCTTTTTTAACTGCTTGGCTCTCTTTTACTAAAATTTTGCTTATTATTCCTCCGCCCAAGTGTTGAACTATTTTCCTATTTGAAGATACAATAACTTCTCCACTTGCATGCACCGCACCGTCAATTGGAGCTATAGCCGACCAAATACCGCCTATTCCAAAAAAGATGAGTATCACTATCAGACCAAAAGATAGTGGCCCCCATGTTACTTTCAGGACTTCATTTACGTTATTACTTTCGCGTTTTAAAATAAAATTTATCACTGCATCAATCAATGCAAACGTCTTATCCAAAAATTTTGGGTACTTCTTCTTTTTATTTTTTGCTCCTTGCATATTTATATTATCACTATGGCCAATCAAGGCTGTCAAAGAAAATCCAGCGCTAAGCTTTTTTAACTTACTTATCATAATACTACTGTGAATTTGTGTTAACTCAAGATAACACAGAAAAACAAAGAACTATAATTTAAGCATTCCATTTAGACTGTAGAGCACCAGAATAAACTATTTAGTAACAATTTCTGCATCAACTATGTTTTTAAAATTTTTTGACGTTTAACTTTATTATAACTTTTCCTTTATTTTGTGAATATCTGAGTTACTTATATTATGTAAGAAATCTATTGCCAACCAGTCAATATTCTGTTAGGAGTTAAGACAATATAAAGTTATTATGTTTGGATTGGAAAGCAGAAAGTTCCTGATCACTGGCGCATCAGGCGGAATAGGGCAAGCAATTGTAAAAATTATGCATAAAGCCGGAGCAACTTTATGTATTTCTGGCACAAAAAAAGAAGTGCTTGAAGAAGTTGCTAAACAATATGAAAAAAATATACACATACTCCCTTGTGACTTATCAAATGCTGAGGAAGTAAATCAACTAATAAATAGAGCAAGTGAGTTGATGGAAGGCTTTGACGGGCTTGTATGCAATGCGGGCATTACGCGAGACAGTTTATTATTGAGGATGACAGATGAAGCATGGCAAAAAGTAATTGATATTAACTTGAGCTCTACATTTAAGCTGAGTAGAGAAGCATGTAAGAAACTAATTAAGAATAATTGGGGAAGAATTATAAATATTTCCTCAATAGTAGGGCTGACAGGAAACGCCGGGCAAGCAAATTATGCAGCATCTAAAGCTGGAATAATAGCTATGAGCAAATCTATAGCAAAAGAAGTTGCAAGTCGTAATATAACAGTAAATTGTATTGCTCCTGGATTTATAGATACTAAAATGACTGAAGTTTTAAATGAAGGACAAAAGGGAAAAATATTAGATAATATTCCAATGAAAAGAATGGGAACAGGGGAAGAAATAGCAGCAGGGGTCTTATTTTTAGCAAGTGATGAAGCAAAATATATAACAGGGCATGTGCTTAACATTAATGGTGGGTTATTTATGTAGCAACACTTATGTATGGACAAATTATAAGTTTTACTTTAAAATAAAAAATGTGTAGTGTAGGTTTAAGTTTGCGTTAATTTATTATTTAAAGGCAAAAAAATGAGCTCTATAATAAAAAGATTTTTTAGTGTTTTTTGTGTAGTATTGCTTTTCTCTTTCTCAGGTTATGCAGCTGACTCTGATATGGATGACACAACTAAAGTAATATGCAATATTATTGGTTATGTTTGGGGGATAGGCGGTCCACTTATGACGGTAGTAATAATTGGTGCAGCTTTGCTTGCAATATTTGGCAGGATGCCATGGCCAGCCCTCTTTGCTCTAGGCATGTTCTGTGGTGTATTTTTTGGCGCTAAAACTATCATAACGAAAATTATGCCCAACGTAAGCGATGAAGCAAAAGCTATGTTGGAAAAGTGTGGACAAAAATAACCCATAAAAGTGCAGAAATGCTTTTTTGTTATCCATTAAATCGTTTCATATCTTCAACTTGCAACAAATAAGGGCTATCTTTTGGTAGAGTTTTAACAGCTAGCCTAGCATATTTTGTAAATTGCTTTAAATCACCTTCAATACAAGCCTTTTTTGTCAAGGCAAAATAATGCATTGCCGTATCAGCTTCACATTTATATGCAATGCTTAAATATTTCCAGACAAAGGCGTTATTTGGTTCTACATTCAAAATCTGCTCCAGGTAAAAAATCGCCTTTTTTGCATCACCGTGTAATAATAAAGTATGAGATAATGCGAGTTTTACTAAATAACTATTCTTCTCAGATAAATACCTAAGCGATTCTTCATAGATTTTTATTGCTTCACTTAAATTTCCAGCCTTGTATAGCATTTCTGCTTTTAATTCATATAGGTATGGGTCATTGCGTGATTCTTGAATCAATGAATTAACTTTAGCTATAGCCTCTTCTATCTTTCCTTGCCTATAGTAAACTATAGCATTTACATACTCAGAATTACCTTCATATTTATTAGATAACACATGAATAGGAGTAAAGAAAGAGTCTAGCTTTGCAACCACACGCTCAAACTTTAGTAATTTATCCGCAAAAATTGGTTTTACATTGTTTTTAACCTTATAATTTTGCACAGCAAATATGCGTTTATCACTAAGTGGGTGAGTGCGGAAATATTCCTCGGTGTTCTCATGCTCAATACTTTTAAAATAGTCAAAAATCTCTTTCATACCTGAATTATCATAGCCAGATTCATCAAGATACCTTAAAGCATAGCTATCTGCTACACTTTCTTGCTCTTGAGAATAGTTAAAAAACAGCCTTGAACTAAGCGCTACACCACTAAGCAAAATTGCACCAGCAATCTGAGGATTAATGATAATACTAGAAACTAATCCTACCATATAACTAATCATTGCTATTGATTGAAAATAACCCATAGCACCACTCATTTGCAATATATGACCAGCAGATATATGAGCAATTTCATGTGCTAATATACCAAGCAGAACATAAGGTTTAGCCGAATATTGTAAAAGCCCTAAATGAATGAAAATACTATTATTGCTAATTACGAAAGCGTTAATCGAATTATCATTAATTATAAAAACCTTCATTCGGTCACTATCAACATCCGCAGCAGAAAATAAAGGTTGCGCTAGCTCTTTCACTATTGCTTCCACTTCACTATCTCTAATAATGTTAATAGAGTAAGCATTATTATAATATGCAAAAAAGAACAATAAAGTCAAAAACTTAGCAATTTTAAACATGAAAATTCTGTATTTGTACAACTTACAGGAATTTTATATTTTAACACTTAAATTATACAAATTTATAAACGCTAGTTTGATTTTTTGACGTAACTGATAAGTTTGTCGATGGTGGTTAACTTAATTTTATGATGTTCAGCAAATTCAAGCAGCTCAGGTAAGCGCATCATAGAGCCATCATCATTCACTAATTCACACCCTACAGCTGCATGATTAAAGCCAACTAACTTTGCTATTTCAACACTTGCTTCAGTATGACCATTGCGTGCTAAAACCCCACCATCATTTGCAATAATAGGAAAAACATGCCCAGGAGTAATAATATCATCTTTAGTACTCTTTTCATCAATAGCGGTAAGTATCGTATGCGTTCTATCATGAGCAGAAACACCTGTTGTAATGCCATAACGCGCATCAATTGACGTAGTAAATGCAGTATGAGGAGTAAGCTTTTCATCCACATTACTTCTTCTCATAAACTCAAGATTTAGTTTATTCATATGAAGCTTTGTCATAGCTAAAAACACAATGCCAGTACCGTACCTAACCATAAAAGCCATATGTTCTGGTTTTACTTTTTCAGCTAAGACAACCAAATCACCTTCATTCTCTCTATTTTCATCATCAACTAAAATGAATAATTTACCGGAACGAGCATCCTCTAACACATCTTCCACAGAAGAAATACCGGGTAGACTCATTGAAGCATAAGTGGCCTGTACCATAATAATTTACTTAAATTCAATCTTAACTATTTTATACAATTTCTCTCCATTTGGCACTGTCACTTCCACATACTCACCGACTTTTTTGCCGATTAAGGCACTCCCGAGTGGTGAACTAGTAGATATTAACTGCTTTGAAACATCAGCTTCATATTCGCCTACAACTTTATAAACATACTCCACTTCACCGTTATTATCACTTAACATGCTTAATGTCACAGTTGCACCAAACATTACTGAATCACCAGACAAATTTTTTACTTCTATTATTTCCGCATGTGAGAGCTTACTCTCTATCTCCATTATACGGCCTTCAATAAAACCTAACCTTTCCCGTGCTGCATGATACTCTGCGTTTTCAGACAAATCACCTTGATCACGAGCATCAGAAATAGCTTGTATAACAGAAGGTTTTTCTTCCTTTAATTTTTCAAGTTCGGCTTGCATATTCTCAAAACCTTCCCTCGTCATAGGAAATTTATTAATAATGGATGAAGCCATAATCACCACCTAAACGCAATTAAATTGAGTAACGAAATTACTCACAATGTTAAAAATATCACCTTTTATATCATCACTCATGTCATTTGACAACTTTTTTAAAACCCCAGGATGCACAGTATGAAAATAATTAATAAGATCATGTTCAAATTTATTAATGTAACTTATTTGTATTTTACTTAACTGATTATACAGGTTAGAAAAAATATATATCAGCACTACTTGCTCTTCTATTGACATAGGTAAATGTTGTTTTTGCTTTAATAACTCGACAAGATATTTACCCTTACTCAAGGATAATTGAACACTAGCATCAAGATCAGAACCAAATTTTGCGAAATCTTCTAATTCTCTATACTGAGCTAAGCTTAGCTTAATAGAACCAGCAACTTTCTTCACAGACTTTAGTTGTGCAGCAGAACCAACCCGTGAAACTGACAAACCTATATTTACTGCAGGTCGAAATCCTTTATAAAATAATTCAGACTCAAGAAAGATCTGTCCATCGGTAATTGAAATAACATTTGTTGGCACATATGCAGATACATCACCAGCTTGAGTTTCGACAATTGGCAAAGCAGTTAAAGACCCCTGCCCTTTTTTATCAGACATTTTAGCAGCTCTTTCAAGCAAGCGAGAATGTACATAGAATATATCTCCAGGGTAAGCTTCACGACCAGGAGGACGTCTGAGCAATAAAGACATCTGCCTATATGCCACAGCATGCTTAGATAAATCATCATATACAATCAAACAATGCATTCCATTGTCACGGAAAAATTCCCCAATAGTGCAACCAGCATAAGGTGCTAAAAATTGCATAGGCGCGCAGTCAGATGCACTAGCCACAACTACAGTTGTATACTTTAATGCTCCGCTTTCTTTCAGCTTATTTACTACTTTTGCTACTGTTGAAATTTTTTGTCCAATAGCAACATAAACACAGTAAATTTTTTGATTTTCGTTTACCTCATCGTTAATCTTCTTCTGATTGATAATAGTATCAAGCGCAATAGTAGTTTTACCAATTTGTCTATCACCAATAATTAATTCACGCTGCCCTCTACCTATTGGAATTAGCAAATCTATAATTTTAATTCCTGTTTGCAGTGGCTCATGCACAGACTTACGATCAATAATGCCTGGCGCTTTAGATTCTATATCCATTCTGTTTTTGGCTCTAATTTCCCCACCTTCGTCTATAGGATGGCCCAACGCATTTACAACTCTCCCTAACAATTCATGCCCTACAGGCACCTGCACAACATCACCACTACATTTTACAACGTCTCCTTCTTTCACATCACGGTCATTACCAAGCACAACTATTCCAGCCGTATCATGATCTAAATCAAGAACTATTCCTTCTACACCACTTGCAAAAAATACCTTTTCACCGAATTTTGCTTTTTCCAGCCCATAAACCAATGCGATACCATCTGTTACTGAAATTACTTCACCTATATTTTCCCGCTTTATAGGATTATCAAACGTCTCAACCTTTTCTCTTATTATACTTGCTATCTCAGAAACATTCATACTGTTCTTCATACAAAATTCCTTACTTTTAATATTTCCATTTTACTTAAGTCAACTAACCTATCCAAGTAACTTTTTAGCGAAGCATCGATCAAATTAAAACCATACCTAACTACGAAGCCACCTAGTATAGAAGGGTCAACCACATTGCTTACTTTTATTATTTTACCAAGAAAGCTCAAAGATTCAGTAATTATTTTTATATCAGATCCCTTTAAAGTTTCTGCTGACTTTATAGTAATTTCGAATTCATTTTCATTTTCTCTTGCAAGACTTAAGAATTTTTCTAATATAAGGATCAATAAACTAGAGCGTTTATTTGCAAATACAACCATAATAAATTTTACTAAATTCTCACTCAAGTGCTCATTTATAGAAAGCATCACTTCTTTTTTCTGTGCAAAAGAAATCATAGGATGGGATAGATACACAAAAACGTCACGTTGATCCTTAAAAAAAGCCAACAAAAATTCTACTTCTTTCCTTATAATACCTAACCTGCTTCCTGAGACAGGAAACAGCACTCTAGCGTAAGATGAAACTAAATTATTGTATTGGGTCTTTTTCATATTAAATCCAGTAAATCTAAATTAATTCAGCTACAAATCTTTCATTCTTCAATCCAAGCATTTTTTATATAAACAGGTCTTCTCTTTAAGGAAAGAAAATATAAATCATATCTGAGTGAATAATTTAAAAAACTAAGGTTTTTACTTAAGAAATACTTAGAAGAATTTATAATAGACTGACATTGAAGATGAGATATCGGTATTTCTTTTCCAAGTAAACTTGTTTTAACTTCTATAAAAATCAGCTCCTTTTTTTTAGATACAATTAAGTCAATTTCACCGAACTTACAACGGTAACGGCGTTTTATAACATTATACCATTTCAGCCTTAAATACGCTAAAATTAACAATTTGCCAAAGTAACCTATAAAGTAGCGTAACCTACTTACCATAAGAAGAACAATTATGATAATAATTAACTTTGTGTAACTACTTTGCCTCCTTCTCTATTTTTACTATAAACCTTACCTCTTTTGCTGCAACATCCCTATCAACCAGTTCTATCACTGCCATTGAAGCACAATCACCCTTTCGAGTGCTAAATTTTATTATTCTAGAATACCCACCCTCACGATCTTGATAACGGCTGGCTAAGACGTTTAATAACTTATCAACTGCTAACTTACTATTATGAAGGCGTGAAAGCAAAAGTCTTTTACCATGTAAAGTATTCTTATTCTTAGCAATTGTAATAAACTTTTCGACATATGGACGAAGTTCCTTAGCTTTTGGTAAAGTAGTTACAATCTGCTCATGGTTAATTAATGAGATAGATAGATTCTTTAACATCGATAATCTATGTTCAGTACAAAGAGATAGTTTACGTTTTTTTATTCCATGTTTCATATATCACCTAATCTTCATCAGTATGTTGTTTAGCCAACTCATCTATATCTTTAGGCGGCCAGTTTAACACATTCATACCCAAAGACAAGCCAAAATTAGCCAAAACTGCCTTAATCTCATTCAAAGACTTTCTGCCAAAATTAGCAGTTCTTAACATTTCACCTTCTGTCTTTTGCACAAGATCACCTATATAAGTGATATTTTCGTTTTTCAGACAGTTATGAGATCTGACAGATAATTCCATTTCATCTACCTTACGCAATAAGACAGGGTCATAACCCAAATCTTTAGCACCACTAGACGAAGAAACCTGCAATTTTTTATAACTTACATCAGAACTAATAAAGGGCTGAAGTTGCTCCTGCAATATTCTTGCAGCAGAGTCAACAGCTTGACTCGGAGAGATTGTACCATCAGTTTCAATTGACAATATCAGCTTATCCTTATCAGTCACTTGGCCAACACGACTGTTCTCTACCCTGTACGAAACCCTGTTGACAGGGCTATACAAAGCATTAACTGGAATAAACCCAATTAAATCCTGTTCACTCATAAGCTTCAAAAGTTCATTTTCTTTATACTTAATTACAGGAAGATAACCTTTTCCGCTAGCCACATATATGGTCATGTTAAGCTCTACATTTTGCCCCAGCGTACATATTAATAAATCTTTATTAACAATAGAGCATTGATCATCAGTTTCTATCATCCCAGCTAATACCTGGCAAGGCCCTTTAGCGTTTAAATTTAAGCATTTATTAGAAGCACCATTTAATTTACACCTCAACATGCCCATATTTAATACTATATCAGTTACGTCTTCTCTCACCCCTTGAACTGAAGTAAACTCATGAGTTACACCTTCAATTTTTATTCCATAAACAGCACTACCTTTAAGAGAAGATAACATTACACGTCTTAATGCATTACCTAATGTTAAAGCAAAACCACTTTCCAACGGTTCTAGCACTATATCACTTTTTTCACTGGAATCATCTGATATTACCTTAACTGAACTAGGTTTAATCAATTTATCTAAATTGCTACAGAGAGAAACATCATTATTATAATACATAAAACAACCTTTTCAAATATCCTATACTCTTCTTTTTTTTCTTAACCTGCACCCATTATGAGGAATTGCGGTTTTATCTGCAATTGAAGTCACAGTCAACCCACAGCTCTGAAGTGCTTTAACCGCAGCTTCGGTACCAAAGCCAGGACCACGAATTATTACAGAGACAACCTTCATACCAAATCTCTCCATTGCCTTCTTCGCAGCAGCCTCCGCAGCCTTACCTGCAGCATAAGGTGTGGATTTTCTCGAACCTGAAAAACCACATGCACCCACAGAAGTTTGACATAGCGTATTACCATGAACATCAGTTACATTTACAAAAGTATTATTAAAAGTTGCACGAATATGAACAACACCAGTAATAAACTCTTTTGTACTATTACCAACCGTTTTGACTTTTTTCATTAAAACTCACAATAATAATAAATTTTATTTTTTCCCAGCAATAGGCAACCGAGATCTACCTTTACGAGTCTTAGCATTAGTATGAGTCCTTTGCCCTCTCACAGGTAAACCTTTTCTATGTCTCACTCCTCTATAGCATCCCATTTCCACTAAAGATTTTATGTTCATAGCCACTTCTTTTCTGAGCTCACCTTCTATAACATAATTTTGTCTAATGAAACTGCTGATCTTTTCTATATCTTCATCTCGTAATTCTGAAACACGTTTGCGCTTATCAACTTCGCAAGCGTGACAAATTACATTCGCAGTAGCAATACCTATACCATATATATAAGTTAATGCAAAAGGAACACATTTCCTCACTGGAATATTTATGCCTGCAATACGTGCCACTGGTACCTCGATACTTTATTAATAATAACTCTTAATTTATACCATAAAACAACTCAGAGTCAAACCAAATTACAAGAAATTTTACTTTCAATCTCTTGCGTTACCTCATCAACACTCAAATTAGCGTCAATTGTTAATAATTTGCCTTTATAATACTCGCGTAAACCTTTCATTTGAAGGTGATATTCACTTATTCTCTTATTAATTGCAGACATATCAGCATCATCAATTCTTTTCTCTAACTTCGTACTTTTACACTTAGCACAAGTAGTACTCTTAAAAGAAGATATACTATATATACTTTTACAGTCCAAACACGCAAGACGATTTTTTAATCTATCGATTGCAATATTATCGTCAAGCTGCAGCTCAATTACAATATCAACATCTGTACTATATTTCTCCTGCAAAATTTGAGTCAAGAAATGAGCTTGGTTTAAATTTCTCGGAAACCCGTCTAACAAGCAATTACCATCCATTGATGCAAGCTGGTCACGCAATAATCCACATATAATTTCATCTTGAATTAAATTACCAGATTCTACGGTACCCTTTATTTTTTCACCTAACTCACTACTGCTAGATATAATATTCCTTAATAAATCCCCTACTGAAATTAATTTCAAATTATATTTTGCTATTAACAAGCTTGACTGAGTACCTTTACCAGAACCTGGAGGACCAAAAATCGTAATGATCATCTTACTTTCCTCGTTTTAGACTCATATTTCTTTATCCAGCTGTCGTACCTATTCGAAAAAATATAAGATTGTATTTGCACAATAGTATCAGTAATAACGTTCACTATAATCAGCAAGCTCGTTCCACCAAAAATAAATGGTATATCATAATAATATCTCATAACTTCAGGTACGGTACATATAACTACCAAATACGCAGAGCCAATGAATGTCAACTTAAAAACTATATCTTGAAGGTAATCAGAAGTATGTTTCCCAGGCCTTCTACCAGGTATAAAACCACCATTCTTTTTAAGAAAATCTGCGTTTTCCTCTGGATTAAATATAAAATTGGTATAGAAAAAATTAAAAAATACTATCAGCACCAAATAGGCTACAATATATACTACTTTATTTGCCATAAAGTAATTCAAAATAAAATCGGAAAAAGCGTGCCCCTTATAGAAATTTGCAATTGAAATAGGTGTCAATAAAATTGCATTAGCAAAAATGGTTGGTACTACACCAGATAAATTAATCTTCAATGGAATATAAGTAAAATCGTCATTATGTAATCTTTTAAATTGCTTTTTAGGATGTTGAACAATAACCTTTCTATAAGAAGACTCTACAAAAATGACTAAGAGTAGCAGTAAAAAAAACAATATCAAAACAAAAAGGATAATAAATAACGATACGCTACCGTTTTTATTTAACGTTAACAAAGATGACAAAGCGCTGTGTAACTCTGATATTATGCCCGTGAAAATGATTAATGAGATACCATTGCCTATACCGCTAGCGCTGATTCGTTCACCAAGCCATATTAAAAGCATAGTTCCACCTAAAAGGCTAAAAACACCTATTGTACGAAACATAACACCAGGTTCGATTACAACCAATACCCCTTCCCTATTCATCCCTTCCAATCCAACCAAAATTGGAATTGATTGAAATACACAAATTACTATGGTCAGGTAGCGTATATAAGAATTCATCTTTCTACGGCCTGACTCTCCATCATTCTTAACTTCCTTCATTCCTTTAATCGCAGAAGAAAGCAACTGAATAATGATAGAAGCCATTATATATGGCATAACGTTCAATGCTAGAATTGTCATTCTAGCCAATGCACCACCAGAAAATAAATTAAATACTCCAAAAACGCCTGAGCCCTCTTTGGGAAATATATCATTAATTACATCAAGATTAATTCCAGGGATAGGCACATAAGTACCCAAGCGATAGCAAATTAAAGCTATTAGCGTAAAAAATATACGTTTTAATAAATCGCCTTTATATAACAACGTAGGATCCAAGCTATTAAATGCGGATTTATTGCCCATGATTTACGATAGTATTTCCACACTACCACCAACTGAAGCTACAGATTTTTTTGCAGCTTCTGACGCAAAATCAACATGAAACACAAATTTTTCGCTCAACTTACCTTTATTAAGAAGTTTAATTTTATTCTTAATAGACTTTATAAAACCTAATTCATACAGCCTCTCCTTATCTATAACAGAGTCTTTCACTATTTTTTTAGCTTCCATTAAGCGCTGTATATCGCCAACATTAATTATAGAGTATATGTTCCTACGTATAGGCTTAAAACCTCTTTTAGGCAAACGAGTATATATAGACTGTTGTCCACCCTCAAAACCATTTATGGAAACTCCACTTCTAGCCTTTTGCCCTTTATGCCCTCTACCGGATGTTTTACCTTTACCACAACCGATACCTCTACCCAGCAACTTAGGCTTCTTTTTCTTAGATAACTTAGTAAATATAGAGTTTAATTTTACAGCATTATTCATACTTTACCTGTTTCCAACTATCTCGCTAATCTTTTTGCCTCTTTTGCTTGCCACCTGACGAGGAGACAACATACTATCAAAAGCCTTAAACACCGCACATATAACATTATGAGGATTATTTGATCTAGTAGATTTAGCTACCACATCCTTTATACCTAACACCTCAAAAACTGACCTAACCGCTCCACCAGCAATAATACCTGTTCCGGCTCTTGCGGTTCTTAAAACTATCTCACCAGAACAAAATTTAGCTTTAATATCATGATGCAAAGTTCTACCTTCACGCAAGTACACTCTAATCATCGATTTCTTTGCAGCATTTACAGCTTTGACTCTTGCTTCAGCAACTTCTGCGTGCTTACCTATTCCACATCCTACCCTACCCTTCTCATCGCCAACAACAACCAAAATTGAAAATGAAAATCTTCTACCACCTTTGGTAACCGTTGTTACTCTTCGTACCGAAACTAAAAGCTCTGATAAATCATTATTATTTTGTAAATTCTTTATAGCCATATTCAAACCCTTCTAAAATTCAAATCCAGAACTTCTTAAAGCCTCAGCAAATTGAGAAACTAATCCTGTATATTTATACGCTCCACGATCAAACACTAGCTCTTGTTCTAATTTCAGACCAGATAAGCGCTCAATCATTAAAGAAGAAACCTGTTTTATAGTTTCAGCGTTGACTTTCCCTTTACATACATCCTTAATTTTAGCATCCAAAGTAGAAGCTGAAGTGAGAGTTACTCCTTTTACATCATTAATTAACTGGACATAAAAATGCCTATTAGATTTAAATATGGATATACGCAAACGTTCAGCGCTCTTGTCAAGCTTCGCTCTATTACGCAACTTCCTTTTTTCAGCATTACTTAAAAAATTATATAACCTTCTCATCTTAATTACTTCTTTTTACTTACAACTTTACGCAACATAAATTTACCCTTTATTACAACACCCTTACCTTTATAAGGATCATATTTTCTAATTTTGCATATATCAGATGCCACCATATAGACCTTCTGCTTATCCATACCACTAACTACTAAGTGAGTTGGCTTTATACACTTAATCTCAACATCTTTAGGCACTTTATATTTAACATTATGGCTATAACCAAGATACAAAGTCAAATACTTACCATCACACTCTGCCTTATATCCAACACCGTTAATCTCAAGATTAACAGAAAAACCATCAATCATGCCGTTAATGATATTATTAATATTACTCCTATAAGTGCCCCACATAGGCTTTATTTCATCATAATCATCTTTATCTTGATCAACAGAAAGCAATAGCTGATTATCAACAATCCGGCACACAACATCACTGATTAAGCTAACTTCTTTTTCAGCCTTAGCGCTCTTTATTAACACACTACCATTATTATATTCAACTGAAACACCAGCAGGAATATTGATAGGAGCAGCACCTATACGAGACATGAATTTCTCCTATTATTTAAAACACACGACACAAAACTTCTCCACCAACCTTTAACTTATGTGCATTATAATCAGTCATCACTCCTTTGGGTGTCGATATAATAAAAATACCAAGACCATTATATGCTTTAGAAATGTCCTTATACTTAGAATAACGACGACAACCAGGCTTTGACACCCTAACTATGTCACTAATTACAGGTGACTTCTCATAATACTTCAATTTTACAATGAAAGAAGGTAAATTATCTACAACTTGCTTTTCATAATCAAGGATATACCCTTCATCTTTTAAAATCTTCAGTATAGAAGAATTCACTTTAGAAAACAACACTCTTGTTGTTCTATGCATTGCTAATTGAGCATTACGTATCCTTGTTAAAAAATCACCAATACTATCAGATAACGCCACAATATACTCCTTATATTATATTCACCAACTAGACTTTGTAACTCCTGGAACTTGCCCAAAAGAACATAAATCACGCAAAACAATTCTACATAAACCAAATTTTCTATATACTCCTCTTGGTCTCCCAGTTAAAGCACACCTATTTCTAATTTTGGTTCTAGAAGAATTTCTAGGCAATTTTTTAATTAATTTATTTTGAGCTGTAAACCTTTCTACAATAGACAAATTCTTATCATTTATTATAGATTTCAATTTTTCTCTTTTTTCTTTATATTGATCGCACAGCTTTATTCTGCGAAGATTTCTTTCTATCATAGATTTTTTTGCCATATATTTCTCCTCTCAATTAATCAAAAAAAGGAAATTTAAGAGCCAGTAATAATTCCTTTGCTTCCTTATCACTAACTGCACTTGTTATAATATTAATATCCATACCTCTAATTTTACTTATTTTATCATAGTCTATTTCTAAAAACGAGATATGTTCCTTTATACCAAAGGAAAAATTACCATTACCGTCAAATTGCTTCACACTAAATCCTCTAAAATCTTTTTCCCTTGGCAAAGCAATATATATCAATCTTTCTAAAAACTCATACATTTTATCTCTACGCAAAGTTACTTTGCAACCTACTGTAGCACCTTTTCTGATCTTGAAGCCAGAAATAGATTTTTTTGCAAAAGTTGATAAAGGCTTCTGCCCAGCAATCAAATATAGGCTATCAAGTGGTTCATTTATTGCTTTACTATCTGTAGCAGCATCCCCAACGCCCATATTGATACACACCTTGACAAGTTTAGGCACTTGCATTATATTGCCATAATTAAACTTATCCTTTAAGGACTTTACTATGCTATCTTTATATAATTCTTTAAACATATCAACCTAATCTATCACTTCTCCAGAAACTTTTGCAAAACGCACTTTTCTACCGTCTATAACCTTAAACCCCACTCTAGTTGGAGTTTTATATTTAGGGTCCAATGTTGCAACGTTGGATATATCAATAGCTGACTCTTTATTTAATATACCACCACTACTACCAGCTTTTGGTTTAGTGTGTCTCTTATGTACATTTACCCCAGAAACAATTACCTTTCTTTTAGCATCACATGCCACAACTTTAATCACTTTACCAATTTTTCCCTTATCTCTACCAGTTAAAACTATAACGTCGTCACCACTTTTTATTTTAGCACTCATTATAAAACCTCAACAGCTAATGACATTATCTTCATAAAAGAACCAGATGATAACTTTTTTACCGGACCAAATACCCGAGTGCCAAGTGGTTCACCTTGATCGTTAATCAAAACTACAGCATTGCTAGAAAAACGAATTACAGAACCATCAGATTTTCTAATAGGGCTTTTCACCCTCACCACAACTGCTCTATATACTTTTCCCTTCTCAACCTTCCCTCTTGGAGTAATAGATTTAGTAGATACAATAACTGTGTCACCTATAGATGCAGACTTTCTACCACCCAATAAACCAATACAAAGCACTGCACGCGCACCAGAATTATCAGCTACTTCCAACAATGTATTTTTTTGAATCATATAAATATCCTATTCAATGTGAGCTATTAACAACAACCCATTTTTTAGTAATAGAAATAGGCTTGTGTTCTTGTATTAAAACCTTGTCCCCTTCTTTACAACTATTATTCTCATCATGTGCTGTATACTTCTTGTATTTTTTTATAACCTTTTTATACAGCTCATCCTTATACACTTGTAATACCGAAACCTTTACAGTTTTATCACATTTAGTCTTAATTACAGTACCACAAAAAACCTTCTTAGGCATTCTTTTCCTCTCCTTTTCTTTCATTTAATGCAGTTAGAATACGAGCTATGCTCTTTTTTATCAAACCAAAACGCGAAATATTGTTGCACTGGCCTAACTTTTTTTGAAAAACCAAATTAACAAACTCTTTTCTCAAATTTACAAGAATTTCATGCAATTCTTGTGAGGATTTTGACCTAATGTCAGCTATATCCATTGCAACTCCATTTAATTATGATTAGATACAAATTTACACTTCATAGGAAGCTTAGCGGTTGCCTTTTCAAGCGCCAATTTTGCTAAATGCATGGGAACATCACTGCTAATTTCAAACAACATTCTACCGGGCTTAGCTTTAAATACCCAAAATTCAACACTACCTTTCCCTTTACCCATACGCACATCTGCCGGCTTTTTACTAACAGGGGTATCAGGAAAAATTCTTATCCACACTTTACCAGAGCGTTTTAATGTTCTAGATATTACACGCCTTGCAGTTTCAATATGCTTAGACTGAACCCTACCAGCTTCCATAGCCTTTAGACCATAATCTCCAAAAGATAGCGTACTACCACCTTTCGTGTTACCCTTAATTCGTCCTTTAAATACTTTTTTATATTTACTTTTTTTGGGAACAAACATTTCAATATACCTAATTAGTTACCAATATAAACCCAGACCTTAACTCCTATGATGCCATATATAGTTTTTGCTTCACAAAAAGCATAATCTATATTAGCACGTAAAGTATGCAAAGGCAAACGACCTTCTTTATACCATTCAGTACGAGCTATCTCAGCTCCGCCAAGGCGCCCAGAACAACTTACTTTAATACCTCTAGCACCCATCCCCAAACAACTTTGAATAGCTTTTTTCATCGCTCTTCTAAATGAAACCCTTTTTTCTAACTGTTGTGCAATGCTGCTTGATATTAAAACTGCATCTATTTCAGACCTTTTAACCCCTACTACATTCACTTCTACATTATTTTTTACTTTTTCAGCTATTTTTTGCTTTATCTTCTCAATATCTGAGCCTTTCTTACCTATTATCACTCCAGGTCTAGAAGAATGTATTATTACAGACACCAAATCGATCGTACGCTCTATAATTACTTTAGAAACACCAGCATGCTTAAAAGATTCATTTATATAACTGCGAATAGATAAATCTTGATGCAACCCTTGTTTATAACCCTTCTCAGCATACCAAATAGATGACCAAGTATTAATTATTTTTAACCTAAATCCTTTAGGATTAACGTTTCCCATACTTTTGCACTTTCCTTATTAATTTTCTATTTTTATGAATCATATAATTTCCCCCAATTTTACAGTTATATTACTATAACGTTTACTAACTCTATTAGCTCTACCCATAGCTTTTGGACATACCCTACGCAAAGTAAGAGACTTACCTATTAAAATTTCTTTTATATATAAATTATCGATATCCAATCCATAATTATATTGAGCATTAGCAATCGCAGAATTTAATACCTTCCTTATAAGACCCGCAGCTTTCTTTTCACAAAATCTTAATTGCACAGTGGCAAAAGAAACTTTTTTATTACGTACTAAACCAGCAACCAAATTCAATTTACGAGGAGTTGATTTTAAAACCCTAGAACCAGCTTTAACTATTACATCTCTGTTTTTCATATCAATTACCTTCTTGTCGCCTTTTTATCACCACTATGCCCAGTAAATTTACGAGTGGGCGAAAATTCACCAAATTTATGACCTATCATATTCTGATCATTAACATTAACAGGAATGTAATCCTTACCATTATAAACAGCAAACTTTAAACCTAAACAATTAGGAAGAATTACAGAAGCCCTGGAATGAACTTTTATAGCCATGTTAACAAACCCCTTGTTTAAAGCATTATTCACCGACTTTAATATAGAAGGATGACAAAAAGGAGGCTTCCACGCAGATCTACTCATAAACTAACCTTTCAATTGTTTTATATACTTATCACTAGATTTATTTTTCCTCCGAGTTTTCTTTCCTTTTGTTGCAACACCCCAAGGAGTAACAGGATGACGACCACCAGAGGTTTTTCCTTCCCCACCTCCATGAGGATGGTCAACCGGATTCATCGCAACCCCACGCACAGTAGGTCTAATTCCAAGCCACCTACTTCTTCCAGCTTTACCCAGCTTTCTATTCTTATGGTCAGGGTTAGATACTACACCAATAGTAGCCTTGCAAGAAGATAAAATCAACCTAATTTGACCAGACCTGAGTCGTAATAAAACATATTGGCCATCACGACCAACGATTTGCGCATAACAACCAGCAGCTCTAGCAATCGCAGCACCATTACCTGGTTTCAGCTCAACATTATGAACGAAAGAACCAACAGGTATATACTTGAGTAGCAAACAATTCCCTGGTAAAATATCAGCATCATTTCCAGCTGTAACAACATCACCAGGCTTCATACCTTGAGGAGCTAATATATAAGACTTAATATCATCTTCCTTATATGATATTAACGCTAAAAACCCACTTCTATTTGGATCATACTCTATTTTTTCAACTATACCCTGACCACTTCTATTACGCTTAAAATCTATAACTCTATACTTCTTTTTGTGACCACCACCCCTATGACGAGTTGTAATTCTACCATAATTATTTCTTCCACCACTGGAATTTTTACCGGATGTAAGAGACTTTTCTGGCTCATCTTTTGATAAACCAACTTTACTTACTAACACAGTCCCACGAGAAGACGGAGTAACAGGATTAAAAAATTTCATACCAATATTAAACGCTCATTATATCTAATTTTTGACCATCTATCAAAGAAAAATAAACTTTCTTTTTCTGTTTTTCACAACCAATCACACCCCTGAAACGCCTATATTTAGGCTTAATTCTAACAACATTTATAGAAGAAATTCTAACATCAAATAGAGACTCTATTGCCAACTTTATTTGACGCTTATTTACATTTACAAAAACATACAAAGAATATTTATTAAACTTCTCCCTCAAAAAAGAGGCCTTTTCTGTAATTATAGGAGATTTTATTATATCATTATATTTGATCATAACAATCTACCTTCAAGATGCTTTAAAGTATCCTTTGTCAACATCACGCATTCGTGATTCAATATATCAAATACATTTAACCCAATAGGTTTGATTAAGTCTACATAATGCAAGTTTCTAACAGCACGCAACAAATCATCTCCATAATCACCAACTATCAAAAAGGAAGAAAATTTAAAATTTTTAATACATTTACACATTTCAGACGTTTTCCTCACATCAATATTTAAATTATCCAGAATAATCACTTGATTATTTAAATACTTTAGAGATAAAGCAATTTTTAAACCAAATTTGCGTACCTTCTTATTAAGAGAATAACTATGACTCCTCACAACAGGGCCGAAAATAATCCCACCACCTCTAAATTGAGGAGATCGCAAGCTCCCTTGTCTTGCCCTACCGGTACGTTTTTGACCATAAGGTTTAGCTGTTGTACCAGAGACATCACTGATACCTTTTGTTTTATGAGTACCAGCCCTTCTCTTCGCTAATTGCCATCTCACTATATCATGCAAAATACTCAATTTTTGCTTAGCAGAAAATATCAAAGGATTGAGCTGAGCAGTACCTATATTATTATTAGATAGATTAACTAAATTACATTCCATAACTAACTTACCAAATTACTAGCATCATCATTTACATCTAACAGTAGACCTATCGGAAAAGGAACATCTTTATGTAAAGATTTTTTAACTGCATCTCTTACAAAAACATAGGAATTTTTAAACCCAGGAACATTATTACCCTTCACAGCAATTATACTATTTTCATGATCAATGGATAATATCTTCATATTTTGTGCAGTTATTCTGCTGTTACCTAAATGACCAGCCATTTTCTTTCCTTTAAATACTCTACCAGGATCCTGACATTGACCAGTAGAACCTTGTGATCTGTGAGCAATAGAAACACCATGAGATGCCCTAAGCCCACTGAAGTTATGCCGCTTCATCACACCAGCAAATCCTTTACCTATAGAATAACCCGTAATATCAAGATATTGACCAACCACAAAATGATTGATTCCCACTTTTTTACCACATTCTATTCCCGACAGGTCATTTAATCTACTTTCGTATAACTTACATTTATTATTTATACCCTTTTTCTTTAAATATTCCAACTGAGGTTTTGCTATATTTTTAAAATCTCCTGTGCCTAAAATGACTGAATTATAGCCACATTTATCTTGTCCTTTTATATCAATAATATAAGTTTCGCTGAGATGCAATAAAGTTACAGCCATGCGACTATTGTCAGAATACATAGCAGTATGACCAATATTCATCATTAGTAAACCAATTCTCCTCAGCGAATTTATTCTCTTCATTTCCTTCTCCTAAACCTTAACTTCCTTGACTTTTAAATCCACTTCTACGCCAGCAGAAAAAGATAAACCTGTAAGCATCTGCATCATAGTAGGAGTAAGATCATGTAAAACAATCAAACGCCTAGAAGTTCTTATTTCAAACTGTTCACGAGATTTTTTATCAACATGAGGAGATCTATTAACAATAAATTTAGAATCTTTTCTTGGCAACGCAATCGGACCAGATAATTTTGCACTGGACCGCTTTAATTCATCAACAAATTTTCGAACACACTCCTCCAATAAAGAACAATCGAAAGCCTTAATGTTAATATATATATCTTGCTTCATCTTAGTTACTATACTCACTCCAAAATTTCAGAAACAACACCAGAACCAACAGTTCTACCGCCTTCTCTTATCGCAAAACGCAATCCCTTATCCATTGCTATCGGTACTTGCAATTCTACTTCTACACTCACATTATCTCCTGGCATTACCATCTCCTTCCCATCTAGCAATTTTATGCTCCCAGTTACATCCGTTGTCCTTAAATAAAACTGTGGCTGGTAATTCGCAAAAAATGGTGTATGCCTTCCTCCTTCCTCTTTCTTTAATATATAAACCTCCGCCTTAAACTTTCTATGCGGCGTTATCGTCCCCGGTTTTGCTAATACTTGCCCTCTCTCCACTTCTTCTCTTTTTGTTCCTCTTAACAATATTCCTACATTGAGTCCTGCACTTCCCTTATCCAGCAACTTCTTAAACATTTCTACACCTGTGCATATCGTCTTTTGCGTCTCCTTCAGACCTATTATCTCTATCTCTTCTCCCGTCTTTATCTCTCCCTTCTCTATTCTTCCTGTTACCACCGTCCCTCGCCCCAATATCGAAAATACATCTTCGATTGGCAATAAAAATGGTAAATCCACAGGCCTTGGTGGAACCGCCACATATTCATCTAACTTTTCCATCAATTTGTCTATTGATTTCTTTCCATATTCGCCGCTGTCATCCTCCAGCGCCTTGAGTGCTGACCCAACTACCACAGGCACTTCATCCCCTGGAAATCCGTATTTACTCAGCAATTCCCTCACTTCCATTTCTACTAAATCTATCATATCAGCATCAGCAACATCAGCTTTATTTATATACACCACGATATATCCAACACCCACCTGCTTCGCCAGCAATATATGCTCTCTCGTTTGTGGCATTGGCCCATCAACTCCCGACACTACCAATATCGCTGCATCCATCTGTGCTGCACCTACTATCATATTCTTTACATAGTCAGCGTGTCCAGGACAATCAACGTGTGCATAATGCCTTTTTTCCGTCTGATACTCAACATGCGCTGTTGCTATCGTTATCCCCCTCTTCCTTTCTTCTGGCGCTTTATCTATCTGATCGTACGCTACAAAATTTCCATAATGCTTTGTTATCGCCGCTGTTAACGTTGTCTTCCCATGATCCACATGTCCTATTGTTCCCACATTTACATGTGGCTTTCCAAATGCTTCCACTACTGCTGTCATAATTATTACCCTTAATTATACTTTAACTTTAACTCATCAACCACATATTGTGGTACTTGTTCATAATAAGAAAAATGCATACTATACTGAGCTCTTCCCTGAGATATAGAACGCAAAACATTTATATAACCAAACATATTCGCAAGAGGTACGAAAGCAAGAATTATAGTGCTACTATTATGCGTTTCCATACTTGAAACTTGCCCCCTTCTGCTATTTACATCGCCCATGATATCACCCATATACTCTTCAGGCGTAATGATTTCAACTTTCATTATAGGTTCTAACATTTTTGGACCAGCTTTATTTGCCATCTCTTTAAAAGCACCTTTAGCAGCAAGTTCAAAAGCTAAAGGACTAGAATCAACCTCATGAAAAGCACCATCAAGAAGGGTAGCCTTAAAATCAATCAACGGAAATCCCGAAATTATACCACCTTCTTTTATCAACTCTAAGCCATTTTCTACCCCAGGAATATACTCTTTTGGAATAGCACCACCTACAATTTTACTTTCAAATTGAAACCCAGAACCAGGCTCAAGAGGTTCAAATTTTATTTTAACCTTAGCAAACTGACCAGCCCCACCAGATTGTTTTTTATGAGTGTAATCAATTTCAACAGATTTAGTGATAGTTTCACGATATGCAACTTGAGGCGCACCGACGTTAGCCTCAACGTTAAACTCGCGCTTCATTCTATCAACAATAATCTCAAGATGGAGCTCACCCATGCCTTTCAATATAGTCTGGCCGCTTTCCGCATTTACTGACATTCTTAAAGAAGGATCTTCTGCAACCAATCTATTTAAAGCAATACCTAATTTTTCCTGATCTGAAGTAGTTTTAGGTTCCACAGCAATTTCAATAACAGGCTCAGGAAATTCCATACGCTCTAATAATATAGGAAAATCAGGTGAACATAAAGTGTCGCCAGTAATTGTTCTCTTTAATCCAACTAGGGCAACTATATCGCCAACTTTAGCTTCGTTTATATCTTCTCTGTTATTTGCATGCATAAGCAGCATTCTGCCAATTCCTTCAGTCTCATTTTTTCCCGCATTTAACACAGCAGATTTAGATTTTAACTTACCGGAATAAATACGAATAAACGTCAAGCTGCCTACAAACTTATCCGTCATCACTTTAAACGCAAGAGCAACGAATTTCTCTTTTTCTGAAGGTTTGATCTCAATTTTCTTTTCTAAATCTTTAGGATCAGTTCCAACAATTACATCAACATCAATAGGAGAAGGTAAAAAGTCAACCACACCATCTAAAAGTGGTTGTACGCCTTTATTTTTAAAAGCTGATCCACATAATACAGGAACAAATTTTCCTTTAATGGTCCCATTTCTCACGCATTTTTTCAGTAAATCCACTGGCAGATCATTAGACTCAAAGTAAGTGTTCATCGCTTCATCATCCATCTCAACTGCAGCATCTAATAAAAGATTTCGATATTCTTGAGCCTTGTCAAGCAAATCAGAAGGAATATCTTCATAAGAAAATTTAGCGCCCAACGTTTCTTCTTGCCATATAATGGCTTTCATAGAAATAAGGTCAATTATACCTTTGAAATCTTTCTCACTTCCTATTGGCAACTGAATGACTAAAGGTGCTGCACCAAGCTTCGTCTTTATCATATCAACACATCGATAAAAATTTGCCCCTATTCTATCCATCTTATTAACAAAGCAGATACGAGGAACGCTATATTTATCAGCTTGACGCCAAACTGTCTCAGATTGAGGTTCAACTCCAGCAACTCCATCAAATACAGCAACTGCACCATCCAAAACCCTTAAAGATCTCTCAACTTCAATAGTGAAATCAACGTGACCAGGAGTGTCTATTATATTAACCCTATGATCATTCCAAAAACATGTTGTTGCAGCAGATGTGATTGTAATACCACGCTCTTTTTCCTGCTCCATCCAATCCATAGAAGCTGCACCATCGTGCACTTCACCAATTCTATTTTGCTTACCAGTATAAAATAAAATACGCTCTGTTGTGGTAGTCTTACCAGCATCTATGTGAGCCATTATCCCTATATTTCTGTATTTAGATATCCCAATTTCCATATCACAATTAATTAGCTAACATTAAAAACGAAGATGAGAAAATGCCTTATTAGCCTCAGCCATTTTATATTTTTCTTCGCACATCTTAAACGCACCACCGCGTTTATTATAAGCATCCAGTATTTCAGATTGCAAACAATCAACAGTGGTTTTTCCACTCTTTTTTCGAGCAGCAGAAGTTGCTTTAGCAATCCACCTTAACGCTAAAGAAACCGCTCTATCTTGTCGAACTTCAACAGGCACTTGATAAGTTGCACCACCAATGCGTCGAGAACGCACTTCTATAGAAGGAGTAACATTTCCTACCGCTGTTTCAAAAATTGATAACCCACCTTCACCTATTTTCTTTTCAGCTAAAGACAAAGCGTCATAGATAATCTTTTCTGCAGTAGATTTTTTACCACATTTCATGATTGTATTAATGAAACGCATCAGCAAAACACTGCCATAACGCGAATCAGGACTTATTTCTCTTTTTTTTGCTTTATTCCGACGAGCCATAAACTTTAACCAGATTTCTTTACACCATATTTTGAACGAGCTTTCTTTCGATTTTGCACACCACGCAGATCAAGGGCACCTCTTATTATGTGATAACGCACACCTGGCAAATCTTTAACCCGCCCACCACGTATCAAAACAACAGAGTGCTCTTGTAAATTATGACCTTCACCAGGTATATAAGCTGTCACTTCACCATACCCACTAATTTTTACTCTGGCTACTTTACGGAGTGCTGAGTTAGGCTTCCTAGGAGTTGTAGTATACACCTTAGTGCAAACACCCCTCCTTTGAGGGTTGCTTTCTCCCAAAGCTGGTACCTTTTTCTTATGGGTCAATCCTAATCTACCCTTACGTATTAATTGATTTATCGTAGGCATATGTTATAAACTCAAGCTCATTAAAATAACTAAGTTTTTAGTTATAAAATAATAAACCTCAATAGTCAATATAAAAATAAAAATTACTACTCTAATAATTAAGCTCAACTGCTTTGAAAGCCATCAGTAGACTTCTTGCATCACCTCCCAAGCCGCAATTGTCATTCAGTAGAAACGAAAAACTTGCTTGACACCCTCCGCCAGCCCCCTTATTATGACAATAAGGGTATTTATGACTCAAAACTTGTTTTTGACCTGCAGGCTCAATGACAAAATTCAGTAAAAAACTCAGGGTATTTATTGGCGGATTACATAAAATTATAGCGGCTGCATGTCTTTTTTATTTTTTCTACATTCAGCCAAATCGCGCTTATTTTAAGCGTTAGCACATTATTACAGCGCCAGTTTAAATTATTATAACGCGAATTCTGGATTAAGGAAGGAAGAAAGTATAGGAAATAGAAGGCTTTTTGGATTTGATGGAATAGGAAATGAGAGTAGAAAAGATATGAACCAAAAAATTAACAGGGGATCTATGGCGAGTGTGTTCAATTTCTAGTCTATTTTTTAGGTAACCAAAAACAGTCTCAATGATAGACCTTTTTCTCAGTAAAATCTTCTCATTTAGCGAAATCAATGCATTTTTCATACCTTTTTTCACCTTGGTAACAAGTTTCAAACCTCGGTCAAACAGCTTCTGAAAAAGCTCTTTTGCAATATAACCTTTGTCACCAAACAAAAGGCCGGTTAATTTTTCCGTCAGATTTGGCACAGGTATCCTATCATCAACATTGCCTTTTGTTAGCGTAAGTGAATGAATTTCACCATTTTCATTGATTACCATATGTAATTTGAAACCAAAAAACCAGCCGTAAGTACTCTTGCTTAATTTTGCAATTCCAGCAAAAACTTTGTTTTTGGATATTCTTTTTACGCGAATTCTGGATTAAAGGAGAATAGAAAAGGCAAGAAAACAGGGTAAACTCAGCAGTTATAAAAAAACAGATGAGGTTAACCATGGAAGATATAACAAACTGTTTTGTTTGGTCGATGATTTTTGCAGAGATATAGAGAAAAATTTTGCAGGTAAACTACTGCCAAATGGTAAAAAACCCACAAGAACAACGGAAATTGAGCACTCCGAAATCATGACAATAATCCTGCTATATCAACAATCTCCGTGTAAAAATTTCAAAACTTTCTATCTACATTACCTAACGTTGCTCTACAAATCAGAGTTTCCAAAGTTGCCTTCATATACCAGGTTTGTTGCTCTAAAGCCTAGGGTTTTGTGGCATTTAGCAATGTTGTTGCATTGGCTTTGTGGACAGTCAGAAAACACTGGAATTTCATATATAGACACAACTCCCATTGCAGTTTGTCATGCAAAAAGAATATCCAAAAACAAAGTTTTTGCTGGAATTGCAAAATTAAGCAAGAGTACTTACGGCTGGTTTTTTGGTTTCAAATTACATATGGTAATCAATGAAAATGGTGAAATTCATTCACTTACGCTAACAAAAGGCAATGTTGATGATAGGATACCTGTGCCAAATCTGACGGAAAAATTAACCGGCCTTTTGTTTGGTGACAAAGGTTATATTGCAAAAGAGCTTTTTCAGAAGCTGTTTGACCGAGGTTTGAAACTTGTTACCAAGGTGAAAAAAGGTATGAAAAATGCATTGATTTCGCTAAATGAGAAGATTTTACTGAGAAAAAGGTCTATCATTGAGACTGTTTTTGGTTACCTAAAAAATAGACTAGAAATTGAACACACTCGCCATAGATCCCCTGTTAATTTTTTGGTTCATATCTTTTCTACTCTCATTTCCTATTCCATCAAATCCAAAAAGCCTTCTATTTCCTATACTTTCTTCCTTCCTTAATCCAGAATTCGCGTTAAAAGATCCTCCTTGATAAAAAGGGTCACCAAACTTTACGCTTTTTGCAAAGGATAAATTATTTAAAATTCCAATGATTGCACCATTATCGGATAAACTATCACCCAGAACATAAAAATTTCTATACTTTAAATTAAAATCTTCATTTTTATTTGTCATAATATTTACCGTAGATTAGCATGTTGTTTCATTAGATTCATAAAAAAAGAAAAATAGCGGTGCAACTTTTTTACAACCCCCATTTTAAACTTTATTGTGTATTTCCTTCATATCATACCTTTTTGAAAAAACGTTTTATTTTAAAAACGCTCTGACTTTTTCTCCACTTTTTCCGGGCAAAATCAGCTTCTTCTTAACTTGACACGTATACTTAAAAGAACCCTCTAAGTTTTCTAGCGCGGCTTGGATGTTTCAACTTGCGCAGTGCTTTTGCCTCTATTTGCCTAATTCTCTCACGTGTTACATTAAAAATTTTTCCTACTTCTTCTAAGGTATGCTCCTTCCCATCTTTACCAAGGCCAAAACGCATTCTTAGAATTCTTTCTTCCTTTGGTGTTAAAGTTGCAAGAACATTGGTTGTAATGCCACGCAAGTCAGCAAGTATTGCAGCATCCTCTGGTCTGGAGACTCGCTTATCTTCTATACAATCACCGAAGGTACTACTATCATCTTTTCCTGTTGGAGCTTCAAGACTTACTGGATCCCTTGCTATTTTCATAACTTTGCGTATTCTTTCCAGTGGCATTGTCAGTTCTACACTCAATTCCTCTAACGTCGGCTCTCTCCCCATCTCATGAGTCATCTTTCTTAATGCTCTGTTGATTTTACTGATAATTTCCACCATATGAACTGGTATTCTAACTACTTTAGACTGCTCAGGTATTGCCCTAGTGATCGATTGTCTTACCCACCAAGTGCCATAAGTTGAAAATTTATATCCACGTTTGTAATCAAACTTATCCACGGCCTTCATAAGACCAATATTGCCTTCTTGTATCAAATCAAGCAGATCAAGACCTCTTTTTGAATACTTCTTAGCAATGGAAACTACTAGCCTTAAGTTAGCCTTAATCATTTCTTGCTTTGCTTCAGAGACTTCTCGTTCGTGTTTTTGTATTCTCCTGATTAGCTTCTTAAATTCTTGCACGTTATCTTCCTGTATATGCTGCTTAATACCGTTCAAAGTACTAGCTATATGTTCAGAGTTATCGTCTATAAACCTTAAAAATTTGTTTTTTGATTCACCTGTAAAAGAGGACTGATTTTCATTGATCTTTAAAAGACTTATCTCTTTCAACTCGTGCTTTAAAAGCACGTCATCATAAACTTTATAGAAACTTTCTCTATTGATATCGTATTTTCTAGCCTCAGCAATAAGATTAGCCTCATCAAGCGTGATGGATCTATTTATCTTATAAAGTTCTTGTGTAATTCTGGCAACAGCAGCATCACTTAACTTAATTTGTAATGCCATAGACCATATTTGATTATACAAAATTTCTAGCTCATTAGAGAAATTTTTAGAATTTTTTCTTAATATCAACGCTTCATTTGTTAAAGTAATTATCTCATCCAATGCAACTATGACCTTTGGCAATAAGTCACTTTCCATTTCAAGAATAGAAACATTTAAATTGACTGAACTTATATCTTCATTATCACCGTCTTTCTCATCATCACTTTTTTTACTATCTTTCTCATCATCACTACAATACTCAGCATCTTCAGAAACATCCTCAGAATCCTCAACATCTTCAGCACTTTCTTCACTCTCTTCTTTGGGTACCACATTAAAATCAGAGTTATAAATTGCATCTAGATCTATAATTTCTCTCAGTAAGAGAGCTCCACTACTTAAATCATCACGCCATACTTTTATCACCTTTAATGTTACTGATGTTTCAATTATTGCACGTAACATGTTATGCTTTTCAGATTCAATTTTTTTTGCTATCTCGATTTCATCTGCCCTTGACAAAAGCTTTACAGAGCTCATGTCTTGTAAATAAATCCTTACTGGATCATCATTTTGTACTAAAGTTGCAGTAACATTTGGCGATGTGTCATCATCATCAAGTTTACTATCATCACTGTTGGAAGGAACATCTTCTTCATCTTCGCTACTTTCAAGCACATTAATTCCGGAGTCCTGCAATAAAGATATAGCATCATCTATAAAGTCAGACGAAAAATTTTCATCTGATAATTTATCATTTATATCATCAAAGGTGACAAAACCACCTTTTTTTATACTTTTAGTTACAAGATCTCTGATAATTTTTTTCTTATCTTCTGCATCATTAATAGTTGACATCATTACCTTTATAGCTTATAATTTCATTCCTTATTAACAAACAAACTTACAACGAGCAAGTCTATAATTTTACTTTTAAC
This sequence comes from Wolbachia endosymbiont (group B) of Ennomos erosarius, assembly GCF_964026905.1. Taxonomy (NCBI): domain Bacteria; kingdom Pseudomonadati; phylum Pseudomonadota; class Alphaproteobacteria; order Rickettsiales; family Anaplasmataceae; genus Wolbachia; species Wolbachia endosymbiont (group B) of Ennomos erosarius. The sequence continues at coordinate 922,867 of NZ_OZ034708.1, forward strand.
TTGTGGCTATTTGTTACTTCATATAGTTTAAGATACTGTTAATTTATGTACACTTGTCTTGATCAATTGTTCCATACTTTTCTTCTATTTTTACTGCTATGGACAATCCAACTGAAAATGTTGCAATTCCAACCACTATAGCAGTAAGCATTAAAACATGGGGTATAGGATTGCTATATGAATAAAAATTTGAAACCAATATAGGAGGCAAGGAACTTTTTATATACCCTAGAGATATGTAAAACAACAAAACAGATGCTTGGAAGACACTTACTCCTATCATTTTCTTGATTAAATTTTTATCGTTTATAATAATATATAAACCTAGCACCATTAATATAATAATAATTGTATAATTATATAAAGTCATTGTTTTTTCCTACGAGCAAAATTTATATATATAATTAACATAGAGGAGCAGACAGTAAATGCTACACCTAATTCCACAAAAAAAATACCCAATTTTTGACCGGTTCTATTATTGGCTGACAAGATATCGTAAGATAAAAAACTTTGGCCAAGTAAAGTTGTTGCAACGCCCGTTCCTCCATAAATTAAAATACCTAACACGTTAGTCAATCTAATCACAGAATAAGGTATTGCTTTTAGAGTTGTAGATACACCAAATAGCATTGAATATAATGTTATCCCGGAGGCAATAATTATTCCTGCTTGAAAACCTCCACCCGGAGTGTAATCACCGTGAAATTGTATGTATAAACCAAATAAAATGATAAAAGGTATCATCAAAAATGTTACTGCATTTAATATCGGATCTTTAATCATTTTCTTTTTCTTCTTTTAATATCAACGTTATACAAAGCGCAGCAGTAAAAACTACTATAGTTTCTCCAAACGTGTCATAACCACGAAAGCTTGCCAAAACAGCTGTCACTATATTAGGAATACCGGTAGCTTTTTCGGTATTTTCCACATAATAAGGAGCAACATGCAAGTGGATCGGAGCATTGTGGCTGCCAAAATCTGGCAATTGAATCATAAAATATGACAAACATACAGCCAGAAATAACATAAAAAAAAGCGTTATAGGGTTATGAGATAGATTTACTTTATGATTCTTTATCAAGGAGAGTGCTGCAAACGTAAAAACCGTACTGAGCCCCGCACCAACAGAAGCTTCAGTAATTGCAACATCAGGTGCATTCATAATTAAGTATATAAGCGCAATAAGTGAACTAAATACACACATTAGAACAGCACTTACGACTAAATGTCGCGAGAAGACTATAAAAACCGTAACTGTTAGTAACAACAAAAGTAGCACTACATTTAATATTTCTAACACCTTAACCTTCTTTAACAGTTTTTTTTCTTAACTTTATAATAAGTGCGCGCTAAAATATAGCCATTAGTTGAGCTAGCTACCCATATTATAAGAATTAATAATATTATTTTAACAGTATTGATTGAAAATCCATTCTGCAAAGCAAAACCAATTAACAATAACGTTGCACCGCTAGAATCTGTAATACCTGCTGCATGTAACCTAGTATAGAAATCAGGAAATCTAATTACTCCCACACTTGAAATGATTACTAAACAAATGCCTAAAAATATAAGAACGGATCCTATCATAAATTATTAAAACAACATTAATCTCATTAGTGCTATAGTTGATATAAAGCTAACGCTAGCATACAACAATGCTATATCAATTAAAAAAAAATTATTCAGAATGATTGATATTGCTGTTATGAGTACAACTACTTGCGTTGAGAAATTATTGAACGCTAAAACCTTATTGTACACATCACTTGACTTAGAGACTATGCGACACAACATTACACTCATACAGAACAACAGTGTATAGATAGCAATGTGAATCATTTAAAGACTATGTAACTTCAGTAGATTTCTAAACAGATACTTCTTCATCGCCATCTTGATCATTTATTTCACCATCCACTTCATAATCTTGGCTTTCTTGACTTACATCAAGATCTGTGTTATCAGAAAAATTTAATAAATTCGCTAGCTTACTTGTATTACTGCTGTAAACATTATTCATATTTCCTTTCATGTACTCCTTGCATCTACCTACCAAAAGGTTAAATAGGTCATGAGTATCCACCTGTTTTTCTGCTATTTCATGTAAGGAAACTATGGTGTTCTTATGGTCTTTAAACTGAGCTGTTTGAACTGGATTACTTGCCCCTGTATTTAAATCATGTGTTCTTTGACTTGCCAATAGAACCAATTTGAAACGGTTACTTACCTGTTCTGTACACTTTTCTACAATAGACTCAGCCATAAGATACTACCTTAATAGGTTTTATACTATATCACAAAAAACAAGTTGTCAACTTTGTATCTATTGCGATTCAACTTCATGTTTTACTTTTTCTGCCTCAGATTTTATTTCTTGGCTTTCTGTCATCGTGATTGTTATTTCATGATCAAGTTTTTTTAGAAATCCTAACAATCGCTCTAAAGAAAAACCATCTATTTTACCATTTTTAATTTGCGATACCTTTGGCTGATCAATACCAAGTTTCTCAGCTGCAAAAGCCTGAGTCCAAGCATTTTTTTCTATAATTTTATTTATTATATAAAGCAACTTTGTTTTTATTCCTGCACTGTCTAAGTTATTTAACGATATTATTTCCATAATTTTTACACTCACATATCAATTAACTTTATTAAACATTATAACATAATATTTAATATACCAAGATATTAATATCATATAACTTGTCAATAATTATATGATATCAATATTTAAAACTTTAAGTTGATTGTATATTAATATTTCAATCAAATTTCTAGTAACTTTAAATTATCATTTTACTATCAGCCTATCTGAAAAAGTCATTTACAGAAAGAACAAGCTAAAATTACAAAGCTTGAAATACAAAAATAATTATTTTATAAATTTATCTTACATAAGAAGTTTATACTCTATATCTTAATATAGATATTTATTTAAATTTTTAAAATTTCCATTTTAACGAGAATTCTATATATTCTATTTATAATATAACTTAAATATTTGTTGCTTTTTAGCTGGAACATTATTTAGTTAGTAAGTAAAATTGTGTTGAATATGACAAAAATAAAAAAAGATGTTGCTGTTATTATGGGGAGTGAGTCAGATTACACCACTATGATCCATACCGTCGGTATGTTAAAAGCATTAGAAGTTTCACATGACATATTCATAATATCTGCACATAGAACACCAGAAAGGCTCTTCAATTTTGCTAAATCTGCACAAGAAGAAGGTTTTAAGGTTATTATAGCTGGTGCAGGGGGTGCAGCTCATTTACCTGGTATGGTTGCGTCACTAACTTGTTTACCAGTTATCGGCGTTCCTGTGCATAGTAAACAATTAAATGGGCTGGACAGCCTACTCTCTATAGTTCAAATGCCAAAGGGTGTTCCAGTTGCAACCATGTCTATAGGAGAAAATGGAGCATATAATGCTGCCATTACCGCCGTATCTATATTGTCAATTTCCAACAGTGAAATTGCAGGTAGGTTAAAAAAGTGGAGAGAGAAACAGACCAAAGAAGTAAAAGAAAAACCAGTTTCATAATAAATCTATGGCAATAATTCTTTTAGACACAAAAACCATAAACCGTATAGCAGCGGGGGAGGTGATAGAAAGGCCAGCAAGTGTAGTAAAGGAATTAGTGGAAAATGCAATAGATGCTGGAAGTTTAGAAATAGAGATCAAAATAGAAAGTGGTGGGCGTAACCTTATTATTGTGACAGATGATGGTAACGGAGTAGAAAAAAACGATTTAGAACTTGCGTTTATGCGCCATGCTACTTCAAAATTGAGCGATAGTGAGTTGATAGAAATCAAGCATCTTGGCTTTAGAGGAGAAGCTCTACCTTCAATTGCAGCAGTAAGTAGGATAAAATTATCGTCTAAGGCAAGAGAAGCAAGTGAAGCATGGTCTATAAGTTATGAAGGTGGAGAGAAAATAGGGGAGCTAACTCCTTACTCTTTATCACAAGGGACACATATTGAAGTACGAGATTTGTTTTTCGCTACCCCAAATAGACTAAAATTTCTAAAAACCGAAAGAGCAGAAACTCAAAGCATTGTTGATATTGTAAATAACCTAGCAATGATTAACTATCATATAGGGTTTACTCTCACTTCAGGTAATAAAAAGCTCTTAAAATACGCTAAGCAGACTTCGTTATTTCATAGATTGTGTGAAGTAGAAGAAGAATTTCAGGGCAATTCTTTGGAGGTCAATGAAGAAGAAGACGGCATTAAACTTACGGGACACATCTGTAAGCCGACCGTCAATCGTGGTAAGTCAACTCAGATCTATACGTTTGTTAATGGAAGGCCAATTAAAGATAATTTACTTATTGGTGCGGTTAGGTATGCATATCATGATTTTATTCCAAGCGATAGGTATCCTTTTGCAGCGTTACATTTAGAGATACCTTATGATCAAGTAGATGTAAATGTGCATCCAAATAAATCAGAAGTAAGGTTTCAGAATAAGAAGCTCATATATGAGATAGTGACAAGAGGATTAATTAAAGCGTTGTCAAGAAGAATAGGCACCTTTGATGTCATTCCAGCTAGTGACCAGAAAACTACTAATACGATAGAGGGTTTTGTGAAAGGTTCATTATCAGATCCTTTTGATAAGTCTAATGTTCAAAAAGAATTTTACGAAAGGAGGCCAAGTCCTTTTGAAAATCAACTAATAAAAGAATTTGCCTCTCCAAATGAAAAAGCAAAAGGCTTATCAGAACAGTCAAAATCGTTTAATTATAACGGTATACAGAAATTCCCAGCACAAGCGGAGGCTATGGTTCTAGAAAAAAAGGTGTTAGAGCAAGTTGATTTGATAGAGAGCCACCCACTCGGGTTTGCACGCTGTCAGGTCTATAATACTTACATTATTGCCGAGGTAAGAGACAAATTGATTATAGTCGACCAGCATGCAGCCCACGAAAGACTAGTATATGAATGCCTAAAACAAAAATCAAGTATAAAAAGACAAAAACTACTTCTTCCTGAAACGGTTGAAATCAAAAATCAAGCTGGAATGGAGATGATTGAAATCTATAAAGATAAGTTATTTGAAATGGGTTTTGATATTGAAATCAAATCAGAGGATAAAGTGATAGTAAAAGAAATCCCTGCAATTTTGGGAGCAATAGATGTGAAAGAGATGCTAATTAATATAGTGGGTAGATTAACGGAAATAGAAGATACATTGCCAGTAGAAGATAAAGTGAACAAAATATTGGCTACTATCGCTTGTCATGGATCAATTAGAGCAGGCAGGAAAATGAGATTAGAGGAGATGAATGAGTTGCTGAGGCAAATGGAAAAAACCCCATATTCCGGGCAATGCAACCACGGAAGACCAACTTATATAGAAATGAAATTGAGTGATATTGAAAAACTGTTTGAGCGTAGGTAATGAGGTTGCCATAAATATGTAAGTGCTCCTTCCTCGTCATCCAAGTAGCTCATAGAAACGGATTAAACGAAAAAACTTCCTTGACAAACTCCACCAGCCCCCTTATCATGATAGTAAGGGTGTTTATGACTCAAAACTTGTTTTTGACCTGCAGGCTCAATGACAAAATTCAGTAAAAAACTCAGAGTATTTATTGGCGGATTACATAAAATTATAGCGGCTGCATGTCTTTTAAATTTTTTCTACATTCAGCCAAACCGCGCTTAAACTAAGCGTCAGCACATTATTAACGCGAATTCTGGATTAAAGGAGAATAGAAAAGGCAAGAAAACAGGGTAAACTCAGCAGTTATAAAAAAACAGATGAGGTTAACCATGGAAGATATAACAAACTGTTTTGTTTGGTCGATGATTTTTGCAGAGATATAGAGAAAAATTTTGCAGGTAAACTACTGCCAAATGGTAAAAAACCCACAAGAACAACGGAAATTGAGCACTCCGAAATCATGACAATAATCCTGCTATATCAACAATCTCCGTGTAAAAATTTCAAAACTTTCTATCTACATTACCTAACGTTGCTCTACAAATCAGAGTTTCCAAAGTTGCCTTCATATACCAGGTTTGTTGCTCTAAAGCCTAGGGTTTTGTGGCATTTAGCAATGTTGTTGCATTGGCTTTGTGGACAGTCAGAAAACACTGGAATTTCATATATAGACACAACTCCCATTGCAGTTTGTCATGCAAAAAGAATATCCAAAAACAAAGTTTTTGCTGGAATTGCAAAATTAAGCAAGAGTACTTACGGCTGGTTTTTTGGTTTCAAATTACATATGGTAATCAATGAAAATGGTGAAATTCATTCACTTACGCTAACAAAAGGCAATGTTGATGATAGGATACCTGTGCCAAATCTGACGGAAAAATTAACCGGCCTTTTGTTTGGTGACAAAGGTTATATTGCAAAAGAGCTTTTTCAGAAGCTGTTTGACCGAGGTTTGAAACTTGTTACCAAGGTGAAAAAAGGTATGAAAAATGCATTGATTTCGCTAAATGAGAAGATTTTACTGAGAAAAAGGTCTATCATTGAGACTGTTTTTGGTTACCTAAAAAATAGACTAGAAATTGAACACACTCGCCATAGATCCCCTGTTAATTTTTTGGTTCATATCTTTTCTACTCTCATTTCCTATTCCATCAAATCCAAAAAGCCTTCTATTTCCTATACTTTCTTCCTTCCTTAATCCAGAATTCGCGTTAGAAATTGAACACACTCGCCATAGATCCCCTGTTAATTTTTTGGTTCATATCTTTTCTACTCTCATTTCCTATTCCATCAAATCCAAAAAGCCTTCTATTTCCTATACTTTCTTCCTTCCTTAATCCAGAATTCGCGTTGGAATGACATCACAGGGGCACTGGAATGACACCTCTCTTGTGCTCTTTTAGCTATAAACATTAAGAAATTTACCAAACGAAAAAAAAGGCAAAAGAAGCCCCGTGGTTATTATCCGCTTTAAAATATTGGCGTTTTTTATGTTTTAAACGCTTGACAAGCGAAATTTAGCTGCTTTTAATTGCAACTAACTTACGCTGCAAATGTTTAAGAAATTTACCAAGCAGAAAAAAAGACAAAGAATCCCCGAGTTAGCTAGTCTTTTACTATCTCTGTCGAGTATTGGCATTTTTTGATGTCTTGTAACGCTTTATAAGCGCGTTCAGCTTATTTAGATAAAAATCTAGATGTAGATGAAGTTTTGTAAAGACATACAGTATCTATATACTGCAAAAAATTAAACATAAGACGCCGATACATTAAGTAATCCTTACCTTTTAATCTGCAGATTGGCGAAAGCAAATACAATAGCTTCACTGTCATGATAAAGGGGCTGGCAAAGCTTGTCAAGAAATTTTCTTATTTCATTTAAATTGCTTGTAACCTTCTTATACACTCGTCTTTACCAAGAATCACCATGATAGCGATGATTCCAGGTGCATCCATTACCCCGGTTATGGGAGCACGTAATGAGTGGTATACATCGCTTATTTTCATATCGTGCAATTTTGCAAATTCCTTGATCTGAGAAGATAAAAAACCCTTGTTCCAGCCTTCATCACCGATCTTTGACAGAAATGACGCGAGTAACTTGATTATATCGAGGTTAGATTTGACAATTTGCTCAGCCTCTTCACTTAAATCAAGTGGCGGATCTTGAATATAAAACTGTGCTAAATCCAGCAGTTCAGTCAGGTAATTTGCTCTTTTTTTCAGCTCCGTCAGCCCTTGCAGTAAATAGCCCTTTTTCCTGTCAGTTAGAGTACTTTCTCCAAGTATTAGAGCCAGAATATCTTTATTGCTCATATTACTAATATAGTGGTTATTCAAATGCTCCAGCTTTTTGAAATCGAGCCGTGCAGGTGAACGACCAATGCTTTCTAAATTAAACCACTCTATTGCTTGCTCATCGCTAATAATCTCATCATTACCATGGCTCCAACCAAGCCTCAGTAGGTAATTACGCATCGCTTTTGGCAATATTCCCATTTTCTCGTAGTCGCAAACACTTGTTGCACCGTGCCTTTTGGATAGCTTATTTCCATCTTCCCCATGAATAAGCGGCACATGTGCAAAACGTGGAACATCAAAATCAAGAGCCTGGTATATTAGCAGATGTTTAAAGGTATTAGTGAGATGGTCAGAGCCACGTATTATATCAGTTATTCCAGCATCATGATCGTCAACTACTACGGCAAAAATATATGTTGGAGTGTTATCAAAGCGTAAGATTACTATGTCATCAAGTTGGTCGCTATTTACTTTGATTTGGCCGTATATTTTATCATCAATGACGATCTCTTGCGAGTCTGGCACTTTGAAACGGATAACTGACCTCACACCTGATGTCATTCCAGCACGTGACCACATATTTTTTTCTGGATCCCAGTGTCGAGCACTGGGATGACAAGAAGGAGGTTTTGTAGTACACTTATGTTTATATATCTTGCCCTCTTCTCTTGCTTTTATTTTCTTTTCTGCAACTTCATCCTCAGGGCAATAACAATGGTATGCTTTACCCTTCTCAACTAAAAGGTTTGCTACTTCTTTATGCCGCTCTATTCTTTTTGACTGATATACTATTTCTCCATCATAGCTCACACCGAGCCATTTTAGCCCTTCTATAATTGCATCAATTGCTTCCTGTGTTGAGCGCTTCCTGTCGGTGTCCTCAATCCTTAGCAAAAACCTGCCACCATGGTGCTTTGCATAGAGCCAATTAAATAAAGCAGTACGAGCCCCACCAATGTGCAAAAACCCTGTTGGTGATGGAGCGAATCTCGTGACTACGTCTAGCATGTTATTGTTACAGTAAAGTATAGGCTATGATACCCAAAATCCACGTTTGTAACAATGTAGAATTTATTTATCCTGAGAGATTAAATTTTATTTATTTTTAATAAATTGTGTTGTATAATTTAGTATTAGTTGAATATAGCGAGGTGAGTTATGGATGGACTTGTAGATATAGCAAAATTGCTTTCAGATAATGAAGCTAATGTCAGTTGGCGTTACACCGGCCCATTTGATAAAACAAAACAAAGAGTACAGGCAGATAATCTCCTGCATTTAGCTGCAAGAATACAAAACAAAGGTAAATTTGTAGACATTTGTAAGAAGAACATTGCTTCTGTAACTGCGCATAATGAATATGGAGATAATCCATTTCATGAAGCAGCAAGAAGTGGAATTTTGCTGCCTGCAGTAAAAGAGATTGTGAATTACTTAGAGACGGAAGCTTATAACAAAATTACAAAAGCAAAAGAAGCTGGAGATTGGAAAGAAGTAAGCAGATTGAAAGAGGAACTCAAATGTAATAAAAAATATATTAAAGATGCGCTCTGCAGTAAAGACCGTGCTTTTAATAAGAAAAGGGAAACTCCTTTTTATTACTTAGATGCTGCACAACAGAAAGAAATTAAGCAAATCGCAGACATAAAAGACAGCTTTATATGTAATCAGAAGTTTCACCTGTGTTTATATATAGTAGGGGCTATAGCGTGTATTGCTGCCTTGTGCTTATCTTTATATTTTCTGTATCTATCTTCTCAGACTTTTGCACTAAGCTCGATGGTTGCAATAGCTTCTGGCGGAGTCACATACCTGTCAGTTAAGGCATGTAACGAGATACATGCCTTGCATAACGAAAGCACTTTAGCGGAAGTTAATGTTATGCAGAGTTCAGGTGGTTTAGCTCCAGCATGAAGATTAAAATTACTTGCAGGCAATGATATAGAAATTTACTTTCTTAACTTAAGAAAGTATACTCATAAGATGACGGAAAAGAAGTACAGTAAGATTTTAATAGCAAACAGAGGGGAAATTGCCTGCAGGATTATCAGAACTGCCCATAAGATGGGTATATCTTGTGTATGCGTATATTCGGATGCAGATGTAAATTCTGTGCATGTAAGACAAGCAGATGAGTCAAGGTACATTGGCCCTTCGCCATCTTGTCTCAGTTATTTAAACATTGAAAAAATATGTGAGGTAGCAGTTGAAACAGGTGCTGAGGCAGTTCATCCTGGCTATGGTTTTTTAGCAGAAAATCCAGATTTTCCACGTGCTCTTCAAAAACATAATATAGACTTCATCGGCCCCAGTGCAGAAACAATAGAAGTTACAGCCAACAAAATAACAGCAAAAGAAGCGGCAAAAAAAGCTGGAGTGAATGTAGTGCCAGGATATATGGGTAAGATCAGCGATGCTGCCCACGCAGCTCAAGTTGCTGAAGAGGTCGGTTTTCCCGTTATGCTCAAAGCTGCATCAGGTGGTGGTGGCAAAGGAATGCGAATTGTAAATTCCAAAAAAGAAATTGAACTAGCGTTCACATCAGCAACAAATGAAGCAGAGAAAAGTTTTAAGGATGGCAGTATCTTTATAGAGAAATATATAGAGTTACCAAGACATATTGAAATACAAATCATAGCAGATAAATATGGCAATATAGTGTGTCTTGGAGAAAGAGAATGCTCGATACAAAGGAATAATCAGAAAATAATAGAAGAAACTCCAAGTCCATTCATTAGTGAAGAAGTAAGACAAAAAATGTATGCCCAATGTGTTTCTTTAGCAAAGCAAGTTGGCTATTTTTCAGCAGGTACTGTTGAGTTTGTTGTAGATAAAGACCAAAACTTCTATTTTCTTGAGGTAAATACGAGATTACAAGTTGAGCATCCAGTAACAGAATTTATAACTGGAATAGACATAGTAGAAGAAATGATTAGAACTTCCTGTGGAGAAAAATTGAGATTCAATCAGGATGATATTAAACTTACTGGTTCTGCAATAGAAAGTAGAATTTGTGCTGAAGACCCATCGAAGAAATTTTTCCCCTCCAGTGGAAGAATAAAATATTACGACCAACCCAATGGAAATGATTATATAAGAATAGATGATGGAGTTGCCGCAGGTTCAGAAATTAGCACATTCTATGACTCAATGATTGCAAAAGTGATAACATATGGAAAAGATAGAGTAGAAGCGATCAGCAGAATGCAAAAAGCATTGTCTGAATGTTATATAGAAGGAGTAACAAATAATATAGAATTTCTAGAATCCATCTCCCATCACCCAAATTTTATTGCAGCAAAGCTCCACACGAGATTCATTCCAGACCATTACCCTAGTGGGTTTCACGGCGATTTTGTTACAGAAGAATATATAAAAGTATTTATTTTTGTTTCGTTATATGTTTATTTAGAAAACGAAGAAAAGTACCATCATAAAGCAGTGAATGAAACGCTTGTAGTTGTAATAAATGACAATAAGTACTCTGTAAATGCAAAGTACCAAGATAATATATTAACAACAGTATATAACCACAATACATACTCTGTAGTAGGCAAGTGGAAATCAAGTTATAGGTTGCTAAACATCACGATTAACGATGATACCGATATAACACTTAAAGTAGAAAAACAAGGCAGCAAATACTTCATAAGACATGCAGGCATGAAAGCTGAGTGTTGTATATTTAAACCTCATGTAGCTGAATTAAGTAAGTTAATGCTAAATAATGAAACAGAAGGGATTTCAGTAGATGCTGTAAAATCCCCAATATCTGGCTTATTAGTTAAGTTGCACGTAAATACAGGAGATCAGGTGGAAATAGGACAACCTTTATTTGTGGTGGAGGCAATGAAAATGGAAAATATTATATGTGCTGAAGCAGCAATGGTGATAAAAAATATTCCCGTTCAAGAAGGAAAAAATGTGCAGATTGGTGATGTAGTATTAGCTCTGCTTTCTTAAATAACACAAGAAGTATAAACTTGACCCAAACAAGATAAATGAAAACACTTGATGAGCTATGGCAATGGCTATTGGTATGTGCAATAATAGAGTAATTACACCCAAAATGATCTGAATGATAACGGAGAGCAGCATAATATATACCGGTTTTACGCTAGCATTTTTTACTGTGAGTATTACTACCAAAGCTAGTATTAGCAATGCCAGTGCTCGATGTATAAATTGCACTGTCACTCTGTTCTCAAAGATATTCAGCCATATAGGGTGTAAGAAAAATAAATCTTCTGGAACGATTTGTCCGTCCATTAGTGGAAAGGTATTGTAAATTAAACCAGCATTTAATCCCGCAACAAACGCACCGAAAATTATTTGTATTACAATTAGAATCAGAATAAGTATTGTGTAATATATACTACTGTTAGTAGATTGAAATCCTGTCATCTCAGTGTCACGCACTGGGATGACATCTTTCTTGGTGAAAGTTACTCTTATATCGCAATGTTCGTGCAGTTGCGTACGTGACGCTGGCTGATAATCAAAAAATTGATACGATAATAGTGCAAAAATAACTAATGCTAATAATAAGTGAAGTGCGAGCCTATAGTGGCTAACATGAGGCTTGGCTACCAAGCCGCTTTTTACCATATACCAACCAGCAAAAGCTTGCAGCGCTCCAAATAATAAGACTATCAATAGCCTTATTACTACCTTTTTAGATATTTTTCTTCTTAATGTAAAATATATAAATGGCAGGACAAAAACTAAACCTGTTAGTCTTGCAACCAATCTGTGTACATATTCTATTAAGTATATAGCGCGAAACTCCTCTATACTCATACCATAGTTAAGTGCTTTATATTCAGGTGTAGCTTCGTATTTTAATTTTTCTTGTAGCCAGTCTTGTTCACTCAGTGGTGGTAATGTTCCAGTAATGGGTTTCCACTCCGTGATTGACAATCCTGCTTTTGAAAGTCTGGTAAATCCACCAATCCCCACCATGAGGATTACCATGATACAGCAGAGAAAAAGCCAAATAGCTACAGGTTTTGATTCCATAAACCATGCTGAGTTTTGTTCCATCGCTCAGGGTAAAGAATAAATTCCCACAAGGCAAGAAAAGCTGCAACACTATGTAGCAGACTATAGACCGGAAAAAATATCGATACTATATAAAAATAAAAAGGCATCTTTTGCTGTTTGACAGCTATTACCAAAAGAATCAGGTTAGTAACGTATACCACTAAAAAGTAGTACAAAAATAATTCATTTAAAACTTTAGTTAATATCAATGAAAGCAGTAAAAATGGAGTAGTAAAAAATATAAAAGCTGCAGAGCCAACAAAAAGATTCAATAGCAAAATTCCCTTAAATCCAGTGTGTTTATAAAGTGACTTTATATTTTTTAAATGAACAATATAAGTTTGCATATAGCCTTTGATCCAGCGCGCTCTTTGCTTAATCCAAGCAAATACAGCAATTGGTGACTCTTCCAATGTTTCTGAGTCAATCATCCTGGTTTTATAGCCCATTTGCGCAAGTCTCAAACCGAGGTCAGCATCTTCGGTAACACTATAAGCATCCCAGAAAAACACTTTTTTTAGAATTTTTACTGAAAAATGATTACTGCTACCACCCAAAGGCATTGGCATGTTCATTTTTTGGAATCCAGGCAATAAGTATTGAAACCAGTTCATATACTCCAGAGAAAAGGATTTTGTGAGAAAATTATAATCACAATTATAGTAATTTAATTTCGCCTGTACACAGGCTAACTTATCGTCGCCCTTATTAAATTCAATCAGTGCTTTTTTAAACTGCAATGGGTCTGGTTTATCATCCGCATCATATATTACTGCATACTTTCCTCTAGCAAAGCTCATAGCATAATTGCATGACTTGGCTTTTGTTCTAGGCAAAGAATGAGGCACTTTTATTACTTCAAAATACTGCGGTAAAGTATACTTTTCTATAGCTGCTAGCGTTTCCTGGTCATCACTTTCTACCTGAAGCTTCACATCTAATTTTGATTTTGGATAATCCAAACTTTCAATGCTTTCGATCAATTGCTCTATCACTGCACTTTCTTTAAAAGCAGGCAATAAAATAGTATATATAGGAAAATCTTCTTCATTCAGCTTACTATAATCCACTTTTTGGTTGGAGGTTTCACATAAGTTAAAAATTGTAGCTATAAACTTGAATAAATAACTAGAACAGCCGATTATAAATATCAACATCAAAGCAAAATATGTATATTTCTCTGTTAGTGTTAAAATTGAAGTTACAATAAAGAAAGAAGCAAAAAATATTGAGCTTAGTTTAATGCTTTTAGCTGAAAAATTAGGATTCTTGTAATATAAGTAGTTGCTTGCAAATTCTGAAATACCAAAGTGCGAGTTAAGAAGATTTAAAATCTGTTCGCTATCCACTTTTATTAATACATAGTCAATACCGTAATGAGCTTCGACCCAACGGTTGACATCTCGGCTTGTGTCTTCAACCATAAAAAAAGTAGTATCATTTAATTTTTGCCAAGGAATTATATTAAATTTATAGTAAAAAAGTTTCTCTGGCTCTTTGCACAAACTAGAATCAAACTTAATTTTTTCTACATTATCAGCTTGAAGTATAGGCAATTGTTGCATTAAACCTAATGCAATTTTTTATTTAAGTTACGTGAAAATGAAGATATGACCTCGCTACTACGCTTATCATCTTTACGTTCATGCATTATTTTTTTTACAGCATCAGCAGCTATATTTGTTGTGTTAGCCTGTAAATCTCCAAGAGCTTTTTCAACTTGGTCAGTGACTTTCTTCAAATTAGAATGGGCATTGTCATCTAACGTCTGATCCAGCTGCTGTCTATTGTGCTTAATGATACTATTAGCTTTATCAAGTGCTTCATTCATCATTTTATTAACTTCTGCATCTAATTTTTTGTATTTTTCAGAAGATTTTTTGTAATACTCTAACATATCTTTTCTGAATTTTTCAGTTTCTTCACTTGAAAATCTGCTTTTGTTACGCTTATTGTTAAGCGCATTTTTTATCACTTTCTTCAGCAATTTATACGAAAGAACAAGGCCTACCAAGAAGGCAAGACCGATAATCAGTGATGCAGACATAAAAACTCCTAAAACTCTTTGGACACCAAGTCAGCAATAAATTTCTCTTCAATTTCAGAATTAGTCAATTTAGTATAATAAATTAAAGCAATACTAGTAGCCATTTGTTTTAACTGATCAGTATATTCAGATTTAAATTCTGCCACTTTTTCTTCAATAAGCTTGCTCTTTTTTTTGTCTTCCTCTTCTAATATACTCTTAACATTAGCTCTCATTTCTTCTACCTGAGCAAGTGCATCATCTATGATCCTTTTTGCCTGTATTCTAGCTTGGTTTAAAGCGGCATTATACTTGGCAATCTGATCTTCCGTAAGTCTTAAAAGATGAACAGAACTACTAAAAGAATCCAATACTTCTTTACTTCTAGTGCTTATTATTTCATCTAACTTTGGCAAAAATAAACAACTTACTACGAAAAAAAGTGAAGAGAAAAAAATTAAAAACCAAAAAACTTGAGAAAAGAAAGTTGAAACATCAAGTTGTGGCATATGTCAAGCAACAAATATTAACAATAGCGCAAGTAGAAACGCAAATAATCCCATTGCTTCAACTAAAGCTGCTCCTGTATAGACATATTTTTTCATTTTATCTTCTGATTCAGGGTTTCTTGCAAGCCCATTTAACATAGTAGAAAATATATTTGCCACACCCAAAGCTGCTCCGAGCATTCCAAATATAGAAAAACCAATCGCTACAAATTTTAAAGCTTCTAAATCCATATATTACCTTTAACTATTTCTTTACAGTATTAATTATAAAATATCCTGTAGGGAAGTCAATTATTTTACTGCATCTGATAAATATACACATGTTAAAGAGGTGAATATATAAGCTTGTAGAATTGCAACGAACACTTCAAACCCTATTAATGCGATTATAAATAAAAATGGTATAGGGGTTAGAACCACGTTCATGTTTACGATAAAGCCTGCTATTACTTTGATAATTGTATGACCTGCAATCATGTTTGCAGCAAGCCTTATTGATAAGCTTATAGGCCTTGCCAGGTAAGCAAATAACTCAATAAAAATCATCATGGGTGCAAGCCACAAAGGAGTTCCTTTTGGTAGCAATATGCGTAAAAATTCTACTCCCCTTTCTTTAAATCCAACAATCGTTATATAAGTAAAAACTACCATCGATAAAGCGAAGGTGACTATCACATGACTTGTGACCGTGAAACTATAAGGAAGAATACCAACCAAATTACATGATAAAATGAAAATAAATACTGTGAATATCAATGGAATGTGCTGCAAGCCTTTGCTTCCAGTGTTATTTTCTATTATTGAAACAACAAAATCATATACATATTCAACTGCAGCTTGCAAATATCCTGGTATTACTGACCCCTTCTTTATTCCAAAAAGCAAAAAGAGTATCACCAATATCACCGAAATCATCGTGAAAAAAGATGAATTGGTAAAGCTTACGTCATACCCAAATAACCTAGGTAACTCTATTACCGTATATACTTTAAACTGCTCCAGCGGATTTAATGCCATTTTAATCTGAATTATCAACAGTAAATAAAGTATGAATTTTATAGGACAAAGTCAAGGGTTAAGATTATGTGGGGCTCTGTATCATTATAGCATTAGCATGTTAACAAAATATGTAATTAGAATGCCAATTATAGCCAGCGCTGTGTTTCAAAATTTACCAATCTTATTAAATTATTCAATATCTTGACTTAACATCTTATTTTAATTATAATTTAATTTTTAGTGAGGTATTATTATGAACGAAATAGATTTTATTAACACTAATCATCCTTTAAACTTAGAGCAAGAATTTGGTAGTGGATATATTAGATTCACTGACGGTTATTTTGATGAGAATACCGGTGGTTATGGAATGATAGGTCAAGTATTAGATGAAAATCATAACACGTTAGGACCACTAACCGTTGGCGGCTATGTTTGTCATTTTCACCATGATGACCATAAGGTTAATCTTCAGTATTTCATGGAAGTAAACTTATAAACGCGAATTCTGGATTAAGGAAGGAAGAAAGTATAGGAAATAGAAGGCTTTTTGGATTTGATGGAATAGGAAATGAGAGTAGAAAAGATATGAACCAAAAAATTAACAGGGGATCTATGGCGAGTGTGTTCAATTTCTAGTCTATTTTTTAGGTAACCAAAAACAGTCTCAATGATAGACCTTTTTCTCAGTAAAATCTTCTCATTTAGCGAAATCAATGCATTTTTCATACCTTTTTTCACCTTGGTAACAAGTTTCAAACCTCGGTCAAACAGCTTCTGAAAAAGCTCTTTTGCAATATAACCTTTGTCACCAAACAAAAGGCCGGTTAATTTTTCCGTCAGATTTGGCACAGGTATCCTATCATCAACATTGCCTTTTGTTAGCGTAAGTGAATGAATTTCACCATTTTCATTGATTACCATATGTAATTTGAAACCAAAAAACCAGCCGTAAGTACTCTTGCTTAATTTTGCAATTCCAGCAAAAACTTTGTTTTTGGATATTCTTTTTGCATGACAAACTGCAATGGGAGTTGTGTCTATATATGAAATTCCAGTGTTTTCTGACTGTCCACAAAGCCAATGCAACAACATTGCTAAATGCCACAAAACCCTAGGCTTTAGAGCAACAAACCTGGTATATGAAGGCAACTTTGGAAACTCTGATTTGTAGAGCAACGTTAGGTAATGTAGATAGAAAGTTTTGAAATTTTTACACGGAGATTGTTGATATAGCAGGATTATTGTCATGATTTCGGAGTGCTCAATTTCCGTTGTTCTTGTGGGTTTTTTACCATTTGGCAGTAGTTTACCTGCAAAATTTTTCTCTATATCTCTGCAAAAATCATCGACCAAACAAAACAGTTTGTTATATCTTCCATGGTTAACCTCATCTGTTTTTTTATAACTGCTGAGTTTACCCTGTTTTCTTGCCTTTTCTATTCTCCTTTAATCCAGAATTCGCGTATGAAGGTGATATGGAAAAGATACTTTCTCTTAAGAAAGGTATATAATTACGTAAGTAGGCTTTTTTATTGTTTCTTGCAATATGGGAGCCATTTACTACAACAAACTTTAAAAGCACCGCATTTTATATTACAATAACTTTTTTGTTTCTTGTTAGATCGATGAAATTCACGTTATCTTGGTTACTGGAGTATTTAGAAACCAATGCTAGTTTAGAAGAAATTACCGATAAATTAACTCATATAGGGTTAGAAGTAGAAGATATTATTGATAATGCCAAATTAGCTGGGTTTGTTGTTGCAGAAGTATTAGAGGTGATACAGCATCCAAATGCTGATAAATTAAAATTATGTAAAGTAAATGATGGGAGTAAAATTCTACAAATAGTTTGCGGAGCAAACAATGTTAGAGAAGGTATGAAAACTGTGCTTGCATCTCTTGGTAGCACATTGCCAGAAAGTGATTTCACAATCAAGCCCACAAAAATACGAGGAGTGCTAAGTGAAGGGATGCTCTGCTCTGCTTCTGAACTTGCGCTGGTTCAAGAGAAAAGTGAAGGAATAATCGAGCTTTCTGATGATTATAAAATAGGGGATAAATTTTTCAATTGTGACCCTGTAATTGATATAAATGTTACTCCAAACCGTGGAGATTGCTTAGGCATTTATGGAATAGCTCGCGACCTTGCTGCAACTGGAATTGGGAAATTAAAGACTTTAAGCATTCCACAACTTACCAGCTCCATAAACTCACCAATCGATGTTGAAGTTACTGACGGGGAAAGTTTTATTAGTGGAATATACATCGCCAATGTAAAAAATCAAGAAAGCCCAAAATGGTTAAAAGATAGGCTGGAATCGATAGGAATGCGCTCCATTTCTGCAATAGTTGATATCACGAACTATATTATGATATCTTTCAGCCGCCCAATGCACGCGTATGATGCAAAAAAAATAGAAGGAGAGCTCACAGTACGCAAAGCAAACGACGGAGAAAAATTTGCTGGTTTGAACGGTAAAGAATACTTATTAAACAAAGACATAAGCGTTATTGCAGGTGATAAAAATATTCATGCAATTGCTGGAATTATGGGTGGTAAGTGCAGTGAATGTACTCTTGAAACTACTGATATCTTTTTAGAGTCTGCTTGGTTTGACCCTATATCTATCGCTAAATCTGCAAGGCAGATGAATATCTCCACAGACGCTAGTTACAGATTTGCACGTTCAGTTGATCCTGGATTTACCCTTGAGGGACTCAATCTTGCAGCTAAAATGATTTTGGACTTATGTGGTGGAGAAACCTCAAGCGTAGTGTCTGCTGGCAGCTTAGATAGGACTGACACCAAGGTGAGCTTTGATTATCAGGATGTGAACAAGTTTGGAAGTGTGTCTGTATCGCCTGATGAAGTGTTCGATATCTTAACGAAACTAGGGTTTAGTATTGATAAAAAAACCGAAGGTAATTGGAATGTACAAGTACCAAGCTGGAGACCGGACGTGACAATACCGGCTTACCTAATTGAAGAAGTAACAAGAATATACGGCTATGACAAAATAAAAGAAGAACCGCTACCAAATAATGTTGAAGAAGTAGATAGTACATACGACAATTTGCGTATTTTGATGACAAACAGAGGGTTTCATGAAGTGCTAACCTGGTCGTTTATGAGTGAATCAACAGCTGAAAAATTTGGTTACTCGAATAAGTTATTTATCATCGATAACCCATTTAATAACAACTTCAATATAATGAGACCAAGTATCATACCAAATTTATTGCAAGTCACTGCTGATAATATTGCCCACGGAATATCTGATCTTGCAATCTTCGAAACTGGGCCGATTTACGATGGTGGAGCTCAGTCTAAACATGTTTTAAGTGGAATAAGAACAGGGAATAATTTGCCGAGAAACCATTATAATACTGATAGGAAAGTAGATGTTTTTGACGCAAAGGCTGATTGCATAGCAGCTTTGGAGTTTTTTAACGTCAATTGTGATAATTTAACGATAGAAAGAGCAGAAAAAGAATATTACCACCCAAGAAAGTCAGGCACTCTCTCTTTTAAGAATAAAGTAGCAGGTTATTTTGGAGAACTGCATCCGAGTATACTGGATTTTTTTGATATCAAGCAAAAAGTTGTAGGTTTTGAGGTAATACTAGAAAATATTGAAAATTTACCTGCAAGTAGAAAGAAATTTATCGACTATAAATACCAAAGTGTAAAACGTGATTTTGCATTTATTGTAAATAAGGATGTAGAAGCAGGTAACATAGTCAATATGGTGAAAAAAAGCTCAGAGCTCATCACAGAAGTTTTAGTATTTGACGTATACCATGGAAATAATATAGAACCGAATAAGATGTCTATAGCATTGTCAGTTACTTTCTGCTCTCCAATCCACACTTTAACTGAAAAAGAGATCCAAAAAGAATCAAATGCTATAGTTAATTTGGTATGTGAAAATACCGGAGGAACTTTGAGAGCTTATCATTAAGCCGCAATCGTAGTTTCCTGCTTTGGCTGTGCCAAGCTTACCTCATCTAATCTACTCCCAACCTTGAATTCAACATCCTTAAAAAATCTATCCCACATTCCATGCAAATGCTCTTCTATTTTAGGCCATACATCATTTTTAAATGTTTCTCCTTCATCAGAAAATAAATCACCTAAAAAAGCCCCAGCTTTCTCATAATTTGACTCGAAATGTTGAAGAAATGTCTCTACTTCCTTATGAGAGTTGTGTGCTACATTTAACGCTTTCCCTTCTGTACTCTCATCCCCATATATTGCAACGTCAAGGCCTGTTTTAATATATCCCCAACCTGTCTGAACAGCTTTTATAGGTTGCAGCCATGAACTCTTATCACTTTTTGGTACATTATTTACTATATTTTCCACCAACCTATCTATCAAAGGAGACAATAAATTTTGACTAAAATGTTTGATATTATCTTTTGTTTTAATTACAGGATATTTGATGCATCTTTCTGCTAAACAGTACTCCAGTTCTGCTTTCTCGAATAATTTCTTGATTTCTTTTTCATTAAAAGTTTCTTGCTTGAGCACCCCCAACAACTCATCCTCTATTATTGCAAATTTTATTTTTTCACGAGATTCTAGTTCTTCTCTGTAATCATTTGTTGCTTTTTCATTTATCAATAATCCTTCTTTTTTTAACTCTAATGCTTCTAGAATTTCTTGGTTATTTTTCAAACATAACTCTATTAACTCTATACTTGAAGATTCCTTTTCATTACTATTTTTCTCAACATCCAAATCCTTATTCTGCTTCTCTATTATTTCCTTTAATCTTGCAGGTTGTGTTAAATATTTTCCAATTTTCTTCCGATAGGAAACAATCTTGTTTACTAGACGTTTTTCATCTTCTTCATTGAATATGCCAGCATTATCTTCTATATTCTTTATACTCTTCTCTTGCTCTTTAAATAACCCTTGAATTCCACATTTTGTTATTTCTGAATGCATTTTTTCTAGCAAGAGATTTACTTCGTGATGAGAACACACATTCACATTTAAATTACAGAATTCATCAAGTAAACTTTGTCTTATATCAATTGTTAAATCTGATTGATTTAACACAACTTTAGCTTTTCTTATTCTTGATTCTATTAGCTTTTGCTCAACCTTCTGATCATTATATTCAAATTTAAAAAGGTCTTCTAACTTCCTTTTTAAGGCATCATCTTTCAGGCCACTATTCTTTCTATTTTCGTATATCTCTTTTAATTCTTCACGTATCTTCCCATACCTTTCTTCTCCCATTCTTTCTAACTCTTTTATCATCTCTTCAGCTTTACGTGAAGCTTCTGCTGTTTCTTTGCTTGGTAATTCCTTACCTTGGCTCTCCAACTCTTGTTTCACTAATATATCTCTTAGCACATCTTCTGAAAAATCTCCTTTTCTTTCTTGTGCAAATTTAATTGCTTGTATAAAGGCAACTTGATAGGCGTTGTATATTAAGTGACTTGTCAATTTAGGACCTATACTATTTACTACTTCCACTCTGAATTCGTTCAACAATTCCTTCAGCTTATCATATGTAATGTCTTTCTTTTCTAGCTTCATCAATTCTTCCATAGTCTTTGCAAATTCTTGAATCGAAGTTGCAAGCACATTCTTGATTTCATTACGCAAGGGCTTAAGACCATTTTTTAAGTGGATATTAGCTGACAATTTCAGTATGGTATTATGTTCTGAATCACGTGCAACATTAAACCAACTACCATCTTTATCTTCGTATAAATCTCTAAGTAATTGTTCAAATTGCGGTGGAAACTTAACTTCCATATCCCACTGAATGTCTGACTTACCAGCATCTATTTCACGAAAAGATACCTCAATATTTTGGTGTTTTTTCTGATATGACCCACTACTCACTTTAAGAACATCAATCAAAGAATGAGATAATTTTCTATTTAAAAGATAAAAAGTAGCTAAGGCAGGTGTTGCAGGAATAAGCAAGAGTAGAAGTATAGGTATACTAACAAGAATCGCTACTGCAGCAAGAACACCATATGCTAATCTTTTTGTTGTACTTTCACTTACTTCACTTTTTTTTGTTTTATTCTCTCCTGAACTGATTTGTGTCTTATCATTTGTTTTTAATTTATTATATACGGCTAATCCTAACGCAGTAAAAACTATATAAGGAAACATTAAAACCGATAGTGCTAAATTCAACGCTTGTTTTTCCGGACAAGCTTGGTTTATCTCTTTAAATATCCTACTTGATATATTATACCAAGAAGTAAAAAAATCAGAGTTATAATCTTTATAATGAAATATACTGAGTGGAACGTCAAAACCAGCAGCTACACTATCAAAAAATTCTTCTTGTTCTTTCGGAATGCGAGCAGATTCTCGCAGAATATTAATATTAATTGACCAATCTTGTTCCTCTAAAGCATCAAAAAACTCTTCTTCCTCTTCCTCTTCCAAAGTAACATTGGAAGTAGATTCTACTTTACCTAAATCACCACTATTGTTAACAACTTTTTTATAATCATCTGCAGCAGCATTCATACCATAACCTTATCCAAGTACTTTAAGTATAGCACAAACACTGACGATTTTCAACTACTGACAATCTAACTTAATATCAACACTTAAATCCTGATATTCCTTAGAATAAAAGTTAGTTCCAATTTCTGTATTAATTTCTAAAGATAAGGAAAGAGTCTGCTCTTTTATGTATTCACCCCATATATTTATTGCTTTCTTAATTTCCTCATCCTCTGTTTTGATTATTACTCTGATTCTATCTGATATATGAAAATCAGCTTGTTTTCTGGTTTCTTGAATGAGCCTCACAACATCTCTCGCTAACCCTTCTAGAATTAATTCATCATTTAGTTCAGTATTTAGAATGACAACTCCTTTGTTGTTATCAAACACAGCAGAATATCCACTATTTGCTTTTAACAATAGTTCATATTCGCCTTTTTCTATGATGTAATTTTCTGACTCATTACCTAAAAAAACTTGCTCATTTTCAACTTGCTTCCATTTTCCCTCTTTGACATATTGAACTAGTTTCTTAATTTTGCCTGGAACTCTCTTTCCAAGCATAGGAAAATTTAGTTTCAGTTCTAGTGATGCAACTTCTTTCAACTCACCTACTATTTCTAATTCTTTTACATTTACCTCGTCTTTTATCATCTCTTGATATTCATTCATGCTTGGTGTCATTCCAGCACTTAACCATTTCTTTTCTTTCTGGATCCCAGTGTCAGCTACTTGGATGACGGGAGAGAGCTCTGGAATGACAGAGGGTTGTGTATCGTCAAGAAAACCACAGGAAGATTGATGATAAATCGTCATACTGCCAAGTGGTTGTCTGATACGTATGTTAAAAATGTTTCTAATAGAGAGCGCAGAGTTGCATATTTCTCTTACCAAATCCATTTTAGCAATGAGCTCATTATCAAACTTCTCTAATTGTGGAAAATCAGCCAAATGAACAGATGTTTCTTTATACTTAAGCCCTTGCCATATAGTCTCTGTTATAAGTGGCAATAAAGGAACTGCAGCTCTTAGTATGTAATAAAAAACCGTATATAGAACATTATAAGCATCAGTTTTATCCTGATCCAAATCACTTTTCCAAAAACGCTCGCGACTGCGACGAATATACCAATTATTCAGCACTTCAAAAAAGTTCATCAAAATTTTGCAAGCCTCTTGGGAGTTATAGCTGTTCATAGAAGCTTGGATACTTTCTACAGCTTCAAAACATTTGGAAATCATGTAGCGATCAATAGTACTTTGATAATCCTTACAAACTTCAGCTTTAATTCCATCTGCATTTGCATACATAGTAAAAAAGTGATAACTGTTCCAAATAGGTTTTATTACGTTTTTCAGAACATCTCGTATTGAGTTTCCTTCTTTATCGAGTAGCAAATTACCACCACAAACAATAGATCCAGAAAGCATAAGAAAACGCAGTGCATCAGAACCGTATCTATCAAAAACCTCCATTGGATCTGCATAGTTATTCAAACGTTTGGACAATTTTTGCCCTTTTACATCCAAAACAACACCATGACATATGCAATTCTTAAACGGTTCACTGTCAAACAAAGCAGTAGACAATACAAAAAGTGTATAGAACCAACCTCTGGTTTGTGCTATGTACTCGGTAATAAAATCCGCAGGAAAGTTATTCTCAAACCATTCCTTATTTTCAAACGGATAGTGGACTTGCGCAAATGGCATCGAGCCAGATTCAAACCAACAGTCAAATACGTCAGGCACACGACGCATAATCGATTTTCCTGTTGGGTCATCAGGATTTGGTCTTGTTAAAGTATCGATAAATGGTCTGTGCAAGTCGTCTATTTTAACATTAAAATCTCTCTCCAGTTCTTCTATTGAACCATATACATCTACCCTTGGATATCTTGTATCATCTGATTTCCATACAGGGATTGGCGTACCCCAGAATCGATTGCGTGAAATTGACCAATCGTGTGCCCCTTCAAGCCATTTTCCAAATTGACCATCTCTAATGTGGTTTGGTATCCAATTAACTCTCTTATTTAGCTCTACCATTCTGCTTTTGAATTTTGTAACGGCAACGTACCAAGAAGGCATAGTGCGATAGATCAAAGGAGTGTCAGTTCTCCAGCAGTGTGGATAATTGTGAATATATTGCTCAGTCTTAAACCAACTCCCCTGCCCTTTCAATTTTTTTATTACTGTATCACTGGCATCAAAAACATGAACCCCTGCCAAATCTGAAACTTCAGCAGTAAATTTTCCACTGTTATCAATTGGACAAATAACTGGAATATCATGGCTTTGGCAAAGGTAAAAATCTTCCTCACCAAATCCAGGAGCAGTATGCACAACGCCAGTACCATCTTCTCCTGTAACATAATCAGCGATGAAAACGCGGAATGCATTTTTCGTATCTTTAAAGTAATCAAATAGTGGTTTATAAGAAAGACCTACAAGATCATTCGCTTTAAGTTTTATATTGCAGTTTTCATATGGAATATTGTTTTGTTCAGAGTGGCTGATAAATTTCTCTAGGTAGCTTTCAGCGAAGATGTGGATTTCACCATTGACTAATACTGCACAATACTCAATATCTTTCCCTATCGCCAAAGCCAAGTTGCTCGGCAACGTCCAAGGAGTTGTAGTCCAAGCAAGTAATTTACATACAGTTTTAAACTGCTGTGGGTTTTCTAAAAGCTCAAATGCAACAGTTACAGCTTTGCTAGTCTTTTCTCTATATGCGTTATCAAGCCTTGTTTCAAAATTGGATAATGGAGTTTCGCACGCCCAGCTATATGGAACAACGCGCACTGATTCATACACCAGACCCTTATCATAAAGCTGTTTAAATGCCCACATGACCGACTCCATAAATGATTTATCCATAGTCTTATAGTCATTGTGAAAGTCTACCCACCTTGCTTGCCTATTTACATACTTTTCCCATTCTGATGAAAATTTCATTACAGAAGTACGACAATGGTTATTGAATTTTTCAATGCCGAATTTTTCTATTTCAGTTCTACCAGATATTCCAAGTTCCTTTTCCGCACCCATCTCAGCCGGCAATCCATGGCAATCCCAGCCAAATCTACGTTCGACCCTTTTTTGCAGCATAGTTTGATATCTTGCAAATGCGTCTTTGATGAAACCAGTGAGTAAATGCCCATAATGGGGAAGTCCATTTGCAAACGGAGGCCCATCGTAAAAGACAAAACAATTATCCTTGGAACGTTCCTCAACTGACCGCTCAAAAACTTTGTTTTCCTGCCAAAATTTTATGATTTCTTTTTCTAACGACGAAAAATCAGGACTACTTACTGTATCAGGATAATGCTTTGACTTCATGTTCGCTATGTAAAACTAAAGAATATAGGGCTTTCTGAAAAATTACAAATTCAAAAAGAAACACATTTACTCCTATATAGTATTCTTCATACTAAATGATAAATTTTTATAATTTAGTATGTTCTGAATCCAAGTAGTCAAGGCACTGGGATGACAAAAGAGGGAGTGTAGAAAGATTGCACCCATATGGTGTCATTCAAGTAGCTGACACTGGTTCCCTTATGAAGGTGTCATTCCAGTGCTCCGACACTGGAATGGCTTTGTTGCATAGCAACCGAAAAATCTGGTGGCTACTGACAAAATTCATTATAAATAACCATTTAACTGTTGAAGAAAAAATATGCCACAGAAAATGAAAGTCAGTAACCAAAACGAATATAACAAATTCCTTGAAAAAAGGGGAAATATTTTTCGTTACATCGATGAAGCTATCGAAAATTGGTATGAAAATAGTCCAAAAATGCAGGGCGGCAACTATATTTACAGTGATAAAGTCGTAATTTTGGTGCATATAATTGTCAAT
Organism: Wolbachia endosymbiont (group B) of Ennomos erosarius; assembly: GCF_964026905.1. Lineage (NCBI taxonomy): Bacteria > Pseudomonadati > Pseudomonadota > Alphaproteobacteria > Rickettsiales > Anaplasmataceae > Wolbachia > Wolbachia endosymbiont (group B) of Ennomos erosarius. The sequence goes on from NZ_OZ034708.1 coordinate 949,580, forward strand.
CTTTTTAGAATTGGTTTAAGACAAACGGTGGGGTTTATAAAAGGGTATCTGCAACAAATAGGAAAAATTTGGCAGTTATCAGCTATTCACAAGCATCAAGAAGGTTTAAAAAACTTAATATTAAGATAAATGATTGCAGGGTTGATAAAAGCAACATGGAAAATATTGAAATTATCATAGATAGCACAAGTATCAGCATTTACAGTAACACTCCTGGCCACAGTAAGGAAAACAGTGCAGATAGAAAGTACCGAAGCTACGAGCAAGTAAGAAAGTTACATGTTATGTTAAGTGTAAATAGTAAAAAAGCTATAGCTGCAAGATACAGTAATGGCTTCTACTCTGACCACTATGGAGCTTGCGATTTGCTTGAAGAAGTTAATTTTCAGCACAAAATAAAAGCATTATATGCAGATAACGCGAATTCTGGATTAAGGAAGGAAGAAAGTATAGGAAATAGAAGGCTTTTTGGATTTGATGGAATAGGAAATGAGAGTAGAAAAGATATGAACCAAAAAATTAACAGGGGATCTATGGCGAGTGTGTTCAATTTCTAGTCTATTTTTTAGGTAACCAAAAACAGTCTCAATGATAGACCTTTTTCTCAGTAAAATCTTCTCATTTAGCGAAATCAATGCATTTTTCATACCTTTTTTCACCTTGGTAACAAGTTTCAAACCTCGGTCAAACAGCTTCTGAAAAAGCTCTTTTGCAATATAACCTTTGTCACCAAACAAAAGGCCGGTTAATTTTTCCGTCAGATTTGGCACAGGTATCCTATCATCAACATTGCCTTTTGTTAGCGTAAGTGAATGAATTTCACCATTTTCATTGATTACCATATGTAATTTGAAACCAAAAAACCAGCCGTAAGTACTCTTGCTTAATTTTGCAATTCCAGCAAAAACTTTGTTTTTGGATATTCTTTTTGCATGACAAACTGCAATGGGAGTTGTGTCTATATATGAAATTCCAGTGTTTTCTGACTGTCCACAAAGCCAATGCAACAACATTGCTAAATGCCACAAAACCCTAGGCTTTAGAGCAACAAACCTGGTATATGAAGGCAACTTTGGAAACTCTGATTTGTAGAGCAACGTTAGGTAATGTAGATAGAAAGTTTTGAAATTTTTACACGGAGATTGTTGATATAGCAGGATTATTGTCATGATTTCGGAGTGCTCAATTTCCGTTGTTCTTGTGGGTTTTTTACCATTTGGCAGTAGTTTACCTGCAAAATTTTTCTCTATATCTCTGCAAAAATCATCGACCAAACAAAACAGTTTGTTATATCTTCCATGGTTAACCTCATCTGTTTTTTTATAACTGCTGAGTTTACCCTGTTTTCTTGCCTTTTCTATTCTCCTTTAATCCAGAATTCGCGTTTTAAACGCTTGACAAGAGAAATTCAGCTGCTTTTAATTGCAACTAACTTACGCTGCAAATGTTTAAGAAATTTACCAAGCAGAAAAAAAGACAAAGAATCCCCGAGTTAGCTAGTCTTTTACTATCTCTGTCGAGTATTGGCATTTTTTGATGTCTTGTAACGCTTTATAAGCGCGTTCAGCTTATTTAGATAAAAATCTAGATGTAGATGAAGTTTTGTAAAGACATACAGTATCTATATACTGCAAAAAATTAAACATAAGACGCCGATACATTAAGTAATCCTTACCTTTTAATCCGCAGATTGGCGAAAGCAAATACAATAGCTTCAGTTTCATGATAAGGGGGCTGGCGAAGGGTGTCAAGTAATTTTAGCTCCGTTTCTGTGGGTCAGATAGCTACCTGATGACACCATTGGTCAATTACTGCAACTAAAAACTTTCATTTTAACAGTTAAACAAGGCCAAATTTAATAGAGAGAGGATTTTTTTATTTTCTCATTCTTCTCATTTTCCTCTCTAACAATTTTTTTTCCATTTAATATGTCTTTTATTTCATCTCCTGTTAAAGTTTCAAACTCCAGTAGATTTTCAGCAATGAGATCTAAGCCTTTCTTATGCTTGGTCAAAATCTCTTTTGCTTTTTCATAGCAAGAAGACACAACTTCCTTCACTTCTTCATCTATAAGTTTTAACGTATCTTCAGAAATTATGTCAGAACCATGTATGGTTTGTTCGCGATTGTGATAGATCGGGCCTATTTTGTCGCTCATTCCCCATTTTGTTACCATAGAACGTGATAAATCTGATGCTAATTTTATATCTGAAGATGCACCGCTTGTAACTTTATCGTAGCCAAAAATTAGCTCTTCTGCCACACGTCCACCCATTGCAACAGTTATATCTGCTAGCATCTTTTCTCTTGTGAGGGACACTCTATCTGTTTCTGGTAGTCTCATAACTAAACCGAGTGCCCTACCGCGTGGAATAATTGTTGCCTTGTGTATAGGATCAGAAGCAGACATATTAACAGCAATCATCGCATGACCAGCTTCATGGTATGCAGTCAGTCTCTTTTCCTCTTCTGTCATAATGAGAGATCGCCTTTCTACGCCCATCATCACTTTATCACGTGCATATTCAAAATCATCCATGGTAACAATCTTCTTGTTTCTTCTTGCAGCGATAAGTGCAGATTCGTTCACTAAATTTGCTAAATCAGCTCCAGAAAAGCCTGGTGTTCCTCTTGCAACTGTTCTCACATTTACATCGGGAGCCATTGATATTTTCTTTATATGCGTATTTAATATCTTTTCACGCCCATTTATATCGGGTAAAGAAATAGTAACCTGTCGGTCAAAACGACCAGGTCTAAGCAGTGCTGGATCTAAAACGTCTGGGCGGTTAGTTGCAGCGATTATTATCACACCTTCATTAGACTCAAAGCCATCCATCTCAACTAATAACTGATTTAATGTTTGCTCTCTTTCGTCGTTGCCGCCACCAAGACCAATGCCACGATGTCTACCCACCGCATCTATTTCATCTATGAAAATTATGCAAGGAGCATTTTTCTTGCCTTGATCAAACATATCACGAACACGACTTGCACCAACACCCACAAACATTTCAACAAAATCAGATCCGGAAATGCTAAAGAATGGCACATTAGCTTCACCTGCAATTGCACGAGCAAGTAAAGTTTTACCAGTTCCAGGAGAGCCAATTAAAAGGCACCCTTTTGGTATTTTTCCACCTAATATTTGAAATTTTTGCCTTTGTTTAAGGAAATCAACGATCTCTACCAGCTCTTCTTTTGCTTCATCAATTCCGGCAACATCATCAAATGTTACTTTTTTTCCACTAGTCATGAGTCTAGCCCTTGACTTGCCAAAGCTTATAGTTCTGTTGCCTCCCGCTTGTGTTTGTTTAAGAAAGAATAGCAAAAAGCCAATAAAGATAAATGTTGGGACCCATGAGATAAGTAATCCACCAATTACGTTCATGGCAGAATCTCCAGTTGAAAAGGAGAATCTCACTTTTCTATCATGTAAATTTTTTATTAGGTCGCTATATATAACACCGCTTGAGTTGAAACTTGAACCATCCCTGAACTTGCCTTCAATGCTCTGATTTTTTATGACAATATTTTCTACATCATTGTCTTCTAGTCTAGTTAAAAATTCCGAAAAAGGTATAATTGTTTTACTTTTACCTACATTTCCGCTGAACTGAATATAAGCAACTGAAATAAGAACAATAATTACTAACCAGATCAATAAGCCTTCTAAAAATTTTTTCATTTCTATTTTTAACTAAATACCCATCAAGCTTACCAAATTTTGTTTTATCGTGCTATCAATAATGCATTGAACCTTATCGTCATTGGTATTTTTTCCGTTATAATTTACATCAGGATAAGCAAGCACCTTTCCATCTTTTAGCACTACAGGCAAAGAATAGAAAACTTCAGGGCAGCAGTTGTAATCCTTCAGAAATTCAGGAACTTTTTGTGTTTTTTTTAATGGAGCGATAATAACTGAACACTCTTGATTTCCGAGTATTGTGCAGCTAAATCTGTTATCCCATTCAATGGGTTCATTTAAAGGTAGGTTTACGGTAATTTCTTGTATCCTTGACGATTCTCTAATTATTAAGATATTTTCTCCATATTTTCTTATTTTGCACCCAGAAAGTGTACAGTTAACATTACTATCCTTTTGCAATATTTTATTAAATATTACGATAAGACTGTTGTACCTTGGTTTATAATGTTTACTGGCAATTGCCATTATAGAGTAAAGAAGAAGCCTCAAGGCTATTTCCTCTGGTAATTGATAAAATTCACTTAGTTTAATTTCAATATAACCAAGATCATGAACATTAACACAGTCATTAAATGCAAGGCATGTGTAGTGCATCAACGCTTTTGCAGCTCTTTTCATATGAAGGGCTGTGAGGCATATTCGCTCTGTTAAAATCTCTTGATTGTTACTTGCTTTAAGTAAGTTACGGTATAAAGTTCGCCTGTATTTTAGGTTATAGTTGCTTCTATCTTCGATCCATTTTAACTGGTGAAGCTTAGCGTACTTTTCTATTTCACTACGACTAAAATTTAACAATGGCCTAAATATATAAATACCATTTAGGAAAGACTTATAGTCCATTGATGATAATCCATCTACGCCGCTACCTCGCTCTAATCTTAATAAGAACGTTTCTGCTTGATCATCTTTGTGATGAGCGACGAGCAAACATTTAACATTATTGTTTTTACACCACTCTACTAGTAATTTATACCGTGCTTTTCGTGCCTGTAACTGAATATTGCCTTTAATATTTTGCTTCTCCCAATTTAATATGAACGATTCCTTTGCTCCAAGTTCTTTTGCATAACTTACAACAAAATCAGCTTCTTTTTGAGACTCTGAACGTAACCCATGATTTACTGTTAATGCTATAGGAAGTGAAAGCTTGTTTTTTTTTGCCCAGTTATTCATTAAGTGCAGTAAGACTATACTATCTACACCACCTGATACTGCAACTGCAATTTGATTATGGAAAGCAAAGCTATTAGCTATATTTTGAAATAATAACTCTAATTCCATTATGTCTCTTGATGGCCAGATAGTCTCTACGTCATACAGCGACTTATTTGTGGTATATATAGATCCCGCTAACAAGCAACAAAATATGACAAGTTTGTCCTTTTTTGTCCACCCCAGTGCCCTTTCTTTATGTCATCCCAGTGCTTGACACTGGGATCCAGGTTTTAATCTATTTCTTTATTCCAGAAAATGAAAATTCCACTCTACGATTTTTAGCATGCTCTTTTTCATATTTAGAATTTCTAGAATCATCTTTTACATTAACCAAAGGCTCAGTTTCACCCTTAGAAGCAGTTTTTATTCTGTTTTCTATGTATGGTGTACAACTAACCATAAATTTTTTAGCTGCATCTGCCCTTTTAGCGCCTAGCGCAAGATTATATTCATGAGAACCACGGTTGTCAGTATGACCAGTTAAAATAACCTTCGCGTCAGGGTTATCTTGTAACACCTCCATTACGTCAAGTAATGCATCTGCACTTACTTCAGTAACACTAGATTCATCATAACCAAAGAAAACTCTTTTATCACCTATCTGCTTAACAACAGAATTCATTTTATTTGTTGTATTTGCTCCTTTTTTTGGGCAAGAACTTACACCAGTAAGTAGTAAACAAAAACAGCACATTATAACCAGTCTACTCCACATTACTAAACCTCCATAAATTTTAAATAGTGCGTAACTTTAATTTCAGTAGCTAATAATCTCTCCATATTGTAATATAGTCAAGAGAAATAAAGTACTAAATACTTTTTCTACAACCTTACAATTAATTTTCTTATAATATGCTGGACTCTGAGTAGAAAAATCCAATAAAGGAATAAGAAGTACAATTTTTTATTGTACTTTAAGCAAATATACTTTTAACTTTATTATTAATCTATTACGATATTAAATAGATGTTTTCTAAAATAATGAAAAAATTATGAAATCTTATAAGTTTTTAGAGGAAGTATTATATAGGGTAAAGAATATCGAAAATACGCTAAAAGTACTAAACCAAAGCCAATTAAATATAGAGGACAAAGTTGAACAAATGAGTCTTCTAGAAGAAATCAGACATGAAATTATCTCTCATGACGCAATAAAGGAATCATTAGCAGATGCTCTTGGTAACAAAAAAAGTGCAAATACTCAGCAGCTAAAGTTAATAGAGAGAATACATAAAAGCAACAGTGCTGTTCCTATTGATTTAGCAAAGTCTTTATCCAAAGCTAAGGTTGAATGCCAAAATTTATGGAAGCTATCTCATTCTGAAACCAGTAACTTAGAAAAACTAAAAGAACGTTTTACTGATTTAATCACACTCATTCGCGAAGTAGCTTCTATAAAATCGCAGCAATTAAAATGCTCAAAATACGACTCACTGCTTGCTGACTATGACTCTGATATCACAGAAAAGAATATAAGGGAAGTATTCCCCAAGGTAGGCAAATTTTTTAGCGAAAATGTGGATAAAATAATTGAAAAGCAGAAAAAGGATAAGGTTACTAATATACAAAAAGTTGCTACTCAGAAGCAGATTGAACTTGGCTCGTTATGTTTACAGCAAATGGGTATTGCACTAAATGAGATTCGTACTTCTTATTACTACCCTATAGATTATGATGAATCTGATTTTTGTTATGGTTTATTTTCACTTTTACGGCATAGTGGTTATGCAATTTATCAAAAATGTTTAGCGCAAAATTCTATAAGTAGCCCAATTACGAGACATGTTATGTATGAAACTCAAGGGTTATTTATGGAAAGGATGATTGGAACATCCAGAGAATTTATTGAGTTCATTCAACCACACATAAAAGAGAAATTTGCTATAAAAGGCAAAACTAATAGCAGTGTTGAAAATTTGCACTTGGTTTTCAATGAAATAAACCTTTCCTCTTCTTTAAAGAACGCAGATGAATTTAGTTTATTGGCTCACATTATGCTAAGAACCAAGTTAGAACAAGATCTAATAAATGGTACGTTAGAAATCAAAGATCTGCATGATGCATGGCTTGAAGGTATGAAGCATTATAAAATTCCAGTAAAAGCTAAAAATGAGCTGGACACTTATTTTCAAGATGAATATTGGGCAAGCGGTGTTATGGGCTACTTTCCTATAAAAATTATTGCTTTAATTGCTGCTGTGCAGATTTTCTCTTGCGTTAAAAAGAATCATTACGAATCATTAAGTGCTATAATAAAAGGAGATTTTAGTTTACTTATCAGTTGGTTATCTCAAAATGTATACAGTGCAAAGTATAGCCTTTTGGAACTGCTAAAAAAAGTAACAGGTAAGGGTTTAGACGTTGAGTGTGTTACTTACTACTTATCTGAAAAGTATAATTTATCTCAATAAAATGGTTTTCTTGAGTTATGTATGAATTTTGTTCGAAAATTGACCGGAAAGTTTTATAGCCTTTTTACTTTCAAAGGTTTGTTTGCTAGCGATATTGCCATAGACCTTGGTACTGCAAACACTTTAGTTTATCAGAAAAATCAGGGAATAGTGCTTGATGAGCCTTCAGTTGTAGCAAGAATAAAAGAAAAAGGAAGCTACGTTCCTTATGCTTTTGGTAAAAAAGCTAAAATGATGCTTGGAAAAACGCCTGGAGAGATAGAGGCGATAAGGCCCTTAAAAGATGGAGTCATTGCTGATTTTAAAAGTGCGGAAGAAATGCTAAAATATTTCATACGCAGTGCAAACACAAAATTCACTGTTAATAAACCTAATATTATCATATGCGTTCCATCTGGATCCACGCCAGTTGAAAGGCGTGCTATACAAGATGCAGCAGAAAGTGCTGGTGCAAATGAAGTGTTTTTAATTGAAGAACCAATGGCTGCAGCGATCGGAGCTGGGCTCCCGGTTACTGAACCTGAAGGTTCTATGATTGTTGATATAGGAGGCGGTACAACTGAAGTTGCAATTATTTCTTTAGGCGGAATTGTTTATTCACGTTCTGCCAGAGTAGGTGGCGATATTATGGATGAAGCAATAAAATTGTATATTCGTGAAAATCATAAGTTATTAATCGGTGAAACAACTGCTGAAAAAATTAAGAAAAGCATAGGTTCAGCCAGTCTGCCAGGTGAAAATAACAAAGAGGGAATGATAATTAAAGGCAGGGATTTAGTGAGTGGCATGCCAAAAGAAATGCTTTTATCAGAATATCAAGTTGCAGAAAGTTTAATAGAGCCTGTGCATCAGATAATTTCTGCTATTAAAACAGCATTGGAGAGCACTCCCCCCGAACTTTCTTCTGATATAGTCGATAGAGGAATAGTTTTATCCGGTGGTGGTGGATTATTACGTAATCTAGGTAAAGTTATCAGTGAAACAACAAAATTACCGGTTCGTGTTGCAGATGACCCACTTTGTTGTGTTGCCTTGGGTAGTGGAAAAGTGCTTGAAAACATGGACTACTTCAGTCATGTTTTATTTAAGCAAGATTAATCACGATTTTGGTTGTTGAAATTTTTCAATTTTAAGGTTCTCAAGAAATATTTCTTATTGTGAAATTGTGCATAAATTGCACTAACTCTTTCAATTTTCATATTGTCCTGTACAATATCTATAGCTAGAGTAATTAGATTTACCTGCAATTTGATAAGTGTAAAACTTGTCATTCCGCTACTTGTTAGCGCCGCGGCGGTATGACGTAGGCTGTGCTAGCTATATTTAATAAACTCGGATAACCATGCTAAAAGAATTTGAAATAGAACCTCTGCTAAAAGATAAAGCTCCGCACCAGACCAAGGCTGTTGTTGCAATGTCCGGTGGAGTTGATAGCTCCGTTGCTGCAGCACTGCTATATAACTTTGGGTACCAGGTGATAGGTGTGACTCTTCAACTCTATGGCACCGACGGTAATGCTAACGCAAGAAAAGGTGCATGTTGTGCTGGACAGGATATTTATGACGCTAAGCGCGTGGCTGAAAGTGTTGGCTTTCCTCACTATATTTTAAACTACGAGGAAATATTCAAAAAGGAAGTAATAGAGGATTTTGCAAGTACCTATATGCGTGGGGAAACTCCCATACCATGCGTAAGATGTAACCAAACGGTAAAATTTCGTGATCTATTGCAAGTTACAAAAAATCTTGGTGCGGATGTACTCGTAACAGGACATTACGTGAGAAGGTTAGAAAAAAATGGTGAGGTAAAGTTGTGCAGAAGCATTGATAAAAGTAAAGATCAAAGTTATTTTTTGTTTGCAACTACTGAGGAGCAGTTAAAGCTTTTGCGATTTCCACTAGGTGCGTTCTATAAAAATGATATAAGAAAATTAGCAAAGTATTTCAGCTTACAAATTTCTGAAAAGCCGGACAGTCAAGATATATGCTTTGTTTCCGAAAGCTATAGTAAAACAATAGCTAAATTAGCTCCACAATCTGTACAGAAAGGAAAAATTGTGGATGTGAATGGAAAAGTGCTAGGTGAGCATAGTGGCATAGTAAATTTTACAGTAGGGCAAAGAAAAGGCTTAGGTGTTGGGTACAGTGAACCTCTTTACGTGATAAAAATTAATACAGAAAATAATGAGGTTATAGTAGGTCCGATCAACGCATTAATGCAAAAAAAAATATTGATCAAAGAGTTAAATTGGTTAGAACAACCAAAAGAAGGTATGGAAGTAACTGTGAAGCTGAGATCATCACATGCTGGAAGTTTAGCAACAATACATTCAACTGACGAAAAAAATAAAGCCTGTGTCATTTTAAACGACGATTACTTTGGCGTCAGTCCAGGTCAAGCCTGTGTAGCGTATAAAGATGAGCAAGTTATTGGCGGCGGATGGATATGCTCTTAACTAAAAGCTTTAATGCAGAGTGTAAACATACAATAGACTTCTTGCATAACCATATAACATTGGGAATAGAAACGAAAAAACTTCCTTGACAAACTCCGCCAGCCCCCTTATCATGAAACTGAAGCTATTGTATTTGCTTTCGCCAATCTGCAGATTAAAAGGTAAGGATTACTTAATGTATCGGCGTCTTATGTTCAATTTTTTGCAGTATATAGATACTGTATGTCTTTACAAAACTTCATCTACATCTAGATTTTTATCTAAATAAGCTGAACGCGCTTATAAAGCGTTACAAGACATCAAAAAATGCCAATACTCGACAGAGATAGTATAAACGCGAATTCTGGATTAAGGAAGGAAGAAAGTATAGGAAATAGAAGGCTTTTTGGATTTGATGGAATAGGAAATGAGAGTAGAAAAGATATGAACCAAAAAATTAACAGGGGATCTATGGCGAGTGTGTTCAATTTCTAGTCTATTTTTTAGGTAACCAAAAACAGTCTCAATGATAGACCTTTTTCTCAGTAAAATCTTCTCATTTAGCGAAATCAATGCATTTTTCATACCTTTTTTCACCTTGGTAACAAGTTTCAAACCTCGGTCAAACAGCTTCTGAAAAAGCTCTTTTGCAATATAACCTTTGTCACCAAACAAAAGGCCGGTTAATTTTTCCGTCAGATTTGGCACAGGTATCCTATCATCAACATTGCCTTTTGTTAGCGTAAGTGAATGAATTTCACCATTTTCATTGATTACCATATGTAATTTGAAACCAAAAAACCAGCCGTAAGTACTCTTGCTTAATTTTGCAATTCCAGCAAAAACTTTGTTTTGGATATTCTTTTTGCATGACAAACTGCAATGGGAGTTGTGTCTATATATGAAATTCCAGTGTTTTCTGACTGTCCACAAAGCCAATGCAACAACATTGCTAAATGCCACAAAACCCTAGGCTTTAGAGCAACAAACCTGGTATATGAAGGCAACTTTGGAAACTCTGATTTGTAGAGCAACGTTAGGTAATGTAGATAGAAAGTTTTGAAATTTTTACACGGAGATTGTTGATATAGCAGGATTATTGTCATGATTTCGGAGTGCTCAATTTCCGTTGTTCTTGTGGGTTTTTTACCATTTGGCAGTAGTTTACCTGCAAAATTTTTCTCTATATCTCTGCAAAAATCATCGACCAAACAAAACAGTTTGTTATATCTTCCATGGTTAACCTCATCTGTTTTTTTATAACTGCTGAGTTTACCCTGTTTTCTTGCCTTTTCTATTCTCCTTTAATCCAGAATTCGCGTTAAATGCCACAAAACCCTAGGCTTTAGAGCAACAAACCTGGTATATGAAGGCAACTTTGGAAACTCTGATTTGTAGAGCAACGTTAGGTAATGTAGATAGAAAGTTTTGAAATTTTTACACGGAGATTGTTGATATAGCAGGATTATTGTCATGATTTCGAAGTGCTCAATTTCCGTTGTTCTTGTGGGTTTTTTACCATTTGGCAGTAGTTTACCTGCAAAATTTTTCTCTATATCTCTGCAAAAATCATCGACCAAACAAAACAGTTTTGTTATATCTTCCATGGTTAACCTCATCTATTTTTTTATAACTGCTGAGTTTACCCTGTTTTCTTGCCTTTTCTATTCTCCTTTAATCCAGAATTCGTGTTGTAAATGCTGATACTTGTGCTATCTATGATAATTTCAATATTTTCCATGTTGCTTTTATCAACCCTGCAATCATTTATCTTAATATTAAGTTTTTTAAACCTTCTTGATGCTTGTGAATAGCTGATAACTGCCAAATTTTTTCCTATTTGTTGCAGATATCCTTTTATAAACCCCACCGTTTGTCTTAAACCAATTCTAAAAAGATTGACAATTATATGCACCAAAATTACGACTTTATCACTGTAAATATAGTTGCCGCCCTGCATTTTTGGACTATTTTCATACCAATTTTCGATAGCTTCATCGATGTAACGAAAAATATTTCCCCTTTTTTCAAGGAATTTGTTATATTCGTTTTGGTTACTGACTTTCATTTTCTGTGGCATATTTTTTCTTCAACAGTTAAATGGTTATTTATAATGAATTTTGTCAGTAGCCACCAGATTTTTTCGGTTGCTATGCAACAAAGCCATTCCAGCGTCACGCGCTGGAATGACAAAAGCTGCTAATTTTTCATGTAAGTAATGGTTATGCAAGCAGTCTATTTTGTAACTAACAAAAGAGGACTTTGATTCGCATGTTTCTCACGCTTATTCTATTGTTTAACTATACTTTGAGCAATGTCTTCATAAATCTCTGCTAAATCTTCACTTAACATTAAAGGATTTCCGCAATCAGAAGCATGACATATTTGTGGATCTAGAGGAATTCTGCCTAGGAGTTTGATGCCCAGCTCCTCAGACATTTTTTTTGCGCCGTCTTTTCCAAATATGTATATTTCTGAGTCATTTTGAATGAAATAACTCATATTTTCCACAATTCCAATAACCGGTACGCTGAGCTTTTTAAGCATATCATAAATTTTGCGAGCATCGATTAAAGATAGCTCCTGTGGAGTTGAAACTATTATCGCCCCGGTTAAGTTAAAATTTTCCATCAGACTTAAATGCACATCGCCAGTTCCAGGTGGTGTATCAACTATCAAATACTCTATATCGGACCATTTTGTTCCCATGAGCAGATTATAAAGTGCTTTTGTGATCATAGGTCCGCGCCATATTGCTGCACGATCCTTGTCAACAAAATAGCCGATTGAAATAGTATGCAGTCCATACTTTTCTATAGGTATTGCTTTTCCACCCTGTATTTCTGGCTTTAATTTTTCAGTGCCAAGCATTTTAGGAATTGAAGGACCATATATATCTGCATCAACCAGCGCAACTTTATGTTTCAACTTTGCTAATGAGAGAGCAAGATTTAGCGCAACTGTGGACTTGCCCACACCGCCTTTACCAGAGGCCACAACGATTATATTTTTCACTCCTTCGATATGTAATTTAGCTTTTTGTTGCCCAGTTTGTTTTTGACCAGTAGCAACCACGATCACTTTTGTCACCCCCGGTATAGCTTTAACAGCTTGCTCACAATTTCTTCTTAATTCTTCGTTTGCTTGCGTGTTACCGGCAACTTCAAGCACAAAACCAATGTCCCCGCCTTTAATAATGATTGAGGATATTATGCCAAGAGCGATCACATCTTTACCGCTTTTTTGCTCTATGACTTTTTTTAAGTTCTCTCTTACAATTTCTTCGTTGATCATTAGACCTCTTACATAGCAGATCCCAGTGCGGAACATTTGTTTCGAAAACAGTATGTTAAATGTTATAGCAGGTTTTGCCTAGAACACAAGCCAAGTAGCGTGACACTCAAACAGGGTCGGAGGTAAAATCCCTGACCCTGAAAACGCTGGTGTTAGTTTTTCTCATCCACTGCAAATCTTACTATTACCCACAAATATGGGGTTCATGAGCAAGTCTCCATCCTTCTGCTAGATCAAAGAGACGTCTCCATCCTTTCCAAAGAGTAATTGGTCCTGGTTTTTGGTCGCTTTTTCTTGCTAAATAACCTCCAAGTTGAGCAATCCACGAAACGGCTTCTTTTATAGTAGGGGCTATACTTGGACATGGTTTTTTGTGTATTTTAACATATAAAACTTTCCATTCTTCCTCAGCTAATAAGCCAGTACATGGTAATGTTGGGTTAATTCTTGCAATTGATGTAATAAAGAAAATTCTCCAAGCAATAATGCTCATGACTGTTAAATACCTCATTAATCTTTCTGCTGTTCCAAGCCTACATTCCTCAACTTTGAGACCAGATTTTAAAATCTTATGCAATATCTCTATTTTCCATCTCAAACAATACCAACTAACTTTTTCAACAGCTTCTTCAAAAGTACTGACCGAAAGATTTGTTAAAAGCATCCACTCTAGCGGACTTGCTCCTGGAGGAGAATTTCTTTCAACAACATGAATTGCGTGAAGTTGTAGACTGAATAATGCTGTCGGTTTATATTTTATGTGACCTTCTTTACATTTTATATGGCTTTCATGTGGACTCATCATAAATTTTCCGAATCTAATTTCTAGAAATGCTGTCCTTTTTTGCTTATTATCTCTAGCAGGGATTTCAACTTCTACTTTTCCAGTGCAAGAAAGGCCTTGGATAAATGACCATAATTTTTGCTTATTCCTGGTATGCATAAATTTTTTATTTACATTTCTGTTGTGACGAGCTCTTACTAAAATTGCTGAGTTAAGATTATGTGCAAGTTCAAAAAAATCATGTATATCTGCTTCTCTGTCACATACAGTTATAACCTCGGTTTGGGTCGGATCTATAATATTATTTGTTTTCTTTAAGCTTTCTAGCCATTTCATACTTTCTTTATCCTCAATATGAACGTTACTACGATGGCTCTTTAGTCTTTTTTCTTCTTCAGAAATTGGTGGCCTCGAGTAAATCTTTTGATCCAATATTCCCAGTACCAAACCTTCCGTACTAACAACGCGAATTCTGGATTAAAGGAGAATAGAAAAGGCAAGAAAACAGGGTAACCTCATCTATTAATCCAGAATTCGCGTTTTTATGAGCTTTTGTTCTTTCAACTGTTTTATCAATGTGTGAAGCTAGAATATCAACTTCTTTTACGTTCTCATTTTGAAAAAAACGATATGCAGCTTTTGCTTCTGACCAACTTCCGCATGCCTCATTAATTGAGCTCTCAGGTAAACCTATCACACTATCAGCAATATTCACTAATCTGTCAGTCAATCTTTTATCTCCAAGTAAAGCATCTCCAAATTCATTTTTAGCCCATTCATTACTCTCGTTTGCCATTTTTATACCCTCAATATTTGCAAACTCTAATATTGTAATACTTTATTTATAAGTACATCTATATTTGTGGGTAATAGTAAGGTTCAGGATAGCGGCAAGGTAGTATAAACGCGAATTCTGGATTAAGGAAGGAAGAAAGTATAGGAAATAGAAGGCTTTTTGGATTTGATGGAATAGGAAATGAGAGTAGAAAAGATATGAACCAAAAAATTAACAGGGGATCTATGGCGAGTGTGTTCAATTTCTAGTCTATTTTTTAGGTAACCAAAAACAGTCTCAATGATAGACCTTTTTCTCAGTAAAATCTTCTCATTTAGCGAAATCAATGCATTTTTCATACCTTTTTTCACCTTGGTAACAAGTTTCAAACCTCGGTCAAACAGCTTCTGAAAAAGCTCTTTTGCAATATAACCTTTGTCACCAAACAAAAGGCCGGTTAATTTTTCCGTCAGATTTGGCACAGGTATCCTATCATCAACATTGCCTTTTGTTAGCGTAAGTGAATGAATTTCACCATTTTCATTGATTACCATATGTAATTTGAAACCAAAAAACCAGCCGTAAGTACTCTTGCTTAATTTTGCAATTCCAGCAAAAACTTTGTTTTGGATATTCTTTTTGCATGACAAACTGCAATGGGAGTTGTGTCTATATATGAAATTCCAGTGTTTTCTGACTGTCCACAAAGCCAATGCAACAACATTGCTAAATGCCACAAAACCCTAGGCTTTAGAGCAACAAACCTGGTATATGAAGGCAACTTTGGAAACTCTGATTTGTAGAGCAACGTTAGGTAATGTAGATAGAAAGTTTTGAAATTTTTACACGGAGATTGTTGATATAGCAGGATTATTGTCATGATTTCGGAGTGCTCAATTTCCGTTGTTCTTGTGGGTTTTTTACCATTTGGCAGTAGTTTACCTGCAAAATTTTTCTCTATATCTCTGCAAAAATCATCGACCAAACAAAACAGTTTGTTATATCTTCCATGGTTAACCTCATCTGTTTTTTTATAACTGCTGAGTTTACCCTGTTTTCTTGCCTTTTCTATTCTCCTTTAATCCAGAATTCGCGTTTTAAACGCTTGACAAGAGAAATTTAGCTGCTTTTAATTGCAACTAACTTACGCTGCAAATGTTTAAGAAATTTACTAAGCAGAAAAAAAGACAAAGAATCCCCGAGTTAGCTAGTCTTTTACTATCTCTGTCGAGTATTGGCATTTTTTGATGTCTTGTAACGCTTTATAAGCGCGTTCAGCTTATTTAGATAAAAATCTAGATGTAGATGAAGTTTTGTAAAGACATACAGTATCTATATACTGCAAAAATTGAACATAAGACGCCGATACATTAAGTAATCCTTACCTTTTAATCTGCAGATTGGCGAAAGCAAATACAATAGCTTCAGTTTCATGATAAGGGGGCTGGCGGAGGGTGTCAAGCAAGTTTTTGTTTCTATTGAATGACAGTTGTGACCTATGCAAGAAGTCTGTTGTAGTTTGTACGATATCTTTATAAAATAGTTTGCATAAGGTATCTAGCAGTGCAACTAAACAAATACAAAAATCAAAACGTTGCGGTTTTTGGTCTTGGTAAAACTGGTTTATCCGTCATTAACGCTCTAATAAAGAGTGGTGCAAGAATATATGCATGGGATGATCATGAAGAGCAAATAGCAAATGCAAAAATGATGTATAAAAAATGTAATTTTATTCATCCCAAGGAATACAATTGGCATGAGATCAGTGCATTGGTTTTAAGCCCTGGAGTGCCAATAGAGCCACATTGGATAGTAAAACTTGCAAGAAGTTTTGATTGCAAAATAAAATCAGACATTGAGCTATTTCTTGAAGCTAAAACTACAAACCAGAAGGTAATAGGCGTCACAGGAACAAATGGTAAATCAACCACTACATCACTAATAGGGCACATATTAAAATCTGCAGGGAAAAAAGTAGCTATTGGTGGAAATTTAGGCGTTCCTGTTTTGGATCTAGAAAGAGATGCAGAAATTTATGTAATTGAATTTTCCTCTTTTCAATTGGAGTTGATGAATGAAATTAACGTGGACATTTCAGTACTGCTTAATATTACACCAGACCACATAGATAGGCATGGAAGTATGGAGAATTACATAGCAACTAAATTAAAACTGATAAACGGTAGTGAGGTTGCCGTGATAGGATGTGACAATGAGATTACCGCTGATATATTCAACAAATTCACTGGAAACAAAATTCCAATCTCAGTAACATATTCCCCGGTGTCATTCCAGCCACCCTCTTTGTCATCCCAGTGCTTGACTACTCGGATCCAGAAGATCTCGTTAAAACTAGAGAGTCATAGCTTATCAGTAAGCGACGTGAAAATAAACCTAATATCCAACGCAGAAAACATAGCAGCCGCATATGCCGTATGTAAGCTACTTGGAGTAGATAGCAACACTATTATCAATGGAATCAAGTCCTTTTCAGGACTGAGGCATAGGAATGAACTGCTTGGCAAAATAAGAAATGTGTTTTTCGTGAACGATAGCAAAGCAACTAATGCAAAGTCGAGCGAAAAGGCGATCTTATCTTATGAAAACATAAATTGGATCGTTGGTGGAAGAAGCAAAAAAGGTGGAATAGAATCATTAAGCAAGCATTTCACAAGGATTGGAAAAGCTTTTCTTATTGGGGAATCAACCGAAGCCTTTGCAAACACTATGGAGAATAAAGTAGATTTCGTGAAATGTTGCAATTTGAAAAACGCACTTAAACTAGCTTTTGAAGAGGCCTTAAATAGTGCAGAAGAAGTAACAATATTACTTTCTCCCGCGTGTGCTTCTTTTGATCAATGGAAAAATTTCGAGGAACGTGGTGAAGCATTTTGTAGAATGTTTGAAAATCTCAGGTACAATCACACATGATGTTTAGTATAATGTTGCGTGGAACAAGATGAAATAAAGTTAATAATAGATAAGCTAATTAGGGTTATTCCATTTGAAGGGATAAGCGATGAAACCCTATTAAAGGTGTGCACTGACCTTAATCTAGCTAATAGCTTTTGCAAATTTCAGAATGGAATATATAGCGCTTTGGAGTACATAGCAGAGGACTTAAATAGCTCAATGGAAGCTGAATTAAGAAATTCTAATTTAGAAGATATGAAAGTGCGAGAGCGAGTAAAGTTAGCTATTCAAATACGCCTTTCAAACTACGCTAAGCTACCGAATTATAGAGAACTTTTAAAAAATGTTTTATCATTCTCCGTATCACCAAAAAATACATATTTTTCTAGTAAACTTTTATACAGAACTATTAGTGCGATTTGGTATGGCATTCATGACCAATCAACAGATTTTAACTACTATACAAAAAGAGCAATATTAGCTGGAGTGTACTTAAGTACGATACTTTTTTTTATCAATGATTATTCAGAAGATTTTGCGGATACTTTATCGTTTCTTGATAAACGTATCAACAATGTCATGACATTTCAAAAATTCAAAACTCGCTTAAAAGGAATCATAGGAAATTTCTTATAAGCTTTTCATCATACTGGTTATTCATATTTATATTCTCTTGTTTTTTTTGATCTTTATGTTAAAATAGCTTAATATTTATTAACGATAAAATGAAAGTTATTTATCATACCAATGGTAATATCAAGCCAGAAGAAAATACAAAACACGTGATAAACTTTTTTGGAGTACTTGGATGTATTAAGGTTAATGCTCGTAGTAAAAATCCACCTAAGGAGCAAGAAAGTAAGTTAGTTAAGCATTATTTTGACTATCCTTATTTTTCTAGAATTGTTAATCCAGAATTCTTTAAAAAAGAATTGAATGATGAAGAAAGAAAATTCAATAGAAGAATAGTATCACTATGGTTATGTTCTGCTATATTTTCTACTGCTTCTATTGTATCGTTATACTTGGCATACCAGAATCAAAAATCAAAAAAGGTACTTACAAGGTTAGCTTTTGCATCAGTAGTGCTATCAATTTTGGCTACCATATGTTTTATCGTATTTTGCCTATGGATGCTTTTTGACTTTGTTAAGAAAAGGTTCGTTGTACATAGAATCAAAAGCTTTTTGGAAAATGAAGTTAGCCCTGAGTGGATAAAGCGTTACAAAAAAGAACTTGTAGGTGACGATAAGGAAGTGGATGCAGAAGCTCACGATCAAGAGTTAGGAGAAAATAAAGATATAGAAGATATCGTGGAGTTTCTCTTGGAAAGAAAGAAAATTGTAGCGCTATATGAATTTCTAACAAACGGTGAAAAGTTAGTTCAAGCTGGAATGGCAATGGTAAACATGTTGCTTGTAAAAGGTGTGCATCCGAACGATATAATTTTGGATACTAACTCTCTTGGAGGAGGAATTGCAGCAGAAGTTTTAAAAAGGTTTGAAAAGCAAGGGATTTATTTAACGCTAATTCATAGTAATTCTTATAGCTCACTTAAGGATGCAACTAATAACTTTCCTCATGGGATAGGGAATTTTTTCATGAGACGGCTTCCTGCAAAATTCTTGAATTTTTGGTTTAATCGTTGCGGATTGGAATTTAATTCACGAGAGATTATAGAGAATACAAAATGCCCCGTATTAATTGCTGGCAGGAAAGGCGATACTGTAATTCCACAGGAAGCACAACTCGTTGGTAAACTTCCAGATTCATCCACATCTGACACATCTGAATGGTTTAGATGGAATATAGTACTTGAACACGATCCTCTAAACGCGAATTCTGGATTAAAGGAGAATAGAAAAGGCAAGAAAACAGGGTAAACTCAGCAGTTATAAAAAAACAGATGAGGTTAACCATGGAAGATATAACAAACTGTTTTGTTTGGTCGATGATTTTTGCAGAGATATAGAGAAAAATTTTGCAGGTAAACTACTGCCAAATGGTAAAAAACCCACAAGAACAACGGAAATTGAGCACTCCGAAATCATGACAATAATCCTGCTATATCAACAATCTCCGTGTAAAAATTTCAAAACTTTCTATCTACATTACCTAACGTTGCTCTACAAATCAGAGTTTCCAAAGTTGCCTTCATATACCAGGTTTGTTGCTCTAAAGCCTAGGGTTTTGTGGCATTTAGCAATGTTGTTGCATTGGCTTTGTGGACAGTCAGAAAACACTGGAATTTCATATATAGACACAACTCCCATTGCAGTTTGTCATGCAAAAAGAATATCCAAAAACAAAGTTTTTGCTGGAATTGCAAAATTAAGCAAGAGTACTTACGGCTGGTTTTTTGGTTTCAAATTACATATGGTAATCAATGAAAATGGTGAAATTCATTCACTTACGCTAACAAAAGGCAATGTTGATGATAGGATACCTGTGCCAAATCTGACGGAAAAATTAACCGGCCTTTTGTTTGGTGACAAAGGTTATATTGCAAAAGAGCTTTTTCAGAAGCTGTTTGACCGAGGTTTGAAACTTGTTACCAAGGTGAAAAAAGGTATGAAAAATGCATTGATTTCGCTAAATGAGAAGATTTTACTGAGAAAAAGGTCTATCATTGAGACTGTTTTTGGTTACCTAAAAAATAGACTAGAAATTGAACACACTCGCCATAGATCCCCTGTTAATTTTTTGGTTCATATCTTTTCTACTCTCATTTCCTATTCCATCAAATCCAAAAAGCCTTCTATTTCCTATACTTTCTTCCTTCCTTAATCCAGAATTCGCGTTTATAGATGATGCTAAAAATGGAGACAAAACTAGTAGTAAAATAAGTAAAAAGCTTTTCATATCAATTATTTAAACTCAATTGTGTTATAAATATATTAATAGCGAAAAAAGAAAAACAAGGTTTAATTTTCTTTTTTATTTGCGATTTATCTATTAATTAACCGTGAAAGGTTACGTGTAATGCTCCTTCACATAATTATCAATAATTGCCTTAAATTCTTCAGAGACATTATCACCTTGTAAAGTTTTGAAATATTTGCCGTTTTTGTAGACTGCTGAAACAGGTTTTTCTCCATATCCAGGCAAGCTGATTCCCAAATTTGCGTGTTTGCTTTCTCCAGGACCATTTACTATGCATCCCATAACAGCAATGGTCATATGCTCTACACCTGGATTTTTTTTCTTCCACATCGGCATATGAGTTTTTATATAGCCATTCACCTCTTCAGTTAATATACGAAAACGATCGCTACTCGTGCGCCCACAACCAGGACATGAATTAACCTGAGGGTTAAAGTGTCGCAAGCCTATAGACTGCAATATTTCCTGACACACCACCACTTCATTAGTACGCGATTCACCAGGACGTTGAGTCAAAGAAGCCCGTATGGTATCTCCAATGCCATTTTGCAATAAATAAGTAAGCCCTGCTGTAGTATTTACCACACCTTTATTGCCCATACCAGCTTCAGTTAAACCCAAATGCAGCACATAATTGGAAGATTTTGCAAGTGCCGTATAAACTAAAATTAAATCTTGTACTTTGCTAACTTTACATGAAATGATTATTTTGTTTGAATTTAGACCAATTTCTTCAGCTTTTTTTGCACTATCAAGAGCAGACATCACAAGTGCTTGGCGCAGTATAACATCAGAAGGCCTTGAATTACTAAGCGAAGAGTTTTCATCCATCAGTTTTTGTAAAAGGTATTTATCAAGACTACCCCAATTTACCCCAATTCTAACAGGAAGATCGTGCATTATTGCATACTCTATAACCCTTTCAAACTTCTCATCACGTTTGTGGCCAAAGCCTATATTGCCTGGATTGATTCTAATTTTACTCAGCATTTTGATGTTGTCTGGATAATCTTGAACTAATTTATCTAGCTCATACTGACCACAGCCTACCAATATTTTACCGTCAAAACCTTCTTTATTTATCTCTTCTACTATATAAGGTATTGCTCTTGCTACCTCCTCTGAATTCAAAGCAATCCGTACTAACTCTGAACCTGCACGTGCTAGTTCTGTTATCTCTTTTGCATAATGTTTTGCGCTACTTTTTATATTATCAGAATCTATATGCACGCCAAGCGCCATAGATTGTACAACTACAGGATTATTTCCACCTATCTTTACTTTTCCAACTTCTACAACATGAGTTTTGTGCCTGGAAATCGGCGATAATTCATATGCATCATCATTCAATATTAGGTCTTTATCTAGCATATTATTAATTGTGATACTATTTTACTGTGTCAGCTACACTGCCAAATGAACTCGAACCATTCAAACTATAAGCATCTACGTTATCCAAATTAGCAATAGAATCATGTGAACATGTTCTTTTTGATGGAGTTTTTTTTATAGTGATATTCATAGGAGAAACTTTTTTTTCTCGTGTTGAAGTAATTTTTTTTCCTTCTTGTTCATGCTGCTCACTTTCATACTGCTTATTTTCATACTGGGAAACTGGCTCTTGATCTATAAATACAGCACCCCTTAAACGCGCGATATTAATACCATGCTGATTTATCATAGCGCTCTCTTCATCGTCGACTATGCAAGCTTCCATGTCATTTGGCTCATTATCAAGACTAGCATTTTTTTTCTCTTTTAATTTTTTGATTAGATCTTCTTTATTTATAGCTCGATCTTGTGACTTTTTTTTCTTGAGCAATTCCCTACGCTTTTCATACAGTTTATATGACTCAGCAAAATCCTCATCTGTATGAAAGTTTGCACCACCAGGATTACCAGGAGGTATGTATTTCTTACTGAGCTTTACCTTAGACTTAGCTTCAGCACTATGCACAGTAAAAAAGCTAGAAACCAAAAACATTAATATAAACAAAACTTTAGAAAAAATCCTAAGCATATGGTGCTATAGTAAATATCGTGTTTTAAAAGATAGCAATTAACAAACTTTAAGTAAACCAGAATCTTTACTAACTTTACAATAATATGTCACAAATATTTTTCTAAAAAGTGATATGTTTGCTATCAAAAAACCTACATACGCGAATTCTGGATTAAAGGAGAATAGAAAAGGCAAGAAAACAGGGTAAACTCAGCAGTTATAAAAAAACAGATGAGGTTAACCATGGAAGATATAACAAACTGTTTTGTTTGGTCGATGATTTTTGCAGAGATATAGAGAAAAATTTTGCAGGTAAACTACTGCCAAATGGTAAAAAACCCACAAGAACAACGGAAATTGAGCACTCCGAAATCATGACAATAATCCTGCTATATCAACAATCTCCGTGTAAAAATTTCAAAACTTTCTATCTACATTACCTAACGTTGCTCTACAAATCAGAGTTTCCAAAGTTGCCTTCATATACCAGGTTTGTTGCTCTAAAGCCTAGGGTTTTGTGGCATTTAGCAATGTTGTTGCATTGGCTTTGTGGACAGTCAGAAAACACTGGAATTTCATATATAGACACAACTCCCATTGCAGTTTGTCATGCAAAAAGAATATCCAAAACAAAGTTTTTGCTGGAATTGCAAAATTAAGCAAGAGTACTTACGGCTGGTTTTTTGGTTTCAAATTACATATGGTAATCAATGAAAATGGTGAAATTCATTCACTTACGCTAACAAAAGGCAATGTTGATGATAGGATACCTGTGCCAAATCTGACGGAAAAATTAACCGGCCTTTTGTTTGGTGACAAAGGTTATATTGCAAAAGAGCTTTTTCAGAAGCTGTTTGACCGAGGTTTGAAACTTGTTACCAAGGTGAAAAAAGGTATGAAAAATGCATTGATTTCGCTAAATGAGAAGATTTTACTGAGAAAAAGGTCTATCATTGAGACTGTTTTTGGTTACCTAAAAAATAGACTAGAAATTGAACACACTCGCCATAGATCCCCTGTTAATTTTTTGGTTCATATCTTTTCTACTCTCATTTCCTATTCCATCAAATCCAAAAAGCCTTCTATTTCCTATACTTTCTTCCTTCCTTAATCCAGAATTCGCGTTACATAGGCTAAGAGAAGAGTAAGGTGTTACAAGCTATGTAACACCTTCTTAAGAAGAGTGTTATGCAGCTATATAGTTTCCACTTTTAAGTTATTCTGTAGTTTTTCAGTACCATCGGTAGTATCTACATTACTAAGTTTTGCTTTTGGTGTATCTTGATCAAGCGAGTTCTTTTCTTTCTCCCTCTCAAGCTTAACTCCCTGATAGATGCAGAATGCAACAAAACAAGTTATCGCTGTTACAGCAACAGCAGTGGCTATGGTACAAATTAGTAGTGTTTTTTCTTGTTCTCCTACTGCTTCTGTAAGTGTTTCCACTTTTTCTTGCAGGCCGTTTAAGTGCTCTTGCATACCTTGAAACTGCTCAGTACCAATCTTTTCTTTTAATGCACTAAATACCTCTTCAAACTGTTTAGCATCAATCTTTTGAGCTTCTTGCCATTCTTTTAATGCACTAAATACCTTTTGAAACTGCTCAGCATCAATCTGTTGACTTCCCTGCAATGCTGTTATATCTGACTTATCAAAGCCAAGTACCCATTTAGTTACACTCATTTTTACCCCCTAGTTAATTAATATATTATAATTTTACATTCCCAATGTTTAAATTATTATTAAATTAACTGTCATTATGTATTGACCTTTTAATAATTTTGTTTGACTTGCTTTTTGAAAGTGCGGAAACTTAAATTAAGGTATTTACAAGGTTGCAAAAAAAGAAGCCCTGTTATTCAACCAATATCTCTCTCTTCCCTGAGTAATTTGGAGCGCTGATAATACCTTCCTTTTCCATTCTTTCAACGATGTTTGCAGCTCTGTTATAGCCTATTCTAAGTTGTCGTTGAATGTAACTGGTTGAAACTTTTTGATCTCTTTGAATGATGGCCACTGCTTGGTTGTAAAGGTCGTTTTCTTCATCCTCTGTTTCACCTTCTGATTCCACAGAAGAATTTTCATCTTCTTTGGTGATTTCCTCCATGTAATTCGGCTCACCTTGCATTTTCAGATGATCAACTATATCTTGCACCTCATTATCACTTACAAATGGGCCGTGAACTCGAATGATCTTACCACCAGAGGCCATATAGAGCATATCACCCATGCCGAGCAATTGTTCAGCCCCTTGTTCGCCAAGTATTGTGCGGCTATCTATCTTAGAAGTAACAGCAAAACTGATTCTTGTTGGAAAGTTTGCCTTTATCACACCTGTTATCACATCCACGGATGGACGTTGTGTTGCCATTATGATGTGTATTCCTGCAGCACGAGCCATCTGAGCTAAACGTTGAATAGAGCACTCTATTTCTTTACCGGCAACAAGCATTAGATCTGCCATTTCATCCACGATCACTACAATATATGGAAATGTCTCCATCTTGATTGGTATTTTTTCAAACAAAGGTTTGCCTGTTGTTGAATTAAAGCCAATCTGCACAACGCGCTCCAATTCTATTCCAATATTCATCGCTTCTGTGATTTTCTGATTATAGTTTATTACGTTGCGTACATTCAAATACGACATCATGCGATAACGATTTTCCATTTCTTTCACTATCCACTTAAGAGCGACTACAGCCTTTTTTGGCTCTGTTACCACTGGCGTTATTAGATGCGGTATTGCATCATATATCGAAAGCTCAAGCATTTTGGGGTCGATCATTATCATCTTACATTCATCAGGACTTAATCGATAAACGAGTGAAAGAATCATAGTGTTAATCGCAACTGATTTACCCGACCCTGTGGTTCCAGCAACAAGCAAGTGGGGCATTTTAGTCAGATCTGCAATAACTGGTTTTCCGCTTATTTCCTTGCCAAGCGCAATTGGAAGATTTAAGTTTGCATTCTGGTATTCTGGGGATTCAAGCAAATCACGCAGCATTACAATTTCTCGTTCCTTGTTTGGCAACTCTATTCCCATAGCATTTTGCCCACGAATTATTGAAATACGTGCAGAGAGTGCACTCATTGAACGTGCAATATCATCTGCAAGGCCAATCACTCTTGCAGATTTCGTGCCAGCTTGTGGTTCAAGTTTGTATAAAGTCACAACCGGCCCATAGCATACACTGATAATTTTTCCTTGCACGCCAAAATCACTCAGGACTTGTTCCAGCAGAGATAAATTTTTATTGCTCTCCATTTTATTCAGCTGCTTTCTCTGCAAAGACTCCTCTGCTTTAGAAAGTAAATGAATGCTTGGAAACTCGAACTCACTGGAAGGTTTAAAAATTTCTTCGGTCTGTCTTTTTCTTGGTTGTTGTTTAGTAATTCTATGTTTTTCTTCTACTACTAATGGTGCAACTGAATATTCAGAAGTTTTATGTGATCTGAAGAATGGAACATTTACAAATAAGCAAGCTATTTTTTTACATAAGAAGAATAGAGAGTAAATTGTTCTCTTCCAACCAACCGATCCTATAAGACCTATTGATGTTACTATCACAAATACATAAAACGGGCAGTTATTAATTAGTGCATTCCCTATTATTCCACTGTGTCTGTACCTTGCAGTGATGCCTAGCGAAAGTTGTGGTAGTATAGCACATATCCCTAAATTGATTAATATTAAATAGAGAATTTTTAGCAGCCTTTTTGATGGCCTGAAGATCAACAAGTAAACTATGGTTGTAGCTATTGTAACACTAGTTAATCCAAGAAATTGAACCAATATATCAGCTAAATATGAACTTACTATTCCACCTAAATTTGTCACTTCCTCATTTGTAGCTGTGTTTAAGGAAGGATCTTTATAGTTGTAGCTAAAAACTGATATATATATATATATTAAGAGTGATAGATATACTGCTGCTTTTAGATATCTTTTTAGCATCTACTTAAAAGTAGTAATTCATTGTATATTGTACAAAGCGAATTGCTATTAGCAATATCATTATAGATAAATCTAATCCGTTGAACGGTGGTATGTATCTTCTGATAATTTTTAGTGGTGGATAAGTCAACTGATTCAAGGTGCGCATTATGCGATTGACAGTATCATTATACACGTTCACTATATTAAGCCTAATCAGCAAATCTAGGATAATCCAACATATTAGAATGAAGCTATAAAAATCAAGTAACGTGTTGAGTAGATATATGATTGGATGCATAGCTTTGCTTTAATTGACTATATTGCACTTGTATTACATGAAAGGTTAAAAATCAAGTCTTGTAGCAATTATACACTTTTATGGCATTACAGGTATAAATGATAAATTACCAGTATTTTTATTAACAGATATATCTACAATTTTTGAGCTTGGATCTTTTGCTGTTTCGTAAAATTGTTCAGCTTTTTTTAACATTAATGTTGCATCTGCAAGCATAACATAAGTGTAAAAACTGTCTGGAACAATCAAAAAATCTTCAATATATTGATCGTATGAATAAAGGTTTACAGCCAACTCTAGTGTCTTACAAATTTCTTCAGAGGTTAAATTAGCAACTCCTGTATCGGGGCAAAAGCCAACTGCCCCTTCATTAGGATCAAAAAATATATATTTACTATTTTCTGCTTTATACACCAACATAGAATGTGCAGAGCTTACGTTATAATCATTATTATCTATGGGGTAATCGCTATCACTATTGGAGGTGTAATAGGAATTATCAGTACCATTCTTTTTACAGTAAGTACCACAAGCAAAGATAAATTCTAAGTAGCGTTCTGTTCCTACATCCTTTAAAACGCGAATTCTGGATTAAGGAAGGAAGAAAGTATAGGAAATAGAAGGCTTTTTGGATTTGATGGAATAGGAAATGAGAGTAGAAAAGATATGAACCAAAAAATTAACAGGGGATCTATGGCGAGTGTGTTCAATTTCTAGTCTATTTTTTAGGTAACCAAAAACAGTCTCAATGATAGACCTTTTTCTCAGTAAAATCTTCTCATTTAGCGAAATCAATGCATTTTTCATACCTTTTTTCACCTTGGTAACAAGTTTCAAACCTCGGTCAAACAGCTTCTGAAAAAGCTCTTTTGCAATATAACCTTTGTCACCAAACAAAAGGCCGGTTAATTTTTCCGTCAGATTTGGCACAGGTATCCTATCATCAACATTGCCTTTTGTTAGCGTAAGTGAATGAATTTCACCATTTTCATTGATTACCATATGTAATTTGAAACCAAAAAACCAGCCGTAAGTACTCTTGCTTAATTTTGCAATTCCAGCAAAAACTTTGTTTTTGGATATTCTTTTTGCATGACAAACTGCAATGGGAGTTGTGTCTATATATGAAATTCCAGTGTTTTCTGACTGTCCACAAAGCCAATGCAACAACATTGCTAAATGCCACAAAACCCTAGGCTTTAGAGCAACAAACCTGGTATATGAAGGCAACTTTGGAAACTCTGATTTGTAGAGCAACGTTAGGTAATGTAGATAGAAAGTTTTGAAATTTTTACACGGAGATTGTTGATATAGCAGGATTATTGTCATGATTTCGGAGTGCTCAATTTCCGTTGTTCTTGTGGGTTTTTTACCATTTGGCAGTAGTTTACCTGCAAAATTTTTCTCTATATCTCTGCAAAAATCATCGACCAAACAAAACAGTTTGTTATATCTTCCATGGTTAACCTCATCTGTTTTTTTATAACTGCTGAGTTTACCCTGTTTTCTTGCCTTTTCTATTCTCCTTTAATCCAGAATTCGCGTTTTGAGATACCGCGAATGAATCGCGGTATGACGGTGTAGATGATGGTTAAGTATCCCGCTACGTGTTAGCGGGATCTAGAGATACCGTGACGGTATGACAAGGGAGAACAGTTGCTACGTGTTAGCGGCCGAGATACCGCGGCGGTATGACGTAGGACTGCTGTCATGCAAGTAGCTGACACTGAAATGACAAGAGAAAGAGGCTACTGGGATGATAGGAGAAGGGGCTACTTAGATGACAGAAGAATGGGACGACAGGAACGGAGACCCTTTCCTGACGGACTTAAATCACAATTATCAGCTGTTACAAAAAACGCCAAAAATAATTGCCTTTTAATTTAGGTTATGCAAGAAGTCTAATAATTTCACTATATACTTGATTGTTGTCTTTAGCTTCAATTTCAGTGATAACACTGCACCTAACGGGCTCTTCTATGGCTATTTCCTGAAACCCTTTTCTGACCTTATTGTAAAAATTAACATCCATTTCTTCATATTTATTCTTGTCTTTTGCTCTATTTAACCCAACTTTAACATCAATATCTAGAATGAATGTAATATCTGGATATTTAATTTTCACTAGCTTATGTAAGTCCCTTATTAGCCCTAAGTCAACTCCAAACCCATATCCTTGGTATGCAATAGTTGAATCAATAAACCGATCACAAATCACTATTTTTCCTTCTGCAAGAGCTGGTAATATTAATTTTTTCATATGTTCGCGCCTCATCGAGATAAGTAGCAAGAGTTCAGAAATAGGATCAATATTATTTGTTAACAACACTCCTCTTATCTTTTCTGCAAAATCAGTGCCACCTGGTTCTCGAGTCAATACTACGTTATTTTCGCCTTGAATTTGCTTAAAATGATTTGCAAGTAGCTTAGATTGTGTTGTTTTACCAGAGCCGTCTATTCCTTCGAAAGTTATGAACATAAGTTTTATAATTATAATACTAAAAAAGAATATGCAAACAGTATACATAGAAACCGTTTGACATTTAAATAATAAGACCGTAAATTACATATGGTATAATAATAGTCTATGGTTGCTCTGAATACTCCTAAAGTCGATTTTAGTTTTACTGCAAAAGATTTTAATCTTTTGGGAGTAGACAATAAATACTATACATTAAGTGACTGTTGTGGAAAAAATGGTCTTATTGTAATGTTTATATGCAATCACTGTCCTTACGTTCAGTCAATTATTAGCAATTTGGTAAGCGATGTTGATCAATTGAAAAAAGATTATCAGGTAAACACCATTGCAATAATGCCAAATGATGTAAATGAATATCCAGAAGATTCCTTTGAAAATATGATTAATTTTGCCAAGGAAAATAAGTTTACATTTCCATATTTAATTGATAGTACACAGAAAATAGCTAAAGAATACGGGGCTGTTTGCACTCCTGACTTTTTTGGCTTTAATTCCAATTTAAACCTTTGCTATCGTGGACGTTTTAACGACACAAAAAAAGAAAAGGTTCAAAGCTATGAAGTAGGAAGTAGTGACTTATCTCAAGCTATGAAATTTATTGCAGAAACTGGTAATTTTCCAATTGACCAAAAATCAAGTATTGGCTGCTCAATTAAATGGTCTAATTCTACAGGTTAAATATCATGCACAGTGGCTCTCAGCATTTGTTTGATATTATAATTTTACTTTCTGCTGCTGTGTTTATAGTCATAGCGTTTTGGAAAATGAATATTAGTCCAGTGCTTGGTTACTTCGTTGCAGGTGCAATTATTGGTTCTCATGGATTTAATCTGATACACTCAGCTGAAGCAATGGATAATCTTGCAGAATTTGGTGTAGTTTTTCTATTATTCATTATAGGCCTTGAATTGACATTTGAACGCCTGATCGCTATGCGTATTCATGTATTTGGGTTCGGTTCTCTTCAAGTTATAGTTACCATGGTAGCAATATGGTGCATCGCTCTTGCTTTCGGAG
This sequence comes from Wolbachia endosymbiont (group B) of Ennomos erosarius, assembly GCF_964026905.1. NCBI lineage: Bacteria > Pseudomonadati > Pseudomonadota > Alphaproteobacteria > Rickettsiales > Anaplasmataceae > Wolbachia > Wolbachia endosymbiont (group B) of Ennomos erosarius. Next base: position 979,740 of record NZ_OZ034708.1, read on the forward strand.
TGAATACGAATATAGCGACAGTTATTGGTGGTGGGCTTGCGCTATCCTCAACAGCAATAGTGTTGCAGGTTCTGCAAGAAAAAGGTTCTCAAGCAAGTCAGGTTGGTAGGTTGTCGATAGCAGTGCTATTAATGCAAGATTTTGCAGTGGTACCATTAATAGTATTGGTACCTTTACTTGCTGGCAATTCTGAGCACAGCCTGATAAGCTCATTGGCAGGCTCATTAGTGCAAGCAGCTATTGCATTAGTGCTGATATTTATAACTGGTAGATTATTGCTTAGACCTTTATTTTCGGTTATTGCTAAAATGGAAAGTAATGAGATCTTTATATCAACAACGCTTTTAATAGTATTAGGATCAGCATTTATTACTGAGCAATTTCATTTATCGTTGGCATTAGGTGCATTTGTCGCTGGATTGTTAGTTGCAGAAACAGAATATAGACACTCAGTGGAGCACGCAGTATTACCATTTAAAGATTTGTTTCTTGGCTTATTTTTCATGACTGTTGGTATGTCCATCAATACCGAACTTTTACTCAATAAGTTACCACTAATTACTTTATTATCGATTATCCTTATCGTTTTAAAAACATCTATCATATATATATTGTGTAGATTTTTTGGGTTTAAGAGTGCACCTGCTATACAAGCTGGGTTACTACTTTCACAAGGCGGTGAATTTGCGTTTATTTTATTTCGCTTAGCAAATGAACTAAATGTGCTACCAAGTGAAATCGCTCAAGTACTTATGATGGTAACTACAGTAACCATGGCTTTCACTCCTCTTTTATCGGGGCTTGGAGATTGGATAGCAAACTCATTTAGCACTGAGAAAACAATATTAGATGATGAAGCTGTTGAAACAGATACACAAGATCTTTATAACCATGTGATAGTTGCTGGATTTGGTAGAGTGGGATATATGGTAACAAAAATGCTTACGGCAGAGCATTTAAGTTACGTTGTTGTAGATATTCAATCGAAAATAGTCAAAGAAGGAAAAAGTGATAGTTTTCCTATATATCTTGGAGATGTTACAAGATGTGAAATTTTAAAATCGGTAGGAATAGAAAGAGCTCAAGCTCTCGTGGTTTCAATAAAGAATGAAGTTACTATAAAAAAAGTTGTTTCTTTAGTTGCTGCAAATTTTCCGCATGTAAATATTGTAATACGCTTACCAGATCTGAGTAATGTGGAGGTTTATAGAGATCTAGGAGCTAGTAAAATTATTCCTGAAACATCTGAGATAGGATTGCAGCTAGGTGGAGCTGCACTGAGCCTCAGTGGTATTAGCGAAAGTGGAGTTACGTCTTTAAAAAGTAGATTCAGAAAAGGCAATTACAGTATGTTAAAAGACCTTGGTAGTGATAAAGATGAATAACTACTTTTCTAATTTTATGTACAGAAAGCTTCAAGCTTTATTGAGGTTTTGCCTATAGTAAATTACGCACATAATCAACCAAGTTAAGGAAAGTGCAAACCAAGTGATTGCATATTCCAAATGCTTCATTGGCTGTATAGCTACTTTGCTGCCAAAATTGTTCGGCCACAATACACACTTCTCTAGCTTAATACCTAACTCATTGGAAATTTCCTCTGTACTCAGGGTAAACCATGTATTCGAAGCAGTATCGTTTTTGATGAACCAATTTTTGCTTTTATTGCTATCGCAATATAAAGTTCCATCTGCAACTACTTTTTCAATTTTTACTTTTTTCTCCTTTTTTTCTCTGACTATTCCTTTATTCACCAACATGTAACGTCCAGTGGTGAGCAACATAGGAGACAGCACGTGATAGCCGTGTTGCCCTGCAAAAACATATAGTTCTATGTCACTTAGAATCCCATCGATCTTGACATGCCTATAGTTAAATTTTTCAAGGTCGTTATTGGGCAATAGATGAACAACTGGAAGACTCATACTTTTAATAATATTATTCTTCCAGTTCAATCTGAATACTTGCCATAATCCTAATAAAAAAAGAAGCAAGCAAGGTATAATTAAAATAAATACTGTTTTTTTTAACACTCTATATTTGTGTTCTTAAATAGTTTTCAACACCCATTAGTTCAATAAGGTCAATCTGTTTCTCAATCCAATGGAAGTGCTCTTCTTCATTTTTTAACATCTCTTCTAATAACATTACACTAACAAAATCTTTTTCTTTCTCAGCGATAGAAATCGTTTCTTTGATATCCTTAATACCTTTTCCCTCTAATTTCAAATTAGCTTCTAAGATTTTCCGTATTGTGTCTTTTGTAAACTTTCCATCATGCTTTGATATTTCGTTTGTATCCTGAAAATTTGGAACTCCTTTGAATAACAAAATTCTTTCTGCCAACTTGTTTGCATGTTCAAGTTCTTCGTTAAGCTCATTTTTTACCTTTTCTGCAAGTCTATTAATTCCATTGTTTTTGAGAACCGCAAAATGCAAAAGATACTGACGTACAGAAGTCAGCTCATTGGTCAATAATTTGTTCAAATGTTTTACTATCTCTTCATTCATAATCTTCCCTTAGTTCAATTTATCAGCATAATTTATATGATAATGATGATTATAGCAACTCATTTAATAGTTCCTTTGATAACAACCGTATTAAATAGCATGTCGTGGTATGTCTGTTTCTTTTTAGAAAAACAAGCAACTAGATACCAGCAGAGAGTGAGCAGCACTATCATTACTTTCAATGCACTCAAGACATTCACTAATACCTCCTGATCTTGCAAAAATTCAGTAAGGACAACTACTACACTGTTTAACAAAGGAAGAAAAAACTGGGAAGTGCTCCTGTCAAACGCTAAATTCAAGTCTATTTTAGAATTATCTAAATTGATAGTACATATATTCATTAACTGTTGACCTGGAGTTGCTTGGGCCTTTGAAGATATAAAATATGTGAAGTAACTACAATTTACACACATGTATGATAGATGTAAGATCAACGAAGAATCCTCTAATAGCAGTATAATTAATAAAGTTGGAATTAATAAAATTGCTACATCTATTAAATATGCGCAAAAGCGCCTTTTTATACTGGCAATCTCTGTCATTACCTATCTTCTAAATACTTTATTATAAAATCTGTAAGCTTATCAAAATGTTGAAAACATAACAAATCTTTGTAACCGCTTATTGATTGACCGTATATAATGGGTAAACAATTGGCATTTTGTGCACACAGAACATCTGTGATGCTATCACCAACGAAAAACACATTTTCTCTATTTATAGACAACGTACTCTCTTCTAGTGCAAATAGCAGTGGAATTGCAGATGGTTTATCTTCTGCAGTATCGCATGACCCAACTACTCTTTCAAAGTAAGAATCTAGTTTAAAATAGGTAACTTCTTCACGTAAATTAGTATTTTTCTTATTACTTACTATTGCTAGATAAATATTGTAGCTTTTCAGTGTCTGCAACATTTCCTCTACTCCTTGATTCAGAGCAATGTTTTGCAATAGTGCATCATCTAAATATTGTTGATATATCTGATTTGCTTTTTTCCACTGATCGCCAAATAAATTGACCATATAGCTCTTTCTCGACTCATGGGAATTTCTATCAGCAGCTTTATTACTATACCCCATTGAGTTTATGGTATGTTTAATAGCATTAAAAATGTTATCTTGAGTGTCAACTAAGGTATTATCCCAATCGAATACTACTGCTAACGGGCTGTTTTTCATTTCTATATTGTTATATATTTTAAGTTAATAAGTAAATAGCATTTTAATAAAAAAAATATAAAGAGGACGCTCTTGATAAACACTCTTTACCACAAGTTATGTTAACTGTTTTTTATATAATTAGCTAATATACTGGTTATATGATATATTTTAATAGGTAATAGGTATGGCTCAGACATCTAAAGAAAGTGTTGAAAAAAAGTTTAAAGATGTTTTTGAACGTTCTCCAGGTGCTTTTCCAGAAGGTACCTCATTAGAAGAGAAGGTTAATTATATCGCAAAAGGAACAGAGGCTCTAAAAGCTGTGAACAGTAAGGAGCTTGAGAACAAAATGAAAAACGTTGCAGAATTGAATCAGAAATTTGAAAGTCAAAAAGGACGTGCAAATGAAAAAGTACGTCAAGATTTTGAAAGAATTGCTGAGCTTGACCAACAATATAAAGGGAAGGGCATCTTCACAAGTGAAAAAGTTGCAGAATTAAAAAATGACAAAAAATTTCAAGAAGCAGCTAACACTCTTAACGCGAATTCTGGATTAAGGAAGGAAGAAAGTATAGGAAATAGAAGGCTTTTTGGATTTGATGGAATAGGAAATGAGAGTAGAAAAGATATGAACCAAAAAATTAACAGGGGATCTATGGCGAGTGTGTTCAATTTCTAGTCTATTTTTTAGGTAACCAAAAACAGTCTCAATGATAGACCTTTTTCTCAGTAAAATCTTCTCATTTAGCGAAATCAATGCATTTTTCATACCTTTTTTCACCTTGGTAACAAGTTTCAAACCTCGGTCAAACAGCTTCTGAAAAAGCTCTTTTGCAATATAACCTTTGTCACCAAACAAAAGGCCGGTTAATTTTTCCGTCAGATTTGGCACAGGTATCCTATCATCAACATTGCCTTTTGTTAGCGTAAGTGAATGAATTTCACCATTTTCATTGATTACCATATGTAATTTGAAACCAAAAAACCAGCCGTAAGTACTCTTGCTTAATTTTGCAATTCCAGCAAAAACTTTGTTTTGGATATTCTTTTTGCATGACAAACTGCAATGGGAGTTGTGTCTATATATGAAATTCCAGTGTTTTCTGACTGTCCACAAAGCCAATGCAACAACATTGCTAAATGCCACAAAACCCTAGGCTTTAGAGCAACAAACCTGGTATATGAAGGCAACTTTGGAAACTCTGATTTGTAGAGCAACGTTAGGTAATGTAGATAGAAAGTTTTGAAATTTTTACACGGAGATTGTTGATATAGCAGGATTATTGTCATGATTTCGGAGTGCTCAATTTCCGTTGTTCTTGTGGGTTTTTTACCATTTGGCAGTAGTTTACCTGCAAAATTTTTCTCTATATCTCTGCAAAAATCATCGACCAAACAAAACAGTTTGTTATATCTTCCATGGTTAACCTCATCTGTTTTTTTATAACTGCTGAGTTTACCCTGTTTTCTTGCCTTTTCTATTCTCCTTTAATCCAGAATTCGCGTCTCTAGATCCCGCTAACAAGTAGCGGGATGACGGTTGTCGTTTAGCCACAAACATTAAGAAATTTACCAAATAAAAAAAAGGCAAAAGAAGCCCCGATTAATATCTATTTTAGAACATTGGCGTTTTTTAAGTCTTAAACACTGCAATTTAGCTGCTTTTAAATGCAACTCACCTTAGTTTGAATGTTTAAGAAATTTACTAAGCAGAAAAAAAGGCAAAAGATATCCCGTATTAGCTAGTTGTCACTCTCTAATCCTGCAAATTGGCGTGCTATACTGTCTTAAACGCTTTATAAGCGCGTTTCAGCTTATATAGGTAAAAACCCAGATAGTTGTGAAGACGTAGGGTGCGCATAGTGCAAAAAATTAAAAATAAGACGCCAATTACGTAATACTGTTGTCGTTTAATCTGCACAGATTGAAGATAAATGAATACCTTCAGTACCATGATAAGGGGGCTGGCGAAGGGTGTCAAGCAAGTTTTTCTTTCCCGTGAATTCCTTTTGAAGTCGAGTATTGAAAATTGACTGGAGAGTTGTGGATTACTTTGTATATGTCATAACAAGCCATGGCACTCTCAGCAAAACCACTTAATATTAACTTTAGTTTGCCTGAATAAGTAGCTATATCTCCGATTGCATATATCCTATCTCTACTGGTTTTTAAGGTAGTCGGATCAACAACTATGCGGCTATGTTCTAACTCTATACCCCAATTGTTTATTGGACCAAGATTCATTGACAATCCAAAAAATGGCAGCAAAAAATCAGCGGATATTTCTTTTTCTTCCTTAGAGGCAATGTTTTTTACTATCACTGCGCTCAACTGCCCATTACCTCCTGCTAGTTCGTGTAATTGATATGGCACTACCAGTTCTATCTTTCCATCACTTTCAAGTGATTCTAATTTATTTCTAGTTTCAGGAGTGCAGCGAAATTCCTTTCTCCTATGTATCACATAAATTTTCTTTGCAACTTTAGAAAGTTCTACGGTCCAATCAGCCGCAGAATCACCCCCCCCTGCAATGACTATAGTTTTGTCCTGAAAATCAGAAATTCTATTTACACTATAAAATACAGATTTATTTTCATATTCTAATATACCACTTAAGGGTGGACGGTTAGGTTCAAACATTCCGTTACCTGCAGCAATGATAACGGCTTTGCATTTTATCTCTGTACCTATGTTCGTTATGATAGTAAAGTTTTCACCTTCGTTATTTGAAATCTTTTCCACTTTTTGACTTAAATGGTAAACAGGCTCAAACGGTGAAGCTTGCTCCATTAGTCGCTCAATTAATTTTTGAGCAGTAATTACAGGATAACCAGGTATATCGTATATTGGCTTTTCTGGGTAAAGAGCTGTGCATTGTCCTCCTGCTTGATCCAAAACATCTATTATATGACATTTCATATCAAGCATTCCCGCTTGAAAAGCAGTGAATATTCCAACAGGTCCTGCACCTATTATTACTATATCGGTTTCCATATTCAGATGGTGATCTATTTATAGATATTAGCTTTCTTCGCTAACAAGGTCAATTTACAAAGGGATGTATTTTTAAAAGATGTGGCTCTCTTAGATAAGATTTCCAGCATTACGAGCCACATAGTCCAAATAAGCTCTAAAAATTAGCTAACATAGCGGGATGCTAAGTGCGGACGGAATGGGATTCGAACCCATGGTACGCTCATCACGTACGTCAGTTTTCAAGACTGGTGCCTTAAACCGCTCGGCCATCCGTCCATTTCTTTTCTATCACAACATTTGATTTTAAGCAATCTATAAAAGCTTTACTTGCCCACGCAAAAGTTGCTAAATATACTGTCCAATATTTCCTCAACATCAATAATTCCAATCACCGCACCAAGTTCAAATGCAGCAAGCCTCAAATCTTCAGATATTAATTCAATTGGATTATCGATATTAAAACGTTGTAAATGTTCCAGTGCTTTCTGCATGTGACTCCTATGTCTTTGCCGAGTAATCACAGGAGTGTCTCTATCATGCCCAAATTTTTCCTCTGCCTTCTCTTTTATGAGAGAGATCAACTTGTTTGTACCTATTCCCTTTAGAATAGAAATGGGTAAAAGATCTATGCCATTAATTTTTATATTGTGATTATTGATAACATCGTCAGCTTTGCTCAGAACATGAATGGTGTCATTTTGGTCTGATGTCATGCAAGTAGCTAACACTGGAATCCAGCTTATCTCATCATGAACATTGTTTTCAGCACATGTTTCTAGAATCCATTGTCTATTGCATAATTTGCAAGTATTTTTATATCTGGATCCCAGTGTCACGCACTGGGATGACACCGTTTGTTGATTACAATATTTGCATAGTTGTGTGTCAACGACAGATGGTATATTGCCTTTGGCTTGATAATTGACATCGTGTCGTTGTTCAAAAGGAAATAGTTCTATTCTTAAATCAGCTTCAAAAGCCCTCTTTTTCGCTCGACTTATACCTTCTGATTCTATTGGATCTGAACTCTCACGAATTCCAGCAGTATCAGAGAGAATGATTGGGTATCCGCCAATGTCAATATGAGCTTCAAGTATATCTCTTGTTGTGCCTGCATATTCAGAAACAATAGCAATATCACGCTTGGCTAAGAAATTAAACAGAGTTGATTTACCGACATTTGGTTCACCAGTTATTACAATATGTAAACCCTCACGCAACCTTTCGCCCCGTCTATTATCATTTAAATGCTCTTGTATCAACTGCACGAGAGATTGCACTTCATTATTAATTTTTTCCAATTCACTTTTTTCTGCCCAAATGTCCTCTGGAAAGTCTATATATGCTTCGATTTTGGATTGTATCGTTATTAATCTTTGCCTCCAATTGCTGTATAGTCTCTCCAATTCTCCTGATATCTGCTTAATCGCTTGTTTAGCTTGCATTTTCGTCTCAGCATCAATTAAGTCTGCAATCCCTTCTATTTGCGTTAAGTCAAATTTACCATTTAGAAAAGCCCTAAGTGAGAATTCTCCTGGTCTGGCCATAACAAAAATTTTCGATAATTCCTCCAAGATGATTTTTATGACTGCCTTGCTTCCATGCACTTGTAACTCTATAACGTCCTCGCCAGTGAAACTGTTTGGAGCAGGGAAATAGATGATTATTCCATTATCTATCAATTGATTGGAATCATCATATAGATCAACTAAAGTAGCAAATCTTGGTTTAATTTCTTTCTTAATATGAAAATGATTTAAAGCTTTAAGCGCGTAGTTGCCTGAAATTCTAATTACTGCAACTCCTGACTTACCAAATACGGTCGATAAAGCGAAAATAGTTTCATTTGTGTTTGTCATTATTTATATAAACTACTTAGCAATATTACACTTAAGAAACCAAAATACCTAATTTGAAAATATTCAAAATTTTTATCTATCTTGCTAGTTTATATTTATGCAGTACTATCATACTAGTGAATGTATTATATAGAAAAGCTGTAAAAGTCACCCAGGTGAAAATATTTATTTTGAAAACTGATAATATGATTTATAATGACTGACACAAGTTTTAAATATTTTATGCTCAAGAAATTAGCTTGGTATTGGTCTTTTGTAGAGTTAATTAAAGGGTTTGCTATTACATTGAAATATATGTTCAAACCAAAGGTTACGTTGAGATATCCTATGGAGAAGGGTCCTCTAAGTCCAAGGTTTCGTGGTGAGCATGCGTTGCGTAGGTATTCAAACGGTGAAGAACGATGCATAGCTTGTAAATTATGCGAAGTTATCTGCCCTGCTCAAGCAATAGTGATTGAAGCAGAGGAAAGAGAAGACGGTAGTCGCCGTACCACGCGCTATGATATTGATATGACAAAATGCATATACTGCGGACTTTGCCAAGAGGCATGTCCAGTTGATGCAATTGTGGAGGGTCCTAACTTTGAATTTGCTACTGAAACAAGAGAGGAGCTAATGTACAATAAAGAAAAGTTATTGCATAATGGTGAAGTTTGGGAAGACGCAATTGCACTCAGGTTAAAAAAGAATAGACCTTGTTATTAACTAGGTATGTCAACAATTAAAATTTCTTACAGCAAGTATGTAATAGATCTCTTGTACAACTGTGATTTAAGTCAAAGACTAATAGCCTACCTTTTGGCAGCACATGATGCTGGAATCTGGAAAAAAGGACCAGTGTCAAGCACACAATTGTGCGAACGTTTTAACCTGAATGTGCAGCAAATGGTGTCATCCAAGTAGCTGACACTGGGATGGCTTTGTTGCATAGCACCTTGTATTGGATAGATCAGGAAAAACTTATGTAGCCATTTCAAACTTAGGCACGCCTATTTCGATAAATTTATTCAGCAAATAACACTTGAGTAGCAGTTCCTTCCCACGATTAATTTCAGATTTGTTCCGAAAATTAAACCCGAATGTTTGTTTCAGTCGCGAGAAAAAACTTTCTACATAAGATCTTTTTCCGTAGTTTGTTTGCCTTTTCCACCTCTTCATTCCATCTTCGCTGTATGACTTTATTAGTCTAATTGCAGCATTTCTCTCTGCCATACTTTGGATGCTCTGCTGCATCGTTTTTTGGAGGAATTTTTGTCTTTATGCCGCATTCAGCATACAATTTATAGAGTTTATGTCTGTCATATGCTCTGTCTGCATATAGTGCTTTTATGGCATGAACTTCTTTAAGCAAATCGCAAGCTCCATAGTGATCAGACCGTTACTGTATTTTGCAGCTATGGCTTTTTTGCTGTTTATATTCAACATTACGTGTAGTTTCTTTACTTGTTCATAGCTGCGATACTTTCTATTTTCGCTATTTTCCTTGCTGTGTCCAGGTTATAAATGCTGATGCTTGTGCTATCTATGGCAATTTCGATATCTTCCATATTATTTTTATCAACTCTGCAATCATTGATCTTAATATTAAGTTTCTTTTGATGCTTGTGAATAGCTGCAAATTTTTTCCTATTTGTTCAATGTATCCCTCTAAAAATCCCACTCAAACCTATTCTGAATAGATGGGTTGTTATATGTATCAAAATCACCACTTTATCACTATAAATATAGTTGCCGCCCTGCATTTTTGGCCCAATTTCATACCAATTTTCGATAGCTTCATCGATGTAACGAAAAATATTTCCCCTTTTTTCAAGGAATTTGTTATATTCGTTTTGGTTACTGACTTTCATTTTCTGTGGCATATTTTTTCTTCAAAGGTTAAATGGCTATTTTATAATGAATTTTGTCAGTAGCCACCAGATTTTTTCAGTTGCTATGCAACAAAGCCCACTGGGATCCAGCTTCTGTATCAAAAACGTTTGTTTTAGCATAAAACAGCTACCTTTAGTCATCAGCTCAGTATGCTTACTTATAATCAAAATTCCTCGATTCCAGTGGGCTTTGTTGCATCGCTACCTATGAACGCGAATTCTGGATTAAAGGAGAATAGAAAAGGCAAGAAAACAGGGTAAACTCAGCAGTTATAAAAAAACAGATGAGGTTAACCATGGAAGATATAACAAACTGTTTTGTTTGGTCGATGATTTTTGCAGAGATATAGAGAAAAATTTTGCAGGTAAACTACTGCCAAATGGTAAAAAACCCACAAGAACAACGGAAATTGAGCACTCCGAAATCATGACAATAATCCTGCTATATCAACAATCTCCGTGTAAAAATTTCAAAACTTTCTATCTACATTACCTAACGTTGCTCTACAAATCAGAGTTTCCAAAGTTGCCTTCATATACCAGGTTTGTTGCTCTAAAGCCTAGGGTTTTGTGGCATTTAGCAATGTTGTTGCATTGGCTTTGTGGACAGTCAGAAAACACTGGAATTTCATATATAGACACAACTCCCATTGCAGTTTGTCATGCAAAAAGAATATCCAAAAACAAAGTTTTTGCTGGAATTGCAAAATTAAGCAAGAGTACTTACGGCTGGTTTTTTGGTTTCAAATTACATATGGTAATCAATGAAAATGGTGAAATTCATTCACTTACGCTAACAAAAGGCAATGTTGATGATAGGATACCTGTGCCAAATCTGACGGAAAAATTAACCGGCCTTTTGTTTGGTGACAAAGGTTATATTGCAAAAGAGCTTTTTCAGAAGCTGTTTGACCGAGGTTTGAAACTTGTTACCAAGGTGAAAAAAGGTATGAAAAATGCATTGATTTCGCTAAATGAGAAGATTTTACTGAGAAAAAGGTCTATCATTGAGACTGTTTTTGGTTACCTAAAAAATAGACTAGAAATTGAACACACTCGCCATAGATCCCCTGTTAATTTTTTGGTTCATATCTTTTCTACTCTCATTTCCTATTCCATCAAATCCAAAAAGCCTTCTATTTCCTATACTTTCTTCCTTCCTTAATCCAGAATTCGCGTTCAAACTACAATATTTGTGCAGCGTGGATAGGATAGTAGCTATAGAAGCTTTAATGATACAAGAAAAAAATAAACAGCTATTATTTTTTTAGTAATTAAGTAAAATAGAGTGAAAGATTGCGAGGAAGTTTTGAAAAATAAGATAAAAAAAATAGTAATTTCAGGAAAGGAAGTGTGGCCAATCATCGAGGGCGGCAAAGGCATTGCAATCAGTGATGGAAGATCAAGCGGAGCATTTGCTGCAGCAGATGCTGTGGGTACGTTTTCTGGTGCAAATGCTAAGCTTATTGATGATAATGGCGAGTTAGTGCCATTAATTTACAAAGGCAAAACAAGAAATGAAAAACACAGTGAATTGATAGAGTATAGTATTGAAGCTGGGATTAGTCAGGCAAGAATAGCAAATGAAATATCAAAAGGCCGTGGAAGAGTACATATGAATGTGCTTTGGGAGATGGGGGCAGCAGAACGCGTGCTTCATGGCATATTGGAAAGAGCAAAAGGCTTAGTTCATGGTATTACCTGCGGTGCTGGTATGCCTTATAGGCTTGGAGAAATTGCAGCTAAATATCAGGTTTATTATTACCCTATTATCTCATCGGTACGCGCTTTTAAAGCATTATGGAAACGTGCTTACCAAAAAATATCTTCTTATTGGCTAGGTGGAGTAGTTTATGAGGATCCATGGCTTGCTGGTGGTCACAATGGACTGAGTAACAGTGAAGACCCAGAGCTACCACAGGCTCCATTTGAAAGAGTTGCAGAGCTTAGATCTTTCATGAACGAGATCGGTCTTTCAGAAACACCAATTGTTATGGCAGGAGGAGTGTGGCATTTGAAAGATTGGGAACATTGGTTTGACAATCTGCAAATTGGACCAATAGCTTTTCAGTTTGGCACTCGTCCACTTTTGACGAAAGAAAGCCCAATTTCTGCAGAGTGGAAAAAGAAGCTACTCACTTTAGAAGAAGGTGACGTATTTTTAAATAAATTCAGTCCAACAGGATTTTACTCATCTGCAGTAGAAAATAACTTCATACGTGAGTTGCAGGAACGGAATTCACGTCAAATAAAGTTTTCAGAAAATGCCAGCAAGGAATTCAATAGTGAATTTGCAATGGGTAGCAGAGGTAGGAAGATTTACCTTACTGCAAAAGACAAAGAACTGGCAAATACATGGACTAAAGAAGGGTACACAGAAGCAATGAAAACCCCAGATTCAACTGTTATTTTTGTGACGCCAGACAAATTTGCAGAGATAAGACAAGATCAAATCAATTGCATGGGATGTTTGAGCCATTGCCTGTTTAGCAATTGGAAAGATCATGGCGACCATTCAACAGGGAAAAAACCAGATCCACGGAGTTTTTGTATACAAAAGACACTGCAAAACATTATACATGACAGCGATATTGAAAATGAACTCATGTTTTCCGGACATAATGTATATAAATTCAAGCAAGATCCGTTTTATGAGAATGGCTATGTACCGACAGTAAAAGAACTGGTAAAAAGGATATTGACTGGGTATTGAGTCAGCAGTGGCCTGAAAAGTCCATTTTTCACTTTATAAAATGTTTATATTTTACCACCTACTGACCTTACCCAGAAGGTATGAATTAGGTATTGCTTGGTTGGAAGCAAGAGAAGATAATCACTTCTCAGAGTGGATAGGTGGCAGGTTGGCACTTTTTCTGAGTGTTCTTGTATAAAGTATATGAAAGAAGACCTCGTTACTCAGATTCTGCCACCGGTTAGGCTCACAAAATGTGATGACCTCGCATAGGAGTTTGGACCAACCAGTACTCTGATATATTGAAATGTGCAATTGGAGGAAAAATATGCGTCACATAGGCATTATACCAATAGTTTTACTGTTTGTTACTTGCAAGAAGGAAAACCGGAGTATATTCAAACGTTTCGCTTAAAAGACTTAAATAATTTTATCAGAAATCTTCAAGAAACAGATGAAATAGCTAACAGGCAATAGCTGTTTTTTTTATGACGCAGTGTCACCTTATGTTAAGAACGCGAATTCTGGATTAAGGAAGGAAGAAAGTATAGGAAATAGAAGGCTTTTTGGATTTGATGGAATAGGAAATGAGAGTAGAAAAGATATGAACCAAAAAATTAACAGGGGATCTATGGCGAGTGTGTTCAATTTCTAGTCTATTTTTTAGGTAACCAAAAACAGTCTCAATGATAGACCTTTTTCTCAGTAAAATCTTCTCATTTAGCGAAATCAATGCATTTTTCATACCTTTTTTCACCTTGGTAACAAGTTTCAAACCTCGGTCAAACAGCTTCTGAAAAAGCTCTTTTGCAATATAACCTTTGTCACCAAACAAAAGGCCGGTTAATTTTTCCGTCAGATTTGGCACAGGTATCCTATCATCAACATTGCCTTTTGTTAGCGTAAGTGAATGAATTTCACCATTTTCATTGATTACCATATGTAATTTGAAACCAAAAAACCAGCCGTAAGTACTCTTGCTTAATTTTGCAATTCCAGCAAAAACTTTGTTTTTGGATATTCTTTTTGCATGACAAACTGCAATGGGAGTTGTGTCTATATATGAAATTCCAGTGTTTTCTGACTGTCCACAAAGCCAATGCAACAACATTGCTAAATGCCACAAAACCCTAGGCTTTAGAGCAACAAACCTGGTATATGAAGGCAACTTTGGAAACTCTGATTTGTAGAGCAACGTTAGGTAATGTAGATAGAAAGTTTTGAAATTTTTACACGGAGATTGTTGATATAGCAGGATTATTGTCATGATTTCGGAGTGCTCAATTTCCGTTGTTCTTGTGGGTTTTTTACCATTTGGCAGTAGTTTACCTGCAAAATTTTTCTCTATATCTCTGCAAAAATCATCGACCAAACAAAACAGTTTGTTATATCTTCCATGGTTAACCTCATCTGTTTTTTTATAACTGCTGAGTTTACCCTGTTTTCTTGCCTTTTCTATTCTCCTTTAATCCAGAATTCGCGTCATAGGAGTTATTATAAAGGTATTCTTATTTACTCTGATGTTAAATTGTGAAAATCCTTCAGAAAAGGAAAATGCTACATCCTTAGATTCAAGTGCGTGATTGCATGCAGAAAAAAGGGTATGTGCTATAACATTGCTGGGCACCTTCATTCCATGTTTACTCAGGTGGTTCAATACATTTTCAACCTCATGATATGTAAAGTCTGTATCTTTTAGCAATTCAACAACTTCTATGCCGTTGTGCTGCTTGTACTCTATTCTCACTTCTTCTGTAAAAAGTGTTTTAGCTGCTATATGTTTATCAAGCACTGTGAAAATCTTGATGAAATTCTCTAAATCTTGTTTGTTAACTAATTCGATACTAATTAAGTTTCTGCTAATAATTGAAATATTTTTTGTCATTTTTTCCCACTAAAAAAACTCACTAAATGAATTGTATTTTTAATTCATTAAGAATTGTTTAAAGTGAGCATACTAGCTTTTCACTCGTGCATTACATGACAATGAAAGCGAGATAAAAATTATATAAAATCATCGCGTAGTACAACGCCTTCTTCATATTCGTCATTGCTACTTGTGTAGGTTGTGACATCAATGTGATTGTCATTATTATTTAGCATATCATCCAACTTTCCTTCTTTTTCAAGATCCATCAATTTGTCACACCCCCCAATGTGCTTATCGTTGATAAAAATCTGTGGAACTGTTCTAACGTTATACTTTGATTTTATGTCGTTAAATAGATCTGAGTTTTTGAGCACATCGATTTCTTCATATTTCACACCTTTTTTATCCAGCAACTCTTTTGCTTTTTTGCAGAATGGGCAGTGCTGCTTTACATATATTATAACTTTTCCTTTAGTATTTTTCACAATTTATCTCCGTAGCTTACTAAAATATAGTTATTATATATAAGAAACATGTAAAAACATCAAATTGTATGAAAATTATTTATAATTGTGAGCAAGGGATAGAAAATAATATAGCACTGACCTTCGGAAATTTCGATGGCATTCATTTAGGACATGAATTTGCAATTTCCACTCTAAAGAAGGTAGCACAAGAAAGAGGATTACCCTCCGCAGTTTTAACTTTTGAGCCTCACCCATCAACTGTTTTATTTGGTAGAAACAATTTTAGGTTAATAGACCAAGAACAAAAAAAGGAACTGATCAGCAGCTATGGTATAGATTACTTGTATATTATTAATTTTAATAGAGGTTTTTCTGAGGTTAGCTGCGATGACTTTATCAGTAAGATTTTAATAGATAAATATGGCGCTAAACACATAATTGTCGGAGAAAATTGCACTTTTGGTCATAAACGATTGGGTGATATATTAACTCTAGAGAAATATTCTGAAACATATGGATACTCTTTGACTAAATTAGAGTCATTAATAATTGACGGCAAAATTTGCTCTTCTTCTTCAATAAGGGAGTATGTACAGAGGGGCGAAACAGAAATTGCTAATAAATTGCTCGGCAGACCTTATCAAGTTTCTGGTGTTGTGACAAAAGGTGCATGTAGAGGTAGAGAAATAGGATTTCCAACCATAAATATTCCTATAGAAGATTGCATGATAAAACCAAAATTTGGTACATATTACGCTAAAGTGATGTTTTCTGATAATAACCCAAATTGGTTATATGGAGTAGTCAATATTGGTATGAGACCTACATTTAAGGATCTGAAAAAGCCCATAATAGAAATGCACATATTCGATTTTGATGAAGACGTATATAATCATAAAGTCAACATACAACTTTTAAAATTCATAAGGTCAGAAAAAAAATTCCATAGTATTGAGGAGTTAACAAAACAGATAAATTATGATATACTTAAAGTTTGTAGGTTAAAGGCAAATTTATGAAAAAGTTATGCTTAATTGTTGTACTAATTATAGTATTGATTGACCAAACGAGCAAATCGTACATAAACTCATTGATTGATGAAGGAGAATCAATTGAGATCACTAGCTTTATAAAGCTAGT
Source organism: Wolbachia endosymbiont (group B) of Ennomos erosarius (assembly GCF_964026905.1). NCBI lineage: Bacteria > Pseudomonadati > Pseudomonadota > Alphaproteobacteria > Rickettsiales > Anaplasmataceae > Wolbachia > Wolbachia endosymbiont (group B) of Ennomos erosarius. The sequence continues at coordinate 996,291 of NZ_OZ034708.1, forward strand.
TGAAGTTTGGAATTCAGGTATTAGTTTTGGAATGTGTAGCGCTTTACCACATGGCGGTTTCTTTTTTTCAGCAGTTTCAATACTAATAATTGGTATACTTGCATACTTGATATACAAGTCTGATGATCAGTCAACTTACCTTGGTTTTTCTCTGATGATTGGTGGAGCAATCGGAAACGTAGTTGACAGGATCTACTGGGGAGCTGTATATGATTTCATATATTTTCATATTGATGATTGGTATTGGCCAGCCTTTAATTTAGCAGATTTATCTATAGTTTGTGGAATGTTTACATTGCTATATAAGTGGTATATATACGATATCCTTATTTCTAAACAAAATGAGGAATAAAATAATTATGTTTACATAATGTTGACATCGCTATATAAGTGGTATACATATGATATGTTTATTTTCAAACAACAATGAGGAATAAAATAATTGTTTTTATATTAGGTCGAAATAATGCTTCATAAGTTTTTTAGTTTTCTTATACTACCTGTACTTTTTTTTACTTGCTCAATTTCTTTGAAGGCTTTGAGCATAGAGCACGACATAAAACATGCTAAACTCAGTAATGGACTAGATGTTTATGTTGTTCCTAATCATCGGATTCCAGCCGTTTTACATGCAGTAATATACAAAGTTGGGGGAATGGATGATCCAATCGGCAAAGCAGGATTGGCTCACTACTTTGAACACTTAATGTTTAAAACTACAGGAAAGTTTAAAGACATAGAAGCCACTATGAGTAGCATTGGGGCTAAATTTAACGCGTTTACCACTAAAGAATATACTTGTTATTTTGAGTTGGTCCCAAAAAAAGATTTACCACTTGCAATGGAAGTTGAAGCAGATAGAATGGGCAGCTTTAATGTTACTCAAGACAAAATAGATAGAGAAAAAAACATCGTATTAGAAGAAAGAAAGATGAGATTTGATAACCAACCTCATAACTTGTTATGGGAAGAAATGGATAGTGCATTTTACCGTACTGGCTATGGTAGATCTGTTATTGGCTGGGAGAGCGATATCAAAACTTACAATCAGGATGACATAACGAGGTTTCATAATAACTATTATCACCCCGGCAATGCAATATTACTGATTGTGGGTGATGTGGAATTTGATGAAGTAGTGAAATTAGCAGAAGAAAAATATGGCGAAATTAAAGCTAAGCCTGTAATGAGACATTACCCAAATCAGGATCCAGTGCATAATGCAGGTTTATCGGTGATTTTAGAGAGCACTGAAGTAAAAGAACCAGTTTTATATTTTCGTTATCGTGTTCCTTTATTTGAGCACATAAATGAAGCCTCTGCTGCTCATTTAGCGGTTGACATTTTAGGTGGCGGCAAATCCAGCAAACTGTATAAAGATTTGGTTTTAGATAAAGATGTGGCAGTATCAGTGTTTGCTTATTATAATAGCCTAGCTTTTAGTGATGGCTACATTGATATTATGATAATTCCAAAAAGTGGCGCTAATTTAGATATTGTTGAAAGAGAGTTAGATAATACTATTAATGGCTTCGTATCTAAAGGGGTGACGAGCGAGGAATTACAAAGCTCAAAATATAGATACAAAGCAGCACAGTTTGATAATCTATCTGACTTAACTCATATAGCAATGTTTTATGTGCCGCACCTAGCACTTGGCATTCCACTTGATGAAATAGATATTTCATATAGCAAGATTAATGATGTCAATCTAGAGGATGTAAATAATAAAATCCGTGCTATTTTTTCTGCTAATAAGTTAATTGGTCGTTTATTACCAAAAGGAGATAATAATGAGAATAAGTAAAATTATATTTCTATTTTTTTTCTGTCTAGGCTTTAATTTACAAGCAAGTGGTAACCTAAATATAGAGGAGGTCACCACCCGTAAAGGATTTAAGTTTTTATTTGTAGAAAATCATGATTTGCCAAAAGTTTCACTCAATATATCGTTCAAAGATGCAGGTTACGTGTATGAGAATGCGGAAAAACAAGGGCTTACTTGGTTTACTTCTTCTGTAATTCAAGAAGGGGCAGGAAAAAATGATGCCAAAGATTTTGCGAAAAAGCTTGAAGATAAAGGGATTAGTTTAAATTTTATTGCTGATTTAGAAGCATTTAGGGTTTCATTAAATACTTTGTCTGACAATCTAGAGGAAGCAATTTCATTACTGAGCGATACTATAATGCGTCCTAAAGTTGACCCTGAAGGGTTGAATAGAGTTTTCGAGAAAGCCAAAGTTGATTTTAATAATCTTGAAAAAAATCCTGGCTTTGTTGCTGTAGAAGAATTGAATACGTTGTTGTTTAAAAAACACCCTTACTCAAAAAGTATGTACGGTACTCTTGACACTAGAGTGAGCATTACTAGAGACGATGTTTTAACATACATAAAGCGTAATTTTGCTAAAGATAACATAGTTATCAGTGTTGCTGGTTGTGCAAAAAAAGAAGAAATTATTACGCTATTAGATAAATATTTATCTAAATTGCCGTCAAAAAGATCAAAAGTTAGAAAAATACCTGTAAAAAATAATTTTGGTTCTGCAGAAAGTAAGAATATTTTTATGGATATACCACAGAGTGTGATACTTTTTGCTCAAAAAGGTATAGCTTATGAAGATCCTAATTATTATAACGCTCGTGTCTTAATTGATGCACTTGGTGGCATGAGGCTGAATTCAATATTAATGACAGAACTGAGGCAAAACTTGGGTATTACTTATGGTGTTTATGCAATGATTATTCCCAATAAACATGGGAACGTTATAGCTGGAAGTATTAATACTGATAGTTCTACTGCTGACAAAGCTATATCAGCAGTAAAAGATACATTTAGCAGAATAAGAAAGGAGGGAATTGACGAACAATTGTTCAAGGATGCAAAAATTGGCTTGGTAAATAATCTTGTCCTTTTCCTGTCCAATAACACAAATACAGCAATGCTGCTCGATAATATGCAAATAAATGATCTTGATGTTAACCGTATAAATAATTATGCGAATGTCATTAATGACGTTAAATTAGAGAAAGTAAACGAGTTAGCAAGTTCTTTACTGGATCCTGAAAATTTATTTTTTGTTGAAGTTGGAAAAAACACTCAAAGTCAATAATGAATACTTTCTGCTATTGATCTTACTGCTTCTACATAACACTTATGCTCCTCAGCTAGAATGCGTTCTGAAAGGCTTTGAATATCATCAGCTGGTAACACTGGCACAGCAGCTTGAGCAATTATGGCTCCAGCATCAACTTCAGGAGTGACATAATGTACAGTACAACCTGTAATTTTTACACCTGCTTTTAGAGCTTGCTCTTGAGCGTTTAGACCTTTAAAAGACGGAAGTAAAGAGGGATGAATATTTATAACCTTGTTATGCCATTTACTCAGAAAATCAGCTTTGAGAATTCTCATAAACCCTGCAAGGCAAATTAAATCAACCTTATGTTGAACAAGTATTTTGTGAATTTTATCAGCATCAAGTGGTTTATTATTAACAACAAACGCTGGGATTCCTGCTTGCTCTGCTGTTTTCAGACCAGCAGCTTCGCTATTATTTGTGATAACACATGCAACTTCTGCGGGAAAATTCTGATCTTGACATGCTTCTATCAAGGCCTGCATATTTGATCCCCTGCCTGAAATTAGTATTCCGAGTTTTATCTTTTTCATTGTAGCACAGTTAATTTAAAATTTAGTTAATACTAACAAAACAGCTCAAAAGGAAAACTTATTTTATAACGCGAATTCTGGATTAAAGGAGAATAGAAAAGGCAAGAAAACAGGGTAAACTCAGCAGTTATAAAAAAACAGATGAGGTTAACCATGGAAGATATAACAAACTGTTTTGTTTGGTCGATGATTTTTGCAGAGATATAGAGAAAAATTTTGCAGGTAAGCTACTGCCAAATGGTAAAAAACCCACAAGAACAACGGAAATTGAGCACTCCGAAATCATGACAATAATCCTGCTATATCAACAATCTCCGTGTAAAAATTTCAAAACTTTCTATCTACATTACCTAACGTTGCTCTACAAATCAGAGTTTCCAAAGTTGCCTTCATATACCAGGTTTGTTGCTCTAAAGCCTAGGGTTTTGTGGCATTTAGCAATGTTGTTGCATTGGCTTTGTGGACAGTCAGAAAACACTGGAATTTCATATATAGACACAACTCCCATTGCAGTTTGTCATGCAAAAAGAATATCCAAAACAAAGTTTTTGCTGGAATTGCAAAATTAAGCAAGAGTACTTACGGCTGGTTTTTTGGTTTCAAATTACATATGGTAATCAATGAAAATGGTGAAATTCATTCACTTACGCTAACAAAAGGCAATGTTGATGATAGGATACCTGTGCCAAATCTGACGGAAAAATTAACCGGCCTTTTGTTTGGTGACAAAGGTTATATTGCAAAAGAGCTTTTTCAGAAGCTGTTTGACCGAGGTTTGAAACTTGTTACCAAGGTGAAAAAAGGTATGAAAAATGCATTGATTTCGCTAAATGAGAAGATTTTACTGAGAAAAAGGTCTATCATTGAGACTGTTTTTGGTTACCTAAAAAATAGACTAGAAATTGAACACACTCGCCATAGATCCCCTGTTAATTTTTTGGTTCATATCTTTTCTACTCTCATTTCCTATTCCATCAAATCCAAAAAGCCTTCTATTTCCTATACTTTCTTCCTTCCTTAATCCAGAATTCGCGTTTATAGCAAAGAAGGCAGACTAAACTCTTTATATAAGTGGACCTCTAATTTTGGACCTCACTGGACAACACAAAAATAACGAATAGCCCCATGTACCCAGCTAAAACTAGCTTTAATGCTTAGATATTGTGCTATTTTTGTATAATATACCACTATAAGTATATATTTTTGTAATCGCGTTATTATTTATTTAACAAAGTATTAGTATAATTTATTACACTGGATTAAATGGAGAAAGTTCAATGAGTAAATTACCGAACAATGCAAAAATAGGTAAATCTCAGGTTACTCAGTGGGAGGTAATAAAAAATTGTGAATATGCTGATAATTGCTTGTCAAAAATAGTAACTTTGTACGTTATTAGAATAACTCAGCTATCAGATTTTTATACGAGTGACGAACCTGAAATTAACACTGTTTTAGCAAGAATAAGAGTGACAAGTGAAAATGTATTTTTAAACAAGGCTACTACTATTGAAGTTATGGAAGGTATTTTTCCGTATAAATTTAACAGCAAGAAGAGAAATAACATATTAAGGTTAGAAGATTTATATAATTATTTATGTTCTATTGTTAATAATAGCCTTCCAAAAGAAATGCTTGAAAGTCTTGTAAGGGAATATAAGGATGCTGTTAACTTATTTAAAGCAATTACTTAACTGAACGTAGTATTTTTAAGATTCTACTTTCTATTTCAGAAATGCCACTTTCAAGATCTTTATCTATCAAACACATGGTAGACAAATACGTTTTTTGCTTGCTTTCAACATTGATAGTTAAAGTTCCGGGAGTGATTGTAACTGAACTAGCAAATAATGCAATGCTCTCATCATTATGCCCTTTGCATTTTCTTAGGATAATGATCGGTTCAAGCTTAGATTTGAGTTGTAGCACCTTTTTTGTTACATAAACACTTGATAAAATGATTTGGTACATTAACCATGGTATATAACTTACGAGCTTATAAAACGACAGTCTACTCGTACCATTTAAAATCTGACTAAGAGCGCTTTCAGCGTTTATCAACCGTCTAAAGATAAACAATGTGAATATAGAGGAAAACACTCCACAAAAAATAAAAAACGGCTCAAAATAACCAGACAGTATAATCCATAGAACAAATAAAGTTATAAACGACAGAGAAAAAATTTGATTTCCTTCCTAAAGTTGAGGTTTTTCATAGCCTGTAATATAACTTAAATGACTCTTTAAGGAAAGATAATAACGAATATTTAGGTTCTTGACTTCTATGTTAAAAGATATAACAACTAAGTTATGCATTTTAAGTGAGGAAGTTATGAAATATGACAAATTTATGGGAATATTAAAAGAAATAGATAGCCTTTTAGATTTGAGCAAGGACAATATAGTTGAAAAAATAAAAGCTGAGTTACAAAAAAAAGATTCAGGTTTATGTCAAGAGTGGGAAAAGAGTAAACCTGACAACGATAGTGGACCTAACATAGATCACGAATTCACTATATCTCGTGATCAAAATTCTGGGAAAGTCACATTGTTACATCTTGCTTCTTATGGGAACTGTGCAAAGGTAGCAAAAGCTCTGATTGAAAACGGGGCAGATGTTAATGCAGAATATGATAATAAAATTACTCCTTTACATATTGCTGTTCACCATGGCCACAAAGATATAGTAGACATTCTAATCGCAGAAGGAGCAAAGGTTAATGCAGAAGATAATAAAGGATGGACTCCTTTACATATTGCTGCTGCAAAGGGCCACGAAAAGATAGTACAAGCTCTATCAAAAGCAAAAGGAATCAACGTTGATGAAAAAAATAGTGATGGATGGGCTCCTTTACATATTGCTGCTACAAATGGCTACGAAGGTGTAGTAAAAATTCTAATCGCAGAAGAAGCAAAGGTTGATGTACAAGGTAGTGGTGTGTGTACTCCTTTGCATTTTGCTGCTGAAAAGGGCCACGAAGATGTAGTAAAAATTCTAATTGAAAACAAAGCAAATGTTAATGCAAAAGATAATTATGAACGTACTCCTTTGCATATTGCTGCTTACTATGGCTATGCGAATGTAGTAAGCATTCTAATCGCAAAAGGAGCAGAGGTTAAGGCAAAAAGTAATAATGGATGTACTTCTTTGCATTATGCTGCTGAAGAGAACCACATAAAGGTAGTAAAAATTCTAGTTGAGAAAGCAGATGTTAATGCAGAAGGTATTGAGGACAAGACTCCTTTACATATTGCTGCTGCAAAGGGCTGCAAAGATGTAGTAGAAACTCTAATTGCAAAAGGAGCAAAGGTTAATGCAGAAGATAATTATGAACGTACTCCTTTGCATTTTGCTGCTTACTATGGCCATACAAATATAGTAAGCATTCTAATCGCAGAAGGAGCAGAGGTTAATGTAAAAAGTAATGATGGATATACTTCTTTGCATGTTGCTGCTGAAAAGGGCCACGAAGATGTAGTAGAAACTCTAATTGCAAAAGGAGCAAAGGTTAATGCAGAAGATAATGATAGATGTACTCCTTTACATCATGCTGCTGAAAAGGGCCACGAAGATGTAGTAAACATTGAAGATGTAGTAAACATTCTAATCGCAAAAAGAGCAGAGGTTAATGCAAACAATAGTGATAGACGTACTCCTTTACATCTTGCTGCTAAAAATGGCAAGATAAAAGTGGCGGAAGCTCTGCTAGAAGCTGGAGCAGACCCTTCATTAAAAGATGTTGATGAAAAAACGCCAAGAGACCTTACTAAAGATCAAGGTATAATTCAGCTTGTAGAGGAAGCGGAAAAAAAACAAACGTTAAAAAATGAGAATAAAAAAACGCCAAAGGATCTTACTGAAAATAAAGATGCAATACAGCTCCCAGAGAAAAAGGAAGAAAAACAGGTTGGAAAAAATGCAATTGTAAAAGGTGTTATTGTGTGTTTTGTAACTGCGGTGATAGTTGGTGCTACACTTGCACTTACTACCGCCCTATCTGTGCTAGCAATAATTGGGCTAGTTGCAGGATCTGCGCTCATAGTTGGTGCTGGTCAATATATAATGTCAAAGCCTAAAACTGAAATGAAAGGAGTAAAGCAGGAACTTGTGCCTAGAAAGACAGAAAAAACACTTACTTGATTTTTGTTATCCTGTTGCTATCAGACTAGCCTGGCACCTTATATTTATTGGGATAACTGTTTTATTATGAATTAAGTCAAAAACTCTGTAATATATTGAAGCTTAAAGATATCTTTAGATATGGAAGTTATTGCAGAAAATAGGAAAGCAAGGTTTGAATATTTCATCTTAGAAGAATTTGAAGCGGGTATGGTCTTATTAAGCAGTGAAGTTAAATCGCTAAGAGAAAGAAAAGTAAATATTTCCGACGCCTACGTTGTCGAAAAGAATAGCGAAGTATGGCTGCACAATATGCATATTGCAGAATATAAAGCTGCGAACCGAAAAAATCATAAACCAAAAAGGGAACGTAAATTACTCTTGCATAAAAAGGAGATAAATAAACTAATTGGTCAAATCAAGACTGCTGGGATAACTGTTGTGCCGCTTTCGGTCTATTTTAACGATAAAGGATTTGCAAAAACTAAAATTGCCATTGTAAAAGGAAAAAAACTCTACGATAAGAGAGCAACCATAAAACAGAGAGAGTGGGATCGTGAAAAAAGTAGATTGTCTAAGAATAATTTATAGCAAAATATGTCTTTAAATCCAGTAATTTTCAGCATCGGTCCTGTTTCTATATATTGGTATTCCTTAGCCTACGTTTTGGGTATAGTGTTTGCATATTGGTATTTACATAGGCTAGATGACCAAAAAATATTTACTAAGAATTTTTACGATTCGTTATTAATAGCCACTATTGTAGGTATTATCCTTGGAGGCAGACTTGGCTACGTATTGATATATGATCCAATTCTTTATATAAGCAACCCTATCGAGATATTGAAAACCTGGGAAGGAGGGATGTCATTTCATGGTGGTGCTATAGGAGTTTTGCTTGCAGTAATAATTTCGTGTAAAAGACATAATATCCCTACATTTTATGCACTGGACCTAATTTCTTGCGGAGTTCCCATAGGTTTATTTTTAGGTCGCATAGGCAATTTTATAAACGGAGAGTTATTTGGCAGAGTTACAACTATGCCATGGGGTATGGTATTTCCAGAGAGTGGTGATAATTTGCTGCGTCATCCAAGCCAGCTTTATGAGGCATTTTTTGAAGGACCGCTACTTTTCGCAGTTGTAAATTCACTGTTTTTCTTGACTAGAATAAGACTGTATCACGGTGCGTTAACTGGTATTGCAGTTATGTGGTATGGAATAGCACGTTTTTTCGTTGAGTTTTTTCGCGAACCAGACTATCAAATTGGCTATTTGTGGCTTGATTTAACTATGGGGCAGTTGCTTTCTATACCTATGGTTTTGCTGGGAATGCTTGTATATCTAGGCGCATTAAATTTAAAATTTAATACGAAATCTGTTACATAGAGGAAAGGTGAGTTTAATAGAAAAATGTAGCCAGAAACCCTACATCATGCACAATTGTACGAATTTTCTGCGTTGTAGTAGAATGAATGTGAGGTCTGGTGGGCTTTGTTGCATAGCAGCAGAAAAACTAGTGATTACTGACTAAATTCATTATAAAATAGCGATTTAAGGATAAATATGCCACAAAAAAATGAGAGTCAGTAACCATAGCGAATATAACAAATTTCTAGAAAAAAGAGGAAATATTTTTCGTCACATCGATAAAGCTATCGAAAATTGGTATGAAATTGGGCCAAAATGCAGGGTGGCAACAATATTTACAGCAATAAAGTGGTGATTTTGATACATATAATAACCCATCTATTCAGAATAGGTTTGAGTGGGATTTTTAGAGGGATACATTGAACAAATAGGAAAAAATTTGCAGGTTATCAGCTATTCACAAGCATCAAAAGAAACTTGATATTAAGATCAATGATTGCAAAAAATAACATGGAAGATATCGAAATTGCTATAGACAGTACAGGAATTAGTATATACAACAACACACAGCAAAGAAAATAGCAAAGATAGAGAGTATCGCGGCTATAAACAAGTAAGAAAATTGCACATAATGTTGAGCAAACAAGTCATAGCTACAAAATACAGTAATGACGCGAATTCTGGATTAAGGAAGGAAGAAAGTATAGGAAATAGAAGGCTTTTTGGATTTGATGGAATAGGAAATGAGAGTAGAAAAGATATGAACCAAAAAATTAACAGGGGATCTATGGCGAGTGTGTTCAATTTCTAGTCTATTTTTTAGGTAACCAAAAACAGTCTCAATGATAGACCTTTTTCTCAGTAAAATCTTCTCATTTAGCGAAATCAATGCATTTTTCATACCTTTTTTCACCTTGGTAACAAGTTTCAAACCTCGGTCAAACAGCTTCTGAAAAAGCTCTTTTGCAATATAACCTTTGTCACCAAACAAAAGGCCGGTTAATTTTTCCGTCAGATTTGGCACAGGTATCCTATCATCAACATTGCCTTTTGTTAGCGTAAGTGAATGAATTTCACCATTTTCATTGATTACCATATGTAATTTGAAACCAAAAAACCAGCCGTAAGTACTCTTGCTTAATTTTGCAATTCCAGCAAAAACTTTGTTTTTGGATATTCTTTTTGCATGACAAACTGCAATGGGAGTTGTGTCTATATATGAAATTCCAGTGTTTTCTGACTGTCCACAAAGCCAATGCAACAACATTGCTAAATGCCACAAAACCCTAGGCTTTAGAGCAACAAACCTGGTATATGAAGGCAACTTTGGAAACTCTGATTTGTAGAGCAACGTTAGGTAATGTAGATAGAAAGTTTTGAAATTTTTACACGGAGATTGTTGATATAGCAGGATTATTGTCATGATTTCGGAGTGCTCAATTTCCGTTGTTCTTGTGGGTTTTTTACCATTTGGCAGTAGTTTACCTGCAAAATTTTTCTCTATATCTCTGCAAAAATCATCGACCAAACAAAACAGTTTGTTATATCTTCCATGGTTAACCTCATCTGTTTTTTTATAACTGCTGAGTTTACCCTGTTTTCTTGCCTTTTCTATTCTCCTTTAATCCAGAATTCGCGTTTTGAGCACTATTGGTTTAAAATTAAGCACAATATTCGAAAAATATCTCACATGTTTGCTGATTTTTTCAATGCCGTTTACTTTATCCTTAAAAATGTCTCTACCTTTGTGGATTAAGCTATACAACATTTGTTTACTGCTATGTCCGTAAGGTATCCTACTGCACCACCTAATGCTGCACCTGTAATTCCTAATAATACAGCAGTTGCAATTACTCCAATAGCAATAATCTCAGGTATAATTCCTATTGCAACTAATGTAGCTCCTACAGCACCAAATAATAATGCTAAGCCTATTTGTCCATCCTCTCGAAGAAATTCCTGAAGGCTGTTTTTGTGGAGAATTACGTTTTGGATTGCCTACTATAGGTGGCTGATTATCTTGCTTTTTTGGCTGTAGATTATTATTAGTTCCATTACTGACAGGTGTTTGCTGCAATGGAACTGCACTGCCTGTAACCGTTTGTAGGCCACCATTTACTGGTTGCTTCTGTTGTGCAGAAGTTGGGGTAAATGGTTGTGTAGTGACATTGCTTGCAGTCGGTTGTTCTAAAATTTGCTCATTATCACAGTTAATAGCCACATTGCTACCCACTTTTGATTGAAATGATTCGGTAAACACTACACTGTAATCTACATCATCAATTATTGTTTCTGAAGTTAGATCTGGATTTTGATAGTAAGTTATAGTGGCATTAGATATTTCGGGTCTACCTTTTATCGTTCTTTTTACTAGCTTTTTCTTTTCTATTTTGCACACATTAAACTGATCAGAAAAACTGAAAGTAAGTTTATCTTTAAATGTTTTTTCAAAATCATTCGCAAAACTATCTTTAAAAGCAATTGGAAGAAAAATATGCTCTCCACCTAGAAAGATCTCTCGCATGCAGAACTTATTAGGGGCTGTTTTAATACGCTCACCTTCAAGCTCCATAACCTCTTTGATAGCTAGGTACATTATACCTTCAGCTATTTTTGGATTGATTTTATTAATCAAATTTCTGATATACTCTTTATCTTCTTCAGCCACTATAATAACTCTAATGTTAAATCTTTCACATCCGTATTCATTATCTATACTAGAATCTATTACCGATCCTCCAATTCTATTGCCTAAAACAACCACTCGAATAGTAGATAATCTTTCATATGCTTCTTGCATGTTCTTGTCATTTAAAAGTGCTGTTGCTTTTTCTACAATGCTTTTATCTACACTACTTTTCTGATATTTTTTTAGGTATCTCTCCCTAAAGTTATCATAACCATCCCTATGGTGTTGTATTGCCTTATCTGCATAATTAAGTGCGGCAAGCAAATGCGAACTTTCATTATTAAGCCCAACTGTTGACACACTATTTTGACTCACCGTATTTGGGTAGAGGTAATGTCCGTTAGCCTTGTTTCTCACTTTCTCAAATATTAACTCACCTGCAACAACAGGTATTCCCCTTACTTTCATTTCATTTTTTGGTAGTAATTGGCCATTTGTAAAAGTAAATGCTGAAAAAAGTGCCCAAGCATTGGTACCGTGTGAAGCAAAAGTTCTCTTATCAATCACATTACTGCGTGCATTCAATCTAACTTCAGGGTGTTCCCTTTTAAATTCCTCACTTATCTCAAACAATTGTTTTCCCGACTCGCTTGGTCTTCTGTTCTGCATAAAGTTCTTATGAAGCTCAGAAAATTCTATTAGTTTCTGTATATGAGATTCTTGCATATTTACCATCTTAGCCAAATAAACTTATATATACCAGTTTAACCCACAAAAATCAAACGAATATTTTCAAAACAGTGCTAAACTTAGGCTGCTATGACAAGAACAGTTGACGTATTACTACCACTTCCAATTGATCAGTTATTTTCATATGCAATTGAGGAAAATACTGAGATTTTACTTGAAGATTACGTAGTGGTGCCATTTGGCAAAAAACGCTTAATCGGAATAGTTTGGAAATACAGTGATAAAAGTAACCGAGAATTAAAATTTATTGAGCAAAAAATCGATTTACCAAATATTAGACCAAAATTGATCGCATTTGCAGAGTGGGTTGCGCAGTATAACTTAATACCTATTGGTATGCTTGCCAAAGTGATAATGGGAGGAGTGCTAAAAGTAAACCAAATAGACAAATTGATTTGTGCTAAGCAGAAGCAGGAAATAAGTGAAATAAGTTGCCAATTAAGCCCTGAACAGCAGGTAGCTAGTGATGAAATAATAAGCAATTTGAACGAATATTCAGTGACTTTGCTTGACGGTGAGACAGGATCTGGAAAAACAGAAGTTTATTTGTCTGTGATTGCACAATTGATTAAGAATTACACTGCCGTTCCAAATGCTGCTCAGACTTTACCATCTCAGTGCCCAGAAACACAACTGTACGAACATTGTGATTTGGTTCTACCAAGAGGGTGTCATCCCAGTGCCCAGACACTGGGATCCAGTTTTTCATATAACCTCATTACAAATGTTTATTTTAACTTAAGACCAATACCTAATTTACAATCAAAATTCCTGGATTCCAGTGTCAAGCACTGGAATGACACCTTTGTACTCAAGGCAAAACCCACTGTAACATTTAGCATACCGTCTTTGCCACGTACTAGTATGACACCAGAACGTGTTGAAATGACATCAGGAGAAGGTAATGCACAAATTTTAATCCTCCTACCTGAGATTGTTTTAACTTCACAATTGGTAAATCGTGTTCGCGGTCAGATATCAAAAAACTTAGTTGAATGGCACTCAGGACTCACTCCAAAAACTCGCCGGAATAATTGGCTCAATATAGCAAGTGGAAATGCGCAGATAATTATTGGTGCACGATCAGCACTTTTTTTGCCTTATAAAAACCTAAAATTGATTATCGTTGATGAAGAGCACGACTCATCTTTTAAACAAGAACAGGGAATTATATATAATGCTCGAGATATGGCGATAATCTTAGCCAAATTTGAAAATATTCCGATTATTTTATCATCAGCTACTCCATTACTCGAGACTATTCATCATGTTAAAAGCGGGAATTACAATCATGTAAAGCTAACTAAGCGATTCGGTGGTGCAGAATTGCCACTCATTAAAGTAGTGGATATGAGAAGCAACAAGCAATGGATCTCCGATGAGCTTTTTGAAAGCATCAAACAAACCATAGAGAAAAAACATCAGGTTATGCTTTTTCTAAACCGCAGAGGGTATGCACAACTGGCAGTTTGTAAAAAGTGTGGATATAAAATTTCCTGCTTAAATTGTGCTGTTTGGCTTACATATCACAAGAAAAAAAATGCTCTTTTGTGCCATCATTGCTCTTATCAATTGAAACTTCCAGAAAAATGTTCTAATTGCCAAGGTGAACAGTCATTGTTCCTTTATGGCGTAGGAATTGAAAGGTTACTTGAAGAAATGGTGAAATTAATACCAAACGCAAAAACTGCGATGATAAGCAGCGATCAGAAGTCGGTTAGTAACGTAATTGACTTGGTACTGAAAGAAGACGTGAACATTATAATCGGCACACAAATAATTGCTAAAGGGCACAATTTTCCCAAATTAACTTTGGTTGGAGTAATAAATGCAGATTTGAGTCTCGAAAATTCTGATTTAAGAGCAGCGGAAAAGACGTATCAATTGTTGCACCAAGTTGCAGGCAGATCAGGAAGGTTTAATGAAAAAGGAATGGTAATAGTGCAAACCAATAACCCTGAAAGTTCAATAATAAAAGCATTGCTGCATCAAAAAAGGGACTCATTTTATGAAATTGAACTTAAGTCAAGACGTGAAGCCAAAATGCCACCATTTAGCAGATTAATAGCGCTTATAATTTGTGGTAAGAATCAGATTGCGACACAAAAAGCAGCGAATGAAATAGTAAAATCTCTTCTCCGTCATCCAAGTAGCTCAACTACTTGTATCCAGGAAGAAAATGTAGGTGCAGACAAAAAGGAATTTGAAATTCTTGGCCCATCACCAGCAGCGATAAATTTTTTAAATAATAAGTATCGGTATAGGGTATTATTAAAAATACACAATAAGCACAGTCTATCCATACAAAAAAAGCTGAAATATTGGATTAAAAATTGTAACTTGAATTCGAGTATTGCAGTGATAATAGATGTTGATCCTGTGAGTTTTTTTTAACGAGTTCCGTTAAGCCTTCTTGCCAATTACCACAACATTCTCACTGGGAAAAAAATAATCAGGTACAGTCATATTTTTTGGTGCGGGCCCCCCAATTACTCGGCCTGATGTGTCATAATATGAACCGTGGCAAGGACAGAACCAACCATTACCATCTCTTGTAGCATGGTCAACCGGTACACACCCAAGATGTGTACATATTCCGATCATGATTAACCATTCATCTTTTCCTTCGCATACTCTTTGCTCGTCTGACTGAGGATCCCTCAAGTTCTTTACATTCACAGCTCTTGCAACCTCAATTTCTTGCTTTGTGCGTCTACGAATGAATACTGGTTTACCTTGCCACTTTACTTTTACTCCGTGTCCTTCCTGAATTCCAGACAAATTCACCTCCACTGTGGAAGTTGCTAGAACTTCAGCAGAAGGATTCATAGACTTAACCAGTGGCCAAAGTCCACTTGCAGCTCCTATACCCGCCATAGCGCATGTAGTTAATGTTATAAAATCTCTCCTACCCTTATTTTTAGTAAGATCTTTAACAGGAGGTGTTTTTTTATCCTCTTTGTCTACCAGTGGTTTTTTATTTTTAGTTAATTTTTTGTCCATTGATCTTTACTTAGCCATAAGTATATATTTTAATTTAAATACTGCGTATTAATCAACAAAAACTTGCGCTTTTTGTTTAACCTGTACTACGGTTGAGAAGAGATAGAGTCTCCAACTTCAGAAATACTATCTTCAGTGGAATCAGGATCTTCGACTTTTGCTACTGACACCACCTTTTCTCTACTCTCTGTTTTAAACAGAGTGACTCCTTGAGTGCTACGTCCTGCAATTCTGATATCATTTACTGAAATACGAATTAACTTTCCTTTATCTGTAATAAGCATGATATTATCACCCTGCTCAACTGGAAAACTAGCAACAACATTGCCGTTTCTGCTGGTAGTAAGAATATTGGTGATACCAACACCACCCCTGTTAGTTATTCTATACTCATACGCAGAAGTTCTTTTACCAAAGCCATTTTCGGTAATAGTTAATATAAACTCCTCATTCACTGCAAGTTTTAAGAATAATTCGTTATCTATTCCTAAATCATTCAAAGTCTTTTCCAATTTAGAATCAATGGAGTTATTAATTGCAGTCCCCAGTCTTTTTGCAAGTGGAACTTTTAAGTAAAGTTCTTTTGTTTCTGTTGCTACACCTATCCCATTTAATATGGTCATGGATATCACGCTGTCATTCTTTACAAGTTTGATACCTCTTACGCCATCTGAATTGCGACTCTTAAATTGACGCACATCACTTACAACAAATCTGATACTTTTTCCAAGCGTTGTTGAAAGTAAAACATGATCAATTTCATTGCATACTTTAACCGATATTAATTTGTCTCCTTCATCGAGCTTTATTGCTATTTTTCCATTGCTTGGAATATAGTGAAAGTCCGCTAAAGAGTTACGCCTTATGTTTCCATAGGCAGTAGCAAAAACTATGTTTTGATTTTCGTCATTTTCACTTGGCAACGGCATTATATTAGTTATAGTTTCACCATCGCTAAGCGGAAATATGTTAACAAGCGCTCTTCCACGTGCAGTTGGTTCTGCAAGAGGCAACTTATAAACCTTTAATCTATAAACTCGGCCAATATTAGAAAAGAATAAAAGGCTAGTGTGGGTATTTTCAACAAATAATTTTGTGATTACATCCTCTTCTTTTAACCCCTGTCCTAGCTTTCCTTTTCCACCACGATGCTGAGTTTTGTAGTGAGAAAGCTTCACACGCTTGATATAACCATTCATAGTTACGGTTATCACCATATCCTCTTGTGGAATTAGATCTTCAGCTTCAATGTCCGTATCTGATTCCTCCATTGCAGTTTTTCGTGGTACGGCAAATCTGTTCTTTATTTCTTGTAAATTGTTTTTTATTTCCTTCATCAACTTCTCTTCTGAGCCAAGAAAAGCGATATATTCTTTTATCAGGTTGATCATTGAACTTAGCTCAGCTTCTAATTTGTCTTTTTCAAGGCCTGTTAAACGCTGCAGTTTCATATCAAGGATAGCCTTAATTTGTAGCTCAGTTAATCTATACACTCCATCTTTCAAAAAGCTTGCGCTATCTGAAATCAACTCAATAATAGTGTTGATTTCATTCGAAGTTTTCCATTCTTTATTTAAAAGTTCTCTACTTGCTTCCGCAGGATCTTTTGCACCACGGATGATTTTTATCACTTCATCTATGCTCAAGACCGCAATGTAGAGCCCTATATATATATGAGCTTTTTCCCTCGTTTTTCTTAGACGAAATTCTGTTCTCCTGATTAATACTTCTTTTCTAAAGTCAACAAAAGCAGCTATGATTTCTTTTAATGACATCAAAGCAGGCTTGTTGTTGTTAAGGACTAAAGTGTTAACACTAAAACTACTTTTTAGTGGAGTGAGTCCCAGTATTTGATTAAGTATAAAATCTGCTGCAGCATTTCTTCTGAGGTCAATTACTACTCTAATACCAGACTTATCGGACTCATCCCTAATTTCTGTTATGCCATCAATTCTTTTTTCTTTTACAAGTTCACCTATCTTCTCAATTAATTTTACTTTATTTACCTGGTAAGGTATTTCATCAATCACTATTGCTTGCCTATCTTGTGGCAGGTCTTCCATGTGAGTCTTGCCTTGCACAACAATTGATCCACGACCCGTTGCAAATGCTGATCTTATTCCAGACCTTCCAAGAATCGTTCCCCCAGTTGGGAAATCCGGCCCTGGCATCACTTCAAGTAACTCATCAAAAGTAACTTCAGGATTATCTACATATAATATACAAGCATCTATTATTTCTCCAAGATTATGAGAAGGAATATTGGTTGCCATACCAACTGCAACACCACTTGCACCGTTTACCAATAGATTCGGAAACTCTGCAGGCAGCACAATAGGCTCTGTTTCATTTCCATCGTAGTTTGGCCTAAAATCAACTGTATCTTCATCAATATCATTCAGTAAAAAGTGCGACACTTTTTGAAGTCTTGCTTCTGTGTATCGCATTGAAGCTGGTGGATCTCCATCTATCGAACCAAAGTTACCTTGCCCATCAATAAGTGGTAAAAGAAGAGAAAAATCTTGAGCCATCCTGACCAAGGAATCGTAAATAGCTGCATCACCATGTGGGTGATATTTCCCCATTACATCCCCTACTATACGAGCCGCTTTTTTATATGGCTTACCGGCATCGAATCCAGCTCTTGACATTGCATATAATATACGCCTATGAACAGGTTTAAATCCATCCCGCACGTCAGGTATAGCCCTGCTTATGATAACGCTCATTGCGTAGGAGAGATAAGAATCTTCCAGCTCTTTTACTATTGAGATTGGTACTATATTATCCTGCATTTTCTATACTTTGATCGAAGTAATTAATAATACTAACATTTAGTTAAGCAAATGGGCAATGACAGACTTGAACTGCCGACCTCCTCGGTGTAAACGAGATGCTCTACCAGCTGAGCTAATTGCCCCTTTAGATCTAATTCTATAGCTCAATATTATTATTGTAAACAAAAATAGCGATAAATTGTATCCGTTCAGCAGAGTGGCAAAATAGGTAGACAAGGTGATCTAAAAAGATAATCATAGGGTAAATGTGAGGTAAGTCCGGCTTTGTTGCATCGCTAGCTATGATGGATTAAAGATAAAAAAGATGGAGAATATCAGTAGCTTATTATTCTGGTATTTATAACAAGAACGGTCAGTGAATACCTAAATTTGAGTAAAAGAAATTTCACTACCACTCACTAATCCGGCTAAAATTCAAGAATTTCAATGCTTTAGCTATTTTCAATAGAATTAAGTTTATTAATATAAATAATAAATTACTATTCTTAAATTTGATCAGATTGATTGCAAAAAAACAAGATTTTCAATAGGTTGCTTATAATCCTAACTATAGTTAGCCTTTCATAAGTAGCGATGCAACAAAGCCCACTGGGATCCAGGTTACTATATATGAAAAGTTATTATGTTTATATACTTGCAAGTGAACGAAATGGAACCCTGTATATAGGTATAACATCAAATTTAATTAAACGAATTTGGGAGCATAAAAGTAAAGCCATTTCCGGTTTCACGTCAAAACGCGAATTCTGGATTAAGGAAGGAAGAAAGTATAGGAAATAGAAGGCTTTTTGGATTTGATGGAATAGGAAATGAGAGTAGAAAAGATATGAACCAAAAAATTAACAGGGGATCTATGGCGAGTGTGTTCAATTTCTAGTCTATTTTTTAGGTAACCAAAAACAGTCTCAATGATAGACCTTTTTCTCAGTAAAATCTTCTCATTTAGCGAAATCAATGCATTTTTCATACGCGAATTCTGGATTAAAGGAGAATAGAAAAGGCAAGAAAACAGGGTAAACTCAGCAGTTATAAAAAAACAGATGAGGTTAACCATGGAAGATATAACAAACTGTTTTGTTTGGTCGATGATTTTTGCAGAGATATAGAGAAAAATTTTGCAGGTAAACTACTGCCAAATGGTAAAAAACCCACAAGAACAACGGAAATTGAGCACTCCGAAATCATGACAATAATCCTGCTATATCAACAATCTCCGTGTAAAAATTTCAAAACTTTCTATCTACATTACCTAACGTTGCTCTACAAATCAGAGTTTCCAAAGTTGCCTTCATATACCAGGTTTGTTGCTCTAAAGCCTAGGGTTTTGTGGCATTTAGCAATGTTGTTGCATTGGCTTTGTGGACAGTCAGAAAACACTGGAATTTCATATATAGACACAACTCCCATTGCAGTTTGTCATGCAAAAAGAATATCCAAAAACAAAGTTTTTGCTGGAATTGCAAAATTAAGCAAGAGTACTTACGGCTGGTTTTTTGGTTTCAAATTACATATGGTAATCAATGAAAATGGTGAAATTCATTCACTTACGCTAACAAAAGGCAATGTTGATGATAGGATACCTGTGCCAAATCTGACGGAAAAATTAACCGGCCTTTTGTTTGGTGACAAAGGTTATATTGCAAAAGAGCTTTTTCAGAAGCTGTTTGACCGAGGTTTGAAACTTGTTACCAAGGTGAAAAAAGGTATGAAAAATGCATTGATTTCGCTAAATGAGAAGATTTTACTGAGAAAAAGGTCTATCATTGAGACTGTTTTTGGTTACCTAAAAAATAGACTAGAAATTGAACACACTCGCCATAGATCCCCTGTTAATTTTTTGGTTCATATCTTTTCTACTCTCATTTCCTATTCCATCAAATCCAAAAAGCCTTCTATTTCCTATACTTTCTTCCTTCCTTAATCCAGAATTCGCGTTAATAATGTGCTAACGCTTAAAATAAGCGCGATTTGGCTGAATGTAGAAAAAATAAAAAAGACATGCAGCCGCTATAATTTTATGTAATCCGCCAATAAATACCCTGAGTTTTTTACTGAATTTTGTCATTGAGCCTGCAGGTCAAAAACAAGTTTTGAGTCATAAATACCCTTATTGTCATAATAAGGGGGCTGGCGAAGGGTGTCAAGTAAGTTTTTCGTTTCTATGTTGTCAGCTACTTGGATGACGCCACATAAATTAATAAATAGGGAAATTACTACAAATCTTTTCAACTTTAGTTTTCACCATTCTTTCAATATCAGGGCTATTTCCGCTGATTAATCCTTGAATTACTTCATTTATTAGACCAGCTATCTCTTTAAAATTTTCTGCCTCAAGTCCGCGTGTTGTCTCAGCAGCAGTGCCAAAACGGAGCCCTGAAGTGATGGTCGGCTTCTCTGTATCAAACGGTACAGAGTTTTTATTGCAGGTAATGCCAGCCCTCTCAAGGCTATCTACAACGTCTTTTCCAGTTAATTTCTGCGATCTTAAGTCAACTAGCACTATATGAGAGTCAGTGCCACCGGTTATAATGTCGAGTCCATGCTTTTGCAATTCTTGAGCTAGTACTTTCGCATTTTCCACGACTTTCTTGCTATAAGTTTTAAACTCTGGCGCTAATGCTTCTTTAAATGCAACAGCTTTTGCAGCTATCACATGCATAAGTGGCCCGCCCTGCAATCCTGGAAAAACTGCAGATTGAATTTTTTTGTGCAATGCTTCATCATTGGTCATCACTATTCCACCACGAGGACCACACAAAGTTTTGTGAGTTGTGGAAGTCATAACATGTGCATATTCAGCAGGAGACGGATATTCGCCTGCTGCAATAAGCCCCGCATAGTGAGCAATGTCTGCAAGCAAATAAGCACCAACTTTATCTGCAATTTCGCGAAAGCGTTTGAAGTCCATTTTTCTTGGATAAGCAGAAGCACCAGCTATGATCAATTTTGGTTTATGCTCCAGCGCCAGCTTTTCTATCTCATCCATATTGAGCAGATAAGTGTCTTTATTTACTGTATATTGAATCGACTTAAACCATTTACCAGAAAGGCTTGGCGCCGCACCGTGAGTTAGATGCCCACCACAATTCAGTGACAATCCAAGTATTGTATCACCTGGAGTAAGTAATGATGCAAAAACTGCTTGATTTGCCTGAGAACCAGAGTGAGGCTGAACATTTGCAAATTTTACACCAAACAACTTACAAAGTCTTTCTATAGCCAGACTTTCAACTTTGTCCACATGCTCACAACCACAGTAATACCTTTTGCCTGGATAACCTTCTGCGTATTTATTAGTCAGAAAAGAGCCTTGTGCCTCCATTACCGCTTTGCTTGCAAAATTTTCTGATGCAATTAATTGCAATTGTGATTTTTGGCGTTGCAATTCTTTTTCTATAGATTGATAAACCTCGTTATCAAAAGACTTTAAACTATTTTTAGAGCAACAGATTTTTTTTAAAATACTCATCATAGATCAAACCTCGCTTTAATTTTAAGATGCACAAGCAATTTTAAGACTGCTTGTCCTGCTTTTTTAACCATAAGAGCCCAAAAACAGCTATTAGCAAACATACAGGAATAATAGATGTTGCTTTTATCAGCAATTCAGCACTATACACAGGATTTCCTTGTATCACTGTCTTATCCCAACATAAATCTATTATCTTTGCGATTCCAGTGTGAAAAAAATAGCCAAAAACCATGACTATCATATTTGACACAGCTGTAGCCAAGCCTACCAAGTTATTATTCACATAACTTAGTGCTTTATAAATTGTAACTACTTGATATCCAGATGCGAAACCAATAATAAAAAGCGTAGGTAATACAACATACAAGCCACCAATCTGAGTAAAAAGTAATAAAAAACCGGCGATCATTGCAAAAGAACATGCAATAATTGTTTCATAATGTTTATTTGGATATTTCTCTAGAAAGTAAGCCAAAAAGAACGATCCAGCTCCCATGCCTACAAATATGAGAGAAGGAAGTAAAGATGCTAGATCTGCGGTCATTTGATATACTTCATACAAGAACGTTTTTGCCCAAGCATCAGCAAAACCCTGCAATGGACCAACCATCAAGCCACCAAAAAAGCCGATTAGAATGACATGTTTGTTGAAAAGTACAGTTTTTAAATCCTGAAACATATTATCATTTACACTCACTTTTTTCTGGTCATTACTGCTTGGCGTTATAAAGAATAACAGTAAGGCAAGTAAATAACCAAATGCTGAGAAAGTGTAAATAACATAGTCCCAACCAAATTTATCGAGTAAGAAGTCCAGGGGTAATCCACCACAAGTAGCTCCTAATAACCCTATTATTATAGATAAGCTGGCCATTCTTGCTGATTTTTCTTGCGAGAAATACATGCTTGCAACTTTAAAGATTCCAATTGCTGAAGCGGATGACCCAATTCCCACAATTATTCTTCCAATTATTGAATAACTCCACTCATCAAAGCATATAAGCGGTAATGTTCCGGTAAATGTCAAAATGGTACAAGCAGGCAAAACAAACTTTGGTCCAAATCTATCGAGGAAAAGACCAATAGGTATATGAGCTAGCTTATAGCCTACATAGTATAACCCGCCAAACTGGCCAACATCTGCAATACTTATGTTAAATTTTGTTATCAATTCAGGCGCAATTATGTTTGGGATTACACGTAATATATATTGGTATGCATAAAACAGTGACGCCAACAACCAGATTAAAAAATTCCTCTGCAACATGAATCTCATCTAAAATTTAGGATTATAGATACTTTAGTTATAAAAAACAAAATAAATATTTATCAAAATTTTATAAATACTTATTTCGATCTATTGAAATTTAATATAGATAACTAGCGTAAGCAACTATACATATTAACTAAATCTTCCAGATCCCAGATTGGTATGGCAGAGAGTAATGTAAAAAGTCTATTTTACTTTTGCAATTTTTAAAAGAGACTTTTTATTTTACTTACAATTTTTTCTACCATATCTACAACTGGCTCATGAATAAGGTATATGAAAAAAATTACACCACAAATGATAAGTACATTTATGATTTTGCCCTTATTCATCTTTATCTTGAGCTTCACTTTTTTTACAAGATCCATTTTATTTATGTTTTTATTTCATGCTGACAATTATATCTTAAATATCATAATTTTCAGTAAAATTTGACTTCAGAAGTACCCTAATAACGCGAATTCTGGATTAAGGAAGGAAGAAAGTATAGGAAATAGAAGGCTTTTTGGATTTGATGGAATAGGAAATGAGAGTAGAAAAGATATGAACCAAAAAATTAACAGGGGATCTATGGCGAGTGTGTTCAATTTCTAGTCTATTTTTTAGGTAACCAAAAACAGTCTCAATGATAGACCTTTTTCTCAGTAAAATCTTCTCATTTAGCGAAATCAATGCATTTTTCATACCTTTTTTCACCTTGGTAACAAGTTTCAAACCTCGGTCAAACAGCTTCTGAAAAAGCTCTTTTGCAATATAACCTTTGTCACCAAACAAAAGGCCGGTTAATTTTTCCGTCAGATTTGGCACAGGTATCCTATCATCAACATTGCCTTTTGTTAGCGTAAGTGAATGAATTTCACCATTTTCATTGATTACCATATGTAATTTGAAACCAAAAAACCAGCCGTAAGTACTCTTGCTTAATTTTGCAATTCCAGCAAAAACTTTGTTTTTGGATATTCTTTTTGCATGACAAACTGCAATGGGAGTTGTGTCTATATATGAAATTCCAGTGTTTTCTGACTGTCCACAAAGCCAATGCAACAACATTGCTAAATGCCACAAAACCCTAGGCTTTAGAGCAACAAACCTGGTATATGAAGGCAACTTTGGAAACTCTGATTTGTAGAGCAACGTTAGGTAATGTAGATAGAAAGTTTTGAAATTTTTACACGGAGATTGTTGATATAGCAGGATTATTGTCATGATTTCGGAGTGCTCAATTTCCGTTGTTCTTGTGGGTTTTTTACCATTTGGCAGTAGTTTACCTGCAAAATTTTTCTCTATATCTCTGCAAAAATCATCGACCAAACAAAACAGTTTGTTATATCTTCCATGGTTAACCTCATCTGTTTTTTTATAACTGCTGAGTTTACCCTGTTTTCTTGCCTTTTCTATTCTCCTTTAATCCAGAATTCGCGTATGAAAAATGCATTGATTTCGCTAAATGAGAAGATTTTACTGAGAAAAAGGTCTATCATTGAGACTGTTTTTGGTTACCTAAAAAATAGACTAGAAATTGAACACACTCGCCATAGATCCCCTGTTAATTTTTTGGTTCATATCTTTTCTACTCTCATTTCCTATTCCATCAAATCCAAAAAGCCTTCTATTTCCTATACTTTCTTTCTTCCTTAATCCAGAATTCGCGTTTAAGGTGCTATGCAACAAAGCCCACTGGGATCTAGAAAATCTAGTTAATATATATAGAGAAACCTTAGCTATAGTTTCGAAAAGAGTCTGATGTATTTTGCTATATGATCATAGGTCTAACAGGGGGAATTGGTGTAGGAAAGAGCTTTGTAGCTAATTGCTTTCAAGAGTTTGGTGCTGCTGTATTTGATGCTGATTCTGTTGTACACCAACTTTATAAAGTGGATAAAAGCATAATAAGCTATGCAGAAAAAAATTTTCCTGGAGTGGTAGTAAATGGTGAAATAGATAGAACAGTACTGTCTAAATATTTCTTAGCCTACGATGAAAATTGGAAACAATTTCAATCTTTGGTTCATGCCGTTGTGCGAAATGAACTAGAACTTTTTATTGCTAAGGAAATAAAGATCGATAGAAAACTTTTAGTTTTAGATGTGCCACTTCTATTAGAAACAAAATTTTATTTATATTGCAACCTTATTGTTTTCGTCCATGCAGATAGCGTTGTGCAAGCTCAAAGACTTAACGAACGCAACATAGATAAAGAAAAGCTAAATTTAATCTCCAATGTTCAGTTATCTATTGAGGAGAAAAGGAAGATGAGTGACTTTATTATCGATACCAGTGTAAGCAAAGAACGCGAATTCTGGATTAAAGGAGAATAGAAAAGGCAAGAAAACAGGGTAAACTCAGCAGTTATAAAAAAACAGATGAGGTTAACCATGGAAGATATAACAAACTGTTTTGTTTGGTCGATGATTTTTGCAGAGATATAGAGAAAAATTTTGCAGGTAAACTACTGCCAAATGGTAAAAAACCCACAAGAACAACGGAAATTGAGCACTCCGAAATCATGACAATAATCCTGCTATATCAACAATCTCCGTGTAAAAATTTCAAAACTTTCTATCTACATTACCTAACGTTGCTCTACAAATCAGAGTTTCCAAAGTTGCCTTCATATACCAGGTTTGTTGCTCTAAAGCCTAGGGTTTTGTGGCATTTAGCAATGTTGTTGCATTGGCTTTGTGGACAGTCAGAAAACACTGGAATTTCATATATAGACACAACTCCCATTGCAGTTTGTCATGCAAAAAGAATATCCAAAACAAAGTTTTTGCTGGAATTGCAAAATTAAGCAAGAGTACTTACGGCTGGTTTTTTGGTTTCAAATTACATATGGTAATCAATGAAAATGGTGAAATTCATTCACTTACGCTAACAAAAGGCAATGTTGATGATAGGATACCTGTGCCAAATCTGACGGAAAAATTAACCGGCCTTTTGTTTGGTGACAAAGGTTATATTGCAAAAGAGCTTTTTCAGAAGCTGTTTGACCGAGGTTTGAAACTTGTTACCAAGGTGAAAAAAGGTATGAAAAATGCATTGATTTCGCTAAATGAGAAGATTTTACTGAGAAAAAGGTCTATCATTGAGACTGTTTTTGGTTACCTAAAAAATAGACTAGAAATTGAACACACTCGCCATAGATCCCCTGTTAATTTTTTGGTTCATATCTTTTCTACTCTCATTTCCTATTCCATCAAATCCAAAAAGCCTTCTATTTCCTATACTTTCTTCCTTCCTTAATCCAGAATTCGCGTAAAGAGTATGTTTTTTCTCAAGTAAAAGATATAGTGGACTCGTTAAATCTCAGCAGTTGATTTCAATTCACAATTTGCTTCACCAAATTACTCCGAATTTTAGTTGTATTATTTGCGGATTTCACTGCTAAAATCTCAAATTTTGAGCTTGTGTTCAAAAATGATTCAACTGACCTGCCAAAAAAATCATATCTCCACCCCTTGAATAGTTTATCTGTCTGCCTAGATATTGACCCAGTTAACTCATCTTTTGAAGAAACTAATTTCCTTGATATGTTACTTTCTTTACATTTACTATCTAAAATAATTGAGAGTATATCGAATACAGATTTGTCATAATTATTCGGGAAGGTGTTGTTTTGCTGCATCCAATTTCTCTCATTTTCATTAAAAATATTCACAAACTCTAGTAAATCTGCATCTCTTATATTTTTTGCATTCCTCTTGAGATCATCTAAAATCTCATCAACATGCTCTACATTTTTTTCAATAAAACCAGCTATTACAGCATTATTAATTACTTTATTACGATTCATATTATAGCGCTGTGCTAAGGTCTCTTGCCACTCACTAACTGCTTTAACAGTTAGTATCAATCTTGGATTTACTTCATAATTAAATTTAATCCTCTTCCATGCATCTTTTGGATTATGTAAATACTTATTTATATCAACTATTGATTCCATCTCTTCTTGAAACCAACCCATCCTATTATTTTCTTCAAGTTTATCGCACAATATTTGGTATAGGCCATATAGGTGTATCACGTCGTTTACTGCATAATCTAACTGATTCTCGGATAACGGCCTTCTTAACCAGTCTGAATTTTTAGCTTTAATTTTATCCAGTGCTATTCCTTGATATTGCTCCACTACTTTTGAGTAACCAATAAAGTCATGATAATAATGACAAAACATAGCGGCAACTTGGGTATCAAAAATGGGAGTGGGAATACATTTAAACACAGTGAGTAAGGATTCTATATCCTGCCGGCAGCTATGAAACACTTTGGTTATCCCCTGATTTAGCATTATTTTCTTAATGAATGATAAATCAATTTCTGGCACTAATGCGTCTACAATAAAACTCTTCTCTCCGCAAGAAATTTGAATTAACGATAATTTTGGGTAGTAGATTAAATTATTTCTAATGAACTCCGTGTCAACTGCTATAAATTTCGGCTTTTTTGCTATCAACCCCTCACATATGTCCTCCAGCTCCGACGTTGTATTAATTAACATATGTTTTTTATTCAGTGGTTCTACTTTACCACTTACATTAAATTTTTGCAATTAGTGACTTCTTGCAAAACTTTCTATCACTCATTGGTGTCATCCAAGTAGCGTGACTACTTGGATCCAGAAAACTCAATTAGAAACGAGTACACTAGGTAGTTGTATAATAAGAACTAGATACAAGTGTCACGCACTGGAGTGATACCGTGGACTGTGCATAAGCGTCAAGTTAAGGGAATATTGGCAAATAAGCAATGCTTAAAACGCGAATTCTGGATTAAAGGAGAATAGAAAAGGCAAGAAAACAGGGTAAACTCAGCAGTTATAAAAAAACAGATGAGGTTAACCATGGAAGATATAACAAACTGTTTTGTTTGGTCGATGATTTTTGCAGAGATATAGAGAAAAATTTTGCAGGTAAACTACTGCCAAATGGTAAAAAACCCACAAGAACAACGGAAATTGAACACTCCGAAATCATGACAATAATCCTGCTATATCAACAATCTCCGTGTAAAAATTTCAAAACTTTCTATCTACATTACCTAACGTTGCTCTACAAATCAGAGTTTCCAAAGTTGCCTTCATATACCAGGTTTGTTGCTCTAAAGCCTAGGGTTTTGTGGCATTTAGCAATGTTGTTGCATTGGCTTTGTGGACAGTCAGAAAACACTGGAATTTCATATATAGACACAACTCCCATTGCAGTTTGTCATGCAAAAAGAATATCCAAAAACAAAGTTTTTGCTGGAATTGCAAAATTAAGCAAGAGTACTTACGGCTGGTTTTTTGGTTTCAAATTACATATGGTAATCAATGAAAATGGTGAAATTCATTCACTTACGCTAACAAAAGGCAATGTTGATGATAGGATACCTGTGCCAAATCTGACGGAAAAATTAACCGGCCTTTTGTTTGGTGACAAAGGTTATATTGCAAAAGAGCTTTTTCAGAAGCTGTTTGACCGAGGTTTGAAACTTGTTACCAAGGTGAAAAAAGGTATGAAAAATGCATTGATTTCGCTAAATGAGAAGATTTTACTGAGAAAAAGGTCTATCATTGAGACTGTTTTTGGTTACCTAAAAAATAGACTAGAAATTGAACACACTCGCCATAGATCCCCTGTTAATTTTTTGGTTCATATCTTTTCTACTCTCATTTCCTATTCCATCAAATCCAAAAAGCCTTCTATTTCCTATACTTTCTTCCTTCCTTAATCCAGAATTCGCGTTATAAACAGGAATCGGTACGAGAACTTCTAGTGATATGCACCTTGTGGTAAGAAAAAATCAATACATTCACGATAAATTTACCTCATATCTGTGTTTTATATGTGGAAATTGGAATGGAAATTTATGTAGGCAAAGAAAAAAGAATAGCAAATGTGGTGACTCAACACTGGAGTGACATAAAAGGATCAGACAGAGATTGGCCAGAAAGGCACGAAATAGACACTGCAGAAATAATGGAGTCATGGCAGCATTGTTTTATCATTGAAGTCAAGGATCAAGGTTATATTTGTGAAAATGCAGGAGAAAAGGCTGTTGAATTCTATGGTTTTGAGAAAAAGACGCGCATTGATAATAAGTATGCAATTGATGCACCATTTCTGCGACTATATAAAATAGATGCAGTCATTGATAAACTTGATACTGTAATAGAGAGTAAATGCCCAATCAATGAAGAGGAAGAAAGTGAAAGTGTTAAAATGAGGCAAGTATTGTTGCCACTTGGGAATAAAGAAGGTATAACACATATATTGGGCGTAATTACATTTAAGCTCCTTTAATATACAATTTTAATTTGATTCTTTAATAAAATTATTTATACTACTACTTAATTACTATTAAAGAACTCAATAGTAGTATTTGTAAATTTATTTGGAATATGAAGAAAATAAAATTAAAAACCAAATCCTCTGCCAAAAAGCGCTTTCACCTTACAGCTAAGGGTAAAGTCATTTCTACTCAGTCAGGCAAAAGGCATGGCATGGTAAAGAGAAGTAAATCTAATATTCGTAATCAGCGCGGTACAACGATTCTTGGTAAATCTGACTCGCGTATAGTTAAGCTTTATATGCCTTATGGTATTTAACAAAATGGAGGTAAAATAAAATGGCTCGGGTAAAACGTGGAGTCACTACTCACGCTCGTCATAAGAAAATATTGAAACTGGCAAAGGGTTATAGAGGGCGCGCAAAAAGTTGTTATAGAATTGCATTACAAAGAGTTGAAAAAGCACTGCAATATGCTTATAGAGACAGAAGAAATCGTAAACGTGATTTTCGTGGTTTATGGATAATACGTATTAATGCAGCAGTAAGAGAGCATGGGCTTACTTATGGTAGGTTTATGCATGGTCTTACACTTGCCGGCATTGATTTAAATAGAAAGATTCTTGCTGAGATGGCCGTTAATTATAAGGATGATTTTGCCAAATTAGTAGAAGCTGTAAGTGGTAAATTAGCAGAGAATTCTTAAAGCAAAGACACCATGAGAATTATTTTCATGGGGTCACCAGAATTCGCTGTTAGTACGCTAAACTTACTATTGAAATCACAGAATAAAATAGTAGCAGTATACACCAAGGCTCCAAAACCTTCAGGGCGTGGACAGAAGCCAACGAAATCTCCAGTACATGTTATCGCTGAAGAAAGTAACATAGAGGTATGTACTCCTATCTCTCTAAAGTTTTCGGCAGAGCAAGAAAAATTTAGAAATTTCAAACCAGACGTTGCAGTTGTAGCCGCGTATGGGTTGATACTTCCAAGAGAAATTTTGAATATTCCAAAATATGGTTGTATTAATATTCATCCTTCATTATTACCAAGGTGGCGTGGTGCAGCTCCGATACAGCACACAATTTTAGCAGGAGATCAAGAAACCGGGGTTAGCATTATGCAATTGGATGAAGGATTAGATTCCGGCCCTATTTTAAAACAGGAAAAATTTCTTATCGAAAAGAACGATAATTACAAGACATTGCACGATAAATTGTCTGAATTAGGCAGTGATTTACTGCTGGAAGTGCTAAACGAAATTGAAAAACAGGTTCCCTTAAAACAGAACGATAATGATGCATGTTACACTGACAAAGTGGAAGACTATAAAATTTATGCAAGTGATGCTTGTGAAGTTGCTTATAGAAAGGTTAAAGCATTTTACCCAAAAGCGTTCATCAAGATAGAGAATAAACGTATCAGGATACTTGATGCTGACTTTGAAGCTCTCGCTCCAGAACAAGGTAAGATCGTTAATGATAATATGCACATAAGTTTAAAAGGTGGCACTTTAATTCCTAAAGTTGTACAAATGGAAGGGAGAAATCCTTGCAGTATTGAAGATTTTATTCGTGGCTTGAAATCAAGCATGGTAAAAAAATTTATAGAATAGACTACTTCAAAGAAGAGCTTAGTGTAGAAATGTAATAGCTAAATTTCCTTTTCTTAGATATAATCCTATAAAACTTTCTGTACAAAAATGAAAATACAAAGAGCTTTAATATCAGTATACGATAAAACGAATATAATTGATCTTGCATCGTTTTTAACGCAGCAACAAATAGAAATTCTTTCAACGGGAAATACTTATAAAGTGCTATCTAGTGCAGGAATAAAAACACAAGAGGTCTCAGATTACACACAATTTCCAGAGATACTGGGTGGTAGAGTGAAAACTTTACACCCTAAAATTCATGGAGGAATACTTTGTGATCGAGAAAAGCACAAAATGGAAATGCAAAATCTAGGTGTTGAGCCAATAGACCTGCTTATAACTAACCTATACCCATTTTGGGAGACAGTAAGTAGCGGCTCAAATGAAGAGCAAATCATAGAACAAATTGATATTGGTGGAGTGGCGTTAATCAGAGCTGCAGCAAAAAATTTTCATTTTACTTCAGTCATTTCCAGCATTCAAGACTATGAAGCACTGAAAGCTGAGATGATAGAAAATAACAATAAAACAACATTGGAATATAGAAAACATTTAGCAACCAAAGCATTTGCTCTCACTGCACACTACGATTCTAATATTCACAGTTGGTTTTTATCCCAGAGTAAAAATAATGAGTTACCAGAGTTTTGTGCTCTATACGGGCATAAAGCACAAGTATTAAGGTATGGTGAAAATCCCCATCAAAAAGCTGCATTTTATAGTAATCAATTTACAAAATATCCGTTGGAAAAAATACATGGAAAAGAGCTGAGTTATAATAACATAGTAGATATAGAATCCGCACTTAACATAATTTCTGAGTTTAAAGAGCCTGCAGCAGTGATAATCAAGCACAATAACCCATGTGGCGTTGCTGTTGGTGATAATGCTTTGGAGGCATATGAAAAAGCTCTATCGTGTGATGAAGTAAGCAGTTTTGGCGGAATAGTCGCCTTAAATCGGGAGATAGATTTAAAGCTAGCAGAAAAATTAAACGAGATATTTTTGGAAGTAGTGATAACACCGTCAGTCAGCAATGAGGCACTAAAAATTTTACAAAGAAAGAAAAATTTAAGAGTGATTATTCATAAATCTTTCCAACAAAATGTGAAATACCAAATTAAAAATGTTGTTGGTGGGTTTTTGGTGCAAGAAAATAATAACCACACAATAAAAGCAGAAGAAATGAGCCAAGTAACAGAGTACACTGCAACAGACAAAGAAAAAAAAGATCTTATTTTTGCCTGGAAAATATGTAAACATGTAAAATCCAACGCAATAGTTATAGCAAAAGACGGTTGTGCTATTGGCATCGGTGCAGGACAAACAAGCAGAATAGATAGTGTTAACATCGCAGTGAAAAAAGCAGGTGAAAAATGTAAAGGTGCGGTGCTTGCTTCAGATGCATTTTTCCCATTCCCAGATAGCATAGTAGAAAGTACAAAACATGGGATTACAGCTATAATTCAGCCAGGTGGCTCGCTAAAAGATCAAGATGTGATAAAAGCTGCAAATGAAAATAAAATTGCTATGTTTTTCACTGGCGTTCGCAGTTTTTTCCATTAGGCTTTGTGTCTTATCCAAACTACACTGCTACAACTATACGAACATCGTCTACCATGCACGCTAACTATGGATTAGAAAAATAGTAAGAGAGGAGGGAAAAAGAGGGTAAACTCCAGTATTTTAGCAAGAAATAGGAGGTTATAGCTTAATGCATAAAGGTAGAGACAAAGGTGTAGAGATATGGTAGAGTAGAAAAAACCAAAAGAGAGGTAATAGATGGCATCACCATATCAATATGAGCTAAGGGAAAGAGTGATTTCAGCAGTGGAATCTGGAATGGCAGTAGTAAAAGTAAAAGAAATCTTCAAAGTAGGTAGGGCAACTATTTACGCGAATTCTGGATTAAGGAAGGAAGAAAGTATAGGAAATAGAAGGCTTTTTGGATTTGATGGAATAGGAAATGAGAGTAGAAAAGATATGAACCAAAAAATTAACAGGGGATCTATGGCGAGTGTGTTCAATTTCTAGTCTATTTTTTAGGTAACCAAAAACAGTCTCAATGATAGACCTTTTTCTCAGTAAAATCTTCTCATTTAGCGAAATCAATGCATTTTTCATACCTTTTTTCACCTTGGTAACAAGTTTCAAACCTCGGTCAAACAGCTTCTGAAAAAGCTCTTTTGCAATATAACCTTTGTCACCAAACAAAAGGCCGGTTAATTTTTCCGTCAGATTTGGCACAGGTATCCTATCATCAACATTGCCTTTTGTTAGCGTAAGTGAATGAATTTCACCATTTTCATTGATTACCATATGTAATTTGAAACCAAAAAACCAGCCGTAAGTACTCTTGCTTAATTTTGCAATTCCAGCAAAAACTTTGTTTTGGATATTCTTTTTGCATGACAAACTGCAATGGGAGTTGTGTCTATATATGAAATTCCAGTGTTTTCTGACTGTCCACAAAGCCAATGCAACAACATTGCTAAATGCCACAAAACCCTAGGCTTTAGAGCAACAAACCTGGTATATGAAGGCAACTTTGGAAACTCTGATTTGTAGAGCAACGTTAGGTAATGTAGATAGAAAGTTTTGAAATTTTTACACGGAGATTGTTGATATAGCAGGATTATTGTCATGATTTCGGAGTGCTCAATTTCCGTTGTTCTTGTGGGTTTTTTACCATTTGGCAGTAGTTTACCTGCAAAATTTTTCTCTATATCTCTGCAAAAATCATCGACCAAACAAAACAGTTTGTTATATCTTCCATGGTTAACCTCATCTGTTTTTTTATAACTGCTGAGTTTACCCTGTTTTCTTGCCTTTTCTATTCTCCTTTAATCCAGAATTCGCGTTATAAAGGTATTGGGTCAAAGACGGCGAGCGTTCTACTGACAGAGGTTTGGTAGATTAGAGAATAGAGAAATTGCATGCTTGGTTGGAGTTGCACCTAAAACTAGCGAAAGTGGAAGAAAAGTTGGCAAAGCTCAAATCAAAGGAGATGCAAGGAAAGCACTATACATGTCAGCTCTTGTTGCTATGCGCCACAACAGAAAAATGAAAGCAGCGTTTGGTTAATTCTGGCAAACCTGCTAAGGTTGCATTAGTTGCTGTCATGAGAAAAATTATCGTTTGTTTAAATGCCATGATAAAAAATAACAATTTTTATCTTGACTCTTAAGACGGTAGATTCCAGTGTCTGGGCACTGGGATGACGGGAGAAGGAGACACTGCCATCATAAAGTGAAATGAGATCCCGCTACGTGTTAGCGGGATGACGGGAAAAGAGGTACTGGGAGACATCCTTCCTGGTGTGCTTAAATAACAATGTTCGTACAAGTTGTGTGTCACGCGCTAGAATGACATCGTTTACTATGTAACATCTCATCATATCACAATGTTCGTACAGTTGTGGCGGTATGACGTAGAAAAACTGTTAACTTAAATCTATATTGACATGTCCCATTTTACGCTTATCTCTAACCTCTTTTTTCCCATATATGGTTAAACTAGCTTTTTCGTTGCTCAAATACTTATGAGAATCATATATATCATTACCTATTATATTTTTTGTCATACAAGGAAAGCGTAATACTACTTCCTGCATAGGTAGCCCGCATATTATCCTAACCAGCTGTTCAAATTGACTAACGTTACATGCATCCAAGCTCCAGTGGCAAGAATTGTGAGGTCTTGGAGCTAGTTCATTAACTAACAATTCGTTATCCTTAGTAATAAAAAATTCAATAGCCAGAATTCCTATTACATCAAGCGCATTTGCTATTTTCTTTGCAGCTCGTTGTACCTCTTGAGTTAATTTACTATCTATTTTAGCTGGCACTGTTGAAGTATCAAGTATTCCATCAACGTGGTAATTTTCTGCTATAGGAAAAAAAGCTACTTTACCGTTTTTATCTCTTGCAACGACTATTGAAACCTCTTTCAGTAAATCAACACTTGCTTCAAGAATGTACTCTGTATTCCAATCAAAGGAAGCAAATTGCTTCACTTCAGAATCATTCTCAAGCACATATTGCCCTTTTCCATCATAACCCATTTCTGTTGTTTTCAGCCTTGTTGGATAGCCAAAAGCTCTACTGCTTTTCAGTAGCTCATTATAATTTTGTATACTTTTGTATTCAGCAGTTTTTATACTCAAGCTTCTAATGAAATCTTTCTCTCTAAGCCTATTTTGCGCAATGTGTAACGCTTTTTTACCCGGATAAAAATTTACATCGATATCAATTGCACTACATGGAATATTTTCAGACTCAATAGTGACCAAATCCACACTCTGTGCAAAAGATTCAAGCGCTTTCTTATCAGAGAAATCTGCTATTGTGAAATCATCAGTAACAGAGCAAGCCGGATCGTCTTTAGCACTGGCAAAGACATGTGTTTTTTGTCCAAGTTTTGTTGCAGCGATAGCGGCCATTTTACCCAATTGTCCACCACCTATTATTCCTATTACTTTTTTGCTCAGCGCATCTGGTTCATTCATACTATAAATTGATATTTCCTAATTAAAGTATACTTGAAAAATCTATGAAAAAAGTATATAATTAAAATACCATCTTTTTATCATGAATATTCTATAATGATTCTAGAATACACACTAACTACCAACTTTGTTGAAGTTACAGTTTTACCAATTTACATTGAAGAGCAATCCATTCCTTATGAAAATTGCTATGTATGGATGTATAACGTTAAGATAAAAAACAAAAGCCAATCAACTATTCAATTGTTAAGTCGTCATTGGCAAATAATAGATTATAAGGGAAAAGTAAATGAAATTGCCGGAGTTGGTGTTATCGGAGAACAACCTGTGATAAAATCTGGAGAGGTATTCAAATACACAAGTGGAGCATACTTAAATGCACCGTCAGGAATAATGCAGGGTAAGTATGAATTTCTGAATGAAGAAAGCATAAAAATTTTTGAGGTTATGATACCACCCTTTTCTTTGGATAGTCCATACGTCAACACTAGACCCCATTAACTATCAAAATAGTTTATTTTTTATCCTTATCATCAAGTGTAAATAAGGTTATTGTAGAGATTAAGCCTATTATAACTATTATTAACGAAAATGGGGCAGCTTCTCTATAGCGCTCATCGCTTACAAGTTCATATATTCTAGTTGATATAGTTTCAAAATTAAATGGTCTTATAATGAGTGTTGCTGTGAGCTCTTTGATAGTATCCATAAATACGAGCAAAAATCCCGATAATATACTCTTCTTGATGAGAGGGATATGAACATTCAAACATGTGGAAATAGGCCCATGACCGATGGTATATGCAGTCCACTCAATTTCATTTGGTGTTTTTTTGAGCCCTGACTCTACCGCCTTGAAAGATATAGCAAAAAAACGAAATAAATATGAGTAAACTAATGCGCCAATAGTTCCTACTAAGCTAATTTCCACAATATATTGAGTAATGAAAGAGGATATTCTGCTTAAAAATATTATTATACTAATTGCGATAATTGCATTTGGAATCCCATAGCCCAGGGAAATGAGACGCGCTATATTGTTGATTACCTTATTTTTACGCGCCGTATATCCAATCATTATTGCAATGCTAATTGAGATTAATGCGGTGATAAATGATAAACTAACGCTATTTGCTATTATGTTATAAAATCTTGCTTCGTATATGAAAAACCCCTTCTCTATGCTCCAATATATGAGCGGAATCATTGGCAAAATAAAACCTATTAATATCGGCAATACACACATAAGATAAGCAAAGATCAACGGTATAGCGGCACTTATACTCCGTTTATTGTGATAATCTGAATTGGTATTGATTGAAGAGTAGGATATTCCTTTTTTTTGTAGTTTTTTTTCGATAGCTATTAGTGTTGCAACGAAAATCAATTCTGCAACTGCTAAAACAGTAGTTGAATATTTGTCATGCAGTAAAAACCAGGTGCGATATATTCCTGTCGTGAAAGTATCAATAGCAAGAAACTGTGGTGTGCCGAAATCCGTAATTACTTCCATTAGTACCAAGGATAACCCAGCTATAATTGATGGGCGTATGGAGGGTATAATGACAAAAAGTAAGCTCCTTAATGAGGAAAAACCAAGTGTTGATGCAATAGTGACTGAGTTACTAACATTCTTTAGACTTGAGCGGACTAACATATAAACGTATGGATATAGGCTAAATCCCATCACTAATATTCCACCACCTAGAGATTTTATTTCAGGAAACCAATAGTCACCTTTGCTCCAATCTAAAATGTCTCTTAATGAGCTTTGCACCGGACCTGAAAACTCTAGCGTATTTACATAGACGAACGCTACTATATATCCAGGAATCGATATCGGAAAGAATAAAGCAATCTCAAAAATTTTACTTCCAGGGAATGAAAAAAATGTGGTGAGCCAAGCTGGAATTACTCCAAATACAAAAGATATTCCCCCCACTCCTATCATCAAAATTAACGTACTCAGTATATATTCAGGAAAAAGTGTGCTGATTACCCATCCGGAATTCGCTGTATCTGTAAATAGAATTGATATTAATGATAATATTGGGCAGACAAATAATATACTTACTAGAAATAAGAATATATTTTTAAATACTCTTAAAAACATTAATTTGAATCTATATTTAATATTAAAATGTTATATGTAAAAACTGAAGATATCCAGTAATTAACAGCCGATCTATTGAATATCTTGATAATCTCATATATTATATTTTAAGTTTATAGATTAGTAACCATGAGCTTCATCATTGCAACTTTCTATCATTTTGTAGAACTTTCTAATTATTATGACATGAAAGACGAAATAAAAACTGCATGCGACAACGTTGAATTAAAGGGCACTATACTCCTTGCAGAAGAGGGTGTTAATGCAACAATATCTGGTAAAAGAAACGCGATTGATGAAATATTTGATTTTCTACATTCTGATTATAGGCTGAAAGATCTTACATGGAAAGAGAGTGCAGCAAAATATCAACCATTTAGCAAGATGAAGGTAAAATTAAAAAGAGAGATTGTGAATCTTGGTGTAAGCAATCTTGATATTTCCCTTAAGGGTAAATATGTTGATCCAGAGCATTGGGATGATTTTACTTCTCAACCTGACGTTTTAGTAATAGATACACGAAATGAGTATGAAGTGAAATTAGGCAAGTTTAAAAATGCAATTAATCCACATACACAATGTTTCCGTGAGTTTCCTCAGTGGGCAGAGTCATTTTCTGAGAGTAAAGACCTGAAAGTGGCTATGTACTGCACTGGTGGAATTAGATGTGAAAAATCAACAGCATATATGAAAAGTCTTGGATTTAACGATGTGTACCACCTGAAAGGCGGCATTCTTTCTTACCTTGAAAAAACTTATAATAAAAATGGTAATTGGGAAGGTGAGTGTTTTGTTTTTGATGATAGAATTGCTGTTGATAACTCACTTACTCCAAGCAACACAATAAAATGCATATTCTGCTCAAATCAAGTTTCAACTGATAAACTGAAGTCAGTTCCACGTGGCCAAGTGGTTTGTTTCAACTGTAAACTTTAGTGTTATAGCTATAATAAATAAAACATCATGCCGCTGCAGTTGTATGCACGTTGTGATTTGAGAGCAACCTCTACCAGAAACGCGAATTCTGGATTAAGGAAGGAAGAAAGTATAGGAAATAGAAGGCTTTTTGGATTTGATGGAATAGGAAATGAGAGTAGAAAAGATATGAACCAAAAAATTAACAGGGGATCTATGGCGAGTGTGTTCAATTTCTAGTCTATTTTTTAGGTAACCAAAAACAGTCTCAATGATAGACCTTTTTCTCAGTAAAATCTTCTCATTTAGCGAAATCAATGCATTTTTCATACCTTTTTTCACCTTGGTAACAAGTTTCAAACCTCGGTCAAACAGCTTCTGAAAAAGCTCTTTTGCAATATAACCTTTGTCACCAAACAAAAGGCCGGTTAATTTTTCCGTCAGATTTGGCACAGGTATCCTATCATCAACATTGCCTTTTGTTAGCGTAAGTGAATGAATTTCACCATTTTCATTGATTACCATATGTAATTTGAAACCAAAAAACCAGCCGTAAGTACTCTTGCTTAATTTTGCAATTCCAGCAAAAACTTTGTTTTTGGATATTCTTTTTGCATGACAAACTGCAATGGGAGTTGTGTCTATATATGAAATTCCAGTGTTTTCTGACTGTCCACAAAGCCAATGCAACAACATTGCTAAATGCCACAAAACCCTAGGCTTTAGAGCAACAAACCTGGTATATGAAGGCAACTTTGGAAACTCTGATTTGTAGAGCAACGTTAGGTAATGTAGATAGAAAGTTTTGAAATTTTTACACGGAGATTGTTGATATAGCAGGATTATTGTCATGATTTCGGAGTGCTCAATTTCCGTTGTTCTTGTGGGTTTTTTACCATTTGGCAGTAGTTTACCTGCAAAATTTTTCTCTATATCTCTGCAAAAATCATCGACCAAACAAAACAGTTTGTTATATCTTCCATGGTTAACCTCATCTGTTTTTTTATAACTGCTGAGTTTACCCTGTTTTCTTGCCTTTTCTATTCTCCTTTAATCCAGAATTCGCGTTTTAATCCAGAATTCGCGTTATAGAGAGAAAAATAGCAAAGTTATACCAATTCTCATTATTAGTGAATCAAATAAGAGGGATTGCAGAGTTTTTTAATTATGGAGTGAGAAAGAGAGGCAATGGTATGGTTTTTTTCCATTCTTGTCTATCCGTTTGTTGTGCAGTGGGAATTGGTATTAGCTGAACGGACACTATTGTTATACTATATCTTATATACAATTGTACAATATGGATGATGGCAGTAAATTTACTAGTGAAATTCAGTGACTTATAGTTAATAATTAAAGTTCTTAATTAGAAGTTTAACTTTAAATGGACTACTCAACCGTGACAGACTTAGCTAAATTTCTCGGACAATCCACGTCTAACCCTTTTTTTGCTGCAGTAAAGTAAGCAAGGAATTGCATAGCAACACTGTAGATGATTGGAGAGATAAAATTATCAGCGTCTGGAAGTTGCACCACATCTATGCAAACTTCCCTTAGGAATGGCGCTCCTTGCTTATCACTGAAGGCAATTACTTTGCCTTTTCTTGCAATAATCTCTTGTATATTAGATAGCGTTTTAAAGAATAAACTATCATAAGGGATAATTGCTATAACAAGCACAGTAGAGTCTATTAAAGCAATAGAACCGTGCTTCATTTCTCCCGCTGCAATACCAATTGTATTGATGTATGAAAGCTCTTTTATCTTCAATGCACCTTCCATTGCAACTCCGTATGAACTTCCTCTGCCAATTAAAATAACGTTATTGTGCTCTAATATACTACCTGATATATGTTGTATTTTCATCACATTTAAAACATGCTCAACATACTCGGGAATAGAGTTAATAGCGTTGCTTAGCTGTTTTATTCTCTCTCCACCCAGTACACCTTTTATTTTTCCAAGCTCCACGGCAAAGCATGCTAAAGTTGCAAGTTGCGCAGAAAAGGTTTTTGTTGAAGCAACACCAATTTCTGGCCCAGCAAGAGTATGTAACACAATATCTGAGATCTTTTCGATGCTGCTGCTAAATGTGTTAGTTATACTAATGATTGTTTGCTTCTGTGATTTCGCATAACGCAGCGCTTCTATGGTATCTGCAGTTTCGCCAGATTGGGAGATGAATAACCCAATACTGCCTTCTTCCAGCTTGACGTTGCTATACCTAAATTCTGATGAGATTTCTAGATATACTCGAACTTGAGCAATACTTTCCAGCCAATACTTCGCTATTAGCCCAGCAAAATAAGATGATCCGCATCCAACTATAGTAATGTGATTCAGTTCAGAGAAGAGTTTTTTGTTGACCTCTTTATATTGCTTGTAAAATTGATTTATTGTTTTGTTTAATGCACGCGGTTGCTCAAAAATCTCTTTTAACATGAAGCTAGGGTAACCATTTTTGCTAATTAGAAAATCACTTGGACTACTATTTTCTATACTGCGTTTAACTTGTGTACCATTGTTGTATATACTAACTCCACTAGATTTTATCGCTGCAATGTCATCATCTTCTAAATGCGATATTCTTTCCACAAATGCACTTAAAGCATTAGAGTCAGATGCAGCAAACACTGTGTTACAGTTATAGCCTATTGCTAAAGGCAAATTTCTCTTCGCAACAAATAAGGCGTCTGGATATTCTGCAAATAATAAGACCAAGGCAAATGAGCCATGTAAGTTGTTTAAACACTTAAATAGAGAATCAACTGGCGACAATCCTTCATCAAGATATAAGGTTAGCATATTTGGTATGATCTCTGTGTCAGTGTCAGTATGGAATGACATTCCCCTTTCTTCTAGACCCTTTTTTAGCAGATTGTAATTCTCAATTATGCCATTATGAGCAACAACAACATTATTTGTACGAATGGGATGAGCATTTTTAAGGCCTGGGACTCCATGTGTAGCCCAGCGAGTATGTGCTATACCAACTGTACTGTGAGACATCTTGCTGTCATCAACAACTTCACATAACCTTTCGACTTTACCTTCTGATTTTTTTACTTCTATCTTACCTTCGTTATTTATGATTGCTATACCTGAGGAATCATATCCCCTATATTCCAATTTTTGCAACCCAGTTAGTAAAGTTGGTATTACTGAATCACCGCTACTTACTACACCAAATATTCCGCACACAAATGGATCACCAAATGAACTTTCTTTTAAAGTTATGCAGCATTTTTGCCTTTATCATCTTTTCCCTTTTTACTTTCCTCTGGTGGTTGATTTTTATTCTTTTTATCACTCTTTTCGATTTTGCCTTTTTCAATTGGTTTAGCTGCTACTTTCTGAGCTTCTTTGTTTAAAACTTCAGATATAGCGGACTTTAGGACTTTTATCTCAACTTTTGGTGCTATTTCTATTATAAATTGTGCATTTGCTCCATCAACTTTGTTAACTTCACCTATTATCCCGCCAGAAGTAACGACTGTATCACCACGCTTTATTTGATCTATAATTTTTCTATGTTCTTTTAGTTTTTTTTGTTGTGGGCGAATTATAAGAAAATAAATTACTGCAGATATTAAAATCAATGGAATAAAACTAGTAAAAGATGCGCCGATACTTGATGCATTGTTAGTTGCATCTGCTGCAAAAACTTCAGAAATGAACATATTTAATCCTAATTGTTAATGATAAAAATAAACCTATTTAAGTATTAATTACAATACCATGCCATGTCAAGTTTGATGAAAGCGTTTCTCAATACCGGTTGCGGATTTTAGGTCATGCTAAAACTAATATGGCGGGAGTGATGAGACTTGAACTCACGACCTCATGCGTGACAGGCATGCGCTCTAACCAACTGAGCTACACCCCCCTAATTTCTTTTTAGCGTTTTCGAGCTTCGACTTTAAAGCTAATAAACATGTTGCCCTTTGTCAATATTTTTTGTTTGCACTTTGCTGTCTTTTCTATTACTATGTAAATAATTTAATTTCACACATGGCTTGTACAAGTAGTCCCATTAGGGTTATGCCATGGAAGATAAACTATTTGGAGGAATGATATATGACAAATTTGCCTGAAGTCACTGTACGTGATTTAGCCGAATCTGGTGTACATTTTGGTCACAAAATTAGTCGCTGGAACGCAAAAATGGCTCCATACATATATGGAGTGCATCAAGAAAATCGTATACATATAATTGACTTGCGAAAAACATTACCATTGCTACAGGTGGCCATGAAGGCTTTATATGACGTTGCATCTCAAGGTGGTCGCATTCTATTTGTTGGTACAAAGTTTCAAGCTTTTGATATTATTGCAAGTGAAGCGATTCGTTGTGGTCAATATTATGTGAATCATCGATGGCTCGGTGGTATGCTTACTAATTGGGGCACTGTTTCTTCTTCGATAAAAACCTTGATGCAATATGAGAAAATATTAAATGATGAAGATAGCATTTTAACAAAGAAAGAATTGGGGAACATTGAAAAGAAAAAGCAAAAGCTTGATAAGGTGTTAGGCGGTATTAGAGAAATGGGAGCAATTCCTGATATATTATTCATCATTGATACTAATAAAGAGCATATAGCGGTTAAGGAAGCTAAGAAGTTAGGAATTCCAATAGTTGCAATACTTGATACTAATTCTGATCCAGATGGTATTACTTATCTAATACCTGGAAATGATGACTCAAGAAAATCAATAGAGCTCTATTGTAAATTAGCTACCGACTCTATATTAGCTGGAATAGAGTCTAGTCTAGCAAGATCTGGAGTTAAGATTGATGATATAAGGGGTGATGAGTTTATTCAAGAAAAAGAAGATGGTATTGTGCAAACTAAAAGGAGACGTAGTAAAGTTTACAAAGAAGAAGAAAGGGAGGTAGTAACAAATGAAGATGAATCCAGATGATATAAGAGAATTACGTGATAGAACAGGGCTTGGCTTAAGTGACTGTAAAAAAGCATTAGAAGAATGTGATGGTGACATTAAGAAAGCCGTTAATAAGTTACGTACAATAGGGCTTGCTAAAGCTGACAAAAAATCTGATAGAGTAGCTTCAGATGGGCTCGTTGCTATGTGTTTGACTGAAAATTATGGTGCATTGGTTGAACTCAATTGCGAAACAGATTTTGTTGCAAGAAATGAGAAATTTATAGAGTTAGTTTCAAATTTAGCATCAATTGCTCATCAAGAACGCTGTACTAGCGTTGATGAGTTAAAAAATGCCAAGTATGAAAGCATTGGCACAGTGAAGGAAGCTATTATGAATGGTACATCAGTTCTTGGTGAGAAGCTAGAGTTAAGCAAGCTTTGTTACTTAGAAGCTAAGGATGGAGTTATTGCTGGCTACGTACATGGTGATGTGTGTGGCTTAGGTAAGATTGGTGCTTTAATTGCATTGCAATCATCTGGTGATGAGGCGAAGCTACAAGAGATTGGGAAACAAATAGCTATGCATGTAGTTGCTATGAAGCCTGAAGCTTTGTCTATAGATGATTTAGATCAAATGAAGTTGAAAAATGAACGTTCTATAATTGAAGAGCAAGTAAGGAGCTTAAATAAACCTGAAGAAGTAGCAAAAAAAATAGTAGATGGACGAATGGCTAAGTACTATGAAGAAGTTGTTTTGCTAGAACAAAAGTTCATAAAGGATGATAAAATGAAGGTTTCTGATTTTATAAAATCAAGCGAGGTGAGTGCTATTAAATTATCTAATTACAAGTTACTTGTTTTGGGTGGTGCAAACTAAATGGTAAAAAATGTTTCCCTCAACAAATGAAAAAAGCGAAATAAAATATTCCAGGGTGTTATTTAAAATCTCTGGTGAGGCTTTGATGGGATCAAAGCAATTTGGTCACGATATGGAGACTATAGGTGAGTTATCTAAAGGCATAGTTGAAGTTTGTAATCTTGGAGTTCAGGTATGTATTGTTGTTGGTGGTGGTAATGTCTTTCGTGGTACATCTGCGTCTTTAAGTGGTTGTGAAAGAGCAAGCAGTGATTATATTGGAATGCTTGCAACTATAATCAATGCTTTAATTTTACAAAACTTTTTAGAAAAAAATTTAGTAGCTTCTAGGGTATTATCTGCAATACCCATGGCCACTGTATGCGAACCTTACATCAGAAGGAAAGCTATTCGTCATTTAGAAAAAGGTAGAGTGGTAATTTTTGCAGCAGGCACAGGCAATCCATTTTTTACTACAGATACAGCTGCAGCTTTACGTGCTGTTGAAATG
Source organism: Wolbachia endosymbiont (group B) of Ennomos erosarius (assembly GCF_964026905.1). Lineage (NCBI taxonomy): Bacteria > Pseudomonadati > Pseudomonadota > Alphaproteobacteria > Rickettsiales > Anaplasmataceae > Wolbachia > Wolbachia endosymbiont (group B) of Ennomos erosarius. The sequence goes on from NZ_OZ034708.1 coordinate 1,041,092, forward strand.
AATTGTGATGTTATTCTAAAGGGTACGCAAGTAAATGGTGTATACTCCGCTGATCCGAAAAAAAATGAGGATGCTGTAATGTATGATAGGCTTTCTTACACGGATTTATTGACTCGTGATTTAAAAGTTATGGATGCATCAGCAATTTCACTTGCTCGTGAGAATTCTATTCCAATTATAGTTTTTTCTTTGAAGGGAGAAAAAATAGTCAATATTATTAAGGGTCAAGGTACTTATACTATAGTTTCAGATTGTAAACATTAGGTAATTTATGTTAAATGAAATAAAAGCTAAAACAAAAGAAAGAATGCTAAAAACTATTCAGTCCTTTCATGATGATATTAAAGGCGTACGCACTGGTAGAGCTAGCGCATCGTTGCTTGATGGTATAGTTGTAAATATCTATGGTGGACATCAAAAGTTAAATCAGGTTGCAGGCGTTTCGGTTATAGATAACAAAACCCTATCAATTAAAGTTTGGGATATTAATGTTGTAGGTGAAGTGAAAAATGCTATATTAAATGCCAACTTGAATTTAAATCCTGTTGTTGAGGGCAATACCATACGTATAGCTCTTCCGGACTTAACACAAGAAACCCGTGAAAAATTAGTGAAGCTATTACACCAATTTGCTGAAAATGCACGAATTGCAATTCGGAATATACGCAGGGATATAATAGAAGAATTAAAAAATATGGAAAAAAATAAAGAAATTTCGGAAGATGATTACCATAACCTTCACGATGAAGTACAAAAAATTACTAATGATAATATAAAAAAGATTGATGGTGAATTGTCCATCAAAGAAAAGGATATATTGCATCACTAAGGTAATATGAAAGAAGCCTTCAGTAGTGAAAAAGAAAAAATTACATGCAAGGGTGCCATGGAGGTAGTCGACACACAGCTGTATGAACGTTGCAATATTGCACAGTATTATACAGTAAATGATGTCATTCCAGTGCCCTCTTTTTTGTCATCCCAGTGCCTTTTTTCCCTGTCATCCCAGTGCGTGACACTGGGATGGCTTTGTTGCATAGCACCTTAAGCAGTGATGGTTTACGACAAATTTATGTAATGATTTCAAATTTAGCCATACCAATATCAGTGAATTTGTTGAGCAAATAGCACTTAATTAGTAATTCTTTTTCACGATTTACTTCAGATTTATTCCTAAAGCTAAATCCAAATACTTGCTTCAACCTTGAGAAAAATCCTTCTATGTAAGATCTCTTTCCATAAATTGCTTCCTTTTTCCACTCTTTTACACCATCTTGTCCATATAATTTTATTAACCTAATAGCAGCATTTCTGTCAGACATATAATCTATTTTTGAATGTTCTGCTGCATCCTTTTTTGGTAGAACTTTTGTCTTTATATCGTATTTCTTACACAATTTATAAAGTTTGTGCCTATCGTATGCCCTATCTGCATATAATGCTTTTATTTTGTGCTGAAAATTAACTTCTTCAAGCAAATCGCAAGCTCCATAGTGGTCAGAGTAGAAGCCATTACTGTATCTTGCAGCTATAGCTTTTTTACTATTTACACTTAACATAACATGTAACTTTCTTACTTGCTCGTAGCTTCGGTACTTTCTATCTGCACTGTTTTCCTTACTGTGGCCAGGAGTGTTACTGTAAATGCTGATACTTGTGCTATCTATGATAATTTCAATATTTTCCATGTTGCTTTTATCAACCCTGCAATCATTTATCTTAATATTAAGTTTTTTAAACCTTCTTGATGCTTGTGAATAGCTGATAACTGCCAAATTTTTTCCTATTTGTTGCAGATATCCTTTTATAAACCCCACCGTTTGTCTTAAACCAATTCTAAAAAGATTGACAATTATATGCACCAAAATTACGACTTTATCACTGTAAATATAGTTGCCGCCCTGCATTTTTGGACTATTTTCATACCAATTTTCGATAGCTTCATCGATGTAACGAAAAATATTTCCCCTTTTTTCAAGGAATTTGTTATATTCGTTTTGGTTACTGACTTTCATTTTCTGTGGCATATTTTTTCTTCAACAGTTAAATGGTTATTTATAATGAATTTTGTCAGTAGCCACCAGATTTTTTCGGTTGCTATGCAACAAAGCCCACTGGGATCCAGCTTTTCATACAATCTCGTCAAAAACGTTTGTTTTAGCATAAGACAGCTATTTTTATGCTTATCAGCTCAGTGTGCTCACTTGCAATCAAATTTCTGGATTCCAGTGTTGGGACACTGGAATGACACCCTCCTGGTAGCACAATGTTCGTATAGCTGTGTGTCAGTTACTTTTATGACATCGGGTGAACTTTAAATGTTGAATCAAGAATCTTTACCGAAACATTTAGCAATTATTATGGATGGTAATGGTAGATGGGCAAACAATCAAGGAAGAGTAAAAATTGATGGTTATAAAAAGGGCAGTGAAGTTGCATACGATATTGCCAAGTATTGTACGGAACTAGCCATACCCTACTTAACTTTGTATGCATTCTCTATGGAGAATTGGCTTAGACCCAAAAACGAAACTGACTGTCTATTTGATTTATTTTACTCCGTTTTAACTAATGAAGATAAAGTCAATTTCATTTGCAACTGTAACATTAAGTTGAATTTTATTGGCAATTTAAGTCTGTTACCCAGTAAAATATTGGATCAAATTAAAAAAGCAGAAGAAATGACACATAAGAACGATGGTTTATTACTCACTGTGGCAGTCAGTTACGGAGCAAAGCAAGAAATTACACAAGCTATAAGCAATATTATAAAAGAAAATATTGCTTATGTATCAGAAGAGGAATTTGAAAAATTTCTGTATACTAAAGATCTGCCAAAATTGGATTTATTAATTCGCACTGGCGGCGAAAAAAGGTTAAGCAACTTTTTATTATGGCAAGCAGCTTATGCTGAATTGTATTTTTGTGATACTTTATGGCCTGATTTTTCTTGTCAAGATTTGAGTAAAGCATTAGAAGATTATACAAAAAGAGAGAAAAAATATGGTAGATAATAATTTTATAATTAGAATGTTGTCCTCAATAGTAATATTATTCATATTTTCCTTTGCTACATATTTCAGTGATTTATCGTTTTACCTATTGATTTTTTCAATAGCAGTTTTATCTTCTTTTGAATGGTATAATCTAACCCAAGGAAACAAAATTTTATACATTTTTGCATTATTATTGATTGCACTACCAAGCGCCTCATTAATATATTTATATAATCTACCACAGGGAAAATACGCATTAGTATGGTTCGTCTTAACCATTTGGGGAATTGACATTACTGCCTACCTATTTGGTAAGAATTTTGGTGGAGCTAAAATTTGCCCAATTCTTAGCCCTGGAAAAACTTGGACAGGACTTTTTGGTGCGATTTTAGCTGGAGTAGTGTGCACAATTTTTGGATCAATATTTTTTGGTCTATTTTCAATTTTTTATTCTCCAATCATTGGCCTTGCAATTGCTATTCTAGCGCAACTTGGCGATTTCACTGAGTCGCTTGTTAAAAGAGCTTACGGTGTTAAAGATAGTGGAAGTATGATACCTGGCCATGGGGGAGTGCTCGATCGTATGGATAGTTTCATTTTTACTGCCCCTCTTATTGCTATTTACATAGGCTAAGTCTGCAGAAGAAATAAAGTGCCATTAGAGTTCATCCCTAGTCAGCTCCCCAACCGCTTCTACAGTACAGTCATGGACAAACGTCTTTCCACAATAAGGGCAGGCTATTTCCTCTTCTTCTCCCATATCTAAATATATTAATGGATGGCCAGAACCCTCATCATTCTCATCACCATGACAACAAACTTTTCTTTTATTAACCCTCACTTTTGACATGCTACTCCTTTAGCTTATAACATTTTCTATATTAAATATACCCATTTATAAATAAAAAACAACACACGCTATTCTCCATTTTTTATCCTATTCAGGTTAATCAATTCGTTTTGAACGCCTTTTGATACAAATTTGCTAACATCTTCTCCTAATCTTGCTATTTCCTTTACAAAACTTGATGAGATAAATTGAGTATCTTCAGAAGCAGGAAGAAATATGGTTTCGATTTCAGGAAGAAGTTTATAATTTACCCAACTCATTTGAAACTCGTAATCAAAATCCGATACTGCTCTTAATCCTCTAATAATAACAGAAGCATTTTGCTCTTTGGCAAACTTCACTAGCAACCCATTAAAAGATATAACATCTGCATCAATTCCTAGTCCTTTAATTTCATTTTCAGCCATGCTTGTGCGTAGCTTTGTGTCAAAGGCAATATGCTTATTAACGTTCTCTGCAACTCCTATTATTAATTTATCGACTAGTTTACACGCTCTTTTGATTATGTCAATATGCCCAAAAGTTATAGGGTCAAATGTGCCAGGGTAGATTCCTATTCTGTCATTAATGTTCATCCTTTATTTTTATATAAACTACTTTAAAAACTTTTGATAGACATAATAACATTTTTTATCTAAAAATAAAAGTATACAGTTGGCCTGATAGCTCAGTTGGTAGAGCAAAGGACTGAAAATCCTTGTGTCGCTGGTTCGATTCCTGCTCAGGCCACCTTCTCTTTCTTACCAAATTTACCTTTTTGTTGTAAAACGTTCTATAATATGTTATGATATTGATATAAGTGTTGAGAGGGTAAACTATATGTATAGATATTATAGTAAAATATTTAATATCTTATTAATTATAGTTCTATTATTAAGCAATATTACTTATGCTGGCGTTAGTGAAAAACCGGCATCTCAACATGTAACCAGAAAAGAAGAACCAGCGTCAACTGTCTTGACGGCAGAAAATACAGTAAATACTGACATAGTTGTTGGTTCGTTGAAAACGGAAGAAGCATATGAGCTTGGGCTATCTCAAAATATCTACGAGATGTTTAATAACTTTGGAGTTAAGACTGTACTGATTGATTATAATAAGATAATTAGCCTTGAAAAAATTCAGGCAGAGTCACTTAATCTCGCAAAACAAGATGAAACATTGGCAAAGAAGCTGACATTAGACCGAATAAAAGTTGAAGTTGTAAAGTTTATTAAAGAGCACAAAATAAATAGAATATTTATTCCAGATAATCTGCACTCAGAACCATTCTCACCCACTTCTTGCTGCCAGCTTGTTACTAAAGCAATTGCAAAAATAGTGGATGATAATCCCTCAATTCATTTGCTTGGCATATGCGGCGGTTTGCAAGGTATCATGAATGCAAAGGGAATTGAAGTAGTGAGTGATGAAGAGAAGCGAAGATCTCATTTAAAATCAGCACAGAAAGCTCTCCAACAGATAAAGATCGTTCCAAACAGCCGTTTAGCGGAATTAGTAGCTAAATTCTTAATACCTAATGAAAATGGCTGGTTTTCAACATGTTTTCCAGATGCTCATTCAGGGGCAGTAAGTAATACACCAGAAAATAGAAGAAAATTGGAGTTACTTGGATATAAAGTTGCAGCATTTTCCAGCGATGGGGTAATAGAGGCTATTGAAGATAAGCACGGTAATATTTACTTTCAAAGTCATCCAGAAGCCCTTGTTGTAAAATCAGATAAAAACCTCTATTTATCAAATCACAAGGAACGTCAAGTGTCTACACTAGTTGCTATAGCGATTATAAATGATTTTCTTTATCGTGCTTAATGCTAAAATAGTGGTTTATATGTATCCGTTCAGCAGAGTGGCAAAATAAGGTAGACGAGAAAAGACAACTATAGGAACAAATGGGTGTCATGCCAGTGCGTGACACTGGCATCTACCGTCTTAAACATCAAGATAAAAATTATTGTTTTTTATCATAGCATTTAAACAAATGATGATTTTTCTCATTACAGCAACTAAAGCGACTTTAGCGGCTTTGCCAGAGTCAACTAAACGCTGGTAAAATACTTTCATTTTTTTATAGCTTAATGCATAAAGGTAGAGACAAAGGTGTAGAGATATGGTAGAGTAGAAAAAACCAAAAGAGAGGTAATAGATGGCATCACCATATCAATATGAGCTAAGGGAAAGAGTGATTTCAGCAGTGGAATCTGGAATGGCAGTAGTAAAAACGCGAATTCTGGATTAAGGAAGGAAGAAAGTATAGGAAATAGAAGGCTTTTTGGATTTGATGGAATAGGAAATGAGAGTAGAAAAGATATGAACCAAAAAATTAACAGGGGATCTATGGCGAGTGTGTTCAATTTCTAGTCTATTTTTTAACGCGAATTCTGGATTAAAGGAGAATAGAAAAGGCAAGAAAACAGGGTAAACTCAGCAGTTATAAAAAAACAGATGAGGTTAACCATGGAAGATATAACAAAACTGTTTTGTTTGGTCGATGATTTTTGCAGAGATATAGAGAAAAATTTTGCAGGTAAACTACTGCCAAATGGTAAAAAACCCACAAGAACAACGGAAATTGAGCACTCCGAAATCATGACAATAATCCTGCTATATCAACAATCTCCGTGTAAAAATTTCAAAACTTTCTATCTACATTACCTAACGTTGCTCTACAAATCAGAGTTTCCAAAGTTGCCTTCATATACCAGGTTTGTTGCTCTAAAGCCTAGGGTTTTGTGGCATTTAGCAATGTTGTTGCATTGGCTTTGTGGACAGTCAGAAAACACTGGAATTTCATATATAGACACAACTCCCATTGCAGTTTGTCATGCAAAAAGAATATCCAAAACAAAGTTTTTGCTGGAATTGCAAAATTAAGCAAGAGTACTTACGGCTGGTTTTTTGGTTTCAAATTACATATGGTAATCAATGAAAATGGTGAAATTCATTCACTTACGCTAACAAAAGGCAATGTTGATGATAGGATACCTGTGCCAAATCTGACGGAAAAATTAACCGGCCTTTTGTTTGGTGACAAAGGTTATATTGCAAAAGAGCTTTTTCAGAAGCTGTTTGACCGAGGTTTGAAACTTGTTACCAAGGTGAAAAAAGGTATGAAAAATGCATTGATTTCGCTAAATGAGAAGATTTTACTGAGAAAAAGGTCTATCATTGAGACTGTTTTTGGTTACCTAAAAAATAGACTAGAAATTGAACACACTCGCCATAGATCCCCTGTTAATTTTTTGGTTCATATCTTTTCTACTCTCATTTCCTATTCCATCAAATCCAAAAAGCCTTCTATTTCCTATACTTTCTTCCTTCCTTAATCCAGAATTCGCGTAGAGGTATACTGTGACCCTTGATCGCTATGTAACAGTAGATTTTCAGGGGGTTTGCGTTTGTTAACAGCCATAAGCAAAGAATCCACAATTAATTGTTTTGTCATTGTATGACTCATTAACTACCATGCGTGAGAATTATTGCTGCCAACAACCTTCCTTGGTTTTTATATAAGTAATCCCATACTTTATTTGGTTGCTCAGTGATAAAATTTTGATCTAATATATTAAGAGCAATAACCATATTATTTGGTTGTTTTTTAGTTTTAAATCTTCGTCTAAGTTTGGCTATAATGTCATTTTCCTGCATAACATTTTGCACTGTTTTGATGTTATAATTTTTGCCTAAAGCTTTTATGGATTTTAGGGGCTCCATATCTGCATTTAGATGCTTTTTTTGAATCTCTGCTAGAAGTCCTTCCCTTGCTAATTCTTTATTGCTTTTTTCTTTAGCAATCCATTTATAATAACCACCAGCACAAAACCCTGCATAGTTCCTGTATTTTATAGCAATTTCTATGCTCTTTTATAAAAGAATATTTTACTCTTTTTCTTTGGCAAAATATCCCAGGGCTTTTTTTAAAATGTCTCTTTCTCTTCTTACTCTTGCTAACTCTTTTTTTAGATCAAATCTTTCTTTGTCATAAGGAGCTAGTTTTCCTTTGCCTGGAAATGCGTATGCTCCAGACATTTTTCCATCATATTTTCTTACCCATTTACTTAACATACTGCCATCTATACCTAGATCTTTTGCTATTTTTGTACTTGTTTGACCTGTTTCTTTAACCAGCTTAACAGCTTCCAATTTAAATTCTGCTGTATATTCTCTTCTATTTGTCATATTACACCTCTTTGAAAAAACGTTTTATTTTACTCCAAAAACGTCTTAACTTTCTCTCTACTTTTTCTGGGTAAGGTCAGTGTTCCTAGCCCTAGTCATTAGTCAGTTCTTTCCATCCAAGAATCATTTTATTGGCTTGCCTTAATATCTCAACAGAAGGCAAGTCTTCTGTGCTGAGTGGTAGGCGGACAGTTTGATGTTCTATAAGACCAATATCATGCAAAAGTGCTTTAGTGGGTATTGGGTTGCTGGCAATAAATAGAGCTTTGCAAGCTTGTTGCCAGATATCTGTTGAACTTTTTATGTCATTTCCTGTCATTTGAGGAGTTGTTTTTTTTCTAGTTACGTGCTGGAATGACAGTAGGCATTGCTTAACATATTCATGTGCTACATGTGGCCAAACATTGGAAGCAACGGAAACCAGACCAGCCGCACCATAAGCGGCCATATCGGATATCATATTATCATCTCCGCAAAAGACCTCAATATTTGGAGCAACTTTCTTATACTGAGCTAAAGTATCAACGGTGCCACTTGAATCTTTGATAGCCCAAAATTTTTCGTGGCTGGATAAGTTGCGTACAGTTTCAGCGTGAAGACTCACTCCTGCTCTCGATGGAATATTGTAAAACATAGCCGGCACATGTGCTTTCTCAAGCAGCTTTTCAAACCATAAAGTCTGCCCCATAATTCCGGGCTTTGCATAAATGGGAGTTGTCATTAGATAGCCGTGAATAGGCATACCCTTGCAAAAATCAAGCCATTCAAGAGTCTGATATAGATTCACTCCTGGTACACCAATTATAATTTTCGTATTTAATTTTAGCTCACATACAAATTCGACTAATGTACGCTTTTCAGAATCAGAAAGCGATAGGCTTTCACCTGTGCTACCCAGCAACACTACACCATTTTCAGCTTTAACTTGCATTGTCAGTAAACGCTGCAAACTGCTATAATCTATGCTATCCCCATTGCAATTAAATTGAGTAACACAAGCAGTCCATAAAAATGTAGATTTCAATTTAAATTGTTAAAATGGTATTTCATCGTCGATTAGTTCATCTTTTATATCGTTGTCAAAACTTTCGTGCTTATTTTTTTGTTCTGTTTCATTTTGCTTGTATTCACTCGGCTTGTAATCGGAATTTGGTCGCGAATCCAAGAGAGTAAGAGCACTATTAAAATTATATAGAACCACCTCTGTTGTGTATCTTTCACTACCGTTTTGGTCAGTCCATTTTCTAGTTCTCAAAGAACCTTCAACATAAACTTTACTGCCTTTACGTGCAAAATCTTTGACGACTTTTACTAATCCTTCACTAAAAATTACGATATTATGCCATTCTGTCTTTTCAGAGCGCATACCGGAAAGTTTGTCAGTCCAACTTTCGGATGTGGCTATTGAAAAACTTGCCATCTCTTTTCCATTTTGTGTAGTCCTAATTTCAGGATCTTTTCCTAAATTACCAACTAGTATGACTTTGTTTATGGTACCACCAGACATAATTATGCTCTAAATAAATCCCTTTATTATCTTATATGAAAGTACTATTGTCAAATTTAATTAAAAGTGCACTTGGAGGGATTCGAACCCACGGCCTTTGCCTCCGGAGGGCAACGCTCTATCCAACTGAGCTACAAGCGCATGTATAGACCCGCGGTATCTCATCAGCTAACAAGCAGCGGGATGACGGTTCTTCAAATTGTCGGTAAACCTAAGTCACTTTGGCTATATACTAAATTATTTAATAGATAAGCTATCCAAGTCAAATTTTTGTTTTGGATAAAGCGTAAACATAATACTCTCATGTCCAAGATATACATTTTGAGAATCATTCGCATGCTTTTTTATTGCTTTTTGATCTACGGCCCATACAAAAGTCACACAATTTTCAGTGACTGAGTGCACTTTTAAATCCTTAGTATTTATAAACAGCTTTCCATTTACCCATATTTTCCATGTATCGGGAGAAAGATATAAAATTGAGTCTAAACTCACTACCTTACAGTTGAAATTATCTGATACCTCCTCTTTTGCAGCTCTTGAAGACCGTAAATTGAACTTTTCCATTTCATTGACCATTCTATTAACTGGCTCTTCATCAAAAAAAATGCTTTTTAAGTTACTATATTGTGACAAAACGTCAAAGTCACTTTCCACTGCTTCTCTTATTATATCGTCCCGATCTGTATAGCTTAGTTTTTGATTGTTAATAAAGAAACACTCTTTTGCACGCAAATTTGCTATATCAATAAAATCATCGATTTCTTGATTGCCAACTTTAAGAACACTTTCAAAATATCTTTTTTCTATCATCATTCCATACTGAGAATGATGACAAACCATTTCATCATCACCTTGTTTTTCTATATATACGCATAAATTTCCACTATTTAATCCTAATATTTTATGCTCAATAAAATCTTCATTGCCAATATATTGTCGGCAAGAATACTCCTTACAAATTTCTATGCTTTCTATGATATCTTCACAACTGCAATATGCATTAACATTGGAAATGAGTAGCGTAAAAATAAAAAACAGCTTTATATTCATCACCTTATCTACTTAATATAGTATACCAATCAAAGACTATATTGACTCTCACTATCTCTATCGTATTACCATTCAAAATTTGATTCATAGTTGCAGCATCAATATTTCTCTGCTTGTTTAAAATAAGAGATTTGATCATAACATAACCGGGCAGATTTGGAATAGACTGTAGAAATAAAAAAATATGCTTATCGCTGATTGAACTTAAATTTAGGACCACTTCACTTTTTATTACTTTTGTGCGTTCACTTTTGTTGTGGAGCTCAACTTCTTCAGGTATAGAAATTGATATTTCAGGTTCTAATATATAGTACTTTTTATATAACTTGCTAAGCTCGAAATTTAAATTTGCAATGTATCTGCTACTGTGTAAATTTGAAGAAGAAATTTTTTTCCATAAATCTAGGTTTTTATTTAGAACAACTTCCTTTTTTTGAATTCCAGTAATCTGTAAATTAATAGAACGTATTTTATCAATCGCAATTTGGTTTTTATTATAAACCTTTTCGTTATAGATAACAACATATGTTAATAACCCTATTAATCCAACAGATAATAACAAATACGATATAAACTGAATTGTAGCTTTTCTTTTTAATTGAGAGATAGTCATTAATCTACATTGCCTCTCCTATTTCAACATCAATAGATAGATTTTGCCCTTTAGCAGCAGGTAAGTTAGAAATATTAATGTCATAGGTACGAAAATTATCGTTTAAATTTTTTCGTAGTTTCTCGTATTGATAGGAAATATTTTCACCGGATCGAAAATTAAACCTTAAAGTTGTAGTAATATAACTTTTTGTCTCATTATAATTCCATTCAAATGATCGAAGCTCTATACCTGGTACTTTTAACTTTTCTACATACTTAACTTGTGTAAGAGGAGAGTATTCTATTTTTGATAAAATATTATTGATATTAATAAAATCATAAATTTCATCTATTTTTTTTACATTATAGCTTTGGCTAAGTTTTGTTAATTGGTTATTTAAGGTGCTCTGCTTTGCGGATAAATTATCCGCGACATTGAAATTTGAATACAAATTTAGCAAACAAAGGATGTTAATTACAACTAAAACCAAAGCAAAGTATAGAAAAATTTGAGGAGAGTTTAAATAAAGGTAATTGAATAGATAAAATTCTTTAGTTTCCTTTGTATTAAAAATAGCTGTTGGCTTATTCTTAAAGCTATGAAACAAAATTATAGTATCGCAAAAGTTATCTTTTTCACTTATAGCTAGTTCTGCTCCTAATAGTTTGCCTAACTCATATGGAGTTAATATGTTCACACTGTTCTCTGAAAAATTTATGACTGATAAACTAGCTTTAATATCTTCTGACACTATGATGCAAAGGTCGATAGGGTTATTTTTTTCAAACCCAAACTTAGTTAAGGATCGAATAGTATCTTGCACTTCCTGATATATTCCACCAGCAATAATTCCTGGTAAATTATCATTAGTAAATGATGTTAAACGCGTAAATACCATTTTATTCTCTTTAAGAACCACTTGTCTATAGCCTCCCGTTTTAGTTGCAGCAACTATAATTTTCCAATTATTAGGATCTTTATGTAGAATCTTTTTTGTTATATTACTTATTTCTATAGGAAACATTAATATTCCCTTAAAGTTGGAGCCTATCTCAATAAACACATTCAACCAATATTCTACTAAATGCTTTGCTTTTGATGAAACAAGAAGATAGCACCAGTTTTGATTGAATTTGTTTGGCTTCTCAACCAAAAAAACTGAACTTATGTCATTATTACGAGAAAAATGCTCCATCTTTGTTTTTGCTGATAGATAGGCACTAATCTTGTTTGCCCTTGTAATAAACTGTAGCGAGTAATTTTGATCTGCATGATTAAGCACCAGGTATAAAGGTGCTTTTTTGTCTGATGAAAGACATGAAATTAAATCGGAAACTGCTTTATCGTTTTTGCCCTTAACAAAATACCTTTTATTTAAAGTATTATTTTTAAAATATAGTAACATTATGCCTTCTTCTCCAATAGAAAGCATAAACTTACTTTTGGATTTTGAACTAAACATATTAACAAAGCATATACTTATCTAGAATTAAAAAGGCAATTTATTGAAATTCATTAAACGTTAGAGGGAAATATTGTTATAAATTTTCGCAGCAACATTATTTATATTATAATTTTTTTATAAAACCACTACTAATATTAAGTTATTTAAACAATAGATTAAGAAAGTTCATTAATTAGAAATATACACTATAGCTAACCCAAGAAACGCGAATTCTGGATTAAAGGAGAATAGAAAAGGCAAGAAAACAGGGTAAACTCAGCAGTTATAAAAAAACAGATGAGGTTAACCATGGAAGATATAACAAACTGTTTTGTTTGGTCGATGATTTTTGCAGAGATATAGAGAAAAATTTTGCAGGTAAACTACTGCCAAATGGTAAAAAACCCACAAGAACAACGGAAATTGAGCACTCCGAAATCATGACAATAATCCTGCTATATCAACAATCTCCGTGTAAAAATTTCAAAACTTTCTATCTACATTACCTAACGTTGCTCTACAAATCAGAGTTTCCAAAGTTGCCTTCATATACCAGGTTTGTTGCTCTAAAGCCTAGGGTTTTGTGGCATTTAGCAATGTTGTTGCATTGGCTTTGTGGACAGTCAGAAAACACTGGAATTTCATATATAGACACAACTCCCATTGCAGTTTGTCATGCAAAAAGAATATCCAAAAACAAAGTTTTTGCTGGAATTGCAAAATTAAGCAAGAGTACTTACGGCTGGTTTTTTGGTTTCAAATTACATATGGTAATCAATGAAAATGGTGAAATTCATTCACTTACGCTAACAAAAGGCAATGTTGATGATAGGATACCTGTGCCAAATCTGACGGAAAAATTAACCGGCCTTTTGTTTGGTGACAAAGGTTATATTGCAAAAGAGCTTTTTCAGAAGCTGTTTGACCGAGGTTTGAAACTTGTTACCAAGGTGAAAAAAGGTATGAAAAATGCATTGATTTCGCTAAATGAGAAGATTTTACTGAGAAAAAGGTCTATCATTGAGACTGTTTTTGGTTACCTAAAAAATAGACTAGAAATTGAACACACTCGCCATAGATCCCCTGTTAATTTTTTGGTTCATATCTTTTCTACTCTCATTTCCTATTCCATCAAATCCAAAAAGCCTTCTATTTCCTATACTTTCTTCCTTCCTTAATCCAGAATTCGCGTTTTTGCAATATAACCTTTGTCACCAAACAAAAGGCCGGTTAATTTTTCCGTCAGATTTGGCACAGGTATCCTATCATCAACATTGCCTTTTGTTAGCGTAAGTGAATGAATTTCACCATTTTCATTGATTACCATATGTAATTTGAAACCAAAAAACCAGCCGTAAGTACTCTTGCTTAATTTTGCAATTCCAGCAAAAACTTTGTTTTTGGATATTCTTTTTGCATGACAAACTGCAATGGGAGTTGTGTCTATATATGAAATTCCAGTGTTTTCTGACTGTCCACAAAGCCAATGCAACAACATTGCTAAATGCCACAAAACCCTAGGCTTTAGAGCAACAAACCTGGTATATGAAGGCAACTTTGGAAACTCTGATTTGTAGAGCAACGTTAGGTAATGTAGATAGAAAGTTTTGAAATTTTTACACGGAGATTGTTGATATAGCAGGATTATTGTCATGATTTCGGAGTGCTCAATTTCCGTTGTTCTTGTGGGTTTTTTACCATTTGGCAGTAGCTTACCTGCAAAATTTTTCTCTATATCTCTGCAAAAATCATCGACCAAACAAAACAGTTTGTTATATCTTCCATGGTTAACCTCATCTGTTTTTTTATAACTGCTGAGTTTACCCTGTTTTCTTGCCTTTTCTATTCTCCTTTAATCCAGAATTCGCGTATGAAAAATGCATTGATTTCGCTAAATGAGAAGATTTTACTGAGAAAAAGGTCTATCATTGAGACTGTTTTTGGTTACCTAAAAAATAGACTAGAAATTGAACACACTCGCCATAGATCCCCTGTTAATTTTTTGGTTCATATCTTTTCTACTCTCATTTCCTATTCCATCAAATCCAAAAAGCCTTCTATTTCCTATACTTTCTTCCTTCCTTAATCCAGAATTCGCGTTTATAGCTTACTTTTAATTAGTCTAACCCATGCGTGCCAATCTCTCTCACCAAGATTGCTTTCAAAAGATAGGAGATCCTTTACAGCTTTTGAGCAAATTTCTTCACTTGGAATTGATAACTCCTTATTCATTGCTAACGTTAAACATTGAGTTTTGCACGCTCGTTCTAAATGATACATGTAAAACATTGCTTCTTGTATAGTCCGACCACACGTTATAGAGCCATGATTACGCATTAACATGACAAAATTTTCTTTCAGATCAGCTATTAACCTCTTTCCTTCTGTATCGCTAAGTGCTAGGGAATTATAATTATGGTAAGAGATTTTATTGTAAAGGTGCAGTGCCCATTGACTTATAGGAAGCAGCCCATCTTTGAGAGAAGAAACCGCTACAATAGAAGGTGTATTCAAGTGAAAAATTGCTTGAATATCTTTCCTTGCTTGATAAACAAAACCATGAATTATATAGCCAGTTCTATTATATTGATATTCTTTGCCTTCAATTACATCCCCATCAAGTGATACTTTCATTAACGAACGTTCATTTACTTCATCAAAACGCATACCAAACGGATAAATATAAAACGACTTTTGATCTTCAGAACGCACTGAAAGGTGAGTATATGTATGATCATCGAACTTAAGGTAGGACAAAATCTGATAGGCATAGACTAGATCCCTTTTTACTCTGCTCTTTGTTAACAACACAATCCTCCGTTAGAATATCTTCTGAAGGTTTATACGCGAAAAGAGACTTGTAGTAAACTAATAAGTTTATGCCACTCTGTCTTGCTTTCTGAATACCAAACACTTTTGTGTTGTAGCTTGCTTAAAAATAGTTATCATTATTATAGAGTTTATATACAGAATTTATGTTTCTAAATTACATAATATCTTAACTATAAAAATAATTTTCTATATAATATTTCATATGTTTTAAAGCTTCATTTTTATGTTATTATAAATGTAGGTTTTAAGATTGAAAATAATATGGTAAATATTAACACAAAAAAGCAGCCAGCAGGATTTTTCATATATCTCTCTGGTCTTTCAGGAAGTGGTAAACTTTCCACAGCAATAGAATTATCCTATATGATAAACGCATTAATTGTAAATAGTAAGTTCTATAACAATATTCAAGTTTGCTCTATATACAATGGTGTCTTTGAACGTGATCAAATACCTAAAGAAGTTCAAGATAGAATATATGGCATTATGCAAATTATGCTTCAGGTAATAGAAAATTATCCAATTCACTCAAAAAATTACATATTTATTGATGAGTTGATGGAAAATAATGACCAGAACATGAGGATGTATGATTCAATAGTAAGGCTTAGTAAAAAAATGAACACAGAAATCCTTCCTGTGGTACTTAGGTGTGATCTGCCGACATTACAAAAGCGTATTGCATTAAAAAGGCAAAGAAAAAATAGGAAGGCGATTAATGTAAATAGCATGATAGAGCAATGTAGAATTAACAATTTATTTATACCACCGAGTGCCATAGAGATAGAAAATTCAGATATGAGTATAAAAGAAGTAGCTCAAGAGATAGTAAACCAGATGCACAGGCTTTACGCAAAAGAATAGTCTATAGCAATTTCATATACTGAGGCTCATTTAAATATAGAGCTTCAACTTCTTTTAATTTTTGCTTGTTCTTCAGTCTATAATGAACTAATAGTCCTGCATGGCTAGCATTTAAATTGTAGTTCATATATGTAATGCAGTCACTGCTTGTAGCGTGACACTGGGATCCAGGGTCACGTGCTGCAGTTGGACCAGATAGCGGCAATAAATTGAAATCAAATAACTGCGTATAAAACCCTTGAGCATTTTTGATTATAGCTCTGATATTTTTTTTGCTATTCGTACAAAGCAAAGATATTGTGTAAGCTTGAACTTCCAGCGCATTAACTCCGTATAATGGCTTATCTGTAGCAAGATTTATACCTTGTGCAGCTGATATACCAACTCTAATTCCAGTGAAACTTCCTGGTCCAACTACTACCGCCAAATGATCTATTTTATCATAATTATAGTTGTGCTTATCAAACAAAGTATTCAGTATTTGAAAAAATGATTCTGCATGACTATTGCTGGCGGAATTGCGCTCTACAAAACAGTTACCATCATAATCAACTATTGCTATTGAACTACCAATACCTACAGTATCAATCGCCAAAATAGACATTACTTAAGCTTATCATGGAGTTTTGAAAATATTATAGCAAAGGCACCATTACCCATAACATTTGCTGAAGTGATTATTGGATCAAACACTATATACAATGCTGTGATTAACGAAAGCATTTCTGGAGAGAATTTAAGATATTTCTCAAGAATAGGTAGCATTACCATAATTCCTCCTGCCGGCACTGCAACAATAGCAAACTTAAATAACAAAAAATAGAAAAGGAAAGTCACATAGTCTGTTGTGTACAATGAATAACCGGAGGCAATTATCATCGATAATATTATGATAAAAAAGCAATCACCTACTAAATGAAAGCTAGCAGTTATTGGTACAACAGACGATGCTATGTCAGGTTGCTTTACATTTTTTTTGTTTCCTTCAAGAGTAAGCGGCATAGTTGCATTACTAGACATTGTGCTCATTGCAGTAATAAATGCCGGTATCATATTGCCTATACTAGCTATCCAGCTTGTGATCTTGAATGAATTTGCTGCTCCATATAAGAGAAAAACATAAAGGTAGGTTGCAGATGCTATAATAATGAAAATTATTGAGTAATCCTTAAATATTATAGATAAAACTTGATCATGCTGCATTTTTAAAGCAAGCCCAAGTACGAATATTGGAATAATCGGCGTCAAAAACGTCTTCAAAATAAAGAGAGTTAAATCTAACATTTTGTTCGAAAGCTCTTTGCTTTTCTTAGGTAGCAGTATAGACACTACTATGCTGGACACAAATCCACAAGCAAGGGCATAAAAATTAGAAAGGAGTAGCGGCAGCCTAAATGACCATAAAGGAACAATTGTTTCTTCATACGTTATATCTTGTATTGAATAAGTGTTTTGTATGATAAAATGCCCAACAGAATAAGCTATTAAACTTGAAGCCAGATTCGATAAGAAGATCATTATAATAAGTAACAATATAAACTTTATAGCTGACTGCTTAAGATTGTTAACACTGCTAAAGATTAACGCAAAAACAATAAAAGGCATTATAAATAGCAAAACCTCTTTTATACTCAGGCTCGTTGAGTACAAAAAGGTTTTTACTTCCATTGGAACTAAATGACCAAAGAATGCAACTGAAGTGATGACCGTGAGTAAGATTAATAGTTGTAGCACGTTCTTATATACCAATGTCCTATGGACATATATATGGTAAGTTAGTTGTTAAGTAAAGCACAACTGTCTAAACTGCTGTGGAACACTATGAAAAACCAGCTGCTTTTGTTGCTCCCGCGCGTACTGTACGAATATTGTCTATCAGATCCCAGTGCCCTCTTCTTGTCATTCCAGTGCTTGACACTGGAATGACAAAGAAGAGTGAAATTAGCACTCACTTATTATTCGTGTCGTTTTCAGTAAAAGCCTCCTCCCATGTGCCTTGAGTTGCTGCACGGCTATACTCTGTTACTCTATTTTCAAAGAAATTCGTATGTTCCACGCCATTTAGTATTTCATCAAGCCATGGAATAGGATTATCATTGACATCATATATGGATTCAAGACCTAATTGCATTAACCGTCTGTTTGCTACGTAGCGTATGTAATTGCGCACTTCTTCTGCGGATAGTCCTTCAACATCTCCGAAATCAAAAGCAAGCTTTATAAATTCATCTTCAAGTTCAACGATAGTGCGGCATGCAGAGTATAATTCCTCTTTAAATTCTTCGTCCCAAATTTCATTATTCTCTTTAATAAATGTATTAAATAACATAATAATTGAATTGGTGTGCAAAGTTTCATCACGGGCTGACCAGGCGATTATCTGCCCCATGCCTTTCATTTTTCCAAAGCGTTGGAAATTGAGCAAAATTGCAAACGATGCGAATAACTGCAACCCCTCGGTAAATGCACCAAACACTGCTAGAGTTTTAGCTACATGTTTTTTATCGTGTTTTTTGCTTTCCTCAAATTCTAGCATGTACTCATACTTCTTTCTCATAGCATCATACTTTAAGAATGCTTGATACTCGCTTTCTTGCATGCCAATTGTGTCTAAAAGATAAGAATAAGCTGCAATATGTATAGTTTCCATATTGGAAAAGCTTGCAAGCATCATGCATATTTCTGTTGGCTTAAATATATTTGAATAATGCCTCATGTAGCAGTTATTTACTTCAATGTCCGCTTGAGTAAAGAATCTAAAAATCTGAGTTAGTAGATTTTTCTCTACGTTTGAAAGTTTAGTTTTCCAATCTTTCACGTCATCAGCAAGCGGAACTTCTTCAGGTATCCAATGGATTCTTTGTTGCTGCAGCCACGCATCATACGCCCAAGGGTAATTAAAAGGTTTGTATATTGGATCTGCTTCTAACAATGACATAAGACACCTATTATTTTCTAAAGTAAATATTATATTAAGTGATATTGAGAACTAGTCAATTTAACTTTTTGAAATTTGACGTCAGGTAGTTTATTAGTGTATTATAGCTTCAAGTAATTTATCAACAGAAATGCGAGTATTAATATCTTTTATTTTATTATTTACAGTGAGCTGTACTCACACTATTCACAATCACGGAGCTCCTGGCATTAGTGTTGAATTGTGGAGCAAGATAAAAGTAGGTGACGATAAAGAAAAAGTGGTTCACACTTTAGGATCACCAACATTAGTATCAAAGTTCGATGGTAACGTTTGGTACTATGTCTCATATAAAATTAAACAAGCTAACTTCTTAGGAAAAAGGAAGTATAGCAGTAAGTCTCTGCAAATTTCATTCGATCAGAATGGTAAAGTTGCAGATACAAAAGAAACTGACATCTTAGAGAGATCTTTGGCTGTTTCTGATTGAAAGTTTGCTCAGATCTTCCTACGTCATACCGCGGTTCATTCGCGGTATCTCAGCATAGATTCCGCTAACAAGTAGCGGAATGATGGCTTATTAAATTATAGAATTAGTTTAGCTATAGAATAAAGTCTAGTGTTACTTCACGCCAAATGTGGTGGTGCTGAGTAGGCAAGCCAGTCAATGGGCTACATTTATATACTGCACGCATTGCGTTATCTGCTATCGACCTGAAAAGTGGATTATTTCGATAGGAATCACTGTCTGCTACATCGGCCATAATTATCTCGCCTTGACTGGACAATAATAAGTTAATTTTTATATTAAAATTTTCTTTGTAAGCTATGCTTTCAGGAATGCTCCAGCATTTTGTGAGCTTGTCTCTTATAGAGTTAATAATTTCTGTTACAACTAATTCATCCTTTTGACTCTCAACGCTTTTTTCGTTTCCTATTTCATTTTTTGCCTCTCTAACATCCCTTCTTAGTTTTTTCTCTACACTTTTTTTTCTTTTTGGAATTGGAATGAATTCTTTACCCTCGTTAATAATGACTTCTTCTTGCACTTCGATAATTTGCCTCGGTTGTGCTACAACATTGTGCTCAACTATTTCTTTTTTCCTTTGTGGTATAGGAACAGCTGACGTATCATTCGTTTGGGCTTTGGTTGAAGATAACGAAAAAAGCAAAAAACAACATAAAGACAAAAAAAGAATATAATTAGAATAGAAAAAACGCATATGTTAAGTAGCCAGTTTTACTGGTTTAAAGCTAATATTGCACGTAAAGTCAATATATTTTAGTTGATGGACGAGTTTGAAGTAAATAAGGAATCCCTTTAAAGCTGAAGGCAAGCGAAAGATTGCCTTCTCGACAGACAAAGGAATTGTATAATGGATTAAAAGGAACCGTATGACAAAAATTATAGCAAAAGAATATACAGAACTTTTAGAGCAGTTGAAGGATCATATTGCAACAAGCCGGTATAACGCGAATTCTGGATTAAGGAAGGAAGAAAGTATAGGAAATAGAAGGCTTTTTGGATTTGATGGAATAGGAAATGAGAGTAGAAAAGATATGAACCAAAAAATTAACAGGGGATCTATGGCGAGTGTGTTCAATTTCTAGTCTATTTTTTAGGTAACCAAAAACAGTCTCAATGATAGACCTTTTTCTCAGTAAAATCTTCTCATTTAGCGAAATCAATGCATTTTTCATACCTTTTTTCACCTTGGTAACAAGTTTCAAACCTCGGTCAAACAGCTTCTGAAAAAGCTCTTTTGCAATATAACCTTTGTCACCAAACAAAAGGCCGGTTAATTTTTCCGTCAGATTTGGCACAGGTATCCTATCATCAACATTGCCTTTTGTTAGCGTAAGTGAATGAATTTCACCATTTTCATTGATTACCATATGTAATTTGAAACCAAAAAACCAGCCGTAAGTACTCTTGCTTAATTTTGCAATTCCAGCAAAAACTTTGTTTTTGGATATTCTTTTTGCATGACAAACTGCAATGGGAGTTGTGTCTATATATGAAATTCCAGTGTTTTCTGACTGTCCACAAAGCCAATGCAACAACATTGCTAAATGCCACAAAACCCTAGGCTTTAGAGCAACAAACCTGGTATATGAAGGCAACTTTGGAAACTCTGATTTGTAGAGCAACGTTAGGTAATGTAGATAGAAAGTTTTGAAATTTTTACACGGAGATTGTTGATATAGCAGGATTATTGTCATGATTTCGGAGTGCTCAATTTCCGTTGTTCTTGTGGGTTTTTTACCATTTGGCAGTAGTTTACCTGCAAAATTTTTCTCTATATCTCTGCAAAAATCATCGACCAAACAAAACAGTTTGTTATATCTTCCATGGTTAACCTCATCTGTTTTTTTATAACTGCTGAGTTTACCCTGTTTTCTTGCCTTTTCTATTCTCCTTTAATCCAGAATTCGCGTAAAAAGATAAAGATTTTCAACCAGAGTATGCAGGTAAAATGAATTTTTATCTTTCCGCAGTTGACGATTTACTGAAGCACTCGACAGATCAACCTTCTATAGGGTTAATCTTATGTAAATCTAAAGACGATGTACTTGCTAAATATACACTCAAAGACATAAATAAACCAATAGGATTAGCGGAATATCGAATAACTGAAAATCTACCAGAAGAGGTAAAAACAGCTCTGCCAACAATAGAAGAATTAGAAGCTGAATTATCCAAAATTTCAGATAAGAAAAAGTAATGTTACTAAAATCATTCAAACAATTATTTAGCAGACCAAAAACCAAAAGCTCAGCATGGAGGCTCAGGAAGAAGAGTGGCAGCCAATAACTTACTCTCTCATAGCCTTGAAACTTTGGAAGCAGACAGTGACGGAGTAAGTAATTTTTATGGATTACAAGCTCTAGGTGCACTATCCTATAATATCATACGGTCAATATACTCTAAATGAGATGGAAAGATGAAGGCATCATTATAGCTGCTAAAAAATACGGCGATAAAAACTTAATTCTTTCTCTGTTTACAAAAAATCATGGAAAGCGCAGGGGATTAACTAAGCTAACAAACAATAGCAATTATAAGTTTCAGATAAGTAATCTATTACATGCAGAATGGAGTGCTAAATTACCTGAAAATCTAGGTTTTTTTAAGTGCGAATTAATCGAATCTCCATTCCATCATTTCTTTCAAGATAGGTTAAAAAGCATTACTATTGTTTCTTTCTCCTCTATTTTAGAAAAAGTGCTTCCAGAGAGTGAACCTTGTGTTGTACTGTATGATAACTTTCGATATTTCATCGATATAATTAAGCACAATAATGAACTTTGGCAAGGCCATTACCTCAACTTAGAGCTTCTGCTTCTTACGCAATTGGGATTCAAGTTAGACTTATCCAAATGCGCTGTAACAGGTGTTAAGGAAAATCTACAATTTATTTCTCCAAAAACTGGCAGAGCAGTGTCAAAAAAAGCAGGAGATTATTATGCAGATAAACTCCTACCTTTTCCACAAATGTTGCATGATGTATACAATAATAACCTACAAAACAGCTACTCATTCCAAGAATTTCAGTTAGGACTGAAAGTCACAGGATATTTCTTAAATAAGTATCTATTTTTGCAACTAAATATGGAATTTCCAGAGCTAAGAAATCTCATGCTTTCGCTTTAATCTTAGTTATCATTTTTTTGAAAGAATTTTAGAATTCAGCCAGTAATCACTCTATTTCTACCACTGTTTTTTGCCTTATATAAATATTTGTCGGCACGTACTATAAATTCTTTAATATTGTCAAGGTCAGATTCTTGCATTTCTGCAATTCCAATGCTCACAGTTACATTGTGGGTTGTATTTTTATCCGCAAGTATAAAAGGTTTTTTAGCAATAATTTTGCGTATTCTTTCCGCAATAGTATACGCATCTGATGTATCGGTATCTGGCATTACAACAACAAATTCCTCACCACCAAATCTAGCTAACAAATCTGTCACTCTAATATTTTCAGAAATTCTTCTCTGTATTTGCTTTAAAAGTTCATCTCCAGCACTATGTCCAAAATTGTCATTCACCATCTTAAAATAGTCTATATCAAGTATCATAAGAGACAACCTTCTATCTTTTTCTACAGAGTCCTTAACAATGTTTCTTAAGTGTGCATCAAAATATCTTCTATTATAACAGTTAGTTAATGGGTCCTTTATAGACATTTCCGCATTATTAAATAAATTCATTCTCAAGGCATCTTGATATCTTTTGCGTTTCACTTGCGAATTAACCCTTGCTATTAACTCACCCTCATCCAAAGGTACTGTTAAATAATCATTAGCACCTACATCAAGTGCTTTTACTAAATTGTTTTTATCATAATCCTCAGAAAGAATTAGAATTGGTGTATAACGTGTTTCCACCTTACTACGAAACCCAGAACACAAACGCAAGCCGTCAGTTTTTGAAAACTGCATATCAGAAATGATCAGGTCGTAATTATCCTTAATACCAACCTTTAATGCCTCTACTGGATCACTCAGTATTTTAATTGACCTAAAGCGGTGCTTTAGTACATTATATATCTGCTCTGCTTGAAAGACATCTTCATCTACAACAAGTATGTTAGCATCAAAAATCTGATTAGAATAATCCATAATACTGTTTCCTGCTACTCCGCCAATCTCAACGTTGGTTTCTCCTCTTAAACGCAATTCATCTATAATCATTTTTAAGCGCGTGAGAGACTTGATCCTTGCAGATAAAGCAGTTTCGTCTATTGGTTTAGTCAGAAAATCATCTGCACCAGCATTAATGCCCTGTACTCTATCATGAGCGTCATGCAGCGCAGTTACCATAATTATTGGAATATGAGTCGTTAAGGGATCACTCTTTAGCTTCTTACAGACTTCAAAGCCATTCATTTTTGGCATCATGATATCGAGCAATATAATATCAGGCTGCTGCTTTGCTACTAAATCCATAGCTTCCTCACCATCATAGGCTACGATAACCGTATAGTACTCTGCTTTTAGTCGAGCTTCTAAAAGCTTGACATTAGATAGTACATCATCTACTATCAGAATCTTCGCTGTCATTATCTTTGGATGTATTATCTATATCGTAAGTAGGATAAAGCTTACCATTTTTACCAACTATGTAATTTACTTTCTCAGTATTACACTCTTTATATAAGTCTTCAATTCCGGCATCCTTCAATAACCTTTTGGCTTTTGACTTTGCAATTATAAAATACCTATATATAGTCTTAATAAAATCAATAAATACAGGTACCTTATTTTTATCAAGAACAATTATGCTCACTAAAGCTACAACTAAAATTTCTGAAAGACCTATATTGAACATTTTCCTATGAAGCAAGTACTTTAATCCTTCTGATTATAAATATTAATTTGCTTAAATCAAGTTTAGAAGCAACCATCTCATCTAAAAAACTATTATAACGTTCTATGTAGTCCTTATCATTACAAGCCCAGGTTTGAACCTTATCTTCGGGGTTATCAGTAGCTTTTATGACTTTAACAGCTAGCTTGTGATGGTAATTGCTTAAATCATCCAATAAATCATTAACTAAGCTGCGATCCCAATAAGAAGAGCGGCTTTTCATCTTGATGGCAATTGTTCTAATCAGATCGAATCTTAACAGCGACTTTAACTCAAAGTATATTTTACCAGCATCAAGAATGGACAAAGATGTCTGTTCAGCAACAGATATAATGTCCAGTGCATAAGCAAGAACGCATAGATCAGCAACTTTTTTTGCTAGATCTTTATTTATATTAAGTTCTACTAAAGAAGTTGATCCATGGCTATAGACCTTTAATAGGTGTTCATCTAAAACATCAGTTAAGTTCTGGCCTAAAGTTTCAATTTCATCTTTAAATTTTGTAACATCATCCAATTCTACAAAGCTAAGCTTGCCAAGATTTTTCACTAACCAAAATGATACCCTACCAATAAATTTCTGCACGTTCCTCACTATTTGTAAGTATGAGTTAACATCAATTTTTCCATCCAATTCATCAATTTTCTGCCACATACTATTTAAATCATATAGGTGGTTAACAACAATATATACGTTAACCGCTTCTTGTATCTTAATTCCAGTGTTCTCAGCCAAATTATTGATGAATATACAGCCCATTCTATTCACTACATCATTTGCAATGCAAGTAGAGATAATTTCTCTACGAAGTTGGTGTTTTAATATGAAATCCTTAAATTTTGTTACCATCTTTTTAGGAAAATAACCTAGCAAGTAGTCATTAGATATAAGATCTTTTTCAGGCAGATCGGAATGTATAATTTCATTTTTTATTGCCGTTCTAGCATAAGACATTAGAACAGAGAGCTGAGGAGAACTGAAACCTTCTGCACCAGTTAACATCCTTGCTATCTCTTCTTCAGTTGGAAGAAATTCTACGCTTCGGTTTAACAGCCCAGATTTTTCTAAACTGAGCAGTAACCTGTGGTGCTGCTCCAATCTCTCTTTAGCTTGCAAACACTCAAGAAGTAATGCTTTTGTTTCAATTTTGTTGTGGTTCTCAAGCACTTTGGATGCAACTTCATCCACCATACTTGCCAGTATTTCATTCCTTTTTTCTAAAGAAATACCCCCTACTTTCATAGCTGAAACAAATGCAATCTTGATGTTGACTTCAAGGTCCGAACATATCACTCCGGCTGAATTATCAACAAAATCTGCATTGATATATCCACCTCTTTCAGCATATTCTATTCTTCCAAGCTGTGTGCATCCCAAATTTCCGCCTTCTATAAACATAGAAGCTCTAATATCTTTACCATTTATTCTTAACTCATCGTTTGCTTTGTCACCGACCATGCTATGATTTTCACTCTTTGCCTTAACAAACGTGCCGATTCCTCCATTCCATATGAAGTCCACTTTTGCTTTCAACAGATATCTAATCAAATCACTTGGAGGTAGCATATCTTCTGTTATATCAAAGCATTTTTTTATTTCTTGAGAAATGTTTACTTGCTTGCTGCTACGCTCAAATACTCCTCCACCCTTAGAAATCAAATCTTTGTTATAATCCATCCAAGTTGAAAATGGTAACTCAAAGAGGCGTTTACGCTCTGTGAAACTCTTTTCTGCATCAGGGTTTGGGTCAACAAAGATATGCATATGGTTAAATGCGCCGATTAAATGTATATTTTTTGAAAGCAGCATACCATTTCCAAATAAGTCGCCAGCCATATCCCCAATTCCAATAACAGTTGCATCCTGGTAAATATCCTTATTCATTTTCCAAAAATGCCTCTGTGCTGCAATCCATGCACCTCTGGCTGTAATACCCATCTTTTTGTGGTCATAACCTACTGATCCACCAGATGCAAATGCATCACCAAGCCAAAAATTGTATTCAGAGGCTATTTGGTTGGCATAGTCAGAAAAAGAAGCAGTGCCTTTATCTGCTGCAACTACCAAGTATGGATCATCCTCATCATACCTAATCACATTCTCTGGTGGAATTATTTTGCCATTAACTACATTATCAGTAATGTCAAGCATTCCCCTGATAAAACTCTTATAGCATTCAACACCTTTCTCTCTTAAAATATCTTTGTCTTTATAAACTTGCTTAATTACAAACCCACCCTTTGCGCCAACAGGTACAATAACCGCATTTTTTGTCATCTGAGCTTTCATGAGCCCCAAAACTTCAGTGCGAAAATCTTCCGTCCTATCCGACCACCTTAAGCCACCACGGGCTAATTTCCCTCCTCTTAGATGTATTCCCTCAAAAAGGTTTGAATAAATATATAATTCACGATACGGGCAAGGATCAGGTAAACCATTTATTTTACTTGAGTCAAATTTTGTAGATAAATATGGTTTATCGTCTTGATAATAACTGGTCCTTAAAATAGCCATTATCAAGTTAAATATCGAGCGCAAAACGTAATCATGTGAAACATTGCTGATCTCTTTTAGAAGTTCCTCAATTTTTTCTATGAAAATGTCTGTGGTTTCTGCTCTATCAATGTCTATGTTAGGATCAAATCTTGCATGAAATAGTTGTATCAAATACTTTACTATTTTTGGATACTCTGAGACTACCTTTTGAATATATTCTGGATTGTAGTTAAATGACGTCTGCTTTAGGTAAGCACTTAACGCTCTAACCAGAAGCACTTCTTTCCACTCCAGCCCAGCAATAATGACCAAACTATTGAAATAATCATTTTTAATTTCCTTTCTAAACACTTTCGCAAGTGTTATTTCAAATTGCTCTTTTAGAGTAATGTTGTCTATTAATTCATCGACTCTTGACAACACAAAATGGTGTATCCATATTCCGCCGTTGATTTTTATGTAATAACCATTATGAGATAGGATCTTCGCTCCCAAATTCTTAGTAATTCTTAATATCTTCGATAATTCAAGACCTCCATTGCTCGAAGTGTAAACCTTTAATTGATAATTAAGATTGTCACGAGTAAGTCTTAAATCGACCTCGCTAACTCCTTTTTTCCTCACTATCTCCAATTTTTTCATATCGTAATATGCGTCATGAGGTTCGAAACTCTCTTGATAGCTTATTGGAAATGCCTTGCAATAACGGATGAATATATCCTCAACAGTGCTAAAAGTATTATATAAATTGTCTATAAAACGATCTTCCCATTTTTCCGTAATGTTCCTTAATTTGTTTTCGATACGCAAAACTTCATCATCAGGAACACTAGCGTTTTTAGCCTTTAGCAACACGTGCAATTTCATTAAGTCATATTCGTTTATAATGTGGTGGTTATAAATATCTGAACTTTCTGCATTTATCTCATCCTTCAATATATTGCTTATCTTGAGCATTAGCCTGGAGCTAGCATAACGCATCGGTATCAGCACTATACAACTAGTAAACACTCCCTTACTTCTTAAGCATAACTTGACTCTTGGTCTTATTGCAAGGGACATAATAGAAGTACAAATTTGAAATAATTCTTCCTCATTAGACTGGAACAATTCATCACATGAGAATGCTTGTAAAATATAAATTAGAGCTTTGTTATTGTGGCCCCCGGTTACAAACCCTGCATTTTTTTCTATAACTTTAACTTTATCTCTTATTATTGGAATAGTTCGAATATCTTGGACCTCCGCTATAGAAGTAAATAATCCAAAAAAACGCCGTTCCTTTACCACATTACCCTGGTCATCAAATTCTTTTACTCCTATACAATTCATGTATGTACGCCGATGGACTATTGAGATTAGATCTGATCTCAATATGTATAGGGAATCAAGGTTTGCAGAAGGAATCAACGTACTTTGACCTACTCTCATCAGGCCAAGGTCCTTTTTGCTATCACAGACGAGTTTTTCATCTTTACCAGCAATATATTCTTGATAACCTAGAAATACAAAATTATTATTTTTTAGCCAATCTAAGAAATCCTTTCCTGGTGTCACTCCAGCATCAGGCGCTGGCTGCTCGATGGCAAAAAGAAGACTTTTTGCTTCATCAAGTTTCTTAAGCATTAAGTGCCAATCTTTCACAACACAATTAACTGCTTTCAGCGTTTTTTGTAGAGATTCTTTTAATGTATCAACAAAACTGTCACTTATACCTTTGATAATTACATATATAACTGACTCTTTGATTCCATTGCTTTCTTCCAAAGGGTAAATCTCGTCTATTAGGCCATCTTTTCTTTTAATGTTAATTATGCTGTTGCTGTAATAGCATATGGTTAAATCGTGCGACTTAATAGTTGCAATAACGGAGTCAACCAAAAATGGCATATCATCGTTTGTTATCTTAATCGTGGTAAAATCGCCTTCTATTCCTGGTATATCATCTATATTGCTTACTACTAACTTACTTTCATCTTTCTCTTTTTGAGAAACAAAATTGTAAGCATCGTTTACAATATATAGCAAAAACTTATCGTTGGCTTTTAGGTCGCTTTTATAAACAAAACTGTAAAAATACTTAATAAATTTTTTAATTTTTTCTTTATCTTGCTGATTTTCTTGATCAGCTAACTTAAATAAAGACTCAGTGTCAACATTATGATCTATACACATTTTTTTAACAAAAACACACAGTGAACTTAAACCTTTTTAACTAAGATTTCATTATCAAGAGCGTACACTATTAGTTCATCATTTTCTACTACTTCCCCTGATAAAACTAATTTAGCTAAATTATTTTGAATACACTCTTGTATAACCCTTTTTAGGGGCCTTGCTCCATATTCAGGGTCATAGCCAGTTTGTGCTATTAGTTCTTTAGCTTCCTGTGACAAACTTATACTTAGTTTACGCTTAGCAAGTGTTTTTTGTAAATAAGAAAATTGAACATCTATAATTTTATAGATGTCATCTCTGGTTAAACTGTGAAATATAATAATTTCATCCAGTCTGTTTAAAAATTCTGGACGAAATGTTGATTTAATTATTTGCATTACCTCATCTTTTACAGACTCAGCAATCTCCTTTAGCATTATCTCAGCGCCAAGGTTAGAAGTTAAAATCAGTATGGTGTTGCGAAAATCAATTAATTTGCCATGACTATCAGTAAGTCTCCCCTCATCCAAGATTTGCAACAATAGATTAAATATATCTGGATTTGCCTTCTCTATTTCATCAAACAGAATAACCTGATATGGCATTCTTCTTACCGCTTCAGTTAATCTGCCACCTTGTTCATAGCCAACATACCCTGGAGGCGCGCCAATTAGCTTTGAAACAGAATGTTTTTCCATATATTCTGACATATCAAAACGCAGAAGCGCTGATTGATCGTCAAACAGAAATTCAGCAAGGGCTTTCGCAAGTTCCGTTTTTCCAACTCCAGTTGGACCTAAAAATAAAAATGAACCAAAAGGCCTGTTGGTATCTTGCACCCCAGAGCGGGAGCGCCTAACTGCATTACTTATCGCTTCTATTGCATCTTTCTGCCCTATTACTCTTTTTCCTATTTCATTCTCCATGTTAAGAAGTTTTTCCTTTTCGCTGTGCATCATGTTATCAACTGGAATTCCTGTCCACTTTGAAACAATGTTTGCAATGTCATCTCCAGTCACTTCTTTCTTTAAGAAGCTATCAGTAACCTTTTCCTGATTTTTTAATTCATTCTCAAGCTGAGGAATCACACCATACATCAATTCCCCTGCCCTTCCTAAATTTCCACTACGCTGAGTTAATTCCAGCTCTTTTCTAGCGTTATCTAATTTTTCAGCTGTTTCTTGTATTCTAGCTATTTTATTCTTTTCCATCTGCCATTTGCTGTTCAAGTCAGCAAATTTACTGTTTAGGTTTTCAATCTCCTCATTTATCTTTTTTAAACGCTGTTTAGAATTTTCATCACTTTCTTTTTTTAAAGCCTCTGCTTCAATCTTTAGCTGTATAACCTTTCTCTCAAGTTCATCAATAACTTCAGGCTTGCTATCCATTTCAATTCTCACCCTGCTTGCTGCTTCATCAATCAAATCAATTGCTTTATCAGGTAAAAACCTATCTGTTATATATCTATTGGACAACGTTGCAGCAGCAATTATTGCTCCATCTGTAATTCTTATACCATGATGCACCTCATATCTTTCCTTCAAACCCCTGAGTATTGAAATGGTATCAGTTTCAGTTGGTTGAGAGATAAACACAGGCTGGAAACGCCTTGCAAGTGCAGGATCTTTTTCTATATGCTGACGATATTCATCTAAAGTTGTGGCTCCTATACAGCGAATTTCTCCACGCGCAAGAGCAGGCTTTAGCAAATTTGAAGCATCCATTGCACCACTTGTTGCTCCTGCTCCAACTAAAGTATGAAGCTCATCTATAAACAAGATAACTTTTCCCTCCGCTTTCGAAAGCTCATTAATAACTGCTTTTAACCTTTCTTCAAATTCTCCTCTAAATTTTGTTCCAGCAATTAATGCGCCAAGATCGAGGGCTAAAACTTTTGCATCACGCAAACCAAGTGGCACGTCATTTGCAACGATTCTATTTGCAAGCCCCTCAACTATTGCAGTTTTTCCAACGCCAGGTTCACCGATCAGCACTGGATTATTTTTTGTCCGCCTCAGTGACACCTGCATAGTTCTTCTGATCTCTTCATCACGACCAATTACAGGATCAAGCTTTCCTTGCATAGCAAGCTCTGTAACATCTTTTGTATATTTCTTTGCCGCGTTTAATTTTTCCTCACTGTTTGGCGAGTCCGCACTGCTGCCTTTTCTCATTTCTGCAATAACTGAGTTCAGTTTTTGTGGAGTAACACCATTCTCCGCCAGAATTTTGCCTACAGTATCATCTTTTTGTGCAGTGAGGCCCTGCAGTAAACGCTCAACGGCAACAAACGAATCTTTATTCCTCCGAGCAATACCAATTGAATCTTCAAAAACTTTTGCTATTTCTCTTGAAAGTTGAAGGCCACCACTTCCTGGACCTTCAACTACTGGCAGCTTTTTTATTGCGCTATCCACAGCATCGGAAATACTTTGCACATTTCCACCACAAGCGTTTATCAAATCCTGAACTAAACCTAATTCATCCTCAAGCATTACTTTTAGTAAATGCTCAGGCATAAAAATCTGATGCCCAGCTCCCAACGCTTTCATCTGAGCACTTTGAATTAGACTTTTTGCTTTTTCGGTAAATTTATTTAAGTCCATAACACCAGTTAAATTCGTATTTGCTGATGTATATAACAACTGATTTCATAAATTTAAACCTAAAGTTGTTTATTGTTAGGTATGAAATTTAAAACTTTTTTTTAAAAGAAACTATTATAGTAATTATAGCCCTACCCTTTACTTCATTAGACCATCTTATGGATAGTCTATACAGATCGACCTTTTTGTGAATCTGCGTTTCTGCTTTCTTCAACTTGTTTTGCAAAAGATGTTTCCTGTTTCTGAAGTGGTTTAGCAACTTCGCGCACAACGGCAGTAACTGCTGTTAAAAACGTTTTTAACAATGCACCTAAAGCTCCACCAACTGCTTCCCTGCCATGTATATGAGCTTGTTTTTCGTTATCGTCAGCAGTTTCCCCTGCCCTCCTTCTTGGATCCATCCTATGAGCAATCACCGAAAACAACACTCCCCTGATTGAAGACTTCACTTTTTCCTTTGCTTCGTGGACATCCCCATCTTTTGCTGTTTCATGTCCATGACTTAAGTGTTTAGCATCCATTAGCTCCTTTTGTTGCTGGGCAAACATGCCACTTAATACTTCTTCTATCACTTGCTTTCTTCTCTTCTCTCTAACTCTTTTCATAGATTCTGATTTATCGCGAGTGTGTTTGGTAGTTTCAAATTCTGCATCAATATCTTCAGACGCAGCCTGACTATATAAAGTCTCTATGAGCCTGTCTATGCTTCGCTTTATTTGCATAGTCCTTTCGTAACTATCCGAATTATCGATTCCTTCGTCGATCTGATTTAGAATATCCTCAAAAACTTTTAAATAGTCTTGAATATATTGTATTATATATTGTTTATCTTCCTCTTTGTGTTGTTCTTCTTGATTTAACTGATTTTCATTTTCTAAACTTCTCTCTCTTTTATCATCGTTATTTTCTTCAATATTATCACCGTCTTCCTCGAAAAGGTTTTCGTCGTTCATGATTTTTTTTAATTTAGTTAAAATTCTCACCAGTTATTATTGTATATGAAAAAATTAAATTAACATTAATGAAAAGCGTTTACAACTTCAGCACTAGTTAAAACTACAGTAAAGCTGTCAAAAGTAACAGGATCATAATACCTCTCATACAATTCAACTGAACACCTAAGCCTTATCTTTTCCTTAGCATTAAAACTAATTTCATAATCATTATTAGAGTTTAGCATAGCAGAATTACGTAATAATTCATCAGCTAATACAGAGTCTAAAATTCCATTAATTTTTATCGTAATGTGTCTGCTTCCAGCACAATCGAGCACTTTCCTCCAGCCAAAAGAAGAAATATCTTTCACCTCTTCTCTGTTATTACGCAAAGTAAACCTTAGGTTTCTTATATTATTTAACACAATAAAATTGTTGTCATGATCTTTAATTTTTAGCTGTAATTTGCTCATTATCACCTCCTTTTATTAAAATATCAAAATTAATTGTTGAATGTAAAATTTCATCGTGCTGATCCATAGCACAATTACTTTCTAAAATGACCTCACTACTAAAACCTTCAATGCTCTTAAGTATCAAGTTAATATGCCTTATAATGGCAAACATACTGTCTATATGATAAGTATATATGTCGCATGAAAATCTTGCCTTTGTAACGCGAATTCTGGATTAAAGGAGAATAGAAAAGGCAAGAAAACAGGGTAAACTCAGCAGTTATAAAAAAACAGATGAGGTTAACCATGGAAGATATAACAAACTGTTTTGTTTGGTCGATGATTTTTGCAGAGATATAGAGAAAAATTTTGCAGGTAAACTACTGCCAAATGGTAAAAAACCCACAAGAACAACGGAAATTGAGCACTCCGAAATCATGACAATAATCCTGCTATATCAACAATCTCCGTGTAAAAATTTCAAAACTTTCTATCTACATTACCTAACGTTGCTCTACAAATCAGAGTTTCCAAAGTTGCCTTCATATACCAGGTTTGTTGCTCTAAAGCCTAGGGTTTTGTGGCATTTAGCAATGTTGTTGCATTGGCTTTGTGGACAGTCAGAAAACACTGGAATTTCATATATAGACACAACTCCCATTGCAGTTTGTCATGCAAAAAGAATATCCAAAACAAAGTTTTTGCTGGAATTGCAAAATTAAGCAAGAGTACTTACGGCTGGTTTTTTGGTTTCAAATTACATATGGTAATCAATGAAAATGGTGAAATTCATTCACTTACGCTAACAAAAGGCAATGTTGATGATAGGATACCTGTGCCAAATCTGACGGAAAAATTAACCGGCCTTTTGTTTGGTGACAAAGGTTATATTGCAAAAGAGCTTTTTCAGAAGCTGTTTGACCGAGGTTTGAAACTTGTTACCAAGGTGAAAAAAGGTATGAAAAATGCATTGATTTCGCTAAATGAGAAGATTTTACTGAGAAAAAGGTCTATCATTGAGACTGTTTTTGGTTACCTAAAAAATAGACTAGAAATTGAACACACTCGCCATAGATCCCCTGTTAATTTTTTGGTTCATATCTTTTCTACTCTCATTTCCTATTCCATCAAATCCAAAAAGCCTTCTATTTCCTATACTTTCTTCCTTCCTTAATCCAGAATTCGCGTTATGAGCAAGGAACCCATATCATGACAATAGGAAAACTATGTAACACAGCAAACAAATTATCAACGCACGCTAAAACTCTACTGCCGAAAATTAGTGAACTAATAGAAAAAGGCAATGTTGAAATTGAAAGAAGTAATGAGGATAGAGAGGGAGAAAATGGGGTACTAGATTTAGTGAGAGAGTATGAAAAAATTGATGATCAAGAAATACGTGATAAATTTTATTCATTAATTATGTCAGTATCTAAAAGAATACAGATTGATAAAGAAAAGGGTAAAAAAATAGGGGAAATAGAAGTGGCAAAGAACCTACTTGAAGTGGGTATTCCTACCAATGTAATATGTCAAGCGACTGGCCTACATAATCTTGAAGCTAGTGGCATGCTTGAAAAACAATAAGCGTCAAGAAGGTAAGCTGATTTCTTTAGAAAATACCTTAAATTATTAACCAAATATTACCTTCCTTCATGCTTCTGCCATTTCCTATTAACTTGAGTTTATGGCTTACAATACACACTTTTAAACCTGCTATCATTTTACAAACAACCCTTGTTGATAAGATTCTACTCTAGGTTCGGTTATACCACATCTTGGTGATTCTGAATAGGGTGGAAAATCTTTTTGTGGCTGTACTGTAACTTCGGCCCTAGAATAGTGGTTCCCTTCAAGGTATATAGCTTCTTGCACTTTGCTACCCCACAGCTCTTGGTTTGTTTTATAATCAGCGTTTATCATACCTGGATTTGGTTTAATTTTGCAAGAAGAACCCTGAGTATAATAAAGTTCAATCTCAGTACTAGCTAAAGACGCTAAAATAGAAACTTCCTCAAGATAAATAAAGTAACTTTGTTCATTTACCTTACTCAAGTACTCTTTATATAAATTACTGGTACAGAAATCTGATTCTTGCATTGGAAATACATTGTGAAACACTGACGATAATCTTTCTCTTAGTGCCTTAGGCATTTTTGGATCGTCTAGTGACTCAAACTGACTTAGAAATTTATGCCACTCTTGCCGCATTTCTTGAGCCCTATCAGTTTTATATACGCCAGAACTACTACCACCAAATACAGCGTGGAAAAAACAATTACCGTCTCCTTTAGTAGTGCATTTTTCTACCTTATTACTAACAGAAGACGCAAGCTTATCTTGCCTATATAAATCGTTACTAAGCGGTAAGCTACTTCCCTCTTGTTCTATATTTTGAGAGACTGCCTTCTCTAAACCAAAAATCCCATTCCAATTGTATCTACCTTCTAATCCTAATCTTTTACTCTCTTTTTCTGCTACATTAGCCAAGTCTGTTTTAGAAACATCTTCTTTGTCTCTAAGTAACTTATGTAAAATTTTGAAGATGTCTATCAGATGAGTTTTTGTGTCAAAGTCTTTCTCTTTTTTCATAACATTAGATTCAACATTACATAAATCTTGCAATAACTGTTGCTTTATAGGCTGGGCAGCCTTGAGTTCATAGCCATGACTCTGCTGTACTGATGAGCTCATTGTTTCAGAAGGTTGACGAAGTTTTCCAGATCTGTCAAAAAACCCTTGTTCTATTGCTTCATTAACTGATAACCCGCCAAGTAAGCAATTCTTCCCTATTTCTTCTTTACAATCTTTTAATTGCTTCAGCAAACCCTGATTATTTACTTCTACCCTTATAAGGTCTTTATTTCGCGTATCAGGATATAATCTAACCTCTAATTCTCCCTCACTGGTATGGAAAGTCAATGCTATATCACTATTATCCGCAAGGTCTGTGTAATTCCTTATACCATTTTTCGTTATAATTTCTACCTCACTTTTACCGATCCTTATTATATCTCTTCCGTATTCTATTTCCCCTTGAACTAACCCTAAATCCCTTGCTCCATCTGTAATTTTTGCAACATTTATTGTGCTGTCCTCTGAGTATTCTAAGTAAAAAGTAGAATTATCCATTTTTGCATTTTTTATTCTACCAGTAGCTGCACTTTTAACAATCTCCATGAATTCTAAAGTATTATTGACATATTCTTCACGAGCTTTTTTCATATTAGTTTTGTGATCTTTAAATTCTGACTCCAGTGTATCGATTACATCTATACTACTCAAGTTATGCAACTCTGCTCCTTTTGATACTAATTTACATATTATATCACTAGCAACTTTAGGATTCTTTTTTAATTCACTAATCCTTTTTATTACATAATCTGTAAAATTATATGTATCTTGGTACATCATTTCACCTGGACAAATAAGAAAATTAAACCTCACTCCAGACTCTATAGCTCTATTTACAATTTGTTCTAGTTGATTCATGTCTTGAGCTTTACCTACTACGTCTAAAAACATTTTCAACTTCTGCTGCTGGTCTAATATTAAATTATCCCATAGAGTTTCAGATTTAGGCGAATGTTCTTTTCCATCTAATCTTTTATAGTCAATCGCTCCCGCTTCTAACAGCAGTCTTTTTGCTTCTTCATAAGGAGTTTCACAATCACGAAAATGTCTTGAGTAAAAAATGATTCTGAGATTTAGAAGAATTTCTGATTTTCCTTCACGATCACGAAGGTTCAAAATCCTTTTAAGATCTTGAGTATTCTTGTATTTACTCAAAAACCCTTTTAGTTCAGTAAAGTCTGTGAAAAAGTCACTTGCGTCAGCAATACGACCAAATTCTTGGCACAATCTCTTTTGATTGTCAGTTAAAAAGTACCTTTCAACATGGTAGTTATGATTATCAGTTGCAACTTGTAGCGGAGTTTTTTCCTGTTTATCCTTTTTACTGGAGTCAGCTCCGTGCTCTAGAAGAGCATTTATACTTTTCTCATCACCAATACTAGCAGCGTAATGCAAGGGTGTTCTCTCTTCATTATCCTTCACATTAGGATCAGTCCCTGCTTTTATGAGAGACCCTATATTATTATACGAAGCATAATGTAATGGTGTTTTCCCTCTATCGTCCTTTATATTAGGATCAGCTCCAGCCTCCAAGAGTAAATCCACACATTTTTCTACTAACTTACCATCCATACTTGATATTACATGCAATATTGTCAACCCAGATTCTCCTCTTGTAAGGTTAAGAATGTCTTTTAGATCGTCACTATTATTCTCTAGTAAAAAATTAAGTAAAATATCTTCATCACTGAGATATGGAAGGTCTTTAAGAATACTTAACAATTTTTTATTCAACTCCTTTTGCTTTGGTGTTAAGCCAGATACACCAGCAAACCATGTGCATATTAAATTATCAAATGTATCTCTTCCAACAGTATCAATTAAAGGGCAACCATTACGAAACAGCAACGAATATTTAAGCAATTCATATTCATCATCCACTTGCTCCCCTGTTGTTGTTTCCTCTGCTTTTTTCGGAAGATGCCCTAAACTATTATTTTTGATTAATTCAGTTAAACGCTTGAGAGTTCTATAACTTTTATTCTCCAATAAAGGATCTGCTCCTTTTTTCATTAAAGCCTTGACTGCTTCTGCATGACCACTTTGAACAGCAAGGTATAATGGAGTCACCTTATCAGATTCACTCAACACATTAACATTTGCTCCATTTTTTATGAGAGTATTTACTATCTCTGTATGACCCATTTGAGCAGCAAAGTGTAATGGAGTATATCTATGTCCATCTATAACCACTGCTTCAACATTTGCCCCGTTTTCTATGAGGGCATTTACTATCTCTATGTGGCCATTTTTAGCAGCAAAGTGTAATGAAGTATATCCCATAATATCCACTGCATTAACATTTACCCCTTTTCCTATAAGGGTATTTACCATTTCTGTATAGCCATTTTTAGCAGCGAAGCGTAACAGAGTATGTTCATCAACAATTGCCCCGTTTTCTATGAGGACCTTTTCTATTTCTGTATGGCCATTCTCAATAGCAAGGTGTAATGGAGTACAGTTATCTTCTCCCACTACATTAACATCTGCCCCGTTTTCTATGAGAGTATTTACTATCTCTGTATGACCCATTTGAGCAGCAAAGTGTAATGGAGTCCAACCGTTTTGATTCACTGCATTAATATCTGCCCCGTTTCCTATGAGGGCATTTATTGTCTTTATATGGCCATTTTCAACAGCAAGGTGTAATGGAGTACAGTTATCTTCTCCCACTGCATTAACATCAGCCCCGTTTCCTATGAGGGCATTTACCATCTCTGTATGGCCTTCTGCAGCAGCAAAGTGTAATGGAGCAGACCCGTTTTGATTCACTGCATTAACATCCGCCCCTTTTCCTATTAGGGCCTTTACCATCTCTGTATGACCTATTTGAGCAGCAAAGCGTAACAGAGTACACTTATCTTCTCTCATTGCATTAACATCTGCCCCGTTTTCCACGAGGGCCTTTACTGTTTTTATATGGCCATTTTCAACAGCAAGGTATAATGGAGTCCACTTATTTTCTCCCACTGCATTAACATTTGCCCCTTTTTCTATGAGAGCATTTACTATCTCTATATGGTCTTTTACAGCAGCAAAGTGTAATGGAGTAGACCCGTTTTGATTCACTGCATTAACATCCGCCCCTTTTACTATAAGGGCATTTACTACCTCTGTATGGCCTTCTGCAGCAGCATAATGTAATGGAGTACATCCGTATTGATTTGCTTTATCAACTTCAGCACCTTTTTTTATTAGAAGCTCTGTTACCTTTGCAAGGCCATTTGCAGTAGCTATATGCAACAACGTAAGTTGACTATCTAATAATGTATAATTTACGCCAAATTGATTATCCTGCCACTCTTTATATGTGCCTGGATCTTCTTTTTCTAACTTCTCTTTTATTTTTTCAATTACATTGCTTTCATTTAAATTATTGTCAGCATTTATTGAAGTTAATATGCCTAACCACTGCTCATATTCCATGATTCACACCTCAAAAACTATTTATCTTATTATACCATAACTAGAAAAACGGTCAATCTATAACCAAAGATATTATGTATAACACATAAGAAACTAATGCAAGCATAATTTTTCTAACTTTAGTATTGCAGATCAGATTGCAAGGTGAAGTAGCCAATATAACATTTTCAGCCAGTCCTAACCATAAACCTTGCCTAGCAAAATGAACTGCCATAAACCTGCTATTTACAACAGACAATTAAACCCTCAATAATTCTTTAATATCGATAAGGAAAATCATTTACGTCATCATTGCCTAAGTCACGTTTTACATGCAGAGTATGAGGATGGTGGGTAACCGATGTAATAAAAGTATTTGGAGCTTGTGCTTGATCATTAAGTACAGCGTACGAAAGAATCATTTTATTTCCATCAGTAATGCGATCAAATCCTCTACTATTCTCATAACCAGCCAACTGATTATCTGCTTCTTGCTCTTTAACTCGTACCTCTGCCCCAGTGGCAGCAAACTTTAGCTCTTTTCCAACTGGGTGAGTACCTCCTCTCCTTCCTAAAGCTCGTGACAATACTAGGTCTAACTTTCCTCCTCCTCCAACCTGAAATTCACTAATTACTCTGGCAGGATTATCACAAGTGTAAAACAACCCATGCAATATAGCATGAAACCCAGCTTCCCTAGCATTATCTCTGTTTACTACCCATCTTAATGGATGTAGCACATTAGAAATTGCTTGGTACAACCGTTCATGGCTGCCTGGATCTTCATTTGCCCAGCCAGTATTCATCATTACATTTGCAGCACGATGCACATTATCAACGCCACCTATCCGTAAAAGCTCACCTTGAAAAGGCTG
This sequence comes from Wolbachia endosymbiont (group B) of Ennomos erosarius, assembly GCF_964026905.1. Lineage (NCBI taxonomy): Bacteria > Pseudomonadati > Pseudomonadota > Alphaproteobacteria > Rickettsiales > Anaplasmataceae > Wolbachia > Wolbachia endosymbiont (group B) of Ennomos erosarius. Next base: position 1,081,267 of record NZ_OZ034708.1, read on the forward strand.
ATTACCTCTATCCCGTAGGTAGTCATCAGGTGAGTCAAATGTTTCTACAGTAACAGTCAAGCCAAGATTATCGTTAGCTTCTCTTATTCTTCTATTTATGGTCAAATTACATACTACTTCATGCACTATAGCATTTGGCCAACGTGATAGATCTAATCCATTGTTCGGAAACCGTTGATTAGCCAATATGTGGCGAACATGAAATACAATCACCTCCTCCCTCTGGTCTCTCCCACGTAATACATGCAAAACCATGATCAAAGCACGATCTCCAACATTTACTTGTGTATCATACCCTTGCATATCTAACATTCTTGCATTATCACCATAGTGAAACAAGTGCTTACCTACTATTGCACGATCTTCTTCTATTGGCACAGTTCCTTTTGCAAATGCAATACTTGCGAAAGCGAATCCACTTGTGTAGAGAAATATTCTTCTATCTCTAGCATTAATACCACCCCTATTCCTAATACCTGGTACAGCAGGTATACCGAAGGCTGGATGGAGTAGATAATCCCTAACATTTTCTCCAATTTCCTCATCTTCTACAGGTTCAAACAGTCTTTCTACTAAAGAAGACCCTCTTGCTAAAAAAGCTCTCACACCAAGCTGTAAACGTTCTAGGCCATCAAGATCAAAATTTAATCCAACACAAACAGCTCTCGGTGATGATGTTGGAATAGATATGGATGAAACGGGACACCTACCAACATAGTTTCCAGCCTGTTCCAATGCACGGTCAGCATGTCTATCTACTCTTCTTCCTGCCTTAAGCTCAGTTATACAAGGAACAGAATCCATCAACCTTTGTGTACCGCGCACAAGAGAAGTAATATCTGCATACCCACCCCCTACAAACAGCTCAAGGTAAATATTGGCTGCATTGCGATATCTAAAATGCATCAAAATGCCAGACACAAGACCATGATAGTCAGACTCTCTGCCGTAGAAGTCCAATGCCTGCTCATATCTATCATATACACTAATGATATATCGAAAAATTCTTGCGCTAGCTTTCTTCACAGCTCTGCTATTATCACTTTCTAGCTGACTTATTAGATACGGTAAATAATTATCTCGCAGCCCAGGTGTTCTGATAAGCTCCCGAAAACTATGTCTACTAGTTAAATAGGATGCATGATCTCCCCTAAACTCTTCTTCTGCAGGAAACTGCCTGCACCTTATCGCTTCCTCTTCTTCATCCTCCCCTAGATTATCTGCCCACATGAATGTTTTATACTCCTGCCAGTTTAACAACTCTCCACGTAGCATACCTTCTACCTGCTGTCTCTCTGTTTCACTAAATCTTGAGCCATAACTGTTTTCTCTATCAGAAACAGTAAAGCATCTTACAGTTCTGCGCCCTTGTCTATCTCTTTTATTATTTAGAACAGCAACCTTTAGATTTCCCCTTCCAGGGCCATTTGGGTCATTATCAAAACGGAAGAAAATCCTTTTGTTATTGCCTGCAGCACCGGAATCAAACGCAGTGGCAAACATGCCAAAAAAGAATGCAGGAAAGAAACGATCCTTACCAACCGAATGCAAAAAAGATGGACATGAATCCAGAAAGTATTCAAACTTTTCTGTGAACTCACCGCAATCTCCATTTATCAAACTTCTAACCAATCCATGCATAAAATGCTCCTACTTATTACGACCAGAAAAACTACTAACTTCAGCGCTTCTTAGTGTAGACTGTGGGTCACCAGCCCCACCAAAATCACCCCTTCCACTAGGCAAGGATACCTTGTCTAATTCAGCAAATAACTTTTTTGCCAATTTACTATAGTCTACATTTTTTTTCATACCATCCCTACCAACTGTTTTTAGGTCATCAATCACATCCTCTTTAAAATCCCTAAAATCTCCAGATGAACAAACATTTTTAGCAAATTGCAGCATCTCCAATATCTCACCTTTTTTTGCAATTGCTCTGTTCTTATCATTGTCATTCTTCCAGTCTATAACCAAATTTGCCAGCACGTCCGTTATTAGATTTGCACTATTAGAAAAATCGACCGCAGCCTTTTTGTGCTCATTAAAGTGTTCACATCTCCAAAGATCCATCATAACCGCCTTAGCTTGGATACCTAATTCAGGATTTTCAAGTATTGTGTCTGAAAGCGAAGAAAGAAGAAGTGTATAATCCTGAGTTGAGAGTATCTTATCTGCTAGAACTTTATCTTTGAACATTGGAACTATAGCTTGAACTGTATCAAAAAAACCTTGATCTATCAACGCGCTAAGAAGCGAATATACTCCTTTGTCTTTTTTTGACAGCTCAGAATTTTTTAACAGGTTACACTTTTCTCGATCGTTTATTTTGCTAAGACAAAAATCCAAAATAACAGCACCGTTATGGTTACATTGAACAGAGGATAATATAGTAACTGCATCAGTAATTTCCTTCTCTCTTTCTTTTTTACTTAGAAGGTTATAAAAATACTCTACTCCCTCACTCCACTTAAATTTTATGGCTTTCTTAAAACCATCTGCTGCGTTGCCATGTTCTTTTAATCCTCTGGACTCTTTATCGATCCAGAAACTAAATACAGGATCTTGACTTTTCATATAACTCAACAGTTTACTCTTCACATATTTGTTATTGCTAGTTGCAGGCTTACCATCATCATCCACCTCTTCGGAAGAGAAGCTACTTTTGTAAGACTCAAACTGCCTCTGAAAGAGCAAAGGAATTTTATCTATCACACAGTATCGACATGCCATATCATATTTGGAAAGTGGGTTCTCTATTCCACATATTTTTTCTTCAGTAAACCTCTGTCCTAAGATTGTATTGTTCAATCTTGTACCTGACCAACAACTTTCATCGCGAAATATGTTGTATAAGAACTGTAGTTTATCATCTTTAAGATATTCTACTTGCTTAATATAAGTTTTCACCCATCTTTCAATAGCTAAACGCCTTTCAGCAGCAACCTTAGAATCTGCATGTTGAATAACACTCTTTAACTTATTAAGTACTGCAGCATGACGATCTGTTTTTCTTGGCATTGCACCCTCCTATTAAATGTTTATAGTCTTATGTAAATAAAGGGCATTATACAAACATCAGAATGGATTGCAATATAAAAATTACTAGAATAGAGGACTTAATAAAAAAAACATTATGGCTAAAACTTTTCTTCTTGAATGTCCTTAATGTAATCAATAGAAAGGCCGATCATTTTAGCTATAAACGCGAATTCTGGATTAAAGGAGAATAGAAAAGGCAAGAAAACAGGGTAAACTCAGCAGTTATAAAAAAACAGATGAGGTTAACCATGGAAGATATAACAAAACTGTTTTGTTTGGTCGATGATTTTTGCAGAGATATAGAGAAAAATTTTGCAGGTAAACTACTGCCAAATGGTAAAAAACCCACAAGAACAACGGAAATTGAGCACTCCGAAATCATGACAATAATCCTGCTATATCAACAATCTCCGTGTAAAAATTTCAAAACTTTCTATCTACATTACCTAACGTTGCTCTACAAATCAGAGTTTCCAAAGTTGCCTTCATATACCAGGTTTGTTGCTCTAAAGCCTAGGGTTTTGTGGCATTTAGCAATGTTGTTGCATTGGCTTTGTGGACAGTCAGAAAACACTGGAATTTCATATATAGACACAACTCCCATTGCAGTTTGTCATGCAAAAAGAATATCCAAAACAAAGTTTTTGCTGGAATTGCAAAATTAAGCAAGAGTACTTACGGCTGGTTTTTTGGTTTCAAATTACATATGGTAATCAATGAAAATGGTGAAATTCATTCACTTACGCTAACAAAAGGCAATGTTGATGATAGGATACCTGTGCCAAATCTGACGGAAAAATTAACCGGCCTTTTGTTTGGTGACAAAGGTTATATTGCAAAAGAGCTTTTTCAGAAGCTGTTTGACCGAGGTTTGAAACTTGTTACCAAGGTGAAAAAAGGTATGAAAAATGCATTGATTTCGCTAAATGAGAAGATTTTACTGAGAAAAAGGTCTATCATTGAGACTGTTTTTGGTTACCTAAAAAATAGACTAGAAATTGAACACACTCGCCATAGATCCCCTGTTAATTTTTTGGTTCATATCTTTTCTACTCTCATTTCCTATTCCATCAAATCCAAAAAGCCTTCTATTTCCTATACTTTCTTCCTTCCTTAATCCAGAATTCGCGTTTGTAGGTAAACCTAAGCCACTTTAGCTATATCTGCCGATTAACTTTAATTAATAGGAGTTATTAATCTATTTACTATTCTTGTAATATTATTTCTAATGGTAAAGAAATATATATTTCTCTGGAACAGTTGTTATTTCAGATACAGAATTTAGTGTAAGTAAGCTAACCATTTGCTGAAGAGCGCTCATCTTCTGTGGTATTTGATGATGGAGCAACTAATTTGCTCAAAATCTCATCTTTTGGTCCCATAGCGTAAATGACACCATCTGACATGAGGATCACCTTATCAACTACGGACAATAACGGTAGCTTGTGAGTGATGATAACAGTAGTAGTATTTTGTTTTCTTGCAATGCCAATTGCATTAATTAAGCATGCCTCTCCATTGCTATCTAAGTTAGCGTTTGGTTCATCAAGTACTAAAAGTTTTGTGTGACCATAAAAAGCTCTGGCAAGTCCAAGAAGCTGTTTTTGGCCGCCAGAGAGCGTTACTCCTCCAGGACCTCCTATTGTTGTATCATATCCATTTGGTAAGCTTAGTATTAGTTCATGTATCCCTGCAATTTTTGCTGCTTTGATTATTTCTTCAGGATTTGGGTCTGGTCTCATGCGAGCAATATTAGCTTTAACACTAGTGTTAAATAACTCAATATCCTGAGGTAAGTAACCAACATAATTACCAAAATTTTCTCGATTCCAAGTATATACATCAGCGCCATCTAGTCTGACTACACCAGATATTGGCTTCCATACACCAACAGTTAATTTTGCGATAGTGGATTTACCAGAAGCACTTGCACCAATAACACCAACTACATCTCCAGGATCTATAATGAATGATATTCCTTTTACTGTCGGCTTATTGCTTCCATAAGGAGTAAAAAATACTCTATCAAATTCCAATTTTCCTTCAGGTTCTGGTAGAGCCATCGTTTGCTCTCTTTTTGGCGATGTTAATATAAGTCTTTGTAGCCTTCCATATGACATTCTAGCCTGATTTAAAAACTTCCAAGTATGAACCGCAGCGTCAAATGGTGCTAATACTCTACCCATTAAAATTGAAGCAGCGATGATGCTACCAGCAGTCTTATGAGCTGTGATTGCAAGTAATGCACCTGTTCCAATTACTGATATTTGCAGAGTTGAGCGCAAAAACTTAGTGATTCCAGTAATTACATTAGAGCGATTTTGTGCTTTAATTTGCATTGCTCGATTCTGATCATTTCGTTTACACCAATCAGAGACTATGAATTCTGACATGCCCATAGCTTCAACCACTTCTGCATTTCTTGTTGCAACATCTATAGCATTGATATTCCGTATAGTTTCTTCGTTGGTTTCTTGTAATATTCGTTTAGTGGCAAGTTCATTCCATATTGCCATAGAGACTAATATAATAATTCCAGTAATAGCTATAAACCCCGTGGAGGTATGTATCATGAAAATCACAACAAGGTAAATTAACGACCATGGAGTATCAAACAGTGAGAATATACCATTTCCTGTAATGAAATTTTTTATCACTCCGAGATCTCGTATTGCTTCACCACTTGAAGTTGAGCTCTGCACTGACGTTAGCCTGATTGACCTTACTATCAGATCTGGTGTTGCAGTTTTATCGATCCAATCACCTATTTTTGCCATGGCTAAATATCGACAAGTTTCAAGCATTGCAGAACATGCAAATGCAGATAAAGTGATAATTGTCAGCATAGTTAGTGTTGATACACTTTCGCTCGATATCACCCGATCAAGCACTTGAGAGGTATAAAGTGGTAGGAATAACATTAATAAATTGATTCCCGCACTAAACCAAAAGATAAACCAAAATGCACTTTTGCATTTTTCTAGGCAAACATATAGAGTACTTTGCTTCAATTCTTTTTTTATTGATGGCGTAATTTCCACAATCTTCCTCTTAATTTGATTACATGCACCATATACAATTTTTATTACAAAAATATTAATAACGGCAGTTAGCTTACTTTAAGTGAGTAAAATATTAATATATGTGAATAGGAAATATAAACAAAGAAGTATAGTTAATATTTCCTTCATTACCTAATTCAAAATTGAGAGTTTTTAATAACTCTCCAACTCCCACTTTGGCCTTGGTGCAAAATTGAGAGAATCGATATAGTTTTTCCTTAACATTTCAATTCCTGCCCATCCAACCATCACTGCATTATCTGTACATAGGTTATTAGGGGGAAAAAATATATTTAAGTTTGTGTGTTTTTTCAATTTTTCTCTCAAGAAATTATTTGCTGCAACTCCGCCGGTAATCACAAAGTCATTGATTTTGATATTTAAAGATTCGGCCATAATAATCGCATTACTAACCCTGTCCAGCAGTATGTCACTAATACACTCTTGAAATGAAGCACATACATCACACACATTTTGCTCGCTTATTTCGAGTTTCTGCACTAAGTTTTTTACTGCTGTCTTGATTCCAGAAAACGAAAAATTACATCCAGAACGTTTTATCATTGCCCTTGGCAGTTTAAATCTTGCACCATTGCCTTTTTTAGCTAACTTTTCAATTAATGGTCCTCCGGGATAGCTTAAACCCAGCATCTTAGCAACTTTATCAAATGCTTCTCCTAACGAGTCATCGAGTGTCTTCCCGAGTTTAATATATTTACCTACATCCTGTGCAATTAAAAATTGACAGTGACCACCTGATATTAGTAGGACTAAAAATGGAAATTTTACCTCATGCAGTAACCTAATAACCAATGCATGTGCTTCTAAGTGATTCACTGCAATGAACGGTTTTTGTGCTACATGCGCAATTGCTTTAGCCATCATTGTACCAACTATTAGTCCACCTATGAGTCCTGGTCCTGATGTTGCTGCAATCGCGTCCAAATCGCGAAAATTGAGGTTAGATTTTTCTACAGCGCTTTTTATTAGACCACTTAAATGCTCCATATGAGCACGTGACGCTATCTCAGGGATTACGCCACCGCGTTTTTTGTGTTCTGCTTGGGAGAGAATTTCGTGAGCAAGGACTTGCTTGTCACTATTTACAATCGCTACTGCAGTTTCGTCGCAGCTTGTTTCAACAGCTAAAATGGTTTTCATGTATATTCGAACACTTTATTATAAAAACTATACCTTGAAACGCTGTAAAAGTTAACTGCTATAGCTAAAGTGACCTTACCCAGAAAAAGTGGAGAGAAAGTTGGTACGTTTTTATAATAAAAAAATGTTTTTATAGAGAGGTACAATATGTCAAATGGAAGAGAATATACAGCAGAGTTGAAAGAAGAAGCTGTAAAACTTTTTAAAGAAAGAGGAGAAACAATTTCGAAAGTAGCAAAAGATCTAGGTATAAGCTCTAACGTATTAGGTAAGTGGATAAAAAATATAACGAAAAGAAGTCAGTAGCAAATGCTTTTCCAGGTAGGGGTAACGCGAATTCTGGATTAAGGAAGGAAGAAAGTATAGGAAATAGAAGGCTTTTTGGATTTGATGGAATAGGAAATGAGAGTAGAAAAGATATGAACCAAAAAATTAACAGGGGATCTATGGCGAGTGTGTTCAATTTCTAGTCTATTTTTTAGGTAACCAAAAACAGTCTCAATGATAGACCTTTTTCTCAGTAAAATCTTCTCATTTAGCGAAATCAATGCATTTTTCATACCTTTTTTCACCTTGGTAACAAGTTTCAAACCTCGGTCAAACAGCTTCTGAAAAAGCTCTTTTGCAATATAACCTTTGTCACCAAACAAAAGGCCGGTTAATTTTTCCGTCAGATTTGGCACAGGTATCCTATCATCAACATTGCCTTTTGTTAGCGTAAGTGAATGAATTTCACCATTTTCATTGATTACCATATGTAATTTGAAACCAAAAAACCAGCCGTAAGTACTCTTGCTTAATTTTGCAATTCCAGCAAAAACTTTGTTTTTGGATATTCTTTTTGCATGACAAACTGCAATGGGAGTTGTGTCTATATATGAAATTCCAGTGTTTTCTGACTGTCCACAAAGCCAATGCAACAACATTGCTAAATGCCACAAAACCCTAGGCTTTAGAGCAACAAACCTGGTATATGAAGGCAACTTTGGAAACTCTGATTTGTAGAGCAACGTTAGGTAATGTAGATAGAAAGTTTTGAAATTTTTACACGGAGATTGTTGATATAGCAGGATTATTGTCATGATTTCGGAGTGCTCAATTTCCGTTGTTCTTGTGGGTTTTTTACCATTTGGCAGTAGTTTACCTGCAAAATTTTTCTCTATATCTCTGCAAAAATCATCGACCAAACAAAACAGTTTGTTATATCTTCCATGGTTAACCTCATCTGTTTTTTTATAACTGCTGAGTTTACCCTGTTTTCTTGCCTTTTCTATTCTCCTTTAATCCAGAATTCGCGTTTGTAGTGGATAAGTGAATTCAGTTCTTGCCTATTGATATAAAAGTTGTTATATTTGAGGAATGTTTAAAAGGTGTTTAGTTGATGCGCATTCAATTGAATAAAGTTTTGGTTTTTATAGCCTTATTAAGTTTCATTTTTGTATCATATTCTAGCGAAGCAAGTTCGGTGAGTGATGAGTTAAAGGATGTACAAGAAACGGTAAAAAATTTTATTTCTTCATTTTCAATTAAAGATACTGTAGAAAATATGAGTCCTTCAACAATCATAGGGTTGTGTATAGCTGCGGTGATACTTGCAGTAGTGTTCAGAGGTCTAATCTTTTTTATGATAATGTTTGGTGTACTGGTCCTGATGTTCGGTAGTACAGAAAAGGCAACAGACTACTTAAAAGAAAAATTTAACTTTGCAAAAGATATAAAATTACAATCCGATAGCGAAAAAAAAGATAAAAATTAAGATAGTATTTTTATCTTTTTTAATTATCTTTATTGAATACGCATATGCAGCTAAAAGTACCAGCGATTAACTCTAAGTTTGAAAAAAAGAACAACTTAGCATTACTAGAAAGCATTGATTTAGATTTCATTCCGTATGCTTGTCATTACGATGAAGAAACCATACTAACAAAACAGGGAGAATTGTTAAAAATAATCAAGTTAGAAGATTATTCTTCTGTTGATAACTACAGCGACCTTAGAACTGAAATTAGAAAAAGCATATCAAAAAATATTAATAGCCTATATTTTACCGTTTGGATTCATACCGTTAGAAAGCGCAATAAGTTGAGCTTAAAATGGAATAAAACTGAAGACTTCTCTGATAAGCTACATTCAGCGCGGTTTGATAAACTTACTGATAGTAAATTACGGTATATAAATGAATTATATATTGTAATATTGTTTAGCGATTTTGGCAAGCGTACTAATAATTCATTTTTTTTTAATAGAATAAAGAATAAGCATAAGCTGTCTTTACAAGAAAGCCACCAAGAGTTGCAAAAGATAACTGACTTAATTCAAAATGATTTAGGACCTTTTGGAGCTAAAAAACTGGGTCTAAGGTTTAGTGAAGGTAAAATATATTCTGAAATGATAGAATTTCTCCACTATATTGTTACATTAACACACAAAGATTATCCAATACATGAAGGGGACCTGTCGCAATATATTAGAAATTTTAAAATAGCTTTTGGTTTCAATACGTTTCAAACAATCTTTGAGAATCAACAGAAATTTGGCTCTATTTTCAGCATAAAGGAATACCGAGAAATCCCCTTAGGCAATATAGATAGGTGCTTGCAGCTTGAATCTGAATTTATCATTACAGAAATAATGATATTTACTAGTAATAGTAAAGCAATAAAAGAATTTAACAAACAAATTAACATGCTGCAAATTAGCGAGGATAATACCTTACTTAAAAATTCAGGAATTGAAGAAATAATAGAGCTTGAAAAGACCTCTAGTATAGACTTCTGCCAACAGAAAATTATTTTTACAATATTTGCAGACGATAGGAATAAGTTAGCCGAAAATATTAGTGATTTATCTTCCATAATGTCATTGATTGGCTTCATGATGTTTAGAACTGATTTACATATGGAAAGTCATTTTTGGGCACAACTTCCGGGCAATTTTACTTTCATTACACAACCGAAAAATATATTAGCAAAATATGCTTGCAGTTTTGCTATGCTGCATGATTTTACGTCAGGTACATTAAAAGGAGGAAGGTGGAAAGAAGTGGTAACAGTTTTTTTCTCAAAAGAAGGAAATCCTTACTTCTTTAATTTTCATGGGAAAAAAAACAATGGTCACACTACGATACTTGGAGCTCCAAATTCAGGCAGAACTTCACTCATTAATTTCCTATTATCAGAATCAAGAAAGTTTAACCCAAGAATTGTCATATTGGATAACACTGGAAAATCAATAATTTTTACTAAAGCAGTGAGTGGTAAATATTATATAATCGATCCGAAGTATAAGGACAAAAGCCTAAAATTTAATCCACTAAACATTGAAGATAGTGCTTCCAATCGCAATATGTTGGTTGAGCTGATCAAAAAAATGGTAGCCGATACGAGCTTGGTGGACGTAGAAGAAAAGATAAGAAAAATCGTGGATTCTATATTTGCTATACCCAAGGAATCACGTTCTATTTCACAAATTTCTGAGGTGCTCTTGCTCCTTGGGGGTAAGATAAATAGATGGTGTGACGGTGGTGAGTTTGCTTACTTATTTCAAGATGGTGATGAATCAGATATTGACTGGGAAACAAAAATTATATCTCTCAACACTGCAAACCTCACAAAACGAAAAGAATGTATGTCCGTGATACTTTACTATTTTTTATATTCTTTTGAGGCAAAATGTAATGGCTCGCCTGCAATACTTGTTTTGGATGAAGCATGGGAGATAAGTAATATTTTTCCTACAGAGAAAGAGTTTGATAACTGGATGCAAAGAATGATGGAACTAAATGTTGTGGTAATCCTAAGTACTGAAAATTTAAATCTCGCATTTGCTAGCAAATTTACTCAATATTTAGATAAACATGTTGATACAAGAATCTTGATGCCGAACGTCAATGCAAATAGATTATACATGAAAGCATTTTCTTTATCTAAAGAGGAGCTGAATATAATTCTGCAAACACCAACGCAGGAAGGTTTATTTTTGATAAAGCAGTATAAAGGGTTAGTAACTTTAAATTTAGATTTAAAGAATATGCAAGAAATACATGTACTTTCAGCTAACAAAGAGACTATAAAGTATATGTATGAGGCAATAAAGGAAAAAGGAGAAGAAGTTAATGAGTGGTTACCGGTGTTTTATGAGAAGTGTAAAGCTTAATTTCTTATTGATGTTCTTTTTGATACTTGGTCTTTCATATCAAGGGTCTGCTGATTGCCCATGGAATGCGAAAAGTAATACTGAAGTTTCTTCAACATTTGGATGGACAGGATGGCGTAAAGAGATCCAAGTTATAGCTATAAAAGATCAAGGCATTGATGGTTATTTCAATCCGAAAATTAAGGTATGCAGTAAGGGTGGAGAGAATTATCCGGAGTATTGCTATGAATTATATAGTGGAACTTCATGTAAAATAATATATGGCAATGGCACAACTCAAGCTTCCGGTGCTGGTGTTTCTGCAATGACTTTCATTGATTGGGAAGGAAATAAGACATCCATTTGTGCAAAAATGGGAGAAGGTCTTAAATGGAAATGGGCAGATGGTCTAACTGATGAAGAAAAAGAGAAATTTGCTAATTCTCCTAAGATATGTGCTTGCATGCAAAAAGGTGCTTGTATGAGTGGTGCTTCTACATGGGGTGCTAAAGCATTTTCAGGATATAATATTTTCCGCCCAGGCGATATGGAAAACGTTTGTGATACTTGCTATCAAACAGAAATAAAATGTGCTCCTGTTCCACTTGCACCTGGTCCTCCTCGATTTTGTGAACAACTTGCAATGTCGCTTCCACAAGTTAGAATTGTTCCTATAACAGATAAAGACAATGATTACTTTGATCCTAAGGTTAAGGTAATAATTGGTGATCTGAAAGGAAGAGACGGAGAGATTGGAGAAAAATTAGATTTCCCTAAAGAGTATGGAAAAGATAAAGCTAAGGAGCACCCTATTAAAGACAAATATGGCACCACGTATGACTTCAAGACCTATAGAGAAAAAGATAAGCTCTGCGCTGAATACCATGGAACTAAAAGTATAGATGAAAAAAATCCGCAATTCGCCCGCTGTTTCCCGGCACCACCTGCTCCAGAGCCTGAAGTAGTAGAAATAGTACAAAGTAACACGTCTGGAAAGCAGAGTGACACGTTAAAGATAAGAATGAAGATGAGCAAGAGCGCTTGTACTTATGAAGCACGTGGAACCTACAGTGATGGTTTATGTACTTTTAATGTTAATACCGCTGTAAACATTGGCCCTCTATCTTTGGAAGTAGTAAAACCAGCAATAGTAGCAAAAACAACTGATAGTAATATTGATAATATTATAGAAGGTATATTAGAAAGTAATCCGCAACAATTTAAAGTTCTGAAAGAATATGGCTATGTTCCTGATGTGCAAGTTAAATGTTCTAAAGGCGGAAGTTTTTATAGTTTGAATGATTTTGAGAAAAAGTTGAAAGACAAATCTATTCAATGTGAATTTAATAACTCTGGGCAGCCGGAAATAGAAGTAAAGTATAAAGGAAATTCTAACAGTAAAATGCTTTGTCTTTCTGGATGGCAGCCAGAACCAGAGGAGTTTGTTCTTAAAAGAGAAAATAAAATAATACCACTAAAATTAAAGGGAACAAGATATACTAAATACAATGCTGTTTACTCCAAGGAATCAAATCAATTTTATTATCTCCCAAGCGAGGAAATAGTAGACCTCTTAAGAAGACCTCAAGATCAGTTGGATAAAATAATATTTAATAAGCAAGGGTATGTTTTCTTCCCCGACGAAAATAAGCAGAAGAAGGGAGAATGCAGTTATTGTGTAGATGAAAGTAAAGGTGAAAAGATAGATGAATACTTTGACAGCGGTAAAGTCAAAGTAGTATATAAGTTGATAGATACAGAGCATAAAGAAGGATGTGAGCAAGGTGATGATGGTTGCATCTGCTTTAATGGAACATGCAGCCGTTCAACACGATATGTAGACAAAGAAAACACCCAATCTTTTTATACAAAGATTTCACAAGATGCAAATGGCGTTGTCACGCAACAAGAAGCACCAATTAAAGCAAACAGAACAGAGGTCTTTTACGCTGATAAATTGTGTAGGTTCGATTTAGAAGGTCTCAAAAAGAAATTAAAAGAGAAAAAATTACAAGAGAAATTAAAAGAGATAATCGAGAAAGAACTGGAAAAAAAGAGCGAAAAGTCCCATGATTTTGGAAGTGGAAATCATGATGTGGATGGCTCACAAATGTCATCTAGCCATGTTGAAATAGAAGTGTGGGGATGTGGTGAAGCAGGTCACATAAAAGATACACCCACTTACTGCGGATCTTATGTAGATGATGCCACCAAGAAGAATGCCTGTTCCACTGAAACTAGAGCAGGAATGCCAGGAGATTATATTAAAGCTGAATTGGAAATTGATCTTGATTATCCTATCTTTGACATTGAAGCTTCAGAGGGAGGAGGTAACAGAGAAAAGAGATACACAGATAAGGATGGGGGTCCTATTTTTATAAGAAAGTGTCGTGTAGGCAAACAAGAGTGCAAGGATTTAATCACTATGGGAGGTGGAGGTATCTATAAAGAGTATGAGTATAAAGGTCGGTATAGGAATTATATGGAAACAATAATTGATGATAGTGTAAAATCAAAAGCAAAAAAAACAATAACAGGATTGCGGGTTACTGAAGATAATAGGATAGCGTATATAGAAAATGGTGAAATCAAGTATGAAACAGTAGAGTGTAGAATGGGTTTTAGAAGCAGTAAACCTGGTGCAGGTGGTTGCATTGATAAAAGCAAAGGAATTTATGGTAAAGGCTCTGCAGGGTATGTGAAGATAACGCCTATTATAAAGGGATTTGACATAAACATAATAGATGATGCTATTGAAAAAATGATAGGAAATCGATATGATCTCGGGAATGTTAGGGATTTTTTGACAGGTGATGCTGACACGAGTATAATTAAGATGATTGAAGAGGAAATCAAAAAAGAATTGTTAAGGTAAAAAGATATAGCTCTGAAAATTATGCTCTCATTTTAATAATTAATTAAAGTAAAGCATGTAGTAAATGGTGTAATTGCTGTATCTTAACAAAAAGGTATAACGAATGTAAGAGGAGGGTACTTTATGTCTCTAAAGAATAAAATTTCTGAGCTAATAGAACAACAATTTAGCATTAAATACCATGCCAATTATTTGGCTTACACTATACACAAGTGGGCTGCAAGTGAAATATCTAATTCTATTGCTCTTTGTATAACTGGCGGTAGTGATTGCAAGATCAAGTATCAAGATGTTGCAAATTCATTCAACATAACAAAAGGAGAAATTGATCAAGGTAATATTGCAAGTATAGAAAGTAAAATAAAAAGTGAAGCTGAAAAATCAGGTAGCGAGTTTTCTGAGTTGATTTCTAGAATGGATCAATCGCTAAAAGAGCAGAGTGAAAAGTCTATTGTACAAATTTTAGATTCATCTGCTGAGGAGATGTTAAAAAGTTTCTGTGATAGCCCTGTACAGTCTCCAGAGCCTCAAGAACCCTCTGCTTCATCTGAAGAGCCTGCTACAGAAGGTCCGGAAACTAGCGTTAGTCCAGATCCTTTTTCAACTTAATCAACTCCGTATATATGTTTTTTTTGTACCCATGCTTTACGTTTTGGGGTAGAAAGAAAACACCACTCTTCGTTGCACTTTTCTATTTTCATTACAATAAACTTGTCTATTTTCATAGTAATCTTGCTGTCTACACTCTGTTTTTGATATCCATAAGCGTCTTCTTTTACAATCGCGTAGTGCTTATCACTAAGCAGATTGCCTTTTATCCATCCGCAGTCTTCATATATATCACAGACCTTTTTCCAACTCTCAAACTCTTCTATCACTTTCAGGGGCAGATTTTTGCAAGTGTATATCCATTTTACAGGATAGTGAAACCCTGGCCCCGTTCTCATGTTGATCTTATTTGATTTGGTTGAAACAAAGTTATTAGCAAACAAGCTATGGCTAAATAATAAAAATAATAGGATAATAGTACTGAACCAAGATCCTAGTGTCACGCACTGGGATGACGTGAGTGATAGTGTAACAGATTTGTTCATCATAATTCACGATTAGATTGACATAAGATAAAGAGTAAATTAAAAATTGAATAGATCTTTAAATGCAAAATTAATGCCTATAGAAATATTAATGCCTGCTCTTTCACCGACAATGAGCAAAACTGGAGGAAAAATTGTAAAGTGGCATAAAAAAGAACAAGATAAAGTTGAAGTAGGCGACGTAATTGCTGAGATAGAGACTGATAAAGCCATAATGGAGTTTGAATCTGTAGATGAAGGAGTTGTAGCAAAAATTTTAGTAACAGAAGGAACAAGTGGCGTACCTGTAAATCAACCAATAGCTTTAATGCTGGAAGAAGGAGAAGATAGCAGTGTGCTTAATAACTATACCTCAACTTCCATCAATAGTGCAGTTAAAAAGGAAGTGACAAAAAGTGCTGTTGATAATCAAAAATCAGAACACCAAGATTTAAACGGAAAGCCAACAAGTCATTCTTCGGTGTCATTCCAGCGCGTGACGCTGGAATCCAGAAGAAAAGAACCAGTGTCAGCTACTCAGATGACAGATGGTTATGTAGAAGGTAGAATAAAAATAAGCCCATTAGCTAAGAAAATAGCTCAAAATGAAGGGGTTAATGTGCAGCAATTAAAAGGTACAGGACCATATGGTCGCATAATTAAGGCTGATGTGTTGGAGTCTTTAGGCAGTGGTATACACACTGAAAGTCCTGAGAAAGATACCATAGTTGAAGTAAGCAACATACGCCAAGTGATAGCGCAGCGCCTGACTGAATCAAAACAGAATGTTCCACATTTTTATTTAGCTATAGACTGCCAGGTTGATAAGTTAATATCGTTAAAAAACGAGATTAACTCAGCAGATGAAAACAATAAAGTAACAATCAATGACTTAGTAATAAAAGCTGTGGCCTTCAGTATGAAAAAATTTCCTGATATAAATTCTTCGTGGATAGATAATAAAATACTGAGATATTCAAATATAGATATTTCAATCGCTGTGGCACTTGAAGATGGGCTAATTACTCCTATAGTAAAAAATGCTGATAAAAAGGGTATTTTATCTATATCAAAAGAAGTGAAAGATTTAGTAAGCAGAGCAAGATCTGGAAAATTGAAACCTGAAGAGTTTCAAGGAGGAGGGTTTACTATCTCCAACTTAGGGATGTTTGGTATAAAAGCCTTCAGTGCTATAATCAATCCGCCGCAATCTTGCATTATGGCAGTTGGTGCATCTAAAAAACAACCAATTGTTATGAATGAGAAAATAGAAATAGCAGAAATAATGACAGTAACGCTCTCTGTTGACCATAGAGCAGTTGATGGGGCACTCGGAGCAAAGTTTTTAAATGCCTTTAAGCATTATATAGAGAATCCTCTGGTGATGCTTATTGAAACTGCGGTAACCTATTAACGCGAATTCTGGATTAAGGAAGGAAGAAAGTATAGGAAATAGAAGGCTTTTTGGATTTGATGGAATAGGAAATGAGAGTAGAAAAGATATGAACCAAAAAATTAACAGGGGATCTATGGCGAGTGTGTTCAATTTCTAGTCTATTTTTTAGGTAACCAAAAACAGTCTCAATGATAGACCTTTTTCTCAGTAAAATCTTCTCATTTAGCGAAATCAATGCATTTTTCATACCTTTTTTCACCTTGGTAACAAGTTTCAAACCTCGGTCAAACAGCTTCTGAAAAAGCTCTTTTGCAATATAACCTTTGTCACCAAACAAAAGGCCGGTTAATTTTTCCGTCAGATTTGGCACAGGTATCCTATCATCAACATTGCCTTTTGTTAGCGTAAGTGAATGAATTTCACCATTTTCATTGATTACCATATGTAATTTGAAACCAAAAAACCAGCCGTAAGTACTCTTGCTTAATTTTGCAATTCCAGCAAAAACTTTGTTTTTGGATATTCTTTTTGCATGACAAACTGCAATGGGAGTTGTGTCTATATATGAAATTCCAGTGTTTTCTGACTGTCCACAAAGCCAATGCAACAACATTGCTAAATGCCACAAAACCCTAGGCTTTAGAGCA
Source organism: Wolbachia endosymbiont (group B) of Ennomos erosarius (assembly GCF_964026905.1). Taxonomy (NCBI): domain Bacteria; kingdom Pseudomonadati; phylum Pseudomonadota; class Alphaproteobacteria; order Rickettsiales; family Anaplasmataceae; genus Wolbachia; species Wolbachia endosymbiont (group B) of Ennomos erosarius. The sequence goes on from NZ_OZ034708.1 coordinate 1,098,657, forward strand.
ACAAACCTGGTATATGAAGGCAACTTTGGAAACTCTGATTTGTAGAGCAACGTTAGGTAATGTAGATAGAAAGTTTTGAAATTTTTACACGGAGATTGTTGATATAGCAGGATTATTGTCATGATTTCGGAGTGCTCAATTTCCGTTGTTCTTGTGGGTTTTTTACCATTTGGCAGTAGTTTACCTGCAAAATTTTTCTCTATATCTCTGCAAAAATCATCGACCAAACAAAACAGTTTGTTATATCTTCCATGGTTAACCTCATCTGTTTTTTTATAACTGCTGAGTTTACCCTGTTTTCTTGCCTTTTCTATTCTCCTTTAATCCAGAATTCGCGTTTGTAGAGCTTGACACTGACTTTGACTAAAAACTGAGTATGAGAGCAGCTAGTATTATGTTAAAAAAAAATTTTTTGATATGGAAAACTGGTCCCAGTATCAGCTACTTGGATGACAGGAAAGGGGTGCTAGGATGACAGAAACGAAGTCATACGAACTCCCATAGAAAATAGGTTAGGTATTTTCAACTTTTGTATGTATACTTAAGTCAAAACACTCACTTTTACAGATGGATACAGTAAAGTTTGTTTTATTACTGCCAACAATATTACTCATGCTAGTTGCTGGTGTTTACCTATCGGTTAAACTAAAATGGCTACAGATATTTAGATTACCATACGCCCTTTCACTCCTTGGAGCTAAAAAAGGAGAAAATAAATTTTCTTCTATAGCCGCCCTGTTTACAATCTTAGGGGGAAATTTAGGAGTAGGAAATATTTCAGGAACTGCTGTTGCTCTAAAAACCGGGGGACCGGGCTCTATTTTATGGATGGCGATAATTATTGTTATCACTTCTGTGATAAAATATGTCACTTGTTATCTAAGTATAAAAACCAGAAAGGAAAAGAACGGACGGTTTATAGGTGGCCCCGTAGCCTACATGGCTGATGCATTTAACTCTAGAAAAGCTACAATTGTGTTTCTAGTTGTTATGATGATGGTTTCAATAACAGTTGGTAACCTTGTTCAGGTAAATTCTCTATCAATACCACTTAACATGATAGATGTGCCTGCAGTTGTTGGTGGCATTGTAATGGCCATAATATTTTTTGTTGTTGCAGCTCTCAGCTTTAAAAAAATTAAAATTTTTATATCGGCTATGATACCGATAATGACGGTAAGTTACCTCATACTTTGCGGTATCATATTATTTAAGTTTAGTGAAAATATCCTTCCTTCTCTAAAATTAATAACAAGCAGTTTTTTTACAACTAGTAGCTTTAATTCTGGTTTATCTCTAGGTTTGATTTTAGAAATGTTGACTATTATTCAAGTCGGAACTTTGCGAGGTATTTTTGCAACAGATATAGGGCTTGGCCTCGAAGGAATCGTGCACTCTTCAATTGTTCCTAAGAAAAATAACAATAAATTTATTATTGAACAGAGCCTAATCACAATAATATCGCCTTTTATAGTTGCATTCATAGTGTTTATTACAACAATGGTACTGCTTGTCACAGATTCTTGGGTCACTGATTTAGAGAGTACTAACATGTGCATATTTGCTTTTAGAAAAGCTATGAATTGGCCCTATATTGACTATTTAATTATGGCCATAATGTTTTGTTTTGCTTTCACTACTATTTTTACTTGGTTTTTTTGCTCAAAACAGACAATACGTTATGTGTCTATGGATAATAAATACACTAAAATCTGGATTGTAATTTTTACCATGATCATTCCGCTTGGTGCGATAGGTAAAGTCCGGTTGCTATGGGATGTCGCTGATATCTCGATTGCTGCTTTGTTGTTTATCAACATACTTGCTATACTCAAGCTAACTTCTAAAGATCCAGAAGTATTCACTATGAGCAACAGATATTTAAAATTAGGCGCCAACTAAAAGTTGCCATCTGAGTAACAACACAACCTTCCTTAATAAAAATTCAACCAATGCTCGTGATAATTATATTAGCTAGTATTAGCTAGAACTAAAGGCAGAGGGTTATTAGTGAGGGGTATATGAGCACTAACGATACACAACAAGAACACATTTATAATGAGCGCATTCAAGAATTTTTTCCTTTATTTGATAAAAAGGACGACCCAATTTATAATGCTAGAGTTGATTTTAACACAGTAAAGTTTTTAACAGAACGCGCCGATTGGGATTGGAACGAAGATAAAGACAAAAATAAAGCATGTGGAGTTATTCTTCAGGAATGCGACAAGACAGCTAGACAAGAGCTTGAAGATAAAGCTAAAGAAGAGTTGAATAAATATATTACTAGTGCTAATAACATTAATGATGATGTTGAAGATAAAAAAGTTTCAATATATGGTAATCATGCAAGTATTACACTGGAGGATAACAAGAAAGAGTTCAAAATCAGCGAATTTTTAAACAGTGATTTTTGTCAGAAGAATGGAATCTCGGGATTTTCAACGTTGCATAGTGATGGAAAGAGCGGAATGCATGGTTTTGTTGCCGAGGAAGGAGGGAAAAAAATAAGACATTATGTCGTAACCGATGGTTCATATGAGATGACGCTAAATTGGTATGTGAATGGGGAAAAGTGTACTATCAAAATCAATATTGATAAAGATGGTATAGAACTTATTGAAGGTAATGGCGTTACTGAAGATCAGCTAAAAGCAAATAAAGACGTAAAAATAGGTGGTTTATTCTTGCATGAAATAGAATTCAGGGAAAAAGGAAAAGTGAATGAGGTGCAACATGACGGAAAAGACAATCAAGCCCTTAACAAATCATCTGAAATCGCAATAAAAAGTAACAGTAGAGATATTGAACAAGAGGTCAAAAAACCTGTTCAAAAACACCAAGCTACTCATATGAATCGAGAAATTGGGTCTCAGACCCCTCCACTGCCACCACTTAGAACTACACCTGAAAAAGATGTTTTCAATGAGCAAGGGAGTGGAAGCCAAAAACCAGATGGCTTGCGCGGAAATGAGCAAACACCTAATAATCGGCAAAAAGGTGCAACCACTGTATCACGGTCTGATAGTAGAGATAACTATGATTTTCCATCTTCTGATCCTTCAGATAGTTCTACTTTCACCAAGTCTGTAAGCCACAATCAAGATAATAGGCAAGAAGATGAACGGTATGACAATCCTACATTTGGACATGCTGTACCTGGAAGCCAAAAACCAGATAGAAGTGAGCAAACACCTAATGATCAGCAAAAAGGTGCAACTTCTGATCCTTCAGATAGTTCTACTTTCACCAAGTCTGTAAGCCACAATCAAGATAATAGGCAAGAAGATGGACGTTATGACAATCCTACATTTGGATATGCTGTACCTGGAAGCCAAAAACCAGATAGAAGTGAGCAAACACCTAATGATCAGCAACAACCTGAAATCCCGCAACAAGAAGGAAATAGCAAAAGCGATCTATTACAAGAGATCAGGAATTTCAAGAAAAACAACTTACGGCACACTGATGTTTATGATAGAGAAACATCAATTGCAGGAAGTAGAAAAAATAACCCATCACCGTTAGAGACATTAAAGGACAGAATTCCTTATTCACCTTCTCCAGATCCAGATATATATAACAGTGATAACCAAAGTGCTAGTGGTGCTGAGTGGAAAGAAAGTGAACAGTCATTTTCTGTTCCAAAACCCAATAGCAAAAGTGACTCGGGCTCTTCATCTCAAATTCATGCTCAACCTCAAGTAGATCCTGAGCAGCCAAAGAGGAGCTTAGAGAACATTGAACAAAGTGATCAAACTCCGCCTGAAAATCTTCTTAAAGAAATCAGAGATAGATCACAGCAAGATAATAGAGGATTAAGGCAAGTTGATCCTACTGATAAACTGTCACAAGATAAAGAAGATGGGTTGCAAAAAGACAATTTAGCAGATGTAAAAACAGTGGAAGGTCCAACCGTTAATGTCTCTGCTTCAACACCAAATAGTATAAGTGATTCAGGCTATATATCTCCAACTAATAATGATAGTAAATCTCAAACAGATTTAAAACAGGTAGGAAGGAAATTAGAAGAACATATTAATCTAACTCTATTTGAAGAACTTAAAAATACATTAGGTCAAGAAAATCTCGGGTTAAAACCAGCTGATCAGAGTCAGATTAGCGAAGAAACTAAAAAACGCTTGAGAGAAGATGGATTGCTAAAAGACAGTTCAACAGATGTAAAAACAAATGATTCGGGCTATTCATCTCCAATTCATGCCAATCATGAACAATCTCAAGTAAATCCTGAACAGTTAAAAGCGAGCCTAATGAATGTTGAACAAAAAGATGACACTCTACTTACGGAATTTACCAGTAAGTTGGATAAAGAAACTCAGAAGTTCCCACTAAAACCAGTGGATCAAAGAGGAATTAGTGAACAAACTAAAGAACATTTATTGGCAGCCTGGTTACTAAAAGATAGTTCAACAGATGTAAAAACAGTGGCAGAACGAGAAAATCCTGACACTAGTCCAACCGTAGATAAAAATAGCGAACTATATAAATTGCTAGAAAAAGATAAGATACAACTGGAAGTTGGAGTAATAAAAGAAGAAAGAGAAGATACTTTAACAGAACACACTGATAGTTATGATCGCGATAGAATCGCATTAGGTAACAGAAATAAAAGACCACTGGATTGGACTAAACGTATTGCTGAGTCACAACAAAAAAAAGATACCAATAAAGGTATTTCAATATAAATTGAGGTTAAAATAATTGCTTAGCAAACAATAGGTTTCATGCAACGGTAACCCTATAACAGAAGAGTAGGAGCCGCGTAAGAACAATACGAACACTCCAGCTAGGCCTTGTATATTGCATCCCCCTGCCCTATTTTTCCACTCTTCTGATACTAAATAATACTTAATTTCTTGTTCACTGAGACGTTTAAATTTCACTATTGTAACCACAGTCCTAATATGTTGTTTGGATTGATCGGGAGTTAATAGACATACACTAGTATATACTCTATGCCTTCTTCCTGATAACAAGCGGATGCATTTTTCTGCTTGCTCAACGTTTTCAGCTTTAAGCAATATCCTTCTACCACAAGCAACAACTGTATCAACACCAAGCACAAAGTAATTTGGATTTGAACTTCGTATTTTCTCAGCTTTACTTTTTGCCATACGGATTGAGTAATCCTTCGGAAGTTCCTTTTTTAAAGGGGCTTCATCTATGTCTGCTGGCAAAATCAAACCTGGCTCAATATTTATTTGTTTTAGTAAAGCTATACGCCTTTTCGATGATGAAGCAAGAATAAGATTATTTAGAGATCGTTCTGTCACTTGTACCTTTAAGCCTTCTAATGATCCGACCTTTTTTCGCATTCCTATCGTAAATGCTCATCTCAACTAACACCCTATCCCCTATAATGATGCGTATTTTACTTCTTCTCACTTTCCCTGATACATGACAGATAATCTCATGTTCATTGTCCAGTTTCACTCTAAATTCTGCTGCAGGTAGTAAAGCAGTTACTGCCCCTTCCACTTCAAAAATTGTTTTCGATTTCTCGTCTTTTATCATATGTTATATTATAATTTAATAATCTTTTTCAGTCTACTATAGATTTTAAATTATTATCAACACAAAAGACCTTTTGCACCCCACTTAAGTTGCAACTTAACCCCAACCATCTTCACAATAATGCTTTCGAACCTGTATTTTTCACTTTCTCCAACCTAACCGAGAAAAGGCGAGCTACCTACATTTCTACTCTTTTCCACCTCCACCTCCTCAAACAAACTCATAGGACTTTTGGAAGATAAATCATTATCACAATTCTCCTCATTGCTATCATATCCTTCATCAAAGCTTGAAGATCTGGATAATTTTCTCTCCTCTTCTGGTGGAACGCTTGAAACGCGAATTCTGGATTAAAGGAGAATAGAAAAGGCAAGAAAACAGGGTAAACTCAGCAGTTATAAAAAAACAGATGAGGTTAACCATGGAAGATATAACAAACTGTTTTGTTTGGTCGATGATTTTTGCAGAGATATAGAGAAAAATTTTGCAGGTAAACTACTGCCAAATGGTAAAAAACCCACAAGAACAACGGAAATTGAGCACTCCGAAATCATGACAATAATCCTGCTATATCAACAATCTCCGTGTAAAAATTTCAAAACTTTCTATCTACATTACCTAACGTTGCTCTACAAATCAGAGTTTCCAAAGTTGCCTTCATATACCAGGTTTGTTGCTCTAAAGCCTAGGGTTTTGTGGCATTTAGCAATGTTGTTGCATTGGCTTTGTGGACAGTCAGAAAACACTGGAATTTCATATATAGACACAACTCCCATTGCAGTTTGTCATGCAAAAAGAATATCCAAAAACAAAGTTTTTGCTGGAATTGCAAAATTAAGCAAGAGTACTTACGGCTGGTTTTTGGTTTCAAATTACATATGGTAATCAATGAAAATGGTGAAATTCATTCACTTACGCTAACAAAAGGCAATGTTGATGATAGGATACCTGTGCCAAATCTGACGGAAAAATTAACCGGCCTTTTGTTTGGTGACAAAGGTTATATTGCAAAAGAGCTTTTTCAGAAGCTGTTTGACCGAGGTTTGAAACTTGTTACCAAGGTGAAAAAAGGTATGAAAAATGCATTGATTTCGCTAAATGAGAAGATTTTACTGAGAAAAAGGTCTATCATTGAGACTGTTTTTGGTTACCTAAAAAATAGACTAGAAATTGAACACACTCGCCATAGATCCCCTGTTAATTTTTTGGTTCATATCTTTTCTACTCTCATTTCCTATTCCATCAAATCCAAAAAGCCTTCTATTTCCTATACTTTCTTCCTTCCTTAATCCAGAATTCGCGTTTCTAGTCTATTTTTTAGGTAACCAAAAACAGTCTCAATGATAGACCTTTTTCTCAGTAAAATCTTCTCATTTAGCGAAATCAATGCATTTTTCATACCTTTTTTCACCTTGGTAACAAGTTTCAAACCTCGGTCAAACAGCTTCTGAAAAAGCTCTTTTGCAATATAACCTTTGTCACCAAACAAAAGGCCGGTTAATTTTTCCGTCAGATTTGGCACAGGTATCCTATCATCAACATTGCCTTTTGTTAGCGTAAGTGAATGAATTTCACCATTTTCATTGATTACCATATGTAATTTGAAACCAAAAACCAGCCGTAAGTACTCTTGCTTAATTTTGCAATTCCAGCAAAAACTTTGTTTTTGGATATTCTTTTTGCATGACAAACTGCAATGGGAGTTGTGTCTATATATGAAATTCCAGTGTTTTCTGACTGTCCACAAAGCCAATGCAACAACATTGCTAAATGCCACAAAACCCTAGGCTTTAGAGCAACAAACCTGGTATATGAAGGCAACTTTGGAAACTCTGATTTGTAGAGCAACGTTAGGTAATGTAGATAGAAAGTTTTGAAATTTTTACACGGAGATTGTTGATATAGCAGGATTATTGTCATGATTTCGGAGTGCTCAATTTCCGTTGTTCTTGTGGGTTTTTTACCATTTGGCAGTAGTTTACCTGCAAAATTTTTCTCTATATCTCTGCAAAAATCATCGACCAAACAAAACAGTTTGTTATATCTTCCATGGTTAACCTCATCTGTTTTTTTATAACTGCTGAGTTTACCCTGTTTTCTTGCCTTTTCTATTCTCCTTTAATCCAGAATTCGCGTTATAAATAAATTCAACTCTCCGTTCTTTTTGTAGAAGCTTTTGGAAAATAGTTTTCTCTAGTTTCAGGTTTCTTGCAATATTGTTGGCGGAGTCCCGCCGCGGTATCTCTTAGCCGCTAACACGTAGCGGGATGACGGTTGTCGTTTAGCTATAAATATTAAGAAATTTACCAAGCGAAAAAAAAGGCAAAAGAAACCCCGTGGTTGGCTAGTTACTTACATTATACTTTCAAGTATGGCGTTTTTTCATTCTAAACACTTAATAACCGCGACTCAGCTGCTTTTAAGCCGCAACTAATCTAAATTATAAACGTTAAGAAATTTACTAAACAGAAAAAAAGGCAAAAGAAACCCTAGGGTAGCTAATTACTCACTATCCATTTTTTAAGTTGGCGTTTTTTTATGTTTTAAGCGCTTTTCAGCTTATGTAGGTAAAAACCCAGAAATTTGATAAAGACATAAGGTGCACATAGTGCAAAAAATTAAACATGAGACGCCAAATACGTTGAGTTTTTTTGTTATTTAATCTGTACAGAAAAGATAAATAAATAGCTTCATATTTATGATAAGGGGGCTGGCAAAGGGTGTCAAGTAAGTTTTTTCGTTTCTGCAGGCTACTTGGATAACGGCTACAATGTTTGTACAATTGTACGTCATACGCTGGAATCCGTTTTAGCCCTTATCTATATCTCAGTTCCACCAACAGTTATTGCGTCGACTTTGAGTGTCGGCTGACCAACTCCAACGGGTACATTTTGTCCATCTTTTGAGCATGTGCCAACACCAGGATCCAACTTTAGATCATTACCAACCATAGATACTTTTTTCAACACTGTTGGACCGTCACCAATTAGTGTTGCTCCTTTGACTGGCTGTGTAATTTTACCATTTTCTATTAGGTAAGCTTCCGAAGATGAAAAAACAAATTTTCCTGACGTTATATCAACTTGCCCACCACCGAAATTTACTGCATATAGACCTTTCTTTACGCTAGATATTATTTCCTCCGGTGTATGTTTTCCAGGCAGCATATAGGTGTTTGTCATGCGCGGCATAATAACTTCTTTATAACTTTCTCTTCTACCATTACCGGTTGGATTTACACCCATGAGTTTAGCGTTCATATGATCCTGCATGTATCCTTTGAGGATCCCATTCTCTATCAATATATTATAACTGGGTGGAGTGCCTTCATCGTCTACGCTGATAGAGCCACGCAAATTAGGCAGAGTTCCGTCATCAACTACTGTGATGTCACTAGCCGCTACTTGTTTACCCACAGAATTTGAAAATGCTGAAACTTTTTTACGATTGAAGTCGCCCTCAAGTCCATGACCCACGGCTTCGTGTAACAATATTCCTGGCCAGCCTGGACCTAAAACGACTGTCATTTCTCCGGCTGGAGTTGGAATTGCTTCAAGATTTACCAGTGCTTGTTCTAACGCTTGGTTTGCAACTTCTTTCCACTTTTTCTCAGAAATAAACTTACTATAAGAGTCCCTTCCACCATGCCCTGCAGAACCTCTTTCGGTACGACCATCTTTTTCTACAATGACTAGCACATTGAAACGTACCAGAGGCCTGATATCGCTTAATCTGTGATCACCTTTTATTATTTGTACGACTTGCCATTCTCCACTTAAAGTTATTTTTACTTGCTTCACGCAGTTATTTTTGGACCTTACATACTCATTAACCTCATTGAGTAGTTTAATCTTTGAATTCAGATCCATTTCATTTATGGGGTTAATCCTCGAATATAGGCTTGTCGTCTCTTCGTTTAAATTTATTGAATTTGTCTTGTTTAAAGACACTGAGCTTTTTACCATAGAAGCAGCATTACTAATTTCTTTTTCGCTAATCTCAGAAGAACAAACGAAAGATGTACTATCCTCACAAAAAGACCTTAAACCAAATCCCCTTCTAGTATTCAAGTCCATGTGTTTTAATATGTTATCCTCAAAAAGCAGGGACTCCGACTGGCAAAATTCTAGAAACAGCTCACCACCATCGCTATTGCTCAAAGCGCTATTGACTATTTTATATACGTTATTAATATTAACATTGTTTTGAGCGAAAAATATTTGATCTAGATTTGGCATTACCTTTGAACTAAAAATTGTTTAAGTATATTATTTAACTTTAACATAGTAAACTATAAAAAGCCCGGGTGGCGGAATTGGTAGACGCGCTAGCTTCAGGTGCTAGTAACTTTTTAAGTTGTGGAAGTTCAAGTCTTCTCTCGGGCACTCTTAACGCGAATTCTGGATTAAGGAAGGAAGAAAGTATAGGAAATAGAAGGCTTTTTGGATTTGATGGAATAGGAAATGAGAGTAGAAAAGATATGAACCAAAAAATTAACAGGGGATCTATGGCGAGTGTGTTCAATTTCTAGTCTATTTTTTAGGTAACCAAAAACAGTCTCAATGATAGACCTTTTTCTCAGTAAAATCTTCTCATTTAGCGAAATCAATGCATTTTTCATACCTTTTTTCACCTTGGTAACAAGTTTCAAACCTCGGTCAAACAGCTTCTGAAAAAGCTCTTTTGCAATATAACCTTTGTCACCAAACAAAAGGCCGGTTAATTTTTCCGTCAGATTTGGCACAGGTATCCTATCATCAACATTGCCTTTTGTTAGCGTAAGTGAATGAATTTCACCATTTTCATTGATTACCATATGTAATTTGAAACCAAAAAACCAGCCGTAAGTACTCTTGCTTAATTTTGCAATTCCAGCAAAAACTTTGTTTTGGATATTCTTTTTGCATGACAAACTGCAATGGGAGTTGTGTCTATATATGAAATTCCAGTGTTTTCTGACTGTCCACAAAGCCAATGCAACAACATTGCTAAATGCCACAAAACCCTAGGCTTTAGAGCAACAAACCTGGTATATGAAGGCAACTTTGGAAACTCTGATTTGTAGAGCAACGTTAGGTAATGTAGATAGAAAGTTTTGAAATTTTTACACGGAGATTGTTGATATAGCAGGATTATTGTCATGATTTCGGAGTGCTCAATTTCCGTTGTTCTTGTGGGTTTTTTACCATTTGGCAGTAGTTTACCTGCAAAATTTTTCTCTATATCTCTGCAAAAATCATCGACCAAACAAAACAGTTTGTTATATCTTCCATGGTTAACCTCATCTGTTTTTTTATAACTGCTGAGTTTACCCTGTTTTCTTGCCTTTTCTATTCTCCTTTAATCCAGAATTCGCGTCGAAATCATGACAATAATCCTGCTATATCAACAATCTCCGTGTAAAAATTTCAAAACTTTCTATCTACATTACCTAACGTTGCTCTACAAATCAGAGTTTCCAAAGTTGCCTTCATATACCAGGTTTGTTGCTCTAAAGCCTAGGGTTTTGTGGCATTTAGCAATGTTGTTGCATTGGCTTTGTGGACAGTCAGAAAACACTGGAATTTCATATATAGACACAACTCCCATTGCAGTTTGTCATGCAAAAAGAATATCCAAAACAAAGTTTTTGCTGGAATTGCAAAATTAAGCAAGAGTACTTACGGCTGGTTTTTTGGTTTCAAATTACATATGGTAATCAATGAAAATGGTGAAATTCATTCACTTACGCTAACAAAAGGCAATGTTGATGATAGGATACCTGTGCCAAATCTGACGGAAAAATTAACCGGCCTTTTGTTTGGTGACAAAGGTTATATTGCAAAAGAGCTTTTTCAGAAGCTGTTTGACCGAGGTTTGAAACTTGTTACCAAGGTGAAAAAAGGTATGAAAAATGCATTGATTTCGCTAAATGAGAAGATTTTACTGAGAAAAAGGTCTATCATTGAGACTGTTTTTGGTTACCTAAAAAATAGACTAGAAATTGAACACACTCGCCATAGATCCCCTGTTAATTTTTTGGTTCATATCTTTTCTACTCTCATTTCCTATTCCATCAAATCCAAAAAGCCTTCTATTTCCTATACTTTCTTCCTTCCTTAATCCAGAATTCGCGTTAATAGCGTTTTATGGTAAAAAATAAACTAAAAATAAGCAAAGTGTTTTACAAAATGATATTACGTAATTTATTGTTTTTACTGCCGCCTGAAGTTGCTCACTCTTTGGCAATCATGGCATTAAAGAAAATACCTTATAAGAATCCTATAGAGCTACCAGAATCTTTGAGTGTGAATTTTTTTGGTAATAAGCTCAGAAGCCCCGTAGGCTTGGCTGCAGGTTTTGACAAAAATGCAGAAGTTATAAAGCCTATGCTTTCATTTGGTTTTGGGTTTATTGAAACTGGTACTGTAACTCGTAATCCACAATATGGAAACAAAAAACCAAGAATTTTTCGGTTAATTAAAGATCAAGGGGTAATTAACAGATTGGGATTTAACAATAAAGGAATAGACTATTTTCTTAAACAAATAGATGAAACCAAGCTTGATGACTGCATTTTTGGTATAAATATAGGAAAAAATAGTGCATCGAAAGACCAAATCCGTGATTATGTTGATTTAATAAAGATGGTATATGGAAAAAGCAATTATATAGTGCTGAACATCTCATCCCCAAACACGCCTAATTTACGCAATCTGCACAATAAGCAAGAATTATCGGAATTGTTGAAATCCATCCGGAAATCAATTGATAATTCTAAATCCATACCAATAATATTAAAAATCTCACCAGATATAGATCAGCAAACGAAAGAAAATATCGCTGAGCTTGCGTTGGAATATAAGATTGACGGATTAACAGTAAGCAACACTACGGTAAGTAGAGATAATCTGCATTCCCACCACAACGAAAGTGGCGGATTGAGTGGCAAACCACTGTTCAAACTTTCAACCGAGTTATTGGGCGATATGTACAAATTTACTAAGGGCAAAATATTATTGATAGGGTGCGGAGGAATCTCAAGTGGTGCTGATGCATATAAAAAAATAAAGGCAGGAGCTTCTTTGGTGCAGTTGTACACTGCTCTCATATACCACGGACCTCAAGTTGTAAACAAAATTAATCTAGAACTTGCAGAACTAATAAGGAGAGATGGATTTAGTAACATTAGTGAGGTGGTGGGTTGTATACATTAATTTTGGAAGTTGGTGGTATTATTTTAATAAAATAAAACTAATTCTCTGGTATAAAGGTGGTAGAAAGTGCTTTTATTTTAAATAATGGGTATGAAGAGTTTGAATGATGCAATATCTAAGATCATTGATTATAAATTTACAAATTATGCAATATTAGAAGAGGCACTAACTCACCCAAGCGTAAATAAAAGGAATAGCAAAAACCAGATCGTAAGCTACGAAAGACTAGAGTTTTTGGGCGACAGTGTTTTGAATATGGTCGTATCTGCCATACTGTTTAAACTATTTCCTGAAGAAAAAGAAGGAGCATTGGCAAAAAGAAAGACGGATTTAGTTTGTGGCAACACCATTGCTAATGTTGCTAAAGAGATAAAATTAGGCAGTTTTATCATCATGAATAATAGTGAACGCTGCAATGGAGGAAGATGTAACCTAAAAAATTTAGAAAACTCGCTTGAAGCACTAATAGGTGCAATTTATATTGATGGCGGGCTTGAAAATGTTGAAAAATTTATTATCCAATATTGGGAAAAGCTAGCTAAAAGTATGCTTGACCCCCCTCAAGATCCTAAAACCTCACTGCAAGAGTGGACTCAGAAAAGCAAATTGCCTTTACCAGAATATGAGCTTGTAAAACAAACTGGACCAGCACACAATCCTGAATTTACTATATCAGTTTGCATAGAAGATTATGGTAAAGTTTCTGCATGCGCTTCTAGTAAGAAGATTGCTGAACAAAAAGCTGCTGAGTTGATGCTAGAAAAAATTGGAAAAAACGCTTCAGTTTAGGCAAAATAGGCATTAATGTAAGTTTTAAGGAAGCTAATAGCGTTTAGGGGAAATGGTCAATTTAAGGAGAAGCATAGTATTATTCATAAAAAAGTTGATCTACCAAAAATTAAGCCTTATGTGGTGGAATATCAATGGCCGTTGTTGGAGATGCGGAAAAAAAAGAAGTAGCAAGTTACCAAAAGGTGTTATGCCAGATACATTTGGTCCAAGAGTTGTTTTGTGAAGTTGACAGAGTCAAGGAGAATGAAAGTTTTAAAAAATAGCATATTTTTTAATTATAAAAATTTAATATTAACTGATATAGCTAACCCAAGAAAGGTTTTCCTACGTCATACCGCCGCGGTATCTCAGCATAGATTCCGCTAACAAGTAGCGGAATGACGAATTTTTGTTTTTCAAATTATCGGTAAATCTAAGTCAGTTTAGCTATATTATCTCTCACACCGCTTAGCTGAACAGATACCATAAAAGATAGCTAGAAAGCAATTGCACTTGCAGCAAATTTCAAGATACAAGCTTCTGTATTTATTTTAAATTAAAAAAAGCTCAAGAAAAATAAAGTCAATTTTTGACGTCCCAAATATTACAGAATGTAGTTGGTTGATTGAGTAAAAACCAGTGAACGGTCAGGTTAAAACATGTTTTTAAATTTTTGCCAAAATCCTGGTTTATTATCATTAACCTTTGTAAATGTTATATTTAAACTGTATTTCGGATCATTTGGCACGTCGTATTTTATGCTAAATGTTGAAACTTTATCGTTATTGTAAATATGCACATCATCATATGATAGCTTTGTTGTGTAACACTTTACATGCTTTTGCTTATCATACACTAAATCGCCTGACTCCCTTTCTAACGCGAATTCTGGATTAAAGGAGAATAGAAAAGGCAAGAAAACAGGGTAAACTCAGCAGTTATAAAAAAACAGATGAGGTTAACCATGGAAGATATAACAAACTGTTTTGTTTGGTCGATGATTTTTGCAGAGATATAGAGAAAAATTTTGCAGGTAAACTACTGCCAAATGGTAAAAAACCCACAAGAACAACGGAAATTGAGCACTCCGAAATCATGACAATAATCCTGCTATATCAACAATCTCCGTGTAAAAATTTCAAAACTTTCTATCTACATTACCTAACGTTGCTCTACAAATCAGAGTTTCCAAAGTTGCCTTCATATACCAGGTTTGTTGCTCTAAAGCCTAGGGTTTTGTGGCATTTAGCAATGTTGTTGCATTGGCTTTGTGGACAGTCAGAAAACACTGGAATTTCATATATAGACACAACTCCCATTGCAGTTTGTCATGCAAAAAGAATATCCAAAACAAAGTTTTTGCTGGAATTGCAAAATTAAGCAAGAGTACTTACGGCTGGTTTTTTGGTTTCAAATTACATATGGTAATCAATGAAAATGGTGAAATTCATTCACTTACGCTAACAAAAGGCAATGTTGATGATAGGATACCTGTGCCAAATCTGACGGAAAAATTAACCGGCCTTTTGTTTGGTGACAAAGGTTATATTGCAAAAGAGCTTTTTCAGAAGCTGTTTGACCGAGGTTTGAAACTTGTTACCAAGGTGAAAAAAGGTATGAAAAATGCATTGATTTCGCTAAATGAGAAGATTTTACTGAGAAAAAGGTCTATCATTGAGACTGTTTTTGGTTACCTAAAAAATAGACTAGAAATTGAACACACTCGCCATAGATCCCCTGTTAATTTTTTGGTTCATATCTTTTCTACTCTCATTTCCTATTCCATCAAATCCAAAAAGCCTTCTATTTCCTATACTTTCTTCCTTCCTTAATCCAGAATTCGCGTTAGAAATTGAACACACTCGCCATAGATCCCCTGTTAATTTTTTGGTTCATATCTTTTCTACTCTCATTTCCTATTCCATCAAATCCAAAAAGCCTTCTATTTCCTATACTTTCTTCCTTCCTTAATCCAGAATTCGCGTTAGAAGTCTATTCGCGGTATAGATTCCGCTAACACGTAGCGGGATGACGGTTGTCGGTAAGCCTAAGTCAGTTTAGCTATATGCTTTTAATTCCCCCAAAAGGAGAATTAAATATATGAGATTCTAGTTGATATAATTTAATGAATGGTTAGTTTAAATTACTAATTACTTAAGAAATTTTGATAATATTTAATCCACTCGCTTTTCTATTTTCCATATCGCGATGGGCTTGAATTATTTCATCAAATTTATATTTTTTATTGATCCGTACAGTTAAAAGTTTTTTTCTTAGCATCTCGAAGATTTCCATTGTGGTAAGCACTAATGTGAATCTATTATGCTTATAATGGTATATTGAAGTTCCAGTTGCAAATAACGAACGTGAACTAAGTAAAGAAAAACTAATAGGAGCGTTACCTGATATCTGCCCATAGGAAACGTATATGCCGAACCTGCCTAAAGATTCAAAAGAGAGCTTGCTTGTAGCGTAACCTATGGGGTCATACACTGCACCTACTCCTCTGTTTTGCGTAATCTCCATAATTTTAGAAACGAAGTCTTTATCATTGTAGTTTATTGCGTATGTACAGCCACTTTGTAAAGCTGTCTTCATTTTTTCATCAGAGCTTACAGAGCCTATCACTACACCTTTTTTATCCTTTGCCCATTGGCATATTATTTGTCCTAAACCACCATTAGCCCCATGAACTAGCACGAAAGCACCAGGCCTAATTTTATAAGATTGATTAACTAAATAGTGAGCTGTCATACCTTTAAACAGCACTGCAGCAGCAACTTCATCAGATATGTCATCTGGAATTTTTATCAGATATTTCTGGTGTATAACGCGCTTTTCACAATATGCCCCTGGAGGAGCTGTGCAATATCCAACTCTATCTCCAACCTTCAATCTATCACTGATTTTTTTACCAAGCTTTTCAATAACTCCCACTGCTTCTACCCCAAGCACTGATGGTAAATTTTTAATTTTGCGCGTACCTTTTCTGTGCTCTAAATCATAACGATTTAAGCCAATAGTTGTGTGACGTACTAAAACTTCCTCGCCTTTTGGCTCACCTATATTCTTATCTACAAATTCTAATACTTCTGGTCCCCCAGTTTTTTTAATTTGTATAGCTCTAACCATGATGAATGTAAGATAAAAACTTTGATTATGTTATCTAATAATTAATATTTTGCAAAGTTATTGTTTTCACAATCAATAGACTTCTTGCGTTACCTCCTGTCATTCCAGCGCGTGACGCTGGAATGGCTTTGTTGCATCGCTAGCTATGATGGATTAAAGATAAAAAAGATGGAGAATATCAGTAGCTTATTATTCTGGTATTTATAACAAGAACGGTCAGTGAATACCTAAATTTGAGTAAAAGAAATTTCACTACCACTCACTAATCCGGCTAAAATTCAAGAATTTCAATGCTTTAGCTATTTTCAATAGAATTAAGTTTATTAATATAAATAATAAATTACTATTCTTAAATTTGATCAGATTGATTGCAAAAAAACAAGATTTTCAATAGGTTGCTTATAATCCTAACTATAGTTAGCCTTTCATAAGTAGCGATGCAACAAAGCCCGCTGGAATCCAGATACGATTTCATCATATAAATCTTTCCATTCTTGATTTGTTTTTTCAATTAAGTTTATTTTCCATTTTCTCTGCCAGCTTTTTAGAAGCTTTTCTTTACTAATTGCTAAATTTATGTCTTGAAACTCCTCAAAGTAGACTAATTTACTAACATTGTACTTTGACGTGAAACCGGAAATGGCTTTGCTTTTATGCTCCCAAATTCTTTTAATTAAATTTGATGTTATACCTATATACAGGGTTCCATTTCGTTCACTTGCAAGTATATAAACATAATAACTTTTCATATATAGTAACCTGGATCCCAGTGGGCTTTGTTGCATAGCAACCGAAAAAATCTGGTGGCTACTGACAAAATTCATTATAAATAACCATTTAACTGTTGAAGAAAAAATATGCCACAGAAAATGAAAGTCAGTAACCAAAACGAATATAACAAATTCCTTGAAAAAAGGGGAAATATTTTTCGTTACATCGATGAAGCTATCGAAAATTGGTATGAAAATAGTCCAAAAATGCAGGGCGGCAACTATATTTACAGTGATAAAGTCGTAATTTTGGTGCATATAATTGTCAATCTTTTTAGAATTGGTTTAAGACAAACGGTGGGGTTTATAAAAGGATATCTGCAACAAATAGGAAAAAATTTGGCAGTTATCAGCTATTCACAAGCATCAAGATGGCGTCTACTCTGACCACTATGGAGCTTGCGATTTGCTTGAAGAAGTTAATTTTCAGCACAAAATAAAAGCATTATATGCAGATAGGGCATACTAAACTACTGCCAAATGGTAAAAAACCCACAAGAACAACGGAAATTGAGCACTCCGAAATCA
The DNA here is from genome assembly GCF_964026905.1 of Wolbachia endosymbiont (group B) of Ennomos erosarius. Classification (NCBI taxonomy): domain Bacteria; kingdom Pseudomonadati; phylum Pseudomonadota; class Alphaproteobacteria; order Rickettsiales; family Anaplasmataceae; genus Wolbachia; species Wolbachia endosymbiont (group B) of Ennomos erosarius. The sequence continues at coordinate 1,116,589 of NZ_OZ034708.1, forward strand.
TGACAATAATCCTGCTATATCAACAATCTCCGTGTAAAAATTTCAAAACTTTCTATCTACATTACCTAACGTTGCTCTACAAATCAGAGTTTCCAAAGTTGCCTTCATATACCAGGTTTGTTGCTCTAAAGCCTAGGGTTTTGTGGCATTTAGCAATGTTGTTGCATTGGCTTTGTGGACAGTCAGAAAACACTGGAATTTCATATATAGACACAACTCCCATTGCAGTTTGTCATGCAAAAAGAATATCCAAAACAAAGTTTTTGCTGGAATTGCAAAATTAAGCAAGAGTACTTACGGCTGGTTTTTTGGTTTCAAATTACATATGGTAATCAATGAAAATGGTGAAATTCATTCACTTACGCTAACAAAAGGCAATGTTGATGATAGGATACCTGTGCCAAATCTGACGGAAAAATTAACCGGCCTTTTGTTTGGTGACAAAGGTTATATTGCAAAAGAGCTTTTTCAGAAGCTGTTTGACCGAGGTTTGAAACTTGTTACCAAGGTGAAAAAAGGTATGAAAAATGCATTGATTTCGCTAAATGAGAAGATTTTACTGAGAAAAAGGTCTATCATTGAGACTGTTTTTGGTTACCTAAAAAATAGACTAGAAATTGAACACACTCGCCATAGATCCCCTGTTAATTTTTTGGTTCATATCTTTTCTACTCTCATTTCCTATTCCATCAAATCCAAAAAGCCTTCTATTTCCTATACTTTCTTCCTTCCTTAATCCAGAATTCGCGTTAGTAGCGGAATGACGGGTTACCAAATTGTAGAAGTTGCTTTAGCTATAAATTCAAGTTTTATCAATGTCTTGTGTTGTTACCCAAATAATGGTTGTGCAAGTGCTTGAATTTTTGATCAAAAAAGAACAAGTTTGGTAAAAAATAATGATATTATTAGTGGAACATAAAACAGTCCCACTGCAGTACTGATTAGAAGCAATAGAGTAGCTTTATCTGGTTGATAATTCAAAATATTAGCAAGTATTATACTGGACCCAGAAACTGGAATAATAGCCAGCAACATCAGTGCTTTATATATGCTCTCATCGTATATACCTATAACATGCTTGTCTAAAAGGACAATTCCTAGAACAAACAGTGGCCAGAATACGTACTTTGCTGTAATAGTGATCAAAGCAAGCTTCCAATCTACTTTAAAGCTTGCAATATTTGCAATGCTCACTCCAAGTAGCACCATTCCTAGTGTAACAAATGTACTTCTAATGTTCATCATAACATCTGTTAAAAAAGTAGGTATTTGTATATCGTATATACTTAAAAAGAAGCCCAGAATCATCGCATAAAGCGAAGGAAGTTTGAACAACTTTAATATGCATTCTTTTGCGGTATAAATACCATTTGCGGCTATGTAAAATCCTAAGCTATTTTCAAACAATGCCATCCCTATATAACAAACAACATATACAGATACTGAATCTTCATCAAATAAAGCCATGGCAATCGGCAGGCCAAAATAACCCATACTTGTGCTGCCCGAGCTAAATGCTAATATGTTTCTTGTGTTATCCTTAAATAAAAAAGAAGAAAGATAATACACTGATAAGGACATAGTGCTACCTATAAACCATATCAAAATCGGCAGAGAAATTACTTTTAAATTAACTTCTGTATGAGAGACTCCATATAAAATCACTATTGGATTAGCTATATAAAAGAGTATTTGAGATAGAGTGTTTCTATCAATTTTAAGACATTTTCCTGCTAAATAACCAATAAACATTGTAATATAAATAGGTAATATTTTTAGAAAAAGAGTAAAGAACATACTAGCCTATTGTGATACTTTTGACTGATAAAGTGATATTAGATCTTAAGGTATTGTAAAAGTAAACAAAATTTATTTTCCAATTTATCCAGCTCATAGTTAATTAAAAAAGATTCACTTAGTGCCAAAATTTGTTTTTATATAGGACTTAAGAATGATATTTTTATGATAAAATTATGTTAAGTTTCTGTAAAGCTTCTTGCATATTTTTAAATAATGATGAAAAATTAAACTGCTTGTGGTAATTCAGACGGACTGTTGAAAAAGTAAGAAAATGTTCTTCTTTTAATGCTTTAAATGTGATATTTTTATTCATTAATTAAAAATTTCAAATGTTACTACCATTTCTGTTAATCCTGTCTCTAAATGTTACTACCATTTCTGTTAATCCTGTCTCTAATTGCCAAGTTCATTGAAATTGATATTTCCGTGCCTAGCTTTCCGGATATAGTGCGCTATTTTAACGTATCGGAAGGAACAATTCAATTAACTATTGCTTATAATTTTTTAGGCTTTTGCATAGGAGGGTTGTTTTTCGGTCCATTGTCTGAATGCTATGGCAGAAGGAGAATTATGATCATAGGTAACACTTTGTTATTAATCGGTGCTGTTGGTTGCGTTTTTGCACCTTCGGTTTTTTGGCTTTTTATCTCTCGCTTTGTTCAGGGCATTGGTGTTAGCACATCTGTAGTTGTGTTTGCAATTGTTGCAGACAGTTATCAGGGTAACAAAGCAATAAAATTTATTGGAATCATGAATTCTGTTCTAACAGTTGTCATGGCAATTGCACCTATTTTAGGAAGCTTTATTAACGAAGCTGTAGGGTGGCGTGGTAATTATGCAACTGTTGCAGTAATTTGTTTGATCTCTTGGATTTTACTACTTTTAGCGTTACCAGAAACAAAAAAGGACCGCGATATTTTCAGTTTGAAAAAAACGGTGAAAGATTACGGGAAATTATTATCGAGTTCAAAATTCGTTGCATTGTCTTTAATACCAAGTCTCTTTACTTCTGAATATATGTCATTCATTACTTGTGGGCCATTTCTATACATGGAAACTTTTGGATTACCAAGCAAAGTTTATGCACTACATCAAGGTTTGATTGTAGGTTCCTTTTCTCTAACCAGCTTATTTTCCGGTAAAATCCTACAAAAATTTGGAGCAAGATGGTGTGTAATTTCTGGTACGAGCGTAGGTGCTATTGGGTCTCTATTGCTTGTAATATTCAGTGTAATCATGCCCCATTCTTCCTACTTAGTAACACTGTCTATGATTATTTTTTCTATCGGTTGTGCAATGTGCCAGCCAGTGGTTTTGAACGCATCAATAAATGTTTTCCCTGAAATTAAAGGTACGGCTTCTTCTGCACTCTCGGTCATTAGAGCTTTTATCATGGCTATTTTTATCGGCTTAACAAGCTACGTTTACAATGGTCAAGCAATTAGTGTAGCTGTTCTTGTTCTATCCGCGATAGTACTAGAACTTGTTTTTACTGCATATTTATTACTAACTACACCCTTAAGATCTGGTATGATTAATAATTTTGTAAAAGACAAGAATTAACTGACAGAAGAATTAAAACTAATATCATGCTCTTGTTTAATGCTACTAATATTTTTCTGAAAAGCAATATGTTTACTATCCAAAAACGTTTGCATAGGCATAGCAATATTTGCCTGAGTGAGGCCTTGTCTCATTGTAAGAACGCAACCAGTGATCAACATCAATCTGTCAAAGAATTGTAGATTTTTTTTCTAAAGATAATATTGTAACACTCATCTTGCATAGTTCTGTGAAACCTTTCGCATATGTCACTAGTTTGTAGAGAGTTGGCTTTGGTTCTAGAATGATCAACGTTTTCTATTCCCAAATATAGCTGATAAGCGTGATTTTCGGGCTTGCCACAATACTCCGTACCCCTATCAGTTAGAATGCGTAATAATGGAATTTTCTGCTCATCCAAAAATGGAATAACTCTACCGTTGAGAAGATCTGCAAGCTGTAATAACGCGAATTCTGGATTAAAGGAGAATAGAAAAGGCAAGAAAACAGGGTAAACTCAGCAGTTATAAAAAAACAGATGAGGTTAACCATGGAAGATATAACAAACTGTTTTGTTTGGTCGATGATTTTTGCAGAGATATAGAGAAAAATTTTGCAGGTAAACTACTGCCAAATGGTAAAAAACCCACAAGAACAACGGAAATTGAGCACTCCGAAATCATGACAATAATCCTGCTATATCAACAATCTCCGTGTAAAAATTTCAAAACTTTCTATCTACATTACCTAACGTTGCTCTACAAATCAGAGTTTCCAAAGTTGCCTTCATATACCAGGTTTGTTGCTCTAAAGCCTAGGGTTTTGTGGCATTTAGCAATGTTGTTGCATTGGCTTTGTGGACAGTCAGAAAACACTGGAATTTCATATATAGACACAACTCCCATTGCAGTTTGTCATGCAAAAAGAATATCCAAAACAAAGTTTTTGCTGGAATTGCAAAATTAAGCAAGAGTACTTACGGCTGGTTTTTTGGTTTCAAATTACATATGGTAATCAATGAAAATGGTGAAATTCATTCACTTACGCTAACAAAAGGCAATGTTGATGATAGGATACCTGTGCCAAATCTGACGGAAAAATTAACCGGCCTTTTGTTTGGTGACAAAGGTTATATTGCAAAAGAGCTTTTTCAGAAGCTGTTTGACCGAGGTTTGAAACTTGTTACCAAGGTGAAAAAAGGTATGAAAAATGCATTGATTTCGCTAAATGAGAAGATTTTACTGAGAAAAAGGTCTATCATTGAGACTGTTTTTGGTTACCTAAAAAATAGACTAGAAATTGAACACACTCGCCATAGATCCCCTGTTAATTTTTTGGTTCATATCTTTTCTACTCTCATTTCCTATTCCATCAAATCCAAAAAGCCTTCTATTTCCTATACTTTCTTCCTTCCTTAATCCAGAATTCGCGTTTCACGGGCTCTTTTAGTCATAAATATTTAAGAAATTTACCAAACGAAAAAAAGGCAAAAGAAGCCCCGTGGTTATTATCCGCTTTAAAATATTGGCGTTTTTTATGTTTTAAACGCTTGACAAGCGAAATTCAGCTGCTTTTAATTGCAACTAACCTACGCTGCAAATGTTTAAGAAATTTACTAAGCAGAAAAAAAGACAAAGAATCCCCGAGTTAGCTAGTCTTTTACTATCTCTGTCGAGTATTGGCATTTTTTGATGTCTTGTAACGCTTTATAAGCGCGTTCAGCTTATTTAGATAAAAATCTAGATGTAGATGAAGTTTTGTAAAGACATACAGTATCTATATACTGCAAAAAATTGAACATAAGACGCCGATACATTAAGTAATCCTTACCTTTTAATCTGCAGATTGGCGAAAGCAAATACAATAGCTTCAGTTTCATGATAAGGGAGCTGGCGAAGCTTGTCAAGTAGTTTCTATTGAATGACAATTGTGGCTTATGCAAGAAATCTGTCATTTTAATTGTGTGAAATTTATTTTTGTGTTTCGTAATATTATATAATCGAATTGATAAAAGCTGTATTATCTCCTTGCAGCATTAAGTGTATATTTTTCGCTATTTTCTCTACTAAGGGAGTAACATTATCAAAATTTGAAAATTTTGATAACACATAATCTGCTAAGCTTCTTTGATCTTCAGGTCTACCCACTCCAAATCTCAAGCGCCAATAATCGTTGCCAATAAAACTATCTATGGATTTAAGTCCATTATGTCCAGCAGAGCTACCACCTTTCTTTATTTTTATTCTTCCAAGTTCCAAATCAGCGTCATCGTGTATGACAACGATATTATCTAGCGATAATTTGTAAAAGTTGCGTATTTTTGCAACAGGGATGCCTGAATTATTCATAAATGAATAAGGCTTTATTAACATGATTTTATTATCATTAATTATGCCAGAGGTTATTAGATAATCGGCTTTTTTAGAGAACGACTGGAAATTCCAATATTTGCAGATTGTATCAACGGTGATGAAGCCGATATTATGATGAGTTAGCTCATATTGACTGCCAGGGTTACCAAGCCCAACTATCAGATGCACTATTCCTCTGTTTCTGCTTGAGGTTTTTCAACGTCACTATCGGCAGCAGAAATTGTAACAATGGTAAAATTTTCTTCTTCATGAGCTACAAACTTAACACCTTCTGGTAATTTTACATCATTAATATGTATAGACTGGCCAATCATTTTACCGGATAAATCAACTTCAATAACCTGAGGTATTTTATCAGGAGAGCATTTAACAGCAATAGAACGACACAAAACATTAAGCACTCCACCTAACTTGATTCCTGGAGCTTTACTTTCATTCACAAATGATAGAGGTATGTCTATTTTAATTTCGCTGCCTTTATCAACAAATTGAAAATCAACATGTTGCACAGTATCCTTCACTACATGCAATTGGATATCGCGAACAAGAGCATATTCCTTTTTGCCCGAAATATTCAGCTCTATCAAATGTGCAGAAAGAGAGCCTGATTTATATTGCTTCGTGAATTCCTTTGCAGACAATGTCAAATTTACATTATCATGGCCCTTTCCATATATGATCCCAGGAATGTTTCCTTTCTTCCTTAGAGAATGCATCGCTTTTGTTTTTGTTATATCACGTAACTCTGCATTAATTGTTACTATTTCTTGTTGCGTCATTGGTTACTCCTATTCAGCTAATCCTTTTAATATAATTTAATATTAATATAACATAAAAATATTTATTTCAAACTTCATTCTTTCATACTAATTGTTTGTGAAAGGATTTATTTAGATATATATTTAAGCTTATTTAACAAGAACTATGGGCATTGATAATAAAGTAGTTTTTAGGATTTATAAACCAACAAGAACTGCAACACAATCTGGTTTAGGTAATACAAAATTCTGGCACCTAAAAATTGAATCTGGCTCTTACTACATTGAACCTTTAATGGGGTGGGTTGGCTCAAAAGATCCAAAAAAACAGATTGTATTAAAGTTTGATTCTCTTGAAAAAGCAGTATTCTACGCAAAAAAACGCAACGTTAAATACGTAATTGAAATGCCAAAAAATGTTAAGAGGCTGCCAAAATCTTACGCAAGCAATTTCATACTAAAGTAAGGTTTATTATGGTGTGCTTGTCTGTAAAAGGTAAGGCTTAGTATAACCAATTTAATTCTGGGTTTTAAGTTGTGCTAGCACGCTGCGGCCATTTAAAGAGTCAAGATTTTTAACCTGGCTAGCCAGTATTAAAGAGTTATTTTTCAGGTATTTCTTTACAAGGCTTGCAAGTCTTTTTGGATTATTCAAATAGCTCCATTCTGCTTGTAAAACTTTTATATCACTTTGTACTAAATTAATTTCACTTTTTATTTTTATTAGCTCTCTATTTAACGACTGAACATGTAATTTTACCTTAAATAGTCCTACAATGCTAAGAAAAAACATAACTATTGAGATGATGCAGAGAGTTCTCATGACAACCTCTGTATAGCTCTTAGTTTTGCTGAGCGTGAACGCGGATTTGCACTTACTTCTTCTATACTTGCTTTGATCACTTTTTTATTTAGAAGAGAGAATGTCTTGCAATCAGTAGCACATAAATCTTTAAAAAAAGTTTTGACTATACGATCTTCTAAGGAATGAAAGGTGACGACAATTAATTTGCCATTCTCACTTAAAATCTCAGATGCAGCTTTAATGCCCTTTTCAAGTTCTCCCAGCTCATCGTTTACCCATATTCTGATTGCCTGAAATGTTCTGGTTGCAGGATCAATTTTGCTTTTTCCACGGAACACCACAGAACGTACAATATCCGCAAGCTCAAATGTAGTTTTGATAGTTTTCTTCTTCCGTGCATTTACTATTGCTCTTGCAATTTTGCGAGAATGATGCTCTCCTCCGTAGTTATATATAGTATTTGCAATTTCTTCTTCGCGTAAAGCGTTAACAAACGTTGAAGCGTTTATATAAGAAGAGTTATCCATGCTCATATCGAGTGGACCATCATGTAAAAATGAGAACCCTCTATCTCCGTTATCAAGCTGCATAGATGAAACTCCGATGTCAAAAACTATTCCATCGATACCTTCAATATTGTTGCTATCTAATAAATTTTTAATATTACTAAACTTCTCAATAAATAGTTTTATTCTATCGGGATATCTAACGCTTAAATCATCATAAAACTTAGTTACCGTTTCATCTCTATCAATTGCATATACCTTGCAATCAGCTGACTCCAATATTGCTTTGCTATACCCTCCAGCTCCAAATGTGGCGTCTACGTATATACCACCATCCTGCGGTGATAGTAGTGATAGCATCTCTTTTAACAAAACTGGAGTGTGTGTCATAGTGCTCCATCAAGAGACTCTGTGCATACAAATAAAAATAACTTCCCACTAAAACATGATATTTCATGAAAGTATATAGGCAATAATATAAAAATACTTGAATATAGTCAATGATATAAAAATATTAAGATTCAATAAGATACTATTATTAGTATAATGTTCAAATTTTTCTATTATATAAAAAAAAGTAATGTATATTACTAAATACTAAACAAACTATAGAAAATTATGCAGCAAATAACAAAAGCAATATTCTCGAGTTTGATTTGTAACACTTTATTGTGGTATGACCACATGCTTTTTGGCCACTTAATAAACATAATAGGTGGTGTGTTTTTTCCATCAGATGATCAACTAACCAGCGTATTGAAGGCTTTTGGAGTGTTTGCAGTGGGTTTCTTAATGAGACCAGTCGGCGCTGCCATATTTGGTCACATTGGTGATAAGCATGGCAGAAGAGTTGCCTTATTGCTCTCGATTATATTAATGACTTTATCAACCGTATTAATTGCTTTTGTTCCAGGTTATCAAAGCATTGGAATACTAGCGTCAATGCTGGTAGTGTGTTTAAGGTTATTGCAGGGTATATCCCTTGGGGGAGAAGCAGGAAATGCACCATTTTTAATAGAACACGCTCCTAAAAACAAAAAAGGATTTTTTGGCAGCATTGAAGTATTAAGCGCAATTTTTGGTTCAGTATTAAGCCTGATAGCGGTACTCATATGCAAAAAAGTATCTGATTTTGAATCTTGGGGGTGGAGATTACCTTTCATTTTCAGTTTAGCAATGGGATTAATTAGCATATATATGAGATATATACTTGATGAAAGCCCAGAGTATAAAAGACAGAAAAATCCATCTAAATTGCCATTAAAAGAGTTATTAAACAATTACAAAAAGCCTGTTCTAATATCAATAGGTATTGACTTGGTTGAAAATGCGTCTCTCTATATATATTTGGTATTTTTCAATGTGCTTACAAATAAAATATTAACAGTAAATACTCATTTTAATCATATAGTGGAAATACTGAGTCAAATTGCGCTCGGAGGATTGACAATATTATTTGCTATACTTTCTGATAAGATAGGAAGAGAAAAAGTTATGAAGTTTGCATTTATAACTTTTGTAATAGTAAGTTATCCAGTTTTTTCAATGTTATGTACTGGCGATTACTTGCTCACTTTTATGGCACACATTCTTTTTATAATTCCAATAGCTGCATCGCTTGGTCCTGTCAGTGCACTTATGTGCGAATTATTTCCAACAAAGGTTCGGTACAGCGGATTTGGTTTGTCAAGAAATATAGCTGCTGGATTTTTTGGTGGTCTTGCACCATTTATATGCACAACAATTATCAAAGTTACAGGACAAGAGACTTCAGCTAGTTTTTACATGATTTTCTGTGCATTAATTGGGCTAGTTGCTATATCACAAGTTAAGGGTTAGCTTTCTTCAAGATCACTAAAAACAAGAATTATAGCTACAGGGTTTTAGTTATAAGGCGGGAAGTGCCAATTTTTAGGTGATAATGTGAATATTTCAGCACCATCTTTTGTTACTCCGAGTGTATGTTCAAATTGAGCAGAAAGTGAAAGATCGCGTGTTGTCACTGTCCAGTCATCGAGTTTACTGAGCAGAGTCTCATGTTTTCCAGCATTAATCATTGGCTCTATTGTAAAAAACATACCTTCCTTCAAGACGAGATTTTCATCTTGATCATAGAAATGCACTACATTCGGTGGAGCATGAAAGACTTTTCCTATACCATGTCCGCAGTAGCTGTGTACGATAGAATATCCAAAACCTCTAATATATTTCTCTATAGCAAGCCCTATTTCATTTAGCTTATTGCCGGGCTTAACTTGTTTAATTGCTTCCATCAATGCATTATAAGTAGCGTCACACAAACGTTTTGCTTTTATTGATGGCTTGCCAACCCAAAACATGCGACTTGTATCACCATGCCAGCCATTTAAAATCACCGTAACGTCAATATTCAAAATATCTCCATCTTTAAGCGGTTTATCATCGGGAACACCATGGCACACAACTGCATTTTTTGAAGTGCAAATTGATTTTGGATACCCCCTATAGTTTAGTGGTGCTGGAATTGCACCTGCATTAATTATAAAGTCATGACATAGATCATTTAACTCACTAGTTGTCACCCCTACCTTTACGTATGGTGCAATGAAATCAAGAGTTTCAGCAGCAAGCCTGCCAGCCTTGTGCATAAATTCAAAATCTTCTTGTGAGTGTATAGTTATGTTCATATTTTCCATGTCTTATTGTAATTGGTGATCTTTTACGCTTACTCGCAAGTACATAAATGTAATAACTTTACGTATTATGAAAATACGCCCTATGGATCCTAGTGTCAAGTCATTTGTATGACAAGTGGTCAAGCAAGAAGTCTATTTAATAATCTGAACTATACAACTACTATCTCAGGATAATCTGAAGATTTTTTGTGATAGTAATCGATGCTCTTAACGCGAATTCTGGATTAAAGGAGAATAGAAAAGGCAAGAAAACAGGGTAAACTCAGCAGTTATAAAAAAACAGATGAGGTTAACCATGGAAGATATAACAAACTGTTTTGTTTGGTCGATGATTTTTGCAGAGATATAGAGAAAAATTTTGCAGGTAAACTACTGCCAAATGGTAAAAAACCCACAAGAACAACGGAAATTGAGTACTCCGAAATCATGACAATAATCCTGCTATATCAACAATCTCCGTGTAAAAATTTCAAAACTTTCTATCTACATTACCTAACGTTGCTCTACAAATCAGAGTTTCCAAAGTTGCCTTCATATACCAGGTTTGTTGCTCTAAAGCCTAGGGTTTTGTGGCATTTAGCAATGTTGTTGCATTGGCTTTGTGGACAGTCAGAAAACACTGGAATTTCATATATAGACACAACTCCCATTGCAGTTTGTCATGCAAAAAGAATATCCAAAACAAAGTTTTTGCTGGAATTGCAAAATTAAGCAAGAGTACTTACGGCTGGTTTTTTGGTTTCAAATTACATATGGTAATCAATGAAAATGGTGAAATTCATTCACTTACGCTAACAAAAGGCAATGTTGATGATAGGATACCTGTGCCAAATCTGACGGAAAAATTAACCGGCCTTTTGTTTGGTGACAAAGGTTATATTGCAAAAGAGCTTTTTCAGAAGCTGTTTGACCGAGGTTTGAAACTTGTTACCAAGGTGAAAAAAGGTATGAAAAATGCATTGATTTCGCTAAATGAGAAGATTTTACTGAGAAAAAGGTCTATCATTGAGACTGTTTTTGGTTACCTAAAAAATAGACTAGAAATTGAACACACTCGCCATAGATCCCCTGTTAATTTTTTGGTTCATATCTTTTCTACTCTCATTTCCTATTCCATCAAATCCAAAAAGCCTTCTATTTCCTATACTTTCTTCCTTCCTTAATCCAGAATTCGCGTTTGAAAGGTTTTTACTTAAAAAAACAAACAAAGAGCTCATTTCAATAATTGTTCGTCTAGGTGACCAACATCCAGAGATTTTTGAAGAACTAGAGGATGAAGAATATGAGCAATTCACTCAAAGTAAGTTTTCAAAATCCGAGAATTATGTATAAAGTGATTGGAAAGATGGTGAGATCAGGTAATCTATAGCTGGCCCAAGCAAGGTTTCCCTATGTCATACCGCCGCGATATCTCTTAGCCGCTAACACGTAGCGGGACGACAGCAGTCCTATGTCATGCCGCCGCGAACCGTCATACCGCGATTCATTCGCGGTATCTCATCAGCTAACAAGTAGCGGGATGACGGTTGTCGTTTAGCTATAAATATTTAAGAAATTTACCAAACGAAAAAAAAGGCAAAAGAAGCCCCGTTGGTGGTTGGCTATTTACTATGTACTAAAATATCGGCGTTTTTTTTATTCTAAAACGCTTGATTAAGAGCGATTTAGCTGCTTTTAACTTGCAACTAACCTACACCGCAAGTGTTTAAGAAATTTACTAAGCAGGAAAAAAGGCAAAGAAACCCCGTAGTAGCTAGCATTCAAATTCTCCCTTGTCAATTTGACGTTTTTTGCTGTCTTAAACGCTTTGTAAGCGCGTTTCGGCTTACATAGGTAAAAACCCAGATTTTTAAAGACATGCGATGCACGTAGTGCGAAAAATTAAACATGAGACGCCAAATACCCTAAGTTTTTTGTCATTAACCTGCACAGATTGCGAAGATAAATAAATAGCTTCAGTTTCATGATAAGGGGGCTGGCGAAGGGTGTCAAGTAAGTTTTTTGTTTCTATTCCCAATAAAAGTTCGTTATATGGTTATGCAAGAAGTCTAATTGGTATAACCATGCATGAATGCTATTTTCGGTAAAATCTCTTACAACGCTCAAAAGCAGAAAAACAAAAACTTGATTTTCGCAGCTAAATAGTGGACCATCAAAAGCACGCATAAATATCTACAATGAAAGAAAAAACTTTCACAATCATCGATGGCTATGGTTTTCTTTTCAGAGCTTATTATGTACTACCTCACTTAATTACCACAACAGGAATGCCAATAGGTGGTGTATATGGCTTTCTGAATATGGTTCTTAAGTACATTGCCCATTCGGACTACTTAACTATAGCACTTGATGTGGGGAAAAAAAATTTTAGGCACAATTTATATCCTGAGTACAAAGCAAACAGAGTAACGCCTCCTGAGGATCTAATTCCACAGTTTACCATACTGAGGGAAGCGGTAGAAGCTTTTAACCTCAGCTATGAAGAAATTGAAGGTTATGAAGCAGATGACATAATCGCAACACTAGCTGCAAAATACGCCAACCACCAAGACTTTAAAGTGGTAGTCGTTTCATCAGATAAAGATTTATTTCAACTCTTGAACCACAATATTTTAATATTCGATCCCATTAAAAATATATACATAGATGAAAAACAAGTAATAGAAAAATTTGGTGTAAACTCACACAAGCTTCTTGATTTATTTTCTCTAACTGGTGATGCATCTGATAACATTCCAGGTGTTCCAGGAATAGGTCCGAAGACTGCAGCTAAATTACTAGATGAATTTGATTCATTGAATAATATTATAGAGAACATTGATAACATCGAGCAAACGAGGATTCGTAATATTCTTACCGAACATAAGGAAAAAGCACTAATTTCAAGAGAACTTTTATCACTATGCGAAAAAGTAGACCTTCAACATGATATTGCAAAATATGAAGTCCATTCTCCAAATATGGAGAAACTATTATCCTTTTTAAAGAAGTATGAATTCAATTCCTTAATAGGTAAAATGGAAAAGCTTTTTTCTTACAATGGATCTAGCACAGAAAAGAAAACAGAATATAGTAGTGAAGAGTTAGAGAAATTTTTGGAGCATTGTAGATATGAAGGCAAAATTGTAATTCATTACCACCTTGAAAACAATGTATTAAGTCTATCTTATAGCGAAAGTAATATTTTTTATATAGAGCAAGACAGCATACAAGATGCACTCATTACAATTAACTCAACTTTACTCTCAAATGGGGTGCTTAAAATAATACATAACATTAAAGAGATCAGGAAAATCTTCCCTGCAGTAGAGAAGATGCTAGATTCAGTTGATGATTTGATGATAATGTCGTATAGCTTGGATACAGGAAAGCATGATCACAGTATTCCAAACATAGTTGCGCATAATTTGAGTGAAAATGCAGAAATTTTCTCGGCAAAAACTTTAATAGCAATTCATGAAAAGCTAAAGCAAAGGTTGTTTCAGGAAAAATTGTTCACAATTTACGAGCGCTTCGATAAGCCACTTATGAAAGTAATATTTGATATGGAGAAAAATGGGATATTACTGAACATACAAAAATTACAGGAATTGTCCGATAAATTTCAGCAGGTAATTGCTGTACTTGAAAGTGAGATATATAACTTAGCAGAGGAAAGATTTAATATTGCTTCGCCAAAACAATTAAGTGATGTCTTATTTAATAAAATGGGGCTTAATAAAAAGAAAAAGTCAAAATATGGGTCGTATAGCACCAATTCTGAGGTTCTAGAGGCGCTTGAAGCAGAAGGAGCGGAAATCGCAAGTAAAATCTTAAATTGGCGACATTTAAGTAAATTAAAAGGCACCTACACTGATGCGTTAATAAAGCAAGTTGATCCCATTGATGGTAGAATACACACAAGCTTTTCAACGACTGCAACTGCAACTGGAAGGCTGAGCTCCAGCAATCCTAATTTACAGAACATTCCTATCAGAAGCGAAGAAGGAAATCTCATTAGACAAGCATTTATTGCGCCAAAAGGACATAAGATAATTTCTGCCGACTATTCACAAATAGAATTGAGACTCTTGGCACACGTTGCAAACGTTGCAGCATTTAAAGAAGCTTTTGCAAACGGACAAGATATTCACGATATCACCGCAAGGCAAGTTTTTGGAGTGCAAGAAATAGATGAGCAATTAAGACGCAAAGCAAAATCCATTAATTTTGGAATTATATATGGCATTAGTCCGTTTGGCCTTGCAAAACGGCTTGGAATTACCATTGCGGAAGCTGCTGAATACATTAATTACTATTTTTCCTGTTACCCAGAAATAAAAGTCTATATGGAAAAAGCAGTGTCTATCGCGAGATTGCATGGTTATGTAGAAACTTTGTTTGGCAGGAGATGCTTTGTAAGAGACATAAACAATACAATTCCTTATGTAAGACAATTTGCAGAAAGGGCAGCAATAAATGCACCACTGCAAGGCACCGCTGCTGATATAATAAAACGTGCGATGATTCAGCTTTTTGACCAATTGAAAGTAGGTAAAATAATCCTCCAGGTTCACGATGAACTACTGGTTGAAGTAGAAGACGAAAAGGTACAAGAAACAGCAAAACTTATGAAAGATATAATGGAAAATGCAATAGAAATTTCTGTACCACTTGAAGTAGAAATAAAAGTTGGCGACAACTGGGGTCTAAATTCCCTTAATTATGACTTAAACATCGTGAATTCTAGGAGTATAAATCATTTGAACTAATACGAAAAATATGTTAGAATAGAACATAGCAAATGCAAATAGGTCAGCCATGACAGGCCCACAAGTAAAAAGTTCAAAACCTCCAAAGTTACCTACTCAGGTAACTAACGAAGATGAGAAAATTTTTGAAAAAGAGGAACATCAGGTAATCTATGATGCCTTTATACAATTGCTAAAAAACAAAGTACAACCTAAAGAATTAAAGGAAGATGACGAGGCAGTACTCGCTTTCATGCTAAGTCAGAATCAAACTATATTCAATAATGTCAAGCTAGAAGATGTAGAACCACTCAGTGAAGAGAATTTTTCTCAGTTTTTACTTTCTGTGTTTAAAGAAATTAGAGAAGAAAATTTAGCTAATGAAGAGAATTTAAAGAATGGTAAAATAGAAAAAGCAGTAGCTAAGTGTGTAGCTGATATACGGGGTACAGAAGCTAAAGATTCATTCATAAAGCTTCCCGGGTGGCTGTTTGGAATAAAGGTAAATCCTAAAAACTTTTTTAGCTCTTTTATGAATGGGATGAAAGAAAAAATACCATTCTTAAGTAAAGATAAAAAAGAGGAGGATGAGCCACCGCTCAGTGATGAAGAGATGGCAACAACGTTCTTAAGCAAGATCTTTTTTCCTATTCTTTTTTCCATTGCTTCAATATCAATTTTTGGTCCTACTACACTTGCGGTAGTTGTTGCTGCTATTGGTGCAATATTTGCTATAAAAGGAGGAGTGGGAGTTCTTTTTTCAAATAACAAAAAAGGTACTTTGTATGACTCTAGCTCACAAGATAAAGATGATACAGAAAAGAGAGCAAAACTGAATGGAAAAATTCTCGAGGGCATTGATGATATTTTAAAAACCCCAGTTACAGGAGTTGAGAAAGGCACCTCTGTTTCTGAACAAATTTCCCAAGAAAAAGAAAAGAGTGAACAACAACCTGTTCCTGAGCAAATTTCCCAGGAAAACAACAGGGGAAACGAAAAGAGTGAGCAGCAAGATCGATCTTGGGCAGGAAAGGAAAACAAACGAAGGGAAGAGACCATAGAGCAGCAACCAAGTAAGACCTAGGTTTGCCAAAAAGTGAGTTGTGTAAGAGGTCTACTATTATTCTATAGCACATACAACAGGAGTATGGTCAGACGGATTTTCTAGCTTACGCAATCTATCATCTATGTAGCATGTTTCCAATTTATCTACAGCTTGTGGTGATAACAGCATATAATCTATTCGCATTCCTTGATTATTTCTGAGTGAATTGCCTTGATAATGCCACCAAGTAAATTGTTGCAAATTTGGGTGAGATATTCTAAACGCGTCTTTAAACCCAAGATTCAAGACTGCTCTTAACTTCTCACGTTCTTTTATATGAAAGCACACTTGGCCATTCAATAAATTTGAATCAAAGACATCAATTTCATCCGGTGCAACATTATAATCGCCAGCTATAATAGTTAACTCTTCATTCTTTAACAAAGTGCTCATCCTTTCATATAGATTATCAAAAAACTTGAGTTTATATTCAAATGCTTGAGAGTCCAGGCTTTGACCATTTGGCACGTATACACTTCCTACCCTTACCTTCTGATTATTGTGCTTTATTATGCACTCTATATAACGCGCTTCTTGATAACCTTCTACGATATCAATCTTAAACTTCTCCAGTATTGGATATTTAGATAAAACACAAACGCCATTTCTTGCAACTTGTCCATAGATAGCATATTCATATCCTAACTTTTCTATCTCTGCATAAGGAAATTGCTCTTCCGTACATTTTATCTCTTGCAGCAAAACTATATCTATCTGACTATCAACTATAAAACTACAAAGTTGGTTAACTCTTTTACGTATGGAGTTTACGTTCCAAGTTGCAATCTTTAGCATCAACAATCCTTATTAATTATATCAATTAAACTCTCCCCAGTAGGCAACCTCGATGTTATAATTTTTTTCCATTTGATTAACTTTAAACTATCAGCAATGTTCTTACTCATGGTATATGCAATTGTGTTATTCATCACATGAGATAGCCCACTTTTTAGAACTAATGAACAAAATACCCTTGCTGTCTGTGAGGAAAAAAAAGCAACGCTATCAATTTTACCATCCAACAGTAAATTTTTACACCTATTAGTTAGACTCCTTTTAATAATTGTTTTATAGAGTACAACTTCTCTTACGTTAAAATCTTCTTCAGATAATCTCTTTTTTAGGTCACATGATACTTCTTGTCCTCTTATATATAAGAACTTTATTGCACTTGAATAGTGAGCTTTTATGAATGATATCAGACCATCAACGTTGCTGTCTGCTGAGATTATATCAGAAAATCCCAAATTTTTTGCAGCCTGCATGGTTGAATTACCAACTGTAATAATCGGAAAGTCATCCACTTTGCATATTTGACTAAAAGTCTTTACACTGTTTTTACTTGTAGATATCACAACGTCAAATTCGTACGCAGATATATCAGGATTTAAGTACTTTATTGTGAATACTGGTTCTATAAAAACTTTGTATCCATACTTTCTCAATATATTTCTTGTATTGAACGAATCCAATAAAGGCCTCGTTAATAAAATAGACTTCATTCTGATTTATTTCACTACTAGTAAAATAGTACCCTTTATACACAAATTACTGAATAAAAATTTATTTTGATGGCTTGAGCAACTATTCAAGTAATTGATGTTGAAATAAGGATACTCAGTCCCCTATTTACCACTAAGCTTTAAATTCACTTATACTTTTTTAATGCTAATTACATTGAACTCTGTTGAATCATTCCATTCACCTGGAGTTATATTGAATACTAATTCTCTCTCATCTAAAGATAAAGTTCCATTATCTATCTTATAGTTATTTGTATAACACTTTTTGATTCTGCTATCTTCTATCCTCTCTTCTATTTGTAAAGATTTTGGATTAAGCATTATATCTTTATGTACGTTTCCATCGGAACATATATATGTATATAAGTTTTTGAATACCAAATTCTCATATTCATCACGTTCTACTACATATGCACTACGATCTATAAGATCTGGATTATCCTTATTATATTCAGATATTACATAATGAGCATTATCCTCAAAAAAATCTGGGTGACTGTTTGAAAAATCCATATACTAACCTCTTTTATTATTAAACTATTAGTATTATAGCTAATATTCCTATACAAGTCAAATAAGTTAACTTGTTAACACTCAAACTGCTTTTGCGGTTGGAGAGAGGTTATCAGTAGGTTTTTCTGCCTGTGGTTTGCTGATCAAAGTCTGAATGATATTAGTTGCCATAATAGCACAACCTAAAATAAAAAAAGGTGTAGAAACAAAATAGATAACAGAAGACTCAAAAAGCGACATAGATGCAATACCTCCTATTAGAAATGAAACACTGGATACTATATCAAGATAGATCTTCGTTAATTTTTCTTGTCCAGGAGAGTTTTCTACACCAAGCTGCTTATTAAGCTCACATTTTCGAAAGTGATCAGTACGTGACCATAAATTTAAGCCAAGTGAAATTGCACTTAGTGTGATACTAAGAGCGGCAGAATGTACACTTAGCCCAGAAATATTAAAGACTAATATTGCTATATATCCAATAAAAAGGGCAGTAGATAGCGCAGTAACTAAGCGTTTCGAGTAAGTTCGTACCTTCTTTCTGTAGGCTAACTTATCTTTTTCACCATACATAGCATAAATATTACCTAATACGTTATATTGTAGCATTAATTAATTCAACAAGCAATATGGAAGCTAATAACGCGAATTCTGGATTAAAGGAGAATAGAAAAGGCAAGAAAACAGGGTAAACTCAGCAGTTATAAAAAAACAGATGAGGTTAACCATGGAAGATATAACAAACTGTTTTGTTTGGTCGATGATTTTTGCAGAGATATAGAGAAAAATTTTGCAGGTAAACTACTGCCAAATGGTAAAAAACCCACAAGAACAACGGAAATTGAGCACTCCGAAATCATGACAATAATCCTGCTATATCAACAATCTCCGTGTAAAAATTTCAAAACTTTCTATCTACATTACCTAACGTTGCTCTACAAATCAGAGTTTCCAAAGTTGCCTTCATATACCAGGTTTGTTGCTCTAAAGCCTAGGGTTTTGTGGCATTTAGCAATGTTGTTGCATTGGCTTTGTGGACAGTCAGAAAACACTGGAATTTCATATATAGACACAACTCCCATTGCAGTTTGTCATGCAAAAAGAATATCCAAAAACAAAGTTTTTGCTGGAATTGCAAAATTAAGCAAGAGTACTTACGGCTGGTTTTTGGTTTCAAATTACATATGGTAATCAATGAAAATGGTGAAATTCATTCACTTACGCTAACAAAAGGCAATGTTGATGATAGGATACCTGTGCCAAATCTGACGGAAAAATTAACCGGCCTTTTGTTTGGTGACAAAGGTTATATTGCAAAAGAGCTTTTTCAGAAGCTGTTTGACCGAGGTTTGAAACTTGTTACCAAGGTGAAAAAAGGTATGAAAAATGCATTGATTTCGCTAAATGAGAAGATTTTACTGAGAAAAAGGTCTATCATTGAGACTGTTTTTGGTTACCTAAAAAATAGACTAGAAATTGAACACACTCGCCATAGATCCCCTGTTAATTTTTTGGTTCATATCTTTTCTACTCTCATTTCCTATTCCATCAAATCCAAAAAGCCTTCTATTTCCTATACTTTCTTCCTTCCTTAATCCAGAATTCGCGTTTTCGGAGTGCTCAATTTCCGTTGTTCTTGTGGGTTTTTTACCATTTGGCAGTAGTTTACCTGCAAAATTTTTCTCTATATCTCTGCAAAAATCATCGACCAAACAAAACAGTTTGTTATATCTTCCATGGTTAACCTCATCTGTTTTTTTATAACTGCTGAGTTTACCCTGTTTTCTTGCCTTTTCTATTCTCCTTTAATCCAGAATTCGCGTTATAGGTTACACACTTAAAGCTACTGTTGAATTGAGCAACTTTTATAAGATATAGAAAATGAAAGAGGCCGGGACCGGAATTGAACCGGTATAAAAGGATTTGCAGTCCTCCGCATAAGCCATTCTGCCACCCAGCCGTTTTTTATGTGTAGATATCCATTATATCTTTTAGCATAGATAAAGCTTCCTCCCTTTTGCGTTGAAAAGTGTTACGTCCAATGATTGAACCATTACCACTACCCTGCTTAATTTCTTTCGCTTCATTGCATATGTCATCTACTTCCTTCGATTCGCCACCAGAAAAAACTACTATTCTTTTCCCTGCAAAACAAGATTTTTTAACATATTCAATTCTTTTAGATAATGATTCAATATTTTCTGTTTCTATCTTTTCTTTTTCCAAATATCTAGTTGGAAGCTTTACTTTGATTATATTAGCGCCAAGTAAAGCTGCTATGTGCGCAGCATAGGCAATAACATCAACTGCTGTTTCACCTTCTTTGGAAATTCCTTCACCACGTGGATAAGACCATAGCACTACTGCAAGCCCATAAGATTTGGCTTCAGCTACGATTTCACGAGCTTCTTCCATCATATCAAAACACTTGGCAGAACCAGGATATATAGTAAATCCAACAGCCAAGCAGCCCAAACGCAGCGCATCTTTCACAGAAGAGGTTATTGCTTGATCAGAAGTCAGATTTTTTGAATGTAAGGAGTTGGAACTATTAAGTTTCAAAATAAGTGGGAGCATTCCAGCATAAGTCGAAGCACCAGCTTCAATCATACCAAGTGGAGCAGCATATGCACTTACTCCCGAATCAACCGCAAGCTGAAAATGATAATGTGGGTCATAAGCATCGGGATTAACTTCAAAGCTTTTTATTGGCCCGTGCTCAAACCCTTGGTCTACAGGCAGAATCACTAACTTGCCAGTGCCACCAAGCTTTCCATGCATGAGAATACGAGTAAGGTTTGCTTTTACCCCGGGGTTTTCACTTTCGTAGTAGCTTAGAACTTGTTTTACTTTATCACTTATCACTATAATTCAAATTAAATTTAAGTTATAAATTGTAACAGAGGTGAAGTTCAATACAAGGATTTTAAACTATATCAAAAGCAATTTTATTTGCTACTTTATTCATATAAATTCTTAATTTCTTTCCTTTTGTTAATTTACGATTCAGTATTTCTTCCGCTAAGTAACTTTTTATCTCTTTTTCAATAAGTCTCTCTATCGGACGTGCTCCCATTTCTTTACTATAACCCATTTGTACAAGATAAGATTTCACTTCATCCTCTACCAAGCAGTTTATGCCTTTTTGCATCAGTTGCTTTTTCAGTTCTAGAACAAATTTATCCACAATATGCAAAATCACATCCGTACTTAAGTCAGAAAAAGAAATAATCGCATCAAGACGATTACGAAATTCAGGGCTAAAAACCTGTTCTATCGCTTTTTCACTATCACCAATGTTAAAATTTTTATGCCCAAAGCCAACAAAACTTTTGCTGCGTTCAACTGCTCCTGCATTAGTTGTCATAATTAAAATTATATTGGAAAAGTTAACTTTACGTCCGTAAGTGTCTGTAACACAACCATAATCCATAATTTGTAGCAATATATTATAGATATCGCTATGGGCCTTTTCAATTTCATCAAGCAACACAACACTATATTGATTGTTAGATACAGACTCTGTGAGTAATCCACCCTGATCATAACCTACATATCCAGGAGGAGAACCAATCATCCTTGATATCGTATGAGATTCAATGTATTCGGACATATCAAAGCGTATAAGATTCATGCCCATGCTTTCTGCTAATTGTTTTGCTAGCTCGGTTTTACCAACACCGGTTGGCCCTGCAAAAAGATAATTTGCTAAAGGCTTATTGTAATTTCTCAACCCAGATTTAGCAATTTTAATAGAACTAACAAGAGATTCTATTGCCTGGTCTTGGCCAAAAATCACCTTCTCTAGATTAGCTTTTAAAGACTTTACTTTCTGCAAATCATCAGATTCAGATCCGCAAGGCACATTTGTAATTCTAGTAATGGTATTCTTAATATCTCTACTATTTACAATTTTACCCCTGTTTCTTAGCAATTTACAATATGCTCCTGCCTCATCAATAACATCAACCGCTTTATCAGGTAATATTCGCCCAGTAATATACTTATGCGAAAGTTCAGCCGCAGACCTAATGGCATTCTTTGTATAATATACTCCATGATACCCTTCATAGTAGTGCTTTATACCATCTAGTATCTTTATCGTTTCATTAACAGAAGATTCTTTAACATTAATTTTTTGAAACCTTCTCGCTAGTGCTTTATCTTTTTCAAAACTAGTGCTGTATTCTCTATATGTAGTTGCGCCTATACAACGCAGTGTACCTCTTGCAAGCGCAGGTTTGAGTAGGTTACCTGCATCAAGAAAGCTACCACTTGTAGAACCTGCTCCAATGATAGTGTGTATTTCGTCAATAAAAAGGATAGCACCTGGTTTTGCCTCAATCGCTTTTATTATAGATTTTATTCTCTCTTCAAAATCACCTCTGTAGCGTGTCCCTGCAAGGAGTGATCCTAAATCCAAAGCATAAATTACACTGGACCTGAGCGCACTCGGAACACTGCCTTCAATGATCTTCAATACCAAACCCTCAACTATTGTTGTTTTGCCAACACCTGGGTCTCCAACATATAAAGGGTTGTTTTTTCTACGCCTCAATAATATTTCTATAGTGCGATTTAACTCATAATCACGACCAATAACATAATCTATTTTTTTGCTTCTTGCATAGTCATTTAAATTTTTACAATAACTTTGTAGAATTTCCTCATCTTTTAGTAGCTCACCTTTATTTACTGTAGTAGGAGCGTCATTATTTTTATCAAGTTTTACTTTATGATTGGTGGTGTATTCATCTATATCGTTAGAGTATTTCATATTAGATATATGGTAAATCAAATTGGAATCTTTCGCACTTTGTTTCTGCAATAGATCTTCAACGTAGAAATCTTGCCCAGACAAAATTTCTACTAGAACACTTGCTCCATTTATTTCTTTTTTCCCCAAGCTATGAGCCCGTATTATTGCTCTGTGTATTATGCATTGAAACATTGAGCTAGGTTTAACTCCACTGATAATCAATTCAGAACTGCTTTGTAAAAACCCTTTTATATTATTATTATAATCATTAGCCTTAATATTGCATCTTGATAGAATGTTATCCATATTGATGATTTCATCGGCTCTGATATTACATCTTGATAAAACGTAATTTACGTCCACGTCTTTAGTTAACGCCAGCAATAAATGTTCTACTTTCGCATATTTTAGATTAAAATTAGAAGCAATGAGTAGCGCTCTATTCAAACTTGCCTCTAAGTTTTTGGAAATCATCTCCTATTCTCTTTAAAAGTGGGAACTCATATATAATGAATAGCACACAATTATTAAAAAAATTGAAATCCAGGAGTTCGCTGTAGCCAATTTGAATCCCCACTATGGATCTACGTCATAGCACCGCGATATCTCAGCATAGATTCCGCTAATGAGTAGCGGAATGACGAGTTTTACGCTTATCAAGTTGTAGGTAAATCCTATTTAATACGCTTTTTCTAGTACTCTGCTTTTCTTCTTAAATGCATTGATCTTTTTTCTACCGTATTTAGTCTTTAACGTACTTGGCCTTTTAAAGACCTTTTTGCTGTTACGTTTTTTAAATTGCACACTACAATCAAAATTTGGCTCTCCTTCTTTGTCTGCCAGTGCAGGCAGTCTTCTCTTATCTTGAGGTGTAACAAAAGATAGCGCATACCCTTCAGCTCCAGCGCGTGCAGTTCTACCTATACGATGAATATAGTCAGCTTGCGATTGTGGTGCATCATAATTGATAACATGTTGAATGTGGGGAATATCAAGGCCGCGAGAAGCAACATCTGTTGCAACCATGATTTGATTATGGCCACGACGAAAAGAATTAATGACCCTTTCGCGCTTGTGCTGCCTTAAATCACCATGAATTGCTAAAGCGCTATAGTCATCTTTGTGCAATCTGCTAGCTAGCTGATCCGCTCCTTGCTTTGTTTTGACAAAGATAATGATTGATCCTTCGCGCTGACATAGTTGTGTAACAAGCTTTTCATATTTTTCTGATTCTGATGCATAAACAATTTCTTGCTTAATTTTTACAGAAGTTGTAGTCTCACAATCAACAGAAATACGTTCTGGTCGATTAAGGTACTTCTCAGTAAGTTTAACTATATCACTAGGAAGAGTTGCAGAAAACATAAGAGTCTGCCGTATTTTTGGCAGATATTTCATGATCCCTTCAATTTGAATTCCAAAGCCCATATCAAACATACGATCCGTTTCATCAAGCACAAGAACGCTAACATTGCGAGTAATCAAAGTTTTACGCTCAATATGGTCTATAATACGACCAGGAGTACCTATTACAATTTGTGGTTTTTTCTGAAGCTGATTTAGCTGCCTAAAAATAGGCTCACCACCAATCAACAAAGCAACCCTTAGTGCAGAATTTTGAGATAAGAGTTTTCTTATCTCATTTGTTACCTGATGCGCAAGCTCCCTGGTTGGCACGATGACTAAAGCTGAACCAGTGTTAGGCTCATTCAGCAACTTAGCAACCAACGGAATAGCAAATGCCAAAGTTTTTCCAGTTCCCGTTTGAGCAGATCCGAGAATATCTTTACCTTGTAGCGCTAAGGGAATCGCTTGTACTTGAATCGGAGTTGGGACGAAAAGATTATTTTTATCTAGAGCTTGTGTAAGCGAAGCTGGGAGACCCATCCCATGAAAATTATTCACAATACGTTAATCCTGTTAAAAGATTTCATAATAGATTAATCTTCCAATCTTAAATTTATTGCAGATTTTTTATCTTCTCCGTTTCTACCGCGCTCCTCTTTAACCTCATAACTCACCCTTTCTCCTTTTATTCCCTTCTCTTTATTCTCTCCTTTAAGTGTCTCAGGTCTTATTCCTGAACGTTCCAATGTGCTAATATGTACAAAAACATCACCCCCTTTACCTTCTGGCTTGATGAAACCATAGCCTTTTTCGGCATTAAACCATTTTACATTACCAAATTCCATTTAAACAACTCCTAAATTATTAACTAATATTACTAATGTGATGAAAAACTTTGAAATTACGATTGAGAATGCTTTAAGCTTAGCTATTGAAACTAAACCTTTATACTCCATAGTCTATTCTTAACATTACATGACAATAATACACAATTGTTGTACTTGATGCAAATAAATTTTTTAATCGTTAAGCGAACCTGCAACCGTCATTTCGCTAACTTTAATTGTCGGTGAATTAAATTGCCCACAAAAAGTTAGATCATCTGAAACGACTAAATTGCTAAACATATCCTTCAAATTGCTAGCAATGGTAATCTCATGTATTGGATACGTTATTTTTCCATCTTCTATGAAAAATCCGGAAGCGCCTTGGCTGTAATCACCATTGATTAAATTGATACCAAAACCAAATAAATCAGTTACATATACTCCCTTTTTCACTTCCTGAATTAATTCTTCAAACGATACATTACCATTCTCAATATAGAAGTTACTAGCTGCAGGAATAACTGCAGCATTACTTGCACGAGTTGCACTTCCGGTTGTTTCTGAGGCTAATTTTTTAGCCGAGTATAAGTCTAAAATCCAATTTTGTAATATTCCGTTTTTTACAAATATATTTTTTTTGCTAGTTATCCCTTCTCCATCAAATGGTCTCGATGCTATGCCTCTTGGCAACAATGGATCATCGATAATATTAATTCTATCGTTGAAAATCTGAGCGTTTAAACTACCCCTCAAGAAAGAACTGTTGCTTATAATACTGCTCCCATTTATAGCAGAAGCAAAACTTTTTACTAGCCCTTTTGCTGCTCTTTTTTCAAAAATAACTGGAAATTTACCAGTTTTAATTGTACGTGAATTCAATTGATCAACTGCTCTTTTTGCTGCTTCTTTTCCTATTAACTCTGGCAACTTTAAATCACTAAAATTACATGCTATATCATAATCGTAACCAACCTTCATTTCACTTTCTCTTCCAGCAACAACAGAGACCTGATTAGCAAAGGTTGATTTACTAAACGAGCCAATAAAACCAGAAACAGTCGATAATACTGTATTCACTAAAGCGTATGAAGAAGAGGCTCCTTCAGAATTAGTGATACTCTTATGTGCAAGGGCTGAATTTTCTGCAGCTTCAGCAATTTCTTTTAGGTTATCAACGGTTACAACATTATTATCTGAGATACTTAAATCTGCAGAAGAGATATAATTACTACCATTTACAGCAAAATTAATGCAAGGATCTTCTGGCGCATTCTTTGCCATTTCTACCACTTGGCTTACCGTATCACTAAGATTATTCAAATCGTTTGTAGAAATATACGCAGCTTTGTTTTTACCTGCTATAGCTCTGATTCCTACAGTGCAATTTTTAGATTGTGATATTTGCTCAATTTTTGATAGACGCTGAGAAACTGAAGTTTTATTAGTCTCATATATTGTAACTTCCGCGTCTTGATTCTGCTTTTTTATTAATTTAGTGATATCTGCTGCAATATTTAATATATTCATTTTCTATCCCTTAGATTTTTATAAAGACTCTGCACCACCTATAACTTCAATTAAATCAGTTGTAATTGCTGCTTGACGAGAACGATTATAAAGCAATGCTAGTTTGTTCAGCATCTCCTTAGTGTTTCTGTTTGCTGATTCCATAGCAACCATTCTAGCACTATTCTCACTTGTTGCACTTTCAAGCAAAGCAGAGTAAAGAGCAATTACAACGTAATCTTGAACCAAAGATTTTAAAATAAATTCAATATTTTGTGGTTCATACTCATAGCCGTAATCTATTGTTGGACCAGCCAGAGAGTTGTCAATCAAGGATGAGTCTTCACTCCATGGTTTTATTGTTTCCAACATTGGTTTTTGCGTGAAGGTATTATAGAATTTACTATAAAAAACTTTAACTTTATCGTATTTACTTAAATCTATACTATCAACCAAAGCTTCTACGTGCTTTAACGTGATTCCCTTACTATTTTCAATTTTTAAGATACTTTTAGAGTCAAATCTATTTTTACCTACATTAAAAGCTTTTTTACCAAGAAATACAATATCTACTTTTTTGCCATTTGCGATTAACTTATTTTGACTAAATTTGACAATAGAAGAGTTAAAGTTGCCGCATAAGCCACGATCAGACGCAACAATGAATACTAGATAAGAATTGTCGTTACTGACATTTAGAATTTTTGCCAGTAATTTTTGATCAACTGATAGCATTAATGAAGAAATAATGCTATGCAGCTTAGATATATATAATTTTGAATTTGATAATTTCTTTTGGCTTTGTAATAACTTTGCTGCAGAAACCATTTGCATTATTTTCGTGGTTTTCTGGACAGACCTAATATTCTTAATTCTTAAGGATAATTCCTTTAAGCTCTTCATTTTGTATACAACTCTATTTATTAAAAATATATAACTGTTAGTGTCTAAAAGCAAGTTTTTTTGACATTAAAACCAAGTCTAACTAAGAAACTTGCAGGTTTATTGTGAAGATAAGGATTATATTAAGAAAGTGTTCTAACTTCAGCAATATCAATGTGAAAGTAGCCTAATGGTAATTTCTATAGCATCACACTTTGTGGAATCTTATAATACATAATAAATACAATTAAAACTATTACAACTTGAACACTTATGATCCCATTGCTTTAGTTCTCTGTTACAATTTTTACACTTCCAGCCTGGATCAGGCAAAGCTTCTGAGCCCATCTTGTTTAGCCAATAAATTACCTTGTCGTGTTCTTGCAATGTAACCTTGAGCTGTATTACAATAAAGTAGATTGACATGTAATTAGCTTTTTTGATAGCAGTGTCTAAATATTGACTTGCAAGATCATATTTACCTGAACTCATTGAGGACAAAGCAAGTAAACAGTAACTAAAATAATAATCAGGGCGTAAGTTGTATAGTCTTTCAGCACCTTTACTATTTAAATTGATGTACATTCTAGCTGACTGAGGAGTAGGATTTACTGCATATTCTATCTCTAGGACTGCAGAAGCTTTTCTGATTTTTCCAAGTTTAATATATAATTCTGCCTTTAAATAATTGATGGGCCGAAAAGTTGCATAATAACTTTGTGCTCTGAATAAAGACTTTATAGCCCCTTTAAAATCCCCTTTACTTTCATATTGTTTTGCCAAAGCACAATAAAAAACTGCAAACATTTCTTTATGGTCAAAGGGAAGAAAAATATTGAACTTAACTGCTTCCTTTAATCTCAAAATTGCATTAATCCAATCTTCTTTCAATATGCAATGCTCTATTTGAAAGGGAATAGATAGCATTTTATCGTTGATTGAGCTAGAGCAATATTCTATAAATTTTTGAAAGACTACCTTTTCTTGTTTGAGGTAAACAATTAGCTTGTTGGCTAGAAGTAGAGCTAAGTTACGATTTTTATTTGCAATGTCTGTTAAACCATTACTGAAAAAGCTGTAATTTCCCGTCTTACCTGAGTTAAAGAGCTTTATTAAAGACAACCTATCGCTCTTCTCATTTAGACTTTTAACTACCTTTTGGGCGTTCTCTATATTGTCTAAGTCTATGCTAAAGAAAGCTTCAAAGAGAAGCAATTCTTCCCTATCCCTTCTTCTATTTCTTATGTTGGCAAATGTTGATGAAATGGAGGAAAAAAAGCGTACAAGTGTAATTAATAAAAATAACAAAACTACACAAGTAAAAATAATGAAATATAGATCAATACTTATAGTGTAATTGCCTAATTCTAATTTTATTACTTCACCACTTACCTTGACCCATATGCCAAATAAAAACGAAAAAGCGAAAATTATAAAATAAATCATGAGATATATTGTAATAAGTGATGATATATTGTTGAAATATTCTTAGAAGCTACAATAAGACCATTCAATTTATTCAGCCATGGCTTGAATTCTGGGTGTGCTAAATCTCCTATTGTAGTAGCTATGCTCTGCCAATCATTATCGTTTATTGACTCCTCAATTTCCGCAAATTTTACTCTTAATGGATCATTCCGGTCGTCTACCTTTATCCAGTTTGAAATGATTTTTTTTAATAATGTACTTTTATTGTAGTTAATAACAGCAATGGTTTTTTCAAAAGATAATTTTAATTCATGTAAAGTATTTATCTCTTTCACATTTTCTAATTCATTCATTGCATTTTCTATCTCTGGATCGTCAAGCTCTGATATCAAAGGCTTTATTGAATTTATATGATTATCAAATTTTGCTTCTCGCAATAACGAATCCTTCATTTTAACCACAAGTAATAGCAATTTTGCAAGGTTCTTACATCTTGAGTTATTATCACCTTGCTCACACTGAGTATGCTGACTTCTCTTTAAGTCAAATATCCTTTTTTCCGTTCTAGATTGATTAACTTCAAGCAACATTCTAAGCTCATCCATGCCTTCCATTAAAATTTTCACATTATTTTCACTCTCTTGCTGATTTATTTTAAAAAAGATTATGTTATTTATTGCGATGTAACCGGTAAATAACAATACAATTAAGAACCAACCTATGTACTTTTGCTGAGTATCATTCATAACGTAGTATCTCCGCAGGATCTTGTGCAGCTGCCTGCAATGCAGGAGCAATTGTCGCTAAAAATGATAAGAATAACGCAAGTGCAGAAATATTTACTACGTCTTGGGGTACTAATATCACTGGCAAACTTGAAAAAAAGTATACCATAGGATCAAACAGCTTGACGTTAGTAACGTTTTCTAAAAATACTCTAATACTTTCGATATTGAGAGAAAAAACGACACCTATAATACAGCCAAGACAAGTTCCCGTAAAACCGATTAATAGACCACAAGCGCAAAATATACGCATAATGCTTCCACTTGTTGCACCAAATGTACGCATAATTGCAATCGCGGATTTCTTTTCTTGCACTATCATCATTAAATTTGAGATAATATTAAACGCTGCTACAACTATAATCAAAGTAAGAATCAAAAACATCACATTTCTTTCAGTTTCTAAAGCACTAAAATAATGGCTTTGCTGTGATTGCCAACTTTCAGCTTCCATTCCTATTTCTTTTTCTATAGCATCTGCTAGCTTATCAGCTCTAGTAACGTCGTCTACAAGTACTTCTATATTTTTTATACTATTTTCATAATTAAAAAAGGCTTGTGCTGATTTTAGAGGCATATATATCAAGGTATTATCATACTCAAACATACCCATATCAAATATTGCTATAACTTTATATTTTTTCATTCGCGGCATTTCACCAAGTAATGCATCAAATTCTTCAGATGATATAAACGTAATTTCGTTGCCATAGTCAACGTTCAAAGCTTCTGCCAATCGTGCTCCTATTACTATCCCTTCATCAAATTTTTTTACATCACCTATAATTACATTATTTGTAACGGCAGTACTATCAAGCAAATCTTTAGTTGACACACCTCGCACTACGCTACCTGCAATTTTACCATTTGCTACAATAATAACTTGATCATTGGTCATAGGAGTAGCTTTTAATATACCAGGAATTTTCTCAATAGATTTCGAAACTGTGCAGTAATCTGAATTTATGTTCCTATCAAAATAAACATTAATATGGCCATCAATGCCAAGTATTGAGTCAAGCAACTTTGCTCTGAATCCGTTCATCACAGACATCACCACTATTAGCGTTGCAACTCCAAGGGCAATGCCGATAATAGAGAACAAAGTCATTATAGAGCAAAATCTGGCATTTTTCGCTCGCAAATAGCAAGCAGCCATAGTAATTTCAAAGGCAATGGACATTACAAAATATTTTGAGGTTAAACATTATATTTTTGAAACTTCGTATAATTGTAGACTTTTCTTTATTTGAAAACTAGAGATTTTTGCTTCCTTAAATTTAGTAGATTTATAGAGTATCTTTAACATTAGAATTTCAAAATCTTCCATATACATCATCCAATCTCACTATATCATTATCAGATAAATGCTCTCCTATCTGAAATTCAACTATTTCAAACGCGAATTCTGGATTAAGGAAGGAAGAAAGTATAGGAAATAGAAGGCTTTTTGGATTTGATGGAATAGGAAATGAGAGTAGAAAAGATATGAACCAAAAAATTAACAGGGGATCTATGGCGAGTGTGTTCAATTTCTAGTCTATTTTTTAGGTAACCAAAAACAGTCTCAATGATAGACCTTTTTCTCAGTAAAATCTTCTCATTTAGCGAAATCAATGCATTTTTCATACCTTTTTTCACCTTGGTAACAAGTTTCAAACCTCGGTCAAACAGCTTCTGAAAAAGCTCTTTTGCAATATAACCTTTGTCACCAAACAAAAGGCCGGTTAATTTTTCCGTCAGATTTGGCACAGGTATCCTATCATCAACATTGCCTTTTGTTAGCGTAAGTGAATGAATTTCACCATTTTCATTGATTACCATATGTAATTTGAAACCAAAAACCAGCCGTAAGTACTCTTGCTTAATTTTGCAATTCCAGCAAAAACTTTGTTTTTGGATATTCTTTTTGCATGACAAACTGCAATGGGAGTTGTGTCTATATATGAAATTCCAGTGTTTTCTGACTGTCCACAAAGCCAATGCAACAACATTGCTAAATGCCACAAAACCCTAGGCTTTAGAGCAACAAACCTGGTATATGAAGGCAACTTTGGAAACTCTGATTTGTAGAGCAACGTTAGGTAATGTAGATAGAAAGTTTTGAAATTTTTACACGGAGATTGTTGATATAGCAGGATTATTGTCATGATTTCGGAGTGCTCAATTTCCGTTGTTCTTGTGGGTTTTTTACCATTTGGCAGTAGTTTACCTGCAAAATTTTTCTCTATATCTCTGCAAAAATCATCGACCAAACAAAACAGTTTGTTATATCTTCCATGGTTAACCTCATCTGTTTTTTTATAACTGCTGAGTTTACCCTGTTTTCTTGCCTTTTCTATTCTCCTTTAATCCAGAATTCGCGTCTTAAGCAGTGTAATCAATATGGCATAAAAACGAAAATTCCTCCGAAAAACAACGCAGCAGAGCATCCAAAATTGGATTATATGCTTGATAGAAATGCCGCTATTCAGTTAATGAAATTACATGGTGAGAATGGTATAAAAAGATGGAAAGAAGAAGTAAATTACGGAAAAAGATCGTATATTGAAGAATTTTTCTCAAGGTTGAAGCGAATATTTGGGTTTAGTTTTAAGAATAAATCTGAGACAAATAGAGAGAAGGAACTACTTATTAAATGCTACTTAATGAACAAATTTACTGCAATTGGTATGCCTAAATTTGAAATAGTCGCATAAAATTATTTACTCTGGAAAAAACTTACGTTGCTATGCAACAAAGCCATCCCAGTGTCGACTACTTGGATGACACCACTTACTACGCAAATTACCTGCAAATTGCAATGTTCGTACAGCTGTGTGTCAAGCACTGACCACTTTTGCTTCAATATTTGCGATGCCCCTGAACAGATACACTCGGATTTTTTATATAACTATATTTACTATCTTATTTGGTACAGCATATACAGTGCGAACTTTGCTTTGATCGATCTTACTGGACACAGAGTCTATCGCTATTTTCTTCAATTCTTCTTGAGGTAAGTTAATTGCCACCTTTATTGTTGTACGTAATTTTCCATTGATTTGCACTGCTATAGTTACCGTATCGTCAACTAATAATGATTCATCAGCTTTTGGCCAAGGTTGACCTCCTATTTCTTGCCATAGGCTTTCAGCTAGATGTGGTATGAATGGTTCGATTACTCTGATTAGTATGCATATACCTTCATCAATAAGAGATTTTCCAGCTGCTACGTCTATTTCAGCTATTAAATTCGTCATTTCACGAAATTTTGCCACTACACAGTTTAATCTGCAGTTTTCCAAGTCATCTGTAAGTCCATGTAAGAGTTTATGAATTTTTTTTCTGTACTCTAGAAGTCCACCCGTAACACTTTTGTTATCATAGTGCATATTCACAGGCTTAAGCTGCATGACCATACGCCACAATTTATTTACATAACGAGAACAACCTTCCACACCATCATCGGACCATTCCATATCTTTCTCTGGAGGAGTGTCAGACAACACAAACAAGCGGGCAGTATCAGCACCATACTTTTCTATGATAAAATTTGGATCAACTGTGTTCTTTTTCGATTTGCTCATTTTTTCAACTTTGCCCACTTGAACTTTTGCACCTCGCGCTATTAATTCTTTTGCTTCTGCGGGAAATAGCCACTTACCATTTTCGTCTTTATAAGTTGCATGGCAGACCATTCCTTGAGTGATTAAAGTAGAGAAAGGCTCTTTAATATCAAAATAGCCACATTTGGTTAAAGCACGGCAGAAAAATCTTGAATAAAGCAAATGCAGAATTGCATGTTCTATTCCACCTATATAATAATCAACAGGCATAAAACGATTACATGCATCTTTGTCTATTGATTTATCTTCACTACAGAATGCAGCAAAATACCAGGAAGACTCAAAAAAGGTGTCGAATGTATCAGTTTCACGCTCTGCTTGCTTTCCGCATTTTGGGCAGTCAACAAATTTCCAAGTTGGGTGTTTATCAAGCGGATTACCACCACTTGCAAATTCCACATCTGTTGGTAGAACTACAGGAAGGTCTTTTTCTGGTACTGGAACAGTACCACAGTCTTTGCAATATATGATAGGTATAGGGCATCCCCAATAACGCTGTCTTGAAACTCCCCAATCGTGCAAACGATAGTTTGTTGTTTTCTCACCTATCCCTTTTTCTTTGAGCTTTTTAATGATTACTTCCTTTGCTCTACTTACCGTTAATCCGTTTAAGAATTCAGAATTGAACATTACCCCATCGCCAGTATACGCCTCCTTTGTCATCCCAGTGCTTCGACACTGAGATCCATTGTAAGAATTCTGGATTCCAGCGTCACGCGCTGGAATGACACCTAAGTGGGCTGAAGAAATAACGGGAATAATCGGCAAATTGTACCTCTGCGCAAATTCAAAATCACGCTGATCGTGTGTAGGGCAACCAAAAATCGCGCCTTCTCCATATTCCATCAACACAAAATTCGCTATGTAAAGTGGCAATTCCTTATCAAGAAATGGATGTTTTACGTTTAATCCGGTGTAAACTCCTATTTTTTCGTCACTCCCTCTCTTCGATTCTATTTCCTGGATCCAAGTAGTCAAGCACTGGGATGACAAAACTTCAGGAGCATTTGGAAGCCTGATATCTTGCACAATAGGGTGCTCTGCTGCCACTGCACAAAAAGAAGCCCCAAACAAAGTATGAGGATAAGTCGTAAAAACTTTTAATTTCTTATTCAGGCCAACGATTTCAAACTCTATAGTTGCTCCTTCAGATTTTCCTATCCAACGCTCCTGCATTGTTTTGACTTTTTCTGGCCAATTTTTCAAACTTTGCAGGCACTTGAGTAAATCTTCAGCGAAATCAGTAATCTTTAAAAACCATTGGGACAACTTACGTTTTTCAACAACTGCACCTGATCGCCATCCTTTTCCATCAACCACCTGTTCATTTGCAAGCACTGTTTGGTCCACTGGATCCCAGTTAACCCATGACTCTTTTCGATAGGCAAGCCCATGCTTTAAAAAATCCAGGAAAAATTTTTGTTCGTGTTTGTAATAATCAGGCTCACATGTGGAGAGTTCACGCTCCCAATTATAAGAAAGACCTATAGATTTCAACTGTGTACGCATATTATCTATATTCTCTTTTGTCCATGTTTCAGGGCTAATATTGTTGTCCCTTGCTGCATTTTCAGCTGGTAATCCAAACGCATCCCAGCCAATTGGATGCAAAACCTCAAATCCATTAGCTCTCTTGTAACGTGCTATCACATCCCCTATTGCATAGTTACGTAAGTGTCCCATATGAATTTTACCAGATGGATATGGAAACATTTCCAACACGTAACACTTTTTTTGTTTACTATTCTTGCTTACAGAAAAATCCCATTTATCTTGATAAAATTTTTCAACACTTTTAAAATCATATTTCATATAAATCCAAATTCAATTACAGTTCATATGCATCAAAGGATCAACCGCTTGGCCATTATGCCGTATTGTGAAACACATCTGTGGATCTTTATCTTGTGTGCTTGATTTACCTGCAGATCCAATTACTTGACCTTGCTTTACTTTATCGCCAATTTCAACATGTATGTTTTTTAAATAGGAGTACACAGTCATGTAATTATCTTTGTGTTCCACTATAATTAAATTCCCATACCATCTCAGCCCTTTGCCTACATATACCACTTTGCCAGGTGCAGAGGCAACTACGTTCGTTCCATTTTGAGCAGCAATTTTTATGCCATCCTTACACATTTCATCAGAAGAAGTAGCTGAAATAACTGTACCTTTAACTGGCATTACAAATTTACAATTTACCCCATTAATTTCCACGTTTTGTGCATTATTGTTATCTTTGTATATCCTGTTTATGATGGCTTTTCTACTTTCTTTTTGCACTGAAGGCTCCCTAGTTAAATGGTACTCTCTTGTATATTCCAGCTCTCTTTTTCCGTAAAATCCTTCGCCTTTAAGCAGCACAGGTGCAGGTTTTTGCAGGCCACAGCCTATTAATATTGCTAATAACATAAGAAATGAGGCTATATGCCACATTTTAGATATATCAACTCTCACAAAACTCCAAAATTCTAGCGAGACGTAGTGTTTCACGCCTGTTCGTTACTTTCCTCGTTATTTATTTTACTAGTTAAATAGTCCCTCAAATCGGTAAGTTCTTGCAACAAATTCTTTGGATCACGATTGACTTTTATATCATTACCAAATTCCTTTTGCACTACTTTTATTGTATATCCTTTATCATATAGCATGTACTTTACTTTCTTTATGGCCTCTATACACTTACGATCATATAGCCTTCTTCCTTTACGCTTTGTAGGCTTAATTTGATGAAATTGACCTTCCCAGAATCTCAAAACATGCTGTTCCAAATGTAGCTCTTCAGCTACTTCCCTAATCGTATAAAATAATTTTTCCTTATTCATTAATTATTTATTGATTTTTTTATAGTTTTTGAAGGCCTAAAAGAAACTGAGTTTCTTGCTTGAATCATCACTTTCTCTGATGTATTTGGTATATTTCCTGGTCTTTCCTTCTTTTTTTTGACCAAGAATGTTCCAAATGACGATATTTTCACTATTCCATCCTTTGCCAAGCTCGTCTTCATTTCGTCCAATATATCGTCTATTATCGAAGCAGAGTCTTCCTTTGATAATCCTATTTCTTGGTTTATATTTTCAGCTATCATTGCCTTAGTTACTGTTGTGTCTTTTGTTGTAACGTGATCCATAATTGAGTAAGTATTGCAATATGTAAACACAATATAGCAACTGACTTAAGGTTCAGCTACTTTATTTTTTAGGGTATGTCTCTTTTGTAGCATAATTTAAAATACTGGCAGTTGCCAACGTTACGAATATTGCAAAAAGCGCCATTTGATAATCTGTAAAAAGTGCTAACATTGACACTATAACTCCACTGCCAATAAACATAAATCCATTGATAATGGATGATGATGTGCTAATGTATTTTCGTTTCACAATCTCGCTGCCGACAGTAAAATTAAGCATATGTCCTCCCGCAAAAAACCCGAACATTAACATACAAAAGTACACAACGTGGACTGTTAAATGGCTGCATAGTAAAATAATAATTGAGACGCCTTGCAATAAAGCAAAAGCAGAAATTACATGTTTCCTATTTTTAAATAAGTTTGAGATTCGATCTGCAATTGGAGCACCAACTGCAAGACCAAGCCATAGTATTGCGGTTGCTATACCTGACTCCATTGCATTGAGTTCTGAGTTGCTCAGTAACCTTGGAGCCCACAAGGTATTAAGTGCTAAAAATGTTCCAAAAGTAATAGCACCCACCACTGAAGTTATCCAGATATCTCTTAATTTTAGCACCGTTAACGCGAATTCTGGATTAAAGGAGAATAGAAAAGGCAAGAAAACAGGGTAAACTCAGCAGTTATAAAAAAAACAGATGAGGTTAACCATGGAAGATATAACAAACTGTTTTGTTTGGTCGATGATTTTTGCAGAGATATAGAGAAAAATTTTGCAGGTAAACTACTGCCAAATGGTAAAAAACCCACAAGAACAACGGAAATTGAGCACTCCGAAATCATGACAATAATCCTGCTATATCAACAATCTCCGTGTAAAAATTTCAAAACTTTCTATCTACATTACCTAACGTTGCTCTACAAATCAGAGTTTCCAAAGTTGCCTTCATATACCAGGTTTGTTGCTCTAAAGCCTAGGGTTTTGTGGCATTTAGCAATGTTGTTGCATTGGCTTTGTGGACAGTCAGAAAACACTGGAATTTCATATATAGACACAACTCCCATTGCAGTTTGTCATGCAAAAAGAATATCCAAAAACAAAGTTTTTGCTGGAATTGCAAAATTAAGCAAGAGTACTTACGGCTGGTTTTTGGTTTCAAATTACATATGGTAATCAATGAAAATGGTGAAATTCATGCACTTACGCTAACAAAAGGCAATGTTGATGATAGGATACCTGTGCCAAATCTGACGGAAAAATTAACCGGCCTTTTGTTTGGTGACAAAGGTTATATTGCAAAAGAGCTTTTTCAGAAGCTGTTTGACCGAGGTTTGAAACTTGTTACCAAGGTGAAAAAAGGTATGAAAAATGCATTGATTTCGCTAAATGAGAAGATTTTACTGAGAAAAAGGTCTATCATTGAGACTGTTTTTGGTTACCTAAAAAATAGACTAGAAATTGAACACACTCGCCATAGATCCCCTGTTAATTTTTTGGTTCATATCTTTTCTACTCTCATTTCCTATTCCATCAAATCCAAAAAGCCTTCTATTTCCTATACTTTCTTCCTTCCTTAATCCAGAATTCGCGTTTAGAGCAATTTAGTCGAAGCACGCTTATCCCTCTGGGAACAGACAGTTTTACCAACGCTAGAAAATATTATCTGTCACCTGAATTCTTGGCTGACACCAAGATTTGGTGAAGATCTGTGCTTGTCGTATGACAAAGATGCAATAGCAATTCTCATGGAAAAGAGACAAAAGTTGTGGAAATACGTAGAAAATGCAAGCTTCATGACGCTCAACGAAAAAAGAGAAGCATTTGGCTTGCCACCATTGCCAGGTGGTGATGAGTTAGGTTGAGTTTGTATCCGTTCAGATGAGTTCATTGTCCCCTAAACCGTACGCCTAAGTAAATCAACCATTTCTCTTGCTAACTAAAGCGGTGAAGATTTGGTCTACATCAAAACTCATCTTAGGACGCCAAATAGGGCCATCCAAATGCATATCGATATAGATTGGATTACTATAACCTGGTGGTATGAAAAAGAACCTGAATATAGAATTTAAAGTGAAGTTAGATAAGGTTAAATTAGAAGAGATTGACCCTGATGCTTGATCAATCCCGAATTGTAAACTAGTTGAACATATACCACTCTTAATACTTGCTTTTCCGCTAATATTTTCAAAAAATGTCTTGCCATTATATATATCAACATAAGCAAATGTGGAAATTTCAGATTTATTCTTACTGCTTAACAAATTAGTGATAAATGAATTAAAATCCACATTAGTAAATTCTATTCCCTGCGCTTGTAAATTTACATCTCCTGATAAGTTACTAGCCCAATCATGAAAACTTTTTCCTTGAGTTTTGATTTCACCATTTAAGCTTACCTGACCATTTACATTGTCAATTCCTATAACCTTACCAATCTTTTTAGTGTCCAAATTTACAATAGAAAACCTTGTATTTATTGAGTCTGATCTTAAATAACCCTGAAAAAACACTTGCCCGCGTTCTAATACGTAACTCGCCTGCCTGATAGTGATAGTGTTGTTTCTCATTACCGCATCCAAATTAAAATCTTTCAAAACATTCTGCTCGGTTTTAAATTCTGTAGTATTGATTTGCACATTTGCATCAAAGCCTTTTTTGTCATCCAAAAAATCAAGCTGCTTTGTTGACCATTGAATTTGATCTATCTCATTTCTTGAATTTCTTTTTACCTCTACTAAATTCGGTAATTTAAAGATATTTCCATTAAATTTACTGCCCGTGAGGTTCACATCTAATAAAGGTTTGGCGTATTTTTGATCTACTAATATTTTTACATTACCGGTAATATCGAAATCTTCACCAGATAGTTTTATTTTATCTGCAACTAGCTTACCTTTTTCCATTTTCAGCAAAAAATCTAAATTTTTAATTTTCGTATCATTCAATGTAAGGTTATTAACACTGGCCTTTATATTTGCATCATACTGAA
The DNA here is from genome assembly GCF_964026905.1 of Wolbachia endosymbiont (group B) of Ennomos erosarius. Classification (NCBI taxonomy): domain Bacteria; kingdom Pseudomonadati; phylum Pseudomonadota; class Alphaproteobacteria; order Rickettsiales; family Anaplasmataceae; genus Wolbachia; species Wolbachia endosymbiont (group B) of Ennomos erosarius. The sequence goes on from NZ_OZ034708.1 coordinate 1,156,183, forward strand.
AATTTTTCAGCCATTGCATTTTAGATAAACTGCTAAATAATGAATGATCATATTTATCTGCATCAAGATTATGCATGCTAAATTCACCATCGATCACACTGCGTTTTTTTGTGTGGCTTACTCTAATTGATCCTTGCAAGGATTCCTTATTATTTAGCAGTCTAATGTCTGAGATAGATAATATTCTTGGTGCAAGGTGCAGTTTAGAACTTAGTGTAAATTGATTTTTCTGGTTTTCTTTCATCTTTATAGAAGGGAAAAAACATGAAATGAACGACTCAAAATCATTTCCTTCTACTAACAAATCACCGTTGAATTCAGATAGGGCATTATTGTTTGAGATCTCTCCTGATAAATAAGATATATTATTGATTCCAGGAAATTTGAGAAGCGTATTAACTTTTACTTTGCCATTAGTGGATTTTAGTACAGCACGGAAATTGTCCAATATTTTGTTTTGATATTGAATGTTAGAAGCTTCCATATTAAAATTTAAGCTCAAGTTCTTTGGCACAACTGCTCTAAAACATTCCAGAAGGTCTTTTATATTCGTTGTTTTTTGTGAATTGTCTTGTATGGAATCTAAGTCAACTTTACTGAAGCTAATATTGAGATTAGTGTGATTGCCTTTTCTATCATTTTGTATTGTACCACTGGCTTGCATGCTTTTGGAATCAATTTTTAAGTCAGTTGCCGTAAACTCACTTTCATTAAGACTTATATTGGATGATATCTTGATATTTTCGCTAGGAATAACACAAGAGAGAAAGCTAAGATTAATGATTTTTGCTAAATCACTCACAGAACCGGAACTGTTATTAATTGTTAATGTTAAATTACCCTGGAGTTCTTCTTGATTTCTATTACCTGTAAATAGCAAATTTACAAAATTTGATTCAACACTAATGTGTACATTCTTTTTTGTGATATCAACCTTTCCTGAAAAATCGTAATTATTATCACCTACCTTTACTTTACCGGAGAATTGCCTATTTTTTTTTACAGCAACCTCCTTTATGTTAACAATATCAGCGAAATCACTCTTAAAACTTACTTGGCTGTCTTTTATTACTATATCGACTGTGTTACCACTGGCTTTTGTATTTATAATATTAAGTAAATTTTCTTTGTTGCTTTTCATACCAAACAATGTGATTGACTTTGGTTGCAACGAAAATAAAAACAACGATAGGAGTGACGGTTTTACCTCAATTTTTCTTACACTAATTAAATCTGACAACTTTTGCTCTTTATTTTCGTTGTATTGTATATATACATTATAGATAGTGAGCTTTGGGGTAATCAATGAAACTTTAACTTTCCCTCCAATATGCACTTTAGCATCATACGTCCTCTCCAACTCTTTTATGATATATTTCCTGTAGCCACTCCAATCCTTAAAAGTTGCAGCAACGTGCATGAGAATTAATAGCAACGAGATTGATAATATGGCATATAAAGAAAGTCTCATAGTAGACCTCTCATTCCAGCATCCTTTCGTCTTGTCATCCCAGTTCACCTTTTTCCTGTCATCCCAGTGTCAAGCACTGGGATGACACCATTTGTTGTACCTTCAGATTACATTTATACATGTTTTCAAACTTCCTCTAAAAGTTAGGTAAAGAATACCAAAATAAACAATAACACTCAAAGCTATTAAAGTCGTTAAATAAACGATACGAGCCAACATTTTATCAAAAAATAATCCTGCCGATAAGGAATTAGCAAAATAAAGAACTATTGACATAACTACCGTTGCTACAAAAATTTTCATGATATTTAACAATAACGCTTGGCTAACCTTATACATTTTATTTATTGTTAAATAACTAATTAATAGAATAGAATTTATCCAAGTGGAAACAGAAGTAGCAATAGCAATCCCCGTATGCTGATACTCGTTCATTAACAAAAGGTTTAGTACTACATTAATTCCAAGACACATTAGTGAAAACATAGTTGGTATTTTCAGATTGCCTTTAGCAAAAAATGTAGGTAGCAATACTTTATTTATAATAAATGCAGGTAAAGAAAGAGAAAATGCTATTAACGTGGGAGCAGTTTGCTGCACTGCATAATGATCAAACCGGCCGTAAGAAAAAAGCGTAAGTAAAATTATGTCGGGAATAATGATAAAGGCAGCAGTTGTTGGCATAATTAACATTAATCCTATGTTGAGAGCCTTGTTCTGTATTTTGACTATATTTTCAGTATTATTCACCTGTTTTGAAATTAAAGGAAGAAGCACTGTACCAATTGCAGTACCGATTATTCCCTGCGGTAGTTGATTTAGTCTATCGGCATAATATATATAGGACACCGCATTTGGTATAAAACTCGCCATGATTGTATCAATCCATAAGCTTATTTGAGTTACACAATTGTTGATAATTGCAGGTATCACACGCTTAAAAAACAACCTTATTTCATTGCTTAATTCAAGGCTAAAAGAAAAAGCTGCCTTTAACTTGTATGCACTAAACAGTATCAGAAGTAACTGTAAAATCCCTCCGATCAGCACAGCTATAGAAAGGTTGTGCGCTGGAGTTTTTACGTAAGGCACAAACAAACTGATGATTAAACAGAGATTCAAAACAATTGGTGCAATAGCTGTTGAAGCAAAATGCTGCTTTACTTGCAGCATTCCACCAATAAGTGATGCAATTGACACAAAAATTATGTAGGGCATCATACTTCTTGATAAAGTAACAGTAAGGATAAACTTACTTTGGTCAAATCCAGGAGCAAAAATTTGAATCATATAAGGGGAAAAAGTTTGCATGATAAGGCAAAAAATTACTAAGATAATAAACGTAATGGATATTACACTACTTGCAAAATTAAATGCCTTCTTATTATCATGTGATTCTGCTGAGTATAACGGTATGAATGAGGTAGTGAACGCTCCTTCTGCAAAAAATGCTCGAAATAGATTGGCAAAACGAAACGAAGAAAAAAACATGTCTGCAAGAGAGTTTGCGCCAATAACCGTAGCAATCAATACATCTCTTATTAACCCTGAGATCCTTGAAATAGCCGTAAAAAAACTAAATGTGAAAATACTTTTAAACATACCACTACTTCATTAGTGTCAATACAATTAACTATAATGGTAAAAGTATCAATGAAAATATTTATTGGCTAAACTTAAAACCCTCTACAAAAGGAGAGTTAAATAATCAATTGACTATTTGTGCTCGTATGTTAGATATTTTATATCTTGGCGGGCGTAGCTCAGTTGGTAGAGCGTCAGTTTGTGGTACTGAATGTCGCCAGTTCGATCCTGGTCGCTCGCCCCACTAAAATTTTCTGCTTGACGGAGATATGAACAAATGGTAACATATCAAATTAATTATGGAGGGTGTATGAAAGAATTTTTAATAGCTTGTGGTATAGTATCAGTAATAGGAGCATTGACAGGTTTGGGATTGAGTTTTACAGCTTTGTCACCTTTGGTTATAGGTGGAATTATTGCCGCCATTCATGCAATATTACTCGCTGCATGTATTATATGCGGTAGTGTACAAGAAGGAAAATTCTCCAAAAAAGATCTTTTCGAGATGGCCGTTTTATGCGTTGCAAGCGCTGCAATTGGAGTTGGTCTTGCTGCAGCCGCAACTGCTATTTTTCCTGGTGCAATGCTTGGAATGGGCTCTGCAGCTTTAGTAGGTGCAACAATAGGAGTCATAGCGCCAATTGCAGGGTTGCTTGCAAACGCGGCTATAATATCTACTGCTAAAAAAGTGAATGAATATATTATATCACCTATAGTTGAGTGTTTTTCTTCAAAAGAGAAGGGGTATGAGCCAGTTTAAACTAACCAAGTAAGCTTTTCTGTTATTCCAGTGTGCAGCACATAGCTGCATGAACATTTGTTTACAAAGTCAGTATGTTAAGTGTTATAGCCGGTTTTGCCTAAAACACAAAGGGGTGTCATCCATAAGTGTTGAAAATGCAATCATACAAGGTGATTAATGGTATGTAAATCTCCTCTTGATATCAACCTTCGTTGTTGGGAAAGCAGATAAACCACGTCGAAAATTCGCTTAAACCTTCTAACCACAGGCAAAAAGGCGCTTTTTTAATTTATTTTATTACCATTGAAATTTATGCCGTTAACCACCTTATATAATGCCACTTAGAACGCGAATTCTGGATTAAAGGAGAATAGAAAAGGCAAGAAAACAGGGTAAACTCAGCAGTTATAAAAAAACAGATGAGGTTAACCATGGAAGATATAACAAACTGTTTTGTTTGGTCGATGATTTTTGCAGAGATATAGAGAAAAATTTTGCAGGTAAACTACTGCCAAATGGTAAAAAACCCACAAGAACAACGGAAATTGAGCACTCCGAAATCATGACAATAATCCTGCTATATCAACAATCTCCGTGTAAAAATTTCAAAACTTTCTATCTACATTACCTAACGTTGCTCTACAAATCAGAGTTTCCAAAGTTGCCTTCATATACCAGGTTTGTTGCTCTAAAGCCTAGGGTTTTGTGGCATTTAGCAATGTTGTTGCATTGGCTTTGTGGACAGTCAGAAAACACTGGAATTTCATATATAGACACAACTCCCATTGCAGTTTGTCATGCAAAAAGAATATCCAAAAACAAAGTTTTTGCTGGAATTGCAAAATTAAGCAAGAGTACTTACGGCTGGTTTTTTGGTTTCAAATTACATATGGTAATCAATGAAAATGGTGAAATTCATTCACTTACGCTAACAAAAGGCAATGTTGATGATAGGATACCTGTGCCAAATCTGACGGAAAAATTAACCGGCCTTTTGTTTGGTGACAAAGGTTATATTGCAAAAGAGCTTTTTCAGAAGCTGTTTGACCGAGGTTTGAAACTTGTTACCAAGGTGAAAAAAGGTATGAAAAATGCATTGATTTCGCTAAATGAGAAGATTTTACTGAGAAAAAGGTCTATCATTGAGACTGTTTTTGGTTACCTAAAAAATAGACTAGAAATTGAACACACTCGCCATAGATCCCCTGTTAATTTTTTGGTTCATATCTTTTCTACTCTCATTTCCTATTCCATCAAATCCAAAAAGCCTTCTATTTCCTATACTTTCTTCCTTCCTTAATCCAGAATTCGCGTGAAAAGCATTATACATGTCTGCTGTGGTTGCAATGCGTCATAATAAAAAAATGAAAGTATTTTACCAGCGTTTAGTTGACTCTGGCAAAGTCGCTTTAGTTGCTGTAATGAGAAAAATCATCATTTGTTTAAATGCTATGATAAAAAACAATAATTTTTATCTTGATGTTTAAGACGGTAGATGCCAGTGTCAAGCACTGGCATGACATCATTTGTCGTGCGAATTACCTTAGCAAAAACGAATGTGCGTATAGTTGTATGTGCAGTACGGAGTAACAGGAGAGGTATCACTATAAAATTTGACATTAACCGCTAATAGTTGGAATATTAGTAGGGTACGAATTACTTAAAAAGCATGCATAAATATGACGTAGTGGTAGTGGGTGGAGGTCATGCAGGGTGCGAAGCGGCTGCAGCGGCAGCTCGCCTTGGTGCAAACACGCTGCTTATAACTCATAAAATTTCAACTATAGGGGAAATGTCCTGCAATCCAGCAATCGGAGGAGTTGCAAAGGGCGTTGTAGTCAGGGAAGTTGACGCTCTTGATGGAATAATGGGAAGAGCAATCGATCAAGCAAGCATACACTCAGTCATTTTAAATAGCAGCAGAGGTGCAGCGGTGTGGGGACCACGTGCACAGGCAGATCGAAAATTATACAAGCAAGCAATACAGGAAATCATTCTAAATTATAACAATTTGACAGTAAAAGAAGAGTCGGTTGACGATTTTCTTATAGAAAGTAATAGCAATGGAGAACCGTATATTAAAGCTGTAATAATAAGTTCTGGTGAAAGTATACTAACAAGTAAAGTTGTTCTAACTACAGGAACTTTCCTGCAAGGTGTGATTCATATAGGAGAGCAAGCAACTCCTTCAGGGAGAATGGGAGATAAGTCTGCCGTAGAACTTGCAAATACGTTGAAGAAATATAATTTTAAATTAGGTAGACTGCGTACCGGAACTCCACCAAGGCTTGATCGTAATACTATAAACTGGTCAATATTGCAAGAACAAGTGGGTGATAATCCACCTGTGCCGTTTTCTTATCTCACAGAAAAAATTAACCAACCTCAGGTATCATGCTTTATTACCCATACTAATGAAAACACACATAAAATAATTAGAGAGAATCTGCACAGATCAGCTTCTTCATATTTGGATGATATTATAGCACCAAGATACTGCCCATCAATTGAAGTTAAAGTTAAAAAATTTGCAGAAAAAAGTAGTCATCAAATATTTCTAGAGCCAGAAGGCCTGAATGATGATACTGTATACCCGAACGGAATTTCAAATTCATTGCCTATTGAAGTGCAGCGTGAAATGATAAAGAGTGTCAAGGGACTTGAAAATGCAGAAATATTGAAGTCTGGATATGCAGTTGAGTATGACTATATTGATCCACGAGAACTAAGCCATACTCTCGAAACTAAGAAAGTTAAAGGCCTATATTTTGCTGGCCAAATTAATGGCACTACTGGATATGAAGAAGCAGCAGGGCAAGGAATTATCGCCGGAATTAACGCAGCACTCTCCTCATCTGGCAAAAAAGAAAGCTTTGTTCTTCACCGCACAGACTCATATATCGGTGTAATGATAGACGATTTGGTCACCAAAGGGGTGATCGAGCCTTATAGATTATTTACCTCACGTGCAGAATATAGGCTAGCTATCAGGTCAGACAATGCAGATAGAAGATTAACACAAAAAGGTTATGATATTTCCCTTGTTTCGCATGAGAGATACTCTGTTTTACAGAATAAACTTGAATCCATTAAGCAGCTTGAAGAGAAGTTAGGGAGTCTGACGATTACTCCTGAGCAGCTTAGGTCTTATGGTATCAAAATATCTTATGATGGGATAAGAAAAACGGCACTAGATTTACTTAGCTACCCAAATATCGACTGGAATAAATTACAAGAAATATGGCCGGAGTTAAGCAGCGTCACGCGCTGGAATGGCAAAATGGGACACACCAAAGCGGATAATAGAGCTAAGAATGAAATATGCGAAGCGGTTGAAATTGAAGCAAAATACAAACCTTATCTAATAAGGCAAGAAGCGGATATGAAGTTTTTACGAGAGGAAATTAACACTCAAATTCCAATTGATTTCAACTATTCACAAGTTAAAGGCCTGTCAAGTGAAGTAATAGAAAAGTTGCAGACGATAAAACCAGCGACGATTGGCATTGCAAAGCGAATACAAGGCATCACTCCTGCAGCGATAGTGAGCATATTAGTGTATTTGAGAAACAGGAAAACGAAAGTGGCTGCTAATTTTGTATGAGGTGTTCTATGTCAAAAATCGAAGAATTTCGATCTTTTATGCGTGAAACAAATGTTGACGCATTTATGTTGCATACTAAAGATGAGTATTCAGAGGAGCTAACTAAGTTATGTGGCTTCACAGGAACAAATGGGCTGCTCATTGTCACAAAAAACAACAAGTGTCCATTTTTTACAGATGGACGCTATATCACACAAGCTCGCAATCAGCTCGATCGGGGCAATTTTCAAGTATATAATATACAAGAAGAGGATCCACGCGAATGGATAAAAGCAAACTTAACATCGACTGCCTCACTAGGTTATTATTTGCAATATTTTACCATAGAAGATATAAGAAAGTATGAGAATATCTGTAAATTAATACCCTGTTTAGCTGGAAAAAAAAGTGACTATCGAAAACAAGCAGTGGTTTTACATTCTATTAAATATGCTGGTGAAAGTAGTAAGGACAAATGTGAAAAAGTCGCTAAAAGCATAGATAAAGAAGCTGAAGCAGTGCTTTTAACTGATCCAAATTCAATTTCATGGTTATTAAATTTAAGAAATGAAAATGCTAAATATACTCCATGTATATTGGGCCGTGCTATATTGTATAAAAGCGGTAATGTTGATTTGTTTATTCAAGATAAAGAACATTCAACTATAGAAGCAAATTTAGGCAATCATATAAATATTTTTGATATTAGTGAGCTAGAAAGTTCGCTGTGTAAGCTAAATTCAATAGTCATAGATCCAAGCACAACTCCAATGAGTATCATGGCTATAATAAAAAATAAGCAGGTAATTGAAAGAGAGGATCCTTGTCTAATTTATAAAGCAGTAAAAAACCAAACTGAAATAGCTGGGGCTATAAATGCACACATTAAAGATGGAGCAGCAGTTACAAATTTTCTACATTGGCTTGAAAGTAATGTTGGTACAGAGCTTGAAGCTGAAGAGAAACTCTTAGAATACAGAAAAGAGCAGAATTTGTTTAAACAATTGAGCTTTCCAACAATTTCCGCATTTAATGAAAATGGTGCAATAATTCATTACCGTGCAAGCAGTAAAACAAATAAAGTAATTCAGAAAGATGGACTATATTTGATTGACTCTGGTAGCCAATACCTTAATGGCACAACCGATGTGACAAGAACTATAGTAGTTGGTAATCCGACCAATGAGCAAATAACCCACTATACAATAGTGTTGAAAGCTCACATTGCTGTAGCAAGTGTCATCTTTCCTTCTGGCGCTACTGGTGGAGAATTGGATATATTGGCACGTACGCATTTATGGAAATTTGGAATGGACTATATGCATGGTATAGGGCATGGAGTAGGAAGCTATTTATCAGTGCACGAAGGACCACAAGCAATATCAAAAAGTAATAAAGTAAAATTAGTACCAGGCATGATACTATCCAACGAACCTGGCTATTACATTCCGGGAGAGTATGGAATAAGAATTGAAAATCTGATGTATGTTGATAAACATGAAAAAGGTTTCTTAAACTTTAAACAACTGACCTCTATTCCATATGATAGAAGGCTAATAGATGTGCAAATGCTTACTAAAGATGAAATTGAATGGATAAATGGCTACCATCAATTTGTCTATGAAAACTTAGAAAATAGCGTTAAAGATAAGGAGTGGTTAAAGAAAGTATGTGACCCTTTATAAGCAAAGGAGCATTTTTTATTGTTTAAAAAGTATTAATGCAATTGTGATAGGTATTTTGTATTGTTTTTAATTTAAAAACGATATATAATAGAGAATACGTATTTTAAGGTAGGCATATTATGATAGACAAAGGACAAGAAGATGAATTTATGAAGCAGTGTATGGATACTTGCAAAGAGCAAATAGAAAAATTAGCCAAGGATCCTGAATTGCTTAATCAGACTTTAAAACCATTTATGCAAATGTCTCAGCAGCTTATGGCTGGCGGTATGTTAGAAGGGGCTATGCCTGGCATGATACCTGATTTGGGCAGTATGGATGTTAACAAGATGATTGCTCAGATGAAGGAAATGATTGACTACATAAGAGGTAACTATAAGGAACTAATGAAAGAGCGCAGCTCGCAGATTCAAGAGCTCGATGAATCCAGTAAAAAGCTAAGAGGCTTAGTTAAAAAATTGATAGAAAAGATCGAAAGTAAATAAATAATATCTAACGCGAGTCTCTTCTGTCATTCTATGTACAACTTTCTAGTTGGGCGATAAGTCGAGATCAATTATTGATGTCATGAAAGTAGCTGACACTGGTTCCTTTATGACGGCAGTGCCCAGAGGTGTCATCCCAGTGCGTGACACTGGGATGGCTTTGTTGCATAGCAACCGAAAAAATCTGGTGGCTACTGACAAAATTCATTATAAATAACCATTTAACTGTTGAAGAAAAAATATGCCACAGAAAATGAAAGTCAGTAACCAAAACGAATATAACAAATTCCTTGAAAAAAGGGGAAATATTTTTCATTACATCGATGAAGCTATCGAAAATTGGTATGAAAATAGTCCAAAAATGCAGGGCGGCAACTATATTTACAGTGATAAAGTCGTAATTTTGGTGCATATAATTGTCAATCTTTTTAGAATTGGTTTAAGACAAACGGTGGGGTTTATAAAAGGATATCTGCAACAAATAGGAAAAAATTTGGCAGTTATCAGCTATTCACAAGCATCAAGAAGGTTTAAAAAACTTAATATTAAGATAAATGATTGCAGGGTTGATAAAAGCAACATGGAAAATATTGAAATTATCATAGATAGCACAAGTATCAGCATTTACAGTAACACTCCTGGCCACAGTAAGGAAAACAGTGCAGATAGAAAGTACCGAAGCTACGAGCAAGTAAGAAAGTTACATGTTATGTTAAGTGTAAATAGTAAAAAAGCTATAGCTGCAAGATACAGTAATGGCTTCTACTCTGACCACTATGGAGCTTGCGATTTGCTTGAAGAAGTTAATTTTCAGCACAAAATAAAAGCATTATATGCAGATAGGGCATACGATAGGCACAAACTTTATAAATTGTGTAAGAAATACGATATAAAGACAAAAGTTCTACCAAAAAAGGATGCAGCAGAACATTCAAAATAGATTATATGTCTGACAGAAATGCTGCTATTAACGCGAATTCTGGATTAAAGGAGAATAGAAAAGGCAAGAAAACAGGGTAAACTCAGCAGTTATAAAAAAACAGATGAGGTTAACCATGGAAGATATAACAAACTGTTTTGTTTGGTCGATGATTTTTGCAGAGATATAGAGAAAAATTTTGCAGGTAAACTACTGCCAAATGGTAAAAAACCCACAAGAACAACGGAAATTGAGCACTCCGAAATCATGACAATAATCCTGCTATATCAACAATCTCCGTGTAAAAATTTCAAAACTTTCTATCTACATTACCTAACGTTGCTCTACAAATCAGAGTTTCCAAAGTTGCCTTCATATACCAGGTTTGTTGCTCTAAAGCCTAGGGTTTTGTGGCATTTAGCAATGTTGTTGCATTGGCTTTGTGGACAGTCAGAAAACACTGGAATTTCATATATAGACACAACTCCCATTGCAGTTTGTCATGCAAAAAGAATATCCAAAAACAAAGTTTTTGCTGGAATTGCAAAATTAAGCAAGAGTACTTACGGCTGGTTTTTTGGTTTCAAATTACATATGGTAATCAATGAAAATGGTGAAATTCATTCACTTACGCTAACAAAAGGCAATGTTGATGATAGGATACCTGTGCCAAATCTGACGGAAAAATTAACCGGCCTTTTGTTTGGTGACAAAGGTTATATTGCAAAAGAGCTTTTTCAGAAGCTGTTTGACCGAGGTTTGAAACTTGTTACCAAGGTGAAAAAAGGTATGAAAAATGCATTGATTTCGCTAAATGAGAAGATTTTACTGAGAAAAAGGTCTATCATTGAGACTGTTTTTGGTTACCTAAAAAATAGACTAGAAATTGAACACACTCGCCATAGATCCCCTGTTAATTTTTTGGTTCATATCTTTTCTACTCTCATTTCCTATTCCATCAAATCCAAAAAGCCTTCTATTTCCTATACTTTCTTCCTTCCTTAATCCAGAATTCGCGTTAATGAGAAAAATCATCATTTGTTTAAATGCTATGATAAAAAACAATAATTTTTATCTTGATGTTTAAGACGGTAGATGCCAGTGTCAGCTACTTGCATCTACCATGCAAGTTACCTGAAAATTGCAATGTTCGTACACTTGACTACTTGGATCTAGTATGATTTAATTAACCAAGAAGTAGACATGAAAAAATTATATAGTGAACCAGTTTGCATGATGCTAAGAAGGAAAATATGGATAGAAAAACGAGAATAGAATCAGACAGCTTAGGGGAAGTAAAAGTACCAAGTGAACATTATTGGGGAGCACAAACTCAGCGTTCTTTAGAAAATTTTAAGATTGGCACAGAAAAAATGCCAGAGCCTCTGATTAAAGCATTAGCAATAGTAAAACTTGCAGCAGCACATGTTAACATGAAGCAGGGTAGCATAGATAATAAGGTAGGGGACGCAATCTGCACAGCCGCAAGGGAAGTAATAGATGGCAAATTTAATAATGAATTTCCGCTTGTTGTTTGGCAAACCGGATCCGGAACGCAGACTAATATGAATATGAATGAAGTGATCAGCAATCGCGCAATAGAGATTTTAGGTGGTAATTTGGGTAGTAAATCTCCGATACATCCAAACGATCATGTGAATTATGGTCAGTCGTCAAATGATACCTTTCCAACAGCAATGCATATAGCAGCAGCAGAGCAAATAAACTGCTTGCTTATTCCAAATCTTGAAAAATTGCATAAGGGGCTGAATAATAAGGTTCAGGAATTTAAAGATATAATAAAAGTAGGACGTACTCATCTGCAAGATGCAACGCCCCTAACACTGGGACAGGAGTTCTCTGGCTATGCAGTCCAGATTAAAAAGGGGATAGAGAGAGTAAAATCAACTTTAAGTGATATATATGAGCTTGCACAAGGTGGCACTGCGGTTGGCACGGGACTCAATACTAAAAAGGGTTTTGCTGAAGATTTTGCAAAGCAAGTTGCAGGAATTACTAATCTTCCATTTACTTCAGCAGGCAATAAATTTGAAGCACTAGCAGCAAATGATGCTTTAGTTGAGCTCAGTGGAACACTCAATACAGTAGCAGTCAGTTTAATGAAAATTGCAAATGATATAAGGTTGCTTGGTTCTGGTCCAAGATGCGGAATTGGGGAAATAATGTTACCGGAAAATGAGCCTGGTTCTTCAATTATGCCAGGTAAAGTGAATCCAACTCAGTGTGAAGCGGTGACTATGGTATGCACTCAAGTTATGGGAAATCATGTTGCTGTAACAATTGGTGGCTCAAGTGGTCATTTTGAACTGAACGTGTTTAAGCCAGTGATAATTTACAATGTTTTGCAGTCTATAAGACTTTTAGCTGATGCAAGTTTAAATTTTACAGAAAAATGTGTAGTTGGTATTAAAGCAAATGAAGAGAGGATAAAAGATTTACTGAATCAGTCGTTGATGTTGGTCACTATATTAAATACGCATATAGGGTACGACAATGCAGCAAAAATAGCGAAGCTTGCTTATAAAGAAAATATCACTCTAAAAGAAGCAGCAGCAAAACTTCAACTGCTCACTGAGGAGGAGTTTGAAAGGATAGTGAAACCAGAAGAAATGGTAAATTATTTGTAACCGCTCACAAATTTCCACTTAATTCTTCAATCTCACTAATAGAAAGGCCAGTAAACTTGACAATAGTGTTGACATCAACATTATTAGCCAACATTGTTTTTGCAACTTCAATTTTTCCTTCAATTTTCCCTTCAGTTTTTCCTTCCTTAATCCAGAATTCGCGTTTCAAGTATTAAATTAACAGGATTTTATCATGAATTTATGTTAAAAGTATTATATTTCGTAAACTTATGTCATGATATTAACTACATTAGCTAAAACATGCTTTTTATCTAAGTGGAGTTGCTTAGCAACAACAAAAAGTTCATCTATTTTTTTCCACTGACTTAGCAGAATTTCAACATCATTTACCTCTCTCTTTATGCTTTCTAAAATGAAGGCCTGAATTATATATGATGCTAGTTCTAGTTCGATTTCGCTATTAATTACTTTATTAATCATATTGGGATTCTTTAAATCATGAAGGAATTTATAAAAGCACTTGTATGCTTCATAAGCATCACTACTTATTGCATTTATTATCATTCCTGGCATTCCAGGAAATAAAGTAATGATTTCATCAAATATTTGATCATCAAATTTACATTGAGATGAAACAACTTGCTTTGTTTCATCATAAGTTAATAGGAGTAAATTCAGCTGAAAGCACCTACACAAGATAGTGGTTTGTATATCATATGGCTTATGGCTAATTATAAATATCTTAGAATTTTTTGGCGACTCTTCTAATATTTTCAATATTGCGTTTTTAGCGTTATTAGTCATTACCTCTAAGCTATCTATTATAGCTATTTTGTGTTCTGATTGAATGGGACTTAAGTGTAGAAAGTTTTTCATTTCTCTGACTTTTTCTATTCCGATAGTATCACCTTCAACAATGTGTAAGTCCAATGCTGCCACGTCATAGTTTTTTGTAAGAAACCAATAGGAGAAGGATTTTGCAAATGTTGCTTTCCCTATACCTTTTTTACCGCAGATCAGCCAAGACTGAACAGACAAGTTGTTCATTAATTTTTTTTTGGCTTGGTTGTGACCTATTACTTTTTTCATTCTTGCTCCTATAGATCTTAGTTTGAAAATGCGTTGTTTACTGTTTGTAATGAAATTGCACCTTCCCTTAAAACCTTAATCTTATCTTCGGTTAAGTCAATAATAGTAGATTCTATACCAGAAACTAGTTCGTCATCTTCAATCACTACAGATAAATGTTGCTTAATGGATTGTGGTATATCGTCTGCCTTACATACACTTTTTTCTCCTGAAATATTTATACTAGTTGCAACTATTGGAACTTTCAGTTTATTTAATATTGAAATTGCAATAGGATGCTCAGGGATTCTGATGCCTATACTATCTTTAAAGAATTCGTTTGGCAATATGTTGTTGTTTTTAAGTGGTAAAATGTAGGTAATTGGTCCAGGAGAAAAGTGATTTACTAAACCAATATACTTTTTCTCTAGCTTTGCTATTTTTGTCAAATTGTAAATATCACTAACAAATATGGAGAGTGGCTTATTCTGAGAGCGTTTCTTTATCTGATATATTTTTCCTATAGATTCATTATCTAGTGCATTACAAGCAAGAGCATACACTGTTTCTGTTGGAAAACACACTAACAAGTTGTTCTGTATTGCATTTATTATTTTAGATACCATATAGCTAGAAACTTGTTCATAACAACTAGATCAGTTTTGTTGCATTGTATCTTATATAGTAACTGCTAGTTTTTGTGAATATAATACAACGCAGCTTACCATTTGTTATGCAGATTTGCTACAGCCCAAACTCTTCATTGACTTTGTCAACTATTTCCTGTGGTGGATCTTCTCCCCATCCTGAATATAAAATCTCTCCATAGTCTGCAACATCTATAGAGCCAGTTCTGCTTTTTGCTAGAAACATTTCTCTTCTCTCTTTATCAACTAATACATAATGCCACGCTGATTTTCCACGATCTTTACCACGCACTAAATATACGAGATCTGATCTACTTCTTTTTGTTGCATCAGCAAAAGATCTTTCATTGACAGTTCTGCTTTTACTTTTTATGCCGCCACTTTCAGAAAAAGCTTCCTTGGATTCGGTTTTTTTGCCTGCTAATTCAGAAATTTTTCCTTTTTCCCCTAATGCACGTTCTTTGGTGTTTTGAGACGAATACTTGCTGGAAAAACCTTCCCCTGTACCGCCAGGAGTCCTGTTTGTGAAACGCTTAATAAATGAATTATTGTCGTTGTTTTCTGCCATAAAAATCTCCAAACTTTAGATTGTAGGACCAAAATTTTTACTACACTCTATCATATGTTAATTAAATTAATATAAATGAAAAATAATATAGTAATTATTACAGGAATTACGGCCTCAGGTAAATCAGAATTGTGTGATAACCTGATAAAAAAATATAATAATATCAGCATAATAAATTGTGATTCAAAGCAGTTATACAAAGAAATTCCCATAATTACTGCTCAACCACCAAAGCAAGAAGTATTTTATAAACTATATGGTTATGTCTCAGCAAAAGAAAATTATTCCGTGGGTCTATGGTTAGAGGATTTAGAAAAAGAAGTTAATCACGCATTAGAAAATGCTCAAATACCTATCATCACTGGAGGAAGCGGGCTTTACATCAGCAGTTTAATCAAAGGCTTATCATCAATGCCACAAATAAGTCAGGAAGTGAGGAGAAATGTAAGTGAATTAAGAAAAAATTTAAGTAAAGAGGAGTTTTACAAATTAGCGCTAAGCAAAGATCCAAGGATTCAAGGTAAAGTGTTCATGAATGACTCGCACCGCCTTTCAAGGGCACTTGAAGTTATCACTGAAACTGGTAAGACAATCTTTGTATGGCAAGAAAATAGACAGCCTCCTTTATTCAATAATTTTAAGATATATACAATTCTGCCTAAACGTGAAGATGTATACCGAAAAATAAATTTTCGTTTCATTACAATGATTGAAAATGGAGCAATTGATGAAGTAAAAAAGCTACTTAGCATGAACCTAGCCCCACATTTGCCAGCTATGAAAGCACATGGAGTGCCAGAAATTATAAAGTACTTGAAAGGTGAGATTACTTTAGACGAAGCAATACAAATTGCTCAAACAAACACAAGACACTACGCGAAACGTCAGTATACCTGGTTTAAAAACCAATTTCCAAATGCTGAAGTGATTGATTGTGCAAATGAGCTCAAGATATTTTAATTCAGGCCGTGCTCATTACTATGAATAGGGGGTTCCATATTTTCCAGATGGTCGCTTACTTATGACGCGAATTCTGGATTAAGGAAGGAAGAAAGTATAGGAAATAGAAGGCTTTTTGGATTTGATGGAATAGGAAATGAGAGTAGAAAAGATATGAACCAAAAAATTAACAGGGGATCTATGGCGAGTGTGTTCAATTTCTAGTCTATTTTTTAGGTAACCAAAAACAGTCTCAATGATAGACCTTTTTCTCAGTAAAATCTTCTCATTTAGCGAAATCAATGCATTTTTCATACCTTTTTTCACCTTGGTAACAAGTTTCAAACCTCGGTCAAACAGCTTCTGAAAAAGCTCTTTTGCAATATAACCTTTGTCACCAAACAAAAGGCCGGTTAATTTTTCCGTCAGATTTGGCACAGGTATCCTATCATCAACATTGCCTTTTGTTAGCGTAAGTGAATGAATTTCACCATTTTCATTGATTACCATATGTAATTTGAAACCAAAAAACCAGCCGTAAGTACTCTTGCTTAATTTTGCAATTCCAGCAAAAACTTTGTTTTTGGATATTCTTTTTGCATGACAAACTGCAATGGGAGTTGTGTCTATATATGAAATTCCAGTGTTTTCTGACTGTCCACAAAGCCAATGCAACAACATTGCTAAATGCCACAAAACCCTAGGCTTTAGAGCAACAAACCTGGTATATGAAGGCAACTTTGGAAACTCTGATTTGTAGAGCAACGTTAGGTAATGTAGATAGAAAGTTTTGAAATTTTTACACGGAGATTGTTGATATAGCAGGATTATTGTCATGATTTCGGAGTGCTCAATTTCCGTTGTTCTTGTGGGTTTTTTACCATTTGGCAGTAGTTTACCTGCAAAATTTTTCTCTATATCTCTGCAAAAATCATCGACCAAACAAAACAGTTTGTTATATCTTCCATGGTTAACCTCATCTGTTTTTTTATAACTGCTGAGTTTACCCTGTTTTCTTGCCTTTTCTATTCTCCTTTAATCCAGAATTCGCGTTTCTAAGCACTCTAAACAGCATATTAAAACTGCTATATTTTAATATATAGAAATTTTTTATAACAAACAACGTCACTATTAACTATTGCATCCCTGAACATTTTGATTCATCATTCTTTTTATAAAAAAACATTCTCAACTTTCTCTCCACTTTTTCTGGGTAAGGTCAGTTTAGCTATAGGCAGCAATTTTCTGTATTTACTTTAAATTGAAGAAAGCTCAAATAAGTGAACGGTTACAAAATTCCCTAATGGTCTTAAATAAAACTTCCAGTGAATGATTGTCAGACATGTTATGCTCTGCTGATTTTATTAAGTGTACTTCAACATCAGTTGACTTGATTTTTTCAGCTAAATTCAATGAAGTTTGATAAGGAACATCTTTATCATTAATGCTATGCAATAAGTGCACAGGACAGTTTATATCTATTGTCTCTTTGTTTAAAAGAAGGTTCTTTCTGCCATCTTCGATCAAATTTTTAGTTATTTTGTATGTACAATGCTCTGAAGTAAAATCTATTACACCTTTAGAATCTAGTTCTTCTTTTTGCTTGCCTGACAATTGCTTGAATATCAAATCTTCAGTGAAATCGGGAGCAGACGATATGCCGATTAATGCTGCAATTTTTTCTGAAAATTGAAGGGCAGTGAGCAGCATCAGCCATCCTCCGATACTTGAACCTATAACTATTTGTTTACCACTAGTTAATTCACTTATCACTTTAGCACAATTTTTTTGCCAATCACTTATTGTATAATCGGCAAAATTACCACTTGAGTTACCGTGACCAAAGTAATCAAATAGCACAAGTGCTACGTCATTTTCTTGGCAAAATTTGTAAATAGCAGTTGCTTTAGTTCCATTCATATTTGATGCAAATCCACCGAAAAAAACTACAGAAGCTTTCTTTCCTTGTAGCTTTCGATATGCTATGTGACCATTATTTCCATCAAACAATTTACAATAATCCATACTACTTTGGCAAAGCAACCGGACTATCGCTCATCGAACGCAAATAGCTGACTAGATCTGCAATTTCTTGTGGATTGGAAATACCTGCAAATGCCATACGTGTACCTTTTATATAGGCTTTTGGGTTCTTTAAAAAGGCAAATAGCTCCTCATACCCCCATTTTCCACCTTTTTCAAGCACTGCTTTTGAGTAATTGAATGAGTTGCCAAGATGGGCCTTTTTGTTTCCAATTACGTTCCATAAATTTGGTCCTACTTTATTCATTCCACCTTTCTCAAAACTGTGGCAAGCTATACATTTTTTCGCTGCTGATTTACCTTTCTCAAAGCTAGCATTCTGCATGAGCGCTCCAATATCAAGCGCCACTTGCTCAATTTTTTGCTGAGGCTCAGCAGCTACTATCGTTTGGTGTTCAATCTTATATTCCTCTGGACTATACAGCATATCAACTACGTTGCTGACTATCATAATGATTAGCCCAGAAAGTAAAATCGATGCTGCAATCTTATTAAGCTCCATAGTTAATTTTTATCAATTAATGTTGCTTAAATTATGCAAATATTTTCGCAAATAGCAATCAATTACCTTGAAGCTCGCTAAAGATGAGAGTCTCTAGCTACAAATATTAAGAAATTTACCAAACGAAAAAAAAGGCAAAAGAAACCCCGGCTAATATCTATTTAAAAACATTGGCGTTTTTTTTATGTTTTAAACGCGAATTCTGGATTAAGGAAGGAAGAAAGTATAGGAAATAGAAGGCTTTTTGGATTTGATGGAATAGGAAATGAGAGTAGAAAAGATATGAACCAAAAAATTAACAGGGGATCTATGGCGAGTGTGTTCAATTTCTAGTCTATTTTTTAGGTAACCAAAAACAGTCTCAATGATAGACCTTTTTCTCAGTAAAATCTTCTCATTTAGCGAAATCAATGCATTTTTCATACCTTTTTTCACCTTGGTAACAAGTTTCAAACCTCGGTCAAACAGCTTCTGAAAAAGCTCTTTTGCAATATAACCTTTGTCACCAAACAAAAGGCCGGTTAATTTTTCCGTCAGATTTGGCACAGGTATCCTATCATCAACATTGCCTTTTGTTAGCGTAAGTGAATGAATTTCACCATTTTCATTGATTACCATATGTAATTTGAAACCAAAAAACCAGCCGTAAGTACTCTTGCTTAATTTTGCAATTCCAGCAAAAACTTTGTTTTTGGATATTCTTTTTGCATGACAAACTGCAATGGGAGTTGTGTCTATATATGAAATTCCAGTGTTTTCTGACTGTCCACAAAGCCAATGCAACAACATTGCTAAATGCCACAAAACCCTAGGCTTTAGAGCAACAAACCTGGTATATGAAGGCAACTTTGGAAACTCTGATTTGTAGAGCAACGTTAGGTAATGTAGATAGAAAGTTTTGAAATTTTTACACGGAGATTGTTGATATAGCAGGATTATTGTCATGATTTCGGAGTGCTCAATTTCCGTTGTTCTTGTGGGTTTTTTACCATTTGGCAGTAGTTTACCTGCAAAATTTTTCTCTATATCTCTGCAAAAATCATCGACCAAACAAAACAGTTTGTTATATCTTCCATGGTTAACCTCATCTGTTTTTTTATAACTGCTGAGTTTACCCTGTTTTCTTGCCTTTTCTATTCTCCTTTAATCCAGAATTCGCGTTTTTAAACGTCTAATAACCGCGATTCAGCTGCTTTTTAATGCAACTAACCTTTAGTCATAAATGTTTAGGAAATTTACTAAGCAGAAAAAAAAGGCAAAAGATATTCCGTGTTAGCTAGTTGTCACTCTCTAATCCTGCAAATTGGCGTTCTATACTGTCTTAAATGTTTAGGAAATTTACTAAGCAGAAAAAAAAGGCAAAAGATATTCCGTGTTAGCTAGTTGTCACTCTCTAATCCTGCAAATTGGCGTTCTATACTGTCTTAAACGCTTTATAAGCGCGTTTCAGCTTATATAGCTAGAAATGTTGTGAAGACATAAGGTGCGCATAGTGCAAAAAATTAAAAATAAGACGCCATTACGTAATACTGTTGTCGTTTGATCTGCACAGATTGAAGATAAATGAATACCTTCAGTACCATGATAGGGGGGCTGGCAAAATGTGTCAAGTAAGTTTTTTCGTTTCTATAGCTACTTGAATAACGGCTACAATGTTTGTACAATTGTGCGTCATGCGCTGCCGAACACTGATTTTTATATGGTTATACAAGAAAAATTAAGGCTTAAAAGGAATTTTAAGTATCAGGACTCAAGGTTTTTATTCCTTCTTAATAAAACATAAAAAGCTCCTTTACCACCATGTTTTTTCGTAGCTTGCTGGTAGTATAGAGCCATATGCTGGATTTTAGTGTCATTTAACCATTTACTTAAGTTACTCTTTATAGTGTCTGTTTTATTTGTTGCACTGCCGTATCCCGTAATTACCAATAAACATCTATTTCCTGCTCGATAATTTTTGATAATAAAATCTACCAATTTACAGTAAGCATCCTCTATATTATAGCCATGCAAATCGAGCTTATCGCTTATAAAATATTTACCCCTATCAATCTTTGATTTTGTGTTGTAGTCAAGACAAAATGATGAGTTACCATTATTGGTATTAAGAAAATTCCCTTGTAAGTCGGAGGTACCTTTATCAACCATAGACTTTATATTTACTTTATGATCAACTTTCAAAGTAACTTTTCTACATTCTATTGGCTTAACATTTTTTTGCCAATCCAACTTATCGTCCGACATAAACGCATTAATCGAATTGTATAATTTTACAACAATATCTAAACATAGTAAAATGTTGCTTATTCTATAAAAACCCGATTTTCAATAATACGATGAAATCGTCAAAAACTAATGAGAATTTTTGGCTGTATGGAAAGCACACCTGCATGTCAGCACTGAAGAATAAAAATAGGCGGTGTATAGAACTGTTAGCAACAGAAAATTTCTATAGAGAACACGAAAAAGAAATTAGGCAATGTGTAGACAGTAAGGGCATTAAAGTTCGATTAGTAGAAAACAAAATACTTAATGACGTTTTACCCAAAGGTGCTAACCATCAGGGAATTGCTTTAAATGTTGCCCCTATTCTTTATAACTTAAGCATTGAAGAAATAGCTGAAAGCTCGAACGATAGCTCTACCATAGTCATTTTAGATCAAGTCACTGACACGCACAATATTGGGTCGATTTTAAGAACTTCAGCTTGTTTTAATGTCAATGCATTGGTTTTACCACATAACCATTCACCGAGTGAAAATGCATCTATTGCAAAAGCAGCAAGTGGGGCATTAGATATTGTCCCGCTAATATACGTTACAAATATAGTAAAAACTATGCAGTCTTTGAAAGAGGTCGGCTACTGGTGTTACGGGTTTGATTGCAATGCTAAAGAAAATATAGATGAAATAAAGAGCTTTGAGAAAAAAAGAGTAATTATTTTTGGTTCCGAAGAGAAAGGAATGCGGAGGTTAGTTAAAGAAAATTGTGATTATCTTTTAAAAATCCCAATGTCAAACGTAATTGACAGCTTAAATGTTTCAAATGCAGCAGCAATAGGCCTATATTCTATTTATATTAAAACAAATGCCAGCGCATAGCTGTTTATAATAAAAATACTTGATAAAAATGTGGTTTTATATTATAATGTGTTAAATAATAGACAAAAGGAGTTATATTATGTCTTACATGAGAAATGAACAGGATATTCGCTCTCAAGGCGCTTATTATAGTGCTGGGCTTAGAAGTTACCTAACTAAAGTATATAACTACATGGCTTTAGCTTTAGGCGTTACAGGGCTTGTTGCGTTTCTAACGGTATTTTCTGGTCTTTTTCAGGTAATTCATTCTAATCCTGTTCTGTCGCTTGTGATAATATTCTCTCCAGCTGCATTGGTGATCTATATGCGGTATAGAATTCAACACCTAAGTGCTCAGTCTGCCGTTACTATATTTTTCTCGTTCTCAGTGTTAATGGGGCTTTCCTTATCTTATATTTTTATAGTTTATACTGCAGAAAATATAGCAAGAGCGTTTTTCATTACATCAATTATGTTTGGCTCTATGGCTTTATATGGTAATACCACAAAAAGAGATCTTACAAGTATGGGCTCTTTCTTGATTATGGGAGTCTTGGGGATAATTATAGCATCCGTAGTAAATTTATTCCTTGGAAGTAGTCCTCTCTACTTTGCAATATCGTTCATATCAGTAATAGTCTTTACCTTAATGACTGCGTATGATGCTCAAAGAATCAAGGACGTTTATTATAAATATAACGACGGATCAGAAGTCGCTACTACTAAATTGGCAATACTGGGTGCAACTGATCTTTATTTTAACTTTATTAACATATTTCTCAATCTACTCAGGTTACTTAACTTGTTCAATAATAGGGACTAGATGTTTTCCTTTTTAAGGAAAGGTAGTAAGAATTCTATAGTTTTCTTTTTAATATCTTTAGTCGTGTTGATGCTATGTCTTGCATATGCATCGGTGCCTCTATACAGCATTTTTTGCAAAGCTACTGGATATGGTGGCACAACAAGAAAAGTAACTAATGCAACAATAAGTGCAACTGACCAAAAAATCAGGGTTCACTTCAATGCTGATATAATGTCCGATCTACCTTGGGAATTTAAATCAGAAACTAACTACGTTGATGTAAACATAGGAGAACAAAGTTTAGCTTTTTATTACGCAAAAAATCTATCTGATCAGCCTTCATTTGGTATGGCAGTATATAACGTTACGCCTTTCAAAGCAGGTAAGTATTTCAATAAAGTTGCATGCTTTTGTTTTGAAGAGCAAATGTTGCTACCAAAACAAAAAGCTGCTATGCCCGTATCTTTCTATATAGATCCTGAGATAATACTTGATAGTAATACAAAAGATTTGAGCGAAATAACACTATCATACACGTTTTTTAAGCTTAAGTAACAAACTTTTTCCTATTGTCATCCAAAGCTGAAAGAAGGTATCCGTTCAGGATAGCGGCAAGGTAGTATAACCATAGAGTAAAAGTGAGTTTACAACAAATGGTGTCATTCCAGTGCTTGACACTGGAATGGCTTTGTTGCATAGCACCTTAAACGCGAATTCTGGATTAAGGAAGGAAGAAAGTATAGGAAATAGAAGGCTTTTTGGATTTGATGGAATAGGAAATGAGAGTAGAAAAGATATGAACCAAAAAATTAACAGGGGATCTATGGCGAGTGTGTTCAATTTCTAGTCTATTTTTTAGGTAACCAAAAACAGTCTCAATGATAGACCTTTTTCTCAGTAAAATCTTCTCATTTAGCGAAATCAATGCATTTTTCATACCTTTTTTCACCTTGGTAACAAGTTTCAAACCTCGGTCAAACAGCTTCTGAAAAAGCTCTTTTGCAATATAACCTTTGTCACCAAACAAAAGGCCGGTTAATTTTTCCGTCAGATTTGGCACAGGTATCCTATCATCAACATTGCCTTTTGTTAGCGTAAGTGAATGAATTTCACCATTTTCATTGATTACCATATGTAATTTGAAACCAAAAAACCAGCCGTAAGTACTCTTGCTTAATTTTGCAATTCCAGCAAAAACTTTGTTTTTGGATATTCTTTTTGCATGACAAACTGCAATGGGAGTTGTGTCTATATATGAAATTCCAGTGTTTTCTGACTGTCCACAAAGCCAATGCAACAACATTGCTAAATGCCACAAAACCCTAGGCTTTAGAGCAACAAACCTGGTATATGAAGGCAACTTTGGAAACTCTGATTTGTAGAGCAACGTTAGGTAATGTAGATAGAAAGTTTTGAAATTTTTACACGGAGATTGTTGATATAGCAGGATTATTGTCATGATTTCGGAGTGCTCAATTTCCGTTGTTCTTGTGGGTTTTTTACCATTTGGCAGTAGTTTACCTGCAAAATTTTTCTCTATATCTCTGCAAAAATCATCGACCAAACAAAACAGTTTGTTATATCTTCCATGGTTAACCTCATCTGTTTTTTTATAACTGCTGAGTTTACCCTGTTTTCTTGCCTTTTCTATTCTCCTTTAATCCAGAATTCGCGTTGATACCATTATAGAGTGAACTAGTGTCAGCTACTTGGATGACAGGAGAATGATGTCATACAAGTAGCTTGACGCTCGCATCCAGTTTTCTTTATAATTTCCTTTGTGAAAGAACAAAAGTCCTTATTTGTAACCATAGCTGGCTTACCAAATGCTGGGAAGTCTACATTAATTAACAGCATCATAGGCAAGAAGATTGCAATTGTCACCCCTAAAGTGCAAACAACAAGGACGCAAATAAGGGGTATTGCAACATGCAACAACACACAAATTGTCTTTACTGACTCCCCAGGAATTTTCTCAGCAGAAACAAAACTTGAAAAAGCTTTAGTCAAGTCTGCATGGTCAGCAATCAAGGGTGATGACATCACTTTGTTGCTTGTTGATGTAAGCAATTATTTGAAAAATATAGAAAGAATTAAGACTATATTTGCACGACTGCAGCGCACAAAAGGCAGATGCATTTTGGTTATCAATAAAACTGATTTGGTAAAAAGGCCTGAATTAAAGATGGCGCATGAGCATCTGAATTTGCTTTATAAATTTGAAAAGGTTTTTACAATATCCGCATTAAAGAATGATGGACTTTCTGATTTGGTGAATTACTTATCTGAAGTTGCACCGGTGAGCCCTTGGTTTTATGAAGAAGATCAAATAACCGATTCCTCGACAAATTTTTTATCAGCAGAAATTACGAGAGAAAAATTATTCTTGAACTTGCGTGAAGAATTGCCATACTCTACAGCTGTTATAACTGAACAATTTGAGGAAAAAAAAGATAAGAGTTTAGTCATAAAACAGATCATATTCGTGTTGAAAGATAGTCATAAAAAAATAGTGCTAGGAAAAGATGGCAGTAATATTAAAAAAATTAATATCGAAGCGCGTGCTGAACTAGAAAAATTATTTGAGTGCAAGGTACACCTCTTTTTATTTGTGAAAGTGCGACCTTGGATTGACCGTCCTGAGGAGTATATAGGCAATGCTTAATTCTTTATTGGTATTTGATATTGAAACTATACCAGATGTAAATTCCTGCAAAAATTTACTCAATATTAGTGATGATAGTAGTGTAGAAGAGAAGAGGGATGCATTAACAAAATATCATCTTGAAATAACAAACGGGCAAAACTCTTTTTTGCGTCAGCCCTTCCACCAAATTGTAGTTATTAGTTTTTTACTTTGCAATATAAGCTACCAGAGCGGTTATGAGGTGTTCACACTGCAAGAAATAAGATCTGGAGGTACACTAAATTCCAGTGAAAAGGAGCTAGTGAAAGGATTTTTTAACTACATATCAGAGAAAAAGCCAAGATTAGTTTCGTTCAACGGACGCACTTTTGATATACCGGTACTGAAGTATCGTGCTATGGTCCATGGCATTCAAGCAGAATATTTTCATAAAGCTGGCGATAAGTGGAATAGTTACAATCAGAGATATAGCAGTGATTGGCATTGTGATTTGCTTGAAACCCTCTCTGATTTTGGAGCTTCTGCGAGAGTAAAAATGAACGAAGTTTGTGCAGCATTTAACCTTCCTGGTAAAATTGGAGTTGATGGGTCACAAGTTATGGGCTTATACGATAGCGGCAAGATACAAGAGATTCGAGATTATTGTGAAACAGATGTAATTAACACTTATTTAATTTACTTAAGGTTCATGCATCATCAGGGAAGGATTACTACTGAAAGCTACAACAAAAGTGTGGAAGAGCTGCTTTTAGAGTGCGAAAAAAAAGAACATCTAAAAAAATTTAAAGAAGAGTGTATCTGTTCAGAGGAGTGGCTAATGTGCAAATATTGAAGCAAAGTGCGTGACACACAGCTGTACGAACATTTGTTTGCAAAGGTAATTTGCACAACAAATGGTGTCATTCCAGTGCGTGACACTGGGATGGCTTTGTTGCATAGCAACCGAAAAAATCTGGTGGCTACTGACAAAATTCATTATAAATAACCATTTAACTGTTGAAGAAAAAATATGCCACAGAAAATGAAAGTCAGTAACCAAAACGAATATAACAAATTCCTTGAAAAAAGGGGAAATATTTTTCGTTACATCGATGAAGCTATCGAAAATTGGTATGAAAATAGTCCAAAAATGCAGGGCGGCAACTATATTTACAGTGATAAAGTCGTAATTTTGGTGCATATAATTGTCAATCTTTTTAGAATTGGTTTAAGACAAACGGTGGGGTTTATAAAAGGATATCTGCAACAAATAGGAAAAAATTTGGCAGTTATCAGCTATTCACAAGCATCAAGAAGGTTTAAAAAACTTAATATTAAGATAAATGATTGCAGGGTTGATAAAAGCAACATGGAAAATATTGAAATTATCATAGATAGCACAAGTATCAGCATTTACAGTAACACTCCTGGCCACAGTAAGGAAAACAGTGCAGATAGAAAGTACCGAAGCTACGAGCAAGTAAGAAAGTTACATGTTATGTTAAGTGTAAATAGTAAAAAAGCTATAGCTGCAAGATACAGTAATGGCTTCTACTCTGACCACTATGGAGCTTGCGATTTGCTTGAAGAAGTTAATTTTCAGCACAAAATAAAAGCATTATATGCAGATAGGGCATACGATAGGCACAAACTTTATAAATTGTGTAAGAAATACGATATAAAGACAAAAGTTCTACCAAAAAAGGATGCAGCAGAACATTCAAAAATAGATTATATGTCTGACAGAAATGCTGCTATTAGGTTAATAAAATTATATGGACAAGATGGTGTAAAAGAGTGGAAAAAGGAAGCAATTTATGGAAAGAGATCTTACATAGAAGGATTTTTCTCAAGGTTGAAGCAAGTATTTGGATTTAGCTTTAGGAATAAATCTGAAGTAAATCGTGAAAAAGAATTACTAATTAAGTGCTATTTGCTCAACAAATTCACTGATATTGGTATGGCTAAATTTGAAATCATTACATAAATTTGTCGTAAACCATCACTGCTTAAGGTGCTATGCAACAAAGCCATCCCAGTGTCACGCACTGGGATGACACCCTTCCTGGCGGAGATTGTTCTCAAATCACAATGTTCGTACAGTTGTGGATTCATTCGCGTTAAAAAATAGACTAGAAATTGAACACACTCGCCATAGATCCCCTGTTAATTTTTTGGTTCATATCTTTTCTACTCTCATTTCCTATTCCATCAAATCCAAAAAGCCTTCTATTTCCTATACTTTCTTCCTTCCTTAATCCAGAATTCGCGTTCATAGTTTCAAGCATATACTGAAATATCTCATTAGCTATAGCAACATCTTGGCGTGGGGCTTTGCCGTGTTCTATAAACACAGAGATTGCGTAGCGCGGGTTATGGTAAGGGCCATAAGCGATAAATAACTTATGACTTTCGCCCTTAGAGTTTATTTCTGGTGTACCGGTTTTGCCGGCAATTTGTATACCGCTTAGCCCTTTTTTATAGGTTCCAGTTTTAGAATTCACCACGTCAAACATAGCTTTTCGAACTATGCTAAGATGCTCACGATTCACATCAATATCGGAAAAATCTTGTATCGTTTTACTCATTTCAATGTGGGGAATTACCTCTTTTCCTGTTGCAAGCCTTGCCGAAAGAACTGCAAGCTGCAGTGGTGTTGTAAGTATATACCCTTGTCCTATAACTAGGTTGATAGTGTCACCTAAATACCACTGCGAATATAGCTTTCGTGCGCGCCAATCTCTATCGGGCAACAATCCTGGAGCTTCTTCTTTAAACGTTCCAATCAGTGGCCCACTTCCAATACCAAATTTTCTGGCCATTTCTACTAGAGAGTCTACACTTATTTTTTTTCCTATGTTATAAAAGTAAGTGTTGCATGATAATGCCATTGCCTCATTTAAAGATATATATCCATGGACTTTGCTTTTCAAGCAGCGAAATTTCCGCTCACCTATTTTCATATAGCCCTTACACGAGAATTTTTCTTCTGGTGTGATTATTCCGTCCTTTAAACCTGCAAGCGCAACCATTATTTTAAATATTGAACCAGGTGGAATTTGATATGATAACGCACGATTCACGAGCGGCAATGAAGGAGCATTCAAGCTCTCCCAAGTCTCATTTGATAGCCTGCTAGCAAAAAGATTATTATCGTAAGAAGGTGAATTATATAATGCTAAAATTTCTCCATTATTTACATCAATTACCACTGCGGAGCCTTGGTGATCTTTAAATACCTCTGCGATTTTCTCTTGCAGATTAATATCAATTGTCAGTTGTACATCTTGTCCGTCTTGTTGTGGTATGCTTGATAATTCTTTTATGACGCGTTTTTTAGAATTTATTTCCTGCTCAGATTTTCCTGGCTTGCCTTTCAATATATGATCATATGTATATTCAATACCGCTGATTCCTACTTCGCTTATGCCTTGCTGTCTTTTTGTATATCCGATTACATGAGAACACATTGAACCAAACGGGTAATAACGTTTATAAAGAGCAGTTACTTTTGTTTCTGACGATTTTGCTATTTTAGACTCGACTTCTGATAATGTTTGCAAATCAACTTCCTTACCAGAACCATCAAACAAAACAACATACGAAATTTTGTTTATCGCAAGTTCAATGCTATTCCTATCTAAAATTTTGCCTCGCTGAGGCATAATAGTGGTGATTCGTACCCTATTGTTATTAGACAGCGTTTCGTATTTTTGTCTGTTTCGTACTTGTAAATTATATAACCTATAGCTAAAAACAGCGGAAATGGTAAGCTGAATACCGCCTAATATAAATGCTCTGCGGTTAAAGACTTTGTTTTTTGTCCACATAACATTCCTTCAAAACGCACTTTTCCCCCCTCTTTTATTGTTACACTTCTGGCTTTTACCGTATTACAAACCCTTTTTTCCCACTCACTTAAGGTAACAAATTTGTAACCTGATTTTTTTAGTATTTTAATAATATGAGGTAAAGCTTCAATTGTGTTTGATCTGTTATTGTGATCATGAAACAGTATAACTGCTCCATTATGTACATTACTTAAAACTCTTTCAACTAAAGCTTCTGGTTTATCACCTTGCCAATCTAGCGAATCAACTGTCCATAATATTGAATACATATTTAATTGATCAGTATTTTCAATCAGATTATCGTCATGACATCCATATGGCGGACGAAACCATTTTACATCTTGTTTTATTACATTTTTAATTGCTGTATTTGTCTTTTCCAATTCTTGCAATTGTTCCTCACTTGAAAGTGATGTCAACTTCCTATGCGACCAAGAGTGATTGCCTAACTCATGACCTGATTCATGAATTTTCTTTACTATTTTAGACGTTTTTTCATTTATACGTTCACCAAGCACAAAAAATGTTGCTTTTGCTTCATAGCTTTCCAGAACATTAATAATATCGTTTACTCTATTGTTAGACGGTCCATCATCAAACGTAAGCACAACAAACTTATCGTCGTTATTCAACAATTTTTTTATATTACTTAAATTTCTATATGATAGATCCAGATTACAACTAAGCCCACAGTATGGTAAATTAAAATTACAATCACCACAGAAAACCGCGCTTGAGTATAGCAAAAGAAAAGTTATTATCCTTATAAACATTTTGTAATCAGCAAAGCGATAGGATACTATGCACTTTTTTGCTAAGTTAAGCCATCTTTAATTGCTGTAGCCTTTACTTCATCACTTCTTTAATATATTATATTAACAATTTTATATAATATATTATGATTGCAAATATAAATACCGTTGCGCTTCAGGGAATTAGCACAGTAAATGTCAATGCACAAATTCATATGGCAAATGGTATTCCAGCTTTTAATATTGTTGGATTACCGGATAAAACTGTTGCAGAATCCAAAGAGCGCATCAGAGCAGCGTTAAATTCAATCAATCTACTACTACCTCCAAAAAGAATTACAGTTAATCTCTCCCCTGCGGATTTGCTGAAAGAAGGCAGTCATTATGACTTGGCTATTGCTATTGGACTACTTGTTGTAATGAATGTGATACCAGTTGAAAAAGTTCAGTCTTATATCATTATGGGTGAGCTTGCCCTTGATGGCAGAGTTATTCCAGTTTCAGGTGTGCTGCCAACAGCAATCAATGCAAAACAGACAAATAAAGGAGTAATTTGCCCAAGGGGAAATGGAGTAGAGGCTTTATACGCGAATTCTGGATTAAAGGAGAATAGAAAAGGCAAGAAAACAGGGTAAACTCAGCAGTTATAAAAAAACAGATGAGGTTAACCATGGAAGATATAACAAACTGTTTTGTTTGGTCGATGATTTTTGCAGAGATATAGAGAAAAATTTTGCAGGTAAACTACTGCCAAATGGTAAAAAACCCACAAGAACAACGGAAATTGAGCACTCCGAAATCATGACAATAATCCTGCTATATCAACAATCTCCGTGTAAAAATTTCAAAACTTTCTATCTACATTACCTAACGTTGCTCTACAAATCAGAGTTTCCAAAGTTGCCTTCATATACCAGGTTTGTTGCTCTAAAGCCTAGGGTTTTGTGGCATTTAGCAATGTTGTTGCATTGGCTTTGTGGACAGTCAGAAAACACTGGAATTTCATATATAGACACAACTCCCATTGCAGTTTGTCATGCAAAAAGAATATCCAAAAACAAAGTTTTTGCTGGAATTGCAAAATTAAGCAAGAGTACTTACGGCTGGTTTTTTGGTTTCAAATTACATATGGTAATCAATGAAAATGGTGAAATTCATTCACTTACGCTAACAAAAGGCAATGTTGATGATAGGATACCTGTGCCAAATCTGACGGAAAAATTAACCGGCCTTTTGTTTGGTGACAAAGGTTATATTGCAAAAGAGCTTTTTCAGAAGCTGTTTGACCGAGGTTTGAAACTTGTTACCAAGGTGAAAAAAGGTATGAAAAATGCATTGATTTCGCTAAATGAGAAGATTTTACTGAGAAAAAGGTCTATCATTGAGACTGTTTTTGGTTACCTAAAAAATAGACTAGAAATTGAACACACTCGCCATAGATCCCCTGTTAATTTTTTGGTTCATATCTTTTCTACTCTCATTTCCTATTCCATCAAATCCAAAAAGCCTTCTATTTCCTATACTTTCTTCCTTCCTTAATCCAGAATTCGCGTTTAAGGTGCTATGCAACAAAGCCCACTGGGATCTAGAAAATCTAGTTAATATATATAGAGAAACCTTAGCTATAGTTTCGAAAAGAGTCTGATGTATTTTGCTATATGATCATAGGTCTAACAGGGGGAATTGGTGTAGGAAAGAGCTTTGTAGCTAATTGCTTTCAAGAGTTTGGTGCTGCTGTATTTGATGCTGATTCTGTTGTACACCAACTTTATAAAGTGGATAAAAGCATAATAAGCTATGCAGAAAAAAATTTTCCTGGAGTGGTAGTAAATGGTGAAATAGATAGAACAGTACTGTCTAAATATTTCTTAGCCTACGATGAAAATTGGAAACAATTTCAATCTTTGGTTCATGCCGTTGTGCGAAATGAACTAGAACTTTTTATTGCTAAGGAAATAAAGATCGATAGAAAACTTTTAGTTTTAGATGTGCCACTTCTATTAGAAACAAAATTTTATTTATATTGCAACCTTATTGTTTTCGTCCATGCAGATAGCGTTGTGCAAGCTCAAAGACTTAACGAACGCAACATAGATAAAGAAAAGCTAAATTTAATCTCCAATGTTCAGTTATCTATTGAGGAGAAAAGGAAGATGAGTGACTTTATTATCGATACCAGTGTAAGCAAAGAACGCGAATTCTGGATTAAAGGAGAATAGAAAAGGCAAGAAAACAGGGTAAACTCATCTATTAATCCAGAATTCGCGTTAGAAATTGAACACACTCGCCATAGATCCCCTGTTAATTTTTTGGTTCATATCTTTTCTACTCTCATTTCCTATTCCATCAAATCCAAAAAGCCTTCTATTTCCTATACTTTCTTCCTTCCTTAATCCAGAATTCGCGTTTTGAGTGTAACTTTTGTCAATTTACGCGATATATTAACTACTTCTCCTAACCATTCTCCATCTTTTCCATTAAAAAGAGAGAGATTATCATACTTCTTAAGCCGCATTACATTGCAAATATAGTGACTTTGTTGTGGATTAAGTGCTAAACTCACGCCTTGTGATAAAGCTTCTTCAACATAAAGCCTAATTTTTCCCATTTAAAACTTTAATTATATTCTATTTGAGTGACTCTTACGGGATTTGAACCCGTGTTACCACCGTGAAAGGGTGGTGTCCTAACCACTAGACGAAAGAGTCAATGTTAATAACTCAAGTTATATTGATTATGCACATAAAGTCAATTCAATTGTTTTACGACACAAGCAGTTTTTGTGAAATCCCAATTTGTAATAAGAGTGATTTACACCCACTTAACAAGTGGTGGCATTGACATCATAATTGCATCTGGATTGCCGTCAGTCATCAAACCAAACCTTGTGCCACGATCGTATAACAGATTGAATTCTACATATCTGCCACGTTTTATTAATTGATTTTCTCGTTGTTCTTTTGTCCAAGATTTTTGTATATGTTTACGTATGATGTGCAAATAAATTTCCAAAAAGGCTTCACCTACTGCTTTTGTGAACTCAAAATCATTCTCCCAATTGCCAGAACTCAGATTATCATAGAAAATACCACCAATGCCACGCGGCTCTTTTCTGTGTTGTAAGAAAAAATAGTTGTCACATTGCTCTTTAAATTTTGGATAATATCCGGTGTCAAATCTATCACATGTCATTTTGATTAATTCATGAATATACTTGCAATCTTCTTCATTTTTATATATCGGCGTAAAATCCATTCCTCCACCAAACCATTGTTTTGAAGTATATATCAGCCTTGTGTTCATATGCGCTGCAGGGATAAGGGGCGATTGCATATGAGACACTAAAGATATACCGCTTGCCCAAAACTCTCCGTTACTTTCACTTGCACCAGGAATCTCATTAATGGCTGAATCTGCAAATTTTCCGTGTACTTTTGAAACGTTTACTCCAACTTTTTCAAAAACATTACCAAAAATAATTGTAGATTCACCACCTCCACCACCTGGGCGATCCCACTTTCTCTTTTCGATCTTTGGCTCTGCGGATGATTGTTTTTCAATTAATAAGAAAGATTCTATAATCTTATCTCTTAGTGCACAGAACCACTTAAATGCTTGTGTTCTTTGTTTTTCCATAATATCCTCTCGCTAGCTTATTAACATTGTTATATCTGATATTTAAGGAACTTAATTAGATTTGGATGATAATTATCTATCAAAGACGTTAATAAATCTATAATAATTAAATCAATATAATAAAACATTTTCGTATGTACAACGATGCCAAGTAACAATAATGAGTAAAAGATACATAGATAACAAAAAAGAGAACAGGGTTGACTTCATACTAAGAAATTATGGAATGTCAATTGTTGTGATGGCAGTTATTATGCTCTTACCTCCAGTAGCAATATCGATACTCTACTTTTTTGATATATATAGTCAGCATATTAATATAGAGATTAATTTATTAGTTAGCATTCTAACAACTCTCTTTATGATATATAATGTAAAACGCTACAGATACCTACTTAATATTATAGAATTTCAAAATGCAATATTTGCAAATGCACTAAATCATAATACAGAATTTTGCCTTATTTTACACAAAGATGAGGGTATTATTTATGCTGATGCAAGGTTCTACGAAAGGTTTAAAGATCATATAGATGATGACATTACGTTGGGCAAGATTCTTGAAATAGGAGATGTTTCAGAAGAAGACAAAAAAGTACTCTATCATGCACTAAAAAATAACTCTTCTGTACAGGTATGCATTTCCTTAAACAAGAAGAATAGAGTATCTAACTTTCTTTTGCTCTTTGAGCCGATACCAGATAATCCCCAAATTGCTATAAATAGTAATAAGATTTTAAATTTATCATTAGTGCCAATAGCAAGGCCAGATGGGTATTTTGTGTTAAAAGCAACACAGACAAACAAGGAGCAGATATATGAAGAGTTAATAGAAAAACACAGTATAGGAACTTACATTGCAAATGCCAAAGGGGTGATTTTATCTGTAAATAAAAGATTTTTAGACATATTTGAACTGAAAAAACTGGAAAAAGGTAGCTCAATCAGTGATTTTATATCTCAATCTAAGTATAACAATACAATAACCGATAATGAAATTTTGTTTTTTACTATAAGTGGTATTCCATTCAAGGCTTATATGAGCACTGCTATATTTTGTGATAAATACAACCATAGCTATATATATGGCTTTATAACACCAACCGAATCAAATCTTGTTGATTATCAATTACACCCTTGTTTTGCAAATTCATCAATTGCTATTGCACAATGTGACATAAACGGCAACTTTGTAAAGAAAAATACGGCACTAATAAAGCTTGCAGGGTCAGATAATAATTCAATCTTTACATTGATATTGGATAGTTATCATGTGAAAATACGTGAATATTTTTCGAGTAATAGAATAAATAATGCGTCCTTTGATGTACAGCTCAACGGCGGTAATAACATAAAAATATATTTCAATAAGTTTCTTCATAATAAAATGATCTTCATACTTTGTTATTTTATTGACAATACTGAACACAAAAACCTAGAGATAAAGCTTGAGCATTATCAAAAGATGCAAGCTATAGGGCAGTTAGCAGGTGGTATTGCGCATGACTTCAACAATATATTGACTGGGATAATAGGATTTTGCGATTTGCTTTTACTCCAACACTCAGCTGGTGATCCATCTTTTGGAGATATAATACAGATACAGCAAAATGCAAAGCGTGGATCAAATTTAGTAAGACAATTGCTTGCTTTCTCAAGAAGACAGACCTTGCAGCTAAAAATTATTGATGTAAATAATACTATAGCTAATCTTTATGAAATGATAAAAAGATTAATAGGTGAAAATATAAAATTTAATATTTATTATGGTAGAGACTTGGGTGCTGTTAGGGCTGATCAAGGGCAATTAGAGCAAGTTATACTTAACTTAGCAGTCAATGCTAGTGCTGCTATGGAAAAGGGCGGAGAATTAACTATACGAACCTTTAATCAAAAGATTGACTCATTAAATTCTACACCTCAGGATATGTTTTCTCCAGACAAGGAAGCGATTGAACATGGAAATTATGTTGTGATTGAAGTAATTGATACTGGATGTGGAATGACGAGTGATACAACTGAAAAGATCTTTGATCCATTTTTTTCTACTAAAGATATTGCTTCCGGTACAGGTCTTGGCCTCTCTACTGTATATGGCATTATTAAACAAACTGAAGGATACATCTATGTTGCTAGCAAAGTAAATCATGGAACTAAATTTAGCATATTTTTGCCCATGGTTTACATATCAGATGAAAATGATAGAGAGGAAGATAGTGAAGAAACAGAAAAACCGGTAGTAAGTGAAATTAAAGGTAATGGTATAATTTTATTAATCGAAGATGAAGATTCAGTAAGGGAATTCATCTCTAAAGCACTCAAAAGAAAAGGATTTGATGTAATAGAAGCAAGCATAGGCAGCGAGGCGCTAGAAATAATCAGTAAAAAAAGTCAACATATAGATCTTATAATCACTGATGTAATCATGCCAGAGGTGAGCGGCCCAGAAATAGTTAAAGAAGCATTGATCCATAGGCCAAATATCAACGTTATTTTTATTTCTGGGTATGCAGAAGATGCTTTTTTAAAGAGTGATGACATCAATATAGAAGATTTTCACTTTTTGCCAAAACCATTCACTCTGAATGAATTAGGAAACAAGGTTCAAAGTGTGTTACACAAAGCAAAAAAGACAGTCTAATTTTAGTGTGATTAGCAACAAAAAAATTTTCTAATGCAAAAGTTTCTTGCATATATACAATAGAATTATTCTATACATAAGATAAAAGGCGTGAGCAAGATTATTGCAATAGCAAATCAAAAGGGTGGAGTTGGCAAAACCACAACTAGTATAAATTTGTCGACAGCCTTTGCTGCTGTGGGAAAAAGCACTTTATTGGTAGATCTTGATCCTCAAGGAAATGCTAGCACCGGACTGGCTTTGTTGCATCGCTAGCTATGATGGATTAAAGATAAAAAAGATGGAGAATATCAGTAGCTTATTATTCTGGTATTTATAACAAGAACGGTCAGTGAATACCTAAATTTGAGTAAAAGAAATTTCACTACCACTCACTAATCCGGCTAAAATTCAAGAATTTCAATGCTTTAGCTATTTTCAATAGAATTAAGTTTATTAATATAAATAATAAATTACTATTCTTAAATTTGATCAGATTGATTGCAAAAAAACAAGATTTTCAATAGGTTGCTTATAATCCTAACTATAGTTAGCCTTTCATAAGTAGCGATGCAACAAAGCCATTCCAGTGTCACGCACTGGAATGACACCTTTGTGTTTGATGCAAAATCGGCTATAACGTTTAATGCACTGCCTTCGAGACAAATATTCATACAGCTGTGCGTTGCGTGCTGAGATGACATCATTTAGGAACTGAAATGACAGGTATTACACATCACTCATGCTTATTATTTCATTCCATTCAATTTCCGAAACTGGGGCAATTGATAAACGTGGTTGTTTTAATATAGCCATATTTTTCAAAAGTGGGTTTTGTTTTATATTATTTAACGTTACTTGGTTATTTAAAGGGTTCAAAAACTTTACATTCACTAATCCGAACTTGGGATCATTGACATGATAATACTCTTTAAATACTTCAACGATTCCAAGTATTGCTTTCTCTTTACCTGTATGATAAAAAAACCCAAGATCGCTTACTTTCATAATTTTCATGTAATTTTGAGCTTGATAATTGTGCACGCCACCCCACTCAACTACCTGCTCCTTTTCCATTTTTTGCCATGAATATTCACTTGGCTCTGACTTGAGTAGCCAAAGTTGCATTATTTTTTTCTTCTTAAGTAAGCTGGTATATCATAGATATTGCTGCCCCACTTAGCTCCTTCGCTTACCTGTTCAGTTGGTTTTGTTTCCAGTGTTTTGTCTTGCGTACTTTCACTGTGACTATAGGGCCACTTAAATTTCTCTTTCTCTGAGTCTTCGCTCTGACTTATAGGTGAAGTTTCTGATTTATTATTGCGACCATCAATGCCAGTTGCAAGAACAGAAACTCTAACTCTTCCCTCCATCGCTTGATCAAAAGTAGCACCAAATATTATATTTGCATTTTCATCTACTTCTTCACGCACTCTATTGGCTGCAGCATCAACTTCAAACAGAGTCATATCTCCGCCACCAGTAATGTTAATTAATATTCCTTGCGCACCTTTCATTGATACATTATCAAGTAATGGATTGGATATTGCAGCTTCCGCAGCACTAATTGCTCTATCTTCTCCTTCTGCCTCTCCGGTGCCGATCATCGCTTTGCCCATCTCGCTCATTATTGTTTCTATATCAGCGAAGTCAAGATTAAT
This sequence comes from Wolbachia endosymbiont (group B) of Ennomos erosarius, assembly GCF_964026905.1. Lineage (NCBI taxonomy): Bacteria > Pseudomonadati > Pseudomonadota > Alphaproteobacteria > Rickettsiales > Anaplasmataceae > Wolbachia > Wolbachia endosymbiont (group B) of Ennomos erosarius. The sequence continues at coordinate 1,194,059 of NZ_OZ034708.1, forward strand.
AAGCCCTGGCATGACCATCAAGTCAGTTACTCCTCTGATGCCAATGTGCAGAACATTATCAGCAAGTTTAAATGCATCAGAAAATGTAGTTTTTTCATTTGCAATTCTAAATAAATTCTGATTTGGAATGACAATAAGTGTATCCACGTATTTTTGCAATTCTTCAAGTCCAAACTCTGCAGTGCGCATACGGCGCACACCTTCAAAACCGAACGGTTTAGTTACAACTCCAACAGTCAATATCTTTTTTTCTTTTGGCGCTCTATCCTTAACTGCGGCTCTTGCTTCTCTGGCTGCTTTTGCAATTACCGGTGCTGCACCGGTTCCAGTACCACCGCCCATTCCTGCTGTGATGAAAAGCATATGACTATCTTTTATATGCTCCATAATCTCATCAATTGATTCTTCTGCTGCACCTTTGCCAACATCAGGCAAAGCACCAGCACCAAGACCCTTGGTTAAGTTAATACCCAGTTGAATTTTTTTATCACACAAAGACTTTTCTAGTGCTTGAGCATCGGTATTTGCGACAACAAAATTCACTCCTTGCAAATTAGATTGGATCATGTTATTCACAGCATTTCCACCAGCACCACCTACTCCCACAACGGTAATCCTTGGGTGTAATATAGGTAACTCTGGCAGACTAAGATCAATAGACATTTAAATTACTCAAATTTAGCGAATTCACTTGATAATAAGTTACCGCTTTTTTAATAATAAGCAAATACTTTTCACTCCTATAGACATAAAATAGTAAATATGGTTTACTTATTCTTAATAACATTTTAAATAACAGATAATAACTTTGTATTTTTAGAAGGTATCATTCTATCGATACAAAAAAAATAGAAAATGTTATAAAAAGGGATAGAAACCTATCCCTTTTTATTCTGCTTAAGCTACTTTATTATGCTTTTGCTGGTGCTGGAACTACTCCAATTGCTACTCCAATTTCAGTCAAGAGCGTTGATGCATCACCATCCTTTACTTTAACCTTATCACCATCCATTGCAGGCTTATCACCATCTTTATCTTTTTCACACTTATTGAATACTTCTTTCACTGCATCAATTTGACTTGCCTTACTACTGTTCAGACATGCATACACAGGTGCAGCTATTAAAGCTGCCACCGCAGCAACAACTATCAAACTAGCAACTAATGGATGAGCAACTAAAAATGCAGATACTGCAGTAATAGCAGGACTAACGAGTGTTGCAGCTTTTGTTCCAACTGTACCAACGAAAGCCGCATAAGCTGGGCTCAAAAAATAAGCAGCTGTAAGCGAAATTGCTGCTGCAATTGCTACAAAAGTCGCGGCCGTTTTGTATGGATGGTGACATACGTATTGCCAATTTACGCTAGCAACTCCCTTGGTTGTATTCAAAAACCCTTTCTCAGACTTATTATATCCTGTTTTATTAGCTCCAATGAAAGAATCTTCTGCTGTAATATTTATTGTCATAACTCTACTCCTTAAATAGAATGTTAAAATTTCATTAAGGGCAGTATATAATGAAACAAATTGTCTGTCAAGTAAACTAATTTTTTAATATACCCTTATTCTGTAATTCAACGCTTCAGCAATGTGTGCTCTTTTTACTTCTTCACTTTTTGTAAGATCTGCAATGGTTCTTGCAACTTTTAATACGCGTGTGTAGCCTCGATTGGAAATGTAATTTTCTTTCAGTACGTATTTTAGCAATTCTAACCCTGCCTGATCTGGTTCAGTAAATTTATTAAATGCTTCACCGCTTACTTCTGCGTTACAACGAACATTCAATTTACTATAACGCTCAGTTTGAATTTTTCTCGCTGCTATCACTCTTTCTCTCATGATCTTAGTACTTTCTCCCTCCACAGAGATTTCAGGAGAGAGTATGCTAACGTTTGGCATTTCAATGCATATGTCTATTCTATCAAGCAATGGTCCTGATATTTTGTTTTTGTAATCTGTGCCACACTTTGGAGCTTTGTTGCACGATCTACTTGCATCACCTAAATAACCGCACCTGCAAACGCGAATTCTGGATTAAGGAAGGAAGAAAGTATAGGAAATAGAAGGCTTTTTGGATTTGATGGAATAGGAAATGAGAGTAGAAAAGATATGAACCAAAAAATTAACAGGGGATCTATGGCGAGTGTGTTCAATTTCTAGTCTATTTTTTAGGTAACCAAAAACAGTCTCAATGATAGACCTTTTTCTCAGTAAAATCTTCTCATTTAGCGAAATCAATGCATTTTTCATACCTTTTTTCACCTTGGTAACAAGTTTCAAACCTCGGTCAAACAGCTTCTGAAAAAGCTCTTTTGCAATATAACCTTTGTCACCAAACAAAAGGCCGGTTAATTTTTCCGTCAGATTTGGCACAGGTATCCTATCATCAACATTGCCTTTTGTTAGCGTAAGTGAATGAATTTCACCATTTTCATTGATTACCATATGTAATTTGAAACCAAAAAACCAGCCGTAAGTACTCTTGCTTAATTTTGCAATTCCAGCAAAAACTTTGTTTTTGGATATTCTTTTTGCATGACAAACTGCAATGGGAGTTGTGTCTATATATGAAATTCCAGTGTTTTCTGACTGTCCACAAAGCCAATGCAACAACATTGCTAAATGCCACAAAACCCTAGGCTTTAGAGCAACAAACCTGGTATATGAAGGCAACTTTGGAAACTCTGATTTGTAGAGCAACGTTAGGTAATGTAGATAGAAAGTTTTGAAATTTTTACACGGAGATTGTTGATATAGCAGGATTATTGTCATGATTTCGGAGTGCTCAATTTCCGTTGTTCTTGTGGGTTTTTTACCATTTGGCAGTAGTTTACCTGCAAAATTTTTCTCTATATCTCTGCAAAAATCATCGACCAAACAAAACAGTTTGTTATATCTTCCATGGTTAACCTCATCTGTTTTTTTATAACTGCTGAGTTTACCCTGTTTTCTTGCCTTTTCTATTCTCCTTTAATCCAGAATTCGCGTTATCAGCTACCTAGATGACAGGATTGCTCTTGAATTTGTATAGCTACATTGTCGGTAAATCTAAATTGCTTTAATAATTTTGATTGAAAAATAGTTTTTCTATTATATAAATGCTACTTTAGGGTAATCAAAATGGAAAACGATAAATATAGCCTAGGTTTAAGAGTTATCCATTGGTTGATGGCTGTTTTTATTATCGGTATGCTTTGCTCTGGACTTTATATGAAAAGCTTACCACTTAGCAATGAGATTAAGTTCAACATATACGCTATTCATAAGGCTTGCGGTATCACTATTCTTGGATTAATCATAGTACGCATATTTTTTCGCGTCTTTACTTATGTTCCACCACTTCCAGCAAATTTTTCTCGGTTTGTAATCAATGCAAGTAAAACAGTACACTTTGGTTTATATTCTTTAATGGTGCTAATGCCACTATCTGGCTATGTCATGTCTTCTGCTTCTGGCAAAAAGATCAAGTATTTTTTTCATATCCCTTTGTTGATTTAATCAAAACAAAGACCTAGCTAACACGGCTAATGAGCTACATTCGATGCTTGCATATTTTATGGTACTCTTTATAATCTTACATATACTTGGCGCTTTGAAGCACACATTTATAGATAAACAAAACATTTTTAAACGCATGATATAGGTTATATGTTAAGTAGCCTCTGGAAAAAAGGAACAGATTTTCTTGGCAGTGAGTTTGCGATAATGGGTGGTGCTATGAGCTGGGTTTCAGAGAGAAACTTGGTTTCAGCAATCTCAAACGCTGGTGGTTTTGGTGTAATTGCATGTGGTGCAATGTTTCCAGACTTACTGGAAAAGGAAATCATAGAGACACAGAAATTAACTAACAAGCCATTTGGTGTAAACCTAATTACTATGCACCCAAAGTTGAGTGAGTTGATAGATGTGTGTATTGAAACGAAAGTAAGCCACATAGTTCTTGCCGGTGGACTGCCAACGAAGCCTAATATAGAAAAAATCAAGAGTGCGGGCATTGAAGTTATGTGCTTTGCACCAGCATTAAGCCTTGCGAAAAGGTTAGTAAAAATGGGAGTAGATGCGTTAATAATAGAAGGAATGGAAGCAGGTGGGCACATAGGGCCAGTTAGCACTTCTGTTCTTGCACAAGAGATATTACCTCATTTTAAAAATGAACAAATACCAGTGTTTGTCGCAGGTGGAATAGGCAGAGGTGAAATGATAGTTAATTACCTAGAAATGGGAGCAAGTGGCTGTCAAATAGGTACATTATTTGTCTGCACTAATGAATCAATTGCCCACAAAAATTTTAAGGAAGTGTTTATTAAATCAGCCGCACGTAATGCAATACCTTCTGTACAGATAAGTGCTGATTTTCCTGTAATTCCAGTAAGAGCTATAGCCAACAAAGCAAGCGATGACTTTATGAAGCGTCAAAAAGAAGTTATTGATGAATACCAAAAGGGACAGATCTCAAAAGAAGATGGGCAGCTTGAAATAGAAAAATTCTGGGCTGGAGCTTTAAGAAGAGCAGTAATTGATGGAGATGTTGAAACGGGATCTTTAATGGCTGGCCAAAGTGTTGGCATGGTTGATAAGGAAAAGCCTGTAAAAGAAGTAGTGAATATGTTAGTTCAACATGCAAACAATTATATTGAGAGCAAATCTGTAGAAGTAGAAAGCCCAGAAAGCAAATAGTTAAGCGACCTCACAATAAGCAAATTATCCATATATGGCATAATTGCCCAGTTTTAATGTAAAATTAACGCTAAAAAGGTATCTATACATTTTATTATGTATGGAGGAATGTTATGCTAAGTCCTTTAAAAAAATCTCAGAATAATACAGGAGATATTAACCAACAATTGCACAACACTATATACAAAAAGGTAACAAAAAAAGAGCACAAACATCCAAGCCCACAATCTGAAAAAGACAGAACTCTGAAAGAATGCATAGAGTTATTCAAGAAAGAGGCTGACCCTGAGGTATTAACTAAATTAGAAAAATCGCTGAGAGAACGAATTGAATTAGAAAAATCACCGGAAAAACAAGAGGAATATCAAAAACATTATAAGTATTATATCAAAAACTTTCTTCCTGTATTGAAAGATGAAGTAATAAAATCAGAAGCACTAGCTGTATCTATAGTATTTGGCAATGGAATAGAACAATCACAAAGACCACAAACAAAAAGAGGAAAAATAGTAAAAACAATTTTGGATATTACTAACAGGAGCAGCAGTGTAAGCTCAATACCAAATGTTGTTGAAGAAAATATTGAAGATCAAATGCAGCTAGGACATATTGAAGAGCAAAACAACACACAAGAAACACCCTTGAATGTAGCTGAGAAAAAAAGTGGTGATACTAAAATACTTGGCCAATTAGATATTCCGAAAGAGGTATCTAGAAAATATAGTAAAGTTATGGAGCAATTAAAGAAGAATATAAAAACTCCTAAGCTTGGTAACGGTAGTGGTTCAGATAGTGGAATAAACTCACCTGGACTGAGTGAAAAAAACTCGATATCACCAATAAATAGTAGAAAAAACAGTTTAACATCAATAGCAAGCACTTCATCTGAGGAAAGTTTAAACTCAACATTGAGCTCTGTTGAAGAAGATAATGGCTTACAACCAGAGGGTGGAGAAAAAACTGAGTTATTAGAATCAAATTTGGAATCCCCAAAAGAAAACGAGACTCAAGTGCAGCCAGAGCAGACTGTAAAAAAAGAGCCAAAAATGCAAGAAAATGAAAACTCAGATGGTCAAGCAAATCCAGATCAAGTTAAGAAAGATATCCTACTTAAAAACCAACCCAATAACAGAAATCTTCACGTTGCATTTGTAGCAGGTTGTGCTCTCTCCACAATAGGGTGCATTGTTGCAGGAGCAATGACATCAGGATTGATAGGAGCAGGACTACTTGCTATGGCTGCAGTGTTTGCTATAGCAGCAGTAGCTGAATTGCATTCAAACTTCCTATCAAGTAAATTAACATCCATTAATGTGAGTCCTCTTGTTGATGATAAAGAGCTTACAACGCGAATTCTGGATTAAGGAAGGAAGAAAGTATAGGAAATAGAAGGCTTTTTGGATTTGATGGAATAGGAAATGAGAGTAGAAAAGATATGAACCAAAAAATTAACAGGGGATCTATGGCGAGTGTGTTCAATTTCTAGTCTATTTTTTAGGTAACCAAAAACAGTCTCAATGATAGACCTTTTTCTCAGTAAAATCTTCTCATTTAGCGAAATCAATGCATTTTTCATACCTTTTTTCACCTTGGTAACAAGTTTCAAACCTCGGTCAAACAGCTTCTGAAAAAGCTCTTTTGCAATATAACCTTTGTCACCAAACAAAAGGCCGGTTAATTTTTCCGTCAGATTTGGCACAGGTATCCTATCATCAACATTGCCTTTTGTTAGCGTAAGTGAATGAATTTCACCATTTTCATTGATTACCATATGTAATTTGAAACCAAAAAACCAGCCGTAAGTACTCTTGCTTAATTTTGCAATTCCAGCAAAAACTTTGTTTTTGGATATTCTTTTTGCATGACAAACTGCAATGGGAGTTGTGTCTATATATGAAATTCCAGTGTTTTCTGACTGTCCACAAAGCCAATGCAACAACATTGCTAAATGCCACAAAACCCTAGGCTTTAGAGCAACAAACCTGGTATATGAAGGCAACTTTGGAAACTCTGATTTGTAGAGCAACGTTAGGTAATGTAGATAGAAAGTTTTGAAATTTTTACACGGAGATTGTTGATATAGCAGGATTATTGTCATGATTTCGGAGTGCTCAATTTCCGTTGTTCTTGTGGGTTTTTTACCATTTGGCAGTAGTTTACCTGCAAAATTTTTCTCTATATCTCTGCAAAAATCATCGACCAAACAAAACAGTTTGTTATATCTTCCATGGTTAACCTCATCTGTTTTTTTATAACTGCTGAGTTTACCCTGTTTTCTTGCCTTTTCTATTCTCCTTTAATCCAGAATTCGCGTTGATGGTGCTTTTAACGCCTCAGCTCATGAAGTGGGTTGATTATTCTCCATACTCAAATCTCTGGCTAGAAATAACGAGCCACAGATTAGTATGGTTTTTACATTATAGATAGAGGCTTTTAATATGTGATTTGATATTGCATCGCCAATTGATTCACATTCAACTGCCTTTATTTCTATGTTATTGGCTTTTTCCCTAATCAAATTTGTATTTGTTGCTTTAGGTTCAGACTTAACACAAACCGCACATAGTAGTTTGATATATGGTTTTAAGTGTTCTAAGAACTCTTCTACATTTCTGTTACAAGTAACACCAAAAATTATATAGACACCTTCAGCAAAGTTATCTCTTACCCACTGAGATAGCACTCTAGCACCATCATTATTGTGCGCACCATCTAAAAATAATTGCCAATCTTTTGGTAATAAAGAAATTAAATTGCCCTCTTTTATACGCTCCAGTCGTGCAGGCCAATAGGTATGCTGTAAACCTGAAGTGATATCCTCTTCTCCAATGTCAAATCCATATTTTCCACTCAAAATGCTACATGCTGCAATGGCGTTTCCTGCATTGATTATTTGGTGATCACCCTTTAAAGACGGCAAAGGAAATTCTATTGATTGAATAGCTGATTGAAAAACCATTTTGTTGTTCTTTTTTTTGCAATTCCATTCAAAGCCTCCTCTATATAAAGGAGATTTCTTATTTATTGCATGGAATTCTAGTGTATTCATTATAGACTTTTTTTGTGGTGCTATTACACAAGGAATATTAGGTTTCATTATTCCAGCTTTTTCACCTGCTATGGTTTCTACAGTAGGGCCAAGATATTCTGTATGATCAAGTGCAATGGAAGTAATGATTGTTAAAATCGGATTATCTATAACATTTGTTGCATCAAGCCTTCCACCCATACCCACTTCAACTAAAGTTATATCGGCTTTATGACGAGAAAAAGCTAAAAAAGCTGCAATAGTTGCAGCTTCAAACAGAGTGATAGGTTGTTCTGCAATTACGGCACGGCATTCTTCTAACAAGCTATATAATTCATTATCGTCGATATAACTGCCTGCAATAACTATTCTTTCATTAAAATTCACCAAATGTGGAGAAGTGTATGCGTGTACCTTATACCCTGCTGCTTGCATTATATATCTTATAAATGCTAGTGTTGAGCCTTTCCCATTAGTTCCAGCTATATGAATTACGGGAGGCATTTTTTTCTCGGGGTTATCTAGTTTGCTAAGAAAGCCTTTTATGCGATCAAGAGAAAAATCATTCGGCCTGCTACCAAGTGGCTTAGGCCAATGAGGCATATAGATCATTATTGCACCTTAATTCATCTATAACGCTCGCTATACCATGCGTATCAATCTTCTCACTAAATTGAGAACGTTGATTAATAGCAATACTTATTCCACTCATTACAACATCACTTATCAAGAAAGAACTGTTATTTTTAGTAACTTTAAAATCAATATTTGTAAATTCTTCATCGCCATAAGAGAACCTTGTACCAATTAAGCAAGTTTCATCGTCAACTGCTTTTGCACTCATTATGATCATTTCACTATCATGCATGTATTTATATAAAATTTTAACGCACAAACGCGTAAGATACACTTCATACTCTCTTAAAAAATCTTCTTTTTCTTTTTGTTTAACTAAAGCCCAATGTTTCCCTATAACGAATTGCGATATTCCTTTGAGGTTAACATTATTCTGAATGACATCCTGAAGCTTTTCGTGTACATGCTCTAGGTTTTTTCTATTTCCTTTTGTAGATATACCATCCACTTGTTGCTTCATAGTATGCACAAAAATTTTGTGATCTGTACAATTAGTATAAGCACTTGAAGAAATTACAATAAAAACAATAATGATTAAAACTTTAGTAATCTTCATAAGATAAACTATAATACTTAAAATGCAAAATTTAATAAAGATTAAATAATAATCGCTGACTTTAATATACCTATAGACATGCCCTGTGTAAATCATCTATAATTCAAGTAGGGGTCTGTGCTATGCGTTATGAGTTAAGTTAAATTTCCCGAGCGATAATTTCTAGAGAAGGGAATTGCCTCTGCTGGTTTCGTTGAAACTAATATGCGATGCCCACCTTAACTTCAGGTCTCAGGAATCTACTAAGGCTGACGGTAGATACGGATCCTTTTTTGATTGGTACTAAATTTATGCTTCATCAATACAGAGAACAAGGTACCTTCCTATGTTCGCCTAATGAAGTATTCAAAATTGTAATTGATGTTGAAAGGTATCCTGATTTTGTTCCTTGGTGCAAAGCCGTTTATATAAAAGAAAAAATTAACAACCAAATGGTTGTGGATCTCCTCGCAGCTTTTCATGGAATTAAAGGAAGGTACACATCAGAAGTTACTTCTCTTTCTCCAAGTGGAACAAATGAAAGTTGGATAAAAGCTGTATCATCAAATGGAATATTTAAACATCTATACAATGAATGGCAATTCATTCCCATAGATGAAAATAAAACCATGGTAAAGTTTTATATAGAGTTTAAGTTTAAGTCCAACTCATTTTCCACTTTATTAAACTCAGTATATAAATATACACAAAGTAAAATAATTGCTGCATTTAAAGATAGGGCTGAAAGCCTTGCTAAACAAAAGTTATCTTGACATTATTAATATAAATATGTAATTTTTTTAGTAAGTTAAGTGTTTGTATTGTAATGATTTTTAGACTATTGTTTTTACTAATTCTTATGAGTGTTGATTCTTATGCAGTTGTTAACCAACATATTCAAAAAGAAACTAATGAAATAACATCAAAGGAGTTACTATCACTATTACCTGATGATAAATTATTAGGAGATCCAAAAGCACCAATTCTAATGATAGAATATGCTTCATTAACTTGCTATCACTGCTCTCTTTTTCATAAGAATGTTTTTCCTAAAATTAAAGAGAAATATATAGATACAGGTAAGATGTTATATATATTTCGTCATTTTCCTTTGGATTACAGAGGGCTAAAGGCTGCAATGCTAAGTCATTGCTACGAAAAACAAGAAGACTACTTTAATTTTAACAAAGCTGTTTTTAACTCAATAGATTCGTGGAATTACTCCAATTTGAGTGATTTGACTTTACTACAAAGAATTGCTGCACTAAGCAACTTAAAGCAAGATGCATTTAACCAATGCATTAATGATAAGAAAATGATGGATAAAATCATAAATGATAAATCACTGGCAATTAATAAACTTGGTATCACAGCCACTCCAATATTTTTCATCAAGCTCAACGATGGTAAGTCATATATAGAGCATAATAAAGTTAAACATGAAGGGTATAAAGAGCTGAAATACTTCACTAACGTAATAGATGAATTATATGGAAAAGCTATAGTGAAGTAATACCACTGTAGCTTACCATATAAAAGACTCTATGCTGAGTCATTGTTTTTCACTACTGTTTGTTGTTTTTTACGCTCAAACTCTCTTTTTTTACTGTGCCAAGTGTAGTAATACATAGCGATTTTATTCTCTATTAATATTATTGTCCCATCATAAAACTGAACCATATCCATAACTTTTTTCTGAGCTTCATTAAAACGTTCTTTATACTTTTCACGATAAGCTGGATTATGTAGTAACATAACCCCTTCATTCTTGTTAGATTTTTTGTTTAACGTTTCAACTTCACCAGCAATAGTATAAGACATATAACCCCCTCTAATTGATTATAAAAATTATATTTTAAAAAGAGAAATGCGCATAAACAATCCCTTTAATTCTAGCATAATAATCGATTGTTTATTATACTAGTTAACTATAGTACAATATATAATAATTCTTGTCACTTAAAATTTTATACTATGAAATAATAACTTAAAATAAATGTTTTTATTATTTTAAACTATATTATTATATTTATAAATTGTGTATGAATTAAGCCTCTCTAATTTATAATATAAAACGTAATGCGTAATAATCCTAGTACAAAATTGTCATACATAAGAAATCTATTTGCAAAAGAATATAAAACAATAGAAGAGTATTGTATTCTTGAAAAAAAGCAACATATTCAGATTGGCCCTGAAGAAGGAAAGCTATTAAGTTTATTTATAAAAATCCATAAAATCAAAAGTATTGTTGAGATTGGCACGTTATACGGTTATTCGTCAATTTGTATGGCAAAAGCTCTACTGAAAGACGGTCATATATATACAATAGAAAATAATCCTCAACACTCAAGAATAGCAAAAAAAATTTTAGTGCTTTTAATCTAAGTGATAAAATTACTCTAATAGAAGGCGATGCACTGGAAAAAATTAATGAATTATCAGCAAAGGCACCATTTGACATGATATTTATCGATGCTGACAAAAGCAGTTATCCTAAGTATTTAGATTGGGCAGAGTCATACATTAAACGAGATGGGCTAATCGTTGCAGATAACACTCTACTGTTTAACACAGTATTTTTAACGCGAATTCTGGATTAAGGAAGGAAGAAAGTATAGGAAATAGAAGGCTTTTTGGATTTGATGGAATAGGAAATGAGAGTAGAAAAGATATGAACCAAAAAATTAACAGGGGATCTATGGCGAGTGTGTTCAATTTCTAGTCTATTTTTTAGGTAACCAAAAACAGTCTCAATGATAGACCTTTTTCTCAGTAAAATCTTCTCATTTAGCGAAATCAATGCATTTTTCATACCTTTTTTCACCTTGGTAACAAGTTTCAAACCTCGGTCAAACAGCTTCTGAAAAAGCTCTTTTGCAATATAACCTTTGTCACCAAACAAAAGGCCGGTTAATTTTTCCGTCAGATTTGGCACAGGTATCCTATCATCAACATTGCCTTTTGTTAGCGTAAGTGAATGAATTTCACCATTTTCATTGATTACCATATGTAATTTGAAACCAAAAAACCAGCCGTAAGTACTCTTGCTTAATTTTGCAATTCCAGCAAAAACTTTGTTTTTGGATATTCTTTTTGCATGACAAACTGCAATGGGAGTTGTGTCTATATATGAAATTCCAGTGTTTTCTGACTGTCCACAAAGCCAATGCAACAACATTGCTAAATGCCACAAAACCCTAGGCTTTAGAGCAACAAACCTGGTATATGAAGGCAACTTTGGAAACTCTGATTTGTAGAGCAACGTTAGGTAATGTAGATAGAAAGTTTTGAAATTTTTACACGGAGATTGTTGATATAGCAGGATTATTGTCATGATTTCGGAGTGCTCAATTTCCGTTGTTCTTGTGGGTTTTTTACCATTTGGCAGTAGTTTACCTGCAAAATTTTTCTCTATATCTCTGCAAAAATCATCGACCAAACAAAACAGTTTGTTATATCTTCCATGGTTAACCTCATCTGTTTTTTTATAACTGCTGAGTTTACCCTGTTTTCTTGCCTTTTCTATTCTCCTTTAATCCAGAATTCGCGTTATAAATACAAGCTTATCTCTTGGAATTTCTGCAATTATTTCTTGAAACTTTTTTCTTGCTCCAGTATCCCTTTTCGGATGATAAAAAGTTTTTTTTATAGCTGTAACCAAGTGTTTTTATTGCTCGGTGTATTGTTGTTGGAGATACTTTTTTTCGCCATATCTTCGATAGTTCTTGTAAAGTTTTATCATTATTTTTATCGAGAAATTCCCTGAATTCTTCTTGATCTTTTATTATATGACTATGACCTTTTTGATAGCAGGTCCTCGATTTTATATCTCCAGTATCTTGTTTGATTTTTTTCCATCTGTAAATAGTTGCCCTACCTACTTTGAAGATTTCTTTTACTTTTACTACTGCCATTCCAGATTCCACTGCTGAAATCACTCTTTCCCTTAGCTCATATTGATATGGTGATGCCATCTATTACCTCTCTTTTGGTTTTTTCTACTCTACCATATCTCTACACCTTTGTCTCTACCTTTATGCATTAAGCTATATGCAACAAAGCCATCCCAGTGTCACGCACTGGGATGACACCATTTGTTGTGTTTAACAAAGTTCGTACTTAGCTTCATGTTAGCTACAAATGTTAAGAAATTTACCAAACGAAAAAAAAGGCAAAAGAAGCCCCGTGGTTATTATCCGCTTTAAAATATTGGCATTTTTTGATGTCTTGTAACGCTTTATAAGCGCGTTCAGCTTATTTAGATAAAAATCTAGATGTAGATGAAGTTTTGTAAAGACATACAGTATCTATATACTGCAAAAAATTGAACATAAGACGCCGATACATTAAGTAATCCTTACCTTTTAATCTGCAGATTGGCGAAAGCAAATACAATAGCTTCAGTTTCATGATAAGAGGGCTGGCAAAATGTGTCAAGCAAGTTTTTTGCAATATCAGGGGATAATTTCGACCATAAATCCCTATCAATAAATTTTAACAAAAATACTTTAGTGCATTTTCAAATATAAGCATTCCATCGCCATATTTTGGTATAGCACTTCCTAAACGTTTACATTTTTCTTTTTCAAGAGGCCAATTATCTTGCTGAGTAAAAAATATTCCCCTTTCTGGATGGGGCATTAAAGCCAATACTCTCCCACTTTTATCTGATAAAGCTGCCAGATCGTATGTAGATCCGTTCGGATTGTAAGGAACTTGTAGGTTAGCATAGTTGCCATTTTCATCAATGTAACGTAATGCGGTGGAATTGCTCTCAATCAATTGGTTCAAAATATCTTGATCCATAAAAAATTTGCCTTCCCCATGAGCAATAGGGAGATATAGTTCACTCAGGCCCCGTAGCCAAACAGAACTACTCTTTGAATTAACTCTCACTCTAATCCAACGGCATTGATAATTGCCTATATCATTATGGATTAAAGCTAGACTAGAGAATTCTGGAATTAACTTTACTAATATCTGACAACCATTACATATTCCTATAATCAGCTTGTCCTGAGATAAAAACTCTTGAAACTCATCCAACAAGTTGTTTTTAATACGTAAAGCAAACGCATTACCAGCACCAGTGTCATCACCATAGGAAAAACCCCCTGGAATTGCAAGTATATTGCTTAATTTCAGTTCACCTGGATTATCTATGATATCGTTAATGTGAACGATTTTTACTTCAATATTACCAATACCAAGTTTTCTGCTGCATTCCATAAATGCAAATGCAGTTTCTTTTTCGCAATTTAAGCCATAACCAGATAGGACTGTGATTTTCATGAATTGCTAAAAATTAAAAAATTCGAATTTCTTTTTTACAAAATTTGCTACTAAATTTAACGCAAATAACACCAATAATAAAGCTATAATTGCGATAGCAGCAAGTTCAACAAATGCAATTTCAGGACTGCTTGACCATATGTATATTTGCACAGGTAGAACAGTTGCCGGATCGAAGAAGGACATAGGTGTATCAGCAATAAATGCTACCATACCTATCATAAGTAAAGGGGAAGATTCACCTAAAATCCTTGCAATTGCAAGCACAGTACCATGTATTATTCTTGGTAATGCAATCGGCAGAGAGTGATCTAATATCACCTTGATGTGAGGTGCACCGAGCGCAAACGCTGCATCTTTTATCGTAATAGGAACATTCGCAAAGGCATTTTTTGTTGCAATTATAATATTAGGTAACATCATAAATGAAAGAGTCATTCCACCAACAAGTGGTGAAGAGCGTGGTAGCCCAAATATGCCAAGATAGAGAGTTAAGCCTACTACACCAAATATTATTGAAGGCACTGCAGCAAGATTATTTATGCTAATTTCTACAATATTAGTCATTAGCCTATTTTTAGGCATAAATTCGTAAAGACAGATGCCCGACATAATTCCTATTGGTAATGCTAATGCTAGGCACACTATAATTGTCATCAATGAGCCGATAAACGCTCCTAAAATCCCTGCATTTTCAGGTTCACGAGAGTCAGATTTAAGGAATAAAGACTTATTAAAAAATTTTTTCACTCTCCTCTTTTCTTTTAGCCAATCAAGTAATTTAGCATAATGATCATTCAAATGTTTATCTTTATTTATTGAATTAATTATACTTGACGCGGTAAACCAGATCTCATATTCACCACTATCTTTTACTTTCTTACGAAAAAATTTCTCTAGTTCTTTGTAAGAATTACGACTTAAAATTTCGTCACTGTCTTTAAAATCAGTTCCTTTAAACACCTTACGTAAAGAATCGTTGAGTAAGCCAATGGACTTATACCGCAAATCACCAGGATTATTTGTTAAAGTAAGATCAGCACTTATTTCAATTGGCAATAAAATTTTCGTTACTGTTAAGGCACTGTAAGAGTTAACTAATATACTCAACAATATACACACAGGACAGCCAAGTGAGATAACTAGTGCCGTAAAAGAACAAAAGCGTAACGCTCTGTTCTTTCTATTTTTCCTTTTTATGCGAGCGTGCACACGCCTTGACTGAAGTAATTTAAGGAATTTTTTCTTTATACTCATTTATTTTTCTTTTGTCATCCAAGTAGTTGACACACAGCCGTATGGACATTTATTTGCGAAGGTAGTATGTTAAATGTTATAGCCACTTTTGCCTCAAACACAAAGGTGTCATCTCATTGTCAGCTACTTAGATGACAGTGAAAAAATACATTTGGATGACACAATTGATATCATTCTCTGTTGTACCTACTTAGATTTCTTTTTAACATAAGTGGTACGTTCTTTGATCCTTGCAGCTTTTCCAAACAGCTTGCACAGATAATACAGTTTTGCTCTACGAACCTTTCCTTTTCTTGTCACTTGCACTGAAACCAGTGCAGGAGAATAAACAAAAAATTGAGACACTATACTTTCTCCATGACTTACTTTTCTGACCGCAAAAGAAGAATGTAACCCGCGGTTCCTTTTTGATATACATACACCTTCAAATATCTGTATACGCTCACTTGCACCATCAACTACCTTGAAAGTAATCTTCAGATCATCGCCAGGACGAAATTCTGGTACTTCTTTAGCTAACATTTGCATTTGTTGCTTATTGAACTTTTCAAGTAAATTTGTCATTTATCTCTCCATCTAATAATTCAGGCCGACGCTTTTTTGTTACAACTTGAGACTGTTTCTGCCTCCAATCACTTATTTTTTTGTGATTGCCAGATAACAGAACCTCAGGTACTTTATATCCTTTCCACTGCTCAGGTCTAGTATATTGAGGATATTCAAGCATACCACCACCATAATTAAAACTTTCTTCAGTAATACTATCGGAATTATTTACTACACCTGGAAGAAGCCTAATGCATGCATCAAGAACCACCATCGCAGCTGGCTCACCTCCTGAAAGGATATAATCTCCAATACTTAACTCATAAGGAGTATACGCATCAATTATCCTTTGGTCAATACCTTCAAATCGACCACACAATATTGTTATATGAGGAAACTCTAATAATTCTCTAGCAATATTCTGATTAAACTTTGCGCCAGATGGAGTCATGTAAATAAACTTAGTGTTTTTATGAACAGAGAGCATACTATCTACTGCACTACCAATTACATCAGGGCGCATAACCATTCCTGCTCCACCTCCATATGGAACATCGTCTATCGTTGAATGTTTATCTTTAGCAAAAGAACGAATATTTACTACTTCAAGGTTCCATATTTTTTTTTCTAACGCTTTTCCGGCAAGAGAATAGTTCAAAAACCCAGGGAACATTTCTGGAAATATGGTTAATATTGTAACATTGAATGCCATTAAGGTTTATTTTAAGTTATTTGGGGCTATACTCTAAAAACAGTAAATTGATATAATATATAGTTAAATTAAGCATGTCACTGAATAAAACGATATACGAAGGTAAAGCGAAAGCCATTATTGAAACTGAAGACCCATTAACTGTTATACAGCACTTTAAAGATGATGTTACAGCATTCAATAAGGAAAAATATGAAATTATTGAGGGCAAAGGAATAATTAATAATCATGTTAGTGCTTTTATCATGGAAAAACTTGAGAAAGCAGGAACTAGCACGCACTTTATAAAAACTCTAAACGAAAGAGAACAGCTAGTCAAAAAGCTCAAGATAATACCTCTTGAGGTGGTAGTTAGAAATGTTGCAGCTGGCAGCTTTTGCAAACGTTTTAATATCAAAGAAGGTGAGGCACTTACATCTCCTATAATCGAGTTTTTTTACAAAAATGATGACCTAGCCGACCCAATGGTGAATGAAAATCACATACTGTATTTTGATTGGCTATCTAGCAAAGAAATGGATGAAGTTAAAACTACAACTTTAAAAATCAACGAAATCTTAGTCCACCTATTTTCAAATGCAAGTATATATTTAGTTGATCTCAAGTTAGAATTTGGCAGATTAATAAATGACAGTACTAAAATCATTTTAGCCGATGAAATCAGCCCTGATAACTGCAGGTTATGGGATAAAAATACTTATAAAAAGCTAGATAAAGACGTCTTTCGTTTGAATTTAGAAGATTTAAAGGAAGCGTACCTAGAAGTTGCAAAAAGACTGTCAGTAAAGTTAGATTAACTAAATACTACTCTATCAAGTGGAGGGTTACATGCCTCATCAAGTTTTCCAATAATTTCAATTTTTTCTCCACGTTTTTGGAAATGATTTTTCACGTTTTGCATATTCTCAGGACCTACGATCAATACCATGCCAATACCACAATTAAATGTTTTTAGCATTTCTTTCTTCTCTATTTTACCCTCCTTTGTTAGCCATAAAAATATATCTGGCCATTTCCAGGAATTAATGTCTATGTTTGCAAATAAGTTTTTTGGAAGAATCCGCGGAATATTATCTATCAAGCCACCACCTGTTATATGTGCAATGCCTTTTACCTTTGGTATAATAGGCAACAAAGAATCAACATATATTTTTGTTGGTTCAAGTAGTATTTCACTCCAAGATTTATTATTCCATAGAGATGTATCGTTATAATTTATACCTAAGCTTTTGAAAATATGGCGCACCAAAGAAAACCCATTTGAGTGAATTCCACTTGACTCTAAGCCAACTATATAATCACCTGCTTTCATCATGCTACAGTTTGGAAGAATTTGCTTTCGATCAACTACACCAACCACAAACCCTGCAAGGTCATAGTGATTATTACCATACATTCCAGGCATTTCTGCAGTTTCTCCACCAACCAATGCTATTTTAGCTTGCTTGCACCCCTTTGCAATGCCCTGGACCACAGATAATAAAACGTCTTTGCTCAAAACGCCTGTTGCAAAGTAATCAAGGAAAAATAAAGGCGTTGCTCCTTGTGCAAGTAAGTCATTTACACACATTGCAACTAAATCTATACCTATAGTATCATGCCTATTCACTTCTTGAGCTATCAACAGTTTCGTACCTACTCCATCAGTTGAGGAAACGAGTACTGGATGGTCATATTTCTTACTTAGTGCAGCAAAATCAAACAACGCAGAAAATGAACCTATTTCGCTGATTACTTCTTCTCTAGTAGTTTCTTGAGCAATAGGCTTGACTTCTTTTATTAACTTATTATATAGTTCAAGATCTATTCCTGATCTGACATAAGTATTCATAATCCTTCTATAAATTTTAAAATTGTTAATACTATATTAATGCCTTGATATAAAAAGTGCAACGAAACTTTCTCTTAATTGACTATTATATGCTTACCAATATAGGGTAACTTAAATCATTTATAATTATCCAATGAACAAAAATACCAAAAACATACTGTTAATAACGGAACTGCTATCAGGACAGCTGCTTCATGACTTTGCTAACTCTATGAATGGAATAATGTTTGGCTTGGAAGAGCTTGAAGTAATAGATAAGAACGATGCTGATGCGCAGAAGGAAGCGTTGTCGTTGCTTAAAGAAAGCTCCGATGATTTAATATATAAATATAAAGTTATGAAGCAGGCATATTCTTCTTCAATGGATAATTATAGCTTTGATCAGACCAAATCTAATATCGAAAATTATTTATTAAAAAAAAAGTAAAGCTTACGTGGAAAATAGACGCATACTCTGCAAAAAATAAGGAAGATTTAATTGAAAAGATAAATAAGATAATTTCTAATATGGTGCTAACTATAGCCAGTGCAGTGGCGGAAGTTGAACTAGTGTCTGTTTTACTGAGTCAAACAGAAGATAAAATGCTATTAACTATAAAAATTCTAAATGAACACAAACCAATAAGCAAATCATTAATAGACAAATTAATCAAAAAAAATGACACTAATTTAAATACAAAAGATATTAATATCTATATGACCTCTTTATTATTAGAGTACTATAACACTGAAATGCATTGTACTTGCGAAAATAATTTGCTGGAGATAGGTTTAACTATAACTTGAGTTGCATATTTGGTTATTACAACTTTTTCTTCGTTTCAAGGCAAGACATTCTCCGACAAGGGGTACCAAATCTAATTTTCGTAATTACTTAAGTCTAGTACTATTTTATTAATGTAGCGCTCATTTGCATCTTTGATGATAAACTTCATACCATTTTTATATTTAATGACTTCATCTACAGAAGGCACTTTACCAGCAATCGAAAGAATCAAACCACCAAGTGTAACATAGTCTTCTTCAGGGTCACGTAATTCTATTTTTAGATCCTCTTCTATATCTTTTATAAGAGCCCTTGCTGACACTTCAAACTTATTTTGAGACAATTCAGTAATGGTATATTCTGAATTTACTTCGTTTTCACTATCAATGTTTGGTATTAGCTCCTTTATAAGATCGGTCATTGAAATTAAACCATCAGTTCCACCATATTCATCCAATACGATAGCTAAGCATGATTTAGAAGAGTTCATCCTAACAAAAAGATTAGTTGTCTTCATCGAGGGCGGAACAAATATTACGCTTTGTATAATATTTCTCAGATTAAAATTTTTATCCCTATTAAAAATAACATCTTTTACATAAAAAAAGCCTATTACGTTATCAAAGTTATTTCTATAAATTGGTATTTTAGTGTGGCAAGTGTTTTTTATCTTCTTTATTATTTCACGCTCGCTTGATTCAATGTCTACTGCGCATATCTCTGTACGTGGAGTCATTATATCCATTATACCACAATCGCGGAATTTTAATAGACCATTAAATATATTAAGGTCTGGCAGATCTTTCATTAATGCCTCAGTCGCACACTTTTTCAACACAGAAGCTTTTTTGAAAAGGAAGAGAAAAATTCTATATGCTATTTTTTCTACTAAGGTTCTTTTTTTACTCAATTTATTCTCTGTAATGGCAAAAACGTTTTCAGATTAGATTTATCAAGAAAACTGTTATTAAATGTTTAATAAGCATGTGAATAATGTCAAATTAATTTGTGAATTATTTGTTGATATAAAATACCAACAATTGATCAACAACTTTTTCAACAACATATACATAGTTATGTAACAATGCATGATGGTAAAATTTTTTCCATAAAAGAAAATTACTAACACTCTGAACATCTTACTTATACACATAAATCATAACAGAAAATCAATAGCATACAGAAGTTGTTAACATATTTATCCACAAATTGAACAACACCAATTTTTACCGAATTTTAAGTTAGTAACAAGTTGTTGATAGGACTATTATTACTACTATACTCTAATATACAGAAGAACAGATAAAATAAA